>NZ_JBXAIT010000001.1:463263-1858670 GCF_058796495.1 Variovorax sp. GW823-FHT04B03
ACTCGTACATGTGTCTGCACTTGCGCGAGCGCCAGCGCCCTGCCCAGTTCAACGCCACGCCCCATGCAAGCCGCAGCAGGCGCGAAGCGCCTGCTGCGGCCTACTGGCCGAGCAAAGCGATGGCCCGTTGGTATCCAAACCCCTTCTGTATGCGCCGAGGAGCGGAGCGTTTCGCGGATAAGGGCTCGCAGCTGTTTGAGCGAAGCGAGTTCTGCGAGACCCCGCGAAACGTGAGCACCGCAGGTTGCCCGCAGCGAAGCGGAGGGACGCAGACAGCAGGGTCGCCTTTCTTTTGCCTACGTTTCTTTGGCGAAGCAAAGAAAAGTAGGTCGGCCGCCGGGCCGAGACCCGGCCCCGGAAAGCAAGCCCCAAGCGGCGTTCGCCCAGCAGGAGCAGGTCAATGACCGACAACGCCCTTCCCCCGGAAGACGACCGCACCCGAGTCGTCTCACGGCCTGTGCCATCCACCAGCGAAGCTGACACAGGCGCCACAGTCATCACCGGCGGCGGCTTCACCACAGCCTCCGGCACCCCCGTCACCAGCCCAGCAACCGCAACCCACGACGCAGGCCTCCTCCCCGTAGGCAGCCGCCTAGCCGAATTCGAAGTCACCCGAGTCGTAGGCCAGGGTGGCTTCGGTGTCGTCTACGAAGCCTGGGACCACACGCTGGAGCGCGTAGTAGCCATCAAGGAATACCTCCCAACCTCGCTATCCACAAGACAGCAAGACGGCACCGTAGTCCCCTTGTCAGAAAGACACAGAGAAACCTTCGACCTCGGCATGCGCAGCTTCATCAACGAAGCCCGCCTCCTCGCCCAGTTCGACCACCCCTCGCTCCTCAAGGTCTACCGCTTCTGGCAAGAAAAGGGCACCACCTACATGGTCATGCCCTTCTACAAGGGCGACACCTTGCGAGAGGCACTCGTAGCGATCCCCGCAGGCGTCGACGAAGCCTGGCTCACCCGCATCATGGACGGCGTCACCCAAGCCCTCGCCGTGATGCACAACGCCCACTGCTACCACCGCGACATCGCCCCCGACAACATCATCCTGCTCGAAGGCTCCGGCCGCCCCGTGGTGCTCGACTTCGGCGCCGCGCGCCGCGTGATCACCGACAAGACGCAGGCGATCACCGTCATCCTCAAGCCCGGCTACGCGCCCATCGAGCAGTACGCCGAGATGCCCGACATGTCCCAAGGCGCATGGACCGACGTCTACGCACTCGCCGCCGTGATGCACGTCGCCGTGTGCGGCCGCGCGCCGCCGCCCTCGGTGGCGCGGCTGCTGTCCGACAGCTACGTGCCGCTCGCGGGCAACGACATCCTGCGCCAGCGCTACAGCGACCGGCTGCTCGCGGCGATCGATGCGGGCCTGGGCGTGCGGCCCGAAGCACGGCCGCAATCGATGGCGGAGTTGCGCGCGGCGCTGGGCCTGGAGGTCGGCCACAGCATCGCGCCGACGCCGCGCACCGTGCCGCCGTCCGGTGCACGAAGCAGTCAGTCGGGCGCCGATGCACCGACCGTGATCGGCACGGCCCACATGCCCAAGCCCATCGCCGCCAAGGCACCTGTTGCTGACAACAGCAAGAGCGGCAGCAACAAGGCCGTCCTCGGCGCCGTCGCCGCCGCCGTGCTGGTCGTCGCAGCAGGCGGCGGATGGTGGTTCCTGGGCCGCACAGGCGGTGAAGGCGATGCAGGCAAGACGGCGCAAACCGCCACGCCCGCACCCCCACCCGACACCCCCACCCAGGTCGCCGAGGCCCCACCGCCACCCCCTCCGCCGCCGCCGCCCAAGCCGCGCACCCCCGCCGAATCCCTGCAATCGCTCGCCGCCGGCGCCGCCCCGGGCTTCGACGTCACGGCCACGCCGAAGAAGGCCGAGGTCGCCATCGGCAAGGACAAGCTGGCCTTCGAGGTGCGCAGCAAGCGCGACGGCTTCGTCTACGTGTTCCTGCTGTCCAGCGGCGGCGAGATGTTCCTGCTGTTCCCGAACCTGCTCGACAAGTACAACAAGATCACCGCCAACGCCGCGCTCGCGCTGCCGCGCGCCTCCTGGCCGATGGACGCCGGCGGGCCGGCCGGCACCAACCAGTTCGCGGTGCTCGTGAGCGAGCACGAGCGCGACTTCGGCGCCTCGGGCGTGCAGAACGAAGGCGTGTTCCCGCAGTTCCCGCTGCCGGTGCTCGCGGCACTCGAAGCCGCGCGCGGCACCGGGCCGTCGCCGCTGTTGGGCAAACCGGTCTGCGCACCGGGCGCCCCGCCGTGCAACGACGTCTATGGCGTCGCGAATTTCAAAATCGTCGAGAAGTAATCGTCTGTAGAGCGTCGGCCGCTTTCGGCCCCCTTTCCACGACACGACCAGGAGACTTTCATGCACACGTCACCGTCGCCGCACTTCGCACTTCCCCTTTGCCGAACGGCCGCCGTGGTCGCGCTGGTGCTGCTGGCCGCCTGCGCCAACACGCCGCCGACCGCCACGGGCACGGCCACCACCGCGCCCACCACGGCCGACCCCGCGACCGCACCGGCCCGCCCCACCGGCGGCAGCGTGGCCGGGCAGGCGCGCACCTTCTCGACGCAGCTGGCCACCTACACCTCGGTCGGCTTCGACGCCGTGCCGGGCTGGGCGCGCGACGACTTCTCGGAAAGCTGGCCGGCGTTTCTCGGCAGCTGCAAGGTGCTCAACGGCCGCGGCGCCGAATGGAAAGAGGTGTGCGAGCGCGCGCTGAAGGTCGACGGCAAGAGCACGCAGGCGATCCGTGGCTTCTTCGAGAGCGAGTTCTCGGCCTACCAGATTCGCGACGACGACCGCAAGCCCGACGGCGTGGTCACCGGCTACTTCGAGCCCGAGATCGCGGGCAGCCGCACCTATGTCGCGCCGTTCATCTACCCGGTCTACGGCCAGCCCGAGGACATGCTGTTCGTCGATGCGCGCAAGCTCCCGGCCGGCAGCGGCACGGTGGCCGCGAAGGTCGAGGGCCGCAACGTGATCGTGCAAAGCGGCCTGAGCACGCGCGACATGGGCGCACCGGGCCTGTACGCGCTCGACCTCTCGGCCATCACCCGCGACACGCTCGACCGCAAGGTGCGCCTGCGCATCGACGGCAAGCGACTGCTGCCGTACTACACGCGCGAAGAGATCGAGACCAAGGGCGCGCCCAACGCCAAGGTGCTGGCCTTCGTGAGCAGCGCCACGGCGCTGTACGAGATGCAGATCCAGGGTTCGGGCCGCATCAAGCTGCCCAGCGGCGAAGTGGTGCGCGTGGCCTATGCCGAGCAGAACGGCCAGCCCTTCCGCCCGACCATCGCGCAGGCCGCCAACGGCAAGCCGCGCAGCGCCGTGAAGGTGCGCGGCGGTTCGCTCGAGCTGACGCTGGACGACGGCGACGACGAAGACACGGGCGCCATCGACAACAGCGTGATCCGCACGCGCGGCTTCACGCTGGCGCGGCCCACGGCCAGCGGCGCGGTGGTGGTGCCGGGCCGTCGCACGGCCGGCGCGGTGACCGGCTCCGGGATCAAGGACCCGAGCTACGTGTTCTTCAAGGAATCGACCTCGCCCGCGGGCGGCCCGGTGGGCGCCTTCGGCGTGCCGCTGTCGGCCGGCCGCTCGATCGCGGTCGATCCGCGCAGCACGCCGCTGGGCTACCCGGTGTTCGTGTCGACGCGCACGCCCGGCAGCGGCGCACCCATGCAGCGCCTGACCATCGCGCAGGACACCGGCGGCGCCATCCGCGGCGCGGTGCGGGCCGACTACTTCTTCGGCAACGGCCAGCAGGCCGCCACCAACGCGCGCCGCATGAAGGAGCGCGGGCAGCTGTGGATTCTTCTGCCGCGCGGCCTGGCCGTGGCGCAGGCGGCGGTGTCGGGGGCGATCCGCACGCGCGGCGGCCCGGTCGGCGCGAATCTTCCGCAGTGCCTCGTTCCGACCGAAGGCGTCTGCGTCGACGACTGACCTCACCTTTCTCGACCCCCTTGGCCCTTCATGCAGGAAACCCTTTCGTCCGCCGAGAGCTCTGAACTCGTCCGCCTCTGGCGGCGCCGGCAGACGCTGTCCTCGGACGACATGGGCACCATGTACCGCATCGTGGGCGACGCGCTCGTAGCCTGCAACCCGCCCGAGCTGCAGGTGCTGGGCGAGGGGCGGCAGGAGCTGGTGGCGCAGTTCATCTACGTGAAGGTGCTGCGGCTCGATGCCGACCCCGACGAGTCGGAAGAGCGCGCCGGCCACAGCGCGCCGTCCACCGCCTTCGCGCTGTGCGCGTACTTTCGCCGCTACCTCATCGACTGCACGCGCGCCAGTTCGTTTCGCCGCAAGGTCTCCATCGGCGACCAGATCACCGAAGCCCAGCTCGAAGACGAACTCGGCCCGGGCGAAGACCTCGACGGCTGCCTGGCCGAGCACGGCCTCAGCGCGCAGGCCGTGCAGCTGGCGGCGCGCACCTTCATCGCCGGGCTGCCCGAGCCTGAGCGCATCCTGCTGTGCGAGGGCTTCGGGCAGGAGGCCGAGGGCGGGCTGTCGGGCGTGGCTTCGCGCCACGCCATCGCCTCGTACCACTACCGCGCCGGGCGGCTGGGCCTCGTGCACAAGCGCGAAGGGCTGGGCGCCGGCTATGCGCAGACCCGCATCGGCAGCTGGATCGGCCAGACCCTGGGCATTGCCATCGAGGCCGACAACATGGCGGCGATCCTGCAGGTTTTCAAAATCCTCGGGGCTGAAGCGTCTTATGTCTGAAGACATAGCCATTCAGGAACAGACGCCATGACCACCGACCTCTGGCCCCCGCTCAGCGTGATCCGCCATGCGTTCGAAACCGGCGCGCCGCCCGGCGATGCCTCGCCGGACACTGCACCCGTCGCGATGCCGCACGGCAGCAGCGCGGGCGCGGGCACGCCGGTGGTGTCGGACCTGCTGCTCCCTTTGACCGAATTGGCCCGGCGCCGCGAGGCTGTCGCCCGGCGCGCCTTCACCGCGCGCTGGGCGCCGGGCCGCCTCGTGAGCGTGGTGCACGACGGGCGCCTGCTCGGCGTGCTGCTCGACCGCTGCATCCACGGCGACCTCTGGCAGGGCTGGATGGCCGCCGGCGAGCCCGACTGGGCCGGCCCCTTCGACGTGCTGCTGGAGCCCGACGACGAGCCCTTCGAGCCGATGTTCGGCGTGGTCCAGGCCTGGAACGTGCTCACGCTCGAACCCAGCCCGCAGCTGGCCGCGCGCGTGCTCGGCGAGGTGTCGGCCACGCGGCTCGCCGCGATCCGCGCGGTGCACGACGAATGGGCCGCGCACGCGGCGCCCGACATCGCGCCCGAGCCCGGGCGCATCGCGCTGCGCGGCGTGGCCGGCGCGTTCTCGGTGCTCTCGGGCACGCCGCTGGGCCCGCAGGACCCGCGCACCGACTACCAGGCGCTGTACCGCGATGCCGGCCTGCAGCTGGGCCGCGCGCTGGCGCAACCGCAGGACGAGGCTCCGGCAGCCG
The DNA here is from genome assembly GCF_058796495.1 of Variovorax sp. GW823-FHT04B03. Taxonomy (NCBI): domain Bacteria; kingdom Pseudomonadati; phylum Pseudomonadota; class Betaproteobacteria; order Burkholderiales; family Comamonadaceae; genus Variovorax; species Variovorax sp. GW823-FHT04B03. The sequence continues at coordinate 468,738 of NZ_JBXAIT010000001.1, forward strand.
CACCGCCGCCATCGCCCGCCCGGCCGCTGCCGCGGCCCGAGGACGGCTGGTGGGGCAGCATCCGCCGCTGGTTCGGCGCCGAAGGCTGGGCGCGCCCGGCCTTCGCGGCGGTGGCGTTGTTCGCGGTGATCCAGAACGTGGGGCTCATCGGCGGGCGCGGCAGCGCGGAAGACGACGACGTGCGTTTTCGCTCGGTGCCCACGGCACCCGTCGCGGCGCAGGCCAACCTGGTCGTGCGCTGGAAGGACGGCGTGCGCATCGACGAGGCCGATCGCCTGCTGCACACGATGTCGGCCGAAGTGGTCGGCGGGCCGGGGCCGAATGGCGTCTGGCGTCTGCGCGTGGCCGATCCGGTCGGCGCTTTGTCGGTGCTCGCGACGTCGCCGCTGGTCGCGTCGGCCGGACCGGCCTCGGAGCCGCCATGAACCTGCGCGCGTGCAGCCTGCGGTTCCTGCTCGCGCTGGTGGTGTGGGGCGCGGGCGGTGTCGCCGCGCAGGCCGCGCAACGCGCGCTGCTCGTCGGCGTCTCCGAACTCGTCAACCAGCCGCAGGCCCTGTGGCTGCAGGCGCCGCGCAACGACGTGATGCTCATGCGCGACGCCTTGCTGAAGCAGGGCTTCGGCGCGCCCGACATTGCGGTGCTCGCCGACGGCGTGCCCGGTGCCGCGCTGCCCGAATCGCAGGCCATCCACGAGGCCCTGGCGCGGCTGCTCGCGCAGTCGGCCAGCGGCGACTTCGTGCTGCTGTACTTCTCCGGCCACGGCACGCGCCTGCGCGACGTCGCCAAGCGCTACCAGGAGCCCGACGGCCTGTCCGAGAACTTTCTCGCGCGCGACGTGCGCGGCACGCTCGGCGCCGATGCCGCGCTCAGCGGCGACCTGCGCGACGTCGACTTCGATGCCTGGATCCAGGCCTTCCTGGCGAAGAACGTGTTTGTCGCCTCGGTGTTCGACACCTGCTCCGCCAACTCCATGACGCGGGGCACGGGCGATGCGCCCGCGACCGCCGAGGGCCCGGCCGACGACGAGGTGCGCTGGCGCGGCCTGCGCGCGACGCAGCTTGCGGGCGGTGCATCGCCCGCGCGGTCCCTGTCTCCGCCGGTGGCGAGCGACGCCGTGCCGCGCGCCCGCTACGTGGCGCTGTTCGCGTCCGAGAGCCACCAGATCACGCCCGAGCTGCGCCTGCCGCGCAAGGCGCGCAGCGCCCGGCCGCAGGGCCTCCTGACCTGGGCCGTGGTCGAGTCGCTGGCGCGCAAGCCCGCCACCTGGCGCGACCTGTTCGACGGCGTGCTCGCGCTGTACCCGCCGGTCATCGACGAGCTCGCGCAGCGCTTTCCCACGCGCGAGCTGCCATCGCCCGTGGCCGAGGGCAACCTCGATGCGCCGCTGTTCGCCAACAGCGGTGCGCCCGCGTCCACGCGCCCGGTGTGGGGCGCGCAGCGCAGCGGCGACAGCCTGGCCGTCAAGGCCGGCTTGCTCGACGGCCTGGCGCCGCAGCAGGAGGTGCGCGTGCTCGCCACGCTCGACGACGGCACCGTGCGCCGCGCGCCGGCCGCCATCGCGCAGATCAAGCTCGGCGGCGCGTGGCTTGCCGTGCCCGCGGCGCTGAAAGACCTGCCGGGCAGCGCCTTCTGGAGCGTCACGCCGGTCGCCGAGCCGGCCGCGACAGCGCTGCGCGTGCGCGCCGACAAGCCGCTGCCCGCCGGCCTGAGCCTCGACTACCCGGCCGCGATCCGCTTGGCCGACGACCCCGCGAACGCCGACGTGCGCTGGACCGACCTCGGCCCCGCGGGCCATCGCCTCGAAGCGCTTGCGCCCGTGTTCGGCACCGCCGCCTCCGCCGTCGTGGTGCCCGACGTGGCCGCGCTGCGCCGCCGCCTGCAGGCGCTGGCACAGCTCAAGTGGCTGGCCCAGCTGCAGGCCCATGCCAAGGGTGGCCAGCTCGACGGTTTCGATGCGGCGCTCGAAGTCTGGAGCGCCGACCGGCTGCTGCGTAGCGTGCCGGTCGCCGAGGCCGCGAGCGTGCTGCCTGCGCTGCGGACCGGCGAGCGCGTGCGCCTGAACGTGCGCAACACCAGCGGCCGTTCGCTCGACCTCGTCATCACCGGCATCGACGCGCGCGGCGCGCTGCAGGCGGTGTACCCCGACGGGGCCGGCGAAACCAACCGCTTCAAGCGCGGCACGCCCGAGCAGCCGGCGGTCAAGCGTTTCGACCTGCCCTGGCTCGATGCGGCCGGCGAGGCGCGCCTGCTCGTCATGGCGGTGCCGGCCGCGCCCCACAGCGCGCCGCGCCTGTTCGGCGTGGCCACCGCGGCGCAGGCCGATGTGTCAGAAGTGCGCGTGCGCGGCGGCCAGCCACCGGCCGCCAGCGGCGAGCGCCAGGTGTTCGCGGCCTTGCTGCGCAGGAGCGCCGCCGCACCAGACGGTGGTGCACGGCCATGAAGCGGCTGCGCGTGGTCCCGGTCCAGTTTTCTTTGTCCGAATCCGGAGGTTGACATGGCATTTCTCGAAGACGGCTCCTGGAGCCCCGAAGACGCACGGCAGTTCTACGAACTGATCGGCACCGGCTCGGCCGAGACCGACCTGGTCATGATGATCGAGAGCAAGGGCTCGCCCGTCGAGGGCGAGCTCGAACGCGTCTTCGACGACGGCAAGGCGCGCCTGAACATCGGCGGTTACTACTGGTCGGTGCAGGTGCCCGAGTCGTCCGCGCAGAACCAGGTCGTGCCGCACAACCTGGTCGTCGCGCGCCGCAGCGACGCGGCCACGGCCACGCTCGCCAGCCTGCTGCGCGCGCAGGAAAAAGACCTGAAGGTCGTCATCAGCGCCTACAAGGCCGGCGGCGATCCGCAATCGCCCGAGGCGCAGGCCACCTTCGAGATCTCGCTGGAGAACGCGCGCATCTGCCGGCTGGTGCTCAACTCCGGCGGCCACTGGGGCGTGCCCTCGGAGCTGGTCTCCATCAGCTACCGCACGGTGAAGATCAAGTCGGCGCCGCAGAAGACCAGCGGCGCGCGCGGCGCGGTGCGCGAATGCCAGTTCACCCGGACCTGAATCCGAACGCCTCCAGGAGCACACCGCCATGACGACGACCGCCGCAGACTTCCTCAAGGCCGCCGACCCGGTGGCCGCCCTCAAGGCCCTGAGCGACGACGTGCGCGCCAAGCCCTCCGACCCCAAGCACCGCGTCTTCATGGCGCAGCTCTTGTGCGTGCTCGGGCAGTGGGAGCGCGCGCTCAACCAGCTCACCGTCGCGGCCGAGCTCGACGCGCTCGCCGTGCCCATGAAGCAGGTGTACGGCGAGGCCGTGCGCTGCGAAGGCCTGCGCGCCGACGTGTTCGCCGGCACGCGCACGCCGATGATCTTCGGCCAGCCCGATGAATGGCTGGCACTGCTCATCGAATCGCTGCTGCGGCAAGGCCGCGGCGAGAGCGGGCTGGCCGAAGACCTGCGCCAGCGCGCCTTCGACGGCGCGCCCGCCATCGCCGGCACCATCGACGGCGCGCCCTTCGAATGGCTGGCCGACGCCGACATGCGCCTGGGCCCGGTGCTCGAGGCCTTCGTCAACGGCAAGTACTACTGGATTCCCTACGCGCGCCTGGCACACATCAAGATCGAGCCGCCCGAAGACCTGCGCGACTGCGTCTGGATGCCCGCGCACCTGCAGTTCGAGAACGGCGGCGAAACGCTGGCGCTCATTCCCACGCGCTACGAAGGCACCGAGGCACAGGACGACGGCGAGCTGCGCCTGGCGCGCAAGACCGAGTGGCACGAGCTGCGCCCCGAGGTCTGGGCCGGCTACGGCCAGCGCGTGCTCGGCAGCGACGCCGGCGAGTACGCGCTGATGGACGTGCGCGAGATCCTCTTCACGCCCGCCGCCGCCGACGCGGCCGAGGGCGGCGAAAGCAGCGGCGGTGGCTGAACTCACCGCGCAGGAGCGGCTGCAGCCTTCGCTGCTCGACCGCCTCGTCGACCACGCGCCCGACGAGAAGCGCGAGGGCGACGACAAGCGCACGCTCACCAAGCAGGCGCTGCGCCAGGCCGTGCTGCGCGACCTCGGCTGGCTCTTCAATGCCACGGGGCACGGCCTGTCGATGGACGACAAGCAGCACCCGAATGCCGCGCGCTCCGTCATCAACTACGGATTGCCTATGCTGTCTGGCCAGTTCACCTCGTCGGTGCAGCGTGTCAGCATGGAACAGGCTTTGAAGAACGCAATCCTGCAGTTCGAGCCGCGCATTTTGTCCCGCACACTCGAAGTCGAACTCGTCATGGAAGGCCCGGCCCTGGAGTCCCACAACAGCATCGGCCTGCAGATCCGCGGCATGCTGTGGGCGCAGCCCGTGCCGCTCGAGTTCCTCATGCGAAGCCGCGTCGATCTGGAAGAGGGCCGCATAGAGATCGTGGACATGGCGCAAAACCCAAGGTAAGTCCACATGGACCCTCGGCTGCTGAGCCTGTACGAGCAGGAGCTGCGCTACTTCCGCGAAAGCGCCTCGGAGTTCGCCCGTGCGTTCCCGAAGATCGCGCACCGGCTGGGCATCGAGGGCCAGGAAGTCGCCGACCCGTACGTGGAGCGGCTGATCGAGGCCACGGCCTTTCTCTCGGCGCGCGTGGGCCTGAAGCTGGACGCCGAATACCCGCGCTTCACGGGCCACCTGCTCGACATCGTCTACCCGCACTTCCTGGCGCCGACGCCGGCCATGACCGTGGTGTCGTTCGTGCCCGACCCGGAAGACGCCAACCTCGCGGCCGGCCCCACGCTGCCGCGCGGCGCCGGCCTGCGCGCGCGCCAGGCCGTGGGGCAGAACACGCACTGCGAGTTCCGCACCGCCGCCGCGCTGCGCATCTGGCCGATCGAGGTGCAGCGCGCCCAGTACTTCACCTACGCGCCCGACCTGCCGCTGAACACCCACCCGCAGTCGCGCGCCATCCGCGGCGGCCTGCGCATCGCACTGCGCGCCACGGCGGGGCTGGACTTCAGCCAGATCGCGCTCGACGACCTGGTGCTGCACTTCGGCGGCGCGGAAGACGTGGCCTGGCAGTTGCACGAATGCGCGCTCGGCCAGCCCGTGGGCGTGTGGGTGCGACCGCTCACGGCCGGCGGCGCCTTGCAGGGCGCGGTGCGCAGCCTGCCGGGCAGCGCCATCGGCGCGGTCGGCTTCGGGGACGACGAGGCGCTGCTGCCGGTCACGGCCACGGGCTTCTCGGGCTTTCGGCTGCTGCAGGAGTACTTCGCGTTCCCGCAGCGCTTCCAGTTCGTGCGCATCGGCGGGTTGCAGGCGCTGCTCGCGACGATGCCGGTGACCGAGCTGGAGATCGTGCTGCTGTTCTCGCGCGGCGATGCGGCACTCGAGAAGCTGGTGAGCGCCGACAACGTGCAGCTGCACTGCGTGCCCGCCGTCAACCTGTTCACCAAGCGGCTCGACCGCGTGCCCGTGACCGAAGGCGTGAGCCAGTTCCACCTCGTGCCCGACCGCACGCGGCCGCAGGACTTCGAGGTGCACACCGTCACCGAGGTCATCGGTCACGGCGCGCCCGGGGCCGACGCCGCGGTGGCCGAGCAGCCGTTCCGGTCGTTCTACTCGGCCTTCCACGGCAGCCGCAACAGCCACCCGGCCTACTTCACGACCACGCGCGAGCCGCGCATGCTCTCGGTGCGCCAGCGCACCGAAGGCCACCGCAGCAGCCACATCGGCTCCGAGGTCTACATGCAGATCGTCGACCCGCAGCAGGCGCCGTATGCGGCCACGCTGCGCCAGCTCGCCGTGACCGCGCTGTGCACCAACCGCGACCTGCCGCTCTTGATGCCGCTGGGGCGCGACAACGACTTCGACTGCGTCGATTCCTTTCCCGTGCAGCGCGTGCGCATGGTGCGCGGGCCGTCGCGGCCGGTGTCGCCGGTCGTGAGCCAGGGGCTGGGCTGGCGCGTCATCGACCACCTGGCGCTCAACTACCTGTCGCTGTCCGACAGCACGCCGGAGCAGGGCGCCGCAGCACTGCGCGAGACGCTCATGCTCTACGCCGTGCATGCCGACGAGATGCGCCAGGGCCAGGTGCGCGGGCTGCTGTCGGTCAAGAGCAAGCCCGTGGCGCGGCGCCTGCCGCTCGCGGGCCCGATCGCCTTCGGGCGCGGGCTCGAGGTGACGCTCGAAGTCGACAAGGACGCCTTCCACGGCCACAGCGCCTTCCTGTTCGGTGCCGTGCTGGCGCAGTTTCTCGCGCGCCATGTCGAGGTGAATCACTTCGTCGAGACCGTGCTGCGCGTGGCGGGCAAGGGCGAAGCCATGCGCTGGAGGCCGCTGTGCGGGACACGACAGATTCTGTAAGCACGCGGGTGGACCAGGCGCTGCGCGGGTGGTCGGCGCAGCCGTGGGACTTCGACTACTTCGCCGTGATGCGGCGCATCGAATCCGTCGCCAAGACCACGCCGCGCTGGGGCCGCGCCTTGCTGCCCAGCGCCGAGCCGGTGCGCGTGGGGCAGGAGCCCTCGCTGTCGTTCGCGCCCGCCAGCTTCAGTCGCTTCGAGCCGGCCACCGCGCATTCGCCGCCGCGCCTGCGCCAGCACTTCTTCGGCTACATCGGCCCCAACGGCCCGTTGCCGGTGCACCTGAGCGACTTCATCCGCGAGCGCAGCCTGAACCACGGCGACCCGACCTGGCTGGCCTTTCTCGACACCTTCTCGCACCGCTTCTCGCTGCACTTCTACCGCGCGTGGGCGCAGTCGCGGCCCGCCGTGGCACTCGACCGGCCGGGCGAAGACCGCTTCCGCCTGCAGGTCGGTGCGCTGGTCGGCATCGGCACGCCGGGGCGCATCGACCGCGACGAGATCCATGACGACGCGCGCCTGCATTTCTCGGGCTGGCTCGCGCGCCGCGTGCACAACGCGGAAAGCGTGGAGTCGGTGCTGTGCAGCTACTTCGGCGTGCCGGTGAAGCTGGAGCGCTGGGTCGGCCACTGGATGCGCGTGCCCACGGACGAGGTCACGCGGCTGGGGCAGGGGGAGAGTTCGCGCGCGATGGGCATGGGCGCGATGCTCGGCACGCGCGCGTGGGACCGCCAGCACCGCGTGCGCCTGCACCTGGGGCCGCTCACGGTCGCCCAGTACCGCATGTTTCTGCCCACCGGCGACGCGCAGCCCGTGCTGCAGCGCTGGATGCAGCAGCTGCTCGGCGACACCCTCGAATGGGACGCCGAACTGGTGCTCGAGAAAGTACAGGTGCCGCCCACGCGCCTGGGCCAGGCCCGGGGCAACGGCCCGCGCCTGGGCTGGGTCTCGTGGCTCGGCGAACGCCCGCGCACGCGCGATGCGGCCGACGTGCGCATTGCCAGCCAGCCGTCGAGGGCGCGCCTGCCGAAGCAGTCCGCCTCTTTTCAATAAACCCATCTTCATTCGTTCAGAAGAGATACGGAGTCCTCCATGAGTGAAATCAGCCGCACCGCCCTCTTCGGCAAACTCAACTCGCTGGCCTACAAGGCCATCGAGGGCGCCACCGTCTTCTGCAAGATGCGCGGCAACCCGTACGTGGAACTGGAGCACTGGTTCGCCCAGCTGCTGCAGGCGCAGGACTCCGACCTGCACCGCGTGATCCAGCACTACGGCCTCGATGTGTCGGTGATCGCCAAGGACATGACGGCCGCGCTCGACCGCCTGCCGCGCGGCGCCACCGCCATCAGCGATTTCTCGCCGCACATCGAGAACGCCATCGAGCGCGCCTGGACCTACGCCACCCTGCAGTTCGGCGAGGCGCAGGTGCGCACCGGCTACATCCTGGTGGGCATGCTCAAGACGCAGAGCCTGCGCAACCCGCTGTTCGGCCTGTCGAAGCAGTTCGAGAAGATCAAGGTCGAAGACCTGGCCGACAACTTTCCGAAAATTTGCGACGCCTCGCCCGAAGCGCAGATGCGTGCCCAGGACGGCACCGGCATGGGCAGCGGCGCACCCGGCGAAGACTCGGGCGCCATGGCGCCGGCCGCCATGGGCAAGGGCGATGCCCTCAAGAAATTTGCTGTCGACCTCACGGAGAAAGCCAAGAAGGGAGAGATGGATCCGGTGACCGGGCGGGACGAGGAAATCCGCCAGATCGTCGACATCCTCATGCGCCGCCGCCAGAACAACCCGCTGCTCACGGGCGAAGCGGGTGTCGGCAAGACCGCGGTGGTGGAAGGCTTCGCGCAGCGCCTGGCGCGCGGCGATGTGCCGCCGCAGCTGAAGGACGTGAAGCTGCTCACGCTCGACATCGGCCTGTTGCAGGCCGGCGCGAGCATGAAGGGCGAGTTCGAGCAGCGCCTGCGCCAGGTGATCGACGAGGTGCAAAGCTCGCCCACGCCGATCATCCTGTTCATCGACGAGATCCACACGCTGGTCGGTGCGGGCGGCGCGGCCGGCACCGGCGATGCGGCCAACCTGCTCAAGCCGGCGCTGGCGCGCGGCAACCTGCGCACCATCGGCGCCACCACCTGGGCCGAGTACAAGAAATACATCGAGAAAGACCCGGCGCTCACGCGGCGCTTCCAGGTCGTGCAGGTGCCCGAGCCCGACGAGACCAAGGCGATCCTGATGCTGCGCGGCGTGGCCAGCGTGCTCGAGAAGCACCACCGCGTGCAGCTGCTCGACGAGGCGATCGAGGCGGCCGTGAAGCTGTCGCACCGCTACATTCCTGCGCGCCAGTTGCCCGACAAGGCCGTGAGCCTGCTCGATACGGCCTGCGCGCGCGTGGCCGTGAGCCAGCACGCCACGCCGCCCGAGGTGGAAGACTGCATGCGCCGCATCGAAGGCCTCACGGTCGAGCAGGAGATCATCGGCCGCGAGGAGGCCATCGGCATCGACGTGACCAAGCGCGCCGCGCTGGTGGCCACGCTGCTGGCCGAATCGAAGGTGCAGCTCGAAGCGCTGAATGCGCGCTGGCAGGAAGAGAAGGGGCTGGTCGATCGGCTGCTCGAACTGCGCAGCAAGCTGCGCGCGGGCAACAAGCCGGTCGATGAACCGGCGGCCGGTGAAGCCGCCGCCGAGGCCGGCCCCGACCGCGCCACGCTGCTGGCCGAGCTGCACGAACTGCAGACGAAGATCCACGCGGTGCAGGGCGAGTCGCCGCTCATCCTGCCCTCGGTTGACGAGCAGGCCGTGGCCTCGGTGGTCGCGGACTGGACCGGCATTCCCGTCGGCCGCATGGTCAAGAACGAAGTCGAGGCGGTGCTCAAGCTCGCCGACACGCTGAACCAGCGCGTCATCGGCCAGAAGCACGGCCTGGAGATGATCGCGCGCCGCATCCAGACCTCGCGTGCGCGGCTGGACAACCCGCAGAAACCCATCGGCGTGTTCATGCTCTGCGGCACCTCGGGCGTGGGCAAGACCGAGACCGCGCTGGCGCTGGCCGAGGCGCTGTACGGCGGTGAGCAGAACATCATCACCATCAACATGAGCGAGTTCCAGGAGGCGCACACCGTCTCCACGCTCAAGGGTGCGCCTCCGGGCTACGTGGGCTACGGCGAGGGCGGCATCCTGACCGAGGCGGTGCGCCGCCGGCCCTACAGCGTGGTGCTGCTCGACGAAGTGGAAAAAGCCCACCCCGACGTGCACGAGATCTTCTTCCAGGTCTTCGACAAGGGCTGGATGGAAGACGGCGAGGGCCGCATGATCGATTTCAAGAACACGATCATCCTGCTGACCACCAACGCCGGCAGCGAGCTCGTGATGAGCATGTGCCGCGACCCCGAGCTGCTGCCCGATTCGAACGCGTTGGCCGATGCGCTCAAGGCGCCGCTCATGAAGGTGTTCCCGCCCGCGCTCTTGGGCCGCATCGTCACCATTCCCTACTACCCGCTGTCGCCCGAGATGATGAAGAAGATCGTGCGGCTGCAGCTGGGCCGCATCAAGAAGCGCGTGGAGACCAACCACGGCGTGCCCTTCGAATACACCGAGGCGGTGATCGAGCAGGTGGTCGCGCGCTGCCAGGACCCGGAGTCGGGCGGGCGCGTGATCGACGCGATCCTCACCAACACCGTGCTGCCCACCATTTCGGTCGAGTACCTGCAACGCCTGGCCTCGGGCGGCGAGATCCGCCGCGTGGCGCTCGACGTGAAGGACGCCGACTTCACCTACGCGTTCGACTGAGCCCCCCGCTGCGCGACGCCCCACTTCCGAGAGACCCAAGATGGCCGACCACGAGTTCCGCATCGAGAGCGATTCGCCCGCCAAGGACGACCTGATGTTCTGGCGCATCGTCGGGCACGAGGCGCTGGCGCGCCCCGCGGCCTACGAGCTCACCGTGCTGTCCAAGAACAAGGACCTCGCCGCCAAGGACATCCTGGGCCACGCCTTCGACGTGGTCATCGAGTTCAAGGACGCCGACGGCGGCGCGCACGAACGGCATTGCCAGGGCCATGCGGTGCGCTTCGTGCGCGCGGGCCACATCGGGCGGCACTACGAGTACCGCATCGCGCTGCGCTCGTGGTTCTGGCTGCTCACCAAGCGCGCCAACTCGCGCATCCACCAGGAAAAGAAGGTGCTCGAGGTGCTCGACGCGGTGTTCGAGGACAGCCCGATCAAGCGCTTCAAGAAGACCAAGGCCACCAACGTCATCGGCACGCACAACCCGCGCCGCTACTGCGTGCAGCACCAGGAGAGCGACTACCAGTTCCTGTCGCGCCTGCTGGAGGACGAGGGCATCTACTACTGGTTCGACGCGCACGATGCGCCCGGCACCATGCACCTGTCGGACGCCAGCGACCTGGCGCACGACAAGCTGCCCGCGACCGACACGCTGCGCCACATGGCCGTCCATGCGGCCGAACCGCGCTTCAACGAGATCTCGCGCTGGGTCAGCGCGCGGCAGTTCGACACCGGCAAGCATTCGTCGCGCGACAGCGACTTCAAGGCCATCAAGAAGAAGCTGGGCGCCGACATCGACAGCTCCGACCAGCACGAGCTCGCCGAGTTCGAGATGTTCGAGTTCCCCGGCGGCTACTTCAGCGGCGACGACGCCGAGACGCGCGCCAAGCTGCGCGGCGACGAACTCAACGCGCGCCGCGACCGCCACTGGGCGTTCACGCCGTGGCCCGACGTGGCGGCCGGGCGCAGCTTCAAGTTCGAGGACGACCCCGACGGCACGCGCAACGGCGACTACGTGATCGCCGCCTGCACCTTCATCGCCAGCCACCGCGGTTACGAAGGCGTGAGCGCCAGCGCGCCGGCCCAGCCCGTGCAGCGCGCGCTGGCCGAGGTGCTGCGCGACGACGCCGTGAACGCCGACACCCTGCCGGTGCTGGAAGAGCTGATCGCCGCCACGCCCGCGCTGGCCGCCGCGCAGACCGGCAGCAGCCTGTTCCTGCTCACCGTGATGCCGGTCGACCGGCCGTTTCGCGCGCCGCGCCTCACGCCGCGCGTGACCATGCCCGGCCCGCAGACGGCGATCGTGGTCGGCCCCAAGGGCGACGAGCTGCACGTGGACGACCACGGCCGCGTGAAGGTGCACTTTCACTGGGACCGCTACGACGAGAGCAACGAGAAGTCCACCTGCTGGGTGCGCGTGTCGCAACCCTGGGGCGGCAAGGGCTGGGGCGGCTACTTCGCGCCGCGCATCGGCCAGGAGGTGATCGTCGACTTCCTCAACGGCGACCCCGACCGCCCGGTGATCGTGGGCCGCGTCTACAACGACGACCAGCCCATTCCTTACAAGTCGCCCACGCAGAGCGGCTTCCGGACCCGGTCCACGCCGGGCGGCGGCGTGAACAACTACAACGAGATCATGTTCGAGGACAAGAAGGGCGAGGAGAACATCAACATCCACGCCGAGAAGAACATGAGCCGCAGCGTGGAGCTGGACGACTCCACCACGGTGGACCGCGACCAGACCGTGACCGTGAAGCGCGACCAGACCTCCACGGTCGTGCGGGACCGCAAGACGACGGTGGAGAACAACGACACCACGATCATCCAGAAGTTCCAGAAGCTCACGGTCGGCAAGAACCAGGACAACCATGTGGTGGGCTACCAGACCACGAATGTCGACATCGACCATGCGTTGCTGGTGAAGGGCCATCACAAGATCCAGTCCGACGGCAACCGCACCGACATCACGGGCGGCAACGAGACGCGCACGGTCACGGGCACGCAGACCGTCACGGTGAAGGGCGGGGTGAAGTACAAGGCCCCGACCATGCTTTTCGAGGCCGGGCACATGGAGTTCAAGGTGACCGGCGGCAACTCGATGAAGATCGATGCCAATGCCGCACCGTATGCCGCGGCGTTCCAGAAGTACACGCTGGTGAGCAACACCGAGCTCAACATGGTGGCCATCGGCAACATTAACACCGTGTCGGTGGGCTCGAACACCACGGTGCTCGGCCCCAACACCAGCGGCTACATCGGCAACAACACCGACTTCAATCTCGGCGTCGCCCGCTCGACCTTCATGGGGCTGAGCATGGACAACGCGCTGGGCATCGCGATGTCGAACTTCCTCGGGTTGAAGGTCGACAACACCTTGGCCATCAGCATGGAATCGGTGGCCGGCCTCAAGATCGAGCGGGACGGCACCTCGGTGCGGCAGGCCCCGCTGCATTCGATCATGCCGGGCGCCGGGGCCGGGGCGGGCACCGCCGCGACGGGCGCCATGGCCACCGCCGGGACGGTGGGGGCAGTCGCGAGCCTTGCGTACGGTGCCGTTTCCATGATCAGCGGCGCGGCGTCCCTGGGTTCCCAGTACGCCGACGCGAGGAAGTTGATGAACGAAATTCTCTCGAGCAGCGACATCGACCGCATCCCAGGCATGCGCGGACGGCTGGAGCGCATGCGCAATCTGGTGAGCACCAATCTCAACGACGGCGCCCTCACGGTCGCGACGGTGGGCACCGGCGGCGCGGTGCTGGCACTGCTGGGCATGATCCCCGGCGTCGACGCCGTGGGCAGCGAACGCGGCGCCGGCGAGCTGCTCGGCCGCGATGACGCCGGCAACCCCACCCATCCCAACGGCTGATCGGGAAGAAGGCCAGCGCGCGAATCATCATGCAAGTCGTCAAACCCCAGGCTGTCTGCCTGAGCACCCGGCCGATCGAGTACCGCAAGCGCTTCGGCCTGTGCGTGACGGCCATGCTGCACGTGCCGTTCGAGCAGGCCGAGGGCGGCACGCTGTGGGGCGAGCAGTCGGCCTGGAACTTCATCGGACGCGAGATGGCGGTGCCGCTGGTCGACGAGGGCGTGGCCAAGCTCACGCCCGAGTTCCTCGTGCACGGCCAAGCCTTTCCTCCCGCTGAAAGCCCGAGCGCCTGCGCGGTGCGCGCGCGGCTGGGCAGCCGCAGCAAGACCCTGCTCGTCTTCGGCGATCGCCACTGGGAGGGCACGAAGGCCAGTGCGCCGCTGCCGTTCGACGCGATGCCCATCGACGCCACGCATGCCTACGGGGGCGCCGCGGTGCCGGCCAACCCCGAGGGCATCGGCGCGGTGCCCGAAGGCGGGTTCCATCGGCTGCCCAACATCGAGCGGCCCGATCAGCCCCTGCGCGATCCGGCACAGCCCGTGGCGCCCGCCGGCTTCGGCCTGCGGGGGCCGATGCATCCGGAGCGCGCGCGTTTTCGCGGCACCTACGACGCGGACTACCTCAAGGCGCATGCGCCGGGCTTCGCGCCCGACCTGGACTGGCGCTATTTCAATCTCGCCCCCGAGGACCAGTGGTTCGACGCCCCGTTGCGCGGCGACGAGCCTTTCCAGTTCGATCACATGCATCCGCAGAAGCCGCGGCTCGAAGGCCGGCTGCCCGGCCTGCGTGCGCGTGTGTTCGCCGACTACCGAGCCGTCGGCGCCGCCGAGCCGCGCCTGCGCGAAGTGCCGCTGCGCCTGACGACGGTCTGGTTCTTTCCGCATGCCGAGCGGGCGCTGCTGCTGTTCCAGGGGCTGGCCGAGGTGGCCACCGACGACGGCTCCGACGTGCACGGGCTGCTCGGCGCCGTCGAGCGCGTCGATGCGTCGCGGCCCGACACCCACTACCTCGATGCGCTGGCGCGACGCGCCGACCCGCGATGGGGCGGGGTCGAATGCCTGGACGACAGCGACCTGCTGCCCGAGGGGCTGGACGCGGTGGACCCCGAGGCCGAGCGGGCCGCCGAGGCCTTCGCGAGCCAGGGCCTGCAGGCGCAGGCGCAGTACCGCCGCGCCGAGATCGACGTGGCCCTCGCGCGGGAAGAGGTGCGCGCCAGCGGCCGCGACCCAGATGCCATGGGCATCGTCATGCCGTCGCGCGAAGCGCCCCCAGCGCCGGCGCAGCGCGTGGCCCACCTGAAGCAGAAGCTGCAGGAGGCCGAAGCGCAGAAGCTGGCGGCCGTCGACGATGCGCTCGATGCCCTCGAGCAGGCGGTGGCGGCGCGCAAGGCGAACCCGGCCATGAAGCCCATCGAGCATCGGGGGCCGCCGCTCTTCAATGCAGACGTGGCGCTGGCGCAGCTCCAGGGCGCGAACGCCGGCGCGACCGGTGCGTTCGACCTCGCGGCCGTGCATGGCCAGTTGCTGCAGCAGGAAGCGATGGAGCGGCTTGGCTATCTGCAGGGCGCACACGCGCAGCAGCCCGCACCCGCGATGCAGGCGGCGCAGGCCCAGACACTGAAGGACGGCATGAAGCAGGCACTGGCCGGCGGACTGCGGTTCTTCGGCGGCATGGACTTCACCGGCGCCGACTTCTCGGGGCTGGACCTGCGCGATGTCAACTTCGCCGGCGCGTGGCTCGAGAGCGTGGACTTCGGAAAAGCCAACGTGTCGGGCGCGAACTTCACGGCGGCGGTGCTGGCGCATGCGAACCTCGACGGCGCGATCGGCATCCGGGCCATCCTTCAGGGCGCCAACCTGGGTTGCACGCGCTGGCAAGGCGCAGTGTTCGACGAGGCCGATTTCAGCGCGACGCAGCTGTCGCATGCCGACCTGGGGGGCCTCTCGCTGCGACGCGCCAAGATGAAGGGCGCCATGCTGATCGGCACGCGCTGGGACGGCACCGATGCGCACGGGCTGCAGGCGCCCGAGCAGCTTTTCTACCGGCTGTCGCTGCCGGGTCTCTCGCTCGCCGAGGCCGATCTCGCGGGCTGCCAGTTCGTCGAATGCGACCTCACGGAGGCCGACTTCCGCGAAGCCCACCTGGCCCAGGCCAACCTGATCACCTGCAAGCTGACGGGGGCCCGCTTCGGCGGTGCACGCGGCATGGGCATGGTGTTCGCCCAGCACTGCGACCTGGCCGACGCGGATTTTTCCGGGGCGCGGATGCAGGGTGCCAACTTCGGCGCTGCGGACATGTCGCGCGCGCGGCTGCTCGGCAGCGTGCTCGACGGCGCCAACCTGTGCGAGGCCCGGCTGCCCGACAGCGACTGGCGGCTGGCTTCGGCCAAGGGCGCGTTGCTGCGCCGGACCGTGCTGCGGGGCGCCAGGCTGGCGGGCGTGAACTTCAGCGAGGCGATCCTGCAGCACGCCGACCTGCGCGGCTGCGACTTGCGCAACAGCAACCTGTTCGCTGCCGACCTGTCGCGCGCCCGGCTCGACGGCGACGTACGCTTCGATGGGGCCCTGCTGCAGCGCGCGCGCACATGGCCGCGGCTCACGCCCGAGCAGCAGGCCGCAGGCGCATGAGGAGGACGGCGCCATGATGAACACCACCACGCTGACCCTGGCCGTGCTGCTCGGCGAGTCGATTGCCGGGCTCGACCTGTCGGGCGGTCATTTCTCGAATGCACAGCTGGCGGGGGGGCTGTTCGACCGGGTGAACTTCGCCAAGGCCGATCTGCGCGGGGCCGACCTGCGCGAGGTCGTGTTCAACCAGTGCGACCTGCGCGGCGCGCTGCTGGGCGGGGCGCGGCTGCAGCGCGCCGTTTTCAACCAGTGCCTGATGGACCACGTCGACCTGCACGGAGCCGGCCTGCACGCGGCCGTGTTCAGCGAATGCCAGGCGCCGCATGCGAACCTGTCGGATGCCGACCTGAGCATGCTCGCCTGCACCAAGACCCGCCTCGATCACGCGATGTTGCGCGGTGCGCTGCTGGACGCCTGCGTGCTGACCGAGAGCAGCCTGATCGACCTGGGGGCCGAATCGACGCGCTGGACACATGTGACCGTGGCCGGCTGCGATCTGCGCCATGTGGCGTGGCGCGGCGCCCACCTGCTGCGCGTGGCGTTCTCCACCACGCAGCTGGCCGGCGTGTCGTTCGACGGCGTCGCGCTCGAGAGCTGCCAGTTCGCGAACGCCGACCTGCGCGGTGCCCAGTTCAGCGGGGCGCCGCTGCGCCAGTGCAACTTTCAGGGCGCCACGCTCGATGAGGCGCGCTTCGACCGCATCGACGCGCCCCTGGCCCTGTTCTGCGAGGCCGAAGGGGCCGGTGTCGATTTCTCCAGTGCCGTGCTGACGCAGGCACTGTTCACCGGCGCCAGGCTGCCGCAGGCGAACTTCAGTGGCGCACGCCTGCACCAGGCCCATTTCGCCGGCGCCGTGCTGGACCGGGCGCGCTTCAACGGGGCGGACCTCACGTACGCCGACCTGCGCCACGCGCACTTGCACCAGGCCGACCTGCGCGGTGCGACCCTCGCGCGCACCTGCCTGCACCGGGCCCTGACCGACGAGGCGCAGATCGAAGATCGCACCCGTGCGATCGAAACCGATCCCGAGTTGGCCCAGGCCGAAGACTGGCGCCCCCTGTCGGCCTGAGGCGCCACCGGCCGATGCCCCTTCTTTCCATTGGAAGCCCTGCCATGAAAACCACCGCCCACCACCCCGTCCGCCGCGCCACCGCCGCGCCGCGCAGCGCCAGGCCGATCGACGCCGACCCGGCGCCGCCCGCGGGACCCCCCGAGCGTTGCTGGACCGCGCTGCTGGAGGCGGGACGCAACGGCACGCTGTGTGTCCGGCAGGGCGCGCAGGTCGCGGCCGTGCGAACGGCCGCGGGCTGCCTGCTGGTGCCGGCGGCCGGCGACACCGTGCTGTGCTTCGGCACGGCACCGGGCGACATCTGGGTGCTCTCGGTGCTGGAGCGCTGCGCCGGCACGCAGGAGCGCGTGCTCCGGTGCAGCGGCGACACGCGGCTCGTGGTGGAGGGCGGACAGCTCGCGCTCGAGGCCGATCAACTGCACCTGGCGTCGCACCGCCTGGGCGTGCGCGCCGCCACCGCCACCGTGTCGCTCGATTCGACCGAGTTCATCGGCGAACGGGTGCGCATGATCGCCGGCACGGTCAAGCTCGTGGGCAGCCTGCTGAGCACGGTGGTGGACCGCGTCAACCACTTCAGCCAGCACTACCTGCGCACGACCAAGGGGCTGGACCGCGTGAATGCGGCCCACATCGAATGCGATGCAACCGAGCTGCTGCACCTGCGCGGCGAGCATGCGCTGATCAACGGCGCCAAGCTGGTGAAGACGCGCGGCGCGCAAATCCACTTTGGCTGAGGCAGCACCATGTTCGCCAACTGCCAGATGATGGGAACGGACATGGGGTTTCCCGATGTCTGCATCACGCCCGCCGCGCCCTCGCCGATCCCGGTGCCCTATCCGAACATCGCGATGGGGCCGATGGCCATTCCGAACTGCCCAACGATCCTGTTCATGTGCACGCCGGCCCACAACCTCGGCACGGTCATTCCCATGACCAACGGCGACAACCCGGGCGTGTTGCTGGGGGTGGCGTCCGGCACGGTCATGGGGCCCAGCCGCCATCTGACAGGCGCCTTCACGGTGCTGCTGAACAGCATGCCCGCCACGCGCCTGACCAGCACCTCGCTGCAGAACAGCACCAACTGCCCCGGCGTGCGCACGGTGCCGAGCCAGACGCTGGTGCTCCTGCTGGCGCCCTGAGGTGCATGCCGTGCGCACCTTGGCATCACCGCGCCGCTACGGCATACCTCTTCCGGCGAGATTGCCAACCCGCCCCCCGGAATGAATACTCCTTTGGACTTCGCCCGCGCACGCGCGGGCCGTGTTCGGGCGTAAACGCCCCGGGGGCCGACTCATGATCCATATCGCTGTCATCACACGGCAAGGCGCCCCGGCAGGGCCGGCCATTGCCGCCGATTTCGGTCCCAGCGGGGGCACGATCGGGCGTGCCGACACCAACACGCTGGTGCTCGACGACCCCGACCGCACCGTCTCGCGCGTGCACGCACAGGTGCTGTGCCGCGACGGGCAGTACTTCATCGTCGATCGCGGCAGCAACGCGATGCAATGCAATGGCGTGTCGCTGGGCGCGGGCAAGGAAGCGGCGCTGACGGACGGCGCGCGGCTCGTCATCGGCAGCTTCGAACTCTCGGTGCGCGTGATGGCGGCTGCGGCGGCGCCACGCGCGCCGGTCATCCCCAACACCGTGATGTCGGCGCCGGCCGCCGCGCCTGCCGCCAGCAGCGACGATCCGTTCGCCGACCTGCTTGCGGGACTGGGGTCGCCGGCCGCTCCCGCGCCGGCGCCTGCTGCGGCCCGCGCCGCCGCCGCGCCCGCCGAGTCGCTGCTCTTTCCCGACCCCATGGCCAGTGGCTCGCGCAATGCGCAGGCCGACCAGGTCGACCCGTTCGCGAACCTGCTCGGCCCCACGCCCTCGGCCGCGCCCTCTGCCGGACTCGGCGCGCTCGACGATTTTTCCGACCTGGGCGCGCCGCCCGCGCACGGCAAGGCCGCGAGCATCGACGACCTCTTCGGCGGTTCGCCGGGCGCCGGCGGCATCGGCGGCGATCCGCTTGCGCTGTCGCCGCTGGCCGATCCGCTGCTGCAGCCCAACACCGCGTCGGACGCCGACCCGCTGGCCGCACTGCAGCGCGCGGCGCCCGCCACGCCGGTGCCGCGCTCCGATCATCTGCCGATCGACCAGTTCGGCTTCGAGCCGCCGAAGGCCATCACGCCGCCACCGCCGCCGCCGCCCCCTGCGCCCGCGCCAGCACCCGTGGCCCCGCTCGCGAAGTTCGACGACGTGACCGGCCAGCCGATCCGCATCAGCGGGCCCGAGAACGCCGGCCGCGTGGCCGAGCCGCCGCCCCCTCCGCCACCACCACCGCCCGTGCATGTCGCGCCGCCGGCAACGCCAGCAGCCACACCATCCGCACGCACCGCCTCCGACGACGAACTGCTCGCCGCCTTCCTGCGCGGCCTCGCCAGCACGCACCAGCCGCCCGAGATGCTCACGCCCGGCCTCATGGAGCGCATCGGCGCGATGCTGCGTACGTCCACCGAAGGCACGCTGCAGCTGCTGCTCACGCGCCAGGAGTTCAAGCGCGAGGTGCGCGCCGAGGTCACGATGATCGCGTCGCAGGCCAACAACCCGCTCAAGTTCTCGCCCACGGTCGAGGTCGCGCTGGCGCACCTGCTGGGGCCCGGCGTGCGCGGCTTCATGCCGCCCGAGGCCGCGATGCGCGATGCCTTCGACGACCTCCGTGCACACCAGTTCGGCGTGATGGTGGGCATGCGCGCGGCGCTGGCCCACGTCATCGGCCGCTTCGAGCCGGCCGAGCTCGAGAAGAAGATCAGCGCGAAGACCGCGCTCGACGCGCTCTTTGCCGCCAACCGCAAGGCCAAGCTCTGGGACCAGTTCGTGGCGCTGTACGGCGGCATCGCGAGCGAGGCCGAGGACGACTTCCACAGCCTCTTCGGCAAGGCCTTCCTCGCGGCCTACGAAGAGCAGATGGCGCGCCTGAAGTCCGACACCTGAAGACAACCAGAACAACCCCAGCACTCGCGAGGCACCCCGCTTGGAAATCGAAATCGTCACGCTCTCCCGGCAGGGCGGGCGCACCTACAACGAGGACGTGCACGGCCACTGGCACGACGAGCGCTACGTCGCCTGCCTGGTGGCCGACGGCGCGGGTGGCCACGGCGGCGGCGACGTGGCGGCGGCCACGGTGCGCGCCAGCGTGCTCGGCGGCTTCTCGGGGGCGCCCTCGCTGGACGAGGCCGCGCTGCGCGCGCTGATCGAGCGCGCCAACCTGGACGTGGTGGCGCGCCAGGCCGAAGGCGGCAAGCTCGCCGGCATGCGCTCCACGGTGGTGTTCGCGGTGATCGACCTGGAGCGCGAGGTGCTGGCCTGGGTCCACAGCGGCGACAGCCGCGCCTACCTGTTCCGCGGCGGCGCCATCGTGGCGCGCACCACCGACCACAGCCTGGTGCAGCAGATGGTCGCGGGCGGCATGCTCGACGAGGAGGGCGCGCGCCTGCATCCGCAGCGCAACATGCTGCTGTCGGCACTGGGCTCGATCGAGGAGGCGCCCGACATCGCGGTGTCCGACCGCATGCGCCTCCTGCCCGGCGACGTGCTGCTCTTGTGCAGCGACGGCGTGTGGGAGCCGCTGGGCGACGAGTGCCTGGTCGACACGCTGCACGCGTCGCGCACGCCCAGCCAGTGGACCGAGCTGCTCGACGCGCAGATCAAGGCCAACGCCAAGCCGGGCCACGACAACTACACGGCGCTCACGCTGTGGGTGATCGAGGACGCCGACGACGACCTGACGCGGCTGCTGCCCGAGAACGTCGCGTCGACAACGGCCCCCTGAGCGCAGCCTGCCTCGCGACGAGGCGTTGCCATCCCTCAAGCAAAACGCCCATCCGATGGATGGGCGTTTTGCTTGGGGCCGCTGAGATTGTTCAGCTGTACTTGCTGGCCTTCTTCTTGACTTTCTTCAGCGCGCTGCGCAGCAACGCGGGCATGTCTTCCCGGTTCGGCAGGTTGCTGTAGTTGTCGATGTTCTGCTCTTCGCAGCTGTTGGCGCAGCCGTTGTTCAGCAGGTCGAGCGCGTAGCGCGTCTTGCTGATCGTGCTGGACGCACCGGGCTCGCGGAACGGATCGAAGATGCCGTCCGGCAGGACCTTGCGCCCGCGTGCGATCGCCTGTTCCTGGAAGTGCGTGATGTGCTTCTGCGTGACCGGCCCGTAATAGCCGTCCACCACGATCACCTCGGTCGCGCCGGGGGGCGGGTCGAAGTCGTGGTTGAAGCCGAGCAGCTCGTAGTAGAAGATCTTGAACAGGGCCTGCACCAGCATCACGTCTTCACGCGTGTTGGAGCCGATCCGTCCGACCGACCAATCGGAGTTGTAGGTCGTGTGCAGCTTGCCGCTGGTACCGATGAGTGTGGTGCTGAATGCCATGGCATTGCTCCGGTGAGGACACGGGCAGGGACCGGCCCCGGCACCGTGCGGTGCCTGGGGCGGACGGGGCTGGCGGGTCCGTCGCCCGTCAGCGGGTTTCGGTGGTGGCCACGTTCCAGCCGAACTTCACCTCGCCGCCGCCGGCGCCCTTTTCGTCCTGACCCTTGTAGGCGAACTCGATGTCCTTGAAGCTGCAGGACACCTGCTCGTGCACGTCGCCGCCCTGTGCGCCGCCGGGGCCCACGCTGGAGATGAAGACTTCCTTGAGCGTGACCTTCAGGTACTCCTGCTGGCCTTCGCCCGACTTGCGGCAGGTCATGACCATGTCCTTGAAGTGCTTGCCGCTCACGCAGTTCTTGGCGAGCACGGGAGATGCCTTGTCGTAGGTGTGCGTGAAATTGAATTCACCCGGCGTGGCCTTGCCCTTGCCCGAACCGCCGCCCGATCCCGCGCCCGATGCGTTGCTCACGTTCCAGGACCACGACGAAATCTCGATCTCGTCCTTGTGGTCCTTGTGAGAAGACTCGCCCTTGACGCCGTCGAGCTTGATGTGAAAGTCAGATGACATGTTCCTACTCCTTGGAACCCGATTGCATTCGGGCGGTTGATGATCGAAACGAAAAAAATGGCTGCCGGCGGTGGGAGAAAAGTTCCGATGCCCGGCAGCTACTCATAGAACGAAACGGAACCGGGAATTCAAGAAGAATCCGCAGATTTTTTTCAGCCGGCGCCCTTGGCCGTCGGCAGCTTGGACACCAGCCGCAGCGAGACCGTGAGGCCTTCGAGCTGGTAGTGCGGGCGCAGGAAGAACTTGGACGTGTAGTAGCCCGGGTTGCCTTCGACTTCTTCCACGATCACCTCGGCGGCGGCCAGCGGCTTCTGGGCCTTGGTGGTTTCCGACGAGTTGGCGGGGTCGCCGTCCACGTAGTTCATGATCCATTTGTTGAGCCAGCGCTGCATGTCCTCGCGCTCCTTGAAGCTGCCGACCTTGTCGCGCACGATGCACTTCAGGTAGTGCGCAAAGCGGTTGCAGGCAAAGAGGTAAGGCAGGCGCGCCGCCAGGTTGGCGTTGGCCGTGGCGTCGGGGTCGTCGTACTCGGCCGGCTTATTCAGCGACTGCGCGCCGATGAAGGCGGCGAAGTCGGAGTTCTTGCGGTGGATCATCGACAGCAGGCCGGCCTTGGACAGCTCGGCTTCGCGCCGGTCGCTGATGGCGATCTCGGTGGGGCACTTCTGGTCCACGCCGCCGTCGTCGCTGGGGAAGGTGTGTAGCGGCAGGTTTTCCACCGCGCCGCCCGACTCGATGCCGCGGATGCGCGAACCCCAGCCGTACAGCTTGTACGAGCGGTTGATGTTGGTCGCCATCGCATAGGCGGCATTGGCCCAGGCGTACTTGCTGTGGTCGGCGCCGGCGGTGTCTTCCTCGAAGTCGAACTCTTCCACCGGGTTGGTGTTGGCGCCGTAGGGCGTGCGCGCGAGAAAGCGCGGCATGCACATGCCCAGGTACTTGGAGTCGTCCGACTCGCGCAGCGAGCGCCAGCCGGCGTACTCGGGCGTGGAGAAGATCTTGGTCAGGTCGCGCGGGTTGGCCAGCTCCTGCCACGACTCCATCTGCATGAGGTTGGGGCTCGCGCCGGTGATGAAGGGCGCGTGGGCCGAGGCGGCGATCTTGGCCATCTCGCCGAGCATCTCGACGTCGGGCGGGCTCTGGTCGAAGTGGTAGTCGCCCACCAGCGCGCCGAAGGGCTCGCCGCCGAACTGGCCGTACTCTTCCTCGTAGATCTTCTTGAACATCGGGCTCTGGTCCCAGGCCGCGCCCTTGAACTTCTTGAGGTTCTTGGCCAGCTCCTGCTTGGAGATGTCCATCACCCGGATCTTCAGGTTCTCGTCGGTCTCGGTGTTGTTCACCATGTAGTGCAGGCCGCGCCACGCACTCTCGAGCTTCTGGTAGTCGGGGTGGTGGATGATCTTGTTCACCTGGTCGGTGAGCTTGGCGTCGATCGCGGCGATCATGGCCTGGATCGACTTGGTCACGTCCTTGCCGATGACGGTGCTGTTGCTCAGCGCCTGCTGCGCCAGCGTGAGCACGGCGGCTTCGACGGCGCTCTTGGCTTCGTCGCTGCGCGGCTTGAATTCTTTCTGCAGCAGCGACGAAAAGTCGCTTCCCGCGTACGCAACGTCTTTCAGTGCGCTCTGCTCGAGTGCGTCGGCCATGATGGTTTCTCCTCGTGTACCGGTGTGTGTCTGTCAGGAATCGGGGTGGGGCTCAGGCGGCGGCTTCGCCGTCCCCGGGCTTCTTGCTGGCGGCCAGCGTCTGCAGCAGGGCCGGGTCTTCGAGCACCTTGGCCAGCAGGTCTTCGGCGCCGCCCTTGCCGTCCATGTAGGTCACGAGGTTCGACAGCTGCGTGCGCGCTTCGAGCAGCTTGTTGAGTGCGCCCACCTTGCGGGCCACGGCGGCGGGCGAGAAGTCGTCCATGCTGTCGAAGGTGAGCTCGACCTTGAGGTCGCCCTCGCCGGTGAGCGAGTTCTCCACCGCGAAGGCGGCGCGTGGCTTCATGGCCTTCATGCGGGCGTCGAAGTTGTCGACGTCGAACTCGAGGAACTTGCGGTCGACCACGGGCGCGAGCGGGTCGGCGGGCTTGCCCGACAGGTCGGCCAGCAC
This sequence comes from Variovorax sp. GW823-FHT04B03, assembly GCF_058796495.1. Lineage (NCBI taxonomy): Bacteria > Pseudomonadati > Pseudomonadota > Betaproteobacteria > Burkholderiales > Comamonadaceae > Variovorax > Variovorax sp. GW823-FHT04B03. The sequence goes on from NZ_JBXAIT010000001.1 coordinate 492,477, forward strand.
GCCCATCACGAAGGGCAGCTGGATCTTTTTCTCGGCGCCGTAGAGCTCCACGTCGTATTCGATCTGGACCCGGGGCGCGCGGTTGCGTGCGATGAATTTCTGACTGCTCTTGGCCATGGCGATGCTCCTTGCGGGAATGAAAGGGGACGGGTGGAAACGGCGGCGGTCATTCGGACTGGCGTTTGCCCGTCACGGTCTCGATGGTGTCCATCGCGTTGGGCGCGAGGTTGGCCATGATGTCCAGGAAGCTCACGCCGATGAGCTTCTTGGCGCGTTCGATCAGGAGCGGCGCGGGGTTGCCGGGCTCGGCCTGTTCGAGGTAGCGGATGACGCGGTCGAGCATCTGCACCGCGTCCTGGCGGTTCTGGATCTCGCCGCGCGGCGCGGCCGGGCGGGCCGTGTTGCCGGAGGGGGCGTCGCTGTCGGCTGTTGCGCCCTCGTCGGCAGAGGCTTCGGGCGCGCCGGCTGCCGCCGTGCAGGCCTTGGCGACCGCGCGCGACACGGTGCGCAGCGTGCCCAGGTCCACCGCATCGGTGCGGCCCGTGCGCTCGCCCAGCAGCTTCTGCAGGCGGTCGAGCAGTGCAGGCAGGCCGATGGCGGCCTGCAGTTGTTCGGGGTGCGCGGCGTGCAGGGCCTCGAGCCCGCCATGCACCTGCGCGGGCGAATACGAGGCCTCGCCGCCGACGGCGTTGAGCACGCCGTGCGCAATGGCGATGTCGCGCACGCGGATCGGGCCCACGCCCGGCGCGTTGCCCACCGAGGCGTCGTACAGGTCGCGCGGCACCATGCTGTCGTCGCTCAGCGGCGCGAGCGCGTTCAGGCGCATCGTGGGGTCGTTGTCGTCGTCCGCATCCAGCTTTGGATGTATGCCGTCCCAGAAGGTGTCGAGCAGCGAGGTGAGCAATTGCAGGCCCGCCGTGAAGCCGGCCACGCCCTGCAGGCGCGTCGCGGCGCGCAGCAGCAGCACGGCGGCGCGCACGTCCTTGCTGCGGCGCAGCTGCGCATCGGCGCGTTCGGCCACGTCGCGCCAGTCGGGTTCGACGGCGGGGATCACGGTGTCGCCGAACTGCTGCTCGGCCTTGCCTTGCGCCGCAGTCGTGAGGGCCATGAAGTCCGCGTCGTACTCCAAGTCGTCCCCGCAAGGCGAGGCCTCGCCGATGGGCGTGAGCAGTGCGTCGACGAGTTGGGGAGTCAGCATGTTGCCTGTTCGAGTTCGCTGGTGATAATCAAAGATGCGTCAGGACCGGTCAATGCAACGAAGGGAATAGCATGCGCACGCTGGGTACACACCATTCGTCCTATGAGGGCCTCCTTGCTGTCGCATCGCGACGCCGTATCGCAGCCCTTGGCCTTGCTGCAGCGGGTCTTCTGATGGCGGGCTGCGCGAGCAAACCGGTGGTCACGCCGGTGTCGATCACGCTCACGGCCGGCGCCGATGCCAACCCCGATGCGCGCGGGCGCGCCTCGCCGCTCACGGTGCGCGTCTATGCGCTCAAGACGCCGGGGCCCTTCGAAGGCGCCGACTTCTTCTCGCTGTTCGAGAAAGACCAGGCCACGCTCGGCGCCGAACTGGTGCAGCGCGAAGAAATGCTGCTGCGCCCCGGCGAGAGCAAAAAGCTCGACCTCACCCTGCCGGCCGATGCCAAGGCCATCGGCGTGATGGCCGCGTTCCGCGACCTCGACCGCGCGCGCTGGCGCGAGGTGCGTGCGGTCGTGCCGGGCCAGGCGCAGGTGCTCAACGTGACCTTCGGCGCGCGCCAGATCCGCGTCGACGCTGCCGCCAAGTAACGCCAGCTGCACGGCGGCCTCAGCGCAGTTCCGCCGGCACCGTGGGCGCGAAGCGTCCCGGCCGCACCAGCGGCTGGTCCGCCGGCAGGAAGCGGCCGAACAGGTCGCTCACGAACGCGGCGCCCGTGCCGTTCTCCGACGCCGTCGCCGTGAGGTACAGCCCGCGCCAGCGCGGCGCGCGCACCCCTTTGCCGTGCCCCTCGAACAGCCCCTGCGCCACCTGCCGCAAGGCCGGCTGCAAGGTGCGCACGCTTTCCACGAAGCCATGCAGCGCGAGCCGCCCCGCGGGACCCGGCTGCTCGCGCAGCAGGGCCATGCGCAGGCCGTGCAGCTGCGCCACGAGCGGATCGAACAGCGCATCGAGCCGGTCGGCGGCGCGCGCCGCGTGCGCCGCGAACGGGTGCTCCACGCGGTGGCCGAGCGCCTGCGCGAGCACCTCGGGCGGCAGCGCGGCGCGCAGCGTGGCGTAGCCCTTCAGGCCTTCGAGGCCCGTCACGACGAGGTAGACCGGCAGCTGCAGGCGCAGCGTGTCGCTGGCTTCGTCGAGCAGACGGCGCATGTTCGCGGTGGCGCGCTTGCGCAGCGCCGGGTCGCCATACAGCAGGTCGCCGGCCGCCACGCACACCACCACGCCGTGCAGCGGCAGGCGTTCGCGCCGCTCGGCAAGCGCCAGCAGCGACTGCAGCCAGAGCCCGCGCGCGGGCGCCGTGCCGGCCTGGTCGCCGATGGCGTCGGGATGCAGCTCGATGGCCGTCAGCGCGCCGGTGGTCCACCAGCGCCACCAGGGGGTGCCCGGTGCCTCGTTCGCGGGCGGCGCCACGCATTCGGCGCGGGCGGCCGAGAGCAGCCCCGGCAGCCCGGTGGCCGGGCCGCCGATGAAGAGGAACCACGGCGCCGTCGCGCGCGTGCGCGGCGCCTGCCGCAGCGAGGTGCGCGCCTGTGCCATGGCCTCCTTCAGCGCGTCGACGGCGGCGTGGTCGGCGGGCGCACCGAGGGCGTCGACGCGCCGCAGCAGGCCGCGTCGCCGCGCGCCGCGGCCTGCGTCGCGCACGGCGGCGTACAGCAGCGCCAGGCCAGCGAGGCAGACCGCGAGCAGCGGCCAGAAGAGGTGCACGGGTGACAGCGTGTCGAACATGGTGGGGAAGGGCGAGGTCAGCGCGCCACGGTTTCGAGGGAGATGAAGTCGGCGATCAGCCGCTCGCTGTTCCTGCTCGCGGCCAGCGCCTCGCGCAGGCGCAGCAGGTAGGCCGAGGCCATCTCGTACGGCGGGCGGTCGGAGGTTTCGCTGAACGGCATCGGCGCCGACAGCACGGTGATCAGCACGTTGCCGAAGGGCGGGCTCACGAGCCAGCTCGAGGGGATGTCGGACCCGAGTTCCAGCGACTCGCCCGCGCGCAGCCGCGTCGGGGCCGGCCCGGTGTTCAGGTGCATCACGGAGCCATCGGCGGTGTAGTAATCGACCCAGATGTAGCTCTCGTGGCGCGGCGCCACCACCTGCACGCGCACCGCGTCGCCCTCGCGCAGCCGGCCGTCGCGCGCGGACGGCGCGCTCACGCTCAGCCCGTGGTTCTTCTGGCGGTTGCGCGCCTGCGAGGGCTTGAGGATGGCGAACACCTCGCAGTGCGGCCACACGCGCAGCCCGATGTCGAACTGCGGCGCGCGCACGCCGGGAATGGCCGCGACGTCCTCCGCCACTTTCAGCAGGTCGTCGCGCTGCGAGACGAAGCCGGTCACGCGCGGGCGGCCGTCGGGGTCGATCGAGGCCTCGAGGTCGGCGCAGGCGTAGCTGGCGAGCTGCCGGTCGATGCGCTGCGTGAGCGCCGTGCCGGCGGCCGGCGGCCCCGCCAGCCAGTGCCACAGCAGGAAGAGCGCGGGCACGAGCACGGCCAGCGCGGCGCCGGTGCGCAGCACGGTGCGGTCGCGCCGCCGCATGTCGGCCGGGCCGCGCGGGTCGGGCACGCCGTAGGGCTGGGGCGTGATGTGGTCCTGCGCGAGGCTGCCGAGTTCGAGCGGCGGCGGTTGCAGCTGCCGGCCGTGCAGGTCCTTCAGCTTGCCGAGCTCGCCCTCGTCGCCCGACTCGAAGTAGTACTGGCCCTTGAAGCCGTGCGCCAGCGCATGCCAGTAGACCTCGCGCACCGCGTGGTCCTGCGCGCCGAGGGCCGAGAGGTGGTGGAAGAACTCGCTGTGCGCGTTGTTGGAGTTGAACAGCTGCACCTGCAGCGGCGCGGCGCCGTCCACGGCGTCGGGGTGGCGCGCCAGGATCTCGTCGAGCCACGCGACCATGGCGAAGGCGGCCGACTCGATCTGGGTGGCGGTGGCGCCGGCCACGTCGGCGTCGGCGCGTGCGATGTCCAGCAGGCGCAGGGCCTCGCGCTGGGCGTCGCCGTGGGTGAGGGTGGGGTGGCCGGCCGCGATCGACGCGTCCAGGCCGAGACCGAAGGCAATGAAGGGCGAGAAGCAGTCGAGCAGGCGGGCCATGAGGGATGCCCGCTTCTCAAGCGTGCATTGCGAAGCATGCCTTGCACCGGCGTCTGCAGCGATCGCACATGCCCATGTCCCCGGTCGTTGGAGTGGGCGTTCATTTTTTCAACGGGCCCACGGGGCCGCCATACCGCTTGGGGTCTATGCCGTTGGTGGGGCGCGGCGGCCTTGCTGGACGGGGCAATCGCCGTTATCTTCGCAGTCGCAGAAGAATCCAATGCACATTGACGTTGGGACACTGGGGTATGCCATGAAAATTCTGATCGCCGACGACCACCGGCTCGTCATCGAGGCGGTCAAAGCCAAGTTGTCGGAGCTGGGAGCTGGCATCGAGTTCGTCCTGGCGCTGAGCGTCGACGAACTGCTTGCCGGCGCGACCGACGATCTCGACCTGGCCCTGATCGACCTCAACATGCCCGGCGCGGACGGGCAGGCCCACATCGACGAGATCCGGCGACGACACCCGGCCGTGCCCGTGATCGTGCTGTCGGGCTACGAAGACCCGTCCATCATGCGCAGCGCGCTCGAACGCGGCGTGCTCGGCTTCATTCCCAAGGCCTATTCGCCCGACGTCATGCTGTCGGCCGTGCGCCTGGTGCTGGCGGGCGGCGTGTACGTGCCGCCGATGATGCTCACGGCGCTGCCGCCGGGCATCGTGGCCGGCGTGTCGCCGTCGTCTGCCGCGGCGGGCGAACCCTTTGCGCGCGGTGGCGGCAACGGCGGTGGCGGTACCCAGACCCTCGAACACCTGCGCAGCGTGCTGACCGAGCGCCAGGTCGAGGTGCTGCAACTGCTGTCGCAAGGCAAGCCGAACAAGCTGATCGGGCGCAGCCTGGGCATCAGCGAAGGCACGGTGAAGATCCACCTGGCCGCCATCTTCCGCGCACTCAACGTACGCAACCGCACCGAGGCGGTGGTGGCGGCGCAGGCGCTGACGGAAGCGCAGCAGGCCTGAAGACGCGCCTCAGTCGGCGAGCGCCGACGCCGGGCGGCGCATGAAGCCGCGCGCGGGCACGATCCATTCGACGCGGTGATCCGTCTCGACGGCGGTGGTCGTCGCGTCCTCCGTGAACAGCATGCGCTCCTCGGCCAGCAGGAAACCCTGCGCGCCCAGCACCTGGAGCGTGGCGCCGCCGAGGTCCAGCGACTGCGGCGCAGCGTCCGCCGACAACACCCATCGCACCGGCCCGGGCGCCGCCGCCCGCAGCGCGGCTTCGTGCGCCGCGTCGCCGGGCGCGCGGTTGATGAGCGCCCAGCCCTCGGTGCCGCCGATGAGAAAACTGTTGAGGCCGCTGTCGTGCACGACGCGCACCACGCGCGCGGACAGCGGCGTGACCAGGCCCGCTTCGAGCGCATAGCAACCGCCGCCCTGGCCGTCGGGATCGAGGTGCCCGATCTCGTCGTAGGCGGGCTCTTCCATGTTCACCGGCCGTCGGCCCTTGGGACCGTCGGCCAGGCGCGGCATGGTCAGCGGAATGCGGCGCAGTGCGCGCGCATGGGCCATGAAGTCGTCGACGCGGGCGAAGGTGGCCAGGTGCTCGAGCACGCGCCGCGTCACGTTCAGCAGCTTGAGTCCGCGTTCGGGGCTGACCGCGTCGGCGGGCTTCAGCCACAGGTGCTCGACGGTCTCGCGGCCGTCGGGGCGCACGTCCTGGCCGGCGGGCATCGCGGCCGCGAAGAAGCGCGTGTCGAAGCGGCGCGGCATGCCGGGCGGGGTCAGCCAGTGGCTGAAGTACGCGATGCGGTCGACGGCAAGGCACCAGCCGCGCTCGGCGCACAGGGCGAGCAGGGCGTCGGTGCTGCGTTCGGCGGCGGCGCGCATGGCGTCGAGTTCGCCCGACGTGAGCGCGAGCAGCTCGACCGGCCGGCCCTGCGCATCGTTCGCGAGCAGCAGCCCGGCCTCTTCGAAGCATTCGCGGATCGCCGCTGCGTGGAAGTCGAGCCCGCCTTCGGGCAGGCCCAGCCGCGCGCTCGCGGCGGCGTCGTCCAGGCCCGCGCACAGCGGGTGCAGCAGGCGGTCGTGCGCATCGACCATGCCGCCCGGGAAGACGCTGGCGCCGCTGTTCTGGTCGTTGGCCTTCTCGGCCCGCCGCAGCATCAGCACTTCGAGGCCTTCGGGGCCGTCGCGCAGGACGACGAGCGTGGCGGCGGTGCGGATGGGGCGAGGGGCGGAGGGCGGGGGCGTCGTGGGGGTCATGGGCGCCTATTTTGCGGCCGGGGGAGAATGCGTGCCTCGCGCATCCGTCACCCACTTCGCTCCCCGGGAGCCGCCTGTTTTGGACACTCTTCGCACCGATCTCTCCCGCTTCGACGCCGCCATCATCGACCTTGACGGCACCATGGTCGACACGCTCGGCGACTTTGCCGAGGCCCTGAACCGCATGCTGCGCGACCTCGAGCTGCCGCCGGTGGCGCCCGCCGCCATCGAGCGCATGGTGGGCAAGGGCTCGGAGCACCTGATCCTGTCGGCGCTGGCGCACGTGGGCGCGCCGGCCCCGGCGGCGCTGTTCGATCGCGCGTGGGAGCGCTACCAGCACCACTACCTGGAGATCAACGGCCGGTATTCGTCCGCCTACCCCGGCGTGGTCGAGGGCCTGAAGGCGCTGCGCGCGCGCGGGCTGCGGCTGGCCTGCCTCACGAACAAGCCGACCTCCTTCGCCAAGCCGCTGCTGGCGGCGAAGGGGCTCGACGGCTTCTTCGAGCAAGTGTTCGGCGGCGATGCCTTCGAGCGCAAGAAGCCCGATCCGCTGCCGCTGTTGAAGACCTGCGAGGCGCTGGGCACGGTGCCGTCGCGCACGCTGATGGTCGGCGACTCGAGCAACGACGCGCGCGCTGCACGCGCCGCTGGCTGCCCCGTGGTGCTCGTCACCTACGGCTACAACCACGGCGAGCCGGTGCGCGGCGTGGATGCGGACGGCTTCGTGGATTCGCTGGCCGACCTCGCGACGGCCTGAAGGGCTGTCCGGCTCTTACTGTTTTCCGAGCAGCGCGTCTTTCAGCTTCCAGTCGGCCGGGTTCGGGCCGAGCCAGATGCGCATCAGCGCATTGAAGAACGCCACTTCCTTCACCGGGTCGGGTTGCGGCACGCCGCGCACCGTGATCAGCGTGCCTGTGCCGGGCACCCAGTCGATGGTGAAGGTGTCGCCGGCCTTGAGCTGCTTCTGGTCCGCGAACATCTGGCCCATGCGCAGCAGGCCGGGGATCAGGTTGACCATTTCGCTCTTGGGCGAGTTGTCTTCCACGCCCTTGACGAAGAGCTTGCCGAGCTCGTTGGCGTCGATGTCGCGCAGCATCGTGATCGCCACGCGCTTGGGGCCCGGCACGGCCAGCGCCTCCTCGGTGGTCGAGGCCTTCTTGCCCAGGTACAGGCCGGCCGTGTAGACCTTGATGATGGTCTTGTAGCGGATGCCCGCGCCATTGAGCACCAGCGGGGCGCCGCGCAGGTCCATCTGGTCGTCGAGCTTGACGCCCGCCACCTCGACCTGCGCCGCGAAGGCACTGCCGCAGAGCGCGGCCGACAGGACAGCGAGCGCCGCGAGGCGGGAGAACACGGCCGGGAGCAGGGGTGCAAGCAAGTGAGTCTCCTTGAATTTGCGAACGGTCGTGCGAATGTATCTTTTCGTTTTATCCGAGAGGCTCCGGGGGAACCCTGAAGCCTGCGGTTGCACAAGGCCTCGTTTTCGTGGGCTAAACTCGGCGCTCCATGTTCGTTCATCACATCATTCAAACAGGTGAAGGCAGCCGGGGAGCCTGGCCCTGGCGTCGCCATACATCGCTGACTGTTTGATTGCGCGGCGCACGCCGTGCGCCCGCGGTTCCGAGCCGGCACGCATGCCGACATCGGGCCACTCTCGTGAATGACCTTGCCACCGGCCAAAGGAGCGTCGGCAGGCAACTGGAGAACGATCCGTGATCACCGAACTTGAATTCAAGAGCCTCAGCGCCCAGGGCTACAACCGCATCCCGCTGATGGCCGAGGCCTTTGCCGACCTCGAAACCCCGCTTTCCCTGTACCTCAAGCTCGCCCATTCGCAGGGCGGCGGCAAGCACAGCTTCCTGCTCGAATCGGTGGTGGGCGGCGAGCGCTTCGGGCGCTACAGCTTCATCGGCCTGCCGGCGCGCACCTTGCTGCGTGCCTCGGGCTTCGGCGACGAGGCCGTCACCGAAGTCGTGACCGACGGCCAGGTCGTCGAGACCGCCAAGGGCAATCCGCTGGACTTCGTGGCCGACTACCAGAAGCGCTTCAAGGTCGCGCTGCGGCCCGGCCTGCCGCGCTTCTGTGGCGGCCTGGCCGGCTACTTCGGCTACGACACCGTGCGCCACATCGAGCGCAAGCTCGAAAAAAGCTGCCCGCCCGATGCGCTGGGCTGCCCCGACATCCTGCTGCTGCAGTGCGAAGAACTCGCGGTCATCGACAACCTGTCGGGCAAGCTCTACCTCATCGTCTACGCCGACCCGAAGCAGCCCGAGGCCTACGCCGTGGGCAAGCGCCGCCTGCGCGAGCTGAAGGACAAGCTCAAGTACTCGGTGAGCGCACCCGTCGTGAAGCCCACGCAGGCGCATCCGCCCGAGCGCAGCTTCGCCAAGGCCGACTACCTCGCGGCCGTGGAGCGCGCCAAGGAGATGATCGCCGCCGGCGACTTCATGCAGGTGCAGGTGGGCCAGCGCATCAGCAAGCGCTACACCGAATCGCCGCTGTCGCTGTACCGCGCGCTGCGTTCGCTGAACCCGTCACCCTACATGTACTACTACAACCTGGGCGACTTCCACGTGGTGGGCGCCTCGCCCGAGATTCTGGTGCGCCAGGAGAACACGGGCGACGGCGAGCAGAAGATCACCATCCGCCCGCTGGCCGGCACGCGCCCGCGCGGCGCGTCGCTCGAGCTCGACAAGGCGGCCGAGGTGGAACTCATCAACGACCCGAAGGAGCGCGCCGAGCACGTGATGCTGATCGACCTCGCGCGCAACGACATCGGCCGCATCGCCAAGACCGGCACCGTGAAGGTGACCGAGGCCTTCGCGGTGGAGCGCTACAGCCACGTGATGCACATCGTGAGCAACGTCGAGGGCACGCTGAAGGACGGCATGACCGCCATCGACGTGCTCAAGGCCACGTTCCCCGCCGGCACGCTGACCGGCGCGCCCAAGGTGCATGCGATGGAACTCATCGACCAGCTGGAGCCCACCAAGCGCGGCCTGTATGGCGGCGCCTGCGGCTACATCAGCTACGCGGGCGACATGGACGTGGCCATCGCGATCCGCACCGGCATCGTCAAGGACCAGATGCTGCACGTGCAGGCTGCGGCCGGCGTGGTCGCCGACTCGGTGCCCGAGCTGGAGTGGAAAGAAACAGAAGCCAAGGCGCGCGCACTGCTGCGTGCCGCCGAACTGGTCGAGGAAGGCCTGGAATGAGCAACGCACCCGATATCCAGAACGACTTCTCGCACGAGATCATCGGCGCCGCCGTCGAAGTGCAGCGCGTGCTCGGCACGGGGCTCGACGAGGGCGCCTACGCCGCGGCACTGGCCATCGAACTCGCCGAACGCGAGATCGGCTTCGCGCGCGACGTGGCGCTGTCGGCCAGCTACAAGGGCCGGTCTCTGGGCGAGGTGTACCGCGCGGGGTTCGTGATCGAGCAGTCGGTCATCGTCGAGCTGCGCGCCGTCGACGTGCTGACCGACCTGCACCGCGCGCAGGTGCTGGCCGCATTGCGCCTGTCGGGCCTGAAGCTGGGCCTTCTCATCAACTTCAACGTGTTCCCCGTCGTGAAGGGCGTGCACCGGATTGTGAGCAAGCCATGAAACTGCTGATGATCGACAACTACGATTCGTTCACCTACAACATCGTCCAGTACTTCGGCGAGCTGGGAGCGGACGTGCAGGTGCACCGCAACGACGAGATCACCGTCGAGCAGATTGGCGCGCTGATCGCTTCGGGCGTGACGCGGCTGGTGGTGTCGCCGGGTCCGTGTTCGCCGGCCGAGGCGGGCGTGTCGGTGGCGGCCATCGAGGCCTTCGCGGGCAAGCTGCCCATCCTGGGCGTGTGCCTGGGCCACCAGGCCATCGGCGCGGCCTTCGGCGGCAAGATCGTGCGCGCGCAGCAGCTCATGCACGGCAAGACCAGCGAGATCACGACCACGCAAGAGGGCGTTTTCGCGGGCCTGCCGCAGAAGTTCATCGTCAACCGCTACCACTCGCTCTCGATCGAGCGCGAGAGCTGCCCGAAAGAACTGGCTGTCACCGCCTGGACCGACGACGGCGAGATCATGGGTGTGCGGCATACCGGCTTTGCGCACGACGTGCGCATCGAAGGCGTGCAGTTCCATCCCGAATCGATCCTCACCGAGCACGGCCACGCCATGCTCAAGAACTTTCTGGACTGACCCACCATGACCGAACGCACTCCCATCGTCGACCTGCGCAGCGACACCGTCACGCAGCCCACGCCCGCGATGCGCGAGGCCATGGCGGCTGCACCGCTGGGCGACGACGTCTTCAGTGCCGACCCGAGCGTCAACGCGCTGCAGGAGAAGATCGCCGCGCTGCTGGGCTTCGAGGCGGCGCTGTTCGTGCCGACCGGCACGCAGAGCAACCTGTGCGCGATCCTGTCGCACTGCGGCCGTGGCGACGAGTACATCGTCGGCCAGCAGGCGCACGCCTACCGCTGGGAAGGCGGCGGCGCCGCGGTGTTCGGCAGCGTGCAGCCGCAGCCGTTGGACCACGCGCCCGACGGCACGCTGCCGCTGGCGCAGATCGAAGCCGCCATCAAGCCCGACGACGCGCATTTCGCGCGCACCAAGCTGCTGGCGCTGGAGAACACGCTGGGTGGCAAGCTGCTGCCCTTCGAGTACGTGCAGGCCGCGACCGACCTGGCGAAAAGCAAGGGGCTGCAGCGGCACCTGGATGGCGCGCGGCTCTTCAATGCCGCCACCGCGCAGGCCGCGCTGAACAAGCGAACCGACATTCGCGCCGAAGCCCGTCGCATCGCGCAGTGCTTCGACAGCGTGTCGGTGTGCTTCAGCAAGGGCCTGGGCGCGCCGATCGGTTCGGCGCTGGTCGGCTCGCGTGACTTCATTGCGCGCGCGCACCGCATCCGCAAGATGGCGGGCGGCGGCATGCGACAGGCGGGGTTGCTCGCAGCAGCTGCGTCGCACGCGCTCGATCACCACATCGACCGATTGGCCGACGACCATGCGCTGGCGCAACGGCTCGCACAGGGGCTCGAGGGCATCGAAGGCCTGACCGTCGAGGCGCCGCACACGAACATCGTGTTCGTCGACCTCACGGGGGCGGCGCAGGCGCGTTCTTCGGAGCTGCTCGCCAGCCTCAACCAGCAGGGCATCCTTGCGACCGGGCTGTACCGCCTGCGCTTCGTGACGCACCTGGACGTCGATGCTGCGGGCGTCGACCGCGCGGTCGCGGCGATCCGCGGCTTCTTCAAGGCTTGAGAAGGTGTGAACGAACCCGCCATGTCCGCTCATCCCGCCCAGACACGCCCCCTCTGCGTTGCAAATGCTCGCCATAGCCCGAGCTATGGCTGCGCTTTGCGCCTTGATGGGGCGCGCCTGGGCGGGCTGCTCGGCCACGCCGGATTCATTCACACCTTCTGAAGCCTGGCTATACGCACACACCGAGGAGACTCTTCATGATCACCCCCCAGGAGGCGCTGCAGCGCACCATCGAACACCGCGAAGTCTTCCACGACGAGATGCTGCACATCGTGCGGCTCATCATGAGCGGCGAGTGCTCGCCCGTGATGATGGCCGCGCTGATCACCGGCCTGCGCGTGAAGAAGGAAACCATCGGCGAGATCACCGCCGCCGCGCAGGTGATGCGCGAGGTGTCGACCAAGGTGCCCGTGGCCGACACCACGAACCTCGTGGACATCGTCGGCACCGGCGGCGACGGCTCGCACACCTTCAACATCTCGACCTGCTCGATGTTTGTCGCGGCCGCGGCGGGCGCCAAGGTGAGCAAGCATGGTGGGCGCAGCGTGTCGAGCAAGTCGGGCAGTGCCGACGTGCTGGAGTCGCTGGGCGTCAACATCAACCTCAAGCCCGAGCAGATCGCGCAGTGCATCGCGCAGGTCGGCATCGGCTTCATGTTCGCGCCGAACCACCATCCGGCGATGAAGAACGTGGCGCCGGTGCGCAAGGAACTGGGCATCAAGACGATCTTCAACATCCTCGGCCCGCTGACCAACCCGGCCGGTGCGCCGAACATCCTGATGGGCGTGTTCCACCCCGACCTCGTGGGCATCCAGGTGCGCGCGCTGCAGCGCCTCGGTGCCGAGCATGCGGTGGTGGTCTACGGCCGCGACGGCATGGACGAGATCTCGCTGGGCGCGGCCACCATGATCGGCGAGCTCAAGGACGGCGAGATCCGCGAGTACGAGTTGCACCCGGAAGACTTCGGCTTCCAGATGGCGAGCAATCGTTCGCTGCGCGTCGAGACGCCCGAGCAGTCGAAGGCCATGCTGATCGGCGTGCTGGACAACCAGGCCGGCCCGGCGCTGGACATCGTGCTCCTCAACGCGGGCGCGGCGCTGTACGCGGCCAACGTGGTCGACTCGGTGCCGGCGGGCGTGGAGCGCTCGCGCCAGGCCATCGCGTCGGGTGCGGCCAGGGCCAAGCTCGACGAGCTGGTCAAGGCCTCCACCTCCTTCTGAGAATCAGGCCGTCGTGCCACCGAAAGCAGAGCAAGCCATGTCAGACATTCTCGACAAGATCGTCGCCGTCAAACGCCAGGAAGTCGCCGCCGCGCTGAAGCGCGCCCCGCTCGAAGCCGTGCGCTTCGACGCCGAAAGCCGCGTGCTCACGCGCGACTTCGAGGCCGCGTTGCGCGCCAAGATCGCGGCCGGCCAGGCGGCGGTGATCGCCGAGGTCAAAAAGGCCAGCCCGAGCAAGGGCGTGCTGCGCGAAGACTTCATTCCGGCCGACATCGCGCAAAGCTATGCCGAGGGCGACGGCGTGGTGAGCGCGGCCTGCCTCTCGGTGCTGACCGACAAGCAGTTCTTCCAGGGCGGCGTCGACTACCTGAAGCAGGCGCGCGCCTCGTGCGACCTGCCCGTGCTGCGCAAGGATTTCATCGTCGACGCCTACCAGGTGTACGAATCGCGCGCGATGGGCGCCGACGCGATCCTGCTGATCGCCGCCTGCCTCGACGACGCGCAGATGAAGGACTACGAAGCCATCGCGCGCGGGCTGGGCATGGCGGTGCTGGTCGAAGTGCACGACGCGGCTGAACTCGAGCGCGCGCTGAAGCTCAAGACGGCGCTCATCGGCGTCAACAACCGCAACCTGCGCAACTTCGAGGTGTCGATCCAGGCCACCATCGATCTGCTGCCCAGGCTGCCGGCGGACCGCCTGCCGGTGACCGAATCGGGCATCGCCACGCGCGAGGACGTCGCCACGCTGCGCGGCGCGGGCGTCAATGCATTCCTGGTCGGCGAAGCCTTCATGCGCGCCAAGGAACCCGGCGAGGCGCTCGCCGCATTGTTCAAATGACGCGGCCGGACCAGCTGTCGAGCAGCGATCCTGCCGACTGGCCGGTGGCGCCGGGCTGGCAGCCGCTGGTCGACGATTTCTTCGCCAGCGCGGTCGGCCAGAAGCTGCAGGGCTTCCTGCGCGAGCGCCTCGACGCCGGGGCGGTGATCTTTCCGCCGCAGCCGCTGCGGGCGCTGGAGCTCACGCCGCCGGAAGACGTGCGGGTGGTGATCCTGGGCCAGGACCCGTACCACGGGCGCGGGCAAGCCGAGGGCCTGGCCTTCTCGGTGGCGTCGGGCGTGGCGCTGCCGCCATCGCTGCGCAACATCTTCAAGGAGCTCCAGCGCGACCTGGGCACGCCGCCGCCGGCGTTTCCGAACCCGGGCGGCAGTCTCGTGAAGTGGGCGACGCACGGCGTGCTGCTGCTCAACACCTGCCTCACGGTCGAAGAGGCCCAGCCGGCCAGCCATTCGGGCCGCGGCTGGGAGGTGCTGACCGACGCCGTGATTCGCCATGTGGCGCAGGGCGAGCGACCTGTTGTTTTTATGCTATGGGGCTCGCACGCGCAAAGTAAGCGTGCGTTGATCGATGTTGGGCGCCATAAGGTGCTGATGTCGAATCATCCCTCGCCGCTGTCTGCGCTCCGGCCGCCGGTTCCGTTCATCGGCTGCGGTCATTTTGGCCAAGCCCGTGCATGGCGTGAGGCGCAGCAGTCGGGAGGCTCCGAACTTCGCTCATAATCAGAGGCTTCACACCTCGAGCAGGTTTCCACGCTTCATCTTTTGCTGGGAATCCTGTGTAGTCACAAAATCGTGCTATATTTCGAGGTTCGCCGGAGAGGTGGCCGAGTGGTTAATGGCAGCAGACTGTAAATCTGCCCTCTTACGAGTACGCTGGTTCGAATCCAGCCCTCTCCACCAGCGATGAATTTGGTTTCTAAGAGCGATTGGATCTAGCGCTTTGGGTGCCTTGAAGTGCCCCCGATGCGGGAGTAGTTCAATGGTAGAACCCCAGCCTTCCAAGCTGATGACGCGGGTTCGATTCCCGTCTCCCGCTCCAGAGACCCGGTTCGGCGCCGGAAGCGATTTGGTTAGAACAAAAGCCCTTTTGGCTCAGTGGTAGAGCACTCCCTTGGTAAGGGAGAGGTCGCGGGTCCGATTCCCGCAAAGGGCACCAGTTTTCTGGGGTTGCAACGACAGGCTTGCGACCCATCTGCATGCGTTGAAATCGTTTTTTTCGGAGTCGAAAAATGGCAAAAGGTAAATTCACCCGCACCAAGCCGCACGTGAACGTGGGCACGATCGGTCACGTTGACCACGGCAAGACCACGCTGACGGCTGCGATCGCCACCGTGCTGTCGGCCAAGTTCGGCGGCGAAGCCAAGGCTTACGACCAGATCGACGCAGCGCCTGAAGAAAAGGCCCGCGGCATCACGATCAACACCGCGCACGTCGAGTACGAAACGGCCAACCGCCACTACGCACACGTCGACTGCCCCGGCCACGCCGACTACGTGAAGAACATGATCACCGGCGCCGCCCAGATGGACGGCGCCATCCTGGTGTGCTCGGCCGCTGACGGCCCGATGCCCCAGACTCGTGAACACATCCTGCTGGCTCGCCAGGTGGGTGTGGGCTACATCATCGTGTTCCTGAACAAGTGCGACATGGTCGACGACAAGGAGCTGCTCGAGCTGGTCGAAATGGAAGTTCGCGAACTCCTCGACAAGTACGAATTCCCCGGCGACGACACCCCCATCATCCACGGCTCGGCCAAGCTGGCCCTGGAAGGCGACAAGGGCGACCTGGGCGAAGGCGCCATCATGAAGCTGGCAGAAGCCCTGGACACGTACATCCCCACGCCTGAGCGCGCTGTGGACGGCACGTTCCTGATGCCTGTGGAAGACGTGTTCTCGATCTCGGGTCGCGGTACCGTGGTGACCGGCGCTGTCGAGCGCGGCGTGATCAAGGTCGGCGAAGAAATCGAAATCGTCGGTATCCGCCCCACCGTCAAGACCACCTGCACCGGCGTGGAAATGTTCCGCAAGCTGCTGGACCAGGGTCAAGCTGGCGACAACGTCGGCGTGCTGCTGCGCGGCACGAAGCGCGAAGAAGTCGAACGCGGCCAAGTGCTGTGCAAGCCCGGCTCGATCAAGCCGCACGTGCACTTCACCGCCGAGGTGTATGTCCTGTCCAAGGACGAAGGCGGCCGTCACACGCCGTTCTTCAACAACTACCGTCCGCAGTTCTACTTCCGCACGACGGACGTGACCGGCGCGATCGAGCTGCCCGCGGACAAGGAAATGGTCATGCCTGGCGACAACGTCAGCATCACCGTGAAGCTGATCAACCCAATCGCGATGGAAGAAGGCCTGCGCTTCGCCATCCGTGAAGGCGGCCGTACCGTGGGTTCGGGCGTCGTGGCCAAGATCCTCGACATCTAAGCCGAGCGTAAAGAGTACCGGAGGGGTATAGCTCAATTGGCAGAGCGTCGGTCTCCAAAACCGAAGGTTGTAGGTTCGATTCCTACTGCCCCTGCCACCTAGGTGGCACCCCGACAAGCCCATCGCGATCCGATGGGCTTCGGCGTCTCAAGAGACGCATTGAATTGAAGGCCGCGAGGCCACAGGAAATCAGCCGACATGGCCACTTCTCAAATCGAAACCGTGAGCACGGGTGCCGACAAAGCCAAGCTGGCTGCGGCGGTGGTGCTGGCAGTGGGCGCCATCGTGGCGTTCTACCTGCTGTCGCGCCAAGGCTCGCTGGTGCAATGGGCTGCGCTGCTGGTCGGCCTGGCTGCGGCCGTGGGCGCCTTCGGCAGCTCCGAGAATGGCCGTCAGCTGTGGGCTTTCGGTCGTGACTCGTGGCGCGAGGTCAAGAAGGTCGTGTGGCCGACCCGCAAGGAATCGATGCAGATGACGGCCTATGTGTTCGCCTTCGTGGCGATCATGTCCGTCTTCCTCTGGCTCACCGACAAGACGCTCGAATGGGTGTTCTTTGACCTCATTCTGGGCTGGAGAAAATAATGACCGACGACGCAGTTGAAACCACGCAGAGCACGCCGGAAGAGGAGCAGAACCCTCTCCTGACCCCCGCTGCCAACCCTGATCTGCGTTGGTACGTGGTGCATGCCTACTCGGGCATGGAAAAGGCTGTCGAGCGCAACATCACCGAGCGCATCACCCGCGCCGGCATGCAGGACAAGTTCGGCCGCATCCTGGTTCCGACCGAAGAAGTGGTCGAGATCAAGAACGGCCAGAAGCGCACCACCGAGCGCCGTTTCTTCCCGGGCTACGTGCTGGTCGAAATGATCATGGACGACGAGAGCTGGCACCTGGTGAAGCACACCAACAAGGTGACGGGTTTCGTGGGCGGCGCCAAGAACCGTCCGGCCCCGATCTCGCAGAAAGAGGTCGAGGACATCGTCAACCAGATGCAGCAGGGCACCGAGAAGCCGCGCCACAAGGTCGAGTTCACCGTGGGTGAGTTCGTGCGCGTCAAGGAAGGCCCGTTCACCGACTTCAATGGCACGGTGGAAGACGTCAACTACGAGAAGAGCAAGGTCAGCGTGTCGGTCATGATTTTCGGCCGCGCCACCCCTGTGGAGCTCGAATTCGGTCAGGTCGAGAAGACCTGATCCCATGGCCTGCCTTCGGGCGGGCCTGCCAGTTTCCGGCTGCGCGTTGTCCGACTCGGCGCGCGGCCTTGATCGAAGAGTCGTTTAACCCCGGGGAGCCGCGGCGAGAGCCAAGGCGATATCACCCGCAAGGAGCAAAGCATGGCGAAAAAAATCGTCGGCTTCATCAAGCTGCAAGTGCCAGCTGGTAAGGCCAACCCGTCCCCGCCGATCGGTCCCGCACTGGGTCAGCGCGGTCTGAACATCATGGAGTTCTGCAAGGCGTTCAACGCGCAAACCCAAGGCGTCGAGCCGGGTCTGCCGCTGCCGGTGGTCATCACCGCGTTCGCTGACAAGAGCTTCACCTTCATCATCAAGACGCCCCCGGCGATCACCTTGATCAAGAAGGCCATCAAGCTGGACAAGGGCTCGGCCCGTCCGCACACCGACAAGGTCGGCAAGATCACGCGCGCTCAGCTCGAAGAAATCGCCAAGGCCAAGATGAAGGACCTGACTGCCGCCGACCTCGACGCAGCAGTTCGCACCATCGCCGGCTCGGCCCGCTCGATGGGCGTGAATGTGGAGGGCGTGTAAATGTCCAAGATCACCAAGAAGCAAAAGTCGCTGCAAGGCAAGGTCGACAGCAACAAGCTGTACCCCCTGGCCGACGCCATCGTCATCGTCAAGGATGCTGCCACCGCCAAGTTCGACGAATCGATCGACGTGGCCGTGCAACTGGGCATCGACGCGAAGAAGTCGGACCAGGTGGTTCGCGGTGCTGTCGTGCTGCCGAACGGCACCGGCAAGACCAAGCGCGTCGCCGTGTTCGCCCAAGGCGCCAAGGCTGAAGAAGCCAAGGCCGCCGGCGCCGACATCGTCGGCATGGACGACCTGGCTGCAATGGTCAAGGCTGGCGACATGCCTTTCGACGTCGTGATCGCTGCCCCCGATGCCATGCGCGTCGTCGGTACGCTCGGTCAGATCCTCGGCCCGCGTGGCCTGATGCCCAACCCCAAGGTTGGCACCGTGACGCCTGACGTCGCCACCGCTGTCAAGAACGCCAAGGCTGGCCAGGTCCAGTTCCGCGTCGACAAGGCCGGCATCATCCACGGCACGATCGGCCGTCGCTCGTTCGACAACGACAAGCTGCAAGGCAACCTCGCTGCGCTGATCGACGCTCTGGTCAAGGCCAAGCCGGCGACCAGCAAGGGCGTGTACCTGCGCAAGGTGGCTGTGTCGTCGACGATGGGTCTGGGTGTCCGCGTGGACACGCAAACCATCTCGGCAAGCTAAAGAGATTGGCCCGATCCCGCAAGGAGAGGGCGAATGTGGTGGGTCGCGGCAGCTTCGGTTGCCGCGAGCCATCCAAGACCGCTGGTGTGCAGGGCGCTGCACTTAATGGCCGGATCGATCCTTCCGGTATCCAGCGCAGATGGCGACCCCACTGCAAGGAATTTGATTTTTGTTCCGAAACAGTTGGTCGCTGCATGAAGCGCGATCCGAGGCCCCGGCCGAAGGTCGCATTAAAAGGAGTAGACCTTGAGTCTGAATCGCAGTGAGAAAGAAGCGGTCATCAGTGATGTGACCAGCCTCGCCGCAAAAGCTCAAACGCTCGTGATGGCGGAATACCGTGGCATCACGGTGGCCGATATGACCAAACTGCGCAGCGAAGCGCGCAGCAACGGTGTGACCCTGAGTGTTCTGAAGAACACGCTGGCTCGCCGTGCTGTCGCTGGCAGCCCGTTTGAGATTGTCGGCGACCAGATGACCGGTCCGCTGATCTATGGCTTCTCCGAAGACGCTGTGGCTGCCGCAAAGGTGGTGGCCAATTTCGCGAAGACCAACGACAAGTTGGTGATTCGCGGTGGCGCATTCGGTGGCAAGGCCCTGGACGTCGAAGGCGTGAAGCAACTGGCCAACATCCCTTCCAAGGAAGTGCTGCTGGCGCAACTGCTGGGCTTGATGCAATCCCCGATTTCTCGTACCGCCCGCGTGCTCGCGGCGCTGGCCGAGAAGCGTGGTGGTGGCGAAGCTGCACCCGTCGCCGATGCACCGGCAGAAGAAGCGCAGGCCGCCTGAGCGCGCCCTCGTTTTTGAATATTCAACCCAATTGTTAGGAAACAAAAATGGCATTCGATAAAGACGCATTTCTGACCGCGCTCGACGCAATGACGGTCCTGGAACTCAACGACCTGGTGAAGGCCATCGAAGAGAAGTTTGGCGTGAGCGCCGCAGCCATGTCGGCACCCGCTGCCGGCGGTGGCGCTGCTGCTGCAGTCGCTGAAGAGCAAACCGAATTCAACGTCATGCTGATGGATGCTGGCGCGAACAAGGTGTCGGCGATCAAGGCCGTGCGCGAAATCACCGGCCTGGGCCTCAAGGAAGCCAAGGACCTGGTGGAAGCCGCTCCCAAGGCTGTCAAGGAAGGCCTGTCGAAGGCTGACGCTGAAGCCGCCAAGAAGAAGCTGGAAGATGCCGGCGCCAAGGTGGAACTGAAGTAATTCAGACCCCCTAGAGGGCTGGAGGTGCCTGAAAAGGCCCTCCAGCCTTTGCCGCTTTCAGAGCGCACCCAAAAGCCGGCTTGGCGCCGGTTCTTTCAGAGGCCGAAAGGTCGATGGAATAGCAAAAGCCAAGACGATTTTTGAGTGTCTTCTGAACCCGACTGCAGAAGACCCCTTGGTTCGGGCGATGTGCAATGCATCGCCGTCCGCCAACGGCTGGTAGTGGCCAGCCGCCAAGCAGTGGTGCCGTTCGCCCGGCACTGCTGACAAGTCGCTGAAGATCTCAAGCACCGGAGCTCTCATGGCCCAATCGTCCGCGTACAGTTACACCGAACGCAAGCGCATCCGAAAAAGTTTCGGTAACCGCGACAGCGTCGTCGAAATCCCCTACCTGCTGCAGATGCAGAAAGACGCGTACACCGCGTTCCTGCAAGCCGGCATCGCCCCCAAGCACCGCACCGTCGAAGGCCTGCAGGCCGCGTTCGACGCTGCCTTCCCGATCGTCTCGCACAACGGTTTCGTCGAGATGAAGTTCCTCGAGTACAACCTGGCGAAGCCGGCGTTCGATGTGCGTGAGTGCCAGACCCGTGGTCTGACCTTCGCCTCGGCCGTGCGCGCCAAGGTGCAGCTCATCATCTATGACCGCGAGTCGTCGACCTCGCAGTCGAAGGTGGTCAAGGAAGTGAAGGAACAAGAGGTCTACATGGGCGAAGTGCCGCTCATGACCGACAAGGGTTCGTTCATCATCAACGGCACCGAGCGCGTGATCGTCTCGCAGCTGCACCGTTCGCCCGGCGTGTTCTTCGAACACGACAAGGGCAAGACGCACAGCTCGGGCAAACTGCTGTTCTCGGCCCGCGTGATTCCTTACCGCGGCTCGTGGCTCGACTTCGAGTTCGACCCGAAGGACATGCTGTACTTCCGCGTGGACCGTCGCCGCAAGATGCCGGTCACGATCCTGCTGAAGGCCATCGGCCTGAACCCGGAATCGATCCTCGCGAACTTCTTCGTGAACGACAACTTCCGCCTGATGGACAGCGGCGCGCAGATGGAGTTCGTCTCCGAGCGCCTGCGCGGCGAAGTCGCGCGCTTCGACATCACCGACAAGTCGGGCAAGGTCGTGGTCGCCAAGGACAAGCGCGTCACGGCGCGTCACACGCGTGAACTCGAGCAGGGCGGCACCACGCACATCAGCGTGCCGGAAGACTTCCTGGTCGGCCGCGTCATCGCTCGCAACATCGTCGACGCCGACTCCGGCGAAATCCTGGCCAAGGCCAACGACGAACTGACCGAAGCGCTGCTCAAGAAGCTGCGCACGGCCGGCGTGCAGGACATCCAGGTCATCTACACGAACGAACTGGACCAGGGCGCGTACATCTCGCAGACGCTGCGCATCGACGAAACGGTGGACGAGTTCGCCGCGCGCGTGGCCATCTACCGCATGATGCGACCCGGCGAGCCGCCGACGGAAGACGCGGTGCAGGCCCTGTTCCAGCGCCTGTTCTACAACCCGGACACGTACGACCTGTCGCGCGTGGGCCGCATGAAGTTCAACGCCAAGGTCGGCCGCGACGAATCGACCGGCCCGATGGTGCTGACCAACGAAGACATCCTGGCCGTGGTCAAGATCCTCGTGGACCTGCGCAACGGCAACGGCGAAGTCGACGACATCGACCACCTGGGCAACCGCCGCGTGCGTTGCGTCGGCGAACTGGCCGAAAACCAGTACCGCACCGGTCTGGCACGTATCGAGAAGGCCGTGAAGGAACGTCTGGGTCAGGCCGAGCAAGAGCCGCTGATGCCGCACGACCTGATCAACAGCAAGCCGATCTCGGCCGCGCTGAAGGAGTTCTTCGGTGCCTCGCAGCTGTCGCAGTTCATGGACCAGACGAACCCGCTGTCCGAAATCACCCACAAGCGCCGCGTGTCGGCCCTTGGCCCGGGCGGTCTGACGCGTGAACGTGCAGGCTTCGAAGTGCGCGACGTGCACGTGACCCACTACGGCCGCGTGTGCCCGATCGAAACGCCTGAAGGCCCGAACATCGGCCTGATCAACTCGCTGGCCCTGTACGCCCGCCTGAACGAATACGGCTTCATCGAGACGCCGTACCGTCGCGTGGTCGACAGCAAGGTCACGATGGACATCGACTACCTGTCGGCCATCGAAGAAGGCAAGTACGTCATCGCCCAGGCCAACGCGGTCCTGGACAAGGACGGCAAGCTGACCGGCGACCTGGTCTCGGCGCGTGAAGCCGGCGAATCGATCCTGGTCGGTGCCGAGCGCATCCAGTACATGGACGTGTCGCCTGCGCAGATCGTGTCGGTGGCTGCCTCGCTCGTGCCGTTCCTGGAGCACGACGATGCGAACCGCGCGTTGATGGGCGCCAACATGCAGCGTCAGGCCGTGCCTGTGCTGCGCCCCGAAAAGCCGATGGTTGGTACCGGCATCGAGCGCGTCTCCGCGGTCGACTCGGGCACCGTGGTCACGGCCACCCGCGGCGGTATCGTCGACTACGTCGATGCGACCCGTGTCGTGGTGCGCGTGAACGACGCCGAAGCGGCTGCCGGTGAAGTCGGTGTGGACATCTACAACCTGATCAAGTATCAGCGTTCGAACCAGAACACCAACATCCACCAGCGCCCCATCGTCAAGCGCGGCGACAAGATCGCCAAGGGCGACGTGGTGGCCGACGGCGCATCGACCGACCTCGGCGAACTGGCCCTCGGCCAGAACATGCTGATCGCGTTCATGCCCTGGAACGGCTATAACTTCGAAGACTCGATCCTGATCTCGGAACGCGTCGTCGCCGAAGACCGCTACACCTCGATCCACATCGAGGAACTGGTGGTCATGGCTCGCGACACGAAGCTGGGCGCCGAAGAAATCACGCGCGACATCCCGAACCTGGCCGAGCAGCAGCTCAACCGCCTCGACGAATCCGGCATCATCTATGTCGGCGCCGAAGTGCAGCCGGGCGACACGCTGGTGGGCAAGGTCACGCCGAAGGGCGAGACCACGCTGACGCCGGAAGAGAAGCTGCTTCGCGCCATCTTCGGCGAGAAGGCTTCCGACGTGAAGGACACCTCGCTGCGCGTGGACCAGGGCTCGCAAGGCACCGTGATCGACGTGCAGGTGTTCACCCGCGAAGGCATCCAGCGCGACAAGCGCGCCCAGCAGATCATCGACGATGAACTCAAGCGCTTCCGCCTCGACCTGAACGACCAGCTGCGCATCGTCGAAGCCGACGCGTTCGACCGTATCGAGAAGCTCTTGACCGGCAAGGTCGCCAACGGCGGCCCGAACAAGCTGGCCAAGGGCACCAAGCTCGACAAGGCCTACCTGTCGTCGGTCGAGAAGTTCCACTGGTTCGACATCCGCCCGGCGGAAGACGACGTGGCTTCGCAGCTCGAGTCGATCAAGAACTCGCTCGAGCAGACGCGCCACAGCTTCGACCTCGCGTTCGAAGAAAAGCGCAAGAAGCTCACGCAGGGCGACGAGCTGCCCGCGGGCGTGCTCAAGATGGTCAAGGTCTACCTGGCCGTCAAGCGCCGCCTGCAACCCGGCGACAAGATGGCCGGCCGTCACGGCAACAAGGGTGTGGTGTCCAAGATCGTTCCGGTCGAAGACATGCCCCACATGGCCGACGGCACGCCGTGCGACATCTGCCTGAACCCGCTGGGCGTGCCTTCGCGGATGAACGTGGGCCAGGTGCTCGAAGTGCATCTGGGCTGGGCCGGCAAGGGCATCGGCCAGCGCATCGGTGACCTGCTGCAGCAAGAGGCCAAGGTGGCCGAGCTGCGCAAGTTCATGGAGCAGCTGTACAACGGCTCGGGCCGCAAGGAAGAGCTCGACCAGCTGAGCGACACCGAGCTGCTCGCCATGGCGGCCAACCTGCAAAGCGGCGCGACCTTCGCGACGCCGGTGTTCGACGGCGCCTCGGAAGAAGAAATCCGCGGCATGCTGAAGCTCGCCTACCCGGACGACATCGCCAAGCTCAAGGGCCTGACCGACACGCGCACGCAGGCCTACCTGTACGACGGCCGCACCGGCGACCAGTTCGAGCGTCCCGTCACCGTCGGCTACATGCACTTCTTGAAGCTGCACCACCTGGTGGACGACAAGATGCACGCTCGTTCGACCGGCCCGTACTCGCTCGTCACGCAGCAACCGCTGGGCGGCAAGGCGCAGTTCGGCGGCCAGCGTTTCGGTGAAATGGAAGTGTGGGCGCTGGAAGCTTACGGCGCCGCCTACGTCCTGCAGGAAATGCTGACCGTGAAGTCCGACGACGTGCAAGGCCGTACCAAGGTGTACGAAAGCATCGTCAAGGGCGAGCACTCGATCGAAGCCGGCATGCCGGAATCGTTCAACGTGCTGGTCAAGGAAATTCGTTCGCTGGGTCTCGACATCGAGCTCGAGCGTTCCTAAGTTGAAAAGGGAAAGAGTCTTATGAAATCGCTACTCGACCTGTTCAAGCAATTCACGCCCGATGAGCATTTCGATGCCATCAAGATCGGCATGGCTTCGCCCGAGAAGATCCGTTCGTGGTCTTTCGGCGAGGTGAAGAAGCCTGAGACGATCAACTACCGCACGTTCAAGCCCGAGCGCGACGGTCTGTTCTGCGCCAAGATCTTCGGCCCCATCAAGGACTACGAGTGCCTGTGCGGCAAGTACAAGCGCCTGAAGCACCGCGGCGTGATCTGCGAGAAGTGCGGCGTTGAAGTCACGCAGACCAAGGTGCGTCGCGAGCGCATGGGTCACATCGACCTGGCCGCGCCCTGCGCCCACATCTGGTTCCTGAAGTCGCTGCCGTCGCGTCTGGGCCTCGTGCTCGACATGACGCTGCGCGACATCGAACG
Source organism: Variovorax sp. GW823-FHT04B03 (assembly GCF_058796495.1). Taxonomy (NCBI): domain Bacteria; kingdom Pseudomonadati; phylum Pseudomonadota; class Betaproteobacteria; order Burkholderiales; family Comamonadaceae; genus Variovorax; species Variovorax sp. GW823-FHT04B03. The sequence goes on from NZ_JBXAIT010000001.1 coordinate 517,203, forward strand.
CGTGCTGTACTTCGAAGCGTACGTGATCACCGACCCCGGCATGACCCCGCTGAAGAAGTTCGGCATCATGTCCGAGGACGACTACGACGCCAAGCGCAAGGAATACGGTGACGAGTTCATCGCCAAGATGGGCGCCGAAGGCATCAAGGACCTGCTCGAAGGCATCGAACTCGACAGCGAGATCGAACGCCTGCGCGGCGACCTGACCGGCTCCGAAGTCAAGGTCAAGAAGAACTCCAAGCGCCTGAAGGTGCTCGAGGCCTTCCGCAAGTCGGGCATCAAGCCCCAGTGGATGGTGCTCGAAGTGCTGCCCGTGCTGCCGCCGGACCTGCGTCCGCTGGTGCCGCTGGACGGCGGCCGCTTCGCGACCTCCGACCTGAACGACCTGTACCGCCGCGTCATCAACCGCAACTCGCGTCTGCGCCGCCTGCTGGAGCTGAAGGCGCCGGAAATCATCGCGCGCAACGAAAAGCGGATGCTGCAGGAAGCGGTCGACTCGCTGCTGGACAACGGCCGCCGTGGCAAGGCCATGACGGGCGCCAACAAGCGCGCGCTGAAGTCGCTGGCCGACATGATCAAGGGCAAGAGCGGTCGTTTCCGCCAGAACTTGCTGGGCAAGCGCGTGGACTACTCGGGCCGTTCGGTCATCGTGGTGGGCCCGACGCTCAAGCTGCACCAGTGCGGCCTGCCCAAGCTGATGGCGCTCGAGCTGTTCAAGCCCTTCATCTTCTCGCGCCTGGAAGCCATGGGCATCGCGACGACGATCAAGGCTGCCAAGAAGGAAGTCGAATCGGGCACGCCGGTGGTCTGGGACATCCTGGAAGAAGTGATCAAGGAACACCCGGTCATGCTGAACCGTGCGCCTACGCTGCACCGTTTGGGCATCCAGGCGTTCGAGCCGATCCTGATCGAAGGCAAGGCCATCCAGCTGCACCCGCTCGTTTGCGCGGCCTTCAACGCCGACTTCGACGGCGACCAGATGGCTGTCCACGTGCCGCTGTCGGTGGAAGCGCAGATGGAAGCCCGCACGCTGATGCTGGCCTCCAACAACGTGCTGTTCCCGGCCTCGGGCGAACCGTCGATCGTTCCTTCGCAGGACGTGGTGCTGGGTCTGTACTACACGACCCGCGACCGCATCAACGGCAAGGGCGAGGGCCTGATCTTCTCCGACATCGGTGAAGTGCAGCGCGCGCTGGACGCCAACGAAGTCGAACTCACCGCCAAGGTCGCGGTGCGTATCACGGAGTACACCAAGGACAAGGAAACCGGCGTGTTCACGCCGTCGACCTCGCTCGTGGACACCACCGTGGGCCGTGCCCTGCTGTCCGAGATCCTGCCCAAGGGCCTGCCGTTCTCGAACATCAACAAGGCGCTGAAGAAGAAGGAAATCTCCAAGCTCATCAACGTCTCGTTCCGCAAGTGCGGCCTGAAAGAGACCGTCGTGTTCGCCGACAAGCTGCTGCAAAACGGCTTCCGCCTGGCGACCAAGGCCGGCATCTCGATCGCGATCGACGACATGCTGGTGCCCGCTGAGAAGCACGGCATCATCGAGCGCTCGGCCAAGGAAGTGAAGGAGATCGAACAGCAGTACGTCTCCGGTCTCGTGACCTCCGGCGAGCGCTACAACAAGGTGGTGGACATCTGGGGCAAGGCCGGCGACGAAGTGTCGAAGGTCATGATGGCCAAGCTCTCGAAGCAGAAGGTCATCGACCGCCACGGCAAGGAAGTCGAGCAAGAGTCGTTCAACTCCATCTACATGATGGCCGACTCCGGCGCCCGCGGTTCCGCAGCGCAGATTCGCCAGGTGGCCGGTATGCGGGGCCTGATGGCCAAGCCGGACGGCTCGATCATCGAGACGCCCATTACCGCGAACTTCCGCGAAGGCCTGAACGTGTTGGAGTACTTCATCTCCACCCACGGTGCCCGTAAGGGTCTGGCCGACACGGCGCTGAAGACGGCGAACTCGGGTTACCTGACCCGTCGTCTGGTCGACGTGACGCAAGACTTGGTGGTTACCGAGCAGGACTGCGGCACGCACGGCGGCTACCTGATGCGCGCCATCGTCGAAGGCGGTGAAGTGATCGAGTCGCTGCGCGACCGAATCCTGGGCCGCTCGGCTGCGGACGACGTGCTGCACCCGGAAAACCGTTCGGTGCTGCTCAAGGCCGGCGAGATGTTCGACGAAGACAACATCGAAGCACTGGAAGCCCAGGGCGTCGACGAAGTCAAGGTCCGCACCGCGCTGACCTGCGAAACGCGTTTCGGCATCTGCGCGACCTGCTACGGCCGCGACCTGGGCCGCGGCGGCCTGATCAACATCGGCGAAGCCGTCGGTGTGATCGCTGCCCAGTCCATCGGCGAACCCGGCACGCAGCTGACGATGCGTACCTTCCACATCGGTGGTGCCGCTTCGCGCGCTGCCATCGCCTCGAGCGTGGAAGCCAAGTCGAACGGCTCGATCGGCTTCAACGCCACGATGCGCTACGTGACCAACAGCAAGGGCGAGCTGGTCGTGATTTCGCGTTCGGGCGAGATCGTCATCCATGACGAGCACGGCCGTGAGCGCGAGCGTCACAAGGTGCCGTACGGCGCCACGCTGACGGTCAAGGCCGACCAGCAGATCAAGGCCGGCCACGTGCTCGCCAACTGGGACCCGCTGACCCGCCCGATCATTACCGAGTTCGCCGGCAAGGCGCAGTTCGAGAACGTCGAGGAAGGCCTGACGGTCGCCAAGCAGGTGGACGAAGTGACCGGTCTGTCGACCCTGGTCGTGATCGACCCGAAGCGCCGCGGCGCTGCCAAGGTCGTGCGTCCGCAGGTCAAGCTGATCGACGCCCAAGGCCTGGAAGTGAAGATCCCCGGCACCGACCACTCGGTGACGATCGGCTTCCCGATCGGCGCCCTGGTGCAGATCCGCGACGGCCAGGACGTGGGCCCCGGCGAAGTGCTGGCACGCATCCCGGTCGAAGGTCAGAAGACCCGAGACATCACCGGCGGTCTGCCGCGCGTGGCCGAGCTGTTCGAAGCCCGTTCGCCGAAGGACAAGGGCATGCTGGCCGAAATGACCGGTACCGTGTCGTTCGGTAAAGAGACCAAGGGCAAGATCCGCCTGCAGATCACCGATCCCGAAGGCGGCGTCTACGAAGACCTCGTGCCGAAGGAAAAGAACATCCTGGTGCACGAAGGCCAGGTGGTGAACAAGGGCGAAAGCGTGGTCGACGGTCCGGCGGACCCGCAGGACATCCTGCGCCTGCTGGGTTCGGAAGAACTCGCGCGCTACATCGTGGACGAAGTGCAGGACGTGTACCGTTTGCAGGGTGTGAAGATCAACGACAAGCACATCGAGGTGATCGTTCGCCAGATGCTGCGTCGCGTCGTGGTCGACAACATCGGCGACACGAGCTACATCTCCGGTGAACAGGTCGAACGCAGCGAAATGCTCAACACCAACGACGCCCTGCGCGCCGAAGGCAAGATCCCCGCGACGTTCACCAACCTGCTGCTGGGTATCACGAAGGCGTCGCTGTCGACCGACTCGTTCATCTCGGCCGCTTCGTTCCAGGAAACGACGCGCGTGCTGACCGAAGCCGCGATCATGGGCAAGCGCGACGAGCTGCGCGGTCTGAAGGAAAACGTCATCGTCGGTCGCCTGATTCCCGCAGGCACCGGTATGGCGTACCACCAGGCCCGCAAGGTCAAGGACGCCATGGACGAGGCCGAGCGCCGCGCCATCGCCGAGTCGGAAGCCGCCGAACTGGCCGGCTCCGGCGACAGCGATGCAGCGACCAGCACGGTCGACGCCAACGAAGGCGCCGCGACCGAATAACTGGTTAGCATCACCGGCATGACCGGTTGCCCACGCCCTCCGACCGCTCCGGTCGGGGGGCGTTTTTCTTTGTGTTCGCAGGGTTCCGACCGATGACCAAGAGGTTCTGTTTCCGATGAGCGTCCTGCCCGATTCGCTGGCCGGCTGGCTCGTTGCCGCGCTGCTGCTGTTCTGGTTCGTGGGCGCCTACAACCGGCTGGTGCGGTTGCGCGCGGCCGTGCTGCAGGCCTACGCCGTGCTCGACGTGGCGCTGCGCAAGCAGCTCGATTTCGTCCAGGCCAGCATCACCGCCGCGCCCCGGCCCGAGTCGCCGCCCGAAGGCGCGCCCACCGTGGCCCCGCTGCAGGCCGCCACGACGCAGCTCGCGACCCTGCTCGGCGCGACGCGGGTGCGCCCGCTCGACCCGGGCAGCATGGCGGCGCTGGCCACCGCGCTGCAGGTGCTCATTGCGGCATGGCGACGCCAGTACCCGGGCGCGGTCACCGTGTTCGACGCGGACGGCACGCTGTCGCGGCCCGCGCCGCTGATGCCCGGCCTGGGCGGCGCGTCCGATCCGGCCGCGCCCATCGCCTGGCCCGAGCCCTCGGCGGCGGCGGAAATCGCACGCGGCCAGTTCAACCAGGCCGTGGCGCAGTACAACGCAGGCATCGCCCAGTTCCCGGCGCTGCTGGTGGCCTGGATCGTGCGACTGCGGCCCGCGGCCCCGCTGCTTTGACCTGACCCGACCCGGCGACAGGCGGTAACGCCTTCGTTTCCATTCCCACCGCGCGGCGTGCTGTCTTTCTCGCCCGTTACCATCGGCCCCAACTTGCCAGCAGATCTTTCCTCCGACCCCTCTTCGGGCAGCGCCTCCTCGGCGCCGCAACAACCGCCGCTCTGGCGCCAACTGCAACTGACCGCAGGGGCGCTGGCGTCGATTCGCGCCGGCACCTCGGGCACCGTCGCGTTCGAGGCGGTCGAGCCCGCGCTGCGCCCCGGCGTGCAGGCACTCGGCTTCCAGGTGCTGCGCTGGCTCGGCCGCGCCGAGGCACTGCGTCGCCACTTGGCCAAGCGCACGCCGCCGCCGCTGCCCGACGCCTTGCTGTGCACCGCGCTCGCGCTGGCCTGGCACAGCGACCATGCCCCCTACGAACCCTTCACGCTGGTCGACCAGGCCGTGGAAGCCGCCAAGCGCAACCCGGCGACGCGCGCGCAGGCCAGCTTCATCAACGCCTGCCTGCGCCGCTTCCTGCGCGAGCGCGACGAGCTCGTGGCCGCCACCGATACCGAACCGGTCGCGCAGTGGAACCACCCGCGCTGGTGGATCGAACGCCTCAAGCGCGACCATCCGCGCGACTGGCAGCGCGTGCTGTCGGCCGACAACGCCCAGGCGCCGATGACCTTGCGTGTCAACGCGCTGCAATCGACGCCGGCCGCGTACCTGCTGGAACTGGAAGCGGTGGGCCTCGCGGCCACGCGCGTCGGCGCCGACGGCCTGCAACTCGCGCGCGCCCGCCCGGTGCAGCAACTGCCCGGTTTCGCCGAGGGTGCCTGCTCGGTGCAGGACGCCGCCGCGCAACTCGCGGCCCCCTTGCTGCTCGACGGCCTGCTGCCCGCCACGCCCGGTGCCGCACCGCTGCGCGTGCTGGACGCCTGCGCCGCCCCCGGCGGCAAGACCGCGCACCTGATCGAACGGGCCGGCCCCGGCGCCGTCGAGGTGACCGCGCTGGAGGTCGACGCCGTGCGCAGCCGCCGCATCGACGAGACGCTCGCGCGCCTCGGCCTGAAGGCCAAGGTGGTGGTGGCCGATGCCGGCCGCATCGCCGACTGGTGGGACGGCGCCCTGTTCGACGCCATCCTGCTGGACGCCCCTTGCACCGCTTCGGGCATCGTGCGGCGCCATCCCGACGTGCGCTGGCTGCGCCGCGAGAGCGACACCGCCCAGCTGGCGACCCAGCAGGCGATGCTGCTGGCCGCGCTGTGGCCGCTCGTACGGCCCGGTGGCCGGCTGCTTTATTGCACCTGTTCTGTGTTCCGCGAAGAAGGCTCGCAACAAATTGATGCGTTTCTTGTACGCAACACCGACGCCCGTTTGCTGCCGTCCCCGGGACACTTGCTACCCCAAAGTGGGGCGAATGCCCGTGGCGTCCCGGACAATCCCTCTGGTGACCACGACGGCTTCTTCTACGCCCTGCTTGAAAAACCCGCGCCGCACTGACGGCCGCCGGTCGATCCTGCTGGCCGGCCTGTGGCTGGCCTGGGCCCTGTGGATGGCCCTGTTCCCGGCCGCCGCCACCGCCCAGGGCAAGCCCGGCGGCGCCACCATCACCCAGATGCGCCTGGAGCAGGCCGACGACGGCGTCTACCTGAGCGCGGCCGTGCAGTTCGAGCTGCCCACGCTGGTGGAAGACGTGCTCGACAAGGGCATCGCCATCTATTTCGTGGCCGAGGCCGAGGTCTTCCAGGAGCGCTGGTACTGGACCGACCGCAAGGTCGCCCAGGTGGCGCGCCACATGCGGCTGGCCTACCAGCCCCTCACGCGCCGCTGGCGTCTGAACGTGTCGCCGGTGCCGATCACCGGTGCCGCCGGCTTCGGCATCTCGCTGAACCAGAACTTCGACAGCCTCGGCGACGCGCTCGAGGCCATCAAGCGCATTGGCCGGCTGCGGCTGGGCGACGCCGCCGAGATCGGCGACGAGCCGCTGCACCAGGTCACCTTCCGTTTCCGGCTCGACACCTCGCAGCTGCCGCGTCCTTTCCAGATCGGCATGGTCGGGCAGGCCGAGTGGAACATCGCCGCCGAGCGCACCGCCCGGCTGCCGCTGGAGAAGCAGCGGTGAGCAGCAAGCCGCGCAGCGGCGCCGCGGCCACGCCTGCCGCCCGCCGCTCGCGCGCGTTGCGCTGGGCCGTGGGCGTCGGCGCCGCGATGGTCACCGCCATCGGCCTGGTGCTGATGTTCCTGCTGGCCCAGGCCACCAACAACCGCGCGCTGTACGAGCGCTACTACGTGCGCCTGTTCGGCATCAACGTGGTGGTGGCCGTGCTGCTGGTGCTGGTGATCGGCTGGGTCGCGTTCCGGCTGCTGCGACGGCTGCGCCAGGGCAAGTTCGGCAGCCGGCTGCTGATCAAGCTCGCGGCCATCTTCGCGCTCGTGGGCGTGGTGCCGGGGGCGCTGGTCTACGTGGTGTCCTACCAGTTCGTCGCGCGCTCGATCGAGAGCTGGTTCGACGTCAAGGTCGAGGGCGCGCTCGATGCCGGCCTGAACCTGGGCCGGGCCACGCTCGATTCGCTGTCCGACGACCTCGCCGCCAAGACCCGCACCGCCAGCGCCCAGCTGTCGCAGGTGCCCGACGCGAGCGCGGGGCTGCTGCTGGAGCGCATCCGCGACCAGCTCGAAGCCAGCGACGTGATCCTCTGGACCGGTTCGGGCCAGCTCGTGGCCAGTGCGGGCGCGTCGCGCTTCCAGCTCAACCCCGAGCGGCCGACGGTGCAGCAGTTCCGCCAGGTGCGGCCCGACCGCGCCGTCGCGCACGTCGAGGGCCTGGAAGAAACCGCCTTGCCCAGCGCCACGCCGTCGAGTGCCAGCGTGCGCGCGCTGGCCATGGTGCAGCGCCCGGGCTTCGATTTCGACACCGCGCCGCGCTACCTGCAGGTCACGCGGCCGCTGCCGCCGGCCGTGGTCGCCAACGCCCTGGCCGTGCAGGAAGCCAACCGCGAATACCAGGAGCGCGCGCTGGCGCGCGAGGGGCTGCGGCGCATGTACATCGGCACGCTCACGCTGAGCCTGTTCCTCGCCGTGTTCGGCGCGGTGCTGCTGGCCGTGCTGTTCGGCAACCAGCTCGCACGGCCGCTGCTCGTGCTGGCCGACGGCGTGCGCCAGGTGGCCGCCGGCGACCTGCGGCCCACCGCCGTGCTGCAAGGCAAGGACGAGCTGGGCGGCCTCACGCGCTCGTTCGCCGTCATGACCCAGCAGCTGGCCGACGCGCGCGGCGCCGTCGAGAAGACCATGGACCAGCTCGACGCCGCCCGCGGCAACCTGCAGACCATCCTCGACAACCTGACCTCGGGCGTGATCGTGCTCGACGCCAAGGGCACCGTGCTGTCCACCAACCCGGGCGCCACCCGCGTGCTTCGCGCGCCGCTCGCCGCCTATGAAGGCAAGGCGCTGGTCGATGTGCCGGGGCTGGCCGATTTCGGCGCCAAGGTGCAGCAGCAGTTCGACGAGTTCCTGGTCGAGCGCATGCAGCACGGCCTGGACCATTGGCAGCACGCCTTCGAACTGCACGCCACCGGCAACGACCTGCCGCAGCAGGACGACGCCATCAACATCGTCGCGCGCGGCGCCGAGCTGCCGGGCGACGCGCGGCTGCTGGTGTTCGACGACATCTCCGAAATCGTCTCGGCCCAGCGCGCGCAGGCCTGGGGCGAGGTGGCGCGCCGCCTCGCGCACGAGATCAAGAACCCGCTCACGCCGATCCAGCTGTCGGCCGAGCGGCTCGAGATGAAGCTCTCGGGCAAGGTGGAGCCGCCCGAGCAGGCCATTCTGGTGAAGTCGGTCAAGACCATCGTCGACCAGGTCGATGCGATGAAGCGGCTGGTGAACGAATTCCGCGACTACGCGCGACTGCCCGCGGCCGACCTCAAGCCGGTCGACCTCAATGCGCTGCTGGCCGACGTGCTGCAGCTGTATCACGCCGAGAACCTGCCGATCACGCTGCGCTCGGAGCTCGACGAGCGCTGCCCGCCCGTGCGCGGCGATGAGCAGCAGATCCGCCAGGTCGTGCACAACCTGTTGCAGAACGCCCAGGACGCCGCCGAGGCCGCCGCCAGCGGCACGGGCCGGGTGGGCGAGGTCGTCATCCGCACCCGACTGGGCGATTCGGGCCAGCGCGTGCGCCTCACCGTGCAGGACAGCGGGCCCGGCTTTGCCGAAAATATTCTCAAGCGCGCCTTCGAGCCCTACGTCACGACGAAAACAAAAGGTACCGGTTTGGGCTTGGCCGTCGTTAAGAAGATCGCCGACGAACACGGCGCGCGCATCGAGCTTTCCAACCGTGTCGTCGACGGGGCTGTGGCGGGGGCGCAAGTCTCGCTATCATTCGCGCTGGCAGGCGAACCGCGGGCAGCGGTCGCTCACACCGAAGATTCGAAATCTTCGTCCGCCTGAGTACCGGCGAATCCAGCGCATAGGGGCTGGATCGGGAGCGGATCAATACACACCAGCGCATACAACAAGCAGCACTCATGGCAAACATTCTCGTGGTCGATGACGAGCTGGGCATCAGGGACCTGCTCTTCGAAATTCTCAATGACGAAGGCCACAACGTGGAGCTCGCGGAAAACGCCGCCGAAGCCCGCGCGGCCCGACAACGCGCCCGGCCCGATCTCGTGCTGCTCGACATCTGGATGCCGGACACCGACGGCGTCACCTTGCTCAAGGAGTGGTCCACCGCGGGCCTGCTGAGCATGCCGGTCATCATGATGAGCGGGCACGCCACCATCGACACCGCCGTCGATGCCACGCGCATCGGCGCCTTCGCGTTCCTCGAAAAACCCATCACGCTGCAAAAGCTGCTCAAGGCGGTGGAGCAGGGGCTGGCGCGCGAGAGCGCCCGCCGCACCGCCGCCGGCGTGGTGCCGCCGCCCACGGGCGCCCACCAGGCCGCCGCCATCACGACCACGGGCGACAGCCTGCTGATGGCGTCGCTGGCGGCCGTGCCGGTGGCCGACGCGGGTCCGCAGTCGACCCAGAGCTTCGACCTGGACCGCCCGCTGCGCGACGCGCGCGACGGTTTCGAAAAGGCCTACTTCGAGTTCCATCTGGCAATGGAGAACGGTTCGATGACCCGCGTGGCCGAGAAAACCGGCCTCGAGCGCACCCACCTGTACAGAAAACTCAAACAATTGGGCGTGGATCTTTCCCGAGGCCGCAGAAGCGCTGTATAATTTAAGGCTGCACACAATGGCCCGGTAGCTCAGTTGGTAGAGCAGCGGATTGAAAATCCGCGTGTCGGTGGTTCGATTCCGCCCCAGGCCACCAAATTCAGTCAAAAAGCCCGACCTTCCGAGGTTGGGCTTTTTGCATTCTGGCGTCGTGTTTGGGGAATCTCGCTCCCGCTATCCGGCCCGATCCCCGTTGATGTCGTCATGCCCGCGGCGCCTGCGTTCGGCCCGCGTCTTCGCCAGCGTCGCCTGGCTCTGCTTGGCCGCCGCCTCGCAGCGCGCGTGCAGCGCGATCAGCTCCTTGTCCGTGAGCTTCTCGATGCCGATGAAATCGTCCTCCGCATCCGAGGTGCGGATCAGTTCGTCGAGCTTGGTCTGCAGGGCGACGCTGTCGCGGTTCTGCGTGTTCTGGATCAGGAACACCATGAGGAAGGTGACGATGGTGGTGCCCGTGTTGATCACCAGCTGCCACGTTTCCGAAAAGCCGAAGAACGGCCCCGCGACCGCCCAGGCCACGACGACGACCACGCAGACCAGGAAGGCCGCCGGGCTGCCCGTCCAGCGTGCGACGGTGTTGGCGAAGGAATCAAAGAGTCGCTCCATGCGCGTGTCCTCCAGTCGGGGCGATGCTGCCGCGGCGGTGCGCGCGAGCGCGTCAGCCGAGGCCCGCCTCGCATGGCATCGCAATTCCCCTGAGGCTGTCGGCGCATGGCGGCACGCGGCCGTGGCCTCGGACACGGCTTACACGCGTCGTCGGGTCGAGACGACAGGGCGCTTCCCGCACCGTGTCGACCATGAAGGCTCATTGCAGTCTTTCTTTCTCAACCCGGCCCTCGCTTCGGCGACCGGCCTTCAAGGAGCAACCCCCCATGGCCAACGATACTCAGGCAACCACCGCGGAGGCGGTGTCCAACGATCAGGTGATCGACGTTCTGAACGACCTTCTGGAGAACACGCGCGACGGCGAGTACGGCTTTCGCGCCTGCGCGAAGGAAGTCGACTCGGCGCAACTGAAGCCGGTGTTCGAAAGTCGCGCCTCGCAATGCGCCAGCGCGGCCTCCGAACTCGTCGCGCTCATCCGCCAGCTCGGCGGCAAACCCGATGATGGCGGTACGGTCAGCGGTGCCGTGCATCGCGGCTGGGTGCATGTGAAGGGCGCGGTCGGCGCGAACAGCGCGCTGTCGATGCTCGAGGAATGCGAGCGCGGCGAAGACGCGGCACTCGCGCGCTACCGCAAGGCCCTCAAGGCCGACCTGCCGGCCGAGGTGCGCATGCTGGTGCAGCGCCAGGCCGACGGCGCGCAGGCCAACCACGACCAGATCAAGGGCCTGCGCGATCAATTCCGCAGTGCCAAGGGCTGACCGGCCGGCACCTTCGGGATGCCTTCCTCCATGACCGGTGACAGCCACGCGCCCGCCATGCCCCCTGCGCCGTCCGCGACGGAAGTTGCGGACGGCGTCGGCGAGCGCCTTCTCACTTTCAGCTACCTCGGCTGGTGGTTTTCGTGCGCCGCGCAGCGAGTGGACGATCAGACCTTCAGGCCCGTGGTCTTCTGCCGCGCCTATGGGGGCGGCGACGTCGAAGGTGCGGAGCAGCGCTTGCCGCCTGACACGGACAACGTCGCGTACGGCAGCGAGGCCGAGGCGCTGCGCCACGCCGAGCAGCAAGCCATTCGCTGGGCGCATGACCGCACGGGCGACGGCCAGGGCCGATTCTGATCACGCAGCTCGGATGAGCGCGATCGTCGCGTCGTCCCGCGCGCCGTTGAAGTACTGCGCCAGCACGTCGCCGAACACGGGGGCTTCAGGCGCCACGATCTCGAACAGCGTCATGCAGGAGCGCAGCTTGAGGTCGTCCGGCGAGCCGAAGACCTGATGCGCATCGGTGCCGGGCAGGGCGCGCACCAGCTCCGCGCAGTGGCGCAGTCGCTCACCGAGCACAGCGTGCTGCCAGTACGCCGTCGCCTCCGCGGCACCGTCGAGGCCGAAGAACTGCGCGGTCGCGCTGCGGCCCAGCGCCTTCAGTTGAGGAAACACGAACCACATCCAGTGCGTGCGCTTGCGTCCCGCCGCGAGTTCCGCGCAGACCTGGGCGTACACGGGCTCTTGCGCCGCCACGAAGCGTTCGAGGTGCCAGTCGATGGTCATGTGTGTCAAGCGCCCGGTGTGGTTGCAGTTGCCCGATCATGCTGCAACCGCGGCGGCAACCGAGGGTCGAGCCAGTCCATGCGCCACGCCAGCAGCAGCACCGCGCCGACCACGCAGGTGACGGCCAGCGCGCCCGCGAGGCCGTGCCGCTGGCGGTACGGATCGGGTGCGATGCGCTGGGCGCCCGGCGGCACGCGCGCCGTCTGCGACAGCATGCCGCCCAGGCGCACGTTGACCTTCATGCGGCCATTGATGGCCCATCCGCTCGCGTCGAGGATCGGCCCCAGGCTGCGCTGGCGCAGCTTGAGCCACGCGATCAGCATGCTCGGTCCCGAGATCGCGATCACGATGCCGACGAGGGCCACCGGTATCCATTGCCCCAGGTCGACGAACTTGCCGAAGATGCCGACCAGCACCGCGCTGATGCTGCCCAGCGCCACGCCGATGGCGGCCACGGTGCCCACGTCGATGCGGCTGGCGGTGGGAAGGATCGGTCCCGGCTTGGCCGGCGTCTTCGTTGACGAGGCCGCTGCGTCGGTCGGTTGGTCGGCGGTGGCGACGCGTCCGGCCAGCGTCTGCAACGCGCTCTGCGAGCCGGCTTCGCTGGCTGCCGCGCGCTTGGCCACCTGCTCCTCGATCAGCCGCACGAACTTCTTGTACGGCGCGAAGAAGGCCTGCGCCACGCTCGTGGGGTTCTCGATCAGCTTGGTGATGGTGGCGTCCCAGTCGCGGCCCTGGCGGTCGTAGAACACGCCGTTGCGCCCGGCGAAAAGGAAGTCGACGTCGCCGGCCGTGAACGCGGCGACGATGCTCATCTTCTCTCCCTGGCGCGTGCAGTCGCAGTACGCGAGGCAGGTCTTGGCCAGGCCGGCCAGCGCCGCGTGCCGCGCGGTGTCCTGCACCTGCACCGTGAGCTCGCAGCTGCGCCCGTCGAGGTAGAGCGTGCCCGCCTGGAAGATCGCGCCCTCGCGCCGGTAGAACGCCTTGAACGACACGAAGTTGTGCAGCAGCACGCGCAGGTCGCGCTGCAGCCGTAGCAGCTTTTCGAGGTCGGTCAGCAGCCGGTTGTGGTGCTCGGCGGCCTCGTCTTCGGCAATGAGTGCGAGCAACGCGTCGCGTGTCGCGAGCAGGGCGTCGATGCGTTCACGCGGCAGGCCCGCGAGCGCGTTGGCAGGGCGCGCGGCGATCCACGCGTCGCAAGGCGCGAGCCGCTCGCGCAGCACTTGCCACTGGGCTTCTTCGAGCGTGTCGCGTTCGCCGAGCAACGGTGCCACCGCATCGCGCGCGAACGCGGCCATGGCTTCGGCCCAGGCGGGATTGAGGCTCGCACCGCTCAGTGGCAATGCGCGATGGGGCGTCACCGGCGCCAGCGGCAACTCGGCCACGGGCTGCACGTTCGCATCGAAGGTGTGTCCCGCGAGCGCGTCGTAGGCCTCGGGCGAGGGGTTGAGCGCCACCACCGCCTGCACGTCGTAGGCGGCCACGCGGCAGCGCGCGAAGAAGTCGTCGACCTTGGCCGCGACCGCGCGCAGGGCCTCGGCCGCGGCCAGCGTGCGTGCGCCCAGCGGGAGCAGCGCCTCTGCGTCGCCCTGCGCATGCCAGTCGCGGACCGCGTGCGTTTCGGCCATGAAGGCCTCGGCACGTGCGCGATCGAGGCCGGGCGTCTGCTCGTGCCGGTCGGGCGTGCTGCCGTGGGTGCGCATCGCTTCCTCGATGGTGGCGCGCAGCGCGTCGTCGGTGCCGGCCGTGGCCGGCGTGACCACGCCGTCGCCGTTGAAGCGCATCGCTGCCAGCCATTCGCCGCGATCGGCGATGTCGGCGAGGGTCAGCGTGTGCGTGTCCTGCTTGCCGAGCAGGTCGAGGATGCGTCGGCCTTCCTTCGCGAGATCGGCACCTGGCGCGCGCGTGTCGTCGAGGTCGTCCAGCGACAGCGTGCCGCCGCCCGCGAGCAGCACGTCGGCGCTGCGCAGCCGCTCGCAGGCCCACTGGCAGGCCGCGATGACCTCGGGTGGGCGCACGCGGCCGTCGCTGTCGGTGTCGATGAGGTCGAGCGTGCGCGCATCGAAGTCGATGCCGCGCGTGGGGCAAGCGAGCGCGACCCACAGTTTCTGGTCGAGCTCGGCGATGCGTGCGATGTCCTCGCCGCTGCGGAACACCACCTGGTCCACGCCGCCCGCACGGATGAACTGCCAGCGGTGCTGCGTTGGGCCAGGCGAGTGGGTGCCGGGAAGGCCGGCGGGAACGGGGGCGGTGGCGGTCGTCAACGGGCTGGTGTCCTTGGGGTGGTTGTGCGGGGTCGGGAGTGTTTGAAAGAGAGGGCTGCCGTGCGTCATGCACGACGCAGCGCCTTCAATTCGTGGGCGTCAGCCTAGATCGGGCGACGCGGCGGTCATGAGGACAGACGGCGCGCGGCGTTGTCGGTCGACGCCGACATCGCGACCGACGACCGCGGCATCCCACCCATGGCCAGCAGGGTCAATGCCAGGGTATTGAGTGGATGCGCCGCGCCGACTTATCCTGCGGTCGCCATGACCGCCACACGCATCGATCTCGATCTGCCCGAAGGGTGGAGTTGCTGGTTCGAACTGCAGCAATCCGCCGAAGGCGCCTGTTCGGGCAAGGCGGAACTTCGCGAAGGCAACGAGCCGCGGTGCGTGCTGGTGATTGCGCAGCAGCCGACCCGCGAGGCCGTGATCGAGCGGTTGAAGTTTCGCGCCGACTACTTCGTCGGGGAGTGGCGCATGCGGCAGCGCGAGGGTGGGGCACCGCGGTCCTGAGCGTTTGGGGGGCTTGCGACTTCTGTCGCAGACCTCCGACCCGCAAGAAGTTGCATCCCCAAAAGAAAAGCGACCGTCCGAAGCGGTCGCTTTTTTCTCTTGATGCGCGAGGGTGCGTTCGCACCCCGGATCTCACATGCGATACGACGGTGCAGGCGAGGAGACAGGCACCAGCTGGTAGCCCTGCCCGTAGACCGCGCGCAGCACGTACCCGTTTTCGCGCTGCAGCGACAGCTTGCGCCGCACGTTCGTGGCGCAGGCGTCGAGCGAGCGCGTGACGGGGCGTTCGGGCGGGAGCTTCCACACCGAACTCATGAGCCAGGAGCGCGTCAGCACGTTGCCGAGGTTGCGGAACAGCTCGAGTGCGAAGGAGAACTGCCGCGGCTGGAGCGCGATCTCGCGGTCGCGGTGCAGCACGGTGTTGTTGCCGTCGACGAAGCGGTACTCGCCCCAGGTCCAGCGGTCCGTGGAGGGGGCCTGGCGCGTGGCGGCGCTCGTGTCCTGCTCCGTGTAGAGCGTGTGCATGTGCTGCACCAGCGCCTCGTTCGAGATGCGGCGCAAGTCGAAGTTGGTGCCGCTGCCCAGCAGGGGCATGTCGTCGAAATAGGAGGGCAGCGCGACGACGTCGGGCTCGCCCTGCGCGGTGATGGGCAGCGCGGGCATGCCCAGTACCCAGCATACGGTGAGCAGGCTCTCGCTGCCCATGGCATCGGGCGCGGCCAGCAGCAGGTCGAAGCGGCTGCCGCGGCTCAAGGTGGACAGCAACTCGCCGATGGTGCTGAACATCACGGGCCGGTGACGGGCTGCCGTGCTGCAGGCTGTGCAGGAAGCCACGCTGGCCCGAAGGCACCGGACCGGTCTGCGGATGGTGCATGAAGCTGTGCTCGATCTCCGGCGCGGGGTTGCGGCGCACGCCTTGCGGCTTGATGGCGCTCCTCATCGCGGATGCGGCGCGGCGGCGCCCCGTGCGGTCTTCCTGCGTGTCCCTCGTCCTGGCATCGAGCACTCCCCTTTGTGTGTGTCTTGTGGCGGTTGCCGGGCCGTCCGGATTCGCGGCAGGCGAACGGTCGGCGCTCAAGACCTATTGGGGCGTAGCTCTGTAAATAAAAAGTAAACAATTCAAAAGCGCAAAGAAACACGCGCAATGCAAACAAGTGTTCTGCGCATGCGGACGCCCGCGGCCGGGGGCGCCCGCTTGGGGAACTCAGGCCGCGTGGGCCGTGGTCGCTGGTGCGTCGGTGCGGTGGTGGGCCAGGGCCTGCGCAATGGCCCTCACCAGGTCGGCCGTGAGGAAGGGCTTGCGCAGGATCCGCGTGCGCGGCGGCACGGCGTAGCGGTGCGCGAGCAGGTCGGAGGGAAGTCCCGAGATCAACACCACGGCAGTGCGCGGGTAGAGGCGCTGCACGTCGCGCATCAGCTGCAGGCCATCACCGCCGGGCCCCAGGCTGACGTCCGACAGCACCAGGTCGAAGGCCTGGCGTTCGAGTGCGGCGGTGGCGTCGGTGGCCGACGCCACCGCCTGCACCCGCGCACCGTGCTCCTTGAGGAATTCGAAGGTGGCGTCGCGCACGTCGGTGTCGTCGTCCACCAGCAGCACCTGCAAGGCGTCGAGCGACAGCGCGGGCGGCGGCGGTGCGCAGGCCGGCGCCGCCGACGGCGCGGCCTCGGGCAGCACCAGCGTGAACGCGGTGCCTTGGCCGACCGTGCTGCGCACGCGCAGGTCGCCGCCCGACTGCTTGACGAAGCCGTAGACGATGCTCAGGCCCAGCCCGCTGCCTTCGTTCTCCTTGGTCGAGAAGAAGGGTTCGAAGATGTGCTCCAGCACGTGCGGCGGCATGCCGTGGCCTGTGTCGCTGATGCGGATCTCGACCACCGGGCCGGGGCTGCCCTGCGCGCCATTCACGCCATGCGCCACCGTGCCGGCCACTGCCGCATGCCACGCGCTGTGCAGGGTCAGCACGCCGCCGCGCGGCATCGCTGCGCCCCCGTTCAGCGCCAGGTTGAGGATCGCGTTCTCGAGCTGCCCGCCGTCGGCCAGCACGCACGCCCCGTCGGCCTGCAGGTCGAGCTCGACGCGGATGCCCTGGCCGAGCGAGTACTCGATCAGGTCCTGCAACCCGGCCAGCATCTGGTCGACATCGATCACTTCGGCGCGCAGCGTCTGCCGGCGTGCAAAGGCCAGCAGGCGCGTCGTTAGCACGGCGCCGCGCTCCGAGGCCCGGAACGCCCGGTCCACGATCCGGCGCATGTCGGGCGACAGGTCGTCGCGCGACTGCAGCAGCTGCAGGTTGCTGAAGATCGCCGCCAGCAGGTTGTTGAAGTCGTGCGCGACGCCGCCCGTGAGCTGGCCCAGCACTTCCATCTTCTGCGCCTGCCGCACCTGCCGTTCGAGCGCGCGGCTCTCGCTCTGGTCGCTGTACAGCGTGACGAAGCCGCCGGCCGGCATGGGGTGGTTGCGCACGGCCAGCACCTGACCGTTGTCGAGCAGGTAGTCGTCGCGCCGCCGCTGCGCATCGGGTGGCCCCAGCAGGTCGACGGCGGGGCGGCCGTCGGCCAGCGCCGGCAGCGCCGCGCGCAGCGTGTCGAGCGTCGCGCCGGTATGGATCGCCTGCGCGGGCAGGCGCAGCAGCGCGGCGAAGCGCGGGTTCCAGGCCACCAGGCGGCCTTCGGCGTCGAACGCGCCCAGGCCATCGTCGATGCTGTCGAGCACCGTGCGCAGCAGGCGCCGTTGCTCCGAAATGTCCGCGCCCATCCGCCGCATCGACAGCGTGTTGTCGCGGAACACGTTGAATGCACCGACGAGCGCACCGACCTCGTCGTCGCGCCGTGAGACATCGGGCGGCGCGCTGGCATTGCCGTGCGACAGCTCGGTGATGGCGGAGGTGACCCGCGTGAGGTCGCGCAGCGATTCGCGCAGGCTCCAGTACCCGAGCACCAGCGCGGCGGCCGCGACCAGCAGCGCGAGCGTGACCGCGATCAGCCCCGAGCGCACGATCAGGCCCACCGAATGTTCGCGCGAGGACACCTCGGCGCTGAGCGCCGCCACATGGCGGTCTACCGAGCGCGTGAGCTCTTCCGAGAGCACGCGCGTGGAGGTCAGCAGCAGGGTCTTGCGATCGCGCAGCGCGAGGTGCTGCCTGCGCAGCGCGAAGATGCTGTCGGCCTGCGCGGCGATCTGGGCGCGGATCGCCGCATCGATGCGCAAGGCGTTGGCTGAGCCGGCGTAGGCGAGATAGACCCGCTCGGCCTCGTCCAGGTCGAGCGTGTTGTGGGCGTACAAGGCAACCCGCAGCAGATGCAGCGTGTGGTCTGCAACGAACCTGGAACGCTCGGGCAGATCGGCGATGCGGTGCTCCATCTGGCTCAGCGCGTGAATGCGCCCGCGGCCTTCTTCCCGCAGCGCGAGGTCCAGGCGCTTGAACTCGATCAGATCGTCCAGCACCACCTGCATGGCGCTGAGCACCTTCGGCACACCGGTGGCTGCGCCGCTCGCCGGTGGCAGTTGCGCCGCGAGCACGCGCACCTCCTCCTGTCGCTTCAGCAGATCGGCCTTTTCCTGGTTGAGCCGCGCCGATATCGACATTTCCGCCACGTACGGCGCTGCCGCCGCCAGGTGCGTGACGCGCTCCGACAGCGCGAGCGACTTCGCCACCGACGGCAGGATGCGCTCGTCGAAGCCCTGGATCGCGGCCTTGGCGTTGAACAGCGCCACCATCGCCACGGCGGCCAGCACCAGCGTGGTGATGGCCAGTACCGCGAACGCGGAGAGCCATCGCCCGCGCAGGCTGCACGAGCGCTTGCGCCCGCGCGCAGGCGCGTTCGCGTTCGAGGAGGTGCGGGGGCCTTGCATGGGGCTTGCGGGTGCGGGCGCTGCTGTCTCAGCAGCGCACCACGTTCGCGGCAAAGCGGTAGCCCGCGCCGCGTTCCGTGCAGATGAAGCGCGGATGGTCCGGGTCTTCTTCGATCTTGCGGCGCAGGCGCGACACCAGCACGTCGATCGTGCGGCTCACTGCGTCCGACTGGGCGCTGCGCGTCTTGAGCAGCAACTGCTCGCGGTCGATGACGCGGTTCGCATGCAGCACGAAGACCTCGAGCAGGGCGAACTCGCCGTGCGTCAGGTCGCAGGGCGTGCCGTCGCCGTGCAGCAGCTCGCGCGCGGTGATGTTGAGGGTCCAGGGGCCGAACAGGTAGCGCTCGTGGCTCAGGCGGTCGGTGCGCAGCGAGCGCGGCATGCCGGTCTCGGCCGAGCGGCGCAGCAGCGCGCGGATGCGCGCGACCAGTTCGCGGTTGTCGAAGGGCTTGGCGATGAAATCGTCGACGGCGGTTTCGAGGCCCAGGATGCGGTCGGCGGCCGTGCCCTGGCCGGTGAGGATGATGATCGGGATGCGCGAGCGCGTGCGCAGCTGGCGTGCGAGCTCGATGCCGTCTTCCTTCTTCAGACGCAGGTCGATGATCACGAGCGAGAAGGCGCGCTGGTCGAGCCGGGCTGCC
Source organism: Variovorax sp. GW823-FHT04B03 (assembly GCF_058796495.1). Lineage (NCBI taxonomy): Bacteria > Pseudomonadati > Pseudomonadota > Betaproteobacteria > Burkholderiales > Comamonadaceae > Variovorax > Variovorax sp. GW823-FHT04B03. The sequence goes on from NZ_JBXAIT010000001.1 coordinate 536,366, forward strand.
ATGGCCAGGCCGTCCGGCACGGCCTGTGCGCGAAAGCCCGACGACTCCAGCAGGTCGACCAGCGTCTCGCAGACTTCGGGATCGTCGTCGACCACCAGGATTTCGGGTTTCACTACGTCAAGCATGAGGTTCCAGAAGGCCGGACTGTGTGTCCGGTCGTCCAAAATTCTTGCAGACAAAAGCGCACCAATTGATACCTAAAGGTTAATCAAGTCCCTCTCAGGCTGGTATTTCGCGACTTTTTTTCGTCCGATGCTTTACACATGCATCGAAGCATCCCTTTCGGGGACTTCAATGTGATCCGTTTGTCACCCAAGTACAGGCGGTTCGACCGGCAGCGCCCGCTTGTGGGCGCTCTTGCGATGCGTCGACAGAATCACCGCGCGCGCAGCGGCCGACACCGGCTTGCCCTCGAGGAAATCGTCGATCTGCTCGTAGCTCACGCCGAAGGCGTCTTCGTCGGGCTTGCCCGGCACCAGCGACTCGAGGTCGGCCGTGGGCACCTTGTAGACCAGCGCATCGGGCGCGCCCAGCAGCTGCGCCACCGCGCGCACGCGGCGCTTGTTGAGGCCGGTGAGCGGCGTGATGTCGGCCGCGCCGTCGCCGAACTTGGTGAAGAAACCCATCAGCGCTTCCGCTGCGTGGTCGGTGCCGATCACGAGGCCGTCGTGCGCACCGGCCACCGCGAACTGCGCAATCATGCGCTGGCGCGCCTTGATGTTGCCGAGCACGAAATCCTCGTGCGCCGCATCGCGAAACGCCTGCCCGCCCGCGCGCAGCGCGGCCAGCATCGCATCGGCGGCGGGGCGGATGTCCACCGTCAGCAGGCGGTCGGGGCGGATCACCGCCAGCCCGGCCTGCGCCTCGGCCTCGTCGCGCTGCACGCCGTAGGGCAGGCGCATCGCGATGAAGGTGGCGTCGCGGCCTTCGGCGCGCAGCTTCTCGACCGCGCGCTGCGCGAGGCAGCCGGCGGTCAGCGAATCGACGCCGCCGCTGATGCCCAGCACCAGCGTCTTCAGGCCGGTGCTGCGCAGGTAGTCGGCGAGGAAGTCGGTGCGCCGCGCGAGTTCGGCAGCGGCATCGAAGACGGGCGCCACGTGCAGGGCCGCGATGATCTCGCGCTGCGTGGCATCGACGGGAGACAGGTCGTGATTCATTGGGCGATCCTTCTTTGCGATCTTCCGGTGGAACACCGCGGAACCGGCTTTGCCGGGCCGCTGGTGTTGCCCCCGGTAGGGGGTTGGCGAAGCGACACGAAGTGCGCGAAGACTGGGGGCGAGTTAGAAGTCGACGAGGCTCAAGCCGATGCTGAGCACGGTGCGCTTGCGGTTGTAGTCCACCAGCGTGTCGCCGTAACCATGGAACAGCTGCGTGTGGAAACGCAGGTTGCTCTTGGTCGGGTCGCCGATGGCCTTCAGCCATTCGAGGCGCACCGAACCGCGGCCGCTGTCGCGCAGGTTGTTGCGCACCGTGATGCCCAGTTGGTTGTCGCGGTTGAGGTTCCAGCGGCCCGTGACTTCGGCGCGGCCGATGTAGTCGGCGATGTCGGGGTTGTCGTCCTTCGCGGCGCTTTCGGACATGCGCTGCCAGACGCGGCCCGTGACGGTGAAGCGGTCGTCGAGCTCGGCGCCGCCCATCAGGTACACGCGGTTCCAGCTGCGCGACAGCGGCAGGCTCTGGCCGTTCGACTGGTGCACGATGCCCACGCCCGCATAGCGCCAGCGCCAGCCGCCGGGCAGGTGGACGTCGGTCGGGTAGACATACATCAGCTCGGGTTCGTGGTCGGTGGTGCGGAAGGGCCGCGAGATCGAGCCGTTGAACAGCTGCCAGGTCGACTGCTGCGAGTACGCGAACCACAGCGAGTCTTTCTTGATCGGGTCGTTCTGCGTGAGCATGCCCTGCGCGAGCTTGGTGCGCACCGACAGGCCGATGCGCATCTCGTTCGCCTGGTAGGCCACGGGCTCGGCCGTGTGGCCGGCCGACGGCGAGGTCGGCGGCTGGGGCTTGTCGGTGGCGGCCGAAGCCGACACCGTGAGCGGGCGGTAGCCGCGGAAACCGAAGGTGCCGCAGTCGGTGGCGTTCTCGAGTTCCCAGAAGCGCGACAGCGTCGAGTACTGGCGGTCGCGGCAGCCTTCGGTGGTCGCGACCGACACCACGCGCGTGGCCGGAATCGTGCCGTCCACCGGCGGCTGCGTGCTCGCGAGCACCGGCGGCGCCACGGGCACCGACACCGAGGGCAGCGTCTGTTGTTGCGACCAGCGGTCGTAGCAGGCCAGACGTGCCTCGTTGTTCGCGCCGAGCGCGGCGCATTGCTGCCAGGTGAGTTGTGCATCGGCCAGCGGACTGGCGGGCTTGTCGACGGCTTGTGCTTGTGCGACAGATGCGGCGCCGAGGCATGCAGCCACGGCAGCCACGGTGCGCAGCGTGAACAGAGAAGCAGGGTGTCGTCGTGTCGTCTTCATGGCTTTCCTTCCTGTGCGACGGTCTTGCGCAGCACGAACGGGTGCGTGCGCTCGGTCGCGGCGTCGCGCCACGTGCCGCGGAACTCGCGGCCGCAGGCGCCGGGCTGCAAGGTGCCCGACCAGACGCCGCTGATGGCGCGGCCGTCCAGCGATTCGTCGATGGACAGCGCGCCCTCGTCGTCGACATCGCCCGCGAGCTGCGCGACGGTCGTCTTCGTTGAGGCATCGGCGCGGCGCGTGATGGTGCCGCGCACGCCGGCGTACTCGGGGTGCTTGCCCAGCTGCACGACGGCCGTGCCGGGCAGGTCGTCGAAGCGGGCGTCCCACTGGCCGTACAGCGCCTGCAGCGGCAGCTCGCGCGCGTCGGCGGGGCAGTTGGGGTCGCGGGGCGTGGCGCAACCGGCCGCGAGGGCGGCGGCAAGCAGCGCGACTGCGACCGTCGCCGTCGTCCTCATGGCGTGGCGGCGGCCTTGGCCGCGCTGTCCAGCGCCTTGCGCGCGAACTCGGCGCGCAGCGCCTTCAGTTTCTCGCGCGGGTCTTCCTTGGTCGTGGCCTTGTCCAAGCCCATCTCGGCGATGAAGCGGCTGGGCATGCAGGGCACCATGTCGCGGCCCTGCTTGCGTTTCTTGGTCCAGCTCACGGCCAGGCTGCGCTGCGCGCGCGTGATGCCCACGTACATGAGGCGGCGCTCTTCCTGCAGGCGCTGCGTGGTCTCGTCGCTCACCACCTTCTGGCGCCCGTTGTCGTCGTCGAGCTTGAAGGGCAGCAGGCCCTCGGTCACGCCGATGAGCATCACGTGCGGCCACTCGAGGCCCTTGGACGCATGCAGCGTCGAGAGCGTGACCACGTTCTGGTCCTGCTCGCGTTCGCTGATGGTCGACAGCAGCGAGATGGTCTGCGCCACCTCGAGCAGGCTCTTGTGCTCGTTCGGGTTGGTGTCGTCGGCGCCCGAGGCGTCGTCGAGCGCACCGCCGGCGCGCTGCGACATCCAGTCGACGAACTCCAGCACGTTGGTCCAGCGCGTGGCGGCCGCGGCCTCGCTGTCTTCGCCTTCGTACAGATGGCGCTCGTAGTCGATCTCCTTGAGCCACTCGAGCATGAAGGCGCGCGAGGCTTCGGCGCCCATGGTGCGGCGCGCGCGGTACTCCAGGTCGTTGATGTAGCGGCCGAACTCGTGCACGCCCTCGAGCGTGCGCTTGGGGATCACGCTCGGCAGCGAGGGGCTGAACAGCGCCGCGAACAGGCTCAGCTTGTACTGGCTCGCGAAGCTGCCCAGGCTGGCCAGCGTCGTGTGGCCGATGCCGCGCTTGGGCGTGGTGATGGCGCGCAGGAACGCCGGGTCGTCGTCGTTGTTGACCCACAGGCGGAACCAGCCGCACAGGTCCTTGATCTCGGCGCGGTCGAAGAAGCTCTGGCCGCCCGACACCTTGTAGGGAATCTGTGCCTTGCGCAGCGCCTGTTCGAAGATGCGCGCCTGGTGGTTGGCTCGGTACAGGATCGCGAAGTCGCGGAACTCCTTGTACTGCTTGCCCTGCGACACCGTGTCGCCCGCGCGCAGGCTGATGATGCGCGCCACCGTGCGCTCGGCCTCGTGCAGCTCGGTGTCGGCATCGACGATGCGCACCGGCTCGCCTTCGCCGAGTTCGGAGAACAGCGTCTTCGGAAACAGCTTCGGGTTGGGGCCGATCACGTTGTTGGCCGCGCGAAGAATGGCGCTGGTGGAACGGTAGTTCTGCTCCAGCTTGATGACCTTGAGCGTCGGGTAGTCGACCGGCAGCTTCTTCAGGTTGTCCAGCGTGGCGCCGCGCCAGCCGTAGATCGACTGGTCGTCGTCGCCCACCGCCGTGAACTGGCCGCGCTCGCCGGCCAGTGCCTTGAGCACTTCGTACTGCGTGGCGTTGGTGTCCTGGTATTCGTCGACCAGGATGTGGCCCAGCATGGCCTGCCACTTGGCACGCACCTCGGGGAACTCGTACAGCAGCTTCAGCGGCATGCCGATGAGGTCGTCGAAGTCCACGCTCTGGTAGGCCTGCAGCCGCTCTTCGTACTGGACCATGATCTCGGCCGTGATGCGCTCGTTGTCGTCCACCGCGGCGGCTGCGGCCTGCGCAGCGTTCAGGCCCATGTTCTTCCACTTGCTGATCGTCCACTGCCAGATGCGGGCGGTGGCGATGTCGACGGTGCCGCCGCAGTCTTTCAGGATCTTGGTGACGTCGTCGGCGTCCAGGATGCTGAAGGCCTTCTTCAGGCCCAGCACGTGGCCGTCTTCTCGCATCATGCGCACGCCCAGTGCGTGGAAGGTGCACACCACCACCTTGCGCGCGTCGCGCCCGATCAGGTCCTTGGCGCGCTCGCGCATTTCGGCGGCCGCCTTGTTCGTGAAGGTGATGGCCGCGATGCGCTCGGGCTTCAGGCCCGACTGGATCAGCCGGCCGATCTTGTGCGTGATCACGCGCGTCTTGCCCGAGCCCGCACCTGCGAGCACCAGACAGGGACCGTGCATGTAGTTGACCGCTTCTTGCTGGGCGAGATTGAGACCGTGGGACATGGGGGAGGGGGAACCGGAAAAGCGGGAACGCGAAAAAGGCAGGAGGGGCCGCAGGGCGCGGCCGTCGCAAAGCGGGCAATGATACGGGCCCGGCTCCGGCCGGCTGTGTCAGCGGGCATCGCGCGACGAAGGAGGACGACAATGCCGGCGTGCTGCCTGTTTTTCTTGTTACTTTTCCTTTCTTCGCCCTGATCGCGGCCGGCTACGCCGCCGCCCGCACCCGCATCCTGCCGCTGGATGCGATCCCGGGGCTCAACACCTTCGTGCTGTATTTCGCGCTGCCCTGCATGCTGCTGCGCTTCGGCGCGGGCACGCCCATCGCGCAGCTGCTGGACGGCAGCGTTGCACTGATTTGGGGCATCTGCGCGCTGGCCGTGGTGGCGGGCGTGGTGCTGTTCACGCGCAATGCGCGCATCGGCTGGAACGACGCGGCCTTCGGCGCGCTGGTGGCGGCTTTTCCGAACACCGGCTTCATGGGCGTGCCGCTGCTGGTGGCGCTGCTGGGCGCGCAGGCGGCCGGGCCGATCATCATCACCATCGCGTTCGACCTGGTCGTGACCTCGTCGCTGTGCATCGCGCTGTCACGCCTCGACGGGGCCGGCAGCGCGGGCCGCCACGGCGCCACGCTGGCCGCGCGCAAGGCGCTGCGCGGCATCCTCGTGAACCCGATGCCGTGGTCGATTCTGCTGGGCGTGCTGCTGTCGGCGGTGCGCTGGCAGCTGCCCGGGCCGGTCGAACGCACGATCGCCATGCTGGCCGACGCGGCCTCGCCGGTGGCGCTCTTCACCATCGGCGCGGTGCTGGCGCGTTCGGCGCTGCTGGCGCGCGAGCACGGCGCCAGCGCCATGGTGGCGGCGGCGATGGGCACCGGCGCCGGGCCCACGCCGAAAGCGCCGCTGGCCGACGTGCTGCCCGTGGTGCTGGTGAAGCTGGTGCTGCACCCGCTGGCGGTCTGGGCGTTGGGGCGCGGCGCCATCGCGCTGGGGCTGCCGCTGGCACCGTCGGCGCTGGCCGTGATCGTGCTGGTCGCGGCGCTGCCGAGCGCGAGCAATGTGTCGATGCTGGCCGAGCGCTTCGGCGCCGACAACGGCCGCATCGCACGCATCATCCTGTGGACGACGGTGGCGGCGTTCTTCACCTTCCCGGTGGCGGTCGGCGCGCTGCGCTGACCGGGGGCGTCACTCGGTCAGCACGCCGAGCTTGTACGGATCGGCGTCGGAGAGCCGCTCGCACTTCGAGAAGTCGCGGCCCTGCGTCCCGTCGCAGTAGTAGGTGTTGTAGATGCGGCCGAACAGCGTCGGGCTGGCCGTGAAGAGCACGCCGTGGTCCGGCTGCCAGTTGTCCTTGGGGGCGGGCGCGGTGGCTTCCATCGGGCGGGCCGCGTCGGTGGCGCCGGGGGCGGGCGTGAAATCGGCCAGCGTCTTGCGGGCTTCCTCGCCGCGCCAGCGCACCGCCAGCTCGGCCGCCGTGGGGCGGGTCGCCACCGGCACCAGGATGCCGTTGACCTGCAGGCCGTGGCCGAAGCGGTGCGTCTTGCCGGCCAGGAAGGCGTAGGCGCAGGCCGCCATGCAATGGCCGCGCACCTCGGTCTGCACGCCGCTCTCGCGGATCGCGTCGGCGTACGCGCCGGCGGCTTCGGCGGTGCCGCCGAACGAGTCTTCGAAGACCACGGTACGCACCGTGCCGCTGCTCAGGAGTTCGGTGAAGGCCTTGACCTTGCTGCCGTCGAGCGTGCCCGACACCACCAGCCGCCGACCCTGCAGTTCGAGCTCCGCCGCGCCCGCGGACCCCGCAGCGGCAAGGTACGAAAGCGACACGGCGACAGCCACAGCAACCCCAGCCAGAAGAGACGACGATTTCACGGCGACCTTTGCATCAAGCGAGCGGGCACGAAACACCGCGGACCCAGCGATGGAACCGCACAGGCACAGCTTGTGCAAGGGCGGGGGTACCGTCAACTCTTTTTGCAGATTATTTCGGGGTAATCCCAGGGCATGTCTAAAGGCATACCGTGCGTTATCTCTTCAGATGAATGCTTGCGTATGCAGTTGCACTGCTACAGTGGTTCCGAGTCCAAGGTGTGAAGGGGCCAAGTGGGGCGCGCGATGGCAATACTGGTTCGCATCCTGATGTGGTTGGCCTGGCTCGCTGCGGTGGGCTGGTTCTGGCATGCCGGCACGATCGGCACGGGCGCCGCGCTCGCGCTGGCCGCGCTGAGCCTCGTCGTGTTCGCCTGGCCGAACAGCATTGCGCGGCGACGGCACAACGAACTGCGCTACGTCGACATGGGCAAGGAGCCCACCGGCTATCACTGAAGACCGACGCGGCGCGTTCGTGCAGCGCCTAGGACTTTGGTCCAATGCGCAACGACGCAGAGCTTCCTAGGATGGCGGCGCCTTACCGCCCTCCAGGAATCTCGCCGTGCCTCTTTTCTCCCCACGTTTTCGTTTCGCCCGTCTTCTGCTGCTGGCCGTCCCGATGGCCGTGCTCGTCGCCTGCGGCGGCGGGGGGGACGGTGGCTCTGGCGTCGGCTTCCTGCCGAACGGCGGCACGACCACCCCGCCGCCCGTCACCACCACCCCACCCGCGACGCCGCCCGACGTGCCCGACGACGGCGATGCCTTGCGCAACGCGCCCTGGGTCGAAGGCGTGTTCCGCACCGCGAGCCTCTACAAGGACCGGTGCGCAGCCCCGCGCACCGGCACGGGCTACGACGGCAAGCCCTTCGCCGACAAGGCCGGGCGCACGGTCGACGAGAACAACTGGCTGCGCGCGTGGACCAACGACACCTACCTCTGGTACGACGAGGTGCCGGACCTGGACCCGGCGCTGTACGCCACGGCCGACTATTTCGACCTGCTCAAGACCTACGCCGTGACGCCGTCGGGCAGGGACAAGGACCAGTTCCATTTCACCTACACCACCGAGGAGTGGAATGCGCTCGTGCGCGCTGGCACGTCCGTCGGCTATGGGGCGCAGTGGGCGATGTTTGCCAACCGCCCGCCACGCGATCTGCTCGTGGCCTATGTGGAGCCCGGCTCCCCCGCATCCGCGACGGGTGTCGGCCTGCGGCGCGGCGACCAGGTGCTCAAGGTCAATGACACCGATTTCGTGAACGACAACACGGACGAAGGCATCGACATCATCAACGCGGGGCTTTTTCCTGCCGCCCCGGGGATGTCCACGCGTTTCACCGTTCGCGACGTCGTCAGCGGCATCGAGCGCGAGGTCACGCTGAAGGCCACCGCCGTGACCTCGGTGCCTGTCCAGAACGTCAAGACCTTCCCGCACGGGGGCCGCACGGTCGGCTACCTGCAGTTCAACGACCACATCGGGACGGCGGAGCTGCAACTGAAGGCGGCCATCGAGCATTTGCGCGCGCAGCGGGCCACCGAGCTGGTCGTCGACCTGCGCTACAACGGCGGCGGCTACGTGGACCTGGCCAGCCAACTGGCCTTCATGGTCGCCGGCGAGGCGCAGACGCGCGGCAAGACCTTCGAGACCATGCGGTTCAACAACAAGCACGCCGAGCGCGATCCGGTGACCGGCGACGCGCTCGCGCCCACGCCGTTCTGGGCCACCACCCTGGGCTTTCTTTCTCCCATCGACCCGCCCCTTCCCCTGCCCAGCCTCGACCTGCGACGCGTCTACGTGCTCACGGGCCCCGACACCTGCTCGGCCAGCGAGGCGTTCATCAACGGCCTGCGCGGCATCGACATCGACGTGATCCAGATCGGTGGCACCACCTGCGGCAAGCCTTACGGCTTCTATCCGCAGGACAACTGCGGCACCACCTATTTCAATGTGCAGTTCCAGGGCGTGAACGCCAAGGGGTTCGGCGACTACCCGGACGGCATCGCCCCCACCTGCGCCATGCCCGACGATTTCGGCCATGCGCTCGGCGATCCGGCGGAGGCGCGCCTGGCCGCCGCGCTCTCGCATCAGGTCACGGGTGTCTGCCCTGCCGTGCCCGGCGGTCGCCTCGCCAGGAGTGCTGCCACCGGCCCCGCCGCGCCCTTGCTGCACAAACCCGAAGGCCTGCGCAACCGCATCCTGCGTCCGCGCTGAGGCAGGCGGTCCTGCCTCAGATGCTGTGCGGGTCCACGTCCACCAGCCAGCGGATCACGCCCTTGCCCTCGGGCGTGCGCCGCAGTTCGTGCAGCAGCGGCTGCCAGGCGGCCAGCAGGCGCTGCAGCGCGGCGCGTGAGGGGCTTTCGATGAGCATCTGCGCGCGCTCCACGTTCGCCACGCGCTGGATCGCCAGCGGCACCGCCGGGTAGCGCGTGACCAGGTCCGCACCGGGCAGCGCCTCGGCCTGGTCGGCCGCGAGGTTCAGGAAGCCCTGCGCCACCGCCTGCTCGCGCGCGTCGGCGCGCACCAGCGCCTGGAACGCGAAGGGTGGCATGGCGGCGGCCTGGCGTTCTTCGAGCTGCTGCTTGGCGAAGGCTTCGTAGTCGTGCCGGCGCAGCGCCGCAAACAGCGGATGCGGCGCATGGTGCGTCTGGATCCACATCTCGGCCTTGGCGCCTTGCGCCGCGAGGTAGGCGGCGTCGCGGCCCGCGCGGCCGGCCGACTGCATCAAGAGGCTGAACAAGCGCTCGGGCGCGCGGAAGTCGCTGGAGAACAGCGCGCCGTCGGGGTTCACCGCGGCCACCAGCGTGATGCGGCGGAAGTCGTGGCCCTTGGCGATCATCTGCGTGCCCACGAGCACGTCGACCTCGCCCGCGTGCACGGCCGCGAGCTGCGATTCGAGCGCGCCCTGTTTCTTGGTGCTGTCGGCGTCGATGCGCGCGATGCGCACCGCGCTGCCGTCCGCGTGCTTCACGCCGGCGAACAGCTCGGCCAGGTGCTCCTCGAGCCGCTCGGTGCCGCGGCCCACGGGCGCGATGTCGGGGTTGCCGCAGGCCGGGCAGGCGCGCGGCACGCGCTCGGTGAAGCCGCAGTGGTGGCAGCGCAGCGTGCGGTCGATCTTGTGGAACACGCGGTAGGCGCTGCAGTGCGGGCATTCGCTCTTCCAGCCGCAGTCGCCGCAGGCCAGCACCGGCGCATAGCCGCGCCGGTTCAGGAAGATCATGCTCTGCTCGCCGCGCGCGATGCGCTGGCCGATGGCGTCGAGCAGCGCGCCCGAGATCACCGTCTTCGGCGGCTGCAGGTTCATGTCCACGAGCCGCACGGCCGGCAGCGCGCCCGCGCCGATGCGCGAAGGCATGGCCAGCCGCACGTAGCGCCCGCCCGGGTCGTCGCCCTCGGGCGGCCGGCTCTGGTGCCAGCTCTCGAGCGAAGGCGTGGCCGAGCCCAGGATCACCTTGGCCTTTTCGCGCTGGCCGCGCCACACGGCGAGGTCGCGTGCCGAGTAGCGCGCGCCTTCCTGCTGCTTGTAGCTCGGGTCGTGCTCCTCGTCGACCACGATGAGCTTCAGCCCCGGGATCGACGCGAACACCGCCATGCGCGTGCCCAGCACGATGCGCGCGGCGCCGCCGTGCGCCGCCAGCCAGCTCGCCAGCCGCTGCGGGTTGGTCATGCCGCTGTGCAGCGACACCACGGCCTCGTCGCCGAAGCGGGCCTTGAAGCGCGCTTCGAGCTGCGGCGTGAGGTTGATCTCGGGCACCATCACCAGCGCCTGCGCCTCGGGGTCGCGCGCCAGCAGGTTGGCCACGCAGCGCAGGTAGACCTCGGTCTTGCCGCTGCCGGTGCTGCCCACCAGCAGGAAGGTGCCGCTCCCGGCCTCGATGCGGGCCAGCGCGGCCGTCTGTTCGTCGGAGAGGGCAATCAGGTTCGCGGATTCGGCCGTCTCGGCCACCGGGCCGGCCGTGGTCTTGCGCTTGAGCCGGCGCGCCAGTTGGGTCGTGCTCAGGTCGCGCAGCTGCGGCGGCAGGGCGGCCAGCGCGATCTCGCCGATCGAGCGCTGGTAGTAGCGCCCGGCAAACGCCACCAGGTCGCGCCAGGCCTCGCCCAGAGGCGCCAGCGCGTCGAGCGCCGCGCCCACGGGCTTGAGCGCCATGTCGGGCTCGGCACCCTCCAGCGAGGTCGGCTCGTTCCAGACTACCCCCAGCACCTCGCGCTTGCCCAACGGCACCCGCACCAGCGTGCCCGGCACCAGCGGCTCGGCGCCGGCGTAGCTCAGCAGGTCACCCAGCGCGGCATGCGCGGGCGTCTGCACCGCGATGTCGAGTCGCCAGGGGCAGGAGACGTTTGTGGCGGATGTGACCGGTGGCGCGCCGGCTTCGGGCGGCGATTCGGTGGAGGGGCTGGGCGTCCTTTTTGGCAAGGTTTGTTAATGCGTTTTGGAGCAAGACCGCTTAAGTTGTTGATTTCACAGCGCTTTGGCGGTCATCCAGAGTTTCTGTGGATAACTTTGTTGACAAGACGGCTGGATAGTCGCCGAAGCCTTGATTTTCAAGGCTTCCGCTGGAATGCCTGTAAAAAAAGCAAAAATCAAAACCTATATAAATCAACCACTTAGCATCGCTATTGGTTTAGGAGCAGAACCAATGCCCCCTCAGATAATCTTGCGCAGTGCAACACGCGTTTTGTGCATAAGTCGGGCGTCCGGGGCCGTTTTAGGGCTTGACAAACGCCGGGTGACTGGCTTTCAGGGGGCGCTGAGTCTGCCAACCGGGCGGTCGGCAGTTCACATTTGTTAGCTCAAGTGCGCAGCGCGCGCGACTGGTCGTGCACCGCCTGGACCAGCGCCGCGACGTGGTCGGGCGGCGTGAACTGGCTGATGCCGTGGCCCAGGTTGAAGATGTGCGTCGGGCCCGCCGTGGTGCGGTCGGTGTGGGGCTTGCCGAAGGCCTGCAGCACCTTGCCGACCTCGGCCTCGATGGCCGCGGGCGGGGCGAACAGCACGTTCGGGTCGATGTTGCCCTGGATCGCCTTGGCCTTGTCCTCGGTGCCTTCGGCCACGAGGCGGCGCGCGGCGGCGAGGTTCACGGTCCAGTCGACGCCGAGCACTTCGCAGTCGAGCGCGCGCATGGCGCCCAGCCACAGGCCGCCGCCCTTGGTGAACACGATGCGCGGCACCGGCTGGCCGTCCGGGCCGTTTCGCTTCAGGCCGGCGAGCACGCGCGCGGTGTAGGCCAGGCTGAATTCGTGGAACGCGCCGTCGGCCAGCACGCCGCCCCAGCTGTCGAAGATCATCACGGCCTGCGCGCCGGCGTCGATCTGGGCGTTGAGGTAGGCGGCCACCGAGTCGGCATTGACCGCGAGCACACGGTGCATCAGGTCGGGGCGGCCGTACAGCATGCTCTTCACGAGGCGGTAGTCGCTCGAGCCCGCGCCCTCGACCATGTAGCAGGCCAGCGTCCACGGGCTGCCCGAGAAGCCGATCAGCGGCACGCGGCCGTTCAGCGCCTTGCGGATCGAGCCCACGGCGTCGAACACATAGCGCAGCTTGTCCAGGTCGGGCACTTCGAGCGCGGCCACGGCCGCTTCGTCGCGCACCGGGCGCGCAAAGCGCGGGCCTTCGCCGGCCTCGAACGACAGGCCCAGGCCCATCGCGTCGGGCACCGTGAGGATGTCCGAGAACAGGATGGCCGCGTCGAGCGGGTAGCGCGCCAGCGGCTGCAGCGTGACCTCGGTGGCGTAGTCGGTGTTGGTGGCCAGCCCCATGAAGCTGCCGGCCTTGGCGCGCGTGGCAACGTATTCAGGGAGGTAGCGGCCGGCCTGGCGCATGAGCCAGACGGGCGTGTGATCGGTGGCCTGGCGCCAGCAGGCCCGCAGGAAGGTGTCGTTTTGCAAAGGGGCGAAAGGCATGGCCCGATTGTCGCAGGGCCCCCCGCGTTCGCCGTGAGTTGACCGACAGCGCACTTTGCGTTGCATCAACCCGCCCCGATGCGCCAGGGCGTGCGCCAGCCGCGAGCATCCGTTCCCGACAACAACTTCGGTCTGGAACGGACATGGCGCAGCAGGTTTTCGATGTGGTGGTGGTGGGCGCCGGCTCGGCCGGCTGCGTGCTGGCGCACCGGCTGGTGCGCGCCGGGCGCCGCGTGCTGCTGCTGGAGGCGGGGCCGCCCGACGACGACCGCTTCATCCACATGCCCGCCACCTTCGTGCGCGTGATCGGCACCGAGCGCACCTGGGCCTACGAGAGCGAGCCGCAACCCGCCGCCGCCGGCCGCAAGATGTTCGTGCCTCAGGGCCGCACGCTGGGCGGCGGCAGCTCGGTCAACGCCATGGTCTATGTGCGCGGCACGCCGGCCGACTACGACGGCTGGGAGGCGCAGGGCTGCGAAGGCTGGGGCTGGCGCGACGTGCTGCCCTGGTTCCGCAAGGCCGAGGGCAACGCGCGCTTCGCCTGCGAGCTGCACGGCACGAACGGGCCGCTGAAGGTGAGCGACACGCGCTTTCGCCATCCGCTGAGCCTGGCCTTCCTGCGCGCCGCGCAGCAAAGCGGCCTGGCCTACAACGACGACTTCAACGGCGCCGCCCAGGCCGGCGTCGGCTTCTACCAGACCACCACCTTCGAAGGCCGGCGCGCAAGCACCGCCGCCACCTACCTCGCGGCCGTGCGCGACGACCCGAAGCTCACCGTGGTGACGGGCGCGCACGTGCTGCGCGTGCTCACGCAGGACGGCGCGGCCACCGGCGTGGTCTACCGCACGGGCCGCAACGGCGGCGGCGAAGAGGTGATCGCGACCGCGCGCGACGAAGTGATCCTCTCGGCCGGCGCGCTCGCCTCGCCCAAGCTGCTGCTGCTCTCGGGCATCGGCCCCGGCGCGCAGCTGCAGGCGCTGGGCCTGCCGGTGGTGAAAGACCTGCCCGGCGTGGGCGAGAACTTCCAGGACCACCTGGAGGTGTCGGTCTACGGCCGCACGCGCGAGCCCGTGAGCCTGCTGGGCAACGACCGCGGCCTGGCGGCGCTGAAGCACGGCCTGCAATGGATGTTGTTCGGCTCCGGCCTGCTCACGTCGAACGTGGTCGAGAGCGGCGGCTTCGTCGACACCACCGGTGAGGGCCGGCCCGACCTGCAATTCCATGTGCTGCCCGTGCTCGTGGGCGACGTCGACCGCGAACCGCTGGCCGGCCACGGCCTGTCGATCAACCCCTGCTTCCTGCGCCCGCAGTCGCGCGGGCGCGTGGCGCTGCGCAGCGCCGACCCGATGGCGCCGATCCTGTTCGACGGCGGCTACCTGCAGGCGCAGGCCGACGTCGACACGCTGGTGCGCGGGGTGAAGCTGGCGCGCCGCATCCTGCGCGCGCCGGCGCTGCGCGAGGTGGTGTCCGAAGAGCTGGCGCCGTCAGCCGCCGACGACATGTCCGACGAGGCCCTCGAGGCCTACGTGCGCGAGCGCGCCAAGACCGTCTACCACCCGAGCGGCACCTGCCGCATGGGCCGCGACGCCATGGCCGTGGTCGATGCGCGCATGCGCGTGCACGGCGTGGCGAAGCTGCGCGTGTGCGACGCCTCGGTGATGCCTTCGCTCGTCAGCGGCAACACCAACGCGCCCACCGTGATGCTGGCCGAACGCTGCGCGGACTTCGCGCTGTCAGGCAACTGAGATTGCACGGTCGGTCAATCACCGAAGCGCACTGAAACCTAGAGTCCTTTCCAACAAGGAGGCAGAGCGAATGCGTGCTACAGATTCCATGGCCGGCAAGGTCGCCTTCATCACCGGCGGCGGCTCCGGCATCGGTGCGGCGGTGGCCGCGCAGTTCGTCGCGGCGGGCGGCCGCGTGGTGCTGATGGGGCGTCGCCTCGCGCAACTCGAAGCGGTGGCGTCAAAGCTTGGCGGGCTCGCGGTGGCGGGCGATGCGGCGAACACTTCCGACGTGCAGCGCGCACTGGCCGCCGCGCGCGAACGCTTCGGCGGCGTCGATGTGCTGGTCGCCAACGCGGGCGGCCACGGTGTGGGCGACGCGCTCGCGACCGACGACGCCTCGTGGGCGCTGTCCACGCGCCTGAACCTCGACACCGCCTTCGTCTGCGCACGCGAGCTGCTGCCCGAGCTCATTGCGCGGCGCGGCAACATCGTCGTGCTCTCGTCGCTCGCGGGCCACTTCGCGGGGCCGGGCGTGGTCGGCTACGTGACCATGAAGCACGCACTCATCGGCCTCGTGCGTTCGCTGGCGCGCGACTACGGCCAACAGGGCGTGCGCGTGAACGCCGTGTGCCCCGGCTGGGTGCGCACCGAGATGGCCGACGAACAGATGCAGGTGCTCGTCGACAAGCACCGCTTGCCGAACACCGACGCGGCCTACGACCTCGTCACGCGCGACGTGCCCATGGGCCGCGCCGCCAGCCCCGACGACGTGGCGAACGCCGTGCTGTTCCTCGCCTCGCCGCTGGCCGCGATGGTCAGCGGCAGTTCGCTGATGGTCGATGGCGGCGCGTCCGCGGTCGACCTGCCCACCATCGCCTTCGCGCACGACGCCTGAAGAAGGAAAGACGCCATGAGCACCGACACCACGAAACCCGCCGACTGGAAGACCTACGACCAGTTCGCCCTCGGCATCGCGACCAACCGCCTGCCCGCCACCGACGCACTCGCCGGCCAGACGCTGAGGCTCGCGCTGCCCGGCTTCCAGCTCACGCTGCAGCCTCGCGCGCAGCACACGCTCGACTGGCACGAAGACGGCGCACGCGGCGGCGAAGGCCAGGGCGACTGGTACGAGGCCATCGAGGTCGCGCCCGACACCTTCTTCCTCGACATCACGCAGGCCAGCCGCCCGAGCGAGGCGCTGACCGTGGTCCTCAATACGCGCACGCGCCGCGTGCTCGCGATTCGCTGCCGCATCATCGGCGCCGACGAGGCCGCGGGCCAGCCGCGCGTGCCGCAGGACTTCTGGTCCGGCACGCTCGAAGGCGGCACTGCAACGGGGAGTGCACCGCACGCCACGCGCGACCTCATCGGCCTGCGCACCTGGCAGACCTACAGCCCCAACCACACCTACGAGCACACCTACCTGAGCGCCGAGCGCTACGCCTGGCAGTGCCTCGTGGGCGTGCAGCGCGGCCACGGCGACGTCGACCTCGCGAGCTACTGGAAGTTCGACGACGACCAGTACGTCTTCACCTTCCGCGAGTTCCTGATCCCGGTCGCGTCGGTGTTCTTCTTCGACTTCGCGAACGGCCGCTCGACCGGCAAGTTTCTCGGGCTCACCGGCACCGGCGCGATCGCCAACAACCCCGCCGGCGCCTTCATGCGCAAGGCCTCGCAGACCTTCTATCCGCCCGAGTTCGGGCCCGTCTGACTTCACCGTTGTCCAGGAGCTTTTGTCATGCGCACCCCTTACCAGATCGTGGCCGACCACTACGCCGCCTCCGACCGCCACGACCTCGCCGCGATGTTCGCCGACGTGGCCAACGACGTGCAGTGGACCGAGATGGCCGGCTTTCCCTGCGCCGGCACGCACGTCGGCCCCGCGCAGGTGGTCGAGAAGGTCTTCCAGGTGCTCGGCGCCGAATGGGAGGGCTACCGCTTCGTGCTCGAGCGGCTGGTCGACGGCGGCGACACCGTGGTCGGCATCGGCGACTACCACGCGCGCCACCGCAAAACCGGCAAGCCGATGCAGGCCCGCGTCACGCATGTGTGGCAGGTGCAGGGCGGCAAGGTGCGGCGCTTCGAGCAGTTCACCGACACGCTGCTCGTCGCGCGCGCCATGCAGCCGTGACGCCGCTTTCTTTCGCATCCCTCGCATCCCTTCCCGGAGCCCGCCCATGAATCTGCGCGACCTGTCGATCGAACACCTCGGCCAGGTGGGCCTGCTGGCGCAGCGCCGCCGCGGCAACCACATCGACGGCCACGAGGTCGTGCCCCGCAACGGGCAGTACCTGCCGGTGGTCGACCCGGCCACCGAGATGACCGTGGCCGAGGCGCCCGACAGCGACGTGGACGACGTGCACGCCGCCGTCGCCGGCGCGCGCCGCACCTTCGAGAGCGCCGTGTGGAAGTCGCTGCGCCCGGCCGACCGCGAGCGCATGCTGTACACGCTCTCGACGCTCATCGAGTCGCACGCCGACGAACTCAGCGCGCTCGAAACCCTGCAAAGCGGCAAGCTGCGCGGCATCGCGCGCATGGTCGACGTGGGCGCGGGCGCGGAGTTCGTGCGCTACATGGCGGGCTGGGCCACCAAGCTCGAAGGCCAGACGCTCGACAACTCCATCGGCATCCCCGGTGCGCAGTGGGTCACGTACACGCGGCGCGAACCGGTGGGCGTGGTCGCGGCCATCGTGCCGTGGAACTTTCCGCTCGCCATCGCGCTGTGGAAGGTGGCGCCCGCGCTCGCGGCCGGCTGCACCGTGGTGCTCAAGCCCTCGGAAGAAACGCCGCTCACCGCGCTGCGGCTGGCCGAGCTGGCGCTGGAGGCGGGCTTTCCGCCGGGCGCGCTCAACGTGGTGTGCGGGCGCGGCGCCACGGCCGGCGCGGCGCTCGCCGCGCACCCGGACGTCCGCAAGATCAGTTTCACCGGCTCGACGGCGGTGGGCCGTCACATCGGCCACGCGGCCGTGGACAGCATGGCGCGCTTCACGCTCGAGCTGGGCGGCAAGTCGCCGCTCATCGTGCTGGGCGACGCCGACCCGGTGGCGGCGGCGCAGGGCGCGGCCAACGGCATCTTCTTTCACCAGGGCCAGGTGTGCACGGCCGGCTCGCGCGTGTACGTGCAGCGCAACCTGTTCGACGAGGTGGTGCGCCGGCTCGCGCAGGCCGCCGAGGGCCTGCACATCGGCTCGGGCTTCGACCCGAAGGCGCAGTTCGGGCCGCTCGTGTCCAAGCGCCATCTGGCGCGCGTGATGGCGCACATCGACGGTGCCGTGGCCGAGGGCGCCACGCTGGTCACCGGCGGGCGCCAGGCCTTCGACGGCGGCTGCTTCGTGCAGCCCACCGTGTTCGTCGACGCGCAGCCGTCGATGCGCATCGCGCGCGAGGAAGTGTTCGGCCCGGTCGCGACGGTCGTGCCTTTCGACGACGTGGACGACGCGGTGCGCCTGGCCAACGACAGCGCCTACGGCCTGGCGGCCAGCGTCTGGTCGAACGATCTCTCGGCCGTGCACCGCATCGTGCCGCGCCTGCAGGCGGGCGTGGTCTGGGTCAACGCGCACAACGTGCTCGACAACGCGCTGCCGCTGGGCGGCGTGAAGCAGTCGGGCAGCGGGCGCGACCTGGGGCGTGCGGCGGTGGAGGGCTTCACCGAACTCAAGAGCGTGTGCATGGCGGTGTAGCCCCGCCCCGGTTTCGATCACCCAGAAAGAAGGAGACACCTCATGCAAAGCAAAAGACGAATCGCGCTGTCGGCCGTTGCGGGCGCGCTGGGCCTGGCCGGTTTCAGCGGCGCCTGGGCGCAGGCCAGCCCCGACTGCGGCCTCAACACCGGCAAGCCCGCCACGGGCGAGCCCATTCCCATCGGCGCCGTGGTCGGCAAGACCGGCCCCGACGACTTCAGCGCCTCGGGCCAGGCGGCGGCCGCGTACTTCAAGTGCGTCAACGCCAACGGCGGCATCCATGGCCGGCCGGTCGACTACCTCGTGCTCGACGACCAGTGGAACCCCGAGACGGCCGCGCAGGTCGCCTCCAAACTCGTGAAGGACCGCAAGGTGGTCGCGCTCGTGGGCAGCACCAGCTTCGTGGAGTGCGGCGCCAACGCCAAGATGTACGCCGACGAGGGCGTGATGGTCATCGCCGGCACCGGCGTGCCGCGCGAGTGCTTCAACGCGCGCAACTACGTGCCGGTGAATGCGGGGCCGCGCGTGTCGGCCACCATCGCCGCGATGTACGCCGCGCAGAAGTACAAGGCGAAGAAGATGGTCTGCATCATTCCGAACATCCCGAGCCTGGGCAACTGGGCCTGCGAGGGGCCCAAGGAATGGGGCAGGAAGAACGGCGTGACGGTCGAGACCCTCACCATCGACCCCGGCTCGGCCGATGCCACCTCGACCATGCTGCAGGCCGCCGCGAAGAAGCCCGACACCATCATCATGAACGTGCCCAAGGGCATCCTCGTGCCGATGCTGGCCGCCGCCGAGCAGCAGAACCTGGGCAAGAAGATCCACTTCGTGTCGGCCGCGCCGGCCTACAACGTCGACGTGCCCAAGGCCATCGGGCCGTACTGGAAGGGCAACTTCGACGTCAACCTCGAATTCAACCCGCTCGAATCGGCCGGGCCCGACAACAAGAACTGGCTGGCCGTGATGGACAAGCATGGCGCCAAGAGCGACCCGCGCGACACCTTCTCGCAGGCCGGCTACCTGGCCGCGCGCCTGGCCACGCAGGCGATGCTGAAGATGGATCCGAAGAAGCTCGACCGCGCCGGCGTGACCGACGCGCTGCGCAAGGTGAGCGACTTCCGCAGCGACATCCTGTGCAAGCCCTTCTACGTGGGCAGCGGCAACCGCCACAACGCGAACAACAGCGGCCCCATGGCCAGCCCCGACGGCAACGGCTGGCGCTTTGCGCCCGGCGGCTGCCTCACGGCGGACGACCCGGAGCTGGTCGACATCCGTGCCGACGAGCAGAAGATGGGCCTGAAGTAAGCGCGCCGGGCCATGGAGGACTACCTGCCTTTCGTCATCTCGGGCCTGGGCCTGGGCGCGGTGTACGCGCTCTCGGGCGTGGGGCTGGTGGTGCTCTATCGCTCGTCGGGCGTGCTGAACTTCGCGTTCGGCGCCATCGGCGCGCTCGGTGCCTACGTGGCCTGGACGCTGCTCGAAGCCGACTGGCCGCAAGGCCTGGCGTGGTCCGCGGCGGTGCTCGCGGCCATGGCGCTGTCGCTGGCCTACGGGCGGCTGCTGGCGCCGCGCCTGTCGCACCGCGACCCGACCATCCGCAGCATCGCCACGCTGGGCTTCGCGCTCGTGGTGGTGGGCTTCACCGAATGGACCTGGGGCGAGCAGCCGCGCCGCCTCGTGCTGCCGACCGACGGCGGCGCGCTCGAGTTCCTGCTGGGCGAGGTCGAGGTGCGGCTCACGCACACGCGCGCGCTCGGCCTGGCGCTGGCGGTGCTGATGATGGGCGGCGTCGGCCTGCTGCTGTCGAAGACGCGCGTGGGCCTGAAGATGCGTGCGCTGGCCAACGACCGCGACCTGAGCGCGCTGCTCGGCATCCGCGTGCTCGGCGTCGACACGGTGGCGTGGATATTGAGCGGTGCCTTCGCGGGCGTGTGCGGGCTGCTGCTGGCCAACATCGTGCGGCTGCAGGCCACGCTGCTGACCTTTCTGGTGATTCCGGCCTTCGCCGCCGCCATCATCGGCCGCCTGCATTCGCTGCCGGCCACGGTGGCGGGCGGCATCGCCATCGGCGTGCTGGAGGCACTGGCGATCACGGTGCCGGGCTTCGCGGCCTTTCGCACGGCCACGCCCTTCCTCATCGCGCTGGCCATGATCGTGTTCTACCGCGCGGGGACGCGATCGGCATGAACGCGTCGATCCTCGAAGGCGCCATGCCCGCGTCCGACGCCGCACCCGCCGCGCTCGCGCAGGCCACGCGCCGCGCCCGCCGCTCGCTCGTGCTCATGGTGGCCTGCGTGCTGCTGATCGGCTGGGCCGTGCCGTGGTTCGCCAATGCGTACTGGATCAAGACGCTCACCTCGTCGCTCGCGCTGTCGGTCGCGGCGGCCGGCGTGGCGCTGCTCTATGGCCAGCTCGGGCTGGTGTCGCTGTGCCAGTACGCGCTGCTCGGCGCGGGCGGCTGGGTCGCGCTGCGCGCGGGGCACGGGCTGGGCTGGCCCTTCGAGCTGTCGGTGCTCGCGGGCGGGTTGCTGTCGTGCGTCGTGGGCATGCTCGCGGGCCTGCCGGCGCTGCGGCTCAAGGGGCTGTACCTGGCGCTCGTCACGATGATGATGGCGGGCGGCTTCCAGGTGGTCGTCAACGTGACGGGCTTTCCCGACGGCGGCGCGGGCTGGCTCGGGCGCGTGTTCGGCAGCGAGCGGCTGATGATGCCGCGGCCCGCGCTGGCGCTGTCGGACGCCGCGTACTTCCGCTACGTCGCCGTGTGGCTGGCGGCGGTGCTGGCGCTGATCGAGCTGCACCGGCGCACGCGCGCGGGCCGCTCGTGGGCGCTGATCCGGCGCGGCGAGGCGGCGGCCGTGGCGGCCGGCGTGAACATCCTGCGCTACCAGACCTGGGCCTTCGGGCTCGCGGGCTTCTGCGCGGGCGTGGCCGGCGCGCTGCTCGCGGGCGGCGTGGGGCAGCTCGACGGGCGCGCCTTCACGGCCGGCGAGTCGGTGATGCTGTTCGCGCTCACGGTGGTGGGCGGCGTGTACCACTGGGCCGGCGCGCTCATCGCGGGGCTGCTGCTGCGCGCGGTGCCGGCGCTGCTGACCGACTTCGGCGTCAACGGCTACCTCGCGATGATCTTCTTCGGCGTGGCGCTGCTGCATGCGCTCATCACGGCGCCGAGCGGCATCGCGGGGCAGCTGATGGGCGTGTTCGATGCGGTGCGCCAGCGCTTCGCCGCACCGAAGGACAAGGACGCCGCGCCATGATCCGCATCGACGATCTCACCGTCGCCTTCGGCGGCGTCAAGGCCATCGACGCGCTCACGGCGCGGCTCGATGCGCCCGTGTGCGGCCTGATCGGGCCGAACGGCGCGGGCAAGACCACGCTGGTCAATGTGCTCAGCGGCCTGGTGTCGCCCAGCGCCGGCCGCGTGGCGGTGGACGGCACCGACCTGCTGGGCCTGAAACCCATCGCGCGCGTGCGCTTCGGCCTGCGCCGCTCGTTCCAGACCGAGCAGGTGGTGGAAGACCTCAGCGTGTGGGACAACGTGCGTGCGCTGCTCGACCATGTGCCGCACGCGCGCGGCGAGGCCGCCTCGCAGGTGGCGCGCGTGCTGTCGCACACGGGCCTGCTCGACCTGGCGACCGTCATGGGGCACCGCCTCAACCTGTTCCAGCGCCGCATGCTGGAGCTTGCGAAATCGCTGGTCGGCGCGCCCAAGCTGCTGCTGCTCGACGAGCCCGGCGCCGGCCTCACCGAGCAGGAGGCCGGCGTGCTGCGCCGCACGATCGGCGCGGTGCATGCCTTCTGCGGCGCGCAGGTGCTGCTCATCGACCACGACGTCGACCTGATCGCCGCGACCTGCACGCAGACCCTGGTGCTCGACTTCGGCCGCCGCCTTGCGCTTGGCCCGACGCGCGAGGTGCTCGACGACCCGGCCGTGCGCAAGGCCTACCTGGGAACGGAGTGACCACCCCATGCTGAACGTGACCGATCTGCGCCTGCAGCGCGGCGGCAAGGCCGTGCTGCACGGCATCGACCTGCAGGTGCCGCCGGGCGAGGTGACGGCGCTGCTGGGCGCCAACGGCGCGGGCAAGTCGAGCACGGTGATGGCCGTCGGCGGCGTGCTGCCGCTCACGGGCGGGCGCATCGAGGTCGAAGGCCACGCGCTGCATGGCCAGCGGCCCGAGCGCGTGCGCGCGCTGGGCGTGGCGGTGGTGCCCGAGGGGCATCGCGTGCTCGGCGAGCTGTCGGTGCTCGACAACCTGCGCGCCGCGGCCACCGCGCTGCCTGTGGCCGGCGTGGCCGATGCGGTCGAGCGCGTGCTGGCGGTGTTCCCCGAGCTGCGCGTGAAGCTCGCGCTGCCCGCGCGTTCGCTGTCCGGCGGACAGAAGCAGATGGTCTGCATCGCGCAGGCGCTCATCGGAAAACCGCGCTACCTCGCGATCGACGAACTCTCGCTGGGGCTCGCGCCCGCGGTGGTCAAGCGGCTGGTCGAGGTGGTGCAGCAGGTCGCGGGCGAGGGCGTGGGCGTGCTGCTGATCGAGCAGTTCACGACCGTGGCGCTGGCCGTGTCGAGCCGCGCCTATGTGCTGGAGCGCGGGCGCATGGCCTTTGCGGGCTCGTCGGAAGAACTGCGCAGCCGGCCGGAGATCCTGCACAGCAGCTATCTCGCGGCCGCCTAGGCGCGCGCCTTCTGCGCCTTCCGTGCGGTGGGCATCACGAAGGCCTGGAAGTGGTCGCGCAGCCGCGCGGTGAACTCCTCGGCGATGGCCGAAGGCGCCGACTGCGGCGAGAAGGCCATCGACACCTCCACCGGGCAGCGCGGCGACAGCGGCAGGATCTTCAGGTCGCGCGCGAACACGGAGGCCACGTAGGGGTTGACGATGCCGACGCCGGTGCCCTGCGCCGCCATCATGCAGATGGTGACCGAGTAGGTGGTCTCGACCGTGGCGGCGCATTCGATGCGGTGCTGCTGCAGCGTGCGCTGGAACTGCTGATGGATCTCGTCGTCGGCATTCAGCGTGAGCAGCACCTGCTGCTTCAGGTCGCGCACGTGGATGGCGTCGCGGTGCGCCAGCGCATGCCCGGGATGCACGACGCACACCGCGCTGGCCTTGTGCAGGCTGACCGCGTCGAGCTGCGGGTCGTGGAAGGCGGCGGTGCTGAGCGCGACGTCGTACAGGCCGTAGAGCAGGCCCTCGCGCAAGGCGTGCGTGCCGACGGTCTGCAGGTTGACGTGCACCTCGGGGTGCAGCCGCGAGAAGGCATGGATCACCTGCGGCATCACACCGAGCCCGAGCGCCGGCGTGCAGCCCACGCGCAGCGAGCCCGCGCCCGACTTGCGCAGCACCGCCACGCTCTGCTCGATGCGGTCCAGGCCCAGGAAGTGGCGCTGCACCGTGTCGAACAGCTGGCGCGCCTCGTGCGTGGGGCGCAGCCGCCCCTTGTGGATGTCGAACAGCTTGAGCCCGGTGGCATGCTGGATCTGCGAGAGCAGGCGGCTCACGGACGGCTGCGTGGTGTGCAGCAGGGCCGCGGCGGCGGTGGTGGTGCCGGTCTGCATCACGGCGCGGAAGGCCTCGATCTGGCGGAAGTTCAACGGGCGCGACATGCGGGGACTCCTGGGGCTGCACGGTGCAAGGCGGAAAGCATGGCATATCTTTTCTGCATAGCCTGTGAATGAAAATGAATTTTTCAGAATGATGCTGCGTTCCTAGACTGCGCCCTATCCACCCCTCCATCGCGCCGTCGCGGCGCACAGCAAGGAAGACGCATGACACAGCACTGGCCCCGCAGGGCCGCCGGCCTCGGCCTTCTCGCACTGGCCCTGGGCGTCGCTTCGACGTCGCAGGCATCGCAGCCGCAGGCCTACCCCGACCGGATGATCCGGCTCGTGGTGCCCTTCACCGCCGGCGGCAGCTCCGACGTGCAGGCCCGCATGCTGGCCGACCGCCTGGGCAAGCTGTACAAGCAGTCGGTGGTGGTCGACAACAAGCCCGGCGCCGGCGGGCACATCGGCGGCAAGTTCGTGGCCGACGCACCGGCCGACGGCTACACGCTGCTGCTCGGCTCGATCGGGCTGCACGCGACCTACGGCGTGTTCAAGAAGCTGAGCTACGACCCCGCGACCGACCTGAAGGTGGTCACGGTGCTGGCCGAGATGCCGCACGTCGTGGTCGCCCACCCCGCGCTGCCCGCCAACGACCTGAAGCAGCTGGTGGCATTGGCGCGCAAGCAGCCGGACACGATCAACTTCGGCTCGGCCGGCGTGGGCTCGTCGGTGCACATGATCGGCGAGCTGTTCAAGCTCACCGCCAACGCACCGCTCGTGCACGTGCCCTACAAGGGCAGCACGGCCGCGCTGAACGACCTGCTGGCGGGGCAGATTCAGCTGATGTTCGAGAACCCGCCGACCACGCTGGCCCACATCCGCGGCGGCAAGCTCAAGGCGCTGGCCGTGACCGGCAAGGCCCGCCTGCCGGCGCTGCCCGAGGTGCCGACCGCGATCGAGTCGGGCTTTGCGGCCTTCGAGGCCACCTCGTGGACCACGGTGGCGGTGAGCGCCAAGGTGCCCGACGCCATTGCCGACAAGCTCAATGCCGACATCCGCAAGATCGTCGCCGCGCCGGAGTTCCGCAAGGGGCTGTCGGAGCAGGGCATGACGCCGGTGGCGAACACGCGAGATGTCGCAGCGAAGTTCATCGCGGCCGAGAAGCTGCGCTGGGACCAGGTGATCCAGCAAGGCCGCATTGCCGCGGAGTGAGCCCCATGTCGACGAACCCACTTCCCGAGCAGCCCCGCCTCGCGCCCGTGCCCTGCCGCCGCGTGGGCGATGGCGCGCAGCACCATTTCTTCGGCTACTACAACAAGAGCGCCTGGGACCGCAGCGGGCGCTACCTGCTGGCGCAGCAGGTGCCCTGGATGGACGCCGAACTCACGCCGACGGCGGCAGCACGCATCGGCTACTTCGACCTCCAGGACAACGACCGCTTCCACGCGGTGGGCGACACCACCGCATGGAACTGGCAGATGGGCAGCCAGCTGCAGTGGCTCGACGGCGCGCCGGGCCGCCAGCTGGTCTACAACAGCCGCACCGGCGATGCCGATGCGTTCTACCCCGGCTTCGGCGCCACGGTGCTCGACGTCGACACCGGCGCCCGGCGCCTGCTGCCCTTGCCGATCTACGTGGTGGCGCCCGACAGCCGCTGGGCCTTGAGCGTGGACTACCGGCGCCTGTACATCACGCACCGCACCATCGGCTACAGCGAAGCTGGCGGGCCGTTCGAGCTGCCGCTGGCACCGGCCGACGATGGCATCCACGCGACCGACCTGGCCACCGGCACGGCGCGGCTGCTGCTGAGCTACCAGGACCTGCGCCGGTTTCATCCGCGCGCGTCGATGGACAAGGCGATCCACTGGGTGAGCCACATCGAGGTCAACCCCTCGTCGTCGCGCGTGCTGTTCCTGCACCGCTGGACCGAACGCGTCGAGGACGAGACCTGCTTCTTGCACCGCCTGCTCACGATGAACCCCGACGGCTCCGACCTGCGCCTGCTGGAGTGCTCCGACCACCCGCTGCCGCAGCTGGCGGACGACTTCGATCCGACGGCCGTGGGCACCTTCGACTACGAGAAGTCCGAGTTCCAGATCTCGCACCCGCTGTGGCAGGACGACGAGCACATCATCGTGTGGGGCCCGCATGCCGGAAAGATTCACTACCACCTGTACCACGACCGGGAGGGCGGCGAGGTCCGCGTGATCGGTGACGGCGTGCTGGTGGAGAACGGCCACATGACCTTCTCGCCGGTGAACACGCGCTGGCTGCTGAGCGACACCTACCCCGACGCACGCACGCACGAGCGCGTGCTGTTCCTGTTCGACATGGCCACCGGCCGGCGCCACGACCTGGGCAGCTTCTACGCCTCGCCGGCGCTGAGCAAGGAGAACCGGTGCGACCTGCACCCGCGCTGGCGCCGCGACGGGCTGCAGGTGTGCATCGACTCCGTGCACGAATCGCAGCGGCAGATGTACATCGTCGACGTGTCGGGGGTCGTGGGCAGCCCCTGAAGCGGGCGCCTAGTGCGTGAGCGCCGGCGACATCGCCCGCTGCGCCTCGCGCCGCTGGAACTCGCGCGGGGACACGCCGTACTGCGCCTTGAACACACGGCAGAAATGCGCGCTGCTATTGAAGCCCCAGGCGAAGGCGATCTCCGACACCGAGGCGCGGCCGCCCGCGGCCTGGCGCAGCGCCTCGCTGCAGCGCTCCAGGCGCATCTGCCAGATGAAGCGGTCGAGCGTCTGGTCTTCGTCCTCGAACACGCGGTGCAGGTAGCGCTTGGAGCAGCGCAGCTGCTGCGCGATGAGGTCCAGCGACAGGGCCGGGTCGGCCAGGTGCGCGTGCACGAACTGCTTCACGCGCGCCTTCAGCACGCCCGGCAGCGGCTGCGCGCCGAACTGTTCGTCGGCGTGCGTGGCGAGCGTGGAGGCCAGCAGGCCCAGCACGGTGTCGCTGACCGAGCGGCCGACGGCGTTGGGCAGCGACGGCAGCTGGTCGGCCAGCGAAGTGAGGAACGAACCGAGCACCGCGTACAGCCCCTGCATGGCCGGCGTGTGGGCTTCGCAGGTGTGCAGGTCGGGCATCTTCATGCCCTTGAACTGCTGGCGCGGGATCGTGATGGCCAAGAGGCGCGAGCGCTCGGGGTTGGTGATGGCGTAGGGCACGCGCGGGTCGTACAGGCTCCAGTCGCCCGGATGCAGGTGGAACTCGCGGTCGCGCTGCGAGATGTGGCCGTGGCCTTCCAGCTGCAGCACCAGCTTGTAGTGCTCGTCGAGCGCGATCTCGCGGTGCGTGTCGGGCCGCGCCACGCGGTGCGAAGGCGCCTCGATCATGAACATGCCCAGCGGCCCGAGCTCGTAGGCGTCCATGCGCGCGTCGAACGGGCCGGGGTCGAGGCACTGCACGCGCAGCGCGCCGAAGTACGACTCGTTGATGCGGCCCCAGCAGGCCTGCCGGTCGGCCGGGTGTTCGAGCCGGGTGCTGAAGTGGTGTGCGTTCATGCCGTGGTTCCCTGGGGGCGCCGGAAGCGCTGGTGCAGGATAGGCAGGTCGGCGCGCGCCATCATCGGTACTTCCACCCGGGGCGGCAGGGGCGGTGCGCTCCCGGTCAACGGCCGGTGCGCGCTGGGTCAATGCCTCCGGTTCACACCTTCTCAGACGACGGGCACGCGGCCCGCGTCGGCCGGGTCGACGTTGCGGCGGTACAGCATGAGCGTCGCGATCAGCCCGCAGGCCGCCGCGGCCGTCATCCACAGGCCGGGCGCGCCCTTGTCGCCGGTCATCTCGATCAGCCCCGTGGCAATCGCCGGCGTGAAGCCGCCGAACAGCGCCGTCGCAAGGCTGTAGGCCAGCGAGAAGCCGGCGGTGCGCACGCTGACCGGCATCACCTCGGTGAGCGCCACCACCATCGCGCCGTTGTAGCTGGCGTACAGGAACGACAGCCACAGCTCCACCTCGAGCATGCGCGCGAAGCTCGGCGCACCGACCAGCCACTTGAGCGACGGGTAGGCCGTGAGGATGGTCAGCACGGTGAACAGCACGAGCAGCGGCTTGCGCCCCACGCGGTCCGACAGCGAGCCCATGACCGGCAGCCAGAAGAAGTTGGAAATGGCCACGCACAGCGTGACGATGAGCGCGTCGGTCGTGCTCAGGTGCAGCACGGCCTTGCCGAAGGTGGGCGTGTAGACGGTGATCAGGTAGAACGACACGGTGGTCATCGACACCAGCATCATCCCGGCGACCACGAGGCCCCAGTTGGCCACCATCGAGCGGAAGATCTCGCGCGCGTCGGGGCGGTGCTTGCGCGCCATGAACTCCTCGGTCTCCTGCAGCGAGCGGCGGATGATGAACAGCGCCGGCACGATCAGGCAGCCGACGAAGAAGGGAATGCGCCAGTAGAAGTCGCCGATCTCCTGGGGCGTGAAGGTCACGTTGAGCCAGTAGCCGAGCGCGGCGGCGACGACGATGGCCACCTGCTGGCTGGCCGACTGCCAGCTTACGTAGAAGCCCTTGCGGCCCGGCGTGGCCATTTCCGACAGGTACACCGACACGCCGCCCAGCTCTACGCCGGCCGAGAAACCCTGCAGCAGCCGTCCGACCAGCACCAAGAGCGGCGCGATGACGCCGATGGTCGCGTAGCTCGGCACGCAGGCGATGAGCAGCGTGCCGACGGCCATCAGCGCGAGCGTGACGATCAGCCCCTGGCGGCGGCCCACGCGGTCGACGTACGCACCGAGAAAGATGGCCCCCAGCGGCCGCATCAGGAAGCCCGCGCCGAAGGTCATGAAGGTCAGCATCAGCGACGCGAACTCGTTGCTCGCGGGGAAGAAGGCCTTCGAGATCTGCGTGGCGTAGAAGCCGAACAGGAAGAAGTCGAACATCTCCATGAAGTTGCCGCCGGTCACGCGCAGGACGGTGGCGAATTTCGAGGAGGAATGCGCGTTGGCAGGCGCGGAAGTCATGGTGTGTCCCCTGGGGCGGTGTTGTGGGCCCAAGGGTAGGTCGGGGTTCCCGACCGGGACCTGACGGGGGGAGTCAGGTAGCTGTCAATGCGGCGCCGCGCGTGCTTGGGCGCTTGTGCAGGTGCCTTGTGCGGCCCAATCCAAAGGAAGGGTCTTCTGTCCTCATGTCGATTGAAATCGGCCAGGAGTTGCCATGGATCACCGTCGGGGATGGAAGTCGAACTGCTGGTCAGCGCAGCTTGACGGGCTCTGAGACCAGATATTGGCGACGGATTTGAATATCACTGAGTCTCGTGGCGGTCCAGGGATTTTTGTCTGGGCCGTTCAGATAGGTGAACCTGACCTCAACATCAAAATCCCCCTGTGGCTGCTTCAGCGGTGAGTACAAGAATGAGCCGCCATTGAAATAGGGCAAGCCATGAAGCGGGGCCATTTCAAATTGAAGGTTACCCCCGTCCGGGCTCCACCCATGCACGACCTTGAGCTGCAGCAGCTTCTCTAGGCGCTCGCGTGGGATGTTCATTGGGGGACGGAAATCGATCTGGAACCACGCTGGCTCGAAGCCCGCGCCGCCATCCCGTTTCGGGATCGTGCTCACGTCGATGCCGGTCCACTTGTTCAAAAAATCCGAATCGAAATCGAATCTGGAGCTGGTGTTCGGCCTCAACCCCATACCCGTGCCGGTGACAGGAAGCAACTGCTTCAGACTGTCGAACTCAGCCTCGCCGCGAATCACCTGCATGGCCGCACCGATGAACTCGATGGTCTGCTCGCGCTGCGCGTCGGTGTAGCGGAAGTTGTCATAGGCAGCCTGAGCCCTCTGCGCCTCTACCTTGTACGCCGCACGTTGAGCTTTCTTCTCGGCTTCAGTTTGCATGGCTGATTCCTCCCGGGGTACCGCTCTCCCGGGCCTGGACGGCGTAGCGGAGAGCAGTTGTGCAAAAGCCGGGTTCAGGCAGCAGATTGTCAGGATCACCGCTCCAAAGGCGCTCGACCAACTCGTCGCATGCGAAGCTGTCTTCTTCCCAGGGGGGCATGTGGTCGCCAGAGCCGCCTCCCTTGGCTTTAGCCATCGCATCCAGGTCGATGGACAGGCCGCCAAGGCCGACGTCTTAAAGGTCATTTGCGGCCTCTCGTGCACTGCGGCTCTGTTCAAAGCCTCTGTTGTCCGCTCGATGGAAAAAGCCTGTTCAGTTCGGTTGCCAGTCGATCGGACCCCAGCAACTGCCACCACGCGTACACAGGTTCTCGAACGCACTCCGTCAACTCTGTGGAGTCACCGCTCTTTGCAGCATCGATCATGAACGTGACTCCGCGCTTGCAGGCCACGAGCAACCAGTCGTTGGTGCGCATCTGCCCCTTGAGATCCTTGTCGTCGGGCTTCATGCCAAGCGCAATGGCCTCGGAGTCTCTCGGTATCAAAAATGTCGGCATCGCCCCCTCTGGCAGGCCGAACGACGTTGTCGCGAGTGCGCCCCCGATATTCGCCCTGAGTGTTCCAAGCAGGCTCTTGAAATCCTCTTCACCCAACGGCCAAGTCGCTTCCTTCCAATTGAGCGCCATCAACGCCGGTTTGATGGCCTTCACATAGGCGCCAATCACTGGGTACTCCCAGCGCGTCGCATCCTTGGCCTTCGGCTCGCTCTTTCGCAACCCCCAGTTGTTCGGATCGCAACTGGTGTGAACCGGTGCTTTGCCTTCGCTGGTGGCCTTGTCTTCATTGGCCTCGTGGTCCTTGCCCCCAATTTTCTTCTTTGGTATGCGCTGCTCGGCCACCACACCACCATCGTGCTCGTAGGTCTGTGTCGCGGGCGTTTGCACAAAGGGCGTGTAGCTGGCCAGCACGCCATCTTCTGAATTTCGCAGCACCTCCACGGTTGTGATTTGACGCACCATGCTCTGTACGACCTCGGTCTCGCCCTGGTCGTTGGACTTGCCCTCGATGGTTCTGCCGCCTTGGAAGGTGATGCGGTATTTTTGCTCTGGCAAGCGCAGTCCACCCGCGTGCTCGATCAACACGAAGTGCTCTTCGATCAGATTCTGTTTCTCGGCAAAGCCTGCCTGGGGAAATACCGGATACAGCGCGTCGAGGCTCATAGGCCCGACCTGCGCATGCAGCGCCGCATGCTCCTGCCAGGTGCCGGCAGTGCCATGCTTGATGCCGCTCTCGCTCCACTCCGAGTAGCTGCCCCCGCCGATGATCACCACCTTCTTCTTGGCGGCGATGTGCAGCTCGCCCTCCACGCTCTTGATGACGACGTCCTTGTGCGCAACAAGAACCACCTCGTCGCTGTGCGCCTGGATCTCGATCGGGTCTTCGCTCGCGATGAGCTTGACGCCCTTCTTGTGCGTGAACGCACGGATGCCCTCGGCCGCGCTGGCCAGCCAGCGCTTGGCGGTGCCGATGGAGGTGTGCCCCTGGCTCGTGAAGGCTGTGTGCTCTCCGGTGTGCAAGTGAATGCTGCCGGGCGTGCTGGTCTCGATGCCCGCAGGGCTGGCGAGCACAAGGTGTGGTTCGTTCAGCTCAGGGAAGCGGCCATCCTCGTTCTGCCCCTCCTTGCCCTGGATGGCATCGTTCTGTGCCTTCAAGGCCTTCTGCACGGTGCCATGGGGGCCTATGCGGCTGGCGATCCGCTGTACGAGCATGTGGAATACCACGCCCCCGGCTGGAAGATCGATACCGAGTACATCCACAGCTTCGTGCCTGCCCATCAACTCACGAGTGGGAAGTACGCGACTCGGGACTACGACTACACGCGCCCCAGGGCGGATCTGAGTGTTTCGAGAGCTGATCCGCGCCCCACGGGGCAGGCCGAGGGCGAGGTCTACCAGTGGCATGCATCAGGAGCGGGAGGCAGTCACTACGCCCAGCCGAATGCAGGAGCAGACACAAGCACCGATCCTCACGGCGAAGGCCACTTGCTCTCCCTGCTGCGCATGCAGGCACTGCGCACCCACGGCGCCCGGGCCCAGGCCAGCGGCAACCTGCGGGGCATGGTGCCAGGATGCACCTTCCAGCTGAAGAATCATCCCAGGGAGTCGGCCAACGCCGAGTACCTGATCCTGGACACCCGCTTGCTCATCGAGGACGTGGCCGAAGACAGCCAGAACCGCGAAGCCACTGTCGACCGCAAGCAGCAATGGCGCGTGCAGGTGGACTTCACGGCCCACCCGGTCACAGAGCCCCTGCGGCCCGAGCCGACCCAGCCCAAGCCCGCCATGGTCGGCCCGCAGGTGGCGCTGGTGGTGGGCCCCGAGGGCCAGAACCTGTGGACGGACGAGCTGGGGCGCATCAAGGTGCAGTTCCCCTGGGATCGGCTGGGGCAGAAGAACCAGCACAGCAGCTGCTGGGTGCGCGTGAGCTCGCCCTGGGCAGGCAACCAGCTCGGGGGCATCCAGATTCCGCGCATCGGGCAGGAAGTCATCGTGAGCTTCATCGCGGGAGACGCGGACCTGCCGATCTGCATGGGCAGGGTGCACAACCAGGTGAACCTGCCGCCGTGGCAACTCCCGGGCCAGAGCTCATTGAGCGGGTTCAGGAGCCGGGAGCTGACCGAGGGCGGAGGCAACGGTGCGGCGGGCAGGTCGAACCACCTGATCCTGGATGACACGGCTGAAAAAATCCAAGTACAGCTCAAGAGCGATCACCAGAGTTCAAGCCTGAGCTTGGGGGCGATCACACGCATCGAGGACAACGCGGGCAGAAAAGATTCAAGAGGTGAGGGGTTCGAGCTGAGGACTGATGCTCATGGCGTGCTCAGGGCGCGGGACGGGATGCTCATCACGACCGAAGCAAGGGGCAACGCTGCGAACCACGCCAAGGACATGGGGGAGACAACCCAGCGGTTGAAGGCGGCTCAGGACCAGCACGACGCGCTGGCCGAAGCAGCGCAGGTGCACAAGGCGCAAGAGCAAGGCTCCGATCAAGACATCCGAGAGCACCAGGCGGTGCTTGCCGTCCGAATGTTCGAAGTGGTAGCTGATGCCCCATTCCTGGCACAGGCGGGAGAAGAAGGCGAAGTCGCTCTCGTTGAACTGGGTCTGGTAGTCGCGTACGGGGTAGTGCTCGATCAGGCGCTTGTCCACGGGGAAGGCGTAGCCGCCCAGCAGTTCGTCCAGGATCTGGACGACGCTGAGGTTCTGGAAGATCCTGCAGTCGGTGCGCAGGGTGGCCAGGTGCAGCCAGGGGCGCAGGGTGAGCTTGTACTGGGCGTGGCGCCCTTCCTCGCCCCACAGGGCTGCGTCGGTGATCAGGGCGTTGATCTGGCGGGGGGAGGAGCCATCGAGCTCGATCTCGCAGCTGATCTCCTGGCCGATGAAGGCATCCAGGTCGAAGTCGGCGCCGAAAGAGACGCCGGACAGAGCCAGCGCATCCGGGGTCTTGAGCAGCAGCTCGTAGGCAAGGAGGCTGTTGAGCCCTTCATGCCCTGACAGCCGCACGGGCTCCAGCGCAGCCTGACCAAGAACAACAGGGATCGCGGCAGAAGAGACAGACAGCGTGCGCGGCATCGACGACTTCCTTGGGAGGAAAACAGGTCGCGCAGTTTGCGAGTCGCCTCGCGATCACACTGATAACAATGGTCAAACTCCACGCACCGCATTCACCAGGCGTGGGATTTGTCATTCGTCGTGAAGAAGGATGAGCCTGTTCCAGGCCGGAAAACAGCGCCTCATCGAAGACGCAAGAAAGGAATGCTGCGCTCTGCTTTGAGCGTGATTCACAGCGGGCACAGCGCCCGCGCGCATCAACTCTTGTACTTGATCGAACACCCGTACGGCCGCGTGCTCGCCATCGACACCGGTTTTCCGCCGGTCACCTCGCCCAGCGCCTGGTTCACGTAGTTGGTGGCGGTCTTGATGTCGTCCACGCGGGCCGAGGCGATGCTGTCGATGCCGCCGGCATACACCAGCGTGCCCTTGGGGTCGATGATGAAGATGTGGGGCGTGGTGCGCGCGCCGTAGACCTGGCCGATCACGCCGTCTTCGTCCATCAGCACGGCGGTGGGCGCGGCCTTTTGCGACTTCATCCAGGCGTCGAGCGCGTCGGCCTTCAGGTAGTCGCTGGCGGCGCGTTCGGTGGAGTTGATGGCGAGCCAGACCACGCCCTTGTCGGTGGCCGCCTTCTGCGTGGCCGGCATGTTGCCGCTGCCGTAGTGCTTGCGCACGAAGGGGCAGCCGGGGTTGGTCCATTCGAGCACCACGAACTTGCCCGCGAAGTCAGACAGCTTGTGCTTGGCGCCGCTGGTGTCGACGGCGACGAAGTCGGGCGCCTGCTGGCCCACGGCGGGCGCGGCAAACGCATTGGTGCCCATGAGGAAGGTGGCGCCCAGCGCCACGGCGGCGGCCACGACGGCGCGGCGGGATGCGCGGCTGAGGGCGGCGCGCGCCTGGCGCGCGGCGCGAAGGGAGCGTGAGTCGACAGTGGGCGAGAGCGTCATGGCCAGCTTGAACTCCAAAAAACAAAATTCCAAACAACAACTGCAGCTTAGAACGGTTTCTTCAAGTGCGTGTGACAACCCATGACAGCGGCGTTGTCATCTTGTTTCAATTCACCGCATCGGCGCTCAAAGCGCTGCCAACGCGGCGCGAACTTCGTCCTTGCTGAGGATTTCGGTCAACACGACGGGCGCCTTGCCCGGCGCCTGCAGCACGTACACGGGCACGCCACTGCGGCCCAACGCGGTGAGCGCGGCGGTGATGGCGGGGTCGCGGCGGGTCCAGTCGGCGCGCAGCATGGCGACCTGCTTCGTGTCGAAGTCGGCGAGCACCTCGGCGTCGGCCAGCGTGCTCTTCTTGTTGTACTGGCAGGTCACGCACCAGGCGGCGGTGAAGTCGATGAACACGGGCCGGCCCGCGGCCGCCATGTCGCTCACGCGCTGGGCCGACCACGGCTGCCAACGTTCGCCGTCGTTCGGCGCTGCCGAGGCCAGCTTCGCAGTCGGTTCAGGCACCTGCACGATGTTGCGGCCGATGGTGCCGGCCAGCACAGCGGTGAAGGCGATCATCACGGTGGCGATGACGACGCGCGTGCGTCCGGTCAGTGTGAGCGCCCAGACCACGGCGGCCAGGCACACCAGCAACGCGAGCAGGGTGCCCGCGCCGTCGATGCCGCTTTGCTGACCCAGCACCCAGACCAGCCAGGCCACGGTCGCGAACATCGGGAAGGCGAGCAGGCGGCGCAGCGTGTGCATCCACGGGCCCGGCTTGGGCAGCAGGCGCGCCACGGCCGGCACGAAGCCCGCCACCAGGTAGGGCAGCGCCAGGCCCAGGCCCAGCGCCGCGAACAGCAGCAGCGCCTGGGCCGCCGGCAGGCCGATGGCAAAGCCCAGCGAGGCGCCCATGAACGGCGCGGTGCAGGGCGAGGCGATCACCACGGCGAGCACGCCGGAAAGGAAGTCGTTGGCCAGCGGGTGCTTGGCCTCCGCGCTGCACACCGACTGCGGCGCGGCGCGGCCGAACTCGAACACGCCGGCCAGGTTCAGGCCGAGCAGGGTGAAGAGCGCCGCCAGCGCCGCCACCACGCCGGGCGACTGCAGCTGGAAGCCCCAGCCGAGCTGCGCGCCGGCCGCGCGCAGCGCCAGCATGGCGCCGCCCAGCGCGAGGAACGACAGCATCACGCCGCCCGTGTAGGCCAGCCCGGCCTTGCGGTGCGCGCTGGCGTTGCCGGCCTGCCGCGCGAAGCCCAGCACCTTGATCGCGAGGATCGGGAACACGCAGGGCATGAGGTTGAGCAGCAGGCCGCCGAGCAGCGCACCGAGCAGGGCGACGATGAAGGTGCCGGCGGGCTGGGCCTGCGCAGCGGCAGCAGGGGCCGCCGCCTGGGCCGCGTTGGCGGCCAGCGCCGCCTGCAGTGCGGGCGACACCTCGGCGGCGCGCGGTGCGGCGGTGGCGGCGGGCCAGGTGCCCGACACCGGCGCCTCGGCGCGCCAGGCCACGGGCTGGCCGGCCTGGCGGTCGGCCTCGGCCAGCGCCACCACCACGGGCATGGCGGTGGGGCTTTCGCTGCGCTGGTCGGCCAGCGGCATGGTGGCGGTCCAGGTCGCGCCGTCCCAGGCCTGCGTCCAGTCCTTGCCGGAGACGGCCGCGGTGCGGATCACCTCGGGCGTTTCGGGGAAGAACTCGAGCGTCTTGCCGCGCACGGCGGCGGGCAGGCCTTCGAGGCGCACCTTCAGCTGCTGGCCCTCGACGGCGATGGCGCCGGGCGCACCCAGCGGCTGCGGCTGCGCGGCCTGCGCGGTGTCGAAGGCCGCCTTGTTCAGCGCGGTCGAGCCGCGCGTGGGCAGCGAGAGCGTGAACTCGCCCTCTTCGGGAATGCATTCCTTGCGGCAGACCAGCCAGGAGGCCTGCAGCTTGATGTCCATGGCCGGCGAGCCGCCGGTGAGCGCCACGTCGGGCTTGTAGAGCGTGGAGACCTCGAGCGGCACCGGCAGCAGCACGGTGTTCTCGTAGCCGTAGTTGGCGAGCGTGCCGACCGGGATCTTCTTGGGCACTGGCCAGGCGATCTCGCCGGTCGAGACGCCGGCGGGCAGCGTCCACTTCAATTCCGTCGGAAGGCCCGAGTCGCCGGCGTTCTTCCAGTAGGTATGCCACTCGGGCTGGTGGGTGATCTGCAGCCCGACCCAGACCGGCGCGCCGGGCGCCACGCCCTGGGGCGCATGGGCGACCAGTTCGGCGCGCACATGGGGGGTGGTGACCACGGCCCCGGTCTTCGGGGTCAGCTGGGCCGCAGCCGGCATGCAGGCTGCGGCGGTAGCTATCAGAAAAGTAGCGAAAGAGATGCGCGAAAAGGTCATGCCGGTCAGTCGGAGCCAGAGGGCGGGGCGAAGTTCCTGGGAGCCGGGTCTTTCCGGAGGCTCAGGCCGCGGAGGCCGCGGGCCAGCCCAGGACCACGCGCCGGGTGGTCGCGCTCTTCTTCTCGATCTTGGTGACGACCATGGCGCCGATTTCCGCCGTGTTGGCCACGTGCGTGCCGCCGCAGGGCTGGAAGTCGATCGACGGCGCGCTGCCGTCTTCGCCCGTGCCGCCGATGCGGATGGTGCGCACCGTGCCCGTGCCGCGCGGCGGCTGCACGCTCATGCTCTTGACCAGCGCGGGGTTGGCGTCGAGCTCGGCGTCGCTGATGGCGCCCACGGTCAGCGGGTGGGCGGCCTCGACCAGCTTCGCGAGGCCGGCGGTGAGCGCTTCCTTGTCGAGCGGATCGGTGATGTGGAAGTCGATGCGCGCGTACTCGGGCGTGATCGAGCAGCCGTTCACCGGCACCGGCACGAGGTGGCACAGCAGGTGGCTGGCGGTGTGAAAGCGCATCAGCCGGTGGCGGCGCTCCCAGTCGAGGCGGGCGGTGACGGTGTCGCCGGGTGCCAGCGCGGCCAGCAGTCCGGCCTGGTCGGGCGCGGGCACGTGGACGAACTCGGCGGTCGGCTGGCCCTCGGCGTCCTTGGCCTTGCGGGTGTCGGCGATGGCGATTTCGCGGCCGTCGGCGAGCACCAGCACGCCGGCGTCGCCGGCCTGTCCGCCGCCCAGCGGATAGAACACGGTGCGGTCCAGCACGATGCCGGTGTCGTCGATGCGCAAGATGCGGGCTTCACAGGTGCGCAGGTAGGCGTCGGCGCGGAACAGGTCGTCGGTCATGCGGCGATGGTAGCGACGATGCGCGAAGGAGGTGCGCGCACGCCGGAAAGCGCCCACGACCGACACGCCCGCGCCGTGCGATTGCGCATGATCCGGCGGTCTGCGGCCGCCTGCCGCGCAAGGAATCCGCATGAACGCATCGCCGCACCTTCCCGTCCGCCTCGCTGTGTCCGCCGCGGCCGTGGCCGCCGTGCTGCTCGTCGCCGGCTGCGGCGAGACCGCCAAGCTCGCGCCCGAACTCACGACCGGCCCCCGGCCCCAGCTGGCCGATCCGAACAAGACGCTGATCCCCACCGTCA
The DNA here is from genome assembly GCF_058796495.1 of Variovorax sp. GW823-FHT04B03. NCBI lineage: Bacteria > Pseudomonadati > Pseudomonadota > Betaproteobacteria > Burkholderiales > Comamonadaceae > Variovorax > Variovorax sp. GW823-FHT04B03. The sequence goes on from NZ_JBXAIT010000001.1 coordinate 573,976, forward strand.
ACGTGGCGCCCGCCGTCGGCTGGACCGATACCGCCGGGCCCACGCCCGCCGAGGGCCTGCGCGTGACGGCGCTGGCGCGCGGGCTGGACCACCCGCGCTGGGTCTACACGCTGCCCAACGGCGACGTGCTGGTGGCCGAGAGCAACAAGCCGCCCAAACCCGAGGGCAGCGGCGCCGGCGGCCCGGTCGCCAAGGTGCGCAACTGGGTCATGGGCAAGGTCATGGGCCGCGCGGGCGCCGGCGTGCCCAGCGCCAACCGCATCACCCTGCTGCGCGACGCCGACGGCGACGGCGTGGCCGAGGTGAAGCAGGTGTTCATGACGAACCTCAGCTCGCCCTACGGCATGGCGCTGGTCGGCAACGAGCTCTTCATCGCCAACGCCGACGCGCTCGTGAAGGTGCCCTACACCGAGGGCCAGACCTCGGTCAGCGCCACGCCCACCGTGGTGACGGCGCTGCCCGCCGGCCTCAACCACCACTGGACCAAGAACGTCATCGCCAGCGCCGACGGCAGCAAGCTGTATGTCACGGTCGGCTCCAACAGCAACATCGGCGAGAACGGCATGGCGGCCGAAGAGGGGCGTGCTGCGATCTGGGAGGTCGATGCGAAGAGCGGCGAGAAGCGCCTGTTCGCCAGCGGCCTGCGCAACCCCAACGGCCTGGGCTGGGAGCCCGAGACCAACGTGCTGTGGACCGTGGTGAACGAGCGCGACGAGATCGGCAGCGACCTCGTGCCCGACTACCTCACCTCGGTGAAAGAGGGCGCCTTCTACGGCTGGCCCTGGAGCTATTGGGGCGGCGTGGTCGATGCGCGCGTCACGCCGCAACAGCCCGAGCGCGTGGCCAAGGCGCTGGCGCCCGACTACGCGCTGGGCGCGCACGTCGCGCCGCTGGGGCTGGTGTTCTCGCACGCGCGCGGCATGCCGCCCGAGTTCGCGAACGGCGCCTTCATCGGCGAGCACGGCTCGTGGAACCGCAAGCCCAAGTCGGGCTACAAGGTGGTGTTCGTGCCCTTCATCGGCGGCAAGCCGAGCGGGCCGCCGGTCGACGTCCTTACGGGCTTCCTGAGCGCCGACGAAAAGGCCCACGGCCGGCCGGTCGGCGTGGCACTGGACAAGGGCGGCGCGCTGCTGGTGGCGGACGACGTGGGCAATGCGGTGTGGCGCGTGTCGAAGGCGAAGTAGCTCGGCGCGGTCGTTTCAGCGCTGCGGGTTGCCGATCCGGAACAGCCGGTGGCCGCGCAGCGGATCGCCTTCGGGCACCGCCGGATGCTCGAAGGCGCCGGCCACGTCCTCGTGCATGCCGATGCGTGCCATCACGGCGGCCGAGCGCAGGTTGCCGTTGGCGGTGAACGCCACGATCTCGTCGAGCCCGAGCCGTTCGAAGCCGACCTGCAGCGCGCCGCGCGCGGCTTCCGTCGCGAAGCCCTGGCCCCAGCTGGCGCGCGACAGGCGCCAGCCGATCTCCACGCAGGGCGAGAAAGGCAGCGTGGCCATCGGCACGTTCAGGCCGGTGAAGCCGATGAACTCGCCCGTGTCCTTGCGCTCGACGGCCCAGAAGCCCCAGCCCTTCTGCGCGATGAGCGCCTGGGCACGGTGGGCCGCTGCATCGCTCTCGGCGCGCGTGGGCAAGGGCAGCAGGAATTCCATCACCTGCGGGTCGCAGGCCAGCGCGAAAAATGGCGCGAGATCGCTCTCGCGCCATTGGCGCACCCGCAGGCGCGGGGTGTCGAATTCGATGAGGGGCGGATGTGTGCTTTCTTCGGTCATGCGACCGATTGTGCGCAAATCAGAACCCGGCCAGCACCACCTTGCCCTGCGCCTTGCCGCTTTCGATCAGCGCGTGCGCCTTCTTCAGGTTCGCGGCGTTGATGGTGCCGAAGCTCGCATTCGCCGTGGTGCGGATGCGGCCCGCGTCGACCAGCGCGGCCACTTCGGCCAGCAGCTTGCCTTGTTCGGCGATGTCGGGCGTGGTGAAGCGCGAGCGCGTGAACATCATTTCCCAGTGCAGCGAGATGCACTTGGTCTTCAGCGGCATCGCGTCGAGCACCTTCATGTCGTCGATCACCGCGAGCTGGCCCTGGGGCTTGAGGCTCTCGATGAGCTGCGCGTAGTGCTGGTCGGTCTGCGTGAGGCTGGCGACCATGTCGACCTCGCCGATGCCGGCGGCCTTCAGTTCGGCGGCGAGCGGCTTCGAATGGTCGATGACGACGTGCGCGCCGAGCGCCAGGCACCATGCGCGCGTTTCGGCGCGCGAGGCGGTGGCGACGACGCGCAGCTTCGTGAGCTGGCGCGCGAGCTGGATGAGGATGGAGCCCACGCCGCCTGCGCCGCCCGTGATCAGCAGCGTCTGGCCTTCGCCGCCGTCCTTGGGCACCTGGAGGCGGTCGAACAGCAGTTCGTAGGCGGTGATGGTGGTCAGCGGCAAGGCGGCGGCTTGCGCGTCGTCGAGGCTCTTCGGGGCGAGGGCGGCGATGCGCTCGTCGACCGCGTGCAGCTCCGAATTGGCGCCGGGGCGAATGATCGAGCCGGCGTAGTACACGCGGTCGCCGACCTTGAAGCCGGTCACGTCGCTGCCGATGGCCTCGACAGTGCCGACCGCGTCCCAGCCCAGCACCTTGGCCTGGCCGGCTTCGGGAGCGGCGTTCTTGCGGACCTTGGTGTCGACCGGGTTGACCGACACGGCCTTCACGCGCACCAGCAGGTCGCGCGCGCCCGGCACGGGGGCGGGGAGCTCGATGTCCTGCAGCGATTCGGGGTTGTCGATGGGGAGGGGCTGGTGGTAGCCGACGGCTTTCATGGGAAGAAACCTTCTTTATTGAACGATGGCTGGACTGTAGGATGACAACGTCTGTTTGATAAGGTGGCATGAATCACCAACACTTTCAAATGAAGATTGAAAATATATCGGACCTGCAGGTGCTCGTGCAGACGGCGCGTGGTGGCACGTTGACGGCTGCGGGGCACGCGCTGGGGATCACGCCGGCGGCGGCCAGTGCGACGTTGAAGCGGCTGGAGGCGCAGTTGGGGGCGCGGCTGTTCGAGCGGTCGACGCGGGCGATGCGCCTCACGCCGCAGGGGCAGACGCTGCTCGACTATGCGGTGCGTGCCTTCGAGCTGCTGGACGAGGGGGAGTCGCTGGTCACTGCGGATCGGGGCGAACTTGTGGGCACCTTGCGGGTGGCCTCGCCGTCGGACCTCACGCGCAGCACCTTGCTGCCCTGGTTCGACGAGTTCCTGGCGCTGCATCCGGGGGTGCAGTTGTCGCTCTCTGTCGGGGACCGGCCGCTGGACGTGATGCGCGACGAAGTGGACGTGGCGCTGCGCTACGGGGCGCTCGCCGATTCGCGGCTGGTGGCGCGGGCGTTTGCGCTGACGAATCCGGTGCTCACGGCTTCACCGGACTATCTGCGTCGGCATCCCTTGCCTCGGGTTCCGCAGGATCTGCTGCAGCACAACTGTCTGACGTTCAACCGGAGTGGGCGACGGCACCGGGTGTGGCGGTTTGCGCAGTTGGGGCAGTGGACGGAGGTGCGGGTGAATGGGGATCGCAGTGTGGATGATGCTTCGCTGGCGCGGGAGTGGACTGTGGCGGGGTATGGGATTTCGCTGAAGTCTGCGTTGGATGTCCGTAATGACATTCGGGAAGGGCGTCTTGTGCGGCTGCTGCCTGACTGGGAGACGGAGCCTTATCCGTTGCATGCGCTGTTGCCTAGTGGGCGGTTTGTGCCGGCTCGGGTTCGTGGGTTTGTGGATTTTCTGGCGTTGAAGTTCGAGGGGTTGTTGGCTTTGGGGTGATTTCTTGAGGCTGCTGGCCGGGACTCGCCCCGGCGGGCGACTCACTTTCTTTGCTTCGCCAAAGAAAGTAAGCAAAGAAAGGCGACCCCACTGTCCGCGTCCCTCCGCTTCGCTGCGGGCAACCTGCGGTGCTCGCGTTTCGCGGGGTCTCGCCCAAACTCGCTTCGCTCAAACAAGGGCGAGCCCTGATCCGCGAAACGCTGCGCTCCTCGGCGCGGCCAGAGGGGAGGGGGCGCACTCGGGCCATCGCTTCGCTCGGCCTGGGGGATCGCATCACTGCGTTCGCTCCCCTTGCTGTCCCCTGTCAAATCATCGGCGTCACAGCCCCATCCATCGCCACGATCGCGCCTGTCACATAACTTGCCTTCGGCGACGCCAGGAAGAGCACGGTGTTGGCGACTTCCTCGGGCGTCGCGATGCGGCCCAGCGGCAGGCGTGCAGTGGCGCGCTCCAGCGCCTCGTCGGTGTCGATGCCCTGCAGCTTCGCGTCGGCCTTCATGCCTTCCTGCAGCCGCGCGGTCAGCGTGAGGCCGGGATTCACGGCGTTCACGCGCACGCCTTTCGCGGCGTAGGCGGCGGCCATGCCGGCGCTCACGAGCATGAGCGCGGCGTTGGCGGCACCGCCGGCCATGTGGACGGGGCTCGCAACTTTGCCGCCCTGGCCGATCACGTTGACGATGGCGCCGCGGCCGCGCGTGCCCATGCGCTTCACGACCGGGTCGATCATGTGGATGTAGGTGAAGTACTTGGCGTCCATCGCGTCGTGCCACGCAGCGGGCGTGAGTTCGTCGGGTGGGGTGCGGCGCGCGGCGCCTGCCGAATTGACGAGCACGTCGACGGGGCCGAAGGCCTGTTCGGCGGCGTCGAGGGCGGCGACGGCACTGGCGGGGTTCTTGAGGTCGGCGGCGTGCAGGCTGACGCGGCCTTCGGCTTGCGGGAACGCGGCGATCAGTGACTGCTGGCCCTGCTGCAGGTTCTGCAGGTCGCGCGAGACCAGGCTCACGCGCGCGCCTTCGCGCAGGAAGCCCAGCGCGCAGGCCAGGCCGATGCCCTTGCTGCCGCCGGTGATGAGAACGTGCTGGTCCTGGAGCTGGAGGTCCATGTCGGGGGTCCTTGGAAGAAGGTGAATCTGTCTGCGGCGCGGCCGCCGCGCGATTGAATCACCGCCCCGAAATCCCTGCAGCGACGCGGCCGAAAGGCCGCGCCGGTTGCTCCTGCGCGTCAGGCCTTGCGGCGCTTCGCTGGCGTTTCTTCTTCCAGCGCGGCCGGCGCGGTGTCGGTGGCGTCGCGCAGATGGCCGTGGTGGTCGTGGTGCGCCAGCAGCTGGCGCGTGCGTTGCCAGGTCGACAGGCGCGCGGGCGCGACTTCGATGTACGACGCCAGCGCGAACAGCGACGACTGTTCCTTCTCCGGCGGCGTCTCGCTGCGGTGCTGGCGGCGGCGCAGCGGGCCCATGATCAGCATCGAGGCAAGGATCACGCCGATGACGATGGCGTACAGGCCCAGTAGCTGAAGCACCTCGGGCTGGGAGCGCGCGCCCATCACGTAGGGCCAGGCGTACCAGATGGCGCAGAACCAGATCGCGACGGTGATCGCGGGCCGCAGCACGCGCAGCCACAGGTACATGGCCAGGGTGCGCGCCGGCGAGCGGCCGTTGCCGAAGGCGTGCAATGGAATGCGCGCGGCGTCGATGATGGGTTCGTCCACCGCGGGTTGGCCCCACGAACGGGTGCGGGGCGGCGGGGCTTCGTGCAGCGCCGACGAAGAGAGCGGGTTCTCAGGATGCATCGGAAGAAACTCCTCGGTCAGGGCTCGTCCACACCGCGCGCTTGCCGCGACGACGCATCAGAGCGTTGGGAAGGGCGACCACCGTGGTGGCCATCGTGATCGTCCAGAACGCGATTGGGTACCAGATCGTTCCGGCGAAATAGCGCATGAGGTCGCGGTCGTAGCGACGGTCGATCCACAGGCTCAGCAGCATCTGCAGGATGCAGGTCATGGCCAGCAGCGTGCCCTGCCAGTGCGGCAGCAGCGCCGAATGCCAGGCCGACTCGTGCGGCAGGAAGGGGCGGATGAAGCTGATCAGCAGCACCAGTGCCATCGCATAGGCCCACACCACGCTCACCATGTACTCGCTGTAGATGAGCCACAGGCGCCAGCTGCGCAGGCGCAGGATGGACGGCGTGATGCGCAGCATGGTCTGGATGCCGCCGACGGCCCAGCGCAGGCGCTGCTTCCACAGGCCGCGCAGGGTCTCGGGCATGAGGATCCAGCACAGTGCGCGCGGCTCGAAGCGCAGGCGCCAGCCGGCGAGCTGGAGCTTCCAGCTCATGTCGATGTCCTCGGTGAGCACGTCGGGGCTCCAGAAGCCCACCTCGAGCACGGCGCGGCGGCGGAACATGGCCAGCACGCCCGACACCGTAAAGAGCGTGCCGATGAGTTGCTGCGAGCGCTTGATGAGGCCGATGATCGACGAGAACTCGCCCACCTGCATGCGCCCCAGCAGCGTGGTGCGCGTGCGGATGCGCGGGTTGCCGGTGACGGCGCCGATGCGATCCGAGGCCAGCATGCGCTTGAGCATCCAGGCGATGGCGTTGGGGTCGACCAGCGCGTCGCCGTCGATGCCCAGGATGTACTCGCCGCGCGCCAGCTGGCAGGCGGTGTTCAGGCCCACGGCCTTGCCCTGGTTGCTGGCGTTGTGGATCACGCGCAGGCGGCTGAACTCCTGCGTCATCTCGTCGAGCAGTTCGCCGGTGCCGTCGGTGCTGCCGTCGTTGACGGCGATCACCTCGTAGTTCGGGTAGCGCGTGCGCATGAGCTGCTCGATCACTTCGCGCAGGTGCGGCGCCTCGTTGAAGCAGGGAACCACGACGGTCACGAGCGGCTGCGAGGGCAGCAGCGGCAGCGGGTCGATCTCGACGTCGCGCTTGCGCTCGAACGACCACGCATGCGAAAGGCCGCCCGCGATCCACACCCACGCCATGAAGAACGGGTAGTAGAAGACGAAGCCGAAGAGCACCGGCGGAATCAGGTCCACCAGCATCTGGAGCGTGTTCATCGGGGCTTCCCTCCTTCAGGCGGCAGCGTGGCGGCGTCGTGGTTGCGCCGGGGGGCGCGCGACAGCAGCGAACGCACCGAGATCGCGCGGCGCACGGTCTCCAGCGAGGGCTGGTTGTTCAGGAAGTCGTCGGGGTAGTAGCCCAGGTGGCGCACGCCGGCGCGCTGCAGCAGGGTCCACTGGCGCGTGAGCTCGGCGTCGGCCACGGGTTTCCCGGTGCGCCAGTCGCGTGCCTGCAGCTCGAACACGGTGCGGTCCAGGCCGTGCGGCGTGGCGGCCGCGCGCTGCGCCAGGCGGCCCAGCCAGGCGTCGCTGTCGGCCGGGGTGCGGGCCTCCTGCTCCATGCGCGGCATGGCCATCAGGCCGACGTAGTCGTAGGCGGCAAGCGAGGCTTCATAGTTTTGGGCAAACCATTGCTCGGCCGCGGGTTCGAGCACCGGCCGCGCGTAGAGGTTGCGCGCCGTTTCCAGCGCAGGGCGCCAGGTGCCCACGCGCGCCGCGAGTTCGTGCGTGAAGTCGATCAGGTAGCGGGTCTTGGCTACGGTCCAGCGGGCCATGAGCGCGGGGTCGGCGCGCAGCGCGGCCACGTCGGCCGGCAGGCCCCAGCGGCGGTAGGTGTCGAGCGCGGCGGGGCTGGCGTCCTCGTCGTCCGAGAGCATGGCGTCGTCGTGGAACAGCAGGCCTTCGAAGAAGGTGTGGCGGCCCAGGTCTTCGTACAGGTCGCCGACCAGCGTGCGCACGGCCGGGTCGAAGGGCGAGAGCCGGTGGTAGCGGTCGGCCGGCGCGTCGCCCTTGAGCGTGCGCACCGTGTGCGTGGCCAGCGGGTTCGACGCCGGCAGCCGGTAGGCGGTGACGGGCATCCAGGCGTAGACCTTCACGCCGGTGCGGCTGCGCAGCTGCCAGGCGGCGCGGGCGAACAGGTCGGCGCGCATCGGCAGGTGGCGGTTGGGAAAGTACAGCGCGTCGGCCACGCCGTCGCCGTCGGGGTCGGCGTACGCCTGCAGGAACACCGAGCGCGGGCGCACGGCGGCCACGCGCTCGATCAGCGCCGAGAGGTTGCGCTCCTGCTGGGCCGGGTCGGCGTCGTACACGTAGTCCAGGTCGACGTGCATCACGCGGTTGATCGGGCGCACCTCGCCGCCCACGGGGCTGCGCAGCATCTGCACGTAGTCGGGCGCCTCGTTGTCGTAGGCGGCCAGCGCGCGGCGGATGCGGCTGAGCGGAATCTCCTTCGTGTTCGCGCCGTCGTCGAGCGTGAAGGTGATCGGCATGCCCACGCGCGCCGAGGCTTCCAGCGCGGGCGTGTTGTAGGCGCCGTAGGGCCACACGGTGGCGCGCACCTTGGCGCCGGTGCGCTTTTCGATCAGCTCGCGGCTGCGGCGCAGGTCGGTCTCGATGCGGCGCAGGTAGGCGGCGTCGTCCTCGTAGCGGCCGGTCTTCGGGTCGTAGCGGTGCGTGGCCGCGGCGGGCAGCATGTTGCCCTGCGGGTTGGCCTGGATGCCGGTGTGCATCGCGTCGGTGTGGCTCGCGAACTCGACCAGCGGCGAGCGCGCCATCTCGGCGGCTTCGCGCCACAGCAGGAAGTTCTCGCGCGGCGCGGGCTTGTCGCCCCAGTGCACGGGCTGGCCTTCGGGCACCTCGAGCCAGCTCGTCACCAGCGCGAACAGCGCCGGGTAGTTGAAGCGCTGCAGCAGCGGGAACACGTGGGTGTAGGCACTGCGGTAGCCGTCGTCGAAGGTCAGCAACACGGGCTGCGAGGGCAGCGGCTTGCCGCCGTTGCGCGCATCGATGATCTGCTGCAGGCTGACCGGGTGGTAGCCGTTGTGGCGCAGCCAGGCGAACACTTCGGCGAGCGTGCGCTCGTCGATGGCGGTTTCGTCGGGCGAGGTCTCGAAGCTGGCGCGCACGTTGGGGCGCACGTCGTGGAACGAGATCACGCGGAAGTCGACGCCGTTGTCGGGATCGGCGGGCAGCACCGGCGCCGCCAGCGCAGGCAACGACGCCGCCAGCAGCAGCCCGAGCAGGGCCGCGCGCAGCCGGAGGAAAAAGTTGGGGGCTTGCATCACGGACATCACTGCAGGGGCATCGAAAGGTTCAGGAACACGCCGCGCTGTTTCTCGCGCACGCCGTCGTAGGGGTGGCTGCCGAAGGTCAGGCCGTAGCGCAGCGTGAGCTTCTGGCCCAGGGCCCAGCGGTGCTCGTAGCGCAGGTTCCACAGCGGGCCGCTGCCGAAGCCGGCCTGCTGGTAGCTGCCGCCGCCGAGCTCCAGCACCTGGAAGAACTGGCGGTCGTCGCTTTTCCAGGTGAGCCACTGGCCGCGCACCGACAGCTGCGTGCTGGCATCGCGCGAGGGGCTGAAGTAGCGCACGTCCTGCAGGCGGCTGCGGCTGGCATCGACGCCCAGCCGCGTCTCGATCTGGAAGCGCGGCGTGCTGACCCAGCGCTCGCGCCAGCCGAAGTCGAGGCCGTCGCGCAGGTTGCCGTCGCTGAAGTCGAGCCGGCGCCATTGCAGGTCGAAGCGGCGCGACTCGTTGACGACGTAGGCCGCGCTGGCGCCGAACTCGCGCGCGCCGATGGCCTGCGCGCCGAAGGGCACGGCGCGGGCCTTCCACGGCAGCTCCTTGCTGTCGCCGTCGTAGGTGGCCGACAGGCGCCAGGCATCGCTGGCGCGGTAGTCGACGCGGCCGGCCACGCTGTTGCGGTAGCGCCCGCTGTTCGCGTGCTGCAGCACGCCCTCGGCCAGCCAGCGGCCTTGCTGCCAGCTCGCGCCGAGGCCGCCGCGCGCCCACTGGGCGGTGCCTTCGGAGGTGTAGCCGCGGCCCAGCGTCTGCGCGTAGAACACGCGCCATGCGTCGCCGATGAGGCCGGAGCTGAGCCGGCTGTCGACGCGCCATTCGCGGCTGGCCAGCGTGCCGCCGCCGCGCGAACCTTCGGCGTCGATCTCGAGCTGCGGGCCGACCAGCGAGCGGCGCTTGCGCGCCATCTCGCGCACTTCGGCGGCGTCGGGCGCGTCGGCCTCGAGCGACTCGGCACGGATGCGGGCCGCGCGGAATTCGTCGGCGTCGAGCAGCGCCTCGACATGGCTGGTGCGCACGCTCAGGTCGTCGGGGTGGTCGGCGCTCAGCGCCTCGAAGCGCGCCACGGCCGCCTCGGGGTGCTCGCGCAGCCGCTCGGTGAGCGCGGCGCCATAGGCGTAGCCCGCGTTGAGCGGGGCTTCTTGCGTGAGCGTGTTGAAGCGCGGCTGCGCAAGCTTCGGCCGGTCGCCGTACAGCTGCAGCAGCGCACCCAGGCCGCTCACTTCGGAGAACTGGTCATTGGGGCGGCCGGCTTCCGGCGCCAGCCGCATCAGCACGGGCGTGGCGCTTTCGATGCGCTGGAGCAGCGCCTCGGCGTCGTCGAAGCGGCCGGTGTCCAGGTAGGCGTAGACCAGGCCGAAGTGCAGGCTGTCGGGCATCGGCAGGTCGACGACCGCTTTCTCGAACAGCGGCACGGCATCGGCCGAGCGGCGCTCCTGCGCCAGCGCGCGGGCGGCGGTGCCCAGCGCGTAGGGCGGCAGCGCGGTGCCGTCGGCACGCAGGCTGTCGTACAGCGCGATGGTGTCGGCCGGACGGCCGCGCTCCAGCAGCGCCATCATGCGGTCGGACTGCAGCCGCATGCGCAGCGTGCGCCAGGTGTCGGCGTCTGGCGGGGCGGGCTGCGCGAGCGCGGCGTCGACGCGGGCCAGCGCGGCACTCTGGGCGGCCAGCACCTTGTCGAGGTCGGTGACGCGCGCCGCGCCCAGGCGCTGGTCGCGCGCCTTCACGGCCCAGCGCAGTTGCTGCGCCAGCGCCTGCTGTTCGAGCAGCGCGAGCGTCAGCGGCGCGAGGCTGCCGGGCTGCTTGCGTTCGGCCGCCTGCGCGTCCTCGAACGCAGCGGTGGCGCCGCCGTACTCGGCCAACAGGAAGTCGGCGTCGCGCTGCGCATCACGGCGTGCGGGCTGCAGCGCGGTGATCTCGCCGTAGGCCGTGAGCGCCTGGAAGGGCTGGCCCTGGGCACGCGCCAGCGCGGCGCGCAGGTCGAGCAGCGCGACGCGGTCCGCGACCTCGGTGGGCGCGGGCTGTGCGAGTGCGCGGTAGATCGTTTGCGCGCCGGCCGTGTCGCCGCTGGCCAGCCGCCAGAAGGCTTCATGGATGCGCGGTTCGCGGGCCGCCGGCTGGCGCGCGCGCCAGACCTTGACGGTGTCGCCTTGCAGGGCGATGTCGCCCGTGCGCCGCGCGGCGCCGGCCAGCGGGCCGAGCGCGTAATCGCCCAGCGCGTCCGGCGGCACCTGGCGGCCCACGGCCACCGCGTCGGCGAACTGGCCGTCGGCCACCGCGATCGCGATGGCGTCGGACGCCACGCGGCGGCGCTGCTCGTCGGCCAGCGGGGCAGCCAGCCATTGGCGCAGCTGCTGCAGGGCTTGGGCCGGCGCGATGCGACCGGCACGGCGCGCGACGATGAGGGCGTCGTGCTGCGAGGCGTCATACGCCAGCGCGCTGCCCCGGGGGGCGGCAGGCGAGGGCGCGACAGTGGATTCCGCGTACGCGGTGCTGCTTCCGAAGACCAGCACGCACACGATCGGCGGCAAACCCCGCACGGCTCGTGCGAGATGGTGAGGCAATGCCTTGAAGGGCGCGACTTTGCGCCCGGCAACGACGGTGCCTCCATTTTTTTGTGGATGGATGGACACGCTACTCCCTTTTGCGTGAACTCTCCTGGGCCGTGACAAGCCGTGGCGGAAAGTTCGTGAAAAGGGACTCTAGGCCAATTTGTAAACAATAGGACCGAACATCGGGAAAGATGAGAACTAATCGTGAACAGATTCGCGATCAATTCATCCGATGTTGGCAAGTTGTATGCAAGTGTTGCCCCATGCGTCGCCCATGGCCCCGTCCTAAGATCGCGGCATGAACGCACTTCCGGTCTCTTCGCCCCGTTGGCCCCGTTTCTGGTCCCAGTTGACGACGCGCGACTTTGCCGCGCTCGACGCGGCGACCACGGTGGCGGTGCTGCCGCTGGGCGCGACCGAGCAGCACGGCCCGCACCTGCCGCTGGGCGTGGACACCGTGCTGGCCGACGGCATCGTGGCCGCGGCGCTGCCGCTGTTGCCGCCGGAATTGCCGGCGCTGTTCCTGCCCACCCAGCAGATCGGCCTGAGCCCCGAGCACGCGCGCTTCGCGGGCACGCTCACCTTCTCGGCCGAGACGCTGATCCGCATGTGGAACGAGATCGGCGCGGGCGTGGCGCGCGCCGGCGTGAAGAAGCTGGTGCTGTTCAACGCCCACGGCGGCCATGTGGGCGCGATGGACATCGTGGCGCGCGAGCTGCGTGCCGCGCACGGCCTGATCGTCTACAGCGTGAGCTGGTTCAACCTGCCGCTGGGCGATGCGAACGCGCAGTTCAGCGCCCGCGAGCACCGCTTCGGCGTGCACGCGGGCGAGATCGAGACCTCGATGATGCTGGCGCTGACGCCCGCACTGGTGCGCATGGCCGAGGCGAAGGATTTCAGTTCCACCTCGGAGCAGCGCGCGGCCGACTGCGCGATCCTCGGCAACGGCAAGAGCGCCAAGCTCGGCTGGGCCATGGAGGACTACAACGCGCAGGGGGCGGCGGGCAATGCCGCAGCGGCCACGGCCGCGAAGGGGCAGGCGGTGATCGATGCGGCCGCGCAGCAGTTGGCCTTGCTGCTGGCCGAGGTGTCCCAGCTGCCGTTGAGCACGGCGAACACAGGGCCGCTGCCCTGAGACCGGATCAGGCGCTGCGCCCCAGCACCCCGGCGAACATGTCGGCATCGACATTGCCGCCGCTCAGCGCAACGCCCACCGTCTGCCCGCGCCAGCGCTCCTTCTGCTGAAGCGCCCCCGCCAAGGCAGCCGCGCCCGCACCTTCCGCCACGTTGTGCGTGTCGCTGAAGAGCACGCGCATGGCTTCGGCCACCTCGTCGTCGGTGACGGTGATCACGTCGTCGGCCTCGCGCAGGATCACCTCCAGCGATTCAGGCACCGGCGTGCGGCAGGCCATGCCGTCCGCCAGCCGCGTGGTAGCGGGCGACTCGATCGCACGGCGCGCGCGGAACGAATCGCGGTAGGCCGTGGCATGCGCCGACACCACGCCGATGAGCTTGGTCGACACGCCGCAATGCGCGCGCGCCGCGGCCGCGCCGGCGAAGCCGGAGCCCAGACCGATGGGCACGAACAGCACGTCGGGTGGTGAAGCTTTCAATGCGCTGAAGAACTCGACGTACGCAGTCGACACGCCGCGCACCAGCTCGCGATGGAACGAGGGCACGCGGTGCAGCGCGTCGCGTTCGGCCAGCACCGCGGCGTGCTCGGCCGCCGCTTGAAAGTCATCGCCATGCTCGACCAGCGTCACGCCGAGCGCGCGCATCGCCGCGTTCTTCTCGCGCGAATTGCCGTGCGGCACCACGATGGTCGCGGCCAGCCCGTGGCGCTGCGAGGCGAAGCCGACCGACTGGCCGTGGTTGCCGCGCGTGGCGCTGATCACGTGGCGCACGGCGGGCTGCTCGCGCGCGAGGGTCTCGAAGTAGGTCAGGCCGCCGCGGATCTTGAAGGCGCCGACCGGCGTGTGGTTCTCGTGCTTGGCCCAGACCGTGGCGCCCAGGCGCTGCGACAGCTGCGGCCAGGTGTACTGGGGCGTGGGCGGCATGGCCGCATGCACGGTGCGCTGCGCGGCTTCGATCTCTTCGCGGGTGAATCGCATCGACGTCCTTCGGATTGCTTACTTGCGTTCGGTGAGCGCCACGCGCACGGCCAGCGCGGCCAGCACGCTGCCCATGATGTAGCGCTGCGCGCGCAGCCAGCCCGCGCTTTGCGACAGCACGGCCGTGATGCTCGCGGCGCCGACGATCATCACGGTGTTGACCAGCGCGCTGCTCGCCATCTGCGCCATGCCCAACTGCAGGCTCTGCAGCAGCACCGAGCCGCGCTCGGGGTGGATGAACTGCGGGAAGAACGACAGGTAGAACATCGCCACCTTCGGGTTCAGCAGGTTCGTGAGAAAGCCCATGCGGAACAGCTTGGCCGGCGGGTCGGCCGGCAGCGCGCGGGCCTCGAAGGGCGCATTGCCGCCGGGCTTGACCGCCTGCCACGCGAGCCACATCAGGTAGGCCGCGCCGGCGAAACGGATCGCGTCGAACGCGACCGGCACCGCCAGCAGCAGCGCCGTCAGGCCCAGCGCCGCGGCGAACAGGTGCACCAGGAACGCCATCAGCACGCCGCCCAGCGAGATGAGCCCCGCGCGGCGGCCCTGGATCAGCGTGCGCGACACGCAATAGATCATGTTCGGCCCCGGCGTGAGCGCCAGCAGCAGCGAGGCGAGGGCGAACCAGGCGATTTCGGTCAGGGTGAGCATGAGAGTCAGAGTCCTTGCGATTCGAGGGTGACGGGGCCGCGCGGCGTGTCGAGCACGGCCACGAGGTTGGGCGGGCCGGCATCGACCGGCAGGCCGCCCATGCCGATGGCCGTGAGCGCGGCCGACAGCGCCGGCGCGCGCGGATGCGCCACGCGCAGCGAACGCAGCGCCAGGCCCGAGGCGGGCATGGCGTCGGTCGGGTGCACGGCGCCCCACTGGATCAGCGTGGGCAGCGCGCCGTAGAACAGGCGCTGGCCGTCGTCGCGCACCGTGATCTGCCACTCGAGCCGGCCGGCCGGCGTGTCGCGCGAGGCTTCGAGCAGGTGGCCGCGGTCGATGTGCGCATGTTCCTCGCGCGCGAGCGCCTGCGTGGCGGCGTGCGCGTCGGGCACGCGCGCCACGAAGTGGATCAGGTGCGGGCCGCGCTGCGCGAGCGCGGCCTGCAGCGCGGCGTCGTCCAGGTCGAACCAGCGGTGCGTCTTCGGCCGCGAGGGCGCCTTGCCGGGCTCGATGGCGATGATCTCGGCATAGGCGCGCGGGAACGCGTCGCTCGCGATGTTCAGCAGCCGGTTGTGCGTGCCCATCAGCGGGTGCACGCCGCCGGGCGCGGGTGTGACGCCGAGCGTGGCCTCGCACCATGCCACGCCCTCGGCCAGCGAGGCGGCGGCGATCACCAGGTGGTCGATTTCGGCGGGGGCCATGGTGTGCCTTCGTTCAGAGTGTGACGTGGCCGTCGACGCAGGTCACGGCATCGCCGCCGACCCAGATCGTGCCGTCGCTGTCGCGCTCGATGTGCACGCGGCCCGCGCGGCCCAGGCACTGGCCTTGCGCGGCCAGGTAGCGCTCGGGCATGTGGCCGTCGGCGATCAGCCATTCGGCCAGGCTGGCGTTGAGGCTGCCGGTGACCGGGTCTTCCTGCACGCCGATGGGCTCGGCGAAGGCGCGCACCTCGAGGTCGATCTTCGCGCCGTCGTCGTTCGGCGTGGCGGGGCGGTTGCCGAAGGCGCGTGCCTCGCGGTTCGAGCGGCCGATGAGCAGCGAGGTGTCGTGCGCCGAGGGCACGCCGGCCACGCCGGCCTTCACGCCCAGTTCCTTCAGCGCGCGGTGGTCGGGCTGCAGCGCCAGCACGGCGTCGGCGTCGTTCAGCAGCAGGCCGAACCAGACCGGGCCGTTGTCGAGCACCTGCGCCGCGATGACCTG
Organism: Variovorax sp. GW823-FHT04B03; assembly: GCF_058796495.1. Classification (NCBI taxonomy): domain Bacteria; kingdom Pseudomonadati; phylum Pseudomonadota; class Betaproteobacteria; order Burkholderiales; family Comamonadaceae; genus Variovorax; species Variovorax sp. GW823-FHT04B03. Next base: position 589,420 of record NZ_JBXAIT010000001.1, read on the forward strand.
CTGCGCCTTCAGGCCCAGCGCGCCGGCCACCTTGGCCAGCAGCGCGGGGCTCGGGGCGCTGCGCTTGAGCGGCGGCGCGGCAAAGGCCAGGCGCTCGCCGTCGCGCCGCAGCGGCACCAGGCCGGCGCCGCACTGCTGCACCACGCGGCCCGCCACCTTGGGCTTGCCGCCGGCCTGCAGCCACGCATGGCAGCTGCCGATGGTCGGGTGGCCGGCAAAGGGCAGCTCGCCGCCGGGCGTGAAGATGCGCACGCGGTAGTCGGCGCCCGGGTCGGTCGGCGGCAGCAGGAAGGTGGTCTCCGACAGGTTGGTCCACTGCGCGAAGCGCTGCATGGCGGCGTCGTCCAGGTCCTGGCCGTCGATCACCACCGCGAGCGGGTTGCCGTAGTAGGCGGTGGCGGTGAAGACGTCGACTTGCTTGAAGGGGCGGGATTTCATCGGATTCAAACGGTTCGGATCAGCGGGCAATGTCAGTCGAGGGGACACCGTGGAACCGGCTTTGCCGGGCCACTGGTGTCGCCCCCTGGAAGGGGGTTGGCGAAGCGACACGAAGTGCGCGTAGCCTGGGGGTCATTCCAAAGCCAGGTCGAGCACGCCACGCGTGCCCGGGCGGGAAAGCAGGTCGGCGTACCAACGCTCGACGTTGGGCCAGGCCGGCCGGCGGTACTCGGCACCGGGCAGGCCGAACCAGCGGTGCGCTTCGCAGCCGATCGGGATGTCGGCCATGGTGAAGCCCTCGCCGGCCATGTAGGGGCGCTGCGCGAGGTGCGCGTCGAGCATGGCGAACAGCGCCTCGCTCTCGCGCACCGACGCGGCGATCAGCGCGGGCTGGCGCTCCGAGGGCGCCGTGCGCACCCATTGCACGAAGGCGTCGCGGCTGGCGCGGTTGAGCGTGGTCTGCTGCCAGTCCATCCAGCGCTCGGCGTCGAAGCGCGCGGGCAGCTCGCTCGGGTAGAGCGTGCCGTGCGAGTAGCGGGCGCACAGGTAGCGCACGATGACGTTCGACTCCCACAGCGTGACGCGCTCGGCGCCTTCGCCGTCGTCGATGGTGGGCACCATGGCGTTCGGGTTGAGCGCGCGGTACTCGGGCGTCTGCACCACGCCGAATTTGCCGCCGGCCTCGGTGCGCTGGAAGTCGAGCCCGAGCTCCTGCGCGCACCACACGACCTTGCGCACGTTGATCGAACTGATGCGGCCCCAGATGTTGAGCATGGTGTTCAGTGTCCTTGTGCGGAGAGGGCGTCGGCCGTGGCCGATGGCTGCGTCTGCAGGTACGGTTCGATGTTGCGCATCGCGCGCGCCACGTAGTCGTCTTTCTCGCCGACCGGCGCGACGTAATGCAGCGCGCTCTTCGCGGCCTCGAGCCCTTCGGTGCGCGCGATGAGCCAGGCCGCGAGGTAGGGCGCCGAGAAGCAGCCGCCCGCGGTGGCCACGTTGCCCTGCGCGAAGAAGGGCTGGTTGAGCACTTCGACGCCGGCTTCCTGCACCCAGGGCTTGGTCGTGAGATCGGTGCAGGCCGGCACCGTGCCCAGCAGGCCGAGCTTGGCCAGCAGCAGCGTGCCCGAGCACTGTGCGCCGATGAGCTGGCGCGACGGGTCGAGCCCGCGCAGCACGCCCATCAGGCCCGCGTCGGCGGCGATCTCGCGCGTGCGGATGCCGCTGCCGACGATCACCGCGCCCGCCTCGCAGGCCGCTTCGAGCGTCGCGGTGGCATGCACCGTGACACCGTTCATCGAGGTCACGGTGGCGCTGGGCGAGGCCAGCGTCACGCGCCAGCCCGGCTTCTTCACGCGGTTGAGCACGCCCAGCGCGACCAGCGAGTCGAGCTCGTTGAAGCCGTCGAAGGTGAGCATGGCGATGTGCATCGTCGTCGGCCTTGTCAGGCGTGGGCGGGGGCCAGCAGCGCCAGCTCTTCGCGCAGCGTGACGGCGAGCGCGGCGATGGCGGTGTCGATCTCCTCGACGCTGGCGGTCACGAACGACAGGCGCAGCGTGCGCGGATCGCCTTCGCCCGCGTAGAACGGCGCGCCGGGCACGAAGGCCACGTTGCGCTCCACGGCCTTGGGCAGCAGGGTCACGGTGTCGATGCCCTCGGGCAGGCGCGCCCACAGGAACATGCCGCCCTTGGGGGCGTTGAACTTCACGTCCAGGCCGGCCATCTCGCGGTGCAGCGCGGCGATCATCGCGTCGCGCTGGCGCTTGTACAGGGCGCGGATGGTGGGCACGTGGCGGTCGAGGAAGCCGTCCTTCATCACGGCCGAGACCATGCGCTGCGTGAAGATCGGCGTGTGCAGGTCGACCGCCTGCTTGGCCTGCAGCAGCTTGGGGAAGATGGCCTTCGGCGCCACCAGGAAGCCCAGGCGCAGGCCCGGGGCCAGCACCTTGGAGAACGAGCCCAGGTAGATCACGCCCTCGGGGTTGCGCGCGGCCAGCGGCAGCGGCGGGGCTTCGTCGAACCAGAGCTCGCCGTAGGGGTTGTCCTCGACGATCGGCAGGTTCGCCGCGGCTGCGGCCGCGGAGACCGCGGCGCGGCGCGCCTCGGTCATGGTGCGGCCGGTGGGGTTCTGGAAGTTGGGCAGCAGGTAGACGAAGCGCGCGTCGGCCGCCTTGCTCACGAGGTCGTCGACGATCACGCCCTCGTCGTCGCTGGCCACGCCCACGGGGTGCGGCTCCATCGGGCCGAAGGCCTGCAGCGCGCCCAGGTAGGTGGGCGTTTCGACGAGCACCTTGCTGCCCGGATCGATCAGCACCTTGGCCACGAGATCGAGGCCCTGCTGCGAGCCGGTGGTGATGAGCACCTGCGAGGCGTCGACGTCCCAGGGCAGCATGTCGGCCACGGCCTGGCGCAGCGGCGCATAGCCTTCGCTGGCGGCGTACTGCAGCGCGGCCTGGCCGTCGTTGTGCAGCACTTCGGCGCAGGCGTCGGCGAACTCCTGGATCGGGAAGGTCTTGGGCGAAGGCAGGCCGCCGGCCAGGCTGATGATGCCGGGGCGCTCGGTGACCTTGAGGATTTCACGCAGCACCGAAGGATTCATCTTGGCGGCGCGGGCGGCGAGTTTCCAGTTCATGGGAGGCTTTCTTCTTTCTGGCGAATGAGAGGTGAGTTTGAGTGTGTCGTCAGGATGGCGGGATGTCGCCACGGTGCACGACATGGATTTTGTTGCCGTCCGGGTCGCGCAGGTAGGCGCCGTAATAGCCCTGCCCGTAACGGGGGCGGGGCCCGGGCGCGCCTTCGTCGCAGCCACCGTGGCGCAGGGCCGCCTCGTGGGCGGCATGAACGGCCTGCGGCGAGGGCGCGCAGAACGCGACCATGCTGCCGTTGCCGGCGCTGGCGGGTTCGCCGTCCAGCGGGATGTACACGTAGAAGCGTGGCAGCGTCTGGCCCGGCACGATCCAGCAGGCGGCGTCGGGGCCGCCGTCGGGCGTCACGGGGCGGCGGATGAGGCCGAGCGGGGCCAGCACCTCGTCATAGAAGGCGGCGGCGCGCGGCAGGTCGGTGCAGCCGACGGTGACATGGCTGAACAGCGTCATGGTCCTCAGCTCCTGGCCTGCGGCTCGGCGCCGCGTGGAACAGCGGCAGGCGCCGCCGGTTGCGACAGCCGCTTGCCCGCGACCACCGTGGCGACCACGGCGGCGGCGAAGCCCAGCGTCACCAGGTCCAGCGGTTCGCCCAGCAGCGGGATCGACGCGAGGATCGACAAAAAGGGCTGCAGCAGCTGCGTCTGGCTCACGCGCAGCGCGCCGCCCAGGGCCAGGCCGCGGTACCAGGCGAAGAAGCCGATCCACATCGAGAACATGCCCACGTAGGTGAAGCCGACCCAGGCCGACGCGGCCACGGGCTGCTGCGGCCACAGGGCGATGGTGGCGGGCAGCGTCACGGGCAGCGCCATCACGCAGACCCAGCAGATCACGCGCTCGGCGCCCAGCGACGGCGTGACCTGCGCGCCGTAGATGTAGCCGACCGAGGCCGCGATGACCGCGCCGACCAGCAGCAGGTCGGCCCATTCGAAACCGAAGCCGTGGCCGCTCTGCTGCGCGCGCAGCACCGAGAACACCACCACCAGCAGGCTGCCCGCGATGGCGCAGAGCCAGAAGCCCAGCCGCGCGCGCTGGTGCAGCACCCAGGCCGCGACCGCGGCGGTGACCAGCGGCAGCAGCGCCGTCACCACCGCCGCGTGGCTGGCCGTGACCACGCGCAGCGCAAAGGCCAGCAAGAGCGGAAAGCCGATGCAGTTGCCCAGCACCGCCATGCCTAGCGGCTTCCACTGGTGCGGCGCCGGGCGCGGCGAGCGCGTGACCAGCAGGAAGACGGCCGACAGCACGCCCGCCAGCGCCGCGCGCCCGAGCGTGACGAACCACGGCGACAGCTGCGGCGCCTCTTGCGTGCCCGTGGCCAGCCGCGTCATCGGCAGCGTGATGGCGAACAGCGCCACGCCGACCACCCCGAGCCACATGCCCAGCGTTTCGTCCTTGATGGCGAGCTTCATACGCCCGCCATCCACCAGGCCGTCAAGACCAGGATCAAGCCCATCGCGCGGTTGAACCACAGCAGGCGCCGGCCCTTGGCCAGCCACTCGCGCAGCAGCGCGCCGACCAGCGCATAGGCGAAGTTGCTGGTGAAGGCGTAGGTCAGCATCACGGGCGCGACGATGGCGAAGCGCGCGAGCGCGTCGGGCTGGCCGGCGATCCAGCCGGCCACCAGCGTGAGCGCCAGCAGCCAGGCCTTGATGTTCACGAACTGCAGCATCACGCCCTGCCCGAAGCCGACCGAGAGGCTGGCGTTGTCGGCCTTACCGAGCTGGGCGCTGCCGCTGAGCTTGTAGGCCAGCCACAGCAGGTAGGCGATGCCCAGGCCCTTGATCGCCAGGCGCAGCGGCGGCATGGCCACCACCAGCGCGCCGAGGCCGGCCGCGCAGATCGCCAGCAGCAAGGTCCAGCCCACTGGCACCGCGACCACGAAGCGCATGGCGCGCGGCAGGCCGCCGTTGGCCGCCAGGGCGGTGGAGAGCGTGGTGTTGGGTCCGGGCGAGAAGCTCATCGCCGTGGCCAGCACCAGCAGCGCGGTGAATTCTTGCCAGTTCATGTCACAGACTCTAAACTTTGGACCATTACAGTTCCAGTACAGATGATCGAACAAATCTGAAATCTGTATTGGTCATTCCTTCGACACACGCCGCCCTTTTCTTGCTCTCTGTGCGATGCAGCCCGATCCGATGCTGACCCGAACCTCCACCCAGTCCCTGACCGGGCAGCTGGCCGACCGCCTCGCCGAGCGCATCCGCAACCGGCTGCTGGCCCCCGGCGCGCGCCTGCCCTCGGTGCGCGAATGCGCGCGCCAGCAGGGCGTGAGCCCGTACACCGTGGTCGCCGCCTACGACCAGCTGCTCGCGCAGGGCCTCGTCGAGGCGCGCCGTCAGCGCGGCTTCTACGTGCGCGACGCGGCGCCGGCGCCCGAGAGTTCGCGCAACCCGGCGCATGCCGCGCCTGAGGTCCCACCGATGATGGCCTCGCGCGTGCCGGCCGACGCCAGCTCGCTGATCCGCAGCATGTTCCACCGCCCGAGCGACAAGCCGCAGCCGGGCATGGGCGTGTTTCCGCCCGACTGGATGGCCTCGACCTTCCTGGCGACCGCGGTGCGCCGCGTGACCACCACGTCGGCGCTGCAGGAACTGTCGCTTCAATACGGCGAGCCTTCGGGCGACCTCGCGCTGCGCCGCAGCCTGTCGCAGAAGCTGGTGCGCATCAACGTGCCGGCCGGGCCGGACCAGATCGTGACCACCATCGGCGCCACGCACGCGCTGGACATCGTGAGCCGCACGCTGTTGCGCGCGGGCGATCCGGTGATGGTCGAGGAGCCCGGCTGGGCGCTGGAGTTCGCCCGGCTCGAGGCGCTGGGCATGCGCATCCTGCCGGTGCCGCGCCGTGCCGACGGGCCTGATCTGGACGTGATGGCGCAGTACTGCAAGCTGCACAGCCCCAAGCTGTTCGTGAGCGTGAGCGTGCTGCACAACCCGACCGGCTACAGCCTCACGCCGGGCAGCGCGCACCGCGTGCTCAAGCTGGCCAACGAACACGACTTCCACATCGTCGAGGACGACACCTACAGCCACCTCGCGCCCGAGCACGCCACGCGCCTGAGCGCGCTCGACGGGCTGCAGCGCACCATCTACGTCAGCGGCTTCGCGAAGATCCTGGCGCCCAACTGGCGCATCGGCTTCCTGGCCGCCTCGCCCGCGCTGAAAGAGCGGCTGCTCGAGACCAAGCTGCTGGCCACGCTGACCTCGCCCACGCTGTTCGAGCGGGCGCTGTCGTGGTGCATCGACCAGGGCCAGCTGCGCCGCCATTCGGAGCGCGTGCGCATCCGCCTGGACGGCGCGCGCGGCCGCGCGGTGAAGCTGGCCATGTCGCACGGCTGCACCTTCGCCTCGGAGCCGGCGGGGCTGTTCGGCTGGGTCGACACGGGCGTGGACACCGACGCGCTCACGCAACGCATGCTCGACCAGGGCTACCTGCTGGCGCCGGGTTCGCTGTTCCATGCGCGCCGCCCGCCGAGCACGATGATGCGGATCAACTTCGCGACCTCGCAGGACGCGAATTTCTGGAAGGTTTTCAGCCGGGTCAGGGACGAGCTCTGATTCGCTGGCAAGGGGCTTGGAGTAAGCTGGCAACACAAGAAAACCCAGCCAGGAGACCTCCCGCATGAGCAACGCCAGCAAACCCTTCGACTTCAGCCAGTTCGTCCCCGGATTCGACTTCCTGAAGAACCTCGCCGGCGGTGCCGCCGCGGGCTCCGGCGCGGTGCCCGGCATCCCCAGCCTCGCGAGTTGGGTCGCGCCGACCATGAGCGTCGAAGAGGTCGACAAGCGCATCCAGGAACTCAAGACGGTCCAGTACTGGCTCGAACAGAACGGCCACGCGCTCAAGGCGACCATCCAGGCGCTCGAGGTGCAGAAGATGACGCTGTCGACCCTGCGCGGCATGAACGTGCGGATGGAAGACATCGCCAGCGCGTTCACCAAGCAGGCTGCGGCCATGGCGCCGGCACCTGCACCGGCTCCCGCCCCGGCCCCCGCACCGCGGCCCGAACCGGAAGCTGTCGAGGAAGAGGAAGAAGAGTTCGACGAGGCCGAGGAAGAAGCGGAAGAAGAGGAAACCCCGGCGCCGAAGAAGACCTCGCGCGCCAAGCCCGCAGCGTCCAACGGCGCCGCCGGGGTGGTCGACCCGATGCAATGGTGGGGCTCGCTCACCGAGCAGTTCCAGCAGATCGCGAGCACGGCGCTGCAGGATGCGGCGCAGCTCAAGGTGCCGGCCATGGCGCAGCCGCTGGCCGACGCCGTGGGGCAGGTCATCGGCAAGGCGACGGCGGCGCGCAAGCCGGCCGCCAAGACCGCCGCGAAGAAGGCCGCAGCGAAAAAAGCCGCGCCGGCACCCGCCGCGCGCAAGAAAACCACGTCCACCGCCGCGCGCAAGCGAACCTCCGGCCGGCGCTGACGTCTCACAGACACCTTTCCAGACGACGACGCACGGGTCGGTACGCACCATGAAACTGTTTCCCACCGGCCATGCCACCCACCCGCAATGGCGCATGGCCGCCGGCCTCGTGCTGGCCCAGTTGCGCGCGCAGATGGCGCTGCCCGACTACGCGTCGAACCCGACGCTCGGGCTGCTCTACATCACCGACCACTACGCGGCCGAGGCGCAGGAGATTCTCGATCACCTGAGCGCCGAACTGCCCGAGGTCACCGACTGGTCGGGCACCGTCGGCATCGGCGTGTCGGCCAACAACGCCGAGTACTTCGATGAGCCCGGCCTGAGCCTGATGCTGTGCGCGCTGCCCAGCGACCAGTACCGCGTGTTCTCCGGCGTGGCGCCGCTGGGCAGTTCCGAAATGAGCGGCTTCGAGGCGCACACCGCGCTCGTGCACGCCGACCCGGCCACACCCGACCTGGGCGAGCTCATCGGCGAGATGGCGGGCCGAACCGACACCGGCTACCTGTTCGGCGGGCTCTCGTCCGGCCGCGGCGGGGCGCTGCAGTTCGCGGTCGGCGGCAACGGCAACATCCGCGGCCACGGCGCGGCGGGTGGCGTGTTCTCGGGCGGCTTGTCGGGCGTGGTGTTCGGCGAGGGCGTGCGGCTGGTGTCGCGCGTCACGCAGGGCTGCCAGCCGCTGCGCACCGGCGGCGCGCGCGAGCGCGAGATCACCGAGGCCGACGGGAACCTGCTGCTGTCGCTCGACGGCGAGCCGGCGCTCGACGTGCTGCTGGCCGACCTGCAGGTGTCGCTGGACCGGCCGCAGGAAGCCATCGACGCCGTGCGCAACACGCTGGTCGGCCTGGCCGACGCGGGCAGCGACGGCATCCGCCGCACCGGCGACCTGGGCGCCGACGTGCTGGTGCGCCACATCATCGGCCTCGACCCGACGCGGCGCGGCATCGCCATTGCCGACAACGCCGAGGCCGGCATGCGGCTGAGTTTCTGCCGCCGCAACGCGCAGGCGGCGCGCGCCGACCTGATGCGCATCTGCGCCGAGATCCGCGAAGAGCTCGAGCCCGAAGAACAGACGCTGGCCACCGCGCGCGCCGTGGCGGCCGGCGAGGCCGAGGCCGCACCGCATCCGGCGCGGCGCATCGCGGGCGCGGTGTACGTGAGCTGCTCGGGGCGCGGCGGCCCGCACTTCGGTGCGCCGGGCGCCGAACTGCAGATCGTGCGGCATGCGCTGGGCGACGTGCCGCTGGTCGGCTTCTTCGCCGCCGGCGAGATCGCACGCCATCACCTGTACGGCTACACCGGCGTGCTGACGGTGTTCACCGCGCCGGACTGACTGACTGACGGACTGATGGGAAAAAACGACGCGCGCGCCTGCGCCCTGTGTTCGCAAGTGCTTCGCGTCGCTAGAATCCGCCCGCTTTCTTGAATCTCTGCTGCTGCAAGAAAGAGTGATCCGCGCGCCCCGAGGCACGCGGTCGATCTCTTTCGCCCCGCCACGCGATGTGACGGGGCCCGGAAACCGACACGGTTTCCCCGAATGGAATTGCAGCCATGGGCAGCCCCACCCACAGTCATTTTTCGAGACTCCAGCGCGCCTTTTCGCGCGCCCACATCGCCGTCGACTACCGCGACGGCATCTATCACTTACGCAACGAAGCCGCGCAGGCGACCGTTCTTCTGCCGCAGAGCCTGCCGCTGGAAGAAAAAGCCGTGAACCAGCTGCTGGCCTTTGCCAGCGTGCGATCGCCCGACGGCGCGCACGGCGTGTGCAAGGCCTGCGCGACGCCGGACTTTCATCCGGGCTCGGTCGCGCCGGTGGGCAGCGTCGTCGCCACCGATGGCGACTTCGTGATCCCCGCCGCGGTCGGCACCGACATCAACTGCGGCATGCGCCTGCTGACCACCGGCCTCACGCTGGACCAGGTGGCGCCGCACAAGACGCAGCTGCTCGCGCGGCTCACGCGCAGCCTGCTCGACAACGGGCGCGACGTGCCGGTGCACACGGCGGCGTTTCGCGCGCTGTTCGACGACGGGCCGGCCGCGTTCCTGGACGCCGTGCGCAACGAGGGGCTCTGGGCGACCTGCGACCGCGACCGGCTGCAGGCCGAGATCGGCGCGTGCATCGGCCTGGCGAGCTTCGGCGGGCAGTCGCGGCACGCACCGTCGGCCTACACCGGCGCGCGCCACGAGGTGTTCCGCGATCCGTGCCTGGGCACGCCGGGCAGCGGCAACCACTTCGTCGAACTGCAGGTCGTCGACCAGGTGATGGACCGGCACGCGGCCTACCGCGCGGGGCTCAAGGCGGGCGAGGTCGTGGTGATGATCCACAGCGGCTCGCGCGACATCGGGTTCCATGTCGGTGGCCGCTGGATGGACCGCGCGCGGGCCGAGTGGCCGCAAGGCCTGCGCCATCCGAAGAGCGGTCTGTACGGCCTGGCCGGGCCGTTGGCGCAGGAGTACCTCGAGGCCATGGGCGTGGCCGCGCGCTATGCGTGGGCCAACCGCGTCGTGCTGGCCGAGCTGGTGCGCAAGGACTTCGCCGAGCTGCTGGGCGCCACGGCGTCGACGCTGGTGGTCGACGTGCCGCACAACGTGGTGCTGCGCGAGCACGGCATGAACATCCATCGCAAGGGCGCGACGCCGGCGCACGCGGGCGACCTCGCGCTGATCCCCGGGTCGATGGGCGATCACTCGTACCTCGCGACCGGGCTGGGGCATGAGGACTGGCTGTGGTCGTGCAGCCATGGTGCCGGCCGGCGCATGCGTCGGCAGGAGGTGCGCGCGATGCGGCCCGCACCCGGCGACGCCGATGCCAGCTGGCAATGCGTGACCTTGCGCGAGGAGCGCCGCATCGAAGAGGCGCCGCAGGCCTACAAGCCGATCGGCGCGGTGATCGAGGCGCAGGAAAGCGCGGGGCTCATCCGCTGCGCCGTGCGGCTCAAGCCCTGGGTCACGTTCAAGGCGTGACCCAGGGCGCGTGGCGTGTCAGCCCAGTGCGGGCTGCACGGCGCGCGGCGCGGGCGCCGGCATGCCGGCGAACGCGAAATCGACCTCGGGCGCGAGCCCGCTCACGATGCGCGCGATCGACTTGCCCGAGCCGCAGGCGTGCGTCCAGCCGAGCGTGCCGTGGCCGGTGTTGAGGAACAGGTTCGGCAGCTTGGTCTTGCCGATCAACGGCACGTTGCTCGGCGTGGCCGGGCGCAGGCCGGTCCAGAACTGCGCGCGCTCGGTGTCGCCGGCGCCGGGGAAGAGTTCTTCGACGCGCCGCACGATGGCTTCGCAACGCACGCGGTTCAGGTCGCGGTCGTAGCCGTTGAGTTCGGCCGTGCCGGCGATGCGCAGGCGGTCGCCCGACTCGGATGTGTAGCGCGAGAACACCAGCTTGTATTCGTCGTCGGTGAGCGAGACCTGGTGTGCCTTCGACGCGTCCTTCACGGGCAGCGTCACCGAGTAGCCCTTGGCCGGGTAGATCGGCAGGCGGATGCCCAGCGGCGCGGCGTACAGCGGGCTCAGCGAACCCATCGCGAGCACGAAGGCATCGCCGCGGATGCGTTGGAAGCGGCCTTCGTTGTCGGTCGCCTCGACGTGGTCGATGCTGCCACCGGCTTCGCGCAGCGCGGTCACCGTGTGGCTCATGAGGAACTTCACGCCGGCCGCCTCGGCCAGCTTCACCAGCTCACGCGCGAAGCGGTTGGCGTCGCCCGATTCGTCTTCGGCGGTGTAGGTGGCGCCGGCGAGTTGGGGGCGAATGTGGGCGAGGGCGGGTTCGATCTTGATGGCCTCGTCGGCCGAGATGACCAGCCGCTCGCAGCCCAGGGCGCGCATCTGCTCGGCGGGCGCGAGGGCGCCATCGAATTCTTTTTGCGTCGTGTAGAAGTGCAGGATGCCTTGCGTGCGCTGGTCATAGTTCAGGCCGGTGTCTCGACGCAATTGCTGCAACATTTCCCGGCTGTATGTACCGAGACGAACGATCTGTTCGATGTTGTGGCGGGTGCGCGCGGGGGTGCATTCGCGCAAAAACTGCAGGCCCCAGAGCCACTGGCGCATGTCGGCGCGGATGCGAAAGAGCAGCGGCGCATCTTCCTTGCCGAGCCATTGCAGCACCTTCAGCGGCGCGCTCGGATTGGCCCACGGTTCGGCATGGCTGACCGAGATCTGGCCGCCGTTGGCGAAGCTGGTTTCGGCGGCCGGGGTGGCCTGCCGGTCGATCACGGTCACCTCGTGGCCGAGTTGCTGGAGGTAGTAGGCCGAAGTCACGCCGAGCAGGCCGGCGCCAAGAACGATCACACGCATTGCAAGTACCTTTGAGTTTGCAGCGCTTGAACGGCGGGCGTGGAGTGCTATTGAACCAATAGCAAGCAACCGGACGACCGATGTCCAAGTTGCCGCTCCCCCTGTCCTCGGTACCTGAGAGATTCACCCTGCTGCACCCGCAGCGGGTTTGCTCCTTCGGTGCGCCACATGGCGTGGCGGCTCTCCAGACGGCTGTATCGATGAGTGCAGTACTGACCCCTTGCCGAAGTTCCGTGGCGTTGCCTGGAATTTCGTCGGGCCGACCTGAGCGTTTATGGGAGTTTGCGCCTTCGGTAGGGCCTCCGTGGAGGCCCGCTCTCCTGCAATTGTTGGCGATTGTAGGCGGGCCCCGCAAGCCGGCCAAGCCCTGTACATCGGCACTTCACACCGATGGGATAATTGAATGTTGATTTTTGGTAAAGCAAACTTTTTTCTACATGCAGGGGACTCCATGATCCTGGTTACCGGCGGCGCAGGCTTCATTGGCGCCAATTTCGTGCTCGACTGGATCGCGCAGGGCAACGAGCCCGTCGTGAACCTCGACAAGCTGACCTACGCAGGCAACCTCGAGACCCTGGCGTCGCTCAAGGGCAACGCGAACCACGTCTTCGTGCAAGGCGACATCGGCGACAGCGCGCTGCTCGATCGCCTGCTGGCCGAGCACAAACCCCGCGCCGTCGTGAACTTTGCCGCGGAATCGCACGTGGATCGTTCGATCCATGGCCCGGAAGACTTCGTGCAGACCAACGTGCTCGGCACCTTCCGCCTGCTCGAATCGGTGCGCGGCTACTGGAACGCCCTGCCGGCCGACCAGAAGGCGGCCTTCCGCTTCCTGCACGTGTCGACCGACGAGGTCTACGGCTCGCTCTCCAAGACCGACCCGGCCTTCACCGAAGAGAACAAGTACGAGCCCAACAGCCCGTACTCGGCCAGCAAGGCCGCCAGCGACCACCTCGTGCGCGCCTGGCACCACACCTACGGCCTGCCGGTGGTCACCACCAACTGCTCGAACAACTACGGCCCGTTCCACTTCCCCGAGAAGCTGATCCCGCTGATGATCGTCAACGCGCTGGCTGGCAAGAACCTGCCCGTGTACGGCGACGGCATGCAGGTGCGCGACTGGCTCTACGTGAAGGACCACTGCAGCGCCATCCGCCGCGTGCTCGAAGCCGGCAAGCTCGGCGAGACCTACAACGTCGGCGGCTGGAACGAGAAGCCCAACATCGAGATCGTCAACACCGTGTGCGCGCTGCTCGACGAACTGAGCCCCCGCGCCGACGGCAAGCCGTACAAGGAGCAGATCACCTACGTCACGGACCGCCCGGGCCACGACCGCCGCTACGCCATCGATGCACGCAAGCTCGAACGCGAACTCGGCTGGAAGCCCGCCGAGACCTTCGACACCGGCATCCGCAAGACCGTCCAGTGGTACCTCGCGAACGGCGAGTGGGTGCGCAACGTGCAAAGCGGCGCGTACCGCGAATGGGTCGAGAAGCAATACGACGCTGCGCCTGCAAAGGCTTCCGCATGAAGTTGCTGCTGCTCGGCAAAGGTGGACAGGTCGGCTGGGAGCTGCAGCGCAGCCTCGCGCCGCTCGGCGAAGTGGTCGCACTGGACTTCGACAGCACCGACTTCCACGCCGACTTCAGCCGCCCCGAGCAGCTGGCCGCCACGGTGCTGGCGGTGCGCCCCGACGTCATCGTCAATGCCGCCGCGCACACCGCCGTCGACAAGGCCGAGAGCGAGCCCGACTTCGCGCGCAAGCTCAACGCCACCTCGCCCGGCGTGGTGGCCGAGGCCGCGCAGCAGATCGGCGCGCTGATGGTGCATTACTCCACCGACTACGTCTTCGACGGCAGCGGCACCAAGCCCTGGAAAGAAGAAGACGCGACCGGCCCGCTCAGCGTGTACGGCCAGACCAAGCTCGAAGGCGAGCAATTGGTGGCGCAGCATTGCGCGAAGCACCTGATCTTTCGCACCAGCTGGGTGTACGCCGCACGCGGCGGCAACTTCGCCAAGACCATGCTGCGCCTGGCCAAGGAGCGCGACAAGCTCACGGTCATCGACGACCAGTTCGGCGCCCCGACCGGTGCCGAGCTGCTGGCCGACATCACCGCGCACGCCATCCGCGCCACCTTGCAAGACCCGGCCAAGGCCGGCCTGTACCACGCCATCGCCGGCGGCGAGACCACGTGGCACGGTTACGCGCGATTCGTGCTCGAGATGGCGCAGCAGGCCGGCGTCGAACTCAAGGCCGGCCCGCAGGCCGTGGAGGCCGTGCCCACCAGCGCCTTTCCGACGCCCGCGAAGCGGCCGCACAACTCGCGGCTCGACACCACCAAGCTGCAGACCTCCTTCGGCCTGCGACTGCCGCCTTGGCAGGAAGGCGTGGCACGCATGCTGCGCGAGACGCTCTGACCGACTGATTTTTCCCGGCCTCCCACACTAGAAGACCCCATGACGCAACGCAAAGGCATCATCCTTGCCGGTGGCTCCGGCACCCGCCTGCACCCGGCCACGCTCGCCATGAGCAAGCAACTGCTGCCGGTGTACGACAAGCCCATGATCTATTACCCGCTGAGCACCCTGATGCTCGGCGGCATGCGCGACATCCTCATCATCAGCACGCCGCAGGACACGCCGCGCTTCCAACAGCTGCTGGGTGACGGCAGCCAATGGGGCATCAACCTGCAGTACGCGGTGCAGCCGAGTCCCGATGGCCTGGCGCAGGCGTTCATCATCGGCGACAAGTTCGTGGGGAACTCGCCGAGCGCGCTGGTGTTGGGGGACAACATCTTCTATGGGCATGACTTTGCCCATCTGCTGAGCGGCGCCGACGCGCAGGACGCGGGAGCCACTGTGTTCGCGTACCACGTGCATGACCCGGAGCGGTATGGCGTGGTCGCGTTCGACGCACAAGGCAAGGCCAGCAGCATCGAGGAAAAGCCGCTCAAGCCCAAGAGCAACTACGCCGTGACGGGCCTGTACTTCTACGACAACCAGGTCATCGACATCGCCAAGGCGGTGAAGCCGAGTGCACGAGGCGAACTCGAGATCACGGCCGTCAATCAGGCGTACCTCGATCTTGGCCGGCTCAACGTGCAGATCATGCAGCGCGGCTACGCCTGGCTCGATACCGGTACGCATGAAAGCCTGTTGGAGGCGGGGCAGTTCATCGCCACGCTGGAGCACCGGCAGGGGTTGAAGATCGCCTGCCCGGAGGAAATCGCGTGGCGGCATGGCTTCATCGACAAGGAGCAACTGGCGCGGCTGGCCTTGCCACTGCAGAAAAATGCCTACGGCAAGTACCTCAATCGGCTGCTTGCCGAAGAGCACTCATTCTGAACACTGACACACAACAATTTCTTCGGTAGCACAAGTCATGCATGCATCAACTCAAACCCTGACGGGTCAAAAGTACCTCGTAACCGGCGCAGGCGGGTTCATCGGAAGCCATCTCGTCGAAGCGCTCGTGCGTGCCGGCGCTGACGTCACGGCCATGGTCCGCTACGGTTCCGCATCGAGTTGGGGCAATCTCGAATTCGCACCGGATGACGTGAAGGGTCAGTTCCGCGTCGTGGCGGGCAACATCGACGATGGCGATTTCGTCATGCATGCCATGCAGGGCATCGACGTCGTCTGCCATCTGGCGGCCCTGATCGCCATTCCGTATTCGTACGTTGCCCCGCGCAGCTACGTGCGCACCAACGTCGAGGGAACGCTCAACGTCGTGGAGGCCGCGCGCCGTCTGTCGGTTCGTCGCGTCGTCCACACGAGCACCTCCGAGGTGTACGGCACCGCGGTGCGCGTGCCGATCGACGAAGAGCATCCGCTGCAAGGGCAGTCGCCTTATTCGGCCTCGAAGATCGGGGCGGACAAGATCGCCGAGAGCTACTACCGCTCGTTCGACACCGGTGTCGTGACCTTGCGCCCGTTCAACACGTTCGGCCCACGCCAGTCCGCCCGGGCATTCATCCCGACCATCATCTCGCAGGCATTGACCCAGGACGTGATCAAGCTCGGATCGCTGACCCCTGAGCGCGACATGACCTTCGTGACGGACACGGTCGCCGGTTTCGTCGCTGCTTCGGTGACGCCCGGGATCGAGGGGCAGACCATCAACCTGGGAACCGGCTCGACCTACACGATCGGCCACTTTGCCGAGCGCATCCTCAAGCTGATGGGCGTGGAAAAGGAGATCGTTGCGGACACTGCGCGCATGCGCCCCGACAAGAGCGAGGTCTTGAAGCTCGTCTCCGACAACGCGCTGGCCGCGAAGTTGATGGGGTGGTCGCCGCAAGTCGACCTGGACGAGGGGTTGCGCCAGAGCATCGAATTCATCCGCCGCAACATCCACCTGTACCGCCCTGCGGTCTACACCGTCTGAGGGAGCAAGCATCATGAAAGCAGTCGTCATGGCCGGCGGCAAGGGCACTCGCCTTCAGCCGTTCACCGCCTCGTTTCCCAAGCCCCTCATGCCCCTGGGGGACATGCCGGTGCTGGAACTCCTGCTGCGGCAGCTGCGTCGCGCCGGCGTCGACGAAGTCATCCTTGCGGTCAACCATTTGCATCACCTGATCCGCGCGTTTTGCGGCGATGGTTCGCGATTCGGGCTGAAGATCGACTACAGCCTCGAGGACAGCCCTCTGGGGACGGCCGGTCCGCTTGGCGCACTGATCGACAAGGTCGGCGAGAACTTCATCGTCACCAACGGCGACCTGCTCACCACGTTCGACATCGGCCAACTGGTCCGCACGCATGCCGAGCGGCAATCGGATGCCACGATCTGCGTCTACGAACGAGAGGTCAAGATCGATTTCGGGCTCATCCAGGTCGATGCGGAGATGAATCTCCAGGGTTACCTCGAGAAACCCATGAGCAAGCACCTGGTCAGCATGGGCCTCTACATGCTCAACCGCGACGCGGTGAAGCCGCATGTCAGCGAGGGTGTTCACCTGGACATGCCGGACCTGTTGCTCAAGCTGAGCGCGGCCGGCAAGAAGGTGCGCTGCCACCAACAGCCCGAGAGCTTCTGGCTCGACATCGGCCGACCGGAAGACTACTCGACAGCGCAGAAGATGTTCGACGAGAGTCGCGAGCTTTTCCTGCCCGAGTAGCCTATGCGCGTGCTTGTCACCGGTGCCAGCGGATTCGTCGGGCGGGCGGTGCTTGAAGAACTGCAGGCGCGCGGCCTTGAAGCCTTCGCCGTCAGCAGAACCGAACGGGCCGCTGTCGCAGGCGAGGCAAGGCGCGTGCTTGCCGATCCTGCCGATGCGGCCGAGGTCCGCGATCTGCTCTTGTCCGTAGAGCCGCAGTTCGTCATGCATCTGGCGGGGGTTTCCTCCGCCCCCTCCTATGGCGAGCTCTACGAGGCCAACGTCGTCTTCGCTGCCAACCTGCTGGATGGCGCGCTTGCCATGCCGCGCAAGCCGCGCGTGCTCCTGGCCGGCAGCGCCGCCGAATACGGGGCGGTGCCCGCCGCCCAGCAGCCCGTGCGCGAGGATGCGGCCTGCCGTCCCAACACGGCCTACGGCGCGAGCAAGTTGGCGCAGACGAGCCACGCCTTCGTCGCGGCTTCGCGCGGGTTGCCCGTGGTGGTGGCCCGGCTGTTCAATCCGATCGGGCCTGGCATGCCGAAGTCTCTGGCCCTGGGAAGCTTTGCGCACCAGATCGCTTGCATGGGCACGCGTGGCGGTGTGCTGTCCACCGGCGATCTCGATGTCGTGCGGGACTTCATGGATGTGCGGATCGCTGCGAAGCTTCTTGTCGACCTGTCCCTGGCGAGCGACGCCTCTGCGCAGGTGGTGAACATCTGCAGCGGCGACGGACAGCGTCTGCTGGACCTCACACAGCGGTTGATCGCTGTCTCCGGCGTGCCGGTCGAGTTGAAGCACGATGAGTCGCGACGCGGCAACAGCGATGTCAGGGCTTTCGTCGGCGACCCGTCCAGGCTGAAGGCGCTGGGGCTTCACGTTGAGCCCTCCGACATGGACTCGGTTCTCGAAGAGACCCTGCGCAGCGCGCGCGAAGAGATCTCCGCAACTTAAATCGAGGGCGTGCAAGGGACGTGTCCGGCGCCACGCCGGACCGCCTTTCGTTTTCTACTGGCAAGCAAAAAAATGATCTGCAACGCGTGTTCCGGTACCAGCTTCAAGCCGTTCGCCATTCGGGCAGATGGCATGGAAATCAAGCGATGCACTCATTGCGGCCTGGGTGTGATCGCCAACCTGCCGGAGAGCACGCAGGCGTACTACGACGACAACTACTACGTGAACGGCGCGAGCAGCGGCTATGCGGACTATGAGTTCATGGCCGAGCACGGACTGGGTTGGGCTGCCGCGCTGGTCCGTTTGCTGGCCGACCACGGGAAGATTCTCGACATAGGCTGCGCGAACGGCTACTTGCTGGACAAGTTCACAAGCGCTTTCGACAAGTTCGGCATCGAAGTCAACGCCAAGGCCGCCGGGCAGGCGCAGGACAAGGGCATCCGGCTCCTTGGCAACGACCTGCTGGCGCCGCAGCTGGTGCAGGATCATCGCGCCGAATTCGACGTGGTGACCGCGATCGCGGTCTTCGAGCATCTGCTCGATTTTCGCGGCGGATTCCACGCAGCCATCGAACTGCTGAAAGACGACGGGTTCCTGCTGTTCGAGGTTCCTGTCATGTCGGCCGAGTCCAGCAACGCGGCGTGGCTGAACAGTTCGCTGGAGCACATCTACTATCCGAGCGAGGGGGCGATCCGCCACATCGTCGAAACGGCGCTCGGGGCTCATCTGACCGGCGCGGAAGTTTCCATCAAGGACTACGCCTCGACCTATGTCGGCATCGTCACGAAGAGCGAACGCCAGGTTGCGCGCGCCAACGAAGCCTTTGAGCGCTTGATGAACGCCGACTTCGATGGCGCGACGACCGAGGAAGCCAAGGCCCTGACGCACCTGCACCTTCTGCATGCCGGCCAGTCGACCGAAGCCTCGGTGCGATCGCTCGCGCGACTGGACGGCAGCGAGTTCACGCCGCCGCTGGTTGCGCGCATTGGGCAGCTCTGGTCGTTCGACCTGAAGAGATTGCAATCCGGCGACCGGCAACCGGTGAGTTCCGGGGCCGCGAGCCGAGAGGTCCAGCGCCTGAAGGCTGAAGTCGAAGTGATCCTCTCGGATGCTCGTCTCAATGCGGCGCAGGCCACCGAGGCCATCAACTTCGAGATCAGGCGGGCCGCGGAGCGCGAGGGCGAGGCTGCGGCGCTTCGCAGGAAACTCTCCGAGGAGGTCGCGAAGACCGCCGCCATGGAACACCGGGCGCTGGAGGCCGCGGGTCGGGTGGAGGCCATGCAACAAACCATCGCATGGCGAGCCACGACGCCCTTGCGTCGCTGGGCGACGAGCAATCCCCGCGCTGCACGACGGGCGAAACAAGTCGCAAAGCTGGCGTGGTGGACGCTTCGGGGTCGCATCTTCGATCACCTTCGGGAATTCAGGCGCCGGCGCGCGTTGGCCGGAAGCGGCGCCAGGAACCTGGAGGCCGCGAAGCGCACCGCGGCGGCGGTCCGTCTCCTCGCACCGGCAGGCGTCGTGCCGGATGCCGTGCAACCGCCGAGCGGGCAGGACTGGCCATCGGATCGGCCGCTCGTCAGCATCGTGATTCCTTGCTTCAACTACGGCCACCTCGTGGGCGAGGCGATCCGCTCGGTCGAGGCGCAGACCTTCACCGACATCGAGATCATCGTGGTGGAGGGAGGCTCGAGCTCCCCCGACTCCCGTCAGCGCCTGATCGATGCCGTCTCCAAGGCGTCGCCCAAGCTGCGGCTGCTGCTGCAGGACCAGCCGTACCGTGCCGGCGCCAACCGAAACTTCGGCATCAGTCACGCCAGGGGCAAGTACATCTGCTGCCTGGATGCCGATGACCGCATCGCGCCGACTTACATCGAGAAGGCGGTCTTCATGCTGGAGCATTCCGGTTACGGGGTGGTCTCGCCGGGGCTGCAGTTCTTTGGCGACAGATCGGATGTCTGGACGCCGCACGAACGCCCGACCCTGGACATGCTGCTCGACGGCAACAATGCGCTCACTTGCGCCGTGTACAGCAGGGAGTTCTGGCGCAAGGCCGGCGGCTACCGGGACACGGACCCGACCACGGGGCATGTCCACGAGGACTGGTTGTTCTGGGTGCGCCTTGCGGCGCTCGGCGCGCGCTTCATCGGCATTCGCGAGCCGCTTTTCCACTATCGCAGCCACGGCAACACGCTGAGCAATAGAAGCGACGTGCTCGACAACGAAATCCAGAAGCTGCTGGTCCATCGCTTCAACGAAGACGTGCTGACGGAAGACGCACTTCAGTCTGCGAGAGCGGCAGGCGCTTCTCCACCGGCTCGTCCGCCGCAGTCTTTTGCGACCCGGCGCGATTTCCATGTTCTGGCGGCCACCGGCCCCACCTTGTTGATCGCGCTGCCATTCCTGGTGCTGGGCGGCGCCGAGCGCTTGTTGAGCGCCATCGTGGCGCAATTGGTGCGAAACGGGTGGCGCGTGGTGATCGTGACGACCGTGCCCGTGGGGCAAGCCCACGGCGATACCACCTCCTGGTTCGAATCGGCAACGCCGGAAATATTCCATCTGCCGCGGTTTCTCGAGCCTGAATACTGGCGCGACTTTTTCGATCACCTGTTGCAATCCAGGGATGTCCAGATCCTCTGGGTGATCGGCAGTGCTTTTGCGTATGACTGCCTGCCCGCATGGAAGCTCAGGTATCCGCGTCTTGCCGTGGCTGACCTGCTTTTCAATACGGTGGGCCATACAGCCAACAACCGGCGGTATGCCGACTGCATCGACCTGACCTTCATCGAAAATGCCGAAGTGCGGGAATGGTTGATCGCCGCAGGCGAATCCCCGCAGCGCATCAGCCTGGTGGAAAGCGGTGTCGATCTGGAAAAAAACGCGCCGGCGGATCCGGGGCAGCCCTCCCCGATGGCCGGCGATATTCCTGGAAACGCAACAGTCGTCGGATTCTTTGGCCGTTGGTCCGAGGAAAAAGACCCTCTGGGCTTCGTCGAAATAGCGAAGCGCATTTCCAGCGAATCGAATGTGGTGTTCCTGATGACTGGCACCGGCTCTCTCGAGCCGGAGCTCAGATCGGCCATTGCAGCGGCCAATTTCCCGCCTGGGAGATTCTTGTTGAAAGGCTCCGTCGCGGATCTCAGGCCTTACCTCCAGGCGTGCGACATCCTGTGCCTGCCGTCGCGGCTTGACGGACGACCGAACATCATCATGGAAGCATTGGCCAGCGGGACGGCGGTGATCGCGTCCAGGGTCGGGGCACTGCCGGACATGATCGAAGAAGGGCAGCAGGGCTATCTGTGTGCACCCGGTGCGTACGACGAATTCGCTCGCAGGATTGAAGAGCTTGCGTCGGACAAGCAGAAGCTCGAAAACTTTCAATTGGCCGCCAGAGCCTTCGCGGAACGTCGCTTCGACATTCAGGCAATGCTCCGGCAATATGAGAGCGAATTGCGGCGCTTGATTGGGCAGGGGTGAAGCAGCCCAGCCAACGCCGTACAACACCTGCGGGAGAGGTCGCCAAAGGCCGCACCGTTGTTTTCACGATCTCCTGGCATGGATACCTGGGCAAGGGGAGTAACGCCGGGGCAATCCAGTCAGGATTTTGGATAACAATGCCCTGATCGTGGCGCCGGGTTTGACGGCGAGCGTTTCCCTAACGATGAAGTATGAAAATATCTCCCACCAGCATTCCGGACGTCGTTGTCCTGGAGCCCAAAGTCTTCGGTGATGCCCGAGGCTTCTTCCTCGAGAGCTACAACGAGGAGGTGTTCCGGCGATCGACCGGCTCGGAGCTGACGTTCAAGCAGGACAACCATTCCCGCTCGTCGAAGGGCGTGTTGCGGGGGCTGCATTACCAGGTCGAGCAGGCACAGGGCAAACTGGTCCGCGTGGCTCGCGGCGCCGTGTTTGACGTCGCGGTCGACATCCGCCCCACGTCGGCGACTTTCGGGCGATGGGTGGGGGTCGAACTGAGCGAGGACAACAACCGGCAGCTCTGGATTCCTCCCGGCCTGGCGCACGGCTTCTTGGTGTTGAGCGAAAGCGCCGACTTCCTCTACAAGACCACCGAATACTATGCGCCCGCCCACGAGCGGAGCATTGCGTGGAATGACCCGGCGATCGGCATCGAATGGCCGCTGTTCGGTGCTTCCCCGATCCTGTCGGCGAAGGACGCCGCCGCGCCGTCGCTCGCCGACAGCCTTGCCGGAGTCGGGCGTTGATTCTGGTCACTGGCGGGGCCGGCTACATCGGGTCCCACACATGCATAGAGCTGGCGCGTGCCGGGCATGAATTCGTGGTGTTCGACAATTTCTCCAACAGCGCCCCAGCCGTCCTGGCGCGCATGGAGCAAATCATCGGGCGGCCCGTGGTCTGGCAGCAGGGCGACATCCGCGACTCGGCGGCATTGGACAAGGTCTTTGCAGGCCATCCGGTGTCCGCGGTTCTGCATTTCGCCGGGCTGAAGGCGGTGACCGAATCGATCAGCCAGCCGATCGACTACTTCGACAACAACGTGCACGGTTCCATTGCGCTCATGGGGGCGATGGCGCGTGCGGGATGCAAGACCCTGGTCTTCTCGTCATCTGCAACCGTCTATGGGCCCGAGCAGCCGATGCCGGTTGCCGAGGACGCACCCTGTGCGGTGAGCAATCCCTACGGGCGCACCAAGCTGGTCGTGGAAGACTTGCTGAATGAACTGGGTCGCTCGGATCCGCAATGGCGCATTGCGACGCTCCGGTACTTCAACCCGACGGGCGCACACCCCAGTGCGTTGATCGGCGAGAGCCCTTTGGGCACGCCCAGCAATTTGATGCCGTTGGTGTGTCAGGTGGCTGCGGGGATCCGTCCGTCGTTGCAGATCTTCGGCGACGATTACCCGAGCCACGATGGAACCGGCGTGCGCGATTTCGTCCATGTCATGGATCTTGCAGAGGGGCATGTGGCTGCGCTCGATTTCCTCACGAAGAATCAGGTTCGCATCGTGGTCAATCTCGGAACAGGACATGGAACCTCGGTGCTGGAAGTCATCCGGACGTTCGAGCGGGTCAGTGGCCAGCGTGTCCCTTATGAGATCGTGCCGCGGCGGGATGCGGACATCGGCATCAGCTTTGCCGATGTGAGTCTTGCGCGCGAGCTGCTGGGCTGGGTTGCCAAGCGCGATGTCGATGAGATGTGCCGCGATGCATGGCGGTGGCAGGCTGCGAACCGCGGCTGAAGAGAACAGGCGATCGCTTGCGGGCGAATCAGCCGATGTAAGACGATGAAAAAGATCCCGAAGCGGGATGGGGGAGACGCAGTGTCTGATTCAATGTTGTCGGCTGGCGCGACGGTGTGCGCCAATCCGGGGTCTCCCGGCGGCGTGCGAGTTGGCCACGGTATTGCCGGCGGAACGCCGCTGTCGCACTCCGGCGTCGCCGGCGCTTTCAGGGAAGCTGAATGAGCCGTCTCGTGTTCGTTTCCACGGAGCTGACTCCGTACACGCCCGGGGCCAGCGGCCGGGTGATGCGCAACATGCTGCGTGCGCTCGACGAAGCAGACCGCAAGCGCACGACCCTGGTGATGGTCGATGCCGCCGTCGATGCCACGGCGTTCAAGGCCGCGTTCCCTCACGTGGAGCTGGTCGAGGTCGACACACGAGCGACCCAGGGCCGCTTCACCGATTCGCGCCATCATCCACCCGCCTCGGCGTACTCGAACACGCTGTGGCATTGGCGCTCGGCATGCGTCTTCAGGGCCCTGGCCGAATTGAGCAAGAGCGGCCCCATCGACTACCTGGAGTTTCCGGATCTCGGGGGGCTGGCATTCTGTACCTTGCAGGAATGCCGGCTCCAGGGCTTTCTGCCCGATGCCACCGTGGCCGTTCGTCTTCACGGATCGCACACCGCGCTCCTGCACGCTGAAGCGAGACCGCTCGCGATCGCAGATCTCAACTTGAGCGACCTTGAGCGCAAATGCCTGCGCGATTGCGACTACGTCGTGGCGCCCAGTCTCGCCGTGAGCGAGGCCGTGCGCGACATCTTCGATTTCCCGGTGCAGGAATGGGAGCCTCGGGTGCTCTGCCACGTGCCGTTCGATCGCACGTCGCTCGCCACCGATACGGTGCCTGCATCAATGGATCAAGCCGTGGTCTTCGCCTCCGAATTCCAGCGATCGGGGCGCCCGGACCTCTTCGTGCGCGGCGTCGTCGGCCTGATGCGCAATTGCCCGCAGTACACCGGCGCGATGACGCTGGATGCGCGCAGCACCGACGAGGCCTATCGTGCGCAGATCGAACGGCTGGTTCCGCCGACGCTTGTCGAGCGTGCCGTTTTTCTGGCGCAGGCGGAGCAGCACGTGTTCGACGCGCTGGCCGCGAATGCGACGATCGTGTTCCCCGGTGCCTTCGAGGCAGCAGCCACGGCGGCACTGGACGTGTCGCTTCAGGGGGGGCGCGTGATCCTGAACAAGGCGAATCCCGCGTTCGGCGAAGGCACGCCCTGGCTTGACGGGATCAACTGCCTAAAGTTCGATGGAACGCCCACCGGGCTGGTCGAGGTGCTGGAGCGCAACTTCGCCCGCAATGAAAAGCTGGTGCCGGTACGTCATCCGGAGAGTCCGTGGCCGTGGCTCTCCGCGGCGAAGCGAAAGCGGGCGTGGCGGGCATTGGGTGAACAACCTCCCCTGGTCTCGGTCGTGGTGCCTCACTACAACCTCGGGGGCTATTTGCCCGCGACGCTCGAGAACCTGATCGGGCAGAACTACGGGAACATCGAAATCCTCGTGGTGGACGACGCGTCGACGGACGCACAGAGCGTGCTCGGAATCGACGAACTCGCGCGCAGCGCGGACCCGCGCGTCAAGGTGATCCGGCTGGCCGCGAATGTCGGTCTGGCGGGAGCGCGCAATGTCGGCGTTCGTCATGCGACCGGACCGTACGTGCTGACACTCGACGCCGACGACCTGATCCATCCGCGCTTTCTCGAGGTCGGTGTGGCCGCGCTGGAGAACAACGCGGAGTTCGATATCGTCGTGACGCCGGCGGGCTACTTCATCGATGGGGACGTGCCGCCCGTGGTGGGAGCAGCCGTCAACCCCTGCCGTGACTACGCCATGTTTTCCGGCGAGGCTGTTGTCGCCGGATTGCTCGAGAACAGGTTCTCCACCGCAACTGCGCTTTTCAGGCGATCGGCGATGGAACGGTTCCCCTACCTGGAGAGCTTGAGCTGCTACGAAGACTGGTCGCTCTTCATGAGGATGTGCGATGCGGGCCTGCGGTCCATCGTGACCACCGACGTCTTCTTCTTCTACAGGAAGCGGCGCAATTCCATGGTGCACACGCCGCGCGATCTTGCCCGCAGGCGCATCGAATACAGCGACCTGCTGCGAACAAGTGCCTCCGCATCGCTCAGGCAGAAATCCAGGCAGCTCGTGGTGGGCCTTGGCTCAGCGGTCGCCGGCAATCAGTCGGAGGCTGTCGACGACTCCGTGGTCGCGCCTCCCAGGATGGAGCCCACGGCGGAAGAACTCATCGGCGGGCTCTTTGGATCGGGGGGGCAATACGACGAACAGATCGTTTTCGCGAGCCTCAAGGCTTCGCGCTGGCTCGAGCGCAACGCGCCTTGGATCATTCGGGGTGGCGTGTTGGCTGCCCGCTGGACCTGGCAGGCTTATCGCTTCGTTCGCCGCAAATGAGCATTCGACTCATGGATTTTGGCAACGGATACAGCGCATTGAATCGGTTGGATCAGAATTTTCAGCTCCCGGAATTGAAGTAAATTGAAAATAGGTCTGTGCTTTCTTGAGTCACCTGTCTAATGAAAACAGAAAAAAACAAAATTGACGACTTGCTCGAATCAGGGCACTTGAAGCTGCTCCTCATATTCTTCGGAATTGCCTTGATCGCAAGAGGTGGTGTCCTTGATCGAGGCTTTGCTGTGGACGATTACTCATTCGGGCAAGGATTTTCAACGAGTGAGTTTGACGTCTTTCTTGCGCAAGGTCGTTTTTTCCTGGCGGCAATCGATGGAGCCATACATGCCTTAGGTGTAAATATAGCCGACATCTATATTTCCTTGGGCCTTCTTTCGTTGTTGCTGCAAGCTGGATTGGTTCTGGCGGTATTGAGATTTGTGGGAGCGGTCGATAGCCCTGGCGCCCTCGTTGCGGGCTCGCTGATGGTGGCGCATCCGTATCTTGCCGAAATACTTACCTTTCGCATGGTGCTTCCAGGCTATTGCGTTGGAGCATTGCTTACGATCATTGCGCTCGAAGCATTGTCGCGAGACGCGGGGAGGAGAAATAGAAACCTTCTGATTTCTTTTGCTGCAACGGTAGCAATGCTTTTTGTATATCAGGGCTTTTTGAATTATTTTTCAATCGCGCTGATTTTTTCGATCCTGTTTGGTGAGGTCTTTAGAAGCAGATCGACATCGGATAACCGACCTGCCGTCGACTATCGCAGGCGAGCCCTGAGTCTGTTGCTTGTGTGCTTGGCTTCCGTCGTGCTTTTCATGGCAATAGTGACCATATCCAAGCGATTTGGCCTTATCAGCTTGACGAGCCGTGCAGAATTTATCAAATTGCACGAAGTGCCCGAGAGAATCTCTCAGATTCTTGAGCTGATTGCCAAGATATATTGGCTCGGGGAGCCCATGGGAGCCCATTGGGTGAAAGTCATCATCGCCGTGATGCTTGTCATCGCTGGCCTTGCAGTGTGCGTTGAAGTTTTTCGAGGCCCAGGAGAAGGAAAATCTCGAGTCAAAAAGACGATTTTCGTGCTTGCGGCACCGTTGCTTGCGTTGGCGACAGTGGGCGTCATCCTTCCTTTCAAGGATTGGTGGCCGGTTCCCAGGGTGTTGTCGCAGACGTCGCTGATCATCGGATTGATCCTCTTGCTCGCGTATCCGATATTGCGCCAGAGGCTGGAAAAAATGCCTGCGGCCGTCTTTATGGTGCTTCCGGCTATTTTGATTGTGTCTTTTGTTTTCAAGAGCAATCAAGTTTTCGCCGATCAGCAGCGTTTGAACGCGTGGGACCGGATGAAGGTCAATCGAATTGTTGCGCGCCTTGAACAGAAGGCTGATTTTCAAAAAGTTGAATACATTTCTTTTGGCGGTGGCAGAGGCGGATATCCAGCAGGGTTGAACACCATCCAAGGTGATATGAACGTGTCTGCGCTCTATCCGATTTATTCAAAATTGCCATTGCTGTTGGAGACTTCCGGATATCGATTCAAGCCAGCGGTTGGCGAGCAGGCGATTCAAGGAGAAAATCTCTGCAAAACCTCGGCAGCGTGGCCAAGCGAAGAGTCAGTTTCCGTGATTGGAAACTTGGCTGTGATTTGTTTGGATAAATGAATTTCTTTGATTTTTCCGTTGTCTTTGCGGAAAAATGAAGCGGAATGGTTTTTCGATAATTGAGCATGTGATGTACTGCAATGAATGACTCTCAGCGAATATCCGTCGTGATTCCGGTTTATGCGGGAGAGCAGACGCTTGCCGCCCTTGTCGCGGAGATCGAGAAATTCACCTCGCCTCAAAAAACGGCCGACGGGACCGAGTTTTTTGTGTGCGAGATATTGCTCGTTCACGATTGCGGGCCGGATCGTTCGGATGTCGTGATTGGCGCGCTCGCGGAGAAGTATTCTTTTGTTCATCCGGTATGGTTGTCTCGCAATTACGGACAGCACGCCGCAACGATGGCCGGCATGGCGAGTGCAACGGGTGACTGGGTGGTCACCATGGATGAAGACGGGCAACAGGATCCAGCAAGTATCCAGACCCTGATCGATCAGGCGCTTAGGGAGGGTTTGCAGCTTGTTTATGCCCAGCCCACAAATCCGGCGCCGCACGGGTTCGTTAGAAATTTTTTCAGCAAGACCGCCAAGATAATCAGCATGCGGCTTTTGGGCAACGCCTCCATTGGCCGCTTCAACAGCTTCAGATTGATCGATGGTGAAATAGCGCGCACCTTGTCGGCGTATTGCGGAAACGGTGTGTACCTTGATGTCGGGCTTTTCTGGATCACCGGCCGCATTGGGCATTGCCCGCTTCAGCTCAGAGAAGAGTTTGGCCGACCGTCGGGCTATTCTTTTCTTTCGCTTGTGAAGCATTTCTGGAGCCTGGTTTTGACGACCGGAACCCGGCCGCTCCGCCTGATCACGGTTGTTGGTGCCTTTTCAATATTGTTTGCTGTCGGCTTCGCGATGTATGCCTTGTATGAAAAATACACAGGACAGGTTCCCGTGGAGGGCTGGGCGTCGCTGGCGGTTGTGGTGGCTTTTTTCTCCGGGGTGATACTGACGGCGCTCGGAGTCATTGCGGAATATTTGGCAGTGACGATGGGGATCGCAATGGGCAAGCCGCTTTACGTGGTCAGCTCCAAACCGACCCGATCGAACCGTTCATGACGCTGGCTTGGGTGCTGGGGGCGCGAGGCCTGCTGGGGTCGGCCTTGTGTCGAGCGCTCTCGTTGCGAGGCGTAAGACCATTTGAGCCCTCGGAGCGATTCCAGTGGGCCGATGAAGCGAGGCTGCGCTCGCAGATCGAAAGGGCGGTTCGTGAGTTTTCCGCTCAGGCGAGTCGGGCGAACCACTGGGAAATCTATTGGGCTGCGGGTGTGGGAACCATGGCAAGTTCCGAAGAATCGCTTGGGCCAGAGACCCGTGCCCTGGCTTGGCTGCTTGAATTGATCCAGTCAGACGCGCGGCTCCTATCGATACCCGGCAAGCTCGTTTTCTCAAGCTCTGCGGGCGCGATCTACGCGGCTTGCTCGGACGAAGTGATCACCGAGTGGTCCCCGCCTGCGCCTAACAGTGCGTACGGCCGGGAGAAATTAAGCCAAGAGGATTTACTGCGATCGTTTTGCGTTGCGAATCCGGGAATGACGGTACTCCTTGCCCGCATATCCACACTTTATGGTGCGGGTCAGGCGACGGGAAAGCCGCAGGGGCTATTGACCCATGTTGCGCGCAGCATTGTTAGAAATAAGCCGGTCAAAATTTACGTTCCCATCGACACTATTCGCGATTATATTTCGGTTGACGATGCGGCAATGGAAATCACTGCAGTGCTCGATGAATTGAATTTCAATCCCGGTGCGCTCGTGAAGATAATTGCCTCGGAGCGTCCAGTGACAATCGCCGAGATAATCTCCATATTCAAAAGGGTTGCAAAAAAGTCTCCAAAAATCACGACCGGCGTCAACGGGTCATCCATGCTGTTTTCTCGGCGTGTTCAATTTCGTTCCGTTCTTCCAAACGGGGCGCGCATGCGAAAAATTCGCAGCCTCACGGTGGGGATTTCTCAGTTGTTGAGTGCTGAGCGATGCGCTCATGCAAATCCTCGCCGCCAATGAAGTCGGGATTGATATTGTGAAGCTATTTTGAAAAATGAAGGGAAGCAATATTTTCTCTTCTCAATTCATTCGATTTCTCGTTGTAGGCGTCATAAACACGCTGAGCGGACTATCGATAATTTTTGCAGCGAAGTATTTCTTCGGCGCGAGGGATGTCGTTGCGAATCTCATCGGTTATGGCGTTGGATTGTGCATAAGCTTCACTCTCAACAGCCGCTGGACGTTTGCGTACGAAGGGCGGCAACTGACTGCGGTAGCGAAATTCATCCTTGCGACCGCGGTTGCGTATGGTGCAAATCTCCTGACAGTCATTGTTGCAATAGAGCATCTTGGAGTGAATAGCTATCTCGGACAGGCAATGGGCATGCCCGTCTATACGATCACAGCCTATCTGGCGAGCAGGTACATCGTGTTTCGCCCGGCCGGCCCGTGAAACAGCTTGGTCATTGCGTGGATGCAGGTCTACTGGAATTGTTTTTCATAGGTGTGCTGCCGGTGGCACCTGGGTGCGGCAGGTATGAAATGTCAACCGTATACTCGCCCGACTTGCTTCGGCGCGGGACACCTTTCTTCTGACTTACCACACCGTTGCACATGACTCTTCTTATCTATGGAGCGGGTGGACTGGGACGCGAAGTGCTGTCTGCCTTGCAGGCATCCGGGGAGCATGTTTCCGGCTTCATGGTCGATCCAGGCTTCCCGGTCACGGATATCCGGGGTCTGCCAGTGCGAGCCGAGCGTCTGGCGACTTTGCCGGACCCTGCCGCGCACTTCGTCCTGGCGGTCGGGGACGGCAGGGCGCGTCAACGCGCCGCAGTGTCTCTGGGGGCCAGCACTGCGTTCGTCACGGTGCGGCATCCGGCAGCGGTGATCGGCTCCTGCGTTTCGGTCGGCAAAGGAACCATGATCATCGGCCCTTGCAACATCACGACGGATGTCTCGATCGGGGCCCACGGCCTGATCAATCCCGGCTGCACGATCGCTCATGACTGTGTGCTTGGGGATTTCGTCAATCTCGGGCCTTCGTGCGCCCTTGCCGGGCGCGTCACGATTCAAGAGGGCGCCAATCTGGGCGTGGGCGTCTGCGTCGCGCCAGGTGTCGTGATCGGTGCCTGGTCGACGGTGGGTGCCGGTGCCGTGGTGATCCGGGACGTCGAGCCCGGATCGACCGTCGTTGGTGTTCCGGCACGCCCCATTCGCCGCGGGGGGTGACGCCGCCCCTGCTGTCCTGTTTTCGGCCCAAGCCTTTATCGCCCCACTGCTCAGATGTCTCAAGTCATGCCCATTCAAGAACGCGACGCTTCCCCGGCGACGATCAAGGTTTTGCGACCGAAACTGCCAACGTCGGCTGAACTCCTTCCTTACCTCGAGCGCATCGACAGCGCCCGCACGTACAGCAACTACGGGCCGCTCAACGGAGAATTCGCGCGCCGTCTCGGCGATCTGGTCGGAGGCAGTCACACGACGCTGACCTCCAATGGAACCACCGCGATCGAGCTTGCATTGAGGTTGCGTTGCGAGCAGGGCGGTCACTGCCTGATGCCGGCGTTCACCTTCATCGCCAGCGCGCACGCGGTGTGCAATGCCGGGCTGACGCCATACCTGCTTGAAGCAGATCCGGACACCCTGGCGCTCACGCCCGAAATCGCGACCGCCGCGCTGAAGTCCGTGCCCGGCCCGGTCGCAGCCGTGTTGGTCGTCAGTGCCTTCGGTGCGCCGCCGGACTTCGCCGCGTGGGCCGACTTCGAGGCGCGGCACGGGATTCCCGTCGTGTTCGATGCGGCGGCGGCATTGACTTCGCTCTCCGGTATCGGCCAGCAACCCGTTTGCGTGAGCCTGCATGCCACCAAGACGCTGGGCATCGGCGAAGGCGGCGCCATCTTCTGTGCCGACCAGGCGTTGATGGAACGCGCAACCGCCATGACGGGCTTCGGATTCGCCGGCCAGGAGCGCCTGTCTTCGCTGCGCGCGGGCAACTATCGCATTTCCGAATACGCGGCAGCGGTGGGCTTGGCGGCGCTGGACGGGCTGCCGGCGCGCCTCCAGGAAATGCGCGACCTGACGGCCGCGTATGCGAGTCGACTGGAAGGAAAAGCGGTGCAGCTGCAGCGTGGGGTCGGAACCGATTGGGTCACCATGACGTTGAACGTGATGGTTCCGGCTGCGGATCTCGCCGCGACCCTGGCTCGGCTCGACAACGCCAAGGTCGAGTGGCGTCGCTGGTGGGGCCTGGGTTGCCACCGGCATCCGGCGTTCAAGGATGTGCCGAGGTCCGACCTGTCGGCAACCGACGCCCTCGCACCCCGTGTCATCGGCTTGCCTTTCCACGCTGACCTGTCGGCGGGTGACCTGGACCGCGTCACCGGTTGCCTCCAATGAGCAAGAGCCCGCTTCTCTCGTACATCGTTCTTTCGTACAACTACGAGCGCTACATAGGCAAGACGTTGCGCAGCATCCTGGACCAGACGGTGCAGGACTTCGAGATCGTGGTCGTGGACGATGGATCCGTCGACAACTCGGTGGCCATCGTTTCCTCCTTCGAAGACCCGCGCATCAGGCTGTTCGTCAATGAGAAGAACCTGGGCGGTGCGGCCAGCTACAACCGGGCGGTTCAAGAAGCGCGTGGCGAGTGGTTGGTCAACCTGGATGCGGACGATTGGGTCGATCCACGAAAGGCCGAAATCCAGTTGGAGGCGGCTGCCCGGAATCCACAACTCGATGTCATTGGTACCTATGTCGCGATCTATGACGAGAATGACAATCGGCACCCATCGGCCGACGCGATGGAGGCGGGATACAACCAGCCGCGCGACCTGAATCTGGTCGACACCTGGATCGGTGCCAATCATCTGTGCCGGTCCTCCACCATGGTGCGCGCCTCCGCGCACCAGCGAATCGGGCTGGATGACCCGCTGATGGTCCGCGCGCCGGACTACGAACTGTGGACTCGCGCGCTGCAGCACGGATGCAAGTTCGCCATCATTCCGCAGCCCCTGACTTCCATTCGCGCGCACTCGCGTGGCGTGACACACGGTGATCCGGTCGGCACGCTGCTCGAGGTCAGCTACGCGATGCAACGCAATCTGGTGCCTCTTGCCGAAGCGCGTTCGCTGCTTCCTTCCATCACGCGAATGGTTGCATGGACATGCCGCCATCCATCGCTGAGCCAGTTGCCACCGTTGCAGGCCCACAGGCTGATCGGCGTGATGATGCAGTCGACAGCAGCCTCTGATTTCCAGCATTTCCGTGCCATGCTGGGAAACTACAGCGACCATCCCGAGCTCGCCGAAATCGGTCGGCGCTCCTTCGCATTCGTGGGACCGGGTGCCGATGCCTATCAGGATGTCGACAAACTCCACAGTGATATCCGGGCCTATATCGAGGCGAGGGACTACTTCAAAGGGGAGTGCGAGAACTGGGAGCGCGCCTATCGTTCGCTGCAGGCCGAGCACCAGGCGCTCAATGAAGCCCTGGCCTCACGCGGCTCCCCCTCCTTTCCCCGGCGTGCATGGTCGCGTCTTGTCCGTACCCTGACCAAATGAACTCGCCCCGTATCCTGGCACTGCTCCCTTTCCTGGTGAAGGGGGCCCTCTCGATTGCGATCTTCCGTGCGCTCAGAGCGCGCGGAGTCGAGATCACGGTGGCTTATTGCGGCGATGCGTCGGCAGACTACGAGCCCGATGCGCTGGAAGATTTCGCCTCGACCGGGCATCTGCTCAACCTGTCCGGCATGTCCTCGGTGACCCGGTTCGATCTGGTTCAAGAACTTCTTGTCGATCGCAAGATAGATCTCGTGCTGCAGGTGGGCGCCACACAGCTGTATCACCTCCTTCCCTATTGGAAAGAGCGGTTGCCTGCGCTGCGGGTCGCCGACATCCTGTACAACGAAATCGGCCATACGTTGAACCACTTCCTCTATGAAGGATGCTTCGATGCCGTGATCGTCGAGAGTGATTTCATGGGCGATTTCATCAGGCGATCGTCCCGCAGGCCCGATCCTCCTGTTGTCGTCGTTCGCAGCGGCGTCGATGTGGACGATTTTTTCCCTGCTGCCACGCCGCCCAGCGGCGCTGGACTCAAGGTCGGATATGTCGGCCGGATGTCAGGTGAGAAGAATCCTGTTGGGTTCATCGAATTGGCGCGGCGGCTGGCGAGCCTGAACCCCGGGCTCGATTTCGACATGTTCGGCACGGGCCCCGACGCGGCCATGGTCAAGGAGCGGGTTGCAACCAGCGGGATCACCGACAGGCTGAGGTATCACGGTTTTGTGGAGCACGCCAAGGAAGCATTGCACCAACTGGATGTGCTCATCCTGCCGTCGAAGTTCGATGGCAGACCCGTTTTGGTCATGGAGGCGAATGCGTGTGGCATTCCCGTGATTGCTGCGCCAGTGGGCGGAATTCCTGAACTGGTGGCCGATGGGGTCAACGGCTTTCTGATGCAGCCGACTGAAACCGAGCGCATTCACGGGCTGCTGTCCAGGTTGCAGGAGCAGCCGCAGGCGCTCGACGCACTCAAGACTGCCGCGCGTGCCCATGCGCTGGCGCATTTCAGCCGCGAAAAGATGATCGAGGCGTATGCGACCGCCTTCGCGAAAGTGGCGCTCATTTGAAAGAGACTCACGACCGGTATCGCGAGCTTCGCTGTGACGCGCGCGGCGGCAAGCGCACGGGCCTAAACGATGCCGCAGCAACCCACCATTGAAAATCTCAAGGCGCTGACCAGCCTGCGATTTTTTGCCGCAATGATGATTGTGGTCTTGCACGGGTCCAACAGCCTTGCATGGCCATGGTTGCGCGGTGCGCCTTTGGCGCTTGCGCAGGGCGTCAGTTTCTTTTTCGTCCTGTCCGGGTTCATCCTGACGCATGTCTATGGCGATCGCCCGCCAGGGTCGATCTTGACGTTCATGCGCGCAAGGGTTGCGAGACTTTGGCCGGTACATGTCGTCGGCATCGTCTTGCTGGTTGTCAGCGTGGCGCCGGACTCGATCACATTCGACGGTCCCGGCATCTTCAGCAAGTGGGTGGTGCTCGGCGTTAATGCGATGCTCGTGCACTCGGTTTTCCCATTTCTGGCGTACACGTTCTCGTGGAACTCCGTGTCGTGGAGCATCTCGACAGAGATGTTCTTCTATCTGGCGTTTCCGTTCCTGCTGGTCAACATCGAGCGCACTTGGCACTGGAAGCTCTTGGGCGCCGCTGTGTTGGCGGTGGGTCTGATCGCAGCGCTTCGCATCGCAGAGGTGCCGATCGAAAGCGGTGACTTCAATCGGTTCACGGCGGCATATGCGACTTACCCGAACCCGTTGATGCGTGGGTTCGAGTTTGTGCTTGGCATGTCGACCAACGTGCTGTGGAGGCGGTATCTGAGCCATCAGTCCAGATCGCTGTGGTGGTGGACGGCCGTTGAAGTGATCGCGCTCGCTGTTTGCACATGGTGGATGCTGACAGGCTTCTACGCGGTGCAACAACAGTTCCCGAGCCCGTGGTTCAACCTGTTTTTTCAGCCGGCCGGATCGTGCTGGGCTTTTGCATTGGCGATCGGGTGTCTTGCCTCCGGTCGCGGCCTGGTCGGGCGATTGCTGTCCTTGCGCCCGTTCGTATTTCTTGGCGAGATCAGCTTCTCCATCTACATGCTGCATCTCATCCTGATCAAGGCATTCGTGACCACGTTCGCATGGCCGGGCGTTCCCGAGTTTGTCTACTTCAGTGTGCTCCTCGTGCTGGCGACGACGGTCTATCTGCTCGTCGAAAAGCCTGCCCAGCGGCTGCTGCGTGGCGGAAGCAAGGCCAAGACATTGCATCCGCCGATTGCAGAACGAGCAGCAGCCAAGTAGAGCGCCATCGAAGCATGAGAGAAACCTACCTTGACGGCCTGCGCGGCTGGGCGGCGCTCGTTGTCGTCTTGTGCCACGCGGGGGAGATCTTCTGGCCGACATGGCGTCCCGGCTTCTATCCTCTTCTCACCGACGGTTCATTCTCGGTGTTCATCTTTTTCGTTCTCTCCGGCTACGTGTTGAGCGTGGGATTCTTTCGGACCGGTGAGCGACGCGCAGTCGTCGACCTGGCGCTTCGACGCTATCCGCGGCTCACCGTGCCGATCTTCGCGGCGTCGTGTCTGGCCATGGTGTTGATGGCTCTCGGGTGGATGCGCAACATCCCGGCGAGCAAGGTGACAGGAAGCGAGGGCTGGCTGCCGATCGTCTACTCCTTCACCCCCACGGTGGCGGATGTGCTGCACTTTTCCTTCTGGAGGGTGTACGTCGATGGCTCGCCGGCAAGCTCCTACGATGCGCCGCTTTGGACCATGCCCGTCGAGATGCAAGGTTCGATCCTTGTCTTCGCTGCGCTGCTTGTCATGGGGCGGGGGCCCGTGCTGCGAGGCGTCATTCATGTGGCGCTGCTCGCGATCACCGGATGGCTTGCATCTCCGTTCGTGGCGATGGCCGCAGGCGCCGCGATTGCGAATTTCACGCAGCTCGACATGCATCGGAAGCTAAGCGGGTCGAAGGCCGCGCCCTTGGTGTCGTGGGCTTTGCTGATCGGCGCGATCGTCTTCGCCGCGGTGCGGCCAAGTGACTTCGGGCCCGTGTGGCTCACGCTCTGCAGTGCCGGGCTGCTCTATGGCGTGTTGCTCAACGGGGGATTTCAGCGGGCACTTTCGTTGCCGATATCCAGGTGGCTCGGCCAGGTCTCCTTCTCGATGTACCTGCTGCACGTTCCGGTGCTCTGCAGCTTCACATCGTGGGCTTATCTGGCGTTGGGTCGGGGAGACAAGCTTTCGAGCAGCGGGACCGTTGTGCTGCTGTGCGCAACAGTCGCCCTTTGTCTTGTCACTGCCGCCCTGTTCCACTCGGTGGAAAGATGGGGCATCGCTCTAGGACGCCGCTTTTCGTGGGCAGTCCTTCGCGCCGTCTAGTCGCGGAACGTCTTCGATTCGCGGCGCGTCGCGGTCATCCGCGTGTTGCTCCCCGATCCGGAGCGACCCCTGGAGCTTCTCGACACGTCGCTCAGGATGGATTCATCAGCGACTGCAGCTGCTTGTACATCGCAGCGTTGGTCGCTTTCAGGTTTTCGGTGTCGTGATGCAGGCGATCCCACTCATGTTGCCAATTCTTCGCCTGTTGCTCATGCCATTTCGCACTTTCCAATGCGCCTCCGGCATTGTCTGCAACGACCCGGTCCGCATGCCAGAGCTGGGTCAGGCGCTTCACCAGATTGAAACTGTAGGCATGCTTGACCAGCGTAGGCAGCGCCAGAATGCGGTCGGCAGTCACGTTGAATGAGTGGACGACGTTGTACGCAAGATTGATGCAGGTCTCCTCGTCGGAAAGACCGGCGGGCGAAGGCCGTGTCATTGCCTCGAGAAGCTGGCTCACGCGAGCGAAGACCGCAGGATCGCGAGCGGCGACGCCGATGTAGGTCGAGCTGTACCCGGCGATGTCGGACTCGAATCCAGTGAATTGATGGTCCGGAAATTCCTTGAACAAGGCCTCCAGCCCCTTGACCGTGGGGTAGTAGACATGCTCGTACGAGGATTCGAGCCAATCCTTGTTGTCCCTTGTGTACGACATCAGCGGGACCTCGAAGATGAGGACACCGTCGGGCCGAAGGGATTTCAGGGAAACATCGAATGCGCCCCTGAAGTCGTTCACGTGCTCGAAGGTTGCGATCGACGTGATGAAGTCGAAACTGCCATGCGTTTGATTGCTGACTGCGGGATCGAACACATCGGAGGCAATGACGGCCACGCCTCTTTGCTGGGCCACGCCGGCTGCGGCCGCATTGACCTCGATGCCGAAGCGTTCGTAGTCGCCGTTCAGGCTTCGGAGCAAATGGCCGTTGGCACAACCGATGTCCAGAATCCGGCCCGCGGGTGAGATCGCTTCCAGCACCAGCTTGACCCACAGCAGGCTGTGATCCGCCGTGAACTCGTAGTCGTGGTAGCCAACCTCGTCCGCGTTGCTCGCGCCGTAGTACGTGTCTTCATAGAAGACGCTCGTATCTTCGGGAACTACTTCGACGACCCCCATGTCGCAGTTCTCGCAGAACAGGACATTGCGCCCATCACCCCGTGTCAATGAGCGGCCCACACGGACAGACGCGCAAACGTTGCACTTGAAATGCATATTCATTCAATCCTTGGGGGCGCAAGATGGGGGGGCAATCATCATATTCGTTGAATGCCCGGAGGGTCTACGGAGACCGATGTGAGTCACGGCGTTTGCAGCCGTGCTCCCTCAGCTTTCGACGATTCGTCCGTGCTCCAGGTGAATCACGCGATTGCACTCCTTGGCAATCAGCTCGGGCGAGTGCGAGGCCAGCACCAGGATGCCCGACTTGGACACCACGTCGCGCATCCGCTTCTCTGCCTTCTCGGTGAAGGCGGCGTCGCCCACCGACAGCCATTCGTCCATCAGCAGGATGTCGGCTTCGACGCTGGTCGAGATGGAGAATGCCAGCCGCATCATCATGCCGGTCGAGTAGGTACGAACGGGCATGTTGACGTACTCGCCCAGGCCGCTGAATTCGCAGATGTCGGGCGTGAGCCGGTCGACCTCTTTCTTGCTCATGCCCATGACGAGGCCGCGCAGCATGATGTTTTCGATGCCGGTCGCGTCCATCTCGATGCCCAGTGCGGGATCGATCAGGCTGGCCACCGAACCCTGGCGCGTGAACTCGCCTGACGACGGTTCATAGACGCCCGCCAGCGTGCGCAGCAGCGTGGACTTGCCCGCACCGTTGTGGCCGATCAGGCCCAGCCGGTCGCCGCTCTTGAGTTCGAGGTTGAGGCCGCTGAGCGCCTGCACCACGGTGACGCCGGTTTCCTTGCCGAAGCGCCCGCCGGTGACGGAGGCCGCCAGCGTCTTCTTGAGTGACACCGAGCCGGCCCCATAGATGGGGAAGCTGACCGAAACGTTCTTGAGTGAAATGGATGCCATGGATCAGAGCCAGTAAACGACGCGGCGACGGTATTTGACGAACATCACGCTCGCGGCGGTCAGGCACAACACGGTCCACAGACCGATACCGATCCAGCTTTCGAGGTGGGCCACGCCGCCCATCAGCGGCGTGCGCAACAGGTCGAGCATCTGCGCAAAGGGGTTCCACAGCACGTACTTGGCGCGGCCCGGGAGGTTCTCGGGAAGCCAGAACACGGGGGTGAGGAACATCAGCATCTGCATGATGCTGGTGATGATCTGCGTCACGTCGCGGTAGCGGGTGCAGATGAGGCCCAGCAGCAGGCCGAGCGCATGGGCGTTGACGATGAGGATCAGGAAGGCCGGAATGACCAGGAGAACCGACCACGACAGCGAGACGCCGGCCCACAGGGCGACGGGGATGTACAGCACGATCTGGTGGGCGAACTGGATCAGGTTGCGTCCCAGGCCTCGCCACACGAAGAGGCTGATGGGAAAGTAGCCCTGCTTCAGGTAGTTGGAGGCGCCGACGAAGGCGTTGCAGGCATCGGTGACGATCGCGGAGAAGAAACCCCAGAAGATCACGCCGAGCGCCAGGTGCGGGAAGAACTTGTCCAGCTGGGTGCCGAAGAGCGAGGCATACAGCGGGCCCATGCCGCCGATCATGATGCCCATGCTCAGCGTGAGCCACAGCGGGCCCAGCATGGAGCGGCGATAGCGCAGCACCACGTCGAACCAGGCCAGCGTCCACCAGATGTCGGTGCGGCGGGTGCCTTCCCACCAGTCGGCCAGGGCGCTTCGATGGAGATTGGAATGAACTTGGCTCATGCGTGTGCGTCAGTGTCTTTGTCTGCCATGCGGATGCCGATGTGCAGGGTCAGGTTCCCACCGCCGCGTGAAACGGCGATGAGCAAAAGCGCTTCGTGGCCGAGGGGGTCAAGCGGGATTTCTTGGAGGGCTATGGCCGGATGGGCCGGGACGGTGCTCGTGCGAGCCCGCGCATTTTATTCAGAGTATCAACTGAGAGATAATTTTACCGGCTCCGGTTCCCCTGCAATTCGTAACCATGGAAGAGCCCACCGCTCCCCCGATCGGACGGGCTGCGGCTGCCATCGGCAGCATGCCCGACAGAAAAACGATCCACCCATGCGCAATCCCCGTCCTCTCGAAGTCTCCGTCGCCCTGTGCACCTACAACGGCGCCCGCTTCCTGCGCGAGCAGGTGCGCAGCATCTGCCTGCAGACCCGGCCGCCGATCGAGGTCGTGCTGTCCGACGATGCCTCGCGCGACGGCTCGGTCGATGTCGTGCGTGCCACGGTGGCCGAATGCGCAGCGGAGCGCCCCGGGCCGCCCATCGCCCTGCGGGTCTTCGAGAATCCCGTGGCCCTGCGGGTCGTCAAGAACTTCGAACAGGCCATCTCTGCCTGCGCCGGCGACCTGATCGCGCTGAGCGACCAGGACGACGTGTGGGTGCCCGACCGGCTCGAGCGGATGGTGGCGCCCTTCGTGCAGGACGACAACCTCTGGCTGCTGCACACCGACGCGCGCCTCGTGGATTCCCAAGGCCGCGACCTGGGCAACACGCTGTTCCATGCGCTGGAGGTCACACCGTCGGAGCTCGAGCGGATCCACACGGGCCGGGCGTTCGATGTGTTCCTGCGCCGCAACCTCGTGACCGGCGCCACCACGGTTTTCCGTCGTGCGCTGCTCGCCGATGCGCTGCCGCTGCCCGTCGAGTGGGTGCACGACGAATGGCTGGCCATCATCGCGTCGACGACGGCGCGGGTCGACCTGCTCGAAGAGCCGCTCATCGACTACCGCCAGCACGAATCCAACCAGATCGGTGCCCGCCGCGACACCTTCAAGGAAAAGGTGCGCAAGGCGCTCGCCTCGCGCGGCAACACGCACGTCGAGCGCGCGATCAAGGCGGAGCTGTTGCTGGAGCGCCTGCTCCAGCTCGGCGATCGCGTGCCCCCCGAGATCATCGACAAGGTGCGCAGCAAGATCGTGCACCAGCGCTTCCGCGCCGCCTTGCCGGCCTCGCGCCTGGCCCGGTGCGTGCCGATCCTGCGCGAGGCCATGACCGGTCGCTATGACAAGTTCGGCCGCGGGATGCGCGGCGTGGTCCGCGATCTTTTCGAATCCGTCTGACACAACAACAATGAACCCAACCAACGTCCCCGCGAACCCTTCCCCGCCCGGCGAGCCGATGGCCTGGCCGAACGTCGTGGTCATCATCCCGTTCTACAACGGCGCCGATTTCATCGAGCGCTCGGTGAAGAGCGTGTTCGAGCAGTCGGTGCCGGCGCACGAGGTGATCGTGGTCAACGACGGCTCCCGCCCGGAGGAGCGCGCCGCGCTCGACGGGCTGGCGGCCCGCTATCCGTTCCGCATCCTCGACAAGGAGAACGGCGGCCAGGGCTCGGCGCGCAATGCGGGCGTGGCGGCGTCGACCTCCGAGTACATCTGCTTCCTGGACCAGGACGACTTCTACCTGCCGAACCACATCGAGACGCTGGTGTCGTCGATCCCGTGGGACGACCGCCTGTTCGGCTACATCTACGCCGACCTGTACGAAGCGGACGGCGACGGCAACGTGATCCGTACCGGCGTCATCAAGGACCACGCGCAGCACCCGAAGCGCAGCATCTTCGACCTGCTGCGCTACGACATGTTCGTGCTGCCCTCGGCCGCGCTGGTGAGCCGCAAGGCCTTCGACGCGGTGGGCGGCTTCGACTCGCAGTTCATGGGCTACGAGGACGACGACCTGTTCCTGCGCATCTTCCGCAAGGGCTACAGCAATCACTTCGTGGACAAGGCCGTGACGGTCTGGTGCATCCACACGGCCAGCACCTCGTTCGGCATCCGCATGGTGCGCAGCCGCTTCAAGTACTTCAAGAAGCTGCTGCAGATGTTCCCCGACGAGCACCAGCGCGGCCGCTACTACCTGCGCGAATACCTGATGCCGCGCTTCCAGCTGTTCTTCGTGAACGAGGCGATCGAGGCCATCAAGAAGGACGACCAGTACCGCGGCGAGATGACGGCGGTGCTCGATGACTACGCGGCCATCGTCTTCGCGAACCCGTATGTGGGCCGCAAGAAGAAGCTGCGGTTGTGGATCACGCTGTTCCTGCTGCGCCGGAGCACGCCGGGCATGGTGCGCTTCATCGGCGCGCTGACGAAGCTGCCGATCATCCGCAGCCTGCGCAAGGTCTACAAGTCCTGAGGCGCGCCGCGGTGGCCCGGAGGCCGCCGCAGCCTGGTCCTCAGCGGGCCGGCGCCGACGTCATCGCCGGGTCCATGTAGGTGGCGTGCGAGCGCACGTACTCGGCGCGCAGGTGGCCTGCGTCCTTGTAGATCGGCGTGGCGTCGGCATCGGCGCGGGTGCACCAGTCTTTCTGGCACAGGCTCGGGATCGGGTCGATCACGATGGCGCCGCTGCGCTGCGCGATCTGCCGCATGCGCTCGTGCAGTGCTTTCTGCCTCGGGTCCCAGGGAGCGGTGGGCGACATCTTGCCCACTTGCATGTCGCCCAGGCGGCCGCCCTTGATGAACTCCTCGGGGCCGAAGCCCTCGCCGACCGGGTTGTCCAGCAGCAGGTAGACCTGCTTGTGTTTGGCCAACGTGGTCAGCACGGTCTCGAGCATGTTGAGCGAGAAGTCCACGCCGCCGCCGCCCATGAAGCGCCGCTTGTCCTTGCCGTCGAAGAAGTAGTA
Organism: Variovorax sp. GW823-FHT04B03; assembly: GCF_058796495.1. Classification (NCBI taxonomy): domain Bacteria; kingdom Pseudomonadati; phylum Pseudomonadota; class Betaproteobacteria; order Burkholderiales; family Comamonadaceae; genus Variovorax; species Variovorax sp. GW823-FHT04B03. Next base: position 631,220 of record NZ_JBXAIT010000001.1, read on the forward strand.
GCGGTCGGCCGCTGCGTTCTCGGCGTTGGGCTTGCCGGTCTCGGTGAAGTAGCAGTTCCAGCAGCCGCCGAAGACGACGGCGTCGAACCGGTCGCTCATGGCCAGCCGCATGCCGCCGTCGCGGCGTTCGCCACAGAGGTTGTTCTGCTCGTCGACCACGTTGGGGATCGGCGGGCAGGCGCCCCAGGTCACGAAGGAGAGCGAATCGAGCGTGCCCGGCGAGGTCTTGGAGAGTTCGACGGCGCGCGGCCCGTACTGTTCGACGTGGCTGTCCCCGAAGAACAGCACCCGTCGCTTGCCCTGCCCGATCTGCTGCAGCACCTCGCCGTCGACCTTGATCGGGCTCAGGCCGTCCGGGTAGGCCCAGTCCTTGGCGGCTGCGGCGGTCTTGTTGAAGTACGGATCGCTGTGGCGGCCGACGTAGTAGCGCGTGGTCGCCAGCAGGCCGAGCACGACGAAGCCGATCATCACGGCCACCAGCCCCGCCGTCACCGTCGGGTTCGCGCTGCGGCGCGTGTAGCGCTCGACGAACCGGTAGGTCAGCCAGGCGAGCACCAACGACGCCACCAGCATCAGCGCCCGGATGCCGTCCGACGGCAGCTTGCCTTCCAGGATGCGCGCGTAGGCCAGCAGCGGCCAGTGCCACAGATACAGCGGGTAGCTGATGAGCCCCACCCAGACCATCGGCTTGGAGGCCAGCACATAGCGGTTGAGCACGCCGCTCGGCCCGGCCGCGATGCAGAAGAAGGCGCCCACCGACGGCAGGATGGCCCAGAACCCGGGGAAGGCCTTGCCGCCGCGGATGTAGCACAGGCCCAGCACGATCAGCACGAGGCCGGCGATCGACTGTGCGTGGCGGCTCCAGCCCGGCTTCGGCGGCGGGCGGTGCAGCCGCGCGTAGGCCAGCATGCCGCCGATCATCAGTTCCCAGAAGCGCGACAGCGGCGAATAGAACGCGGCCGTGCGGTGGCTGTGGATGGTCGTCACGTTGAGCAGGAACGACATCGCCGCCACCGTGCCGAGCACCGTGAGCATGCGCCACTTGCGCTTCCAGGCCAGGCCCAGCAGCACGGGCCAGAAGATGTAGAACTGCTCTTCGATGGCCAGCGACCACAGGTGCAGCAGCGGCTTGGTCTCGGCGGCGTTGTCGAAGTAGCCGGCCTCGCTCCAGAAGGCGAAGTTCGAGACGAAGCCCGCGCCCGCGGCCACGTGCTTGCCCAGTTGTTCCCATTCGTGCGGCAGCAGGGCGAACCAGCCGAAGGCCATGGTGGCCAGCAGCACCAGCGCCAGCGCCGGGAAGATGCGCTTCACGCGCCGCGCATAGAACTCGCGGTAGCTGAAGCCGTCGCCCTGGAAGCTGCCCAGGATGATGGTGGTGATCAGGAAGCCCGAGATGACGAAGAAGATGTCGACACCGATGAAGCCGCCCTTGATCCACTGCGGGAACGCGTGGTAGCCGAGCACCGAGAGCACCGCGACGGCGCGCAGCCCGTCGATGTCCGGGCGGTATTTCGGGTGAACCAGGTGGGCGTGTTCGGGGAGGGAGGTCGGGCTGCTCGTGGTCGTCATCGTCGGTGCTGAAAGCGGCGCTTGCGGGCTTTTCGTGCGGGGCTTTTCGGCCCCGATTGTCCTCGCAAACGCCGCCGTGCCTTTTTCAGGCGGCGGCGCGCTGCAGCCGCCAGTAGCGCCAGAAAGCGCCCGACAGCCACACCTTGAGCAGGCTGGTCACGTGCCAGTACAGGTACTTCTTGCTGCGGTGGCTGGCGCGCTGGGCGTCGTGGCGCGCGCGCAGGTCTTCGGTCACCTGGAGCTTCCAGCCGGCCAGCCGGGTGCGGGCGCAGATGTCGAAGTCTTCCCCGTACATGAAGAAGCGTTCGTCGAAGCCGCCGATCTTGCGGTAGGCCTCGCTGCGAAACAGCATGAACAGCCCGGGAATCCAGGCCGGTACGGCCGGCGGCTGGTAGCCGGGCTTCTTGCGGCCCAGGATCTCGAAGGGAGTCAGCAGCGCGCGGTGCGGCTCGGGCTCGGGCCGGCCCGACTCCAGGATGCGCGGCGTCATCAGGCCGGCGTCGGGCGCGGCCTGGGCGAGCATCGGGGCGAGCACGTCGGCGTCCAGGCGGATGTCGGGGTTGAGCACCAGGAACCAGGGCGTGTCGCAGCGCGCGAAGGCCTGGTTGTGGTTGGCGCCGAAGCCCAGGGGCGCCGCGTTCTCGATGCGCTCGATGGGAAAGCCCCACTGTCGTCCTGCGAGCAGGTCGGCCTCGGGAATGTTCAGCGTGAGCACGACCTTGGCGATCGCGTCCCGGCTGTGCCGGTCGAGCTGCTCGAGCAGCGGCAGCACCAGCGCGAGCTGGCCGTGGCTCACGATCGACAGGGTGACCGGGGCGTGGGGTGAAGAAGGGGGCGTGGGCATGGTCTAATTTCGCTCGGGAATTCTAGGGTTCCCCCAACCCCACTCATGATTGCCCTGATCATCCTCAGTTTCTTCGTCTCCGCCATCGCGGTGCAGCTGTTCATGCGCCGCGCGCGCAGACACGCGCGCCGCTACGGCGCCGACATGCCCCAGCGTTTCCACAAGGGCCACGTGCCACGTCTGGGCGGGGCCGGCATCATGCTCGGCATGAGCGCGGCCTGGCTGGGCGCCGGCCTGATCGAGCCGCTGAACATCGCCTGGCCGCTCAAGTCCTCGATGCTCACGCTGGTGTGCATCCTGCCCGCCGTGCTCGGCGGCATCGTCGAAGACGTGACGCAGCAGGTCAAGGTGCGCTACCGGCTGGGCCTGACCATCGGCTCGGCGTTGCTGGTGTGCTGGGTGCAGGGGCTGGGCGTGGCGCGCACCGGCTTCGAGACGCTCGACGGCTGGCTCGCGCTGTTGCCTTACGCCTCGCTGGTCTTCGCGGCCCTGGCCATCGGCGGCCTGCCGCATGCCTTCAACATCATCGACGGCTACAACGGGCTGGCCGGCACCGTGGCCGTGCTCGTGTGCCTGGCGATCTCGCATGTGGCGCTGCAACTGGGCGACCGGCAGCTGGCGGCGATGGTGATCTGCCTGGTCGGCGCCACCTTCGGCTTCCTGGTCTGGAACTACCCGCGCGGCAAGATCTTCGCCGGCGACGGCGGCGCCTACGTCTGGGGCATGGTGATCGCCGTGGCCTGCGTGACGCTGGTGCAGCGCCACCGCGTGGTGTCGCCGTGGTTCCCGATGCTGCTCTTGATCTACCCGGTGTGGGAGACGCTGTTCTCCATCTACCGCAAGCTGGCCCGCGGCCAGTCGCCGGGCACGGCCGACGCGCTGCACTTCCACCAGCTGATCTTCCGGCGCATCGTGCGCGTGGCCTTCGCGGACGACGAGGCGCGCCAGCTGCTGGCGCGCAACAACCGCACCTCGCCCTACCTGTGGATGTTCGCCGCGCTGTCGGTGGTGCCCGCGGTGCTGTTCTGGAACAACACCTTCGTGCTGATGCTGTTCTGCCTTCTGTTCGTCACGACCTACGTCGGGGCGTACCTGATGATCGTGCGCTTCAAGGTTCCGCGCTGGCTGCGGCCCTGACCGCCGGCGCCGCCTTGTTGCGAGAATTCTTCCCATCGTCCACCGCTTTGGAGCCTGACCGCCCATGACCGACCCCGTCCTCAACATCCCTCCGCGCGACAAGGCCGAGATCCTGGCCCAGGCGCTGCCGTACATCCGCAAGTTCCACGGCAAGACCATCGTCATCAAGTACGGCGGCAACGCCATGACCGACCCCGCGCTGCAGGCCGACTTCGCCGAAGACGTGGTGCTGCTCAAGCTGGTCGGCATGAACCCGGTGGTGGTGCACGGCGGCGGCCCGCAGATCGAGGCCGCGCTGAACAAGCTGGGCAAGAAGGGCAGCTTCGTGCAGGGCATGCGCGTGACCGACGCCGAGACCATGGAAGTCGTCGAATGGGTGCTGGCCGGCGAGGTGCAGCAGGACATCGTGGGCCTGATCAACCAGGCCGGCGGCAAGGCCGTTGGCCTCACGGGACGCGACGGCGGCCTCATTCGCGCGCAAAAGCTCAAGCTGGCCGACCGCACCGACCCGAACGTGCACCACGACGTGGGCCAGGTCGGCGACATCGTCTCCATCGACCCCAGCGTGGTCAAGGCGCTGCAGGACGACGCCTTCATTCCCGTCGTGAGCCCGATTGGCTTCGGCGAGGAGAACGAGAGCTACAACATCAACGCCGACGTCGTCGCCGGCAAGCTGGCCACCGTGCTCAAGGCCGAGAAGCTCATGCTGCTGACGAACACGCCCGGCGTGCTCGACAAGAACGGCAACCTGCTCACCAACCTGAGCGCGCGCGAAATCGACGACCTGTTCGCCGACGGCACCATCTCGGGCGGCATGCTGCCCAAGATCGAAGGCGCGCTCGACGCGGCCAAGAGCGGCGTGAACGCGGTGCACATCATCGACGGCCGCGTGCCGCACGCGATGCTGCTCGAGATCCTGACCGACCAGGCCTACGGCACGATGATCCGGGCGCGTTGAGCGCCCTCCGCGTGCCTTCCGTCGGCGGAAGGCGCGCGCTCACTGCGCTGTGCGAGAATCAATTGATTACATCTTTGCACGCGCTCCCATGCAGAACGAAGAGACAGCTGCCCCCGGCGTAGAGACCCCGGCCGACACGCCCGCCGCCGCACCGACGCGCAAGCGCCCCAAGCCGGGCGAGCGGCGCGTGCAGATCCTGCAGGCGCTGGCCGCCATGCTGGAGCAGCCCGGTGCCGAGCGGGTCACCACCGCCGCGCTGGCCGCGCGGCTCGAGGTGAGCGAGGCGGCCCTGTACCGCCACTTCGCGAGCAAGGCCCAGATGTTCGAGGGCCTCATCGACTTCATCGAGCAGAGCGTCTTCACGCTGGTCAACCAGATCCTCGAGCGCGAAGGCGCCACCGGCAGCCAGCAGGCGGCCCGCATCCTCGTGCTGCTCGTGCAGTTCGCCGAGCGCAACCCCGGCATGACGCGCGTCATGGTCGGCGATGCACTGGTGTTCGAGAACGAGCGCCTGCAGCAGCGCATGAACCAGTTCTTCGACAAGATCGAGGCCACGCTGCGCCAAGTGCTGCGCGGCGCGGCCGCCGCCGACGGCTCGGCCACGCCCAGCGTCGATGCCCAGGTGCGCGCTGCGGCGCTCACGGCCTTCGTGGTGGGGCAGCTGCAGCGCTTTGCGCGCTCGGGTTTCCGCCGCGCGCCGTCGGAACACCTGGAAGCCACGATCGCCCTGATCGTTTGATGGCCTTGCCGGCAAGGCCGGCGCCGTAACGCTGAACTCGACGCGGCCCCTTGCGGCGCGTACGATCAATTTCCTCCCTTGCCGCCACGCGGTGTCGCGGTGACAAGCCCGTTTCGCATGACCTCTGGATCGGAGGCTCGCATGAGTGCTTGTCCTTCCCGCCGCCGCTGGCCTTCCGGGGCGTGCCATGCCTGACGCCGCCGCCCGTCCGGCCCTTCTCCTGCATGCCGTTGCGCTCACCGCGGTCGCCATGGTCGCGTTCGCGGCCAACTCGCTGCTGTGCCGGCTCGCGCTGCAGCACGGCGGCATCGACCCGGCCAGCTTCGGCAGCATCCGGCTCGCGTCCGGGGCGATCACGTTGGCGCTTGTCGTGCGCTTCCGATCGCAGCCGTCCGCCCTCGGGCGCACCGGCTGGCTTCCGGCCGTCATGCTGTTCGCCTATGTGGCGTTCTTCTCCTTCGCGTACCTCAGCCTTTCGGCGGGCACGGGCGCGCTGATCCTCTTCGGCGCGGTGCAGCTCACGATGCTGGGCGCGGGGCTGGGCGGCGGCGAGCGCTTCGGGGTGCTGGCGTGGTGCGGCTTCGTCCTTGCGGCGGCCGGCCTCGTCTACCTGGTGTCGCCGGGCATCGCCGCGCCGCCGTTGCTGGGCGCCGTGCTGATGGCGGTGGCGGGCGTGGCGTGGGGCGTGTATTCGCTGCGCGGCCGGGGCGTGGCCGACCCGCTGGCCGCGACCGCTCGCAACTTCCTGCGCGCCGTGCCGCTGGCCCTGGCGCTGAGCCTGGTGTTCGCCACGCGCGCGCACGCCGATGCGCGCGGCGTCGCGCTGGCCGTGGCCTCCGGTGCGCTGACCTCGGGGCTCGGCTACGTCGTCTGGTACGCGGCGCTGGGCCGGCTGTCGGCGTTGCGGGCGGCCACGGTGCAACTGTCGGTGCCGCTGCTGGCGGCGTTCGGCGGCGTGCTGTTCCTGTCGGAAGCGATCACGCCGCGGCTGGCGCTCGCCTCGGTGGCGATCCTCGGCGGCATCGCGCTCGTGCTGAGCCAGAAGTCGCGTCAGGCGGCGCGACGCTAGGCGACGGTCACGCCCACCTTGACGCCGGCGGCGACGATCTCGCCCCAGGTCGCGTCGTCGACCCACACCCCATCGCGCCGGCGTGCCGCGCGCGCTTGGCGCTCCGGCTCGCCCGCGATCTGCACGGCCTCGAAGCCCTGGCCCGGCGGGCTTTGCCGCAGCCAGCCGATGAACTCGCGTGCCTCCTCGTCGAAGGCCTTCTGCGTGCCGAGCTTCGCGGGGTCGATCAGCACCGTCAGCATGCCGTTGAGCACCGTGCGCGCCGTGTCCGCCGGCCGGTGCCAGGTGCCGCCGCCCGTGAGCGCGCCGCCCAGCAGCTCGCAGGCCACGGCCATGCCGTAGCCCTTGTGCTCGCCGAAGGTCATGAGCGCGCCGAACAGGCCGTTGCCCTGCGGCACCACGACCACGCCCGGGTCGTTGGTGGGCGCGCCGTGCTCGTCGATCAGGTAGCCGTCGGGCACCTGCTCGCCCTTGTTGTGGGCCACGCGCATCTTGCCCTGCGCCACGCGGCTGGTCGCGTAGTCGAGCACGAAGGGCTCGGCGCCCGCCAGCGGAATGCCGATGCAGCACGGGTTGGTGCCGAAGCGCCCGTCGCCGCCGCCCCAGGGCGCCACCACGGGCCGCGAGAGCACGTTGACGAAGTGCATCGCCACCAGCCCCCGCGCCGTCGCCATCTCCGCGAAATGGCCGATGCGCCCCAGGTGGTGCGCGTTCGCGAGCGTGAAGATGCAGCTGCCGTGCTGCTTCGCGCGCGCGATGCCGAGCTCCATCGCCTGCACGCCGACGATCTGCCCGTAGCCGTGCTGGCCGTCCAGGCCCATCAGCGTGCCGATGTCGAGGTTGACCTTCACGGCGGCGTTGGGCACGAGGCCGCCCTCGGCCACCGCATCGATGTAGCGCGGCAGCATGCCCACGCCGTGCGAGTCGTGCCCGCTCAGGTTGGCCAGCACGAGGTTGGCGGCCACCTGCTGTGCTTCGGCGGCGCTGCTGCCCGCGGCTTCGAGGATGCGGGCGACGTTGGCTTGCAGGCCGTCGGCCGGCAGGGTTCTGGACATGGATCAGGCTCCTCGTGCGTTCAATGGGATGGCATAGCCGAAGGGGAGGGCGGGCCTCACATCACCGCGCCGACTTGCCACGGCACGAACTCGTTCTGCCCGTAGCCGTGCTGTTCGCTCTTGGAGTGCGCGCCCGAGGCCGTGGCCAGCACCAGCTCGAAGATGCGCTGGCCCATCTCCGCAATCGACGCTGTGCCGTCGACGATCTCGCCGCAGTTGATGTCCATGTCTTCTTCCTGTCGCTGCCACAGCGCCGAGTTGGTCGCCAGCTTGAGCGAGGGCGAGGGCGCGCAGCCGTAGGCCGAGCCGCGACCGGTCGTGAAGCAGATCAGGTTCGCGCCGCCCGCCACCTGGCCCGTGGCGCTCACCGGGTCGTAGCCCGGCGTGTCCATGTAGACGAAGCCGTGCGCGGTGACGGGCTCGGCGTATTCGTACACCGCCTCGAGGTTGCTCGTGCCGCCCTTGGCGACCGCGCCCAGCGACTTCTCGAGGATGGTCGTGAGCCCGCCCGCCTTGTTGCCCGGCGAGGGGTTGTTGTTCATCTCGCCTTCGTTGATGGCGGTGTAGTGCTCCCACCACTTGATGCGCTCCACCAGCTTCTGGCCGACCTCGCGCTTCACCGCGCGGCGTGTCAGCAGGTGCTCGGCGCCGTAGACCTCGGGCGTTTCGCTGAGGATGGCCGTGCCGCCGTGCGCCACCAGCAGGTCGACCGCCGCGCCCAGCGCCGGGTTCGCGCTGATGCCCGAGTAGCCGTCCGAGCCGCCGCACTGCAGCCCGATGGTGATGTGCGCCGCGCTGCACGGCTCGCGCTTCACGGCGTTGGCGCGCGGCAGCATCTCGTTGATGAGCGCCACGCCCTTCTCGACGGTCTTGCGCGTGCCGCCCGTGTCCTGGATGTTGAAGGTGCGGAAGTTCTCGCCCTCGGCCAGGTGGCCGGTCGCGAGCCAGGCGTTGATCTGGTTGGCTTCGCAGCCCAGTCCCACCACCAGCACGCCCGCGAAGTTCGGGTGCGTGGCGTAGCCCGTGAGCGTGCGCTCCAGGATCTGCATGCCCATGCCCTGCGTGTCCATGCCGCAGCCCGTGCCGTGCGTCAGTGCGACCACGCCGTCGACGTTCGGAAACGCGGCGAGCGCCTGCGGATTCGTCTTGCGCGAGAAGTGGTCGGCAATGGCGCGCGCAGCGGTGGCCGAGCAGTTCACGCTGGTCAGCACGCCGATGTAGTTGCGCGTGGCCACGCGGCCGTCGGCGCGCTGGATGCCCATGAAGGTGGCTTCGCGTTTCGAGGGTGCGGGCTTCACGTCGGCGCCGAAGGCGTAGTCGCGTTCGAAGTCGCCCTTGTCGGGGCCCATGTCCAGGTTCTGCGTGTGCACGTGCTCGCCGGCGGCAATGGCCTTGCTCGCGAAGCCGATGATCTGGTTGTAGCGGCGCACTGGTTCGCCCTGCGCGATGGCGCGCATGGCGACCTTGTGCCCCGGCGGGATCAGGCCGCGCACGGCCACGTTCTCGACGAGCGTGCCGCCCAGCAGTTGCGAGCGCGCGATGACGACGTCGTCGGCGGGATGGAGTCGGATGTAGGGGGTCATCGTGGGTATCGTTCTCGGAGCCGGCGCGGGTGCGCCGGCGGTGGTCGTTACTGCATGATCTTCGGCAGCCACAGCACGGTGGCGGGCCAGTAGGTGATGATGCCCAGGCTCAACAGCAACGGCACCAGCCAGGGCAGGATTGCCATCGTCGTGCGCTCGATGCTCAGGTTGGCGATGCGCGCCAGCACGAACAGCACCATGCCCATCGGCGGATGCAGCACGCCGATCATGAGGTTGAGCACCATCACCACGCCGAAGTGCACCGGGTCGATGCCCAGCTGGTTCGAGATCGGCAGCAGGATCGGCACCAGGATCGTGATGGCCGCCGTGGTCTCCAGGAAGCAGCCCACGAACAGCATCAGCAGGTTCGCCAGCAGCAGGAACACCCAGGCTTCCTTGGTGAAGTTGAGCACCCAGCTCGCGATGTCGGCCGTGACGCCGGTGGCCGTCAGCATCCAGCCGAAGATCGAGGCGGCCGCCACGATGAAGAGCACCGTGGAGGTCGACTCCACCGTCTCCAGGCAGACCTTGACGAACATCTTCCACTGCAGCGTGCGGTACCAGAAGAAGCCCAGCACCATCGCCCACACGCAGGCGGCAATGGCGCCTTCGGTGGCGGTGAACAGGCCCGTCGCCATGCCGCCGATGAGCAGCACCGGCGTCATGATCGGCAGCACCGCCTCGAACTTGAAGACCTTGTCGGCCGCGAAGAGGATCACCAGCGCAATGGCCACCGCCGGTTGGGCCGGCGCGCCGAACTTGTCGACTGCGAACCACAGCAGCGTGGGCCACAGGCACACCACCAGCAGCTCGACCAGCGCCTTCATGAGGCGCGGCCACTGGAACTTCACGTCCGCGCCCCAGCCGTTCTTGTGCGCGTAGTAGGCCACCGTGAGCATCATGAGCAGCGTCATGATGAGCCCCGGCATCAGCCCCGCGATGAACAGCGCGCCCACCGACACGTTGGCCATCATCCCGTAGATCACGAAGGGCAGGCTCGGCGGAATGATCGGCCCCAGCGTGGCCGAGGCCGCGGTCACGCCGACCGCGAACTCGGTCGAGTAGCCGTGCTCCTTCATCGCCTTGATCTCGATCGTGCCCAGGCCGGCCGCGTCCGCGATGGCGGTGCCGCTCATGCCCGAGAAGATCACCGAGCCCAGGATGTTCACGTGCCCCAGGCCGCCCTTGAGCCAGCCCACCAATGCGAGCGCGAAGTTGTAGATGCGGTTGGTGATGCCGGCGTTGTTCATCAGGTTGCCGGCGAGGATGAAGAAGGGAACGGCGAGCAGCGGAAAGCTGTCGACGCCGCTCACCATGCGGTGAATGACGACGAAGCCCGGCAGGTTGCCGCTCCAGAGGATGTAGACCAGCGAGGCACCGGCCATGGCCACGGCGACCGGGATGCCGGCGCTCATGAAGAGCAGGAAGGCGATCTTCAGCATGTTGTTGTCGTGATGGAGTGGGGTTGCGACCTCAGCGGTCGTCGATCGTGGATTCGGGCCGCTCCAGCACGCAGTAGCCGCGGCGCCAGTGCACCACGCTCACCTGCACCGAGCGCACGCACATGGCGACGAAGCCCAGGAGGCACACGCCGTAGACGATGTTCATCGGCAGGTCGACGATGGTCATGCTCGCGTTGTTGCCGATCTTGAGCATCATCTGCACCGTCATGACCACGGCCGCCGCGAAGAACGCCGTGCGCAGCACGTCGACCAGCAGGCCCAGCGCGCGGCCCATGGCCGGCGGCATGTGGCGGTAGAAGAAGTCGACCTGGATGTGGTTGTTGCGCGCCACGCCGATCGACGCGCCCACGAACACAGTGCCCACCAGCAGGTAGCGCGCGATCTCCTCGGTCCAGGAGGCCGAGTCGTTCAGCACGTAGCGCGTCACGAACTGGTAGAGCACCGTGAGGCCCAGCACCCAGAAGATGCCCAGGGCGGCCCAGGCCTCCACGGTGGTGCCGGACAGGTCGACGGCCTCGTCCTTGGCGTGGAATTCGCCGTCGTCGCCCAGCAGCTTGTCGTCGCTCATCGTGTGGCCTTACTTGATCGCGATGATGCGGTCGTAGTCCTGCTGGCGGTAGCCGTGGTCGGTGGGCTTGGTGTTCTTGAGCACGGCCTCGCGGAACGCGCCCTTGTCGACCGTGATCACGTTGTTGCCCTTCTTCTTGAACTCCTCCACCAGCCGGGTCTCGGAGGCGATGATCTCGCGGCCGGTTTTTTCGGCGGCTTCCTGCATCACGTCGTTGAACATCTTCTTCTCGTCGGCGCTGAGCTTGGCCCACAGCTGGCCCGAGACCACGGTGAGCAGCGAGTCGACGATGTGGCCGGTCAGCGAGATGTTCTTCTGCACCTCGTAGAACTTCTTGGCCTCGATGGTGGGCAGCGGGTTCTCCTGCGCATCCACGGTGCCGCTTTGCAGCGCGAGGTAGACCTCGGCGAAGGCGATCGGCGTGGCGTTGGCGCCCAGCGACTTGGGAAAGGCCAGGTAGGCGGGCGCGTCGGGCACGCGGATCTTCAGGCCCTTCATGTCCTCGGGCTTGCTCACCGGCTTGGCCGCGCTCGAGGTGACGTGGCGCGCGCCGTAGTAGTTGAGCGCCGTGATGTGGTTGCCGGTCTTGTCGTCGTAGCCCTTGGCGAGCTCCTTGAACACGTCGCTCCTGGCGTACTTCAGCTGGTGCTCCGCGTCGCGGAAGATGAACGGAAAGTAGGTGATGGCCAGCGGCTTGTAGCTGTTGCCCGCGAAGCTCGCGCCGGTCAGCACGATGTCGACCGTGCCCAGCGTCAGGCCCTGGTTGATGTCGGCTTCCTTGCCCAGGCTGGAGGCCGGGAACACCTGGATGTCGTACTTGCCGTTGCTGCGCTTCTTGATCTCCTCGGCCGCCCACACCGAGTACTTGTGGAAGGGCTCCGAGGTCTCGTAGACGTGCGCCCACTTGAGCTTGGTCTGCGCCGAGGCGATGCCCGATACGCCAAGCGCGCCGGCTGCGAGGGCGCAGGCGGCCAGGGCCTTGAGGGCGGTGCGTTTGCTGTTCTTGCTGCTGCTGATCATGGGGTGTGTCTCCGTTGTAGTGAACTGGCAGGAAGGCTGGCGAGAAATCAGGCGGGCTTGGCGCGGCGCCAGCTCGCGCTGAAACGGTGGTGCGAGTTGTCCATGTGCGTGTGCATCGCGCTGCGCGCGGCCTCGGCGTCGCGCGCGGCAATGGCGTCGCGGATCGCCTCGTGCTCGGTGATGGCGGCGCGCCACGAGGTCACGGTCTCGAAGTAGCCGCCCAGCCGCGTGAAGATCGGGCCGCGGCGCGAATCCCAGAAGCCCTGCACCGTCTCGACCAGCACCACGTTGCCGCTGGCGCCGACGATGGCCAGGTGAAAGGCGCGGTCGCCGTCCAGCGGCATGACGTTGCGGTCGGCCATCTCGCGCATGGTGGCGATGGCGCGCGTCATCGCGTCCACGTCCTTGCGCTTGCCCGAGAGGGCGGCGATGGCGGCGGTCTCGCCCTCGATCACGCGGCGCGCGCGGATCAGCTCCAACGGCCCCCACTCGGTGGGCGCCACCGGTGCGCTGGCGCGGTGCGAGCGGTCGAGCACGTACACGCCCGAGCCGGTGCGCACCTCGACCCAGCCCTCGACCTCCAGCGCGATGAGCGCCTCGCGCACCGAGGGCCGGCTCACGCCGAGCTGCTTGGCCAGGTCGCGCTCGGCGGGCAGGCGTGCGCCCACGTCGAATTCGCCCTTGGCGATCAGCCCCCGGAGCTGGTCGGCAATCTGGCGGTAGAGGCGTTGGGGTTCGACGGTCTGGAGCGGCACGGGAGCAGGCAGTGGGTGCGGGCGAGGCGGTGGATCGGCTTAAGGGTTGTCCTGAATTGGACAAGTGGTAAGGCCAATTCAGAATACGGCGATTCACAGATGTCACCCATCGGGCCTAACCCGAACCCACCCCGCATCCGCAGAACACCCCAGGAGACACCGACCATGAGATTGAAGGGAAAGACCGTGCTCGTCACCGCCGCCGGCCAGGGCATCGGCCGCGCCAGCGTGCTGGCGCTCGCGGCCGAGGGCGCCCATGTGTGGGCCACCGACGTCAACGAGCAGCTGCTGTCGGCCTATGCCGGCGTGGCGAACGTCACGGCCCTGAAGCTCGACGTGCTCGACAAGGCCGCCATCGGCGCGGTCGTGGCGCAGCTGCCCACGCTCGACGTGCTGTTCAACTGCGCGGGCGTGGTGCACAACGGCACCATCGAGCAGGCCGGCGACGACGACCTCGACTTTGCCTTCCGCCTCAACGTGCGCGCCCAGATGTGGACCATCCAGGCCGTGCTGCCCGGCATGCTCGCGGCCGGGCGCGGCAGCATCATCAACATGGCCAGCGTGTGTTCCAGCATCAAGGGCCTGCCCAACCGCTTCGTCTACGGCACCACCAAGGCGGCCGTGCTCGGCCTCACCAAGAGCGTGGCGGCCGACTACGTGGCCCACGGCATCCGCTGCAATGCCGTGTGCCCAGGCACGGTCGACACGCCTTCGCTGGGCGATCGCATCAACGCCAACGCCGACCCCGAGGCCGCGCGCAAGGCCTTCGTGGCGCGCCAGCCCATGGGCCGGCTCGCACAGGCCGAGGAGATCGCGCCGGTGGTGGTGTTCCTGGCCAGCGACGAATCCATCTTCGCGACCGGCCAGTACTTCACCGTGGACGGCGGCATCACGATATGAACCGGCTCGATTTCGAAGGCCGCCACGCCGTGGTCACCGGCGGTGCCACGGGGCTGGGCTTCGGTATCGCGCAGCGGCTCGTCGCCTCGGGCGGCAGCGTCACGCTGTGGGACCGCGACGAGGCCGCCGCCGGGCGCGCGGCCGAAGCGCTGGGCGCCAAGGCCTTCGCACTGAAGGTCGACGTGACGCAGCAGCCCTCGGTCGCGAAAGCCGTGGCGGCCACGCTCGCGCACGCGCCGCGCATCGACGCGCTGGTCAACAGTGCCGGCATCACCGGGCCCAACGTCAAGTTGTGGGACTACCCGGTGGACGAGTGGCGTCAGGTGATGGAGGTCAACGTCAACGGCGTGTTCCTGTGCTGCCGCGAGGTGGTGGCGCAGATGCGCAGGCAGGGCACGAAGGGGGAGGGCCGCATCGTCAACATCGCCTCGGTGGCGGGCAAGGACGGCAACCCCAACGCCAGCGCGTACAGTGCGAGCAAGGCCGCCGTCATCGGGCTCACCAAGTCGCTCGGCAAGGAGCTGGCCGACACCGGCATCCGCGTGAACTGCGTGACGCCCGCGGCGGTGAAGACTGCCATCTTCGACCAGATGACCCCCGACCACATCGCCTTCATGCTCTCGAAGATTCCCATGGGCCGCTTCGGCACCGTGGAAGAGGTGGCGGCGATGGTCGGCTGGCTGTGCACCGACGATTGTTCGTTTTCCACCGGCGCGGTCTTCGACCTCTCCGGTGGCCGCTCCACCTACTGACCCCATTCCCTATTTCAATGCACTGAAAGGAACGCATGAAACTCGTCCGCTACGGCAACCCCGGCAAAGAGAAGCCCGGCCTCATCGACAACGAAGGCAAGCTGCGCGACCTGAGCGCCGTCGTCAAGGACATCGGTCCCGACCAGCTCGGCGATGCCGCCCTGGCCAAGCTGCGCAAGACCAAGCTCGACAAGCTGCCGCTGGTCAAGGGCAAGCCGCGCTTCGGCAGCCCCGTGGCCAACGTCGGCAAGTTCATCGCCATCGGCCTGAACTACGCCGACCACGCGGCCGAATCGGGCCTGCCGGTGCCCAAGGAACCCATCGTCTTCATGAAGGCCACCAGCTGCATCCAGGGCCCGAACGACCCGGTGATGCTGCCCAAGGGCTCGGTCAAGTCCGACTGGGAGGTCGAGCTCGGCGTGGTCATCGGCACGAAGGCGCGCTATGTGTCGCAAAAGAGCGCACTCGACTACGTGGCCGGCTACTGCACCATCAACGACGTGAGCGAGCGCGAGTTCCAGATCGAGCGCGGCGGCACCTGGGACAAGGGCAAGGGCTGCGACACCTTCGGCCCCATCGGCCCCTGGCTCGTCACGCGCGACGAGATCGAGAACCCGCAGAAGCTCGCCATGTGGCTCGACCTGAACGGCCAGCGCGTGCAGACCGGCAGCACCAAGACCATGATCTTCAGCGTGGCCAAGCTCGTGAGCTACGTGAGCCAGTTCATGACGCTGATGCCCGGCGACGTGATCACCACCGGCACGCCGCCTGGCGTCGGCATGGGCATGAAGCCGCCGCTGTTCCTGAAGAAGGGCGACGTGATGACGCTGGGTATCGAAGGCCTGGGCGAGCAGCGCCAGGAAGTGGTGCCCTTCAAGCTCTGAGCACGCGCACCAGCTCGTCGTACACCAGCCGCACGCGCGCCGGCACCGGCGCGCGCTGCGGGCGGTAGACGTGGATCGGCCAGGGCTCGGGCGCCTCGGCCGCCAGCACCTCCACCAGCGCGCCCGATTGCAGCCATGGCTGCGCCAGCGGCCCGATGAGCTGGCCGAAGCCGATGCCCGCGAGCACCGCGGCGCATTCGGCGTCGATGTTGTCCGTCACGAACGCGGGCGACGACACGGTGAACACCCGTTTCTTGCTGAAGGCCCACGGCCACGGCCGGCCCGAGCTGTGGTCGATCAGCGCCGTCACCGGCAGCCCGGACAGCGCATCGGCGGTGCGCGGCGCACCGACCCGCTCGACGAGTGCGGGTGAGCCCACCACGCACAGCGACATCTTTCCCACGCCCCGCGCCACGAAGCGCGCGTCGCGCATCGGGCCGACGCGCACGCCGAGGTCGATCTGCTGGTCGACCACGTCGGCATGCTGCTCCGACAGCCGCAGGTCGAGCACCAGCCCGGGGTGCTGCACCAGCAGCGGCGCCAGCGCCTGCGGGATCAGCCGGGCGTACACATGCGGCGCCGTGACCCGCACCGTGCCCGTGTGCTGCGACAGCGCGCGCCGGTCGATGCGGTGGAAAAGTTCGTCCACGCCACCCACGGCCACGCGGGCGCGCTCGGCGAGCTGGCGCCCGAAATCGGTCAGCTGCACGCCGCGCGTGCTGCGGTGAAAGAGCGGTTCGCCCAGTTCTTCTTCGAGTTCGCGCACGGCGCGCGTCACCACCTGCGGCGACACCGACAGGCGCACGGCCGCCTCGCGGAAGTTGGCGGCATCGGCGGCGGTGAAGAACACGCGCAGGGCTTCGAGGCGGTTGGACATGGGGTGTTCCTTTTTTGGGAATTCTGAAGTCGCCAGAGTTTCATTTACTGGAATGCGTGGATTTTCCACACTGCATGCACTTCTTCAACACCCCTCAAAGGAAATTCCATGACCTCCATTCAAGACAACATCCAGGGCAAGGTCGCCATCGTCACCGGTGCCAGCAGCGGCCTGGGCGAATCGACGGCGCGCCACCTGGCCGCGCGCGGCGCCAGGGTGGTGCTCGCGGCCCGCCGCACCGACCGGCTCGATCAGGTCGTCGCCGAGATCCGCGAGGCCGGCGGCGACGCCATCGCCGTGGCCACCGACGTGGCGAAGCGCGCCGACCTGGAAAAGCTCGCTGCCGCCACCGTCGAGGCCTTCGGCCGCATCGACGTGCTGGTCAACAACGCGGGCGTGATGCCGCTGTCGCCGCTGGACAAACTCAAGGTCGACGAGTGGGACCGCACCATCGACGTCAACATCAAGGGCGTGCTCTACGGCATCGCCGCCGTGCTGCCGCGCATGCAGGCGCAGGGCAGCGGCCACATCGTGAACGTCGCGTCGATCGCCGGGCTGAAGGTGTTCACGCCCATCGGCACCGTCTACAGCGCCACCAAGCACGCGGTGCGGGCCATCTCCGAAGGCCTGCGCGTGGAGGTGGGCAACAGCGGTGTGCGAGTGACCATCGTGTCGCCCGGCGCCGTGGACTCCGAGCTGAAGTTCGGCAGCAGCGACGCCGAGAGTGCCGCCGGGGTGAAGGCTTTCTACGACGCCAACCAGATTCCGGCCGACTCGGTGGCACGCGCCATCGTCTACGCGGTGGAGCAGCCGGCGAACGTGGACATCAACGAGGTCGTGCTGCGGCCCGTGTCGCAGGAGTTCTGATCCCGCCGGGCAAGGGTGCGGCCCCCTGGCGGCCGCCCCTTGCTTTGGCTAACCTTGATTAACCTACCGCGGCCCAAGGTCATTTGCGGTCAAAAGTGCAAAGCCCCTGCAAAATAGAACGACCGTTCGTTTTATTCGGAGCTTTCACGATGTCTGCCACCGCCGTTCCCGCCAAGCCGGCCCGCGCCGCCCCCAAAGGCCAGCAGACCAAGGCCATCATCGTCGATGCCGCGTTGGCGCTGGCCGCGCAGATCGGGCTCGAGGGCCTGTCGATCGGCGCCGTGGCCGAAATCACCAAGATGAGCAAGTCGGGCGTGTTCGCCCACTTCGGCTCGCGCGAGGAACTGCAGATTTCGGTGGTGCGCGAATACCACGCGCGCTTCGAGCAGGAGGTGTTCTTCCCCGCCCTGCAGGCGCCCCGCGGCCTGCCGCGCCTGCGCGCCATGTTCGCCAACTGGATGAAGCGCACCTCGACCGAAATCGACTCGGGCTGCATCTACATCAGCGGCGCCTCCGAATTCGACGACCGCCCGGGCCCGGTGCGCGACGCGCTGGTCGAGTCGGTCAGCATCTGGCAGGCCGCCGTGCTGCGCGCCATCGTGCAATCGAAGACCGAAGGCCACCTGCGCGCCGACGCGGACGAGCGCCAGGTCGGGTTCGAGATCCACGGCCTGATCCTCGCGCTGCACTACGAAGCCCGCTTCCTGCAGGTGCCCGGCTCCATCGGCCGCGCCAACGTCGGCTTCGACAACATCCTCGCGCGCGCCGCCACGCCGGACGCGCCGCCTGCCTCCAATGCCGCCGAGTCCGCGCCCGCTGCGCGCGGCACGCGCCGGCTCAAGACCGTGCGCTGAGCGCCACGGTTGCCCGTTTCGTTTTTCCGCTTTCGTTTTTTCCAATCTATCTAGCTTCGACCAGGAGAGTCCCGGATGCCTACCTACAACCCCCCCGTGCGTGACATGCAGTTCGTGCTGCACGAAGTGCTCAACGTCGCCGAGGAACTCAAGGCACTGCCGGCGCACGCCGAGACCGATGCCGACACCATCAACGCGGTGATCGAAGAGGCCGGCAAGTTCGCCGCCGAAGTCACCTTCCCGCTGAACATCAGCGGCGACGAAGAAGGCTGCGTGCTCGACAAGGCCACGTACGAAGTGAAGACGCCCACGGGCTTCAAGGACGCCTACGCCAAATACGTCGAAGGCGGCTGGCCTGCACTGTCGTGCGACCCGGCCTTCGGCGGCCAGGGCCTGCCGTTCGTGGTGAACCAGTGCCTGTTCGAAATGCTCAACAGCGCCAACCAGGCCTGGACCATGTACCCGGGCCTCTCGCACGGCGCCTACGAGGCACTGGCCGCGCACGGCACCGACGACCAGAAGAAGACCTACCTGCCCAAGCTCACGAGCGGCGAGTGGACCGGCACCATGTGCCTGACCGAACCCCATTGCGGCACCGACCTGGGCCTCTTGCGCACCAAGGCCGAGCCGCAGGCGGACGGCACCTACCGCATCACCGGCAGCAAGATCTTCATCTCGGCCGGCGAGCACGACATGACGAGCAACATCATTCACCTGGTGTTGGCTCGCCTGCCGGACGCGCCCAAGGGCAGCAAGGGCATCAGCCTGTTCGTGGTGCCGAAGTTCCACGTCAAGGCCGACGGCTCGCTGGGCGAGCGCAACCCGATCTTCTGCGCCGGCCTGGAGCACAAGATGGGCATCCACGGCAACGCCACCGCGCAGATCGTGATCGAAGGCGCCACCGGCACGCTGGTGGGCGAGCCCAACAAGGGCCTGGCCGCCATGTTCGTGATGATGAACGCCGCACGCCTGGGCGTGGGCAACCAGTCGCTGGGCCTGACCGAAGTGGCCTACCAGAACGCGCTGGCCTACGCCAAGGACCGCATCCAGATGCGTTCGCTGTCGGGCGTGAAGGCCAAGGACAAGGAAGCCGATCCCATCATCGTGCACCCCGACGTGCGCAAGATGCTGCTCACGGCCAAGGCCTACGCCGAAGGCGGCCGCGCGCTGCAGATCTTCTGCACGCTGCTGCTCGACAAGGAGCACAACCACCCCGACGAGAAGGTGCGCAAGGACAGCGGCGAGCTGGTCGCGCTGCTCACGCCCATCGTCAAGGCCTTCATCACCGACAACGGCCACATCGCGACCAATTCGTGCATGCAGGTCTTCGGCGGCCACGGCTTCATCAAGGAATGGGGCATGGAGCAGTTCGTGCGCGACAACCGCATCAACATGATCTATGAAGGCACCAACACCATCCAGTCGCTGGACCTGCTGGGCCGCAAGATCCTGGGCAACAACGGCGCGTCGCTGAAGAAGTTCGGCAAGCTCGTCGCCAAGCTGGTGGAAGAAGAAGGCGTGAACGAGAAGATGGCCGAGTTCATCAACCCGATCGCGATGCTGGGCGACCAGCTCACCAAGTTCACCACCGAGATCGGCTTCAAGGGCTTCCAGAACCCCGACGAAGTGGGCGCCGCCGCCGTCGACTACCTGCGCGTGGCCGGCCACTTCGTGTTCGGCTACCTGTTCGCCCGCATGGCGCAAGTGGCCCTGCGCGAAATCGCCGCCGGCAACAACGATCCGTTCTATGTCGCCAAGCTGCAGACCGCGCGCTTCTACTTCGCCAAGCTGTTCCCCGAGACCGCGATGCTGATGCGCACCGCGCGCGCCGGCAGCAAGGTGTTGATGGACACCGACGCAGCACTCGCTTAAGCGACGCACACAGCCTTTCTTCATCGACCCACCGGGAGCCCGCTCATGAAAGCAACGCTTGCAGCCGTCTTGTTCACCGTCACCGCCGTCTCGGCCATGGCCCAGAGCACGCCGGTGGGCCTGTGGCGCAATGTCGACGACAAGACCGGCGAGGCCAAGGCCGAGATCCGCATCGCCGACGCCAACGGCGCGCTGCTCGGGCGCATCGAGAAGTCGTTGAAGAAAGACACCAAGCCCGACGCCACCTGCGACGAATGCGCCGACGACCGCAAGGGCAAGCCCATCGCGGGCCTGGAGATCATCCGTGGCGGCAAGAAGGCCGAGGGCAAGGACGTCTGGGAAGGCGGGAAGATCCTCGACCCCGAGAACGGCAAGGAATACCGCGCGAGCTTCACGCCGATCGACGGCGGCAAGAAGCTGGAAGTGCGCGGCTACCTCGGCCCCTTCTGGCGCACCCAAACCTGGAACCGTGTGCAGTAAGTGCGCAACGGAGGCCATGTGACATGAGCGTCTCATCTGGAAAGTTGATCGGTGGCCTTGCCCTCGTGGCGGTTGCTGCTGGTGCGGCCGCTGTCATCTTCTTTCTTGGGATATTCGCAACTGTCCCCATTGCTACCGGGTACAGAGGCGCCTCGGCGACATTCCCGTGGTGGGTCGGTTTCGGTTGGGCGATCTGCGGTCTGTTTGGTTTGGGAGGACTGGTTCTCCTTGCGAACTCACTGGCAGCAGACGAATCGCCACCGACATCAGGTGCCGAATCGGACTCGGCATAGCGCGTCATCGATGCAGCGGAGATTCCCTTTTGTTCTTGATAGCTTGACCCACTCCCGTGCTGCTCACTTCGTGTAGCAGCCTCCCCTCAAGGGGCAAGACCAGCGGCCTGGCCAAACCGGTTCCGCGGTGTTCCCCGAACTGATTCATAACTTCGAAACTCAGCCATGTCCCGATTTCAAGTGAAGAAGGTCGCCGTGCTCGGCGCCGGCGTGATGGGCGCGCAGATTGCCGCCCACCTCGTCAACGTGCGCGTGCCTGTCGTGCTGTTCGACCTGGCCGCCAAGGAAGGCCCGAAGAACGGCATCGTCACGCGCGCCATCGACAACCTCAAGAAGCTCAAGCCCGCGCCCCTGGGCGACGTGGCCGACGCGGGCCTGATCGAGCAGGCCAACTACGAGGACGACCTCGCCAAGCTCGGCGAATGCGACCTCATCATCGAAGCCATTGCAGAGCGCATGGACTGGAAGCTCGATCTGTACAAGAAGATCGCGCCGCACGTGGCCAAGCATTCGATCCTGGCCTCGAACACCTCGGGCCTGTCGATCACCAAGCTCAGCGAAGCGCTGCCTGAAGCCCTGAAGCCGCGCTTTTGCGGCATTCACTTCTTCAACCCGCCGCGCTACATGTTCCTGGTGGAGCTGATCAACACGCCCACCACGCAGCCGCAGGTGCTCGACGACCTCGAGGCCTTCGTCACCAGCACGCTCGGCAAGGGCGTGGTGCGCGCGCACGACACGCCCAACTTCATCGCCAACCGCGTCGGCATCGCCGGCATGCTGGCCACGCTGAAGGAAGTCGAGAAGTTCGGCCTCACGCCCGACGTGGTGGACGACCTCACCGGCAAGAAGCTGGGCCGCGCGAGCTCGGGCACCTTCCGCACCGCCGACGTGGTGGGCCTGGACACCATGGCCCACGTCGTGAAGACGCTGCAGGACAACCTGAACGCCGAGACCGATCCGTTCTACGCCAACTTCGCGACGCCCCCCGTGCTCGCCAAGCTGCTGGAGCTGGGCAACCTGGGCCAGAAGACCAAGGCCGGTTTCTTCAAGAAGGCCGGCCGCGACATCCTGCGCTTCGACCTGAAGAGCGGCGAGTACGTGCCCGCCGGCGCCAAGGCCGACGAGGTGTACGGCCGCATGCTCAAGAAGCCCGCGGGCGAACGCCTGAAGCTGCTGCGCGAGAGCGAAGGACCGCAGGGCCAGTTCCTCTGGGCGATCCTGCGCGACGGTTTCCACTATGCCGCCGTGCACCTGGCCGACATCGCCGAGAGCGCGCGCGACATCGACTTCGCGATGCGCTGGGGCTTCGGCATGAAGCAGGGCCCGTTCGAGCTGTGGCAGGAAGCCGGCTGGGCGCAGGTCGCCAAGTGGGTGCAGGAAGACATCGACGCGGGCAAGGCGCTGAGCACCGCACCGCTGCCGAAGTGGGTCTTCGAAGGCCCAGTCGCACAAGCCGGCGGCGTGCACACGCCTGAAGGCTCGTGGAGCGCGTCGCAGAACAAGTTCGTGCCGCAGCGCAAGCTGCCGGTGCACGACCGCCAGCTGTTCCCCGAGAGCGTGCTCGGCGCGAACGCGGCCGATGCCAACACGGCCGGCACGACGATCAGCGACGAAGGCGATGTGCGCGTGTGGACGCTCGACGGCGAGGTGCTCATCGCGAGCATCCAGTCGAAGATGCACGCCATCAGCCCCGACGTGGCCGAGGCACTCGGTGCCGCGGTCGACCTGGCCGAAGCCGAATACAAGGGCCTGGTGATCTGGTCACCCGACGAGGTGTTCTCGGTCGGCGCTGACCTGCAGGCGATGCTGCCGGCCTTCGTGGTCGCGGGCATCGGCGCGGTCGAAGGCGCGGAGGAAGAGCTGCAGAACGTCATGCTCAAGATCCGCTATGCCAACGTGCCGGTGATCTCCGCCGTGCGCGGCATGGCGCTGGGCGGCGGCTGCGAGCTGGCCATCCACTCGGCCAAGCGCGTCGTCGCGATGGAAAGCTACATCGGCCTGGTCGAAGTCGGCGTGGGCCTGATCCCCGGCGCGGGCGGCCTGACCTACATCGCACGCCGTGCGGCCGAGAACGCATCGGCTTCGACGGGCACCGACCTGCTGCCCTTCCTCACCGAAGGCTTCACCGCCGCGGCGATGGCCAAGGTCGGCACCGGCGCGCTCGACTCGAAGAAGCTGGGCTACCTGCTCGACAGCGACGTGATCGTGCCGAACAAGGACGAGCTGCTCTACGTGGCACTGCAGCAGGCCAAGGCGATGGCCGACGCCGGCTACCGCCCGCCGCTGCGCCGCACCTTCCGCGTGGCGGGCCGCAGCGGCGCCGCGACGATCAAGGGCCAGCTGGTGAACATGCGCGACGGCGGCTTCATCAGCGCGCACGACTTCCACATTGCCAGCCTGATCGCGAACGTGGTCACCGGCGGCGACGTGGACGCGGGCTCGCTCGTGACCGAGGAATACCTGATGACGCTGGAGCGCAAGGCGTTCTGCTCGCTCATCGTGCACCCCAAGACGCAGGAACGCATCATGGGCATGCTCAGCACCGGCAAGCCCGTGCGCAACTAAGGACAGATTTCATGAGCAAGCAAGTACAAGACGCCTACATCGTCTCCGCCACCCGCACGCCCATCGGCAAGTCGCACCGCGGCTACTTCCGCAACTACCGTCCCGACGACCTGCTCGCGACCACGCTGAAGGCAGCACTCGCGGCAGTTCCCGGCCTCGACCCCAAGGCCATCGAAGACATCATCTGCGGCTGCGCGATTCCCGAATCGCAGCAGGGCCTGAACGTCGCGCGCATCGGCGCGGTGCTGGCGGGCCTGCCCACCAGCATCGGCGGCATCACCGTGAACCGCTTCTGCGCCTCGGGCCTGTCGGCCGTGCAGATGGCGGCGGACCGCATCCGCGTCGGCGAGGCCGACGTGATGATCGCGGCCGGCGTCGAGAGCATGAGCATGGTGCCGATGATGGGCAACTCGCCCTCGCTGTCGCCCTCCATCTTCGAGCGAGAAGGCGACGTGGGCATCGCCTACGGCATGGGCCTCACGGCCGAGAAGGTCGCGCAGCAGTGGAAGGTGAGCCGCGAGGCGCAGGACGCGTTCGCGCTGGCCTCGCACCAGAAGGCACTGGCCGCGCAGGCCGCCGGCAAGTTCGCCGACGAGATCACGCCGATCGAAGTGACCGACCGCACGCCGAACCTCGAGACCGGCGAGTCGATCGCCAAGACCCGCACCGTGAGCCTGGACGAAGGCGCGCGCCCCGACACCAGCATCGAGGGCCTGGCCAAGCTGCGCACCGTGTTCGCCGCGCGCGGCACGGTGACGGCCGGCAACAGCTCGCAGACCTCCGACGGCGCGGGCGCGCTGATCCTGGCGAGCGAAAAGGCCATCAAGCAGTACGGCCTCACGCCGCTCGCACGCTTCGTGAGCTTCGCCAGCAAGGGCGTGCCGCCGCACATCATGGGCATCGGCCCGATTGAGGCGATTCCGGCCGCGCTGCGCTATGCGGGCCTGAAGCACGAAGACATCGACTGGTTCGAGCTCAACGAAGCCTTCGCCGCGCAATCGCTCGCGGTGATGAACACGCTGGGGCTCGATCCGTCGAAGGTCAACCCGATGGGCGGCGCCATCGCACTGGGCCACCCGCTGGGCGCAACCGGCGCGATCCGCGCGGCCACCGTGGTGCACGCGCTGCGCCGCGAGAAGCTGAAGTACGGCATGGTCACGATGTGCGTGGGCATGGGACAAGGCGCCGCAGGCATCTTCGAAAGGGTTTGAGCTAACCCCCAGTCTTCGCGCACTTCGTGTCGCTTCGCCAACCCCCTTGCAGGGGGCGACACCAGCGGCCCGGCAAAGCCGGTTCCGCGGTGTCTCGCGAAGGGATCGTGTCTGTATTGAGGAGAAGGGCATGCAACAGCAGGTTCTGCCGGTCGACGCCGGCGCCCACGTGGCGGTGCGCCGCTACGACCCCGCCGGCGCCCCGCGCGCCAGCATCGTCATCGGCGGTGCGATGGGCGTGCGCCAGTCGTTCTACGAGCCCTTCGCGCACTGGCTCGCGGGGCAGGGCCTGCGGGTCTGGACCTTCGACTACCGCGGCAGCGGCGACTCGCTCGGCGATGCGCCGCTGCGTGGTTTCCAGGCCGACCTGTTCGACTGGGCGCGCGACTACGAGGCGGTGATCGACGCCGCCAAGGCCACGCTGCCCGACGAACCTCTGTACCTGCTGGGCCACAGCCTCGGCGCGCAGCTGCCGGGGTTCCTGCAGCGGCCCGGGCAGGTCGACGGCCTCGTGAGCATCGCGGCCGGCAGCGGCTACTGGCGCGAGAACGCGCCGAAGCTGCGGCGCAGCATCCTGTATTTCTGGTTCGTGCTGGTGCCGCTGGCGACGCGCCTGTGGGGCTACTTCCCGGGCCGCAAGCTGAAGAAGGTCGGCGACCTGCCGCGCGGCGTGATCCTGCAATGGCGCCGCTGGTGCCTGAACCCGCGCTACAGCGTGGGTGCCGAGGGCGAGCCCGCGTTGCAAAGCTACGGGCGCGTGCGCTTCCCGGTGCTCGCGCTCTCGATGACCGACGACGAACTGATGACGCATGCGGGCACGCGCAGCCTCGTGAGTTTTTATGCAGGCGCGCCGAGCGCGGTCGAGCGCATCGCGCCGGCCGACGTGCAGGCGCGGCGCATCGGCCACTTCGGCTTCTTCCGCGAGCAGTTCAGTCAGAGCCTGTGGCCGAGCACGCTCGACAAGCTGCACCGGCTCGCCGCACTGACCGCGCCTGCGGCAGTGCAGCACGCCAACGTCCCGCACACGACTGCGTGACGTCATCCTCCGCAGGCACACTGGCGATCACCATGAGCAGCACGACCCCACACCCCCTCGACAAAGCCCTGGCCCTGCACCACAGCGACATCCGCGTGGGGCACTTCACGGGCACCACGAGTCCCGACTACTGGAACATGGTCGGCCCGTTCGGCGGCACCACCGCGGCGCTGGCGTTGCAGGCGGTGCTCAAGCACCCCGACCTGCTCGGCACGCCCATCGCGCTGACCGTCAACTACGCGGCCGCGCTCGGCGAGGGTGCGTTCGACATCCAGGCCACCGCCGTGCGCACCAACCGTTCGACGCAGCACTGGACGGTGACGATCACGCAGCCCGGCGCCGACGGCACGGCGAACATGACGACCACCGCCACCGTGGTCACGGCCGCGCGCCGCGACACCTGGAGCCAGGCCGACCTCACCATGCCGGAGGCGCCGAAGCCCGAGGCGGTCGATCGCATCCGTATCGGCCCGTCGGGCGTGGCCTGGCTCGAGCAGTACGAGATGCGTCCCTTCAGCGGCGGCATTCCCGCCAAGTGGGACGGCAGCCTGCAGCACAGCGAAACGCGCCTGTGGGTGCGCGACGCGCAGGCGCGCCCGCTCGACTTCGCCTCGCTCGCCGCATTGAGCGACGTGTTCTACCCGCGCGTGTGGCTGCGCCGCGCCACGCACGTGCCCGCGGGCACGGTGTCGATCACCACCTACTTCCATGTCGGCGCCGCCGAGCTGGCCGAGGTCGGCACGGGCTACCTGCTGGGCTGCGCGGCGGGGCAGCAGTTCTTCAACGGCTTCTTCGACCAGAAGGCGCAGCTGTGGAGCGAGAAGGGCGCGTTGCTCGCCACCTCGAACCAGATCGTCTACTACAAGGAATGACGCGATGACGCTCACCAAGGCCGCTCTCATCGTCGGCGCGGGCGATGCCACTGGCGGCGCCATCGCCCGCCGCTTCGCGCGCGAGGGCTACGCCACCTGCGTCACGCGGCGCAGCCTCGACAAGCTGCAGCCGCTGGTGGCGCAGATCGAGGCCGACGGCGGCCGGGCCCACGCCTTCGCCTGCGATGCACGCAAGGAAGAGGAAGTGGTGGCGCTCATCGAGCAGATCGAATCGACCGTCGGGCCGATCGAGGTGATGGTGTTCAACATCGGCGCGAACGTGCCGGAAAGCATCCTCACCGAAACCGCGCGCAAGTACTTCAAGGTGTGGGAGATGGCCTGCTTCTCGGGCTTCCTCAACGGCCGCGAAGTGGCCAAGCGCATGGTGGCGCGCGAGATGCCGGCAGGCGGCCACCGCGGCACGATCATCTTCACCGGCGCGACGGCCTCGCTGCGAGGCGCCGCCAATTTCGGTGCCTTCTCGGGCGCCAAGATGGCCCTGCGCGCGTTGGCCCAATCGATGGCGCGCGAGCTGGGGCCGCAGGGCATCCACGTCGCGCACGTCGTGGTCGACGGCGCCATCGACACCGAGTTCATCCGCAGCAACTTCCCCGAGCGCTATGCGCTGAAGGACAGCGACGGCATCCTGAACCCGGACCACATCGCCGACAGCTACTGGATGCTGCATGCGCAGCCGCGCGATGCGTGGACGCACGAGCTGGACCTGCGCCCCTGGTCCGAGAAGTTCTGACCGGCGCCGCGCTTCGCGTCGCGACGCACAGCCCCAAGGAGACGACACCCATGACGAAATCCGTCGCGTTCTATTTCGACGTCGGCAGCCCCGCCGCCTACCTGGCCGCCACGCAGCTGCCGCACGTGTGCGCCGACACCGGCGCCGAGCTGGTCTGGAAGCCCATGCTGCTGGGCGGCGTGTTCCAGGCCACGGGCAACCATTCGCCCGCCGAGATCAAGGCCAAGGGCCCGTACCTCACGACCGACCTGCAGCGCTTCGCCAGGCGCTACGGCGTGCCCTTCGTGCACAACCCGCACTTCCCGATCAACACGCTGCTGCTGATGCGCGGCGCCACCGGCGTGCAGATGAAGATGCCCGAACGCTTCGGTGCCTACATCGACGCGGTGTTCCATGCGATGTGGGTCGAGCCGAAGAACCTGAACGACCCCGCGACCGTCGGCGCCGTCTTGCAAAATGCAGGCTTCGACGCTGCGGGCCTGCTCGCGCTGGCCGGCGCGCAGGAAGTGAAAGACCGCCTCAAGGCGGTCACGCAGGAGGCGGTGGAGCGCGGCGTGTTCGGCGCCCCCACCATGTTCGTCGGCGACCAGATGTTCTGGGGCCAGGACCGCCTCGATTTCGTCCGCGAAGCCATCGACGCTTGAGCGCGTCGCCCCCGTTTTACCTACCCAAGGATCTTTCCATGAGCGACATCCTCGTCCACACCGAAGCCGGCGTGATGACCATCACCTTCAACCGCGTCGACAAGAAGAACTCGATCACCAGCAGCATGTACGCCGCGCTGGCCGACGCTCTCGCCACGGCCGAGAGCGAAGCCGCCGTGCGCTGCGTGCTGATCCAGGGCGACCCGACGATCTTCAGCGCCGGCAACGACATCGGCGACTTCCTCAACGGCCCGGCCTCCACGCAGGAGTCGCCGGTGTTCCGCTTCCTGCGCGGCATCGCCACCTTCCCCAAGCCCATCGTCGCCGCCGTGTGCGGCCCGGCCGTGGGCATCGGCACCACGATGCTGTTCCACTGCGACCTCGTCTACGCAGGCGACAACGCGGCCTTCTCGATGCCCTTCGTCAACCTGGGTCTGTGCCCCGAGGCCGCATCGAGCCTGCTGGTGCCGCAGATGCTGGGCTACCACCGCGCCGCTGAAGCCCTGCTGCTGGGCGAGCCCTTCATGGCCGAGGCCGCGCTCGAAGTGGGCCTGGTCAACCGCGTGGTGCCGCCGACCGAAGCCAACGGCATCGCGCAGACGCAGGCGCGCAAGCTCGCGGCCAAGCCGCTGAGCGCGCTGATCGAGACCAAGCGCCTGCTGAAGAAGGCGCAGATGCCCGCCGTGCTCGAGCGCATGGGCGAAGAGGGCGCGAGCTTCGGCCGCATGCTGCGCGAGCCGGCCGCGAAGGAGGCTTTCGGTGCCTTCATGGAAAAGCGCAAGCCCGATTTCTCGAAGGTCTAAGCCTTCCGTGGACTTGCCTGCGGACGGTGCCTGCGTACACTGTTTCTCGTGCCTGCTCCAGACGTCAACCCGCCCACAGCGCCCGCCACGCGGGCGATGCGTGCTACTGAAAAAGTAGCACTCGAGCCGACGCGCCGGCATGCTTTGGGCTTACTCGCGGGCACGCTCGCGGCGCCCTCGCTGGTGCTGGCGCGCGTGCGGCCGTTGCGCATCGGGGTCATCGGCTCGTGGTCGGGGCCTTATGCGGGCGGCGGGCGCCAGTTCGACGCCGGCATGGCGGTCTGGCTGGCCGACCACAAGCAGCAGATCGCGGGCCGGCCGGTCGAGCTGCTGCGCCGCGACGTGCCCGGCAGCGCGCCCGAACAGGCGCGGCGCCAGGCGCAGGACCTCATCGAGAGCGAGCGCGTCGACCTGCTCACGGGGCTGGACTTCAGCTCCAACGCCTACGCCGTCGGCACCGTCGCCACGCAGGCGCGCGTGCCGACCGTGATCATGAACGCTGCCTCCTCGGGCATCCCCGGGCGCTCGCCGTTCATGGTGCGGGTGTCGTTCACCATCGCGCAGGTCACGGCGCCGCTGGCGCGCTGGGCGCTGCAGCAGGGGCTGCGCGACGTGTGCACGGTGGTGGCCGACTACGCCTCGGGCGTGGACGCCGAAAGCGCCTTCGTCTCCGGCATCACCGCGGGCGGCGGCCGCGTGGGCGCGATGCTGCGCGTGCCGCTGAACACGCTCGACTACTCGGCCTACATGCTGCGCCTGCGCGAGCTCAAGCCGCAGGCCGTGTTCTTCTTCCTGCCCTCGGGCCAGATGCCGGCCATCTTCCTGAAGTTCTGGCGCGATCGCGGCATGGCCGACACCGGCATCCGCCTGCTCGCCACGGGCGACGCCACCGACGACCACTACCTGGACGGCATCGGCGAACTGGCCGAGGGGCTGGTCACCAGCCACCACTATTCCTTCGCCCACGAGTCGCCGGCCAACCGGCGCTTTGCAGGCGCCTTCGAGACCGAGTACGGCAGCCACCTGCGCCCGGGCTACTTCGCCGTGGCAGCGCACGACGGTCTCGCG
This sequence comes from Variovorax sp. GW823-FHT04B03, assembly GCF_058796495.1. NCBI lineage: Bacteria > Pseudomonadati > Pseudomonadota > Betaproteobacteria > Burkholderiales > Comamonadaceae > Variovorax > Variovorax sp. GW823-FHT04B03. The sequence continues at coordinate 660,709 of NZ_JBXAIT010000001.1, forward strand.
GCCATCGACGCCGCGCTGAGCGCGCCGGGCGCGCGCGGCGGCAAGGCGGGCGCCGAGCGGCTGGTGGATGCGTTCCGCGGCCTGCGGCTGGACAGCCCGCGCGGGCCGGTCGAGATCGACGCCCACACGCGCGACGTGGTGCAGTCGGTCTACATCCGCCGCGTGGAGCGGCGCGACGCGCGCTGGATCAACCGCGAGTTCGAGTGCTTCGAGCGCGTGCGCGACGCCGGCATGGGCGTCGCCTGAAGGCGGCTCAGGCCGCCGGCTGTTCGATGGGGCGCGGACGGCCGTTGTCGTCTATCGCCACGTAGGTGAAGGTGGCCTGCGTCACCTTGATGTACTCGCCCTGCGCCCGGAAGCGCTCGGCGAACACCTCGACCGTCACCGTGATGGAGGTGCGACCCACGCGCACCAGCTTCGAATAGAACGAGAGGATGTCGCCCAGCCGCACCGGCTGCTTGAAGATGAACTCGTTGACCGCCACCGTCGCCTGGCGGCCCTTGGCGTAGCGCGCCGGGATCACCGAGCCGGCCAGGTCGCACTGCGCCATGACCCAGCCGCCGAAGATGTCGCCGTTGGCGTTGCAGTCGGCCGGCATCGGGATGACCTTGAGCACCAGCTCCATGTCGGTGGGCAGGCTCTTGAGGGCGGCGGCGGCGGCCGCTGCGGCGGAAGCGGCACTGGAAGGGGAGGACATGGGCACAATCTGAAGCAACAACAACACCCACGATTGTCCCCCATGCGCCGAAGCGGCGAAGCCCTTTCCTCCTCTCCCCATGCGCCCGGCGGCCACCCGCCCGCGCGCTCCGACCGTTCCGACTGGGCGACCCTGCGCCGCCTGTTTCCCTACCTCTGGCAGTACAAGTGGCGGGTGATCGCCGCGCTCGGCTTCATGATCGCGGCCAAGGTGGCGAACGTGGGCGTGCCGGTGCTGCTCAAGAACCTCGTCGACACGATGACGCCCAAGCCCGACATGGCGCAGGCGCTGCTCGTCGTGCCGATGGCGCTGCTGGTGGCCTACGGGCTGCTGCGCTTTTCGACATCGCTCTTCAACGAGCTGCGCGAGCTGATCTTCGCCAAGGCCACCGAGGGCGCGGCGCGCAGCATCGCGCTGCAGGTGTTCGGCCACCTGCATGCGCTGAGCCTGCGCTTTCACCTGGAGCGCCAGACCGGCGGCATGACGCGCGACATCGAGCGCGGCACGCGCGGCGTGCATTCGCTCATCTCGATGTCGCTGTACAGCATCGTGCCGACCATCATCGAGCTGGCGCTGGTGCTCACCATATTGGGCGTGAAGTTCGACGCGCTGTTCGTGTGGATCACCGGCGTGGCGCTGGTGCTGTACATCACCTTCACCGTGACGGTGACCGAGTGGCGCACGCAGTTCCGCAAGACCATGAACGAGCTCGACTCGATGGCCCAGAGCCGTGCGGTCGATTCGCTGCTGAACTACGAAACGGTCAAGTACTTCAACAACGAAGACTTCGAGGCGAAGCGCTACGACGCCAGCCTCGACCGCTACCGCAAGGCCGCCATCAAGAGCCAGCGCACGCTGAGCATGCTCAACACCGGCCAGCAGCTGCTGATTGCCGTGAGCCTGGTGCTGATGCTGTGGCGCGCCACCTCGGGCGTGGTCGAAGGGCGCATGACGCTGGGCGACCTGGTGATGGTCAACGCCTTCATGATCCAGCTCTACATTCCGCTCAACTTTTTGGGCGTGATCTACCGCGAGATCAAGCAGAGCCTGACCGACCTGGACAAGATGTTCGTGCTGATGGAGAAGGAGCGCGAGGTGCGCGACGCGCCCGGCGCGCAGCCGCTGGCGGGCGCCGACTCGACCGTCCGCTTCGAGGACGTGAGCTTCGCCTACGAGCCCGATCGCCCGATCCTCAAGCACGTGAGCTTCGAGATTCCTTCCGGCAAGACGGTGGCCGTGGTCGGCCCGTCGGGCTCGGGCAAGTCCACACTAGCGCGGCTCTTGTATCGCTTCTACGACGTGCAGCAAGGCCGCATCACCATCGGCGGTGAAGACATCCGCGCCGTGCAGCAGTCCAGCGTGCGCCGCGCCATCGGCATCGTGCCGCAGGACACGGTGCTGTTCAACGACACGGTCGAATACAACATCGCCTACGGCCGCCCCGGCGCCACGCGCGACGAGGTCGAAGGCGCGGCGCGCGCTGCGCGCATCCACGACTTCATCTCGGCCACGCCCAAGGGCTACGAGACGACGGTGGGCGAGCGCGGCCTGAAGCTCTCGGGCGGAGAAAAGCAGCGCGTGGCCATCGCGCGCACGCTGCTGAAGAACCCGCCGATCGTGATCTTCGACGAGGCCACCTCGGCACTCGACTCGGCCAACGAACGCGCCATCCAGTCCGAGCTGCGCAGCGCCGCGCAGGGCAAGACCACGCTCGTCATCGCGCACCGCCTCTCGACCGTGGTCGAGGCGCACGAGATCCTGGTCCTCGAATCGGGCGTGATCGTCGAGCGCGGCACGCACGCCGATCTGCTGGCCCAACAGGGCCGCTACGCGCAGATGTGGGCTTTGCAGAAGAGCGAAGCAGTGCCGATGCTCTAGCCCGATCATTCATCCCTTCTTTCTTTTCACCGACCCCAGGAGTTCAGACGTGTCGACCAAGATTCCCCTGCTGGTGCTCAACAGCCTCTCGAGCGCCCACCAGGCCCAGATTGCCGAGGTCTACGACATGACCTACGCCTTCGGCGACGCGCAGCGCGCCGCCGCCATCGCCGAGCACGGCGCCAAGTTCCGCGCGGTGCTGACCATCGGCGTCATCGGCCTCACGCCCGCCGAGATCGACGCCATGCCGGCGCTCGAACTGGTCTGCTGCATGGGCGCGGGCTACGAAGGCGTGCCGCTCGAGGTCACGCGCGCACGCGGCATCGCCACCGCCAACGGCGCGGGCACCAACGACGACTGCGTGGCCGACCACGCCTTCGGCCTGCTGATCAGCATCGTGCGCGAGTTCCGCACGCTCGACCGGCTGTGCCGCGAAGGCGTGTGGCGTGAAGCCATTCCGCAGCCGCCGAACGTGTCGGGCAAGAAGCTCGGCATCCTGGGGCTGGGCACCATCGGCCAGAAGATCGCCAAGCGCGCCGCCGCCTTCGACATGGACATCGGCTATCACAACCGCAAGCCGCGCGAAGGTGCCACGCACCGCTACTTCGATGATCTGAAGTCGCTCGCCACCTGGGCCGACTTCCTGGTGCTGGCCGCGCCGGGCGGGCCGGCCACGAAGCACCTGGTCAACGCCGAGGTGCTCGATGCGCTGGGGCCGCAGGGCTACCTCGTGAGCATCGGCCGCGGCAGCGTGGTCGACACCGAGGCGCTGGCGAAGGCGCTGCGCGAGCGCCGCATCGCGGGCGCGGGCCTGGACGTGTACGAGAGCGAGCCCAAGCGCCCCGAGCCGCTCATCGGCCTGGACAACGTGCTGCTCACGCCGCACATGGCGGGCTGGTCGCCCGAGGCCACGCAGAAGTCGGTGGACCACTTCCTCGCGAATGCCGAAGGGCACTTCGCGGGGCGCGGCGTGCTCACGCCGATCTGATCAGAACCGATCAGGAGAGGGCCGGCGGGCGCCGCGCCGACCAGCCGCAGGCCTGGTCGTAGGCATGGCCCAGCCGCAGCACGTCGAGGTCGGCATGGATCGGCCCGGCCAGCTGCAGGCCCATCGGCAGCCCGCCGTCGCCGAAGCCCGCGCGCACGTTGAGGGTGGGCAGGCCCGCCAGCGTGAAGGGCGTGACGATCTCCATCCAGCGGTGGTAGGTGTCGCTCTTCACGCCGTTCACCTCGGCCGGCCAGTGCAGCTCGGCATCGAAGGGGAACACCTGCGCGGTCGGCGCGACCACGAAGTCGAAGCGCTCGAAGAGCTTCAGGAACGCGCGGTACACGTTCGATCGGTAGTGCGAGGCCTGGTACAGCGAGGCGGCGTCCAGGTGCCGGCTTTGTTCGATCTCCCATTGCGCCTCGGGCTTGAGCTGCGCGAACAGCTTCGGGTCGCTCAGGTAGGCGCCGAGCTTGCCGCCCACCAGCAGCTGGCGCAGGCGCAGCCAGGCGCTCCAGTTGTGCTCGCGCGGCACGTCCAGCGTGCAGGTCTCGACCTCGCAGCCGATGGTGCGGAAGGTGTCGAGCGCCTGCTCGCCGAGTTCGCGCACGCCCGGCGTCAGCGGCAGTTCGGGCCAGAGGCTGCCGAGCCAGCCGATGCGCAGGCCGCGGCCGTCGCCGTCCAGCTGCAGGTCGTCGGGCGAGGGCAGGGCGTGCGGCGACGACAGCGGCACGCGCGTGTCGAAACCCGCCTGCACGGCCAGCAGCCGGGCCGTATCTTCCACGGTGCGGCCCATCGGGCCCTCGCAGCCCAGCTGCTGGAAGAAGAGTTCCTGCTCCGGGTCGCCGGGCACGCGGCCGCGCGAGGGGCGCAGGCCGATCACGTTGTTGAAGGCGGCGGGGTTGCGCAGCGATCCCATCATGTCGCTGCCGTCGGCCACGGGCAGCATGCCCAGGGCCAGCGCCACGGCCGCGCCGCCGCTGCTGCCGCCCGCGCTGCGATCGGGCGCGTAGGCGTTGCGCGTGATGCCGAACACCGTGTTGTAGGTGTGCGAGCCGAGCCCGAACTCGGGCGTGTTGGTCTTGCCGATGACGATGGCGCCCGCCGCGCGCATGCGCGCCACATGCAGGCTGTCGCTGCGCGCGGGCGAGCGCGGCGACAGCGGCGAGCCCATCGAGGTCGGCAGGCCGGCGGCGTGGCTCAGGTCTTTCACGGCCAGCGGAAAGCCGTGCATCCAGCCGCGCCGTTCGCCGCGCGCCAGCTCGGCGTCGCGTTCGTCGGCCTCGGCCAGCAGCTGGGCGGGGTCGCGCAGGGAGACGATGGCGTTGAACCGCGGGTTGAGCGCGTCGATGCGGGCGAGCGACGCCTGCATCACCTCGCGGCAGGACACGTCGCGGGCCGCGATCTTGCGCGAAAGTTCGGTGGCGCTGAGGTCAGGCAGGTCGTCGAAAGGCATGGCGCATGCGGGAAAAGGAGGGGGCGCCCAGTATGGCGCGGCGCTCGCATAATCGCCGCGTATGGAAACAAAGTGGCTCGAAGACTTCATCAGCTTGGCGGAAACCCGCAGCTTCAGCCGCTCGGCCCAGTTGAGGCACGTGACGCAGCCGGCGTTCTCGCGGCGCATCCAGGCGCTCGAGGGATGGGCCGGCACCGACCTGGTCGACCGCAGCTCCTACCCCACGCGCCTCACGCCCGCGGGCCAGACGCTCTACAGCCAGGCCATCGAGATGCTGCAGTCGCTGCAGAGCACGCGCGCCATGCTGCGCGGGCACTCGGCCGCCGGCCAGGACGTGATCGAGATCGCCGTGCCGCACACGCTGGCCTTCACCTTCTTTCCTTCGTGGGTCACCAGCCTGCGCGAGCACTTCGGGCCCATCAAGAGCCGGCTCATCGCGCTCAACGTGCATGACGCGGTGCTGCGGCTGGTCGAGGGCAGCTGCGACCTGCTGATCGCCTACCACCACCCCTCGCAGCCGCTGCAGCTGGACGCCACCAAGTACGAGATGGTCAGCCTGGGCGAAGAAACCGTCGCCCCCTGGGTCAAGGCCGATGCCGAGGGCGCGCCGCGCTACCGGCTGCCGGGCCGCCCGGGCCAGCCGCTGCCCTACCTGGGCTATGCGCCGGGCGCCTACCTCGGGCGCGTGGTCGACCAGTTGCTGAAAGAGTCGGGCACGGCCATCCACCTGGACCGCGTCTACGAGACCGACATGGCCGAAGGCCTGAAGGTGATGGCGCTCGAAGGCCACGGCATCGCCTTCCTGCCGCAAAGCGCGGTGCGCAAGGAGATCAAGGCGCGCAAGCTGGTGAGCGCGCTGCCGCCCGAGATCGACAGCCTCGAGGCCAAGATGGAAATCCGTGCCTACCGCGAGCGGCCCACCGCGCCGGTCCCGGTGAAGGGCGGCGCCGGCCGCTCGGCGGCCCGGGCCGGGCTGTCCGAAAGCCTGCAGCCCAAGCGCACGGCCGACGCCCTGTGGTCCTACCTGGTCGGGACCCAGCCGCCGCAATGAGCGGGCGAGTGTGAATGGTTGTGGATTTGTGCGCTGCACAATCTATAAGCACCACGCATACGACCCCCCGCAATCAGCATTGGCGGCCCGGCCACGGCGCCACTACAGTCGCGGCAGTTTTTTTCGGCCGTTGCACGCCGGGGATCGCCGGTCGCTGCTTGCGCCACGCACAGCCGCCCGAATGCCGGGCACAAAGGCTGCTTAGTGAAAGTCGGACAATGCGAAATGTCTGGATTGCACCAGGCTGGCGCCCCGATGGGCGCGGCCGGTGCGAGGCGGGCGGCGATGCCCGTGGAATGCACCGGGTTGGTCCGGGTATCCCGCAAAATGCGAGTGTCTAGAATTTCGTTCTATTTGTTTCAGTCACCCTCAGGAGCTTTTCGTATGAAAAAACAAGTATTGGCATTGGCTGTCGCAGCGCTCGCCACCAGCGGCGCCTTTGCACAGGCCAATGACACCCTGGCCAAGATCAAGGCCTCGGGCACCATCACCGAAGGCGTGCGTGAGTCCTCCGGCCTTTCGTACACGCTCGGCAATGGCCAGTACACCGGCTTCCACTACGACGTCTGCGCCAACATCATCAAGGACCTGGAAAAGGCCGCCGGCAAGAAGCTCGAAGTCAAGTACCAGCCCGTGACTTCGCAGAACCGCATCCCCCTCGTGCAGAACGGCACCGTGGACATCGAGTGCGGCTCGACCACCAACAACGCCACCCGCCAGAAGGACGTGGCTTTCGGCGTGACCACCTACGTCGAAGAAACCAAGATCGTCGTCAAGGCCAACTCGGGCATCAACTCGCTGGCCGACCTGAAGGACAAGACGGTTGCCACCACCACCGGCACCACGCCGCTGCAGACCGTGCGTAAGCAAAAGCGCGCCGAGAACCTGACCTTCAAGGAGGTCTACGGCAAGGACCACTCCGACAGCTTCCTGCTGCTGGAAACCGGCCGTGCAGACGCCTTCGTGATGGACGGCTCGATCCTGGCCGCGCTGGCTGCCAAGTCGAAGTCGCCCAAGGACTACAAGATCCTGAACGACGTGCTGGCCGTGGAACCCATCGCCATCATGATCCGCAAGGACGATCCGGCCTTCAAGAAGGCCGTGGACGACAGCATCAAGGCACAGGCCAAGTCGGGCGAACTCGCCAAGCTGTATGACAAGTGGTTCCTCAAGCCGATTCCCCCGGCCAACGTGACCATCAACCTGCCGCTCGGCGAAGCCACCAAGAACGCGTGGGCCAACCCGAACGACAAGCCCGCCGAAGAGTACGTCACCAAGGAATAAGCGCGCGTCGCTGCGTGAATGGACGCCCACCTTTCACGGTGGGCGTTTCTTTTCAAGGGACGGTTTTTCGAAAAGAAGCTGAAGGAGTAAACACACATGGGAAACTGGGATTGGCAGGTCTTCCTGCAAGACCCCGGGGGGGAATATCCGAGCTACCTGCAATGGATGCTCTCGGCCTGGGGCTGGACGGTGTCGGTCGCGCTGCTGGCGCTGATCGTCGCGCTGGTGCTCGGCTCGCTGATCGGCATCATCCGCACGCTGCCCGACAGTCCGTGGCTGGTGCGCTTCGGCAATGCATGGGTGGAGCTCTTTCGCAACATCCCGCTGCTGGTGCAGATCTTCCTCTGGTACCACGTGATTCCGGCGCTCATCCCCGTGATGAAGGGTGTGCCGAGCTTCATCCTCGTGGTGCTGGCACTGGGCTTCTTCACCTCGGCGCGTATCGCCGAGCAGGTGCGCTCCGGCATCCAGGCGCTGCCCAAGGGCCAGCGCTACGCGGGCATGGCGGTGGGCTTCACCACGCCGCAGTACTACCGCTACGTGATCCTGCCGATGGCGTATCGCATCATCATCCCGCCGCTCACGAGCGAGACGATGAACATCTTCAAGAACTCGTCCGTCGCGTTCGCCGTGTCGGTCACCGAGCTCACCATGTTCGCCATGCAGGCGCAGGAAGAAACCTCGCGCGGCATCGAGGTCTACCTGGCGGTGACGGCGTGCTACGTGGTGTCGGCCCTGGCCATCAACCGGCTCATGGCGTTCATCGAGAAGAAGACCCGCGTGCCGGGCTTCATCGTCTCGGCCAGCGCTGGCGGCGGAGGACACTGACATGATGAATCTCGACCTGTCCTTCTACAACTGGGACGTCATCAGCAACTTCGTCATCAAGGGCTTCTACTTCAGCATCATGCTGACGGTGGTGGCCACCATTGGTGGCGTGATCTTCGGCACGATCCTGGCGCTCATGCGCCTGTCGGGCAAGAAGTGGCTCGATGCGCCCGCGGCCCTGTACGTCAACGGCATGCGAAGCATCCCGCTGGTGATGGTGATCCTGTGGTTCTTCCTGCTGGTGCCGGCGTCGTTCTATTCGCTGTTCGGTTCGCTCGGCTCGAACTACCGCTCCGAGATTTCGGCGGTGATCACCTTCGTCGCGTTCGAAGCGGCCTACTTCAGCGAGATCATGCGCGCGGGCATCCAGTCGATCCCGCGCGGCCAGGTGAACGCGGGCCAGGCGGTGGGCATGACCTACGGCCAGAACATGCGCCTCGTGGTGCTGCCGCAGGCCTTCCGCAACATGCTGCCGGTGCTGCTCACGCAGACCATCATCCTGTTCCAGGACACCTCGCTGGTCTACGCCATCGGCGCCTACGACATGCTCAAGGGCTTTGAAACGGCCGGCAAGAACTTCGGCCGTCCGATCGAGGCCTACCTGCTGGCGGCGGTCGTGTACTTCGCCATGTGCTACGCCCTTTCCTGGCTGGTGAAACGCCTGCACAAGAAAATCGCCATCATTCGCTGATTGAGTGGCTGAACTGAACCGGAGAGAAACAAATGTCCGAAAAAATGATTGAAATCAAGAACGTCTCCAAGTGGTACGGCCCGGTGCAGGTGCTCAACGACTGCTCGGTGAACATCTCCAAGGGCGACGTGGTGGTGGTGTGCGGCCCGTCGGGTTCCGGCAAGTCCACGCTCATCAAGACCGTGAACGCGCTCGAGCCCTTCCAGAAGGGCGAGATCACCGTCAACGGCATTCCGCTGCACGACCCCAAGACCAACCTGCCCAAGCTGCGCTCCAAGGTCGGCATGGTGTTCCAGCACTTCGAGCTGTTCCCGCACCTGTCGGTGACCGAGAACCTCACGATCGCGCAGATCAAGGTGCTGGGCCGCACGCCCGACGAAGCCAAGACCCGCGGCCTGAAGATGCTCGACCGCGTGGGCCTCATGGCGCACAAGGACAAGTTCCCGGGCCAGCTGTCGGGCGGCCAGCAGCAGCGCGTGGCGATCGCCCGTGCGCTGAGCATGGACCCGATCGTGATGCTGTTCGACGAACCCACCTCGGCGCTCGACCCCGAGATGGTCGGCGAAGTGCTCGACGTGATGGTGAGCCTGGCCAAGGAAGGCATGACCATGATGGTGGTCACGCACGAAATGGCCTTCGCCCGCAAGGTCGCGAGCCGCGTGATCTTCATCGACGTGGGCGGCAAGATCCTCGAAGACTGCCCGAAGGACGAGTTCTTCAACCACCCGGAAAACCGTCAGCCGCGCACCAAGGACTTCCTGAACAAGATCCTGCAGCACTGATTCGCTGCCGCATCCAAACAAAAAAGCCACGCTGCCCGCAGCGTGGCTTTTTTCATGGGGCTTGGTTCAAGGCTCAGGGCAGCCGCGCGATGTGCTCCGTCAGCAGGTCGAAGAAGCCCTGCGCATCGCCGTCGATGATCCACTGCACATTGGCCGGCCGCTTCAGGCTGCCGTGCCAGTCGGCCACGGTCTGGCCGAAGCCCATGCCTTCGCGGCTGTCGATCTCGACGTGGATGCGGCGACCCTGGAACAGGTCCGGCCTCAGCAGGTAGGCCGTCACGGTGGCGTCGTGCACCGGGCCGCCGGGCATGCCGTAGTGGGCCATCTCCTGCGGCGCGTAGGCGTCGAGGATGTCGGCGACGATCGCGCCGGCGCGGTTGCCCAGCTGGCGCAGCCGCGCGATGCGCGCGTCGCTCGTGAGGATCTTGTGCGTCACGTCCAGCGGCAGCATGGTGATCGGCACGCCGCTCTTCAGCACCGCCTCGGCCGCATGCGGGTCGGCGAACACGTTGAACTCCGCCACCGGCGTGATGTTGCCGCCGTTGAAATGCGCGCCGGCCATGAGCACCAGCTCGCGCAGGCCACGCACGATGTCGGGCGCCTGTTCGAGCGCCAGCGCGAGGTTGGTCTGCGGGCCGAGCATGGCGAGCGTCACGCTGTGCTCGGGCGCGGCGCGCAGCGTGCGCACGAGGTAGTCGACGGCATGGCCCTCGGCCAGCGGCACGGCGGGGTCGTGCACGGTCACGCCCGTGAGGCCTTCACGGCCGTGGATGTTGGCGGCGTAGATCGGTGTGCGCTGCAGGGGCCGCTCGGCGCCCGCGTAGACCGCAAGCTCCAGCCGTCCGGCCCATTCGCAGGCCAGGCGCGCGTTGCGCGAGGTCTTGGCCAGGGGAACATTGCCCGCCACCGTGGTCAGCGCCTGAATCGCCAGCGATTCGGGCGCCGCCAGGGCGAACAGCAGCGCGATCACGTCGTCCGCGCCGGGGTCCGTGTCGATGATCAGGGTGTGCATGGCGACATTGTCATGCCGCCCCCGATCCACGGCGATGCGCGGCTGCTTACTTCGCGCGCGCGGCGATGGCCTTCTCGGCCTTGGCCACCAGGTCGACGCCGACGGTCGACTTCCACTTGTCGTACACCGGGCGCGTGGCCTTCACGAAGGCGTCGCGCTCGGCCGGGGTGAGGTTGGTCACCGTCACGCCCATGGCCGCGATGTCTTTCAGCACGGGCTTGTCGGCTTCGACCAGGCCCTTGCGCGCGATGGCGATTTCCTGCTTGCCGGCGTCGAGCGCAGCCTGGCGCACGATGGCCTGGTCGGCCGGCGTCCACGAGGCCCAGATTTCCTTGTTCACGACGAACACCAGCGGATCGGCCACGTAGCCCCACGTGGTGACGAACTTCTGGCCCACCGTGTGCATCTTGAGCACCGTGAACAGGAACAGCGGGTTCTCCTGGCCGTCGACCGCGCCGCTGGCGAGCGCGGGCTGCGCGTCGGCCCAGCTCATCTGCGTGGGGTTGGCGCCCAGTGCGGTGAGCATGTCGGAGTAGATGGGTGAGCCCACCACGCGGATCTTCATGCCCTTGATGTCGGCCGGCGACTTGATCGGCTTCTTCGAGTTGGTGATCTCGCGGAAGCCGTTCTCGCCCCAGGCGAGCGGCACCACGCCGGCCTTGTCGAGCGTCTTGAACATGTCCTTGCCCACCTCGCCCTGCGTGAGCGCGTCGATGGCCGCGTAGTCGGGCATCAGGAAGGGCATGGAGAACAGGTTGAGCTGCTTCACTTGCGGCGACCAGTTGATGGTCGAGCCCACGGCCATGTCGATCACGCCCTGGCGCAGCGCGCTGAACTCGCGCGTCTGGTCGCCTTGAATGAGCGACACGCCCGGGTACAGCTTGATGTTGATGCGGCCCTGGGTGCGTTCCTTCACGAGGTCGGCCCAGATCTTCCCGGCCTGGCCCCACGGCGTGGGCGGGCCCAGCACCAGCGACATCTTGTACTCGGGCTTGTAGGTGGCCTGCGCCATCGCGCCGGTCGAGAACAGGCCGAGCGTGGCGGCGACGGCGGCAAGGCCCAGCAGGGTGCGGCGGAATTTCATGAGAGAGGTCTCCTCTTGGTCTGTCGATGGATCGAAAAAATCAGTAGCCCAGCTTGCGCGGCAGCCAGAGCGCGAGTTCGGGGAAGGCGATCACCAGCACCATCACCACGAACATCGAGAACAGCATCCAGCCCACCCACTGCACGGTTTCTTCCATGCGCACCTTGGCGATGCGGCACGAGACCATGAGGTTGACCGCCAGCGGCGGCGTGAACTGGCCCAGCGCCACCTTCAGCGTGAGGATCACGCCGAACCACACCGGGTCCCACTTGTAGTGCTGCACGATGGGCAGCAACAGCGGCACGAAGATCAGGAAGATCGACACGCCGTCCAGGAACATGCCCACGGTGATCAGCAGCAGGATCAGGAGCGCCAGGATGCCGTACTCGCCCAGCCCCGAATTCACGATGGCGCGCGTGACCGGATCGATGACGCCCAGCGTGGACAGCGAGTACGCGAAGATGCCCGCCAGCGACACCACCAGCAGGATCACCGCCGACAGCTCGCCCGATTCGCGCAAGATCACGAACAGGTCGCGCACCTTGATCGTCCGGTGGATGCACATGCCCACGAACAGGCCGTAGAACACGGCGACCACGGCCGCCTCGGTCGGCGTGAACCAGCCCGCGCGCATGCCGCCCAGGATCAGCACCGGCGCCGCCAGGCCCCAGATCGCTTCGCGAAAGCTCTTCCAGAACGGCGGGCGCGGCAGCGTCGATTCGAGCGCGCCCATCTTGTGCTTGCGCGCCAGCCACACGGCCGGAATCATCAGCGCCAGGCCGGCCATCACGCCGGGGATCATGCCGGCCGCGAACAGCGCCGGCACCGAGGCGCCGGGCACCAGCACCGAGTACACGATGAACGCGACCGAGGGCGGAATCAGGATGTCGGTGGCCGCCGCGGCGCCCACCACGCTGGCCGAGTAGGCGGCCGGGTAGCCGGCGCGGCTCATGGCCGCGATCATCACCGCGCCCACGGCGGCGGCGTTGGCCGGGCCCGAGCCCGAGATGCCGCCCAGGAACATGGCCACCGCAATCGCCACCAGCGGCAGCATGCCGGGGCCGCGGCCCACGATGGCGATGGCGAAGTTGACCAGCCTCAGCGCCACGCCCGAGCGGTCGAAGATGGAGCCGACCAGCACGAACATCGGAATCGCCAGCAGCGGGTACTTGCCCAGGCCGGCGTAGAAGTTCTGCGGCACGGCCAGCAGGCCGAACCACTGGGCGTCGGCGTTGGCCAGCGCGATGCAGGCCGCGCCCGCCAGGCCGAGCGCGGCGCCGATGGGCACGCCCACCAGCATCATGAGCACGAAGGCGACGAAGAGCAGGGTGGCGATCACTTGGCGTCGCCCTTCTTGCTGCTGCTGTTGTCGTCAGACTTGTAGTTGGTCTTGCGCCCACGCCGGACCATGAGGCCGATGGCGCGCCCCGCGATCGCGAACGACACGATGGGCAGCCAGATCGAATACCACCAGGCCGGCAGGCCGATGCCGGGCGTGGTTTCCTCGAAGCGGTAGTCGTCCCAGACCATGCGGATGCTGAGCGCGCCGATCAGCGCGAACAGGATGGCGATCATCAGCGCACCGAACTGCGCCAGGCGCTTGCGCCGCGCCATGGAGCCGCTTTCCGAGAAGTACTCGATGCGGATGTGCCGGTCGCGCGCCACGGCGGCCGAGCCGGCCACCAGCGCCAGCATGATCATGAGGAACACCGAGAACTCTTCCGTCCACGCGAAGGACGAGTCGGTGAAGTAGCGCACGATGACGTTGGCGAACGTGATGAGCGCCAGCGCGCCCATGATGAGGACCGTGAGCCAGTCTTCGATGGCGAGGGGAACCTTGGTGGGTTCGTCGGCGGCTTCGATGTCGGGGGGGAGGGGACTGGCGGCGTCCAGCGTGGGGCCGGACTCGGGAGGAGTTGTCATCGCAGGAAAGGGCAGCTGAGGCAGGCGCCAGGTCACCGGGCGGACGCCGGGACGCGATCCGTACACCTTGACAGGCGAGCAGCGCTCGATGCTAGGGGGTCAATGACCATTCATATATCGGGGGTTTCCTTAGCTGTGGCGGTGGGTTGACGGCTTCGGTCGGGGGCCTTCGGGGCGCGTGCACAGGACACCGGGTACTCCCCTCCGCGAATGTCCCCCGCCCTTCGGGCTCCTCCTTGATTTCGCTGCGGGGAGTACCCGGTGCCCTGTGCACGATGAGTGCGGCTGTGGCGTTGGCGGTTCGACCGCTGCGGCGGATTGCAGATGGATGTGCGGGGGGGGACCACTGAGCTCTTGTGAGAGACAGGCGGTGGACAAGCAGACGTCCGAAGGGCTGGTGTCGGTCGCGGTCGACTTCGGTATGACTGCGTGCAGTGTTCGCTTCAGACTGGTTGTTGATGTTCGATGGCGCTGGTCGGAGGGGTACCATTGGCCACAACCAGTCGTGCGCTGTACCAGCAAAATGCGACAAAAAATGCAGCGATGACCTTGGGGGGGGAACATGAGCAACACAGAGATGCTGTCTTACGTAGGCGCCCTAACCGGTGTCATCGGCGCTATCGCGGGTATTGCTGGTTCGATCATGGGGTACTTCAGTCTGAGGCGAACCGGTGAGATCAAGGCACTCGAGCTTCGTCTGGAACTTGTGAAGGCTGCGACAGACGTCTTTCAGAAAATCGATAGCGTCGGCGATCTTCTCACTCGGGCCAAGAAATCGCGGGATGCCGTGGCCGCCGCAACGGGTATGTATCACTCCGGCGCCAGGCAAGTTTGGCAGCGCCAGTTCGAGGCAGACCACGAGTCACTGAATTCGATCAACGAATCTTTCGACGAACTGAACGTTGATTTCTCAAGCTTCAGTTTGCGTGAACTCGAGAGGTCAATTAGTGAGTTGTATGGACTTCGCACTTTCCTCGACGGCATTGCCCAAAGAAATGCTCAGTTGATCGCCGAAGACGATCTCAGTCGCGAGGTAATCCGCAGTCGGACGGGTGGCGCTTCGCTTCATAGCTAGGTTGACGCCTGACCGCATTCGGTCAGAAGTAGTTACTTGGCGTAGAGGCAGAATTTGCCCTCGGAGCAGTCGGTTGCCGCCGGCAGCTTGCAGGCCACCCCGTAGATTCCACCAGCCGTTTTGACTCATCAGCATGAATCCGATTGACCATGTTCTGTTCCGAGCAGCGTTCCGCACGGAGCTCGGGGAGGAAAGGTATCGCCGATTCGTAGCGGCTGGAACCACACCGCGACTCCGATACTGGCAAGAGGTGGAACTCAAGAAGTTTTTCGTAGCCCATCCCGAATACCAGATGGACGTTACGCAGCTCGCAGACGCGTTGAGGATCTGCGAGCTGCACGATGGTTTGCTGCAGTCCGAAGTCGTCGAGGTGCTCGATGGATACATCGACGTCAGCCAGACATACCTCGATGCGAGGCGAGACACGTTTCCGCACGCAGCCGCTGATCCCGTGTCGACAGAGGGCCGCATGAATATGCCTGCACGTGTCAGCGTTTGGTACTGCACCGCTTGTCGTGCGGTGCGCACGACCTGGATGAACGAGCGCTGACGGCCATTTGCCGTCGGTCGAGAACGACAGCTTCGGAGTGGTCCACAAACTCGCGCTGGCCTGATGCTGGCGCAGAATTGAGCAATGCAACGGGTTCTACTCGACTCGCGGAAAAAAGTGCACAGGCACCAACTGGGCGAATGCGCCAGTGATGCAACCCAAGCGTCGTACTCGTAGGAGCGGCTGCTGGATTCGACACCGGATGAAGAAGAATGACGATCGAACAATCTAAAACGCAGTTGATCGCGCTCATCGGCAATGCGGACCTAAAAGTCACCGCGCTGACGGGCGCGTGGGGCACTGGCAAGACCCACCTCTGGAACGAGATTCGCAAAGAGTCGCAAGACCCTATTGTCGAAGGCGCGCGTTACGTGTCGCTCTTTGGCTTGAAAGAAATCAATCAGCTCAAGCTCAAGGTGGTCCAAAGCGCGCTTCCGGTAGGCGGAGAAAGCAGTTCGTTGACAGAAGGTCTGATGAAGACTTGGAAGGTCAGCGTCGACGCCTTGAGGAAGGTCCATGAGGGGTTTTCGGCGCTCGATGAGCTCGCGCTGATAGCAGTGCCTATCGCATTGCGCAACCGATTCGTTGTCATCGACGACATTGAGCGCAAGCACGCCTCGTTGTCAGTTGACGAGGTCCTAGGGTTCGTCGATGAATACTCTCAGAATTTTGGTGCGCGATTCCTCTTGATTCTCAACTCAGACCAGTTCTCAGCGCCCGCCGACAGCGCGCTCTGGGCGGCGTTCCGAGAGAAGGTTGTCGAAGAAGAACTTCGTTTCACACCGACACCTGAGGACGCGTTTGACATCGCGGTTCCGAACTTGGAAAGCCCCTACCGCGCGATGGCCAGGACTGCGGTTGAAGCGTGCGGAATCACCAACATCCGGGTCATCCGTCAGGCTTACCGTCTTGTGGTTCGGCTCCTCGGTGTGACTGGGGACATGCCTCTCGCGATACAGGCGAGAACTGTTCCCTCCATTGTGCTCATTTCTGCTCTTGCAAACAAAGCAATCAAGGACGGGCCGACTCTGGAGTATGTCGCTGGCTACGGCCGAGGCTCTACCGACTTTTTGAAGCTCTTCCTCGAGCAGAAAGGCGATGCATCCAAGGAGAAAGCCGAGGACTCGACGCCAGCCGCATGGAAAGTTCTGCTGTCGAAACTAGGGATCAATTCTTCGGACGAATTTGAAGAGCTAGTTGTTGCCTTCGTCCGGGACGGAAGGCACGACGCAAAGGCGATTGAGGCCGTCATCCAAGGCTACCGACACAACGAGAAGTGCACCGACTCGAGAAGTCTCGCTCATGAATTCTTTGAACGATTCAATTGGGGCGTCACAGACTGCGACGACGATCTCGTAGCTGATGCAGTCAAGCTCATCGCAAGAGTCGCCGACCTCGACGCCTACACTGTCACCGCGCTCGGAAAACAGATGGCCGACCTACCTGGTGGTACCAAACTAGAAGATGATTTGATTGATGGTTGGTTGGCTCACTTCGCGACCATCGTTGACAAGTCCGAATTCGGTGAATCGCCGTTTCAGCAGCCGCTAAACCCAAAACTGAAGGCGGCAATCGACCATGCTCGCGATGCTCGAATTCACAGCGTTACCGTCGTCGATGCCATCAAGTACCTTCTCGAGAACGACAGTTGGGGCCATCGCGAAGAAGCGGCGATGAGAGCGTCCACGATCGACGATTTCGAGACTGCGATGCGGACGTTGAAAGGGCGTGATTTCAAGCTTTTCGTACTTAAAAGTTTGGACATCCTCGAGAAAAACCAAATGTACGAGGACCGCTTCGGCCAGGCTGGGATGAATTTCTTGGAAGCGTGTCGGCGCATCGTCAGAGTCGAGAAAGAGAACCGCTTCGGACGTTTGTTGCGGACATTGTTCGCCGAGAGCGAAGTTCCAATGCTTTTGGCCGAAGATGGAATTGAAGCCCAGTCCTAGGTGACGACAGCCATCGACCGCAATGCAGCGGCACCAAGCCACTATCCCCGGATTTGCTGAGGGCAGCCAACCTCCAACAATAAGCCGTTCGCTGTCTCGTCGAGGGCACCGGCCTGCGGCAACATCGCCTCGGTTACTCGACTCTACGAGCGTCAACTTCGGGGAGGCCCAAAACCGTTTTGCCGATTTCGGGTATGGGCCCATAGCTGAAGTTAACCTGCAGCCAACAGAAGCGTCGAAGGCTTCTGGAGCCCCTCATAATCAAAACCTGCCCCCCGCTTGTTTGAGATACCGACCTTTCATCATGGATAAATTCTTGCTGCAACAGCAGGTGCTGGAACGGCTCGCCGAAGACCTGCTGCAAGCCGAACAGGCAGTGCGGGCAGCCCATGAAACGGCGACTCACGAAGAGAACATCGCCGAAAACAAATACGACACATTGGGACTCGAAGCCGCCTACCTGGCCACCGGCCAAGCTCGGCGCGCCGAAGCCATACGCCAGGCGATGGCCAATTGGCGCCAATTCCGCCCGCGGCCCTACGACGCCAGCATAGGAATACGGCTCGGCGCGTTGGTCTGCCTGGTCGATTCCGACGACAAGCAGCAACAGCTCTTTCTCGGCCCGGATGGGGGCAGCATGACGTTGGTCAGCGGCACTCAGCTTGTTCAGGTCATCAGCAGCGAAGCCCCTTTGGGTCGGGCAATGCTGGGCAAATGCGAGGGTGATGAGGTGTCGATACAGGTCGCTCCAATCCGACAGCAGTTTGAGGTGCTGCGGGTTCTTTAAGCCGCGACTGGACAGAAGCGGCACGCGTGACGTTGAGAGTCAGTCGAAGGCGGCGGACCTCGACCTGCATGGACGCAAACTAGGGTCTCGACGAACGTTCCTCGAAGATGGGCCCCGAATTTCCAGTTGTAGATTTCAGCTGCGCGTTGGCGAGCTCTCCAAGATTCCTGATAGCCCCTTCCAAGCGCGGGTCGCCGAGGTACCCGTAGTTGATGCGCAGGTGCCGGGTGTATCGGCGGTCGGCTGAAAACAAATGGCCCGGCGCTACGCCTATGCCGAGCCGAAGAGCGTCCTGGTGCAGCGCGAGCGAGTCGACACCTTCTGGCAGCGCGAGCCACAGGAAATAGCCACCCTCGGGGCGCGTGACCCGCGTTCCAGTCGGAAAGTATCGATCGATAAATCGCAAGCATGCAGCCTGCTGGCGGCTGAGCGAATGCCGCAGGGCGCGCAGGTGACGATCGAAACTCTTGTGTTGCAGGTACTCCTGCAACGCCAGTTGCGAGGGGAGTGCCGTCGCCAGCGAGCTCATCAACTTGTTGCGACCCAAAGTGGCTGCAAAGCGACCGCCCGCTACCCAACCGATGCGATATCCGGGTGCCAGGGATTTCGAGAAAGAACTGCAGTGCAGCACCCAGCCATCCCGGTCCCAGGCCTTGGCTGGTGGCGGTCTCCGAGCCCCATGCGCGAGCTCGCCGTACACGTCGTCTTCGATCAGCGGTATGGCGCGGGTGGCGAGCATGCTGACCAGTTGCTCTTTGGCTGTGTCGCTCATGGTGCAGCCCATCGGATTCTGGAAGGTCGGCATGAACCAGCAGGCCTTCACCGGATGCTGGTCGATCACGCGAGCAAGAGAGTCGAGATCTACGCCTGTGCGCGGGTGCGTCTCAACCTCGACCGCGCGAAGACCGCGCCGCTCCAGTGCCTGCAACGCACCGTAAAAGGTTGGCGTTTCGATCGCCACGACGTCGCCTGGCTGCGTCACCGATTCGAGCGCAAGATTGAGTGCTTCCATCGCCCCGCTGGTGATGACCAGTTCAGACGCCGGAACATCCATCCCGACGCTGCCGTAGCGGAGGGAGATCTGATGGCGCAATTGGGCGTTTCCTGGTGACAAATCTTCGACGGTCTGCCAAGGATCCATCCGCTTGAGCGCTCGCGTCAGGCCGGCGGCAAGTTGTTCGAAGGGAAACAGTTCTGGCGACGGAAAGGCCGAGCCGAGCGGGACCATATCGCGCTCGCGAGCCTGTGCAAGGACCTGAAAGACAAGCGACGAGACGTCGACCGACATGGACCGCAGGACAGGCTCGCTGGCGGCGAGTTCGTTGGTCGGCATTTCCGCGCCCGCTCGAACGAAGTATCCCGACCGCTGCCGAGCTTCGACAAGCCCTTGCGCCTCCAGCAGGTAGTAAGCAGAGAACACGGTGGACGCACTGATGCCCATTTGCGACTTCAGTTCGCGCACGGAGGGAAGGCGATCGTTCGCCTTCAGGCTACCCGCGCGAATACGCTGAGCGATGTTGTCGGCAAGCTTTTCGTAGCGGTTCATGGGCATCTCTTTCTGATACGGTCGTTCTGGACCGCTCCAGAGATTGTCATATCAGATGTCGGCGTGCCCCGGAGCGACCACCGGCCTCCTTGCATCTGATATGGAAATTTCCAGATGATCTGGTTCTGTACGTATCAGCCTGGAAGATGAACACTCGACAGCACGATGAGAGTGCTTCTGTGGTGCAGGCAGACTGCTCCGCCTTTCGACGCGTCTTGCGGACGCCCATTTAGCTGACCGTTACCGTTTCGTTAGATTGATTGATTGACCGTTTCTTCATTGGTCTATTGAGCTAATCGCCGCACTCGAGCACTTCGCCGTCTTTCACCATTGATATCCCTTCAATCATGAATTCAATCCCTATCTCTTTTGTTATTTTCAAGGTTCTCGTGCTCAGCGTGGGCATGTATTTAGCCGTCAAGTGGCATTACGAACGGGGACAGAAGGACAAGAATCAGAAGACAGCTGCAGTGGTACTGACATCCATCAAGGTGGGCGGGGCGTTCGTCGCTTCTGCGTTCCTCGTGCTCTTCCTTACCTTTGAATTTTGCAATTGGATGGGTCTGGACCTGGCCCTGCAGTGATTGGGAGTTTTCGGTCGATAGCCCGGATACGGTGCGACTGACGGCACGACCCTTTCAGAGACGGACATCGACATGATGGCGCGGTATTTGGCTGGCATGCCGACGTGCGAGGCGAGCTCGCCGATGGCAAAGTTCTCGCCCAGAATTCATGTCAAGTGATCGCCCGGCTGCATAGTCTCTGCTCCTGCGCCAACCTGCGTTGGTGCCAGGCATCAGGCCAGTTACCTTCTTGCCAGCAGCCTTGAGGCGGCGCCGGAACTCGATCTGGCTATCTTCGATTTTCATATTCGATGAGCCCGCCGAGTGGCTGCTTGTGGCCGGCAGCGGCTAAATGCCTCGGACCGCGTAGCTGAGTTGGCAACTGCTGCACTTGATCGAGTAGCCACTGCCTCCGTCAAAGAAGATGAGTTCCGCTGAACAGTGAGGGCACCCACGGCTGGTGGCCCCAGTCCGCTTCCATTCGTCGAACGCTTCCTCAGCAAGCTCAAACTCGCGCTCGGAGGGAGACCAAGGTCCTGGTGATTTCTGGCTGTATGCAGCGTTCATCGAAAGCAATTGGCAGAAATTCGGGTGTCTTGTTGAACGCTTGGTCCTGGCCGCGAACCGAAATGAAGGAGGGCGTCACAGTGATTCTCCCCTTCGTAGCAGAGGATTCCATCCTCACGTTCCGAAAACACCCCACCAAAGCCCTCTCGTCGGATCGGGCGTAGGTTCCAGCCGTGAGTAACTGCACGGATCGGCTGAAAGGCGGACTTCAACCGGTGCGGCCTGACGAAAGGTCAAGAATGCGTCACTCGCTTCCACCTGTTGCACAAATTCATTGAGCGAGGCATCCGACCAACTCACAAACGCCTGACCAACCCCATAGGATTGGTGTCGGTTTAAATACTGGATCCCCGTCATTTCAAGCGTGTATTGCAAGCGAAGAGACAGTCGTACAGCGGGCCAGCGGCCTGCAGTCGCATCTTCTGGCAGGAGGCGAAAAAGACGATTGATTGCGACTTCAAATCGAACGCCCCTGTCTACCGTCCCAAGATGCGCATCGAATGTGAGCCCTTCACCGTCCGGAGTCAAAACAGAGTATTTATCAATCGACTCGCGGTGAAATTCCAGTACTGCAGGCCACGCGTCGCATAGCTTCATGGACTTGAGCGACAGGCCCTGCTTCCGTAGGAGCGCTCGGAAGTCCTTCTCTGCCTGAAGTGGTGAAGCAGCTTTCGACTCTGTTTTCATCGATTTTCTATCGTGTTGCAACTCGGCTTCCCGCAAGTCTTTCCGCAGCAGCGAGTGACCGGTTCTGGCCGATTGTTGCCTGCCGCGATGCTCGTCGCTCAAGCGGTGGAAAGCACTGCATAAGTGGGGAAAAAGGGCGCGAGCGTAAGCAAGATGAGCAGCAGGTTCTGCAGCATGTTGTTCTTGAATCTCAGGAGCATGCCGTAGTAAAGCCAGCAGCTGAACAGCGCCGCAATGGCGCCGAGGTGCATGAGGGCAAGCCAGGCCATGGTCTCCGACGCGCCACCTGGGAATTCGGCATACGCCTTGGCGCCAAGAAACGCAACCATGGGAACATGGAAAAGCGCCGCCATGACGGCAATCTTGCCGGCCGTTGAGCTGAGCAAATGGCGGCGTACCAGTTGGCCGATTGAGGGTGTGGGTGAGTTCATGGGACTCCTGTCGTTGCAAGTTTTCATTCTTGCTCGGCGGGCGGGAAGGTCAGCTTCTGGCCGACAGTACCCATTCGCGCGAGGCCGAGGGATGTCGGCAACCGCTGCATGGCCGTCCTTCGTGTGCGCCCGCTTCAGACTGTTGCGAGACAGGCCTGCACGCCTGGCTGTCTCGCGAATGCACAACCATTCATTTCATTTGCATCTCTTACTCAGAGCAAATCAGCCGGCGCATCATGCCTTGTGCATGTCGTATGGATGCACTTTGGGTCTCGGCTCGACCCACCCGGCCGCTCCGGTATCCAACTACCTTCAATTGGAGACCCAAATGAAAAAATTCATTCCCAGCGCCATCGCCAGCCTCCTGATCGCAGGGGCAATCTTGCCGGTCGCCGCCAAGGAGAAAGTCGTCGCCCGGAGCATCACGGAAGCGGAAGTCCTGGGGGCCCAGCAGGCCTGGTGCAAGGCGCTGGTCGACATCAGCGCTGCGAATTCCAGCGCAGGGCAGCCGGCCGCCAGGGCGCTGGCCGAGAAGGTCATCGACAGCGCCTACGCCTACCAACTGGGCGCAGTGCTGTTCAAGCCGACGCTCACGACATCGCCGCAGACCTTCCGCACCGCTCGCGACGGCGCGCTGGCGTACTTCGTGGGCGGCAACCCTGCCTTTCCCAACGACACCGGCTTCGCCCTGAAGGGCTGGACCAAATGCGAGATTGCCAACACTGCCGTGCTCATCCACGGCGACGTGGCCAGCACGCTGGGCAACGTGCTGTTCACCGACCCGGACGGCAAGGTCACCACGGTCGACAAGACCTGGACTTTCGTGAAGGACGGTGCCGGCAAGCTGCGCATCGTCGTGCATCACTCGTCGCTGCCGTACGCTGGCCGTTGAACACCGTGTTCGAGCGCCGGCAGGCCCAGGCTCTGGTGTGGCGCCTTCAAGGGGCCGTCATCTGGTGATGAAGGCCCCTCGGAGGATCGTCATTGGCGGCTCCAAGGCGCGAATCGGTGGCAGCACGCCGTCGTAGCGCTCGACCTGCACCGTGGTGAATTGCCCCACGCAACCCTGCGCCAGCGATGAGGTGCCGATGTCGCGCGTCAACACATGGGGCTTGCCGTGCACGCTTGCACTTCGAGCGGCAGTGGCCAGAGTGGCTGAACGCCTGTCTGTCGTGGGTCAGTAGGCACCCATGTAGTCGCGCTTGCCGATCTCCATGCCGTTGTGGCGCAAGATGGCATAGGTGGTGGTCACGTGGAAGAAAAACTGCGGCAGTCCATAGTGCAGAAGGTATGCGCTTGCGGTCAGCTTCTTTTCCTTGGGGGTGCCGGGGCGCAATACGATCTCGCGGCTCTCGCTTGAATCAAATTGCTCAGGCTTGAAGGAGCCGATATGGGCCAAAGCTTTGGCGATCAACGCTTGCAGGTCGGCGAAGCTGACCTCAGTGTCGGGCCAGGACGGCACCTCGGCACCAGTCAGGCGGGAGGCAATGCCCTTGGAGAAGTCTGCGGCGATCTGTACCTGACGTAGCAGCGGAAACATGTCAGGGAACAGCCGCGCCTGCAGCAGCGCATTGGGATCGATATTTTTCTGCGTCGCCTGGTCTTCGGCCTTCTTGAGCACGTCGGACAGGGCGCGCAGCATCTGCTGCATGACGGGAACGGAGGCGTTGTACAGCGGGCTGGTCATGGTGAGTTCACTTCTAAAATTTTGGGCACGATGGCCGGAGTTGGCGTGGCAGAGGCCCTGCCGACCATGCAAGGCTAACAGCACAGGGTGAACTGAATCGCCCCGGCTTTTGTGGCCAGCTTTTCTTCCCGCTGGTAGTCGGAGCCGCCGCGTTGAAGGGCAGTTCATTGGCAAGAAGCGGAGCGCGCCGCGAACCCTGCAGCCCGCAGACCAGCCACTAACCGCCAGTCTCAAGCGCCCCACGCCGCGCCTTCTCACTCACCTGAAACAACTCTCCAGCCTTGCGAGCCAGTTCAGCCGCAAGCCAAAGCAGGTTGTCTAGTCGTCGAGGCCCGTCACCGCTGCACCAGTCGATCTCTTCCCCGTGGCAGACCCACAGAAGAGCTTCGAGTTGAGAGAGGGTGTTTTCGAGAAGATCCGCCGGGTCTTGGGCGTTGTCTTCGGAAGCTACCGGCGTAGTTGGCCGGGCTATAGTCTTGGTAGCCATTTTTGTGCGGTCCTTCGTAGGTGTTGCACGAACTTGGTTAGACGGTCGGGGTGCTAGTAACACCTCGGCCGTCGCCTTTTGATACCTCGCATCTGCATCGCTGCTTTCGCACCGACGACCTGCCGCGAGGCAAGCAGCCTTCAAACTTCTCGGTGGTGGTGGGGGTGTGGCGCCTTTCTTCTTCCCTTGGTGGGGTGTCGAGTGACAGGGGCATTCACTCTAGAGAAGAACCCGGCGAAGTGGCCGGTTCATGCGGCACGAAGTCTCGGCGAGCGCCAACAAATGCAGCTTCTGCGATGCGCTGAGCACGGACCTCGTGGGCCCGTGCCGCGCCAGTCCGAAGCGGCTCTGAACGCTCACGTCGATGGGGTGCCTTGCGCAGCGAAATAAAGGAGGAGGGCGAAGCCCGGGGGACATTCGCGGAGCAAGGCGCCCCGTCGGCGGGAGCGCGGCAGAGCTTCAGTTCATCCAGCTGCGGGCGCGGTCCAGATGCTCCCGGCACTCGCGCACCATGCGCTCCAGCAGCTCGGCGCAGGTCGGGATGTCGTCGATCAGCCCGATGCACTGGCCGGCCGAGACCACGCCGTTGTGCACCTCGCCCGACTCCAGTGCCGCGCGGCCGCGTGCGCCAGCCACCAGCGGGCGGATGTCCTCGAACTCGCAGCCGCCCGGACGGCGTTCGGTGGCCACCACTTCTTCGGAGATCGCGTTGCGGAACACGCGCGCCGTGTTGTGCAGCGTGCGGAACATCAGCTTCGTGTCGCGCTCGGTCGCGGCCACCAGTGCCTGCTTGATGTTGTCGTGGATCGGCGCTTCCTGGGTCACGCAGAAGCGCGTGCCCATGTTGATGCCCTCGGCGCCCAGCGCGAGCGCCGCAGCCATGCCGCGGCCGTCGGCGATGCCGCCCGAGGCGATGATCGGAATGCGCAGCTTGCGCGCCGCCACCGGCAGCAGCACGAGGCCGGGCACGTCGTCCTCGCCCGGGTGGCCTGCGCATTCGAAGCCGTCCACGGACACCGCGTCGACGCCGTTGCGCTCGGCCGAGAGTGCGTGGCGCACCGAGGTGCACTTGTGGACGATCTTCACGTCGTGGCGCTTCAGGGCCTCGATGAAGTCCTTCGGGCTGTTGCCCGCGGTCTCCACGATCTTCACGCCGCTGTCGATGATGGCTTGCACGTATTCGGCGTACGGCGGCGGCTTCACCGCCGGCAGGATCGTGAGGTTCACGCCGAAGGGCTTGTCGGTCATCGTGCGCGTGCGCTCGATCTCGTGGCGCAGGTCGTCGGGCGTGGGCTGCGTGAGCGCCGTGAGAATGCCCAGGCCGCCGGCGTTCGACACGGCCGCGGCCAGCTCGGCGCGGCCCACCCATTGCATGCCGCCCTGGATGATGGGGTAGCGGATGCCGAGCAGTTCGGTGATGCGGGTCTTCATCGTCGCAGCCGCTTACAGCGTGGTCACGAGTTCCGGCACGGCCGTGAACAGGTCGGCCACGAGACCGTAGTCGGCCACCGAGAAGATCGGCGCTTCTTCGTCCTTGTTGATCGCGACGATGACCTTCGAGTCCTTCATGCCGGCCAGATGCTGGATGGCACCCGAGATGCCCGCGGCGATGTACAGCTGCGGCGCGACGATCTTGCCCGTCTGGCCCACTTGCCAGTCGTTCGGGGCGTAGCCTGCGTCGACTGCGGCGCGGCTGGCGCCCAGGCCCGCGTTGAGCTTGTCGGCCAGCGGCGTCATCACTTCGGTGAACTTCTCGGCACTGCCCAGCGCGCGGCCACCCGAGACGATGATCTTGGCGGCGGTGAGTTCGGGGCGGTCGCTCTTGGTGACTTCACGGCCCACGAAGGCGCTCTTGCCGCTGTCGGCCACGCCTTCAGCGGTTTCAACGGTGGCGCTGCCACCGGTGGCGGCTGCGGCGTCGAAGCCGGTCGTGCGAACCGTGATCACCTTGGTGGCGTCGGTGCTTTGCACGGTGGCGATGGCATTGCCGGCGTAGATCGGGCGCTCGAAGGTGTCGGGGCTGACAACCAAAGTGATGTCGGAGATCTGTGCCACGTCCAGCTTGGCGGCCACGCGCGGCGCGACGTTCTTGCCGTTGGCGGTCGAGGGGAACAGGATGTGGCTGTAGTTGCCGGCGATCGCGAGCACTTGCGCTGCGACGTTCTCGGCGAGGTTCTCTGCCAGCGATGCGCTGTCGGCAGCGATCACCTTGGAGACGCCCGCGATCTGCGCGGCGGCCTTGGCGGCTTCTGCTGCGTTGGCACCGGCCACGAGGATGTGGACGTCGCCACCGCAAGCCAGGGCGGCGGTCACGGTGTTGAGGGTGGCCGGCTTGATGCTGGCGTGGTCGTGTTCGGCAATGACGAGTGCGGTCATGTTCGTTTCTTCCTCAGATCACTTTGGCTTCGTTCTTGAGCTTGTCCACCAGGGTGGCAACGTCGGGCACCTTGATGCCTGCGCCACGCTTCGGCGGCTCGCTGACCTTCAGGGTCTTCAGGCGGGGCTTCACGTCCACGCCCAGGTCTTCGGGCTTGAAGGTGTCCAGCTGCTTCTTCTTGGCCTTCATGATGTTGGGCAGCGTCACATAGCGCGGCTCGTTCAGGCGCAGGTCGGTCGTGATGACCGCGGGCAGCGTGAGCGTCAGCGTTTCCATGCCGCCGTCGACTTCGCGGGCCACGGTGACCTTGTCGGCTGCCAGATCGACCTTCGAGGCGAAGGTGGCTTGGGGCAAGTCGGCCAGCGCAGCCAGCATCTGGCCCGTTTGATTGGCGTCGTCGTCGATGGCTTGCTTGCCGAGGATGATGAGAGACGGTTGTTCTTTGTCGACCAGTGCCTTCAGCAGCTTGGCAACCGCGAGAGGTTGCAGCTCTTCAGAGGTCTCGACCAGGATGCCGCGGTCGGCGCCGATGGCCATCGCGGTGCGCAGGGTTTCCTGGCACTTGGCATCACCGCAGGAGACGGCGATGACTTCGGTCACGATGCCCTTTTCCTTCAGCCGCACCGCCTCTTCGACAGCGATCTCGTCGAAGGGGTTCATGCTCATCTTGACGTTGGCAATGTCCACCCCGGTGCCGTCGCTCTTGACGCGCACCTTCACGTTGTAATCGACGACCCGTTTGACAGGCACCAGAACTTTCATGGCTGTTCCTCTTGAATGACAAAAATGGGAAAGGGGGTTACTCGAGCTTGGCGCCCGACTGCTTGATCAGGCGCTCCCACACGGGGCGCTCCTGCTTCCAGGCCGCGGCAAAGAGCTCGGGCGAGCTGTCCTTGATCTCGAAGCCCATGGCCGCCACGCGCTCGCGCACGTCGGGCTGCTGCGTGGCCTTGCGCACTTCATCGGCGATGCGGTCGACGATGGCCTTGGGTGTCTTGGCGGGCGCTGCAATGGCGAGCCAGCCGGTCACGCGGTAGGCCTCGTCCTTCAGGCCCTGCTCGGCCAGCGTGGGTACGTTGGGCAGCGTGCTCATGCGGCGCTCGCCGGTCACGCCAATGGCCTTGAGCTTGCCCGCATCGATGTGCGGCTTGGCCGCGAGCGCGCTGGCGTAGGCCATCTGGATCTGGCCGCCGATGAGGTCTTGCACCATCGGCGCCTCGCCCTTGTAGGCGACGTGGTTCATGTCGGCCTGCTGCGTGAGGCTCATGTGCGCGCCGGCCAGGTGCGGGTAGGCGCCCACGCCGTACGAGCCGTAGGCGACCTTGCCCTTGTTCGCGGCCACGTACTTCAGCAGCTCGGGGCCGGTCTTGGCGGGCACGCTCGGGTGCACCACCAGCACCAGCGGCGCCATCGCGATCTGGTAGACCAGCGTGAGGTCGCGCTGCGTGTCGTAGGGCAGCTTCTCGTAGAGGAACTCGTTGGTCATGAGCGAGTTGCTCAGCGACAGCACGATGGTGTAGCCGTCGGGCGCGGCCTTGGCGACCGTGTCGGTGCCGATGATGCCGGCCGCGCCGGGCTTATTGTCCACCACGAGGGGCTGGCCCATGCTGGCCGACATCTTCTGGCCCAGCACGCGCGCCAGCACGTCGGTCGCGCCGCCGGCCTGGAAGGGCACGACAAGGCGGATCGGCTTGTTCGGGTAGGGCGCCTGCGCATGCGCGGGCGCCAGCGCGAACAGCGCGGCGGTCGATGCTGCCGCGCACAGCAGGGCGCGGCGGGTCGAGGGTTGATGGGTCATGGTTTGTCTCCCGTTCGGTTTCAGAAAATCGTGTCGAAGAAGAAGCAGGTGGGTCACTTCAGCGCGATGCGCGTCTTGAAGGGCAGGGGCTCCAAGGCCTTCTGCAGTCGCTCCTGCAGTGCCGCGGCTTGTGCGCCCGCTGCGGCGGCGTCGATCTGCACGTGCACGAGGCTTTCGCCTTCGGTGCTCACCGCCGGCCGTGCTGCATCGCTCAGGCCGAGTGCCGTGCAGACCTCGGCGACCGTGGCCGCCACCACCTGCCGTGCGGCCATGGCGCGCAGCTCGGGCTTGTAGATCTTGCCGACGTTGGTCATCGGCATCGTGGCGATCACCGACACCCACTTGGGACGGGCCGGTGCCTCGTCCACGCGCGCGGAGGTGAAGGCCAGCAGCTCGTCCTCGGTGGCCGAGGCGCCGGGCACCAGCGTCGCGAAGATCACGGGCAGTTCGCCCGCGTAGGCGTCGGGGGCGCCGACGGCGGCGCACAGCTGCACGGCCGGGTGTGCGCCCAGCGCGTCCTCGATGGTCTTGGGGTCGATGTTGTGGCCGCTGCGGATGATCAGGTCCTTCGAGCGGCCCGTGAGGTGCAGCCGCTCTTCGGCGTCCATCCAGCCCAGGTCGCCGGTTGCGAGCCAGCCGTCGGCGGTGAAGGCCTTGGCGTTGTCGGCCGGATCGACGAAGCCCGAGAACACGTTGGGCGACTTGAACAGCACCATGCCGGTCTCGCCCTGTGCCACCTCGCGGTCGCTGGCGTTGCCGTTCTCGTCGAGCGCCACGATGCGCACCTGCGCATACGGCAGCCGAAAGCCGACGCAGCCCGCGGGCCCGTTCACGCCGGGCGGCGTGATGGTCGAGATGCCGGCCATCTCGGTCATGCCCAGGCTCTCGTGCACGTGCAGGCCGAACAGGCGCTCGAAGCGCGCGGCCAGCTCGGGCGAGAGCACGGCGGCGCCGGTGCGGCAGTAGGTGATGGAGGAGATGTCGGCGCCGTCCAGCGGCACGTTGGCCAGCGCGGCGAGCACCGTGGGCACGGCCGACAGCGAGGTGGGGCGGTACTTCTCGACCAGCTTCCAGTAGTTGGCCAGCACCTCCTTGTTGCGCAGCAGCGAAGGCGTCGGAATGATCACCTCCACGCCCGCCGACAGCGACGAGAGCGAGGCCGGCAGCACGCCCGCCACATGGAACAGCGGGTAGCCGTTGATCGAGATGCCCTGCTCGTTCATGCCCGCGAGCTGCACGCTGGCCCAGGCGGTGAACACCTGCGCGCCGTGGCTGTGGCGCGCGAGCTTGGGCGCGCCCGTGGTGCCGCCGGTGTGGAAGTAGGCGGCGATGTCGGTGGGGGCGATGTCGCGCCCGCTCACGAGGCGGTCGCTCGGTTGCGCGGCGCGCAGCACGTCGAACTCGGCCACGCCTTCGGGCAACGCACCTGCAGCACCCGGCGCTTCGTCGTGCGGCGCCACGCGCAGCACGGTGGTGAGCGTGGGCACCTGGCCGCGCAGGCGCATCGCCTTCGACCACATGCCCGACTCGGTGTCCGAGCCGTAGGCGATGAGCACCTTGGCGCGCGCTGCGGTCATCAGTGCGACCAGCTTCTCGTCGGTGAGCAGCGGGTTCAGCGGCTGCACGATGCCGGCGGCCTCGCCGCCCCACAGCGCCAGGTGGTACTCGAGGCAACCGGGCAGCAGCACCGCGACCGCATCCTCGGGCCCCACGCCCAGCGTGTGCAGCAGGTTGGCGGTCTGGTGGATGCCTGCGAGCAGCTGCGCATACGACCAGCGGATGGGTTCGTCCGCCGGGTTGCCGCTGCGCAGGAAGGTGAGCGCGGTCTTGTCGCCGAAGGCCGCGCCGGAGTTGCGGAAGAGCTCGTAGGTGCTGCGCACGGTGAGCGCTTCTTCGAGCGGCGTTTCTTCCAGCCGCCGGATGTCGGCGAGACCGCGCACCGGAAACAGGGGGCGGAACGGCGCGCTGGCCGTTCCCGTGGGGTTGTTCTTGTCGTTGCCTGTTGTCATGTTGTCTCCTTGAGGGGGTCTTGCCGGCTGCGGACGGAGGCCGTGTCTTACTGGTTCGTGATCTTGTTGTCGCGAATGACCTTGCCCCAGCGCTCGAAGTCCTGGCGCATGCGCGTGGCGGTCTGTTCCGGCGTGCCGTAGGCCGCGAAGGAGCCCACGCTCTGCAGCTTCTCGCCGACTTCCTTGTCGGCCAGCGCCTTCTTCAGCTCGGCGCTCATGCGGTCGACCACGGCCTGCGGCGTGCCGGCCGGGGCCAGCAGCCCGCCCCACGAGGTGGCGTCGAAGCCGGGGAAGCCCTGCTCGGCCACGGTCTTCACGTCGGGCAGCAGGCTCACGCGCTTGCCGGAGCCCACGGCGATCGGGCGCAGCGTGCCGGCGCGGATGTGCGGGATCACGGCCACGAGGTCGGAGAACATCGCGGGCACCTGGCCGCCGATGAGGTCGGTCACGGCCGGGGCACTGCCGCGGTAGGGCACGTGCTGCATCTCGAACTTGCCGATGTTCTTCAGCTGCTCGGTCGTCAGGTGGCCGAAGCTGCCGGCGCCGGCGGTCGTGTAGTTGAGCTTGCCGCCGTCGGCCTTGGCCTTGGCGATCAGGTCCTGCAGGCCGTTCACGCCGGGCAGCACCTTCGGGTTCACCACCATCACGATCGGCAGGTCGTACACGGTGCCCACGGGCGTGAAGCTCTTGAAGATGTCGTAGGGCACGGTGCCGTACAGGTGCGAGGCCAGCAGCGTCGGCGTGGCCAGCATCACGAAGGTGTAGCCGTCGGGTGCGGCCTTGGCCGCGAAGGCCGCGCCGATGGTGCCCGAGGCGCCGCTGCGGTTGTCGACCAGGATGTTCTGCTTGAGCGACAGCGACATCTTCTGCGCCACGATGCGCGAAGCCACGTCGGTCGGGCCGCCGGGCGGGAAGGGCACGACCAGCGTGATCGGCTTGGTCGGCCAGGCCTGGGCGAAGGCGCTGCCGGCCAGCAGGGGAAGGGCCAGCGCGAGCAGGGCGCGGCGCACGGGGTTGCGGGGGGTACGGAGGAACGGGAAGGCCATGGATTTCTCTTCAGGGATGCGGGCGCTGCCTACTTAGACAACACCATTCGTTTTCAGCGCTGCCAGCTTTTCATCCGACAGGCCGAGCAGGGACTTCAGCACGTCGTGCGTGCCTTCGCCCAAAGTGGGCGGCGCGCTGCGCACGGGCAGTCGCTCGCCATCGAAACGGTAGGGCGGCGCCAGCACGTTGACCTCGCCGGCCACCGGGTGCGGCTGCTTGGTCACCAGGCCGGCGTCGGTGGCGCGCGGGGAGTTCAATGCTTCCAGCAGGCCCAGCACTTCGCCGCAGGGAATGCCCGAGGCGTTGAGCTTTTCGAGCAGCGCGGCGCGCGGGCGCTTCGCGAGTTCGGCGTTCAGCTCGGGCAGCAGCGCCGCGCGGTTGGCCGAGCGAAGGATGTTGGTCTTGAAGCGCTCGTCGGCCGCGAGGTCGGGGCGCTCGATCACCTCGGTGCAGAAGCGCATGAACTGGGCGTTGTTGCCCACGGTGATCACCAGCGGGCCGTCGGCCGCGTCGAACACGCCGTAGGGCACGATCGACGGGTGCGAGTTGCCGTAACGCGGCGGGTCTTCGCCCATCAGCAGTGCTTCGAGGCCGTAGTAGGCGGTGATCATCAGGCCGCAGTCGAACAGCGCCATCTCGATGTGGCGACCCGTGCCGGTCTTCTCGCGCTGGTAGAGCGCGGCCAACACGGCCTGCGCCGAGTACATGCCGGTGAACAGGTCGACGGCGGCCACGCCGAACTTCAGCGGCGGCT
Organism: Variovorax sp. GW823-FHT04B03; assembly: GCF_058796495.1. Classification (NCBI taxonomy): domain Bacteria; kingdom Pseudomonadati; phylum Pseudomonadota; class Betaproteobacteria; order Burkholderiales; family Comamonadaceae; genus Variovorax; species Variovorax sp. GW823-FHT04B03. Next base: position 692,694 of record NZ_JBXAIT010000001.1, read on the forward strand.
GGTTGGCTTCGCCGTTGAGCGCCATCAGGCCGGCCTCGCCCTGCACCACGAGGTCGTAGCCGGGGCGTGCGGCCTCGGGGCCGGTGCGGTCGTAGCCCGAGATCGAGCAGTAGATCAGGCCCGGGTTCTCCTTGCGCAGCTGTTCGTAGCCCAGGCCCAGCTTGTCGATGCCGCCGAACTTGAAGTTCTGGATCACCACGTCGCACTGCTTGGCGAGGTCGCGTGCGATCTGCTGGCCTTCGGGCGTCTGCAGGTCGAGCGTGACGGAGCGCTTGTTGCGGTTCACGCTGTTGAAGTAGGCGGTTTCGGTCTTGCCCACGCGCAGGCCCCAGTCGCGCGTGTCGTCGCCGCGTCCCGGGTGTTCGACCTTGATCACCTCGGCGCCCATGTCGGCCAGCACCATGCCGCACCAGGGGCCGGCAAGGATGCGGGACAGATCGAGGACGCGCACGCCGGCGAGCGGCAGCGAGGAATTCAGCGAGGGCATGGGAACAACTCCAGGAAAACGAAAGACCCCCGCATCTGCATCGGCATGCACACGCGGGGAGGGGCTCAGCGCGTCAGGACGCGTCGGGCTGGGGTGCGTGGCGCAACGCGATGAAGTCGGCCTTGCGCTTGCCGAGGAAGGCGCCGATGCCTTCGGCGGCCTCGGCATCGGCCTGCGACGCCACCATGTAGACCGCTTCGGCCTCGAGTTGTTCCTCGAGCGTTGCACGATGGGCCCGGCGGCACAGCGTCTTGATGCGTGCGCTCGCGCGCTGTGGGCCGTTGGCCACCTTGGCCGCGAGGGCGATGGCCTCGGCCAGCGCGCCGCCCTTGTCGGTCAGGCGGTTCACCGCGCCCATCGCGTGCAGGCGCTCGGCCGTGAGGCGGTCGCCGGTGAGGCACAGCTCGGTGAGCAGCTGGCGCGAGACGAACTCCGCGAGGAAGGCCGTGGCGCCGCCATCGGGCGTGAGGCCGACCTTGACGTAGGCCACCGTGTAGAACGCATCGCGCGCCGACACCAGCATGTCGCAGGCCAGCGCCATCGACAGGCCGGCACCGGCTGCGCCGCCTTCGACGGCCGCGATCACGGGCTTGCCGCAGTCGCGGATCGCGCGGATCAGGTCGTGCAGGCCTTCGAGCTTCTCGCGGCGTTCGGCCTCGGGCAGTTCGCGGCGCTTGGCCAGCAGGTTCAGGTCGCCGCCCGAGCAGAAGAAGTCGCCCGCGCCGGTGAAGACGATGGCGCCCACCTCGGGGTCGTTCTGCGCGTCGGTGAGCGCGGCGGAGAGCTCGGCGTACAGCGTCGGCGTGATCGCGTTGCGCGCGGCCGGGTTGCTGTTGGTCAGGATGCGGACGGCGCCTTCCTGCGAGATGAGGACGGTCTTGTCCGTCATGCCGCGACCTCTTTGCCCAGTGCGATGTAGCGTTGCAAGTGATGGTCTTCGTCGCCGAGCTGGTGGTCGATCATCACGAGGCGCTTGGCATAGTGGGGCAGCGGCAGCTCCCAGGTCATGCCGATGCCGCCGTGCATCTGGATGCTTTCCTCGGCCACCAGCGCGCCGATGCGGCCGATGCTGAACTTGGCGGCCGACAACGCGCGCTCGCGCGCCACGCGGTCGCTGCCGTCGATGGCGGCGGCGGCGTTGATGACGGCCGAGCGGGCCTGTTCGATCTCCAGCAGCAGGTCGGCCATGCGGTGCTGCAGGGCCTGGAAGCTGCCGATGAGGATGCCGAACTGCTTGCGCGTGCGCAGGTACTCGAGCGTGGCGGTCTTGGCGGCTTCCATCGCGCCCAGGGCTTCGGCGCACAGCGCGAGCACGCCGCGGCCGATGGCGCGTTCCAGCGTCGCTGCGCCCTGGCCTTCGGCACCCAGCAGCGCGTCGGCGCCGAGCGTCACGCCGTCGAGCGTGAGTTCGGCCACGCGGCCCCCGTCGATCGCGGGGCAGCCGCGCACGGTGAGGCCGGCGGTCTTGGCGGGCACGAGGAAGAGCGAGATACCGGCTTCGTCATCGACGTTGCCCGAGGTGCGGGCCGACACGAGGAACAGGTCGGCCTGCTCGCCCTGCGGCACCACGGCCTTGGCACCCTTGAGCACCCAGCCGTCGCCGCTGCGTTCGGCGGTCGTGGCCACGCGCGTGCGTTCGTAGTGCGTGTCGGCTTCGTCGTGTGCAAAGGCCGCCACGGTCACGCCGTTGACGATGTCGCCGATCTTCTCTTTCTGCGCGTCGCTGCCGGCGGCACTGATCGCCTCGCCGACCATCACGGCGCCCAGCAGCGGCTCGACCACGAGGCCGCGGCCCAGTGCTTCGAAGACCACGGCGATGTCGAAGCCGCTGCCGCCGAAGCCGCCGTCGGCTTCGCTGAACAGCGCGCCGATCACGCCGAGCTCGGCGAAGTTCTGGAAGATCTCCTTGCTGAAACCGTGCGCCGACTTCGCGATGCGGTCGCGCGCATCGAAGGCGTACTGCTCGGCGATGAAGCGGTTCAGGCTGTCGGCGAGCATGCGCCGGTCTTCGGTGTGTTCGAAGTTCATTGCATCTCTCCTTACAGGCCCAGGATCATCTTGCTGATGATGTTTTTCTGGATTTCGTTCGAGCCGCCGAAGATCGACAGCTTGCGGTTGTTGAAGTAGCGCGAGGCGGCGGCCTTGGCATAGGCCGGGCCGAAGGTCTCGCCGGTGAAACCGTCCTGCAGCGCTTCGGCGACGAAGGGGCGGCCGTACACGCCCATGGCGCGGCGCGCGAGCGACGAGATCTCCTGGCGGATCTCGGTGCCGCGAATCTTCAGCATCGAGCTTTCCGCGCCGGGCACGCCGCCGCCGGCCACCGCTGCGATCACGCGCAGGTTGGTGGTCTTCATGTTCTCCAGGTCGATCTCGACGCGCGCCAGGCGTGCGGCAAAGGCCGGGTCGTCCGCGAGCGGCTTGCCGTTCTTGGTCTGCGAGGCGGCGATGCCCTTGAGCTGTTCGAGCGCGGCCACCGAGAAGCCCACGCCCGCGATGTTGGTGCGCTCGTAGGTCAGCAGGTACTTGGCGCAGGTCCAGCCCTTGTTCTCTTCGCCCACGAGGTTCTCGGCGGGCACGCGCACGTCGGAGAAGAACACCTCGTTGACTTCGTGCTCGCCGTCCAGCGTGATGATCGGGCGCACTTCCACGCCGGGCGAGGTCATGTCGACCAGCAGGAAGCTGATGCCTTCCTGCTTCTTCGCCTCGCGGTTGGTGCGCACCAGGCAGAAGATCATGTTGGCGTGCTGGCCCAACGTGGTCCAGGTCTTCTGGCCGTTCACGATGTAGTGGTCGCCCTGCGCGTCGATGCCGCGCACGGCCGTGGTCTTCACCGCGGCCAGGTCGGAGCCCGCGCCGGGTTCCGAGTAGCCCTGGCACCACCAGTCGGCGCCGCTCAGGATGCGCGGCAGCCAGTAGCTCTTTTGCGCTTCGTTGCCGTACTTGATGAGCACCGGGCCCAGCATGTTGACGCCGAAGGGCACGATGCGCGGCGCGAAGGCCAGGGCGCATTCGTTCTCGAAGATGAACTTCTCGACCGCGGTCCAGCCGGGGCCGCCGTACTGCTCGGGCCAGTGGTTGGCGAGCCAGCCGCGCTCGTTCAGGATGGCGTGCCATTCCTGCATGTCGGCCTTTTCCAGGATCTTGCCGCCGCGCACCTTGTCGGACAGCCGCGCGGGCAGCTTGTTCGCCAGGAAGGTGCGCACTTCGCTGCGGAAGGCTTCTTCTTCGGTCGTGAAGTTCAGGTCCATCGCGGACTCCTCAATGAATCAGTAAATTTCGAACAGGCCCGCCGCGCCCATGCCGCCGGCGATGCACATCGTGACCACGGCGTACTTGGCGCCACGGCGCTTGCCTTCGAGCAGCACGTGGCCCGTGAGGCGCGCGCCGGTCATGCCGAAGGGGTGGCCGATGGAGATCGCGCCGCCGTTGACGTTCAGGCGTTCCGACGGAATGCCCAGCTTCTCCTGGCAGTAGATCGACTGCGAGGCGAAGGCTTCGTTGAGTTCCCACAGGTCGATGTCCTGCACCTTCAGGCCGTGGCGCGCGAGCAGCTTGGGCACGGCGAAGACCGGGCCGATGCCCATTTCGTCGGGCTCGCAGCCGGCCAGAGCCAGGCCGCGGAACGCGCCCAGCGGCTTCAGGTTGGCGCGCTCGGCATCCTTGGCTTCCATCATCACGCAGGCCGAAGCGCCGTCGGACAGCTGCGAGGCGTTGCCGGCGGTGATGAACTTGTCGTCGCCCATCACGGGCTTGAGCTTGGCCAGTGCCTCGTAGGTGGTGCCGCGGCGGTTGCAGTTGTCTTCCGTGGCGATGACTTCGCGGTGGGTGACTTCCTTGGTCTCCTTGTCGGTCACGGCCATCGTGGTGGTGCAGGCCACGATCTCGTCCTTGTAGCGGCCGGCCAGTTGCGCTTCTTCGGTCTTGCGCTGGCTCTCGGCCGAGAAGCGGTCCTGCGCTTCGCGGCTGATGTTGTAGCGCTTGGCGACGATGTCGGCGGTGTCGATCATCGCCATGTACAGCTCGGGCTTGTGCTCGACGATCCACGGGTCCAGGCTGAGGTCGCCACCGTCACCGGGGCTGCGGCCGCGGATCTGCGAGATGCTTTCCACGCCGCCCGCGATCATGGCCGGCGCGCCGTCCACGACGATGCGGCCGGCGGCCATGGCGATGGCCTGCAGGCCCGAGGCGCAGAAACGGTTCACGGTGGTGCCGGCGATGCTGATGGGCAGGCCCGAGCGGATGATCGACTGGCGCGCGATGTTGCGGCCGGTGGTGCCTTCGGGGTAGCCGCAGCCGAGGATCGCGTCCTCGATCCGCGCCGGGTCCAGGCCCGAGCGCTCGACCGCGGCCTTCACCGCGAACGAGGCCAGCGTGGCGCCGGAGGTGATGTTGAATTCGCCGCGGTGCGCCTTGGTGAGCGGGGTGCGGGCGGTAGAAACGATGACGGCTTCACGCATGGGGTTGTCTCCTGGACGGTGGGCTCTAACGGTTACTCGGATTGATTCAGGCTTGCGAAATCGGCGCCGCGTTCGACCAGCTCCACGAGCAGCGGCGACGGCTTCCAGAAGATCGGGTCGGCCTTGGCGAACTCGCGGATGTCGGCGAGCACCTTGGGCAGGCCCACGGTGTCGGCGTACTTCATGGGGCCGCCGCGGTGGCGCGGGAAGCCGTAGCCATAGAGGAAGGTCACGTCCACGTCGAGCGGGCGCAGCGCGATGCGCTGCAGCACGACATTGGCGCCTTCGTTGACCATGGCGGCCATGTAGCGGCGCATGATTTCTTCTTCGGTGAAGGTGCGCGGCGTGATGCCGGCGCGTACGCGCTCGGCGTCGATGATGGCCAGCACCTCGGGGTCGGGCACGCCGGTGCGCGCGCCTTCGGGGTACAGGTAGTAGCCGCGCTGCGTCTTCTGGCCGAACCAGCCGCGCTCGCAGATGCGGTCGGCCACCTGCACGTAGCGCGCCTGCGGGTCGCGCGTGGCGGCCTTGCGCTTGCGCGTGGCCCAGCCGATGTCGCCGCCGGCCAGGTCGGACACCTGGAACGGACCCATCGGGTAGCCGAAGTTGCGCACGGCCGCGTCGATGTCGTAGGGCGAGGCGCCGTCTTCCATCATGTGGTCGGCGGCCTGGCGGTACACGGCCAGGATGCGGTTGCCGATGAAGCCGTCGCACACGCCGGCGCGCACGGGCACCTTCTTGAGCTTCTTGGCGAGCTCGAAGCCGGTGGCGACCACGTCGGCGCTCACCTTGGCGGGCACCACGATCTCCAGCAGCTTCATGATGTTGGCGGGCGAGAAGAAGTGCAGGCCCACCACGTCCTGCGGGCGCGAGATGCTGGCGGCGATCTCGTCGATGTCCAGGTACGAGGTGTTGGTGGCGAGCACGGCGCCCTTCTTGCACACGCGGTCGAGTTCGGCGAACACGGCCTTCTTGACGCCCATCTCTTCGAACACGGCCTCGACCACGATGTCGACGTTGGCGAAGGCGTCGTAGCTGGTCGAGCCCGAGAAGCGCGCCATGACGGCGGCCTTGGCCTCTTGTGTCATGCGGCCCTTGGCGATGAGGCCGTCGTACACCTTCTCGACGTGCGCACGGCCGCGCGCCAGGCTGGGCTCGTCGCGCTCGACCATGGTCACGGGCAGGCCCGCGTCGAGCATGGCCACGGCGATGCCCGCACCCATGGTGCCGCCGCCCACGATGCCGGCCGAGGTGAGCGGGCGCGGGCTGGCCGAGCGGGTCTCGGGCGCCTTCAGCACTTCGCGCTCGGCGAAGAAGGCGTGGATCAGGCCGGCGCGCTGCGGGCTGTCGATGCACTGCAGGAACAGCTTGCGCTCCAGCGCCATGCCTTCGTCGAAGGGCAGCGTAAGCGCGCCTTCGACCGCTTCGACGATCTTCATCGGCGAGAACAGGCCGCGGCTCTTCTTGGCGGTGTCGGCGCGCGCGGCCTCGAGGGCGGCACGGGCGGCTTCCTTGTCGGCCAGGCCGGCGGCTTCGCGCGTGCGGCGCACCGGGGCGTTGGCGGCGACCAGTTCCTGCGCGTAGGCGAGGCCTTCGGCGCGGGCGTCGGCTTCAGTGCCGAGGCGGTCGACGAGGCCGAGCGACAGTGCTTCCTTGGCGCCCGCATGGCGGCCGCTGAGCATCAGTTCGAGCGCGGGCTTCACGCCGATGAGGCGCGGTGCGCGTTGCGTGCCGCCCGAGCCGGGCAGCAGGCCCAGCGCCACTTCGGGCAGGCCCAGCTTGGCGGTGGGCGCGGCGAGGCGGTAGTGCGCCGACAGCGCAATCTCCAGCCCGCCGCCGAGCGCCGCGCCGTGAATGGCGGCGACCACCGGCTTGGTGCAGTTCTCGATCTTCAGGCAGACCTCGGGCAGCGAGGGCTGCTGCGGCGCCTGGCCGAACTCGCGGATGTCCGCGCCGGCGATGAAGTTGCGGCCCGCGCCGACGATCAGCACCGCCTTGGCGCCGCTATCGGCCTCGGCCGCATCGATGGCGGCGGCCAGGCCGCGGCGCACGTCCACGCCCAGGGCGTTGACGGGCGGGTTGTCGATGGTCACCACGCACACGTCGCCTTGACGCTGGAAGGTGACGGGACCGTTGGACGTGGAAGGGCTGGGAGTGGGGGTGGCCATGTGCGTGTCGCTTGTCTCTTGCTTGCGTGGCAGGCCCTCGTGAAGTCTCGAGGGGTCCGGGGCTCTGGGGAGCCCTGCATTCTTGGCCGGCATCGCTGCTTTGACAATTGCATAGGTGGTTGACAGACTGTCAAAGAATTTTTGACACAATCCGCCCATGGACCTGCAATCGCTCACCCTGCTGGTAGAAATCCTTGACGCGGGCAACCTGAGCGCGGCGGCGCGCCGGCTCAAGATGACCCGCGCCAACGTCAGCTACCACCTGAACCAGCTGGAGCGCTCGGTGGGCGCGCAGCTGATCCGGCGCACCACCCGCCGCGCCGAGCCCACCGAGATCGGCCTGCGGCTGTACCAGCATGGCGTGGCCATCCAGGGCGAGCTGCTGGCGGCGCGCGAGTCGGTCACCGCGCTGGGCGAGGGCCTGCAGGGCCGCGTGCGCCTGAGCGTGCCCAGCGGCTACGGCCAGCTCGTGATGGCCGACTGGCTCATCGACTTCAAGCGCCAGTACCCCGGCATCGTGCTCGACGTGGTGTTCGAGAACCGCATCGAGGATTTGCTGCGCGACGAGGTCGACATCGCCATCCGCGTGATCCCCGAGCCGCCGCAGAACCTCGTGGCGCGCGAGATGGGCCCGGTGCGCTACGTGGCTTGCGCCACGCGCGTGTACGCCGAGCGCCACCCGCTGCCCGTGCAGCTGGACGCGCTGCGCGCCACGCCGGTGGTCACGGCCGCCGTCATCGGTCGGCAGCTGCGCATCTCGGCCTACCAGGGCGAGACGCGGCGCGAGGTGATCCTGGAGCCGACGCTGATCTCGGAGAACTTTCTGTTCCTGCGCCAGGCCATCCTCGCGGGCCTGGGCGTGGGCCTCGTGCCCGACTACGTGGTGCAGGAAGACGTGCGCCGCGGCGACGTGGTGACCACGCTGGACGACTGGCGCCTGTCGATCTTCGGCACCCAGATGTTCATGCTCTACATGCCGAACCGCCAGCACACGCGGGCGATCCGGACGTTCATCGATTTCATCCTGGCGCGGGTGCGACCGGAAGAAGCCGAAGAAGCTCAGTCGCAGCGGTAGACGACTTCGCCTGCCGGCACGCCTTCGGCCGGTACCTCCGACTGCGTGCTGCTCAGGAAACGCATCGGCGCGCCGAAATTGCGGCAGTAGTTCTCGGCGTCCTGCGCGGTGGGCGACTTGAACACGCCGTCGGCCAGGAAGGTGACGCGCGGCGCGGGCCGCGAGACGCAGCCCGCGCCGATGAGCAGGGCCGGAACGAGGACGGAGAGAGCAGCGAATCGGCGCATGGGGCAGGGCGGAGAGAAGAGGCCGCGACTGTAGCCGCTCGGCGGCCTCAGTCGGCCAGCCACACGCTGCCGTCCGCCGCCTCGCGCAGCGCCAGCGGCGTGAGGCGCGCCCCGCGGCAGGGGCCGCCCACGCAGCGCCCGGTGTCGGGCTCGAAGATCGCGCCGTGCCGCGCGCACATCAGGTAGCGCCCGGAGCTTTCGAGGATCTGCCCTTCGAAATCGAGCGGGCCGCCGGCGTGCGGGCACTGGTTCAGGTAGCCGTGCACGGCGCCCTGCCAGCGCACCGCGAAGGCCGGCGCGCCGCCGGGCGCGGTGAACAGGGCCGCGAGGCCGCCGTCGGCGAGTTCGGTGGCGATGGGGTGGGCGGTCGGGGCGGGCGCGGTCATGGGGAGCGAGCCTACCAAGGTCCGCCGCGGGGGCTGCCGCCCGGGGGAAACCTCCGTGGCATCACATGTTTCGGCTATGTCATCCGACCAATAGACGCAGGGGCGTGCCGTTTTCACAATGCATCCGCTCGCTTTCATTCGTCCGTGCATCCTTGTCTCAAGGGGGATTCCCACCGATGAGCACGCTGAAACAGGGCTGGCGCGGGGCTGATGTCCGTCGCCTGCAGGAGGCCCTGAACCGCAAGCTGCAACCCAGCCCCGCCCTCGTACCCGACGGCGACTACGGCCCCGTCACCCGGGCGGCCGTGCTGCGCTTGCAGGCCGCGCACTGGCTGTGCGAAGACGGCGAGGCCGGCCCCTGCACCCGCAACGTGGCCTTCGACAACGAAACCCACGCGCCGCTGCTGCACCCCGTGGCGCTGATCCCGCAACCGGCGCCCGCGCTGTGCTGGGCGGCCGCCACCGCGATGCTCACGCGCGCCACCGTGCAGACCGTGGTCGCGCGCACGCCCTCGGAGCTGATGGGCGCCGACGGCGCCTTGCGCCGCCGCGTGGACAGCGACCGCCATGCGCAGGGCAGCGACCCCGATGACGACGACAACCGCCGCTTCGCCGCTGCGCACGGCCTCACGCTGCGGACCCACGGCCCGTGGACCGTTGCCGCGCTGCGCACCGCGCTGCACGCCGGCCCGCTGATGTTCGACCTGCGCTGGGGCGCCAAGGGCGGCGCGCCCGCCGGCCAGCCGGGCCACATGGTCGTGCTCGCGGGCATCCGCGGCGACAACGACCCCGGCGGGGGCGGCACCACGCTGCGCCTGTTCGACCCCTGGCCGCCGGGCCGGGGCGCGCGCAGTTCGACCAGCCATGTGCGCTGGATGCAGACCGTGGCCGATCGCATCTGCGGGGTGTTCCAGCGGTAGTGGCGCCTGGCTGCGGTGGCCGTTGGCACCGGTGCATGAAAAAATCCTGACTTTCCGCGAACCGTTTCGGCGGGTGGCCGCCTCTTTCCATGCGGGAGGGGCGTTCTGTTCCCCCGCATTCACACGTCACGGATCGAAGGAAACCACCATGCTCTACGTCAAGAATGTTCCCGGCTGGGAACGCGCCCTGCGCATCGCCCTGGGCCTCGCCGGCCTCGCCTTCGCCGCCATGAACTGGCCGGCGGATGCCATGGCCGTCGCGGTCGGCCTCATGGGCGCGATGCTGGCCCTCACCGGGCTGGTCGGCTTCTGCCCGATGTGCGCGATGGTCGGGCGCACCCTCGGCAAGGGCCGCTGACCCATGGCCACCGCAGCGATCGACCGCACCTGCCTGATCCTGGCCGCGCAGACCGGCGACCCCGTCGCCCTCGAGGGCCTGCTCGCCGCCTGTCAGACCGATGCGCGCCGCTACGCCCGCCGGCACTGCCAGGCCAGCGACGTGGACGACGCCGTGCAGGAATCGCTGCTCGTGGTCGCGCGCCGCGTGCGCGGGCTGCAGGCGGCCGCGGCGTTCTCGTCGTGGCTGTTCACCGTCATCCGGCGCGAATGCCTGCGCCTGCAGCGCGCGATGTTCCGCCACGACCCGCTCGACGAAGACACCGTCGAGCGCCAGCTCGCGGCCCGCAGCGACCACGCGCTGCGCATCGACCTGGCCCATGCGCTCGAATCGCTGCCGGCGCACTACCGCGAGGTCGTGCTGCTGCGCGACTTCGAGGAACTCACCATCGCCGAGATCGCCGAGCGCCTGGGTGAGCCGCCGGGCGCCGTGAAGAGCCGGCTGCACCGGGCGCGCCTGCTGGTGCGCGAGTACCTGCTGGGGTAGCCCGGGGGTGCTCCGGTCGAGGGGCGATGCGACAATCTCGCCGCAATGACAGACACCCTCACGATCACCCGCCCAGACGACTGGCACCTGCACGTGCGCGATGGCGCCGCCCTCGAAGCCGTCGTGCCCCACAGCGCCCGCCAGTTCGGCCGCGCGCTGATCATGCCGAACCTGCGTCCGCCCGTGACCACCGCCGCACAGGCCGTGGCTTACCGCGACCGCATCCGCGCCGCCGTGCCCGCGGGCACGTCCTTCGAGCCCGTGATGTCGCTCTACCTGACCGACAAGCTGCCGCCCGAAGAAATCGCGCTGGCCGCCGAAGCCGGCGTGCGCGCGCTCAAGCTCTACCCGGCCGGCGCCACCACCAACAGCGATGCCGGCGTGACCGACATCCGCAAGACCTACAAGACGCTCGAGGCCATGCAGAAGCACGGCCTGCTGCTGCTGGTGCACGGCGAAGTGACCGACCCGGCCATCGACCTGTTCGACCGCGAAGCCGTGTTCGTCGACCGCGTGATGATTCCGCTGCGCCGCGACTTCCCCGAGCTCAAGGTGGTGTTCGAGCACCTCACCACCAAGGAAGGCGCCCACTACGTGCGCGACGCCGACCGCTTCACGGCCGCCACCATCACGGCGCACCACCTGCTGTACAACCGCAACGCCATCTTCACCGGCGGCATCCGCCCGCACTACTACTGCCTGCCCGTGCTCAAGCGCGAGACGCACCGCGTCGCGCTCGTCGAGGCGGCCACCAGCGGCAGCGACCGCTTCTTCCTGGGCACCGACAGCGCGCCGCACCCCGCGCACCTGAAGGAACATGCACTGGGCTGCGCCGGCTGCTACACCGCGCTCACCGCCATCGAGCTGTACGCCGAGGCCTTCGACAGCGTGAACGCGCTCGACAAGCTCGAAGGTTTCGCCAGCTTCCACGGCCCCGACTTCTACGACCTGCCGCGCCACACCGACACCATCACGCTGAAGCGCGAAACCTGGACCCTGCCCGAGACCGTGCCCTACGGCGAAGCCACGCTCAAGCCGCTGCGCGGCGGCGAAACCGTGCAATGGAAGCTCGCATGACGGCGCCGGTGCCCCTGTCGTCGCTGCGCGTGATGCTGCTGATCGACGCCGACAACGTCTCGGCCGACGTGATCGAGCAGGCCGTGCAGCGCACGATGGAGGACTACGGCGCCATCCATGTGCGCCGTGCCTACTGCAACGCCGAGATGGCCGTGAACCGCCAGGCGCTGTTCAAGCGGCTGTCGGTGCGGCCCATGGTGAACCTGTCGGCGGGCAAGAACAGCACCGACATCGCGCTGGCCGTCGACGCCATCGACCTCGTGATCGCCGAGCGGCCCGACGTGGTGGTGCTGGTGTCGTCCGACTCCGACTTCGCGCCGCTCGTCATTCGCCTGCGCGAAAAGGGCTGCCGCGTCTGCGGCATCGGCCAGCAGGGCAAGACCGGCGAAGAGACCGTCGGCGTCTACGACAGCTTCATCGACCTCGCGCACCACGGCATCAAGCCGGCCGTGCGCACCGCACCGGCCAAGAAGGTGGCGGCTGCGAAGAAGACGCCGGCCGCGAAGACCGCCCCCGCGAAGAAGGCTGCGGCCAAGACCGCGCGCAAGACGGCGGCGAAGACGGCCAAGCCGGTGGCACCGCCACCGCCGCAGCAGCCTGAAATCTCCGAAGCCGCCGAGTTCATCCTGCAGGCCGTGCCCGCGCTGCGCCGCGGCACCGACGTGCCGCTGAACGACGTGGCCAAGGCCCTGCGCACCGCCGGCCTGCTCAGCAAGAGCGGCAGCTCGCTCAAGCTCTTCGACAAGCTCACGGGCGAGTTCGCGGTGATGCAGCATCCCGACCGCATCCGATGGACGGGGGCGTCCGCGCCTTGACCCCGGGCCTGCCGGCGGTCGCGGCCATCGATTGGGCCGCACCCTGGCTGGCCCCTTACCGTGATCCCGGCGAAGCCGTGGCGCGGGCCGTTGCACAGACCGGCACCGTCGCCGCCGCGCTGCAAAGCGCCAAGCCACCCGCCGTGCCCGACTTCGTCACGCAGGACGCACTGCCCGAGGGCCAGGCCTACGAGGCCCACATCTTCCGCACGCGCACCGTGCCCACGCGCGACAACCTGCACGACTTCTTCAACGGCCTGGTCTGGCTGGCCTTTCCCGAAACCAAGCGCCGGCTCAACGAACTGCAGGCCGCCGAGATCGCACGCGCCGGCGTCGGCGCCACGCGCGGGCCGCTGCGCGATGCGCTCACGCTCTTCGACGAGAACGGTGCGGTGCTCGATGCGCCGCCTGCGCTGTGGGAGGCGCTGGTGGCGCGCGACTGGCAGGCGTTGTTCGTCACGCGGCGCAGCCTGTGGCATGAGGCGCGCCTGCTGCTCTTCGGCCATGCGCTGCTCGAAAAACTGGTGACGCCGCGCAAGCCGATCACCGCGCATGTGTTGCTGGCGCACCGTGCGACCTGCGCCGCCGCTCTCAACGATGCGGCAATCGCCCGAAGCATCGGTGCGAAAAGGCTCGAAGCCAAGCCTTTCGTTCCCCTGCCGGTGCTCGGCGTGCCCGGTTGGTGCATCGAGAATGACGCGGCTTCGTTCTACGCCGACCCGCAGGTCTTTCGACCATTGCCGGGCTCGTCGGCAGACTGAAGCCACGCCAGCACGCACGGGTTCGGGAGGGCCCTCGGCTGGCGGTCGCATCGCGCGCAAGTGCGCGCGACGTACGTCAAAAAAATCAGGGAGGTCAAAAAAAGATGGACACCGTCCTCATCGTTCTCAAGCTCGGGTTGGTTCTCTACGGGATCTACAGCTTCATCACCTACATGTCACGGCGCTCCGAGAACCGGAATGCCCTGAAAGACTTTCGCAGCAGCTCGCCGGTGTTGCGCAGCATCACCGACGAAGAAAAATCGGCGCTGCAACCCTTTCTCATGGGGCAGGGCCTCGTGATCGGCGACAACGTGCACGAGCTCGACGGCGCGTTCGTGCGCCACGGCCTCCAAACGCAAGGCGCGACCACGCTGCACGACACCCTCGGCGATGTCGACGTGCTGCTGCCCTACGACGCCATCCATTACGTCGAGGCGTACAACGAGGCGCAGGTGGTGTTGTCCGGCAAGTGCGCGGTGGTGATCCGCCTGAACGGCTTCGAACTGCTCGAAGGCCGGGCGCGCGCGCAGCGCCAGCAGGCCCAAGACCAACAATGGCAGCGCGGCGAGCGCGGCGCGCTGCCGTCGCTCGATGAGACCGTGGCGGCCGAAGTGGCGACTGGCGTGGTGGTGCCGGAAGCCGCGGTGGCATCGATCGCGACCGACCCGAACGTGCGCTACCAGCGCGGCGAGGTCGACATCCTGAGCCAGCGCACCGAAACGCCCGAGGAGGTCGAGAGCCGCATCGGGCGCGGCGGCTGGGCCTCGGCCTTCGCGTGGCTTCTGGCGTTCGTGCTGTTGTGGGTCGCCACCTGGGACGCCACGCGCGCGACGCGCATCTACCTGCTGGGCGCAGGCCTGCTCGCAGGCTTGTGGGCCGTGTGGCTGTTCGTGCGCAAGCCGCCGGCCACGGCGCCGGAGCGGGAGCCGCAGCCCGTGAACCGCGTGCGCGGCATGCTCAACCAGATTTCGGTGACCAACGCCGGCAACACATCGGTCCAGAGCGTGGGCCTGTTCATCGGCGACAAGTTGAGCCTCGTGTTGCCCTCGCACTGGCGCAACGCGGCAACGGTGGCGCACGGTGAGGTGATCGAAGCCGAGCTGCGCACCAGCGACTACAGCGCAGTGGGCTTCGGCCCCAAGTGGTCGGTGAGCGACGAGTGGCGGCGTTTCCAGCCGGTGTACTGGGGACGGCACCTGCTGCATCTGATCATCGGCCTGCTCGCCGCGGGTGCGGTCGCGCTGTCGGTGCCGAACCTGCGCAGCGAGGCCGCGTTGGCCGCGCAGTGGGTCATGAATGGCAGCGGCACCACCGCCTATGCCGACGTCGGGCAACTGGCCGACAATCCGCCGCCTTGGGGCAGCCGCGCGCGCATGGCAGGCGAAGGCCGGTGCGAGATCGACCTGAGCGGCCGTGCCGGCGTGCCCGCCACCGATTGCACCCTGGTGCGCTGGAACGGCACCGCGCCCGTCATTCCTTCACTGGACATTCCGCAGACCGTGCTGGAGCTCGCCAGCCCCCACTTCATTCGTGTGTCCGAGGACTACACGATGTCCAGCCTGATCGAGGTGCAGCGGCTTCTGCAGGGCGGACGGGTGGACGACAGGCTCGCGGCCTACAGCGCGCGCGAGCGCACGCTGTGGATCGCGCGGGGTTTCGACCAGTCGGTGGCGGCAATCGAGGCCGCCTGCAAGGACGCCGATGGCCTGTCGCCCTCCGCCTGCGAGAGCCTGCAGCGCGACCTCGTGCGCACCATCGACGCCACCGTCGACAAGGACGGCGTCGACATGCCCGTGATCACCTGGCAGGCGTTGGCCGCGAGCGTGGCGACGGGCCAGGAGAACGCATTCCTGAGGCTGTCGCAACAACAGCTGGCGTCTGTCCGGCGTGCGTTGCAACAAGCCGTCGACAGTGCGGTGGCTGCGAAGATCGAGACGGCGCGCGCCGCCATCGTGCCCGCCAAGGGCGGCGTGCTGCTGGCGTCTGCCACGCGCATCGTGGACACGCCGGCGCAGCCCGGCAAGGTCGAAGATGGCGAGAGCACCCCGCTCGCCCGCTGGACCCGCCTGCAGCTCAACGCCACACCAGACAGCCTGAAACCCTTCACCCTCGAAGGCCTTGTGACCGCCAGCGGCAAGGACACCACCGGCACCCCGTGGGTGCGCGTCGACCCGAGCCTCGATGCCTCGCGCATGACCGCAGCGGGCGCGCACGTGCTGTGGTGGCTGTTCGCCGCGGGGCTGGTGCTGGTCAACGGCGTGCTGTTCGGGCTGCGCTGGACGCAGGACAGCCGCCGTCGCGACCGCCTCGAGGCTGACATCGCCACCCGCCCCGCGCCGGGCACCGGCGGCCTTTTCTGACAGGCCTTGACTCCTGCGGGGAATATCGGGGCGCCAGAACTTTTGCTCCTATCATGGCTCCACCGGAAGCAACACCGAGGGCCTCCCCGTCGCGCGCGGCTTGAAGAGGGCCCCGGGGCCCTTATCTAAGGGGGCAGATTTCCCCACGGAGAATTCAACTTGAAACGTATCCTTCTGTTCGTCCTGACCAACGTGATGGTCGTCGCGGTGCTCGGCGTGGTCGCCAGCCTGCTCGGCGTCAACCGCTTTCTCACGGCCAACGGGCTCAACTTGACGGCGCTGCTCGGCTTTGCGCTGGTCATGGGTTTCGGCGGCGCGATCATCTCGCTGCTCATCAGCAAGCCCATGGCCAAGTGGACGGCCGGCCTGCGCATGATCGACAACCCCCAGTCGCCCGACGAGGCCTGGATCGTCGGCACCGTGCGCAAGTTCGCCGACAAGGCCGGCATCGGCATGCCCGAGGTCGGCATCTTCGAAGGCGAACCCAATGCCTTCGCCACCGGCGCGTTCAAGAACTCGTCGCTCGTGGCCGTGTCCACCGGCCTGCTGCAGGGCATGACGCGTGAAGAGGTCGAGGCCGTCATCGGCCACGAAGTCGCGCACATCGCCAACGGCGACATGGTCACGATGACGCTGATCCAGGGCGTGATGAACACCTTCGTCGTGTTCCTCTCGCGCGTGATCGGCTACGCGGTCGACAGCTTCCTGCGCCGCGGCGACGACCGCTCGTCGGGCCCCGGCATCGGCTACTACGTGAGCACCATCGTGCTGGACATCGTGCTCGGCTTCGCCGCCGCGATCGTGGTGGCCTGGTTCTCGCGCCAGCGCGAGTTCCGCGCCGACGCCGGCGCCGCCGCACTCATGGGCAACCGCCAGCCGATGATGAACGCACTCGCCCGCCTGGGCGGCCTGCCGGCCGGCGAACTGCCCAAGGCCGTGGAAGCCATGGGCATCACGGGCGCAATGGGCAAGCTGTTTGCCACGCACCCGCCGATCGAAGAGCGCATCGCGGCGCTGCAGAACGCGCGCTGAGCACAGACAGGCCGCGCAGCGGCACAAAGAAAAAGGGGCTGGTGATTCACCAGCCCCTTTTTCATTCACCGAAGAACGGTGTGTCGTTCGCTCAGAGGTTGAGCGCCGAGACGGCTTCCAGGCCCTGCTTGATGTTGTTGCGCGCGGCACCTTCCACCGACATGCGCAGGCGGGTCGTGCCGACGAGCGAGTCGAACGCGCCGCCCGTGTAGGTCGACTTGATGACCTGGCGCATCGCCACCGACTTGTCGGAGGTCTTGATGAGCGACCAGCCCGCTTCCATGTCGACCGTGAACGCGGCGCCGAACGTGGGCTTGGTCAGCTTGACGATCGAGACCGACAACTCGTAGTCGCCGCTCTTGCCTTTGACGACTTCCTTGAACAGGGCCGATTGCGTGACCGACTTCTCGATGGCGGCACCCAGGTCTTCGTTGGTGATGTCCGAGCTCCACAGCGGGTTCGTTTCATTGCCGCCGCCGGTCTTCACCGACACCGAGTAGGGCAGCTTCTTGCTCGAAGCGATGCTGGTGGGCGTCATGGCCTCGCGGTTGGCCGACGAGGCGCAGCCCGCGAGCACGACGACGACGGAGAGAACGGCCAGGGCGCCTGCGCGGCGAAGGGTGGTGGTGTTGATCATTTGGTTTTGTCCGATTCTTTGAAGATGTTGCCGACCACTTCGTCGACCATTTCGGGCGGCGAGAGGCGTGTGAGGGAGGTGTGGAGCGAATTGCCGGTGGCCAACGGGTAGTCGGACTTCGGTTCGCGGATCGTGACGGTGAGCTCGACGAGGTACATGGTGATGTCCCACATCCACTTGTCGACGTAGGTGACGACAGCGTCGACTGGCTCGGGGGGCTTGGCTTCTTCCGTGACCTCGAAACCGCGTTTGCGCAGATTGCCGGCAATCAGCTTCTGGAGCGTGCCGTCTTCACCCTCGAGCTTCCTGACCTGCACCACGCGCAGCTTGTCGAGATTTGCCGAGGGATCGACGGTCGCTGTTGCGCGGTTGACCGCGCAGCCGCTCGCGAACACGGAAACAGCCACGGCCGCGAGAAGCAGCCTGATGACTCTTTTCAAATGAACTTCTCCTCCGCCCGGAATGGGCCGAAGGAATGTAGCTGGAAATGTGTAAAAACGTTTCCTGAGCGCCGATCCCTGGCGAAAAATTCGCCGCGCCGCAGTCAGACTGCACAGTTGCAGCCTTCTGGGCGCTTCAGGCCGTTCAATTGCCGGTGGCGGCAGGCTCGTCGGACGCGGGCGTGTCCGGTGCGGATTCGGCGGCTTGCGGCGCAGCTTCTGGTGCTGCTTCCGGTGCCGCTGCGGCCGCAGCGGCGGCGGCCTCTGCCGCCGCAGCGGCGGCGGCCTCTGCCGCAGCCTCGGCCCGCTTCTTGTCGTCCCGCACCCGCTGCAGCGTGCGCGTCACGTCGCCCGGCTTCATGCCGTACATGTCGGCGAACTCCTGTTCGCTGCGGCCGCTGGCTTCGAAGGCGCGCAGCAGGGCTTCGCGCTTGGCGGCCTGCTGGGCGAGTTCGGCCAGGGCTTCGTCGACGACGGCGTTGTTGTTGGCATCGCGCGAGCGCACCAGCACGGCATAGGCTTCGTGGTCGAGGCCCGAGGCTTCGATGGCCTTGGCGATGCGCGTCACCAGCTGCGGACGCAGGTCTTCGCCGGGGTTGCGGTGCGAGCGGCGGCGGTGCAGCTCGAGGATGGCGTGGTGCACGTGCTCGGGCGCGACCGGGTCGAGCGCGTTGCCGTCCAGGTCGTGGCGCGCATGGCCGGCGGCCACGCTCTCGAGGTAGCGCGTGGAGCGCGCATGCTGGCCCATCGCGATCTTCAGGTCTTCGGCCTTGAAGTCTTCGGGATGGCGCGCGATCAGCTCTTCGTACACGCCGAGCTTCAGCGGCACGAAGCGCGCGCCGAAGAGCTGCGGGTAGAGCGCGAACAGGCGTTCCAGCACCGGGTTGACCTTGCGCGGTGCGCGTTGGGCTTCGGGTTGCTGTTGTTGTTGCTGCGGGCCGCGTGGCTTGCGCCCCTGCTGCGGCTGTTGCTGCCCGTGCGGGCGCTGCTGCTTCGCCCGCGGCGGGCGTTGTTGTTGCTGCTGCTGCGCGGGAGCGGGCTGCGTTGCCGACGCGTCAGCGCCTGCGTCGGTGCTGCCCGCGCCGGACTTCAGCTGCTGCAGCTGCTCGGCCATGTCCGGGCGCTGGCGCCGTGCGTTGCGCGAGTTCGTGTTCGGGGCGGCGGTGGATGCGTCGGTCATACGGAAGGCTCGGCGATGGGCGCGAGGGATGGAAAGGGAAGAAAAAGAACAACCGGTCCCGCGCGGTCAGCGCGGCCGGAACATCCTGCGGGTATTGTCAGGGCGGATCGTCATGCGCGTGCAGCGCCTCGGTCACCTCGGTCGGGGACCTGCCGCCCGATCAGCAGCCGGAACGGCAGCAGCATCAGCACGCCGACACCGAGCTTCACGCCCAGGTCGCCGAGCGCCCAGGTGAGCCAGGGGCCGTCGGTGCCTGCGAAGGCGATGCCCCAGAAGACGATGCTGTCGAGCACGGCCGCGATCACCGTGGCCACCAGCGGCGCGCGCCACCACAGGCCCCGGCGCAGGCGGTCGAACACGCGGATATCCAGCAGCTGCGAGGCGATGAAGGCCAGGCCCGAGGCGGCAGCAATGCGCGCCGGCGCGAGCAGCAGCGACACCGCCACGGCCACCGCGAAGCCGACCCACGCCACGCGCCGCGCCATGCCGGGGCCGAAGCGCCGGTTGACGAGGTCGCTCACGAGGTAGGCCACCGGGTAGGTGAAGGCGCCCCAGGTGAGCCAGTCGTTGATCGCGAACTGCACGAGGATGTTGGACGCGAGCACCACGGCGGCCATCGCCAGCGTGGCGACGGCCAGCTGGCCGGTGGTGGGACGGTGGAAGTGCATCGTCAAACGGCGCTGCCGAGCACGCTGCGCGCCACGGCCTCGGCCACCTTGATGCCGTCCACGCCGGCCGACAGGATGCCGCCCGCGTAGCTCGCGCCTTCGCCGGCCGGGTAGAGGCCGCGCACGTTGAGGCTCTGGAAGTCGTCGCCGCGCGTGATCTTGATCGGCGACGAGGTGCGCGTTTCCACGCCGGTGAGCACGGCGTCGTGCGTGTCGAAGCCCTTGATCTTGCGGCCGAAGGCGGGGAAGGCTTCGCGCATCGCCTCGATGGCGTAGGCGGGCAGGGCCTGGTGCAGGTCGGTCGGCGTCACGCCGGGCTTGTACGACGGGATGATGCTGCCGAGTGCGGTCGATGGCTTGCCAGCGATGAAGTCGCCCACCAGTTGGCCGGGCGCGTGGTAGTTGCTGCCGCCGAGCACGTAGGCGTTGCTTTCGAGCTGGCGCTGAAGCGCGATGCCTGCCAGTGCGTCGCCCGGGAAGTCCTTCGGGTCGATGCCCACCACGATGCCCGCGTTGGCGTTGCGTTCGTTGCGCGAGTACTGGCTCATGCCGTTGGTGACCACGCGGCCCGGCTCGCTGGTGGCCGCGACCACGGTGCCGCCGGGGCACATGCAGAAGCTGTAGACCGAGCGGCCGTTGCTGGCGTGGTGCACCAGCTTGTAGTCGGCCGCGCCCAGCAGCGGGTGGCCCGCGTGGCGGCCCCAGCGGGCGCGGTCGATCAGGCCCTGCGGGTGCTCGACGCGAAAGCCGATGGAGAAGGGCTTGGCCTCGATGTGCACGCCGCGCGCATGCAGCATCTCGAAGGTGTCGCGCGAGCTGTGGCCCAGCGCCATCACGACGTGGTCGGCGCGCAGTTCGCTGCTCTGGCCCGTCGTCTGGTCGAGCACGGTGAGGCCGCGCAGATGACCGTTTTCGATGTGCACGTCGGTCACGCGCTGCTCGAAGCGGATCTCGCCGCCCAGCGCCACGATCTGCTCGCGGATGTTCTCCACCACCTTCACCAGCTTGAAGGTGCCGATGTGCGGGTGCGCGACGTACAGGATTTCGGGCGGCGCGCCGGCCTTCACGAACTCTTCCATCACCTTGCGGCCGAGGAAGCGCGGGTCCTTGATCTGGCTGTAGAGCTTGCCGTCTGAAAAAGTGCCGGCGCCGCCTTCGCCGAACTGCACGTTCGACTCGGGGTTGAGCACGCTCTTGCGCCACAGGCCCCAGGTGTCGCGGGTGCGCTGGCGCACGGTCTTGCCGCGTTCGAGCACGATGGGCTTGAAGCCCATCTTCGCGAGCATCAGCGCCGCGAAGATGCCGCAGGGGCCGAAGCCGATCACCACGGGGCGCGTGGCGTCCGCGGGCGCCTGGCCCGGCGGCGTGTAGCGCATGTCGGGCGCGGGCTGGATGTGCGGGTGGCTGGCGTGCTTGGCCAGCAGCGCGGCTTCGAGCGCGGCGTCGGCCAGCTGCACGTCGCAGATGTAGACCGTGAGCAGGTCGACCTTGCGGGCGTCGAAGCTGCGCTTGTAGACGGTGTGGGAGGCGATCGCTTCAGGTGGAACGTCGAGCGTTCGGGCGATCAGGGTGGCCAGCGCGTCAGGCGCGTGGTCGAGCGGGAGTTTGAGTTCGGAGATTCGCAGCATGTCGTGGGGCTTGTGGTTATCAAGCAGACCGACGATTTTAAGCGCCCGAGGCGCTATGAAACTTGTAGCTGGATCAGGCGGGCAGGAAGCCTTCGACCGACAGGTAGCGCTCGCCCGTGTCGTAGTTGAAGCCCAGCACCACCGCATCGGGCGCTAGCGAGGGCAGCTTCTGCGCAATGGCCGCGAGCGTCGCGCCCGACGAGATGCCGACCAGGATGCCTTCCTCGACCGCGCAGCGGCGCGCCATTTCGCGCGCCGGCTCGGCGTCGACCTGCAGCACGCCGTCGAGCAGCGAGGTGTCCAGGTTCTTCGGAATGAATCCTGCGCCGATGCCCTGGATGGGGTGGGGCGCCGGCGCGCCGCCCGAGATCACGGGCGAAGCCACGGGCTCCACTGCGAACACCTGCAGCTTGGGCCACTTCTTCTTGAGCACCTTCGCCACGCCGGTGATGTGGCCGCCCGTGCCCACGCCGGTGATGAGCACGTCGATGCCCTCGGGAAAGTCGGCCGCGATCTCTTCGGCCGTGGTGCGCACGTGCACGTCGACGTTCGCGGGGTTGTTGAACTGCTGCGGCATCCACGCGCCCGGCGTGCCGGCCACGATTTCCTCGGCGCGGGCGATGGAGCCCTTCATGCCGTTGGCGCGCGGCGTGAGGTCGAAGGTGGCGCCGTAGGCCAGCATGAGGCGGCGGCGCTCCACCGACATGCTGTCGGGCATCACCAGGATCAGCTTGTAGCCCTTGACGGCCGCGACCATCGCCAGGCCGATGCCGGTGTTGCCCGAGGTGGGCTCGACGATGGTGCCGCCGGGTTTCAGCGCGCCGCTCTTCTCGGCGTCTTCCACCATCGACAGCGCGATGCGGTCCTTGATCGAGCCGCCGGGGTTGGCGCGCTCCGACTTGATCCAGACCTGCTGCTTCGCATGGCCGAACAGGCGGTTGATGCGGATGTGCGGCGTGTTGCCGATGGTCTGGAGGATGTTCTGGGCCTTCATGGAATCTCCTTGGGTGCGAGGGTCGGATGGTCAGCGCGCATTGTGGCGCCCCCTGGGCCGGGTTGCACCCGGCCCGCGACCGTTTCAGCACGGGGGGATGGCAGGCCGTTGCGGTTCAGGCCTCCAGGGCTTCCAGCGGCCCGAAGAACTCGTAGCGAAGCTGCTGCTTGGGCACGCCGAGCGCCAGCCCGTTCGCATACACCGCCTGCATGAAGGGCTTCGGCCCGAGAAAGTACAGGTCGACGTCGCGGTCGGCGGGCAACAGCCCGGCCAGCAGCTCGCGGGTGACGAAGCCGGTCGCGTGCGGCGTGTCGGTGTCGCGCGGCGCGTCGTAGATATACAGCGGCTTCACGTTCGCATGCCGCTGCGCGAGTGCGTCGACGCGGGCGCGGAAGGCGTGCGCGCCGCCGTGCCGCGCCGCATGGACGAAGTGCACCGGCCGGCCCGTGTGCGCCACCGATTCGAGCATGCTCATGGCGGGCGTGATGCCCACGCCACCCGTCACCAGCACGAGGGGACGCGCCTGCTCGCCCGCGGGCTGCAGCACGAAGTCGCCGCACGGCGCCTGCACCTGCAGCCGCGTGCCGACCGCGGCGGCCGCGTGGAGCCAGTTCGAGGCGCGGCCGCCTTCTTCCTTCTTCACGCTGATGCGGTACCACGGCTTGCCCGGCGCGTCGGACAGCGAGTAGTTGCGCCGCACCGGCTGGCCGTCGATCTCCAGCACCAGCGTGAGGTACTGTCCCGGCGAGAACGCCAGCAGCGCGCCGCCGTCCACGGGCTCCAGGTAGAACGAGGTGATGACCTCGCTCTCGTCCTCGCGCCGGGCCACGCGGAACTCGCGCGTGCCGCGCCATCCGCCGGGTTGCGCCGCGTTGGCGCTGTAGACGGCTTCTTCCGCGGCGATGAGCAGGCCCGCCAGCGATTCGTAGGCCTCGCCCCAGGCGGCGATCACCTCGTCGGTCGCGGCATCGCCGAGCACCTCCTTCACGGCGCGCAGCAGGTAGTGGCCGACGATCGGGTAGTGCTCGGGCAGCACGCCCAGCGCGGCGTGCTTCTGGATGATGCGGGGCAGGGCGCCGGCGATCGCTTCGAGCCGGTCGATGTGCGCGCCGTACGCGATGACCGCGCCCGCCAGCGCGCGCGCCTGCGTGCCGGCGGCCTGGTGCGCCTCGTTGAAGAAGGCCTTCACTTGCGGATGGCCTTCAAACATGATCTTGTAGAAGTGGCTGGTGATGGCCTCGCCGTGGGCCTGGAGCGCGGGCACGGTGGACTTGACGATGGCGATGGTTTGCGGATTCATGGTCTGGCGCTTCCTCTGTTGAGATGCCTTTTTCTTCTCACGATCCGTGCCAGCCGGAAGGCCTCTGCAAGTGCTTGACGCCATTGGGGATTTACCGGGCGTGGTCAAATTCGCAACAACTTCTGCGTTGTACTTATGACCACATTGCGTGTCGATTCGACCACCGAGGCCTCACCACCCGAGCCCGAGCCCGAAGCCGAGGCCGCCCGCTACCGGTCGCTGCTCGCCGCCGCGCGCGGCCTGGTCCGCTGCGACGCCGCCGCGCTGCTGCAGCTCGACGTCGACGTGTTGAAGCCCGTCGCGGTCGACGGCCTGAGCGACGAAACCCTCGGGCGCCAGTTTCCCGTCGCCGCGCATCCACGTTTCGCGCGCCTGCTCGACAGCGAACGGGGCCTGCGCTTCGCCCACGACAGCAACCTGCCCGACCCGTACGACGGCCTCGTCGCCGGCCAGCCGGGCATCCTGCCGGTGCACGACTGCATGGGCGCGCCGCTGCGCCTGCGCGGCGCCGTCTGGGGCCTGCTCACGCTGGACGCGCTGGAACCGCACGCCTTTGACGCCGTGGGCCCGGCGCAGATGGAGGCATTGATCGCCCTCGTCGAAACCGGCATCGAGGCCGCCGACACGATCCGCGAGATGCAGGCGCGCGCGATGCGCGAGCAGGCCGTCGCGCAGGCCCTGCGCGCAGGGCGTGGCGCGCCGCGCGAGCTGCTGGGTAGCAGCCCGGCGATGAAGCAGCTGTGCCACGAGATCGACACGGTCGCCGTGTCCGACCTCACGGTGCTGCTGCTCGGCGAAACCGGCGTGGGCAAGGACCTGGTCGCGCAGCGCCTGCACGCGCGCTCGCGGCGCAGCGAGCAGCCGCTGGTGCAGGTCAACTGCGCGGCGCTGCCCGAGACGCTGGCCGACAGCGAACTCTTCGGCCACAAGCGCGGCGCGTTCACCGGCGCCGTGCAGGACCGCGACGGCAAGTTCGAGATCGCCGATGGCGGCACGCTCTTTCTCGACGAGGTCGGCGAGCTGCCGCTGAGCGTGCAGGCCAAGCTGCTGCGCGTGCTGCAAAGCGGCGAGGTGCAGCGCCCCGGCAGCGACCGCATGCGCAAGGTCGACGTGCGCGTGATCGCGGCCACCAACCGCGACCTGCCCGCGGCGATCGCACAGGGGCGCTTTCGCGCCGACCTGTACCACCGGCTGTCGGTCTACCCGCTCGTGGTCGCGCCGCTGCGCGAACGGGGGCGCGACGTGCTCGTGCTCGCCGGCAGCTTTCTCGAGGAGAACCAGCACCGGCTGGGCGCGCGCAACCTGCGGCTCTCGCCGGCGTCGAAGGCCGCCATGCTGGCGCACGGCTGGCCGGGCAACGTGCGCGAGCTCGAGCACGTGATCAGCCGTGCCTCGCTGCGGGCGTTCCGGGAGCAGCCGCGCGGCTCGCGCTGGACGGCCATCGAACCGCATCACCTGGCGCTGGACAGCGCCGCCGTCGTGGGAAGCGCCATGGCAGCGCCCGTGCAGGCCCCGGCGAACGAACACGCGGGGCCGCCTGCCATCGCCGGCGGCACGCTGCGCGAGGCGACCGAGGCCTTCCAGCGGGCCTGGCTGTCGGAACTGCTGGCCCGCCACGGCGGTCGCGTGGCCAGCGCCGCGCGCGAGGCCGGCATCGACCGCAGCAACTTCCACCGGACCTTGCGCAAGCTGGGCCTGGTGCAGGCCGGCGACGGCGAAACGCCCGGTTGAAGGTCGGCGCGCGGCGTCGCCTGAAGGGTCATTGACGGGGCGGGCGATAATCGAGCGGTGAAGCACGCCAGACCGCCGCTGGTGCAAGCCCGAAAGGGACGATGCTCTGCCTTCGGGCAACAGCATCGGGTCGAAAGATCGCACTGGAGGAACGTCCGGACTGCACAGGACAGCGCAGGAGTTAACGACTCTCCACCGTGAGGTGAGGATCAGAGCAACAGAGACGAGCCGATTCAGTTCGGGTGAAACGGGCAATCTCTGCGCGCAGCAACACCAAGTAGGCCAGTATCGAGGTGGTTCCGCTGAGCTGGCGGGTAGGTGGCATCGAGCCGTTTGGCGACAAACGGCCCAGAGTAATGGCGGTCACGCCGGGGTCTTCGCAAGAGGGCCCCGGTGCACAGAATCCGGCTTATCGGCGAGCTTCACACTTTTCTTTCTCTCCCCCTTTTTCCCTGGGCCGCGCGCTGACGACGTGCGCGGCTGCGTGCAGAACTCGGTAGAAACCCGTACAATTGTTAGCAAGCTAACTAATTGATAACGCCGTGGCCGATACCGAACCCATCTCACCGTTGCGCGAACACGCGCTGATGCGGCTCGGCACCTCGCTGTCGGTGCTCCAGCGCGGCTACCGCGCGGCGGCCGACAAGGCGGTGGCGCATGTGGGCCTGTCGCAGACGCTGGCCTGGCCGGTCGTGGTGCTCGGGCGCATGGAAGACGGCGTGCGCCAGGGCACGGTGGCCGAGGCGCTGGGCATCGAAGGGCCGTCGCTGGTGCGCTCGCTCGACCAACTGGTCGAGGCCGGCTTCGTCGAGCGCCGCGAAGACCCGGCCGACCGTCGCGCCAAGACGCTGCACCTCACGCCCGCCGGCCGCGCCGTGTGCGAGCCCATCGAGGCCGCGCTGCGCCAGATGCGCGCCGCGCTGTTCGAAGGCATTCCCGACGAGGACATCGCCGCCACCTTGCGCGTCTTCGGCGCGCTCGAGGCCAAGCTCGGCCGCAGTGCCGCCGGCATGCAGAGCCTGCAGCAGGAAGGGCGCGGCTCGTAAATGGCGATGTCGATGGCGCTGCCGCGCTTCACCCGCGCGGAAGTTCTCTTTTCCGTCAAGAGCTTCGCCGCCGCGATGCTGGCGATGTACCTGGCCAGCCGCGCCGGCCTGCCGCGCCCGTTCTGGGCGCTCATGACCACCTACGTCGTCGCCCATCCGCTGGCCGGCGCCGTGCGCTCCAAGGCGATGTTCCGCTTCTGCGGCACGCTCATCGGCAGCGTCGCCACCGTGCTCATGGTGCCCGCGCTGTCCAACGCGCCCGAGCTGCTCACGCTGGTGCTCGCGCTGTGGGTCGGGCTGTGCCTGTATGTGTCGCTGCTCGACCGCACGCCGCGCTCGTACGTCTTCATGCTCGCGGGCTACACGGCGGCGCTGATCGGCTTTCCGTCGGTGCAGACGCCGCTCGTGCTGTTCGACACCGCCGTGGCGCGCGTGGAAGAGATTGGCCTGGGCATCTTCTGCGCCACGCTGGTCCACAGCCTCGTGCTGCCCGCGGGGCTCGCGCCCACCGTGCTGGGCCTGCTCGACCGCACGCTGAAAGATGCGCGCCAGTGGCTCGGCGACCTGTTCCAGCCCGGCGACCGCAGCACCCCCAAGGACGCCGACCCCAAGCGCTTGGACGACGACCGCCGCCGCCTCGCCGGCGACATCACGCAGCTGCGCCTGCTCTCGACTCACGTGCCCTTCGACACCACGCACCTGCGCTGGACCGCCGGCGCGATCCGCGCCATGCAGGACCGCGTGGCGGCGCTCACGCCCGCGCTGTCGGCCGTCGAAGACCGGCTGCAGGCGCTGGCGCAGGCCGAAGACCGCCTCGCGCCCGACGTCACCGCCGTGCTCGCGCTGGCCGCGCAGTGGCTGCGCGACGAAAGCGACCCGGCCGTCGACGCGTCGGCCCGCCTGCAGGCGCTGCGCCAGGCGATCGCCGCGCTGGGCACCGCACAAGACACGGGGCTCACGCCCTGGGCCCGCGCGCTGCGCATCGGCCTCGCAGGCCGGCTCGAAGAACTGGTCGACGGCTGGACCGCCTGCGCCCGGCTGCGCCGCGACATCGACGAAGGCCTGAAGGGCGGCGCGCCGCTGCGCCGCACGGCCGCGCTGGGCCAGCGCGCGATGCACCGCGACCATGGCATGGCGCTGCTGTCGGCGCTGGCCGCCGTCATCGCCATCTGCGTGTGCGGCGCGTTCTGGATCCTCACGGGCTGGACCATGGGCTCGGCCGCCACCATGATGGCCGCCGTCTTCTGCTGCTTCTTCGCCACCATGGACGACCCCGTGCCCGCGATGCACGGCTTCCTGAAGTGGACGCTGTGGTCCATTCCCATCTCGGCCGTCTACGTGCTGGTGCTCATGCCCACGGTGCAGGACTTCGGCATGCTCGCGCTGGTCTGCGCGCCGCTGTTCCTGGTGCTGGGCCTGTACCTGCCGCGCCCGACGCACTTCATGGCCGCGATGGCGCTGGTCTTTGGCGTGTCGGGCACGCTGGCGATGCACGACACCGCCAGCGCCGACCTCGTGAGCTTCATCAACAGCATGACCGGCCAGATCGTCGGCGTGGTGATGGCCGCGCGCGTCACGCGGCTGGTGCGCTCGGTGGGCGCCGACTGGAGCGCGCGCCGCATCCAGCGCGCCACCTGGCGCGAACTCGGCGACATGGCCGCCTCCACCCAGCCGCAGTACGCGCAGAGCGACGCCTACGCCGTGCGCATGCTCGACCGCATCGGCCTGCTGGCGCCGCGCATCGCGCAGGCCGGCGGCACCGTGGAGGGCGTGGCCGCGAACGACGCGCTGCGCGACCTGCGCATGGGCGCCGACATCGCCGTGCTGCAGCGCGTGCGCGCCCAGCTGCCGATGGCCACCTCGGCCGCGCTGCTTGGCGGCATCGCGCGCTTCTTCCGCCAGCGCGGCGAAGGTCGCATGGCGCCGCGTCCGGCGGCGCTCCTGCCGCAGATCGACGAGGCGTTGGCTGCCGTGCTCGCCGCGCGCGACATCTCGACTGCGTCGCGCGCCGCCGTCACCGCGCTGGTCGGCCTGCGCCGCAACCTGTTCCCCGATGCGCCGCCTTCGCTCGCGGCCGTGTCCGTGTCCTCTTCACCGCAAGGAGATTCCGCATGATCGGCGAAGCCAGTTTCTACGGGCTTTACGTGCCCTGGCTCATGCTGCTGGCCGGCGCCGCGCTGCTCGCCCTGTGGGGCGTGCGCCGGCTGCTCGCCGCCACCGGCCTGTACCGCTGGGTGTGGCACCCGGCGCTGTTCGACATGGCGCTGTACCTGCTGCTGCTGTACGGCCTGAGCCGCCTCACGGCGCACCTGCAATGACAACGCAAACCACACAGAGATTCCCATGAAAGCCAACCCCTTCGCAGACAACCCCCGGGCCCAGAGCCTGCTGCGCGTTCTCCTCACCGTGGCCGTGGTGGCCGCCGCCGTCTGGGCGGGCTTTCGCCTGTGGGACCACTACGAGCTCGCACCGTGGACGCGCGACGGCCGCGTGCGCGCCAACGTGGTCCAGATCGCGCCCGACGTGTCGGGCCTCGTCACGGCCGTGCCGATCCGCGACAACCAGCCGGTCGCCGCCGGCACGCTGCTGTTCGAGGTCGACCGCGCGCGCTACGACCTCGCCGTGCGCCAGGCGCAGGCCGCGCTCGCCGCGCAGCGCGCCGTGAGTGCGCAGGCCCAGCGCGAGAACGCACGCAACACGGGGCTCGACGAGCTGGTGTCCAAGGAGTCGCGCGAACAGACCCGCGCCCGCGTCGAGCAGGCGCAGGCTGCCGTCGCGCAGGCCGAGGTGGCGCTCGATTCGGCGCGCCTGAACCTGCAGCGCGCCGAAGTGCGCGCGCCGGCCGACGGCCTCGTCACCAACCTCGACCTGCGCCAGGGCAGCTATGCCGCCGCCGGCCGGCCGGTGCTCGCGCTGGTCGATGCGCAGTCGTTCTATGTCGAAGGCTACTTCGAAGAAACCAAACTGCCGCGCATCCACCTGGGCGACCGCGTGCGCGTGACGCCGATGGGCGGCGGCGCGGTGCTCGAAGGCGCGGTCGACAGCGTGGCCGCCGGCATCGCCGACCGCGACCGCTCCACCAGCGCCAACCTGCTGCCCAGCGTGAACCCGACCTTCAACTGGGTGCGGCTGGCGCAGCGCATCCCGGTGCGCGTGAAGCTCGACCCGCTGCCCGAGGGCGCGCGCCTCGTGGCCGGCCAGACCGTCACGGTGCAGGTCCTCGAACACGACGCGGCCCACGCTGCCGCCGCACCGAAGAAGGGATGACCGCCATGACCCGCTTCGCCTTTCGCATGGCTTCGCTCGCGGTCGCGGCCGGGCTCGCGGCCTGCGCGGCGGTCGGCCCCGACTACCGGCAACCGCCCGAGGCGCTGGCCAGCCAGCCCGCTGCCGGCAAGCCGTTCGCCGAAGCACCGGCGAATGCCGCGCCGCTGCCCGCGCACTGGTGGCGCCTGTACCACGACCCGCTGCTCGACCGCCTCGTCACCCAGGCGCTCGCGCACAACACCGACCTGCGCCAGGCCGTCGCCAACCTCGAGCGCGAACGCGCCATCGAAACCGAAGTGGCCGGCGCCAAGTACCCGACGATCGGCGTGAACGGCGGGCCGTCCTTCGGCCACGTCTCGGGCCTGTCGCTGCTGCAAAAGGGCTACGAGCCGCCGAACACCTTCAACTACAGCGCGGGTGCGTCGCTGTCGTACCAGGTCGACCTGTTCGGCCAGATCCGCCGCGCCATCGAGGCCTCGGCCGCCAGCAGCCAGGCCGCCGAAGCCGCGCTCGACCTCGTTCGCGTGAACGTCGCGGCCGGCACCGCGCGCGCCTACGCCGAAGCCTGCTCGGCCGGCCTGCGGCTGCAGATCGCGCAGAAGTCGGTCGCGCTGCAACAAGACGCCGTGAACGTCACCGAGCGCCTGCAGCGCGCGGGCCGCGCCGGCGCCATCGACGCCGGCCGCGCGCGCGCCCAACTCGCGCAGCTCGACGCCGCGCTGCCGCCGTTGAAGGCCCAGCGCCAGGGCGCGCTCTACCGCCTGGCCACGCTCACCGGCGCACTGCCGCAAGACTTTCCGCGCGAGGTGGCCGACTGCACCACGCCGCCGCGCGTGGCCGGCGCGCTGCCGGTGGGCGACGGTGCCGCGCTGCTGCGCCGCCGGCCCGACATCCGCCAGGCCGAGCGCAGCCTCGCTGCCTCGACCGCGCGCATCGGCGTGGCCACGGCCGACCTCTATCCGAAGGTCACGCTGGGCCTGTCGGGCTCGTCGGCCGGCCATGCCACCGGCTTCGGCCGCCAGGACACGCTGGCCTGGAGCGTCGGCCCGCTGATCTCGTGGACCGTGCCCAACACCGGCGCCGCGCAGGCCCGCATCGCACAGGCCGAAGCCGGCACGCGCGCCGCACTTGCCAAGTTCGACGGCACCGTGCTGACAGCGCTGCGCGAGACCGAGACCGCGCTCGGCACCTACGCCCGCGAGCTCGACCGCCGCGCCGCCCTGCAGGCCTCGCGCGACGAAAGCGCCAAGGTCGCCGCGCAGGCGCGCCAGCTCTACCGCAACGGCCGCACCGCCTACCTCGACGCGCTCGACGCCGAACGCGCACTGGCCGGCGCCGACGCCGCATTGGCCGCCAGCGAGGCGCAACTGGCCGACGACCAGGTCGTGCTGTTCATGGCGCTCGGCGGCGGCTGGGAGCCGGCCGATGACGCGCTCGCACAAAGCCAACAAGGCAAGCCCGCCACGACCGTCCGCTGAGCGGCACGTGCCGCTCGCCGGCCGCAACGCTCAGCGCGTGAACAGCCAGCCGCCCTTGGGCTGGCGCGTCAGCTCGTGGCGCTTGATGGCGCGCTCCTCGCCGTCGTCGCCCACGTAGACCACGTCGAAACGCAGCAGCCGGGGCGACACCAGCTTCCAGTTCTGGATGCGCTGCACCGTCACGCAGGCGGTCTTGTCGTGGTACTGCATCTCGGCCATCGGCCCGCCCTGGAAGCCCGTGCCGTCGAACAACCGGCCGGGCGCCGCGAAGGGGTTGAGCACCGCGCCGTTGCGCGCCGTGATGCAGCCTTCGGTGCGCAAGAAGGACTCGATGGTCGGCGACGCGCTTCCCACCACCTTGCCCACCGCGGGGCTCGGGGGCTTGCCGCCGACGGCTTCGCGGATGCGATCCACTTGAACAGCGGTGATCGGCGCGAGGCCGTCCTTGGAAACCACGGCGGGTGGGGCGGCTGTTGTCGCTTCGGTCGGCGAACCGACCGGCGCGTCCGGGAACAGCAGGGCCGTGAGGTAGCTGCAGCCCGCCAGCAGCGTCAGGGGCAGGGTGCAGGCCAGGGTGCGGATCGGTGTGCCGAACTTCATGGTGCTGGTATCTCCCGTGTGCGGCGCGGGGCCGCTGTCTTCAGGTGGCAGTTTGCGGTGCTGCCTCGTCGTCCTCAAGCCGCTTTCAAAAACGCTCGTTCGGCGCCAGGTAGCGCCACTGGCCCGGCTGCAGCCCGGCCAGCGAGACGCGGCCCACGCGCAGGCGCCGCATGCCGACGATGCGCAGGTTCACGCCGTCGCAGATGTGCGCGATCTGCCCGGGCCGCGCGCCCTTCAGCGCAAAGCGCAGGCCGGTCTGCTCGGGCGACTGCCGGCCGATGCTCACGCGCGCGGGCGAACGCTCCAGCCGCGCCAGCACCTCGGGGCTCACCGGGCCGGCCACGTCGACCATCACTTCGTGTTCGAGGATGCCCGCGTCTTCCTGCAGTTTGCGCTCGATGCGCCATTCCTGCGTGTAGGCCACGAGGCCGCTGGCGCCGGTTTCGAGCGGTGTCATGCAACGCTGGCCGCGCGCATGCGCCGGCAGGAAGCGCTGGCCCTCGCGCTCGGGCTCGTGGTGGTTGGCGGCCACCAGCAGCTGGTGGGCGTTGTCGGTCGGCATGCCGGCGGGCTTGTAGAGCACCATCGTCACCGGCACCACGGGCTCGGGCCGCGCACCGGCGGCGATCTCGACCTGCTGGTGCGGCTGCACGCGCGACTGCGGCAGCAGGGCGGGCACGCCGTCCACGCGCACCGCGCCGTTCTCGATCAGCAGCTCGGCCTCGCGGCGCGACACCTGGGCCAGCGCGGCCACGCGCTTGGCCAGGCGCACGCCTTCGTCGTCGGGCGCAGAGGGGCGGTTCGAGCGGTTCATCGCGCGTCGGCCAGTTGCCGGATGCGCGCCACGTGCGCCGCCAGCGAACGCGCCGCCACCGGCCACATGCGCTCGGGCACGTCGTCGTAGGCAAGCGGCAGCCACTGCTCGGGCGTGCCGTCGGGCAGCCGCTGCATCGTGGCGGCGATCTTGGCCTCGCGCTTGAGGCGGTGCGCCTTCAGGTGCGCGATGGCCGTGCGCGCAAAGCCGATCACGTAGCCGTGCGCCGGCAGGATGAAGTCGATGCCGCCGGCCGCGCAGGCCGCGTCGAGCTTGTCGAGCGAATCGAGGTAGGCCGTCATGTCGCCGTCCGGCGGGTCGACCACCGTCGTGCTGCCGTTGAGGATGTGGTCGCCCGAGAACAGCAGGCCGTCTTCTTCGAGCACCAGGCACAGGTGGTTGGCCGCGTGGCCGGGCGTGTGGATGGCGCGCAGCGTGTGCGTGAGCGGCGTGCCGTCGGGCGCGGTGCCCGAGAGCACCAGCCGTTCGCCGTCGGCCAGTTCGCGTTCGGCGCTGAAGCGCGCGGTGGAACGTGCTGTGGGCGCGGACGACAGCCCGAGGATCGGCGGCTTGCGCTCTGCAGCGCACAGCGCCTGCAGCGGCGCGGCGCCCGGCGAGTGGTCGGCGTGCGAGTGCGTGCAGACGATCAGGCGGATGTCGCCTTGCGTGGCTTCCATCAGCCGCGCCAGGTGCGTCGCGTCGTTCGGGCCCGGGTCGATCACGAGGTAGCCGGTGGCCGCGTCGCCCACGAGGTAGGTGTTGGTGCCCGGGCCGGTCATGGCGCTCGGGTTCGGCGCCGTGAGGCGCTGCACGTTCTTCAGCAGCGCCACGGGCTGCGTGCTCTGCCAGTCGAGCGCGTGCGCGATCTGGCCGTCGGGGCACACCAGCGCGAGCTCGCCGAAGGGCGACTCGTGTTCCATGTAGCGCGCGTCCTCGCCCTTGAGCAGGCCGGCGCGCGGGCAGCTGGTCCACAGCGGCTTCTCCTGGCCGTCGGCCCCGGGCGCGCAGGCCGCGAGCACCGCATCGACCGTCGCATAGGCCGCCATGCGCTGCAGCGTGCGGATGGTCGGGAAGATCATGAAGAAGCTGCCCGCCTCGTGGCGCGCCAGCGCGTCGGCCGGGCGCACCCAGCAGGGCTCGAACTGCTCGCTCTCGTCAGCCGTGGGCTCCTGGCCCTCGGGCATGCGCGCCACCAGGAAGGGCACGTCGAAGCGCTTGGGCAGGTCGCGGTCGGTGATCCAGTGCGCGAAGGTGAAGACCTGGTCGGCCGACAGCACCAGGCCGCGCGCGGCGCACTGGTCGGCGAAGGCCGTGCCGGCGGTGGCGTTGCGGTCCATCGCGGCGACCTCGCCGGCGCTCACCGCGCGACCGTCGGCGTGGCGGGCCAGCAGGATGCCGAGCTCTTCGAAGGCCTCGCGGATCGCGGCGATGGCCTGCGTGTGTTGCGTGTCGCTTTGCGTGGCGCGGCGTGCCGCGATGCGCGCGGCGGCGGCGTCGGCCGCGTCGATGTGGCCCCCCGGAAAGACGTAGGCGCCAGGTGCGAAGCTCGCGGTGGCCGAGCGGCGGGTCATGAGGACCTCCAGGCCGGCGTCGGTGTCGCGCAGCAGCAGGACGGTGGCGGCGGCGCGCACGGGCACCGGCTCGCGATAGATGTGGAGTTGTTGTGTGGGGCGGACCATGGAGCGATTATGGAGAGGCAAGGGGCGCGGTGCATAAGCACATGTGCAAACAGATATCAGCCGCGCGCCACAATCGGCGCCTGCACCGTCCGCCTCGAAGAAAGACCGACATGGCCCATTCTCCCTTCCCGCGTCGCGCCCTGCTGGCCGCTGGCGCCTTGCTCTGCACCGCCGCCGCATCGACCCTGGCGCTGGCCCAGCCCGACTGGCCGCAACAACCCGTCACACTGATCATGGGCTTCCCGGCCGGCTCGGGCGTCGACGTGGTGGCCCGCGCCATCCAGGAGCCGCTGTCGCGCCAGCTCGGCAAGCCCGTGATCATCGACTACAAGTCGGGCGCGGCCGGCAACATCGCCAGCGAGTACGTCGCCCATGCCAAGCCCGACGGCTACACGCTCTCGTTCGGCACCGCCGCCACGCACGGCAGCAATGCTGCGCTGTACAAGAAGCTGCCCTTCGACGTGGAGGCCGACTTCGTGCCCGTGGCGCCCGTGCTCGACGTGTCGAACGTGCTCACCATCAACCCCGACGTGATCAACGTGCGCACGCTCAAGGAGTTCGTCGAGCTGGTGAAGGCCAACCCCGGAAAGTACAACTACGCCTCCACCGGCAACGGCGCGGGCACGCACATGGCCTTTGCCGAGTTCAACTCGCGCCTGGGCCTGAACATGGTCCACGTGCCCTACAAGGGCGGCCCCGAGGCCATCACCTCGGTGGTGCGCGGCGAGACCTGCTGCATCATGAACCAGGTGCAGACCGTGCTGCCGCACTACAAGGCCGGCAAGGTGCGCCTGCTGGGCGTGACCACCGCCACGGCGGTGCCGGCCGTGAAGGAGGTGCCGACCATCGCCTCCAGCGGCCTGCCGGGCACCAAGGGCTTCGACAGCGCCATCTGGTTCGGCATCTTCGCGCCCAAGGGCACCGACGCCCACATCGTCGACAAGCTCAACGCCGCCGTGAAGACCGTGCTCGAGCAGCCCGAGATCCGCGAGCGCTTCGAGAGCCAGGGCAACACGGTGCGCATCGAGTCGCCTGCGCAGTTCAAGAAGACCGTGCACGCCAACCGCGTGAAGTGGGCCGAGGTCGCCAAGGCGGCGAACATCAGCATCGACTGATCACAAGGTCTTCGTCAGCGTCAGGATGAAGCGGGCCTTGTTCGGCGAGTAGGTCGTCTGGCCGACGGTGCCGAAACCGTAGTCGTAGCCCGGGTTGGCCACGGACACGTACGCGCTCTTCTTGTTCGCGCCCTGCACCGAGCCCGTGAGCGTGAGGCCGCTGCCGAAGTCGTAGGTGGCGCCGACGTTGTAGTCCACGTAGCTCCTGTAGCCCAGGCCGCGGATGTCGCTCGACATGTTCGTGTAGCCCACGGCCGCCTTCAGCGTGACCTTGGGCACGATCTCCTTGCTGTAGGCCAGGTTCAGGTAGCCGGTGTTGCGGCCCGTGCGGCCCGAGCCGGTCTTGGCGCCGGCGTAACCGAAGTAGTCCTTCGACACCGTGTGCGAGTACTTCAGCGTGAACGAACCGAGCGTGGCGTCGGTGTAGCCCGCGCTGGCGTACAGCTCGGTGGTGTTGCCCGTCGAATTGCCCGGGTACAGGTAGGTGAGGGCGCCCACGTCCATGTCGAGCGGGCCGGCCTTGAACTTGTAGCCGCCGTACAGGTCGCTCTCGAGGCTGTTGCCCTTGAGCCAGTTGACGCTCGAATTCCAGTTGCCGATGTAGAAGCCGCTGTCGCCGAAGGTGTAGTCGAAGCCGCCCTGCACGGCGGGCTTGAAGCCGCGGGTCTTGGCGTAGTCGTTCTTGCCGAGCATGTCCTGGTCCTGGCCGCGGAACTTGTAGTTCGTGGTCAGCGCCACGTTGCCCGAGAGCTGCGCGTTGGCGAGCACCGGCAGGGCGAACAGGGTGGGAAGAACGAGCACCGGCAAGGCGGTGCGGAGAAGGTGTTTCATCGAAAGAATTCGCTAACGGATGGAGGAGCCGGCAGCGTAGAAGCGCGGGTCTAAAAGCCGCGTAAAAAACGAAGGCCCCGGCGCAAAAGTTGTGTGTCGGGCATCGTCATCGCGACCACGCCCACCACCACGCAGGCCAGCCCGATCCACGCCGTGGCCGCCAGCGTCTCGCCCAGGCACACCACGCCGATCGTCACGCCGATGGGCACGCGCAGATAAGCCTGCGCCGAGGTCGACATCGGCCCCAGCGTCTTGATGAGCCGGAAGTAGATCGTGAAGGCCAGCGCGGTCGAGAGCACTGCCAGCGCCACAACGGCCGTCATCGACGCTGCCGATGGGGTGAGCGTCCAGGGCCTGTCGATCGCCAGGCTCGCGGGCACGAGCAGGGCTGCGCCGCTCACCAACGAGCCGGCCGCGGGCACCATCGGGTCCAGGCCCTTGAACACGCGGCCGAACATCGCGGCGCAGCCGTAGCAGACGGCGGCCACCACCAGCGCCAGCTGTGCCAGCAGCGAATGCCCCAGCCCCTGCAGCGCCTCGAAGCCCACGATCAGGCAGATGCCCGCCAGCCCCGCCCCCACGCCGAAGAGGCGCTGCAACGTGGGCTTGCCTGCGCCGCCCAGGCCCCACCCCAGCAGGAAGATGAAGATCGGCGAGGTCGAGTTGAGGATGGTCGCCAGCCCCGCATCCACGCTGCGTTCGGCCCACGCGATCAGCGTGAACGGCAGCACGCTGTTCAGACAAGCCTGCAGCGCGAAGCGCCGCCACGTTGCGCCGTCTTTCGGCAATCGCACGCCGCGCAGGCGCAGCACCGCGAGGAGCAGCAACCCCGCGATCAGGGTGCGTGCCGCGATCAGCGTGACCGGCGGGATCGTCGCCACGCCGATCTTGATGAAGGTGTACGAGGCACCCCAGCAGGTCGCGAGCACCGCGAGCAGCGCCCATTCGAGGGCAGGGGCGTGGGGTTGGACTGAAGCGGCGAGCGGGGTCGTTGGCATGGTGCACCGATCTTCGCGAGACCGGCCCCTCGTCACTTCGCTGACGGACGAAATGTGGGCGCGAAAGCCTCAGTGATCGTGCCCGTGGCTTCGCGCCGGCGCAGCGCCGTTCAGCAGCGCCGCCAGGTCGACTTCCTGCTCCGCCGCCGCGCCCGCGATCACGCGCTGCTCCAGCTCGTCCAGGTGTTCCAGCGCCACGGCCAGCGCGGCGTCGAGCGAGTCGCCCATGAGCGCTTCGATGATCTGTTCGTGCTCGCGCGGCGCGCAGCTCGCGGCCTCGGCCGAGTCGTACAGCGCCTTGTACAGCTCGGTGTTCGCAATCAGCCGCCGGATGTACGACAGCAGCTCGTCGCTGCCCGCCATCTGCGCCAGCAGCAGGTGGAAGTCGCCGGCCAGGCGGATCGCGTCCTCGCGCCGGCCTTCCTTGAACGCCTTCTGCTCCGCCTGCACGTGCTTGCGCAGCGCGGCCACCTGCTCGCGCGCCAGCCGGCCGAACAGCGTGGCGACCAGCCCGGCCTCCACGATGCGGCGCGCGCGGTAGATGCCGCGCATGTCGTCGATCGACGGGTTGGGCACGAAGGCGCCGCGGTTGTGCTCCAGCACCAGCCGCTTCTCGGAGCCCAGCCGCGCCAGCACCTTGCGCACCGCACCGCGCGTGCAGCCCAGCGCCTCGGCCAGCGCGCGCTCGCGCAGCGGCGTGCCGGGGCGCAGCTTGCCGCTGAGCAGCGCCTTGGACACGGCGGCGTAGACGCGCTCGTCCACGTTCGCGTCATCGGCTGAAGCGAGTTCGGCGGGTTCGGTCGAAGGGGCGGGCGCGGCGGATCGGCGGGTGGCGGCAGGCATGGGCCTGCGGATTATTGCCTGCACCCCGCCACCTCCGGGAAAGCCCCCCGGATTGACGCGGCCCGCCCGGCTCCGTACCATTCGCGCCGCTTGGTTAACCAAAATATATAAAATGGTTAACCAAAAGAAGATCGAATTTCCAACCACCCGAACACACAGAGACATCCCATGAAACTCGCCAAATGGCTGGCCCTGCTGCCGGTCGCCGCCTTCTTCAGCGGGGGATGGCTGTCGTCCGTCGCGCCCACCTTCGTGCTCGGCATGCCCTTCCTGATGGTCTGGAACGTGAGCTGGCTGGTGCTGACCTCGCTGGTCATGGTGGTCATCGACCGCGCCGAAGGCGACCTCGACGCGCAAGACGCGCAGGCTGCCAAGGCCGCAGGAGACGCGCGATGAACGCCGCACTCGGCGTGATCGCGCTCTTCGTGGCCGGCGCCCTCGGCCTGGCCGTGCTCGCGCGCCGCGGGCGCACCATGAGCCTGGAGCAATGGGCGCTGGGCGGGCGCGGGCTGGGCACGATCATGGTGTTCCTGCTCATGGCGGGCGAGTCGTTCTCGACCTTCACCTTCCTGGGCGCCAGCGGCTGGTCGTACAGCAAGGGCTCGCCGGCCTTCTACATCCTGGCCTACGGCGGCCTGGCCTACCTCATGGCCTTCTGGATGCTGCCGGCCATCTGGCGCTACGCCACCGCGCACAAGCTGGTGTCGTTCTCCGACTTCTTCGCCCACAAGTACGACAGCCGCCCGCTCGGCGTGCTGGTGTCGGTGGTCGCGCTCATGGGCATGGTGGCGCTGCTCACCATCCAGCTGCGCGGGCTGGGCATCATCGTGTCGGAGGCCTCGTACGGCTCCATCGCGCCGCAGGTGGCGATCTGGATCGGCACGCTCGTGATGGTGAGCTACATCCTGTTCTCGGGCATCCACGGCTCGGCCAGCATCGCCATCGTGAAGGACATCCTGATCCTCGTGCTCGCCGTGTTCCTGGGCGTGTACCTGCCCTGGCATTACTACGGCGGCGTCACGCCGATGTTCAGCGCCATCCACGCGGCCAACCCCAGCTTCTTCGAGTTTCCGAAAGAGGGCCTGAACCTCACCTGGTACAACTCGACCATTCTGCTCACGGCGCTGGGCTACTACCTGTACCCGTTCAACCTGACCTCGGTGTATGCCGCGCGCAGCGCGAGCGCGGTGCGCCGCAACACCATCCTGATGCCGCTGTACCAGGTGGTCATCGCCTTCCTGTTCCTGGTGGGCTTCGCGGCGATCCTGCAGGTGCCGGGGCTCAAGGGCTCCGAGGTCGACCTGGCCCTGTTCGGCCTCGTGAAGCACACCTTCGACCCGTGGTTCGTGGGCGTGATCGGCGGCACGGGCGTGCTCACCGCGCTGGTGCCGGGCTCGATGATCCTGCTCACCGCCTCCACCGTGATCGGCAAGAACGTCTACAAGGAGGGCTTCGCGCCCCACGCCACCGACAAGCAGGTCTCGCGCGTGGCGCGCGGCGTGCTGCCCCTGTTCGCGCTGGTGGCCGTGTACTTCGTACTGCGCGGCGGCACCACCATCGTGGCCGTGGCCATCTTCGCGTCGAGCCTGCTCACGCAACTGCTGCCCTCGCTGCTGTTCAGCCTCATGAAGAAACCCTTCGGCAGCAAGCACGCCGCCTTTGCGGGCATCCTCGCGGGCGGTGCGGTGCTGGCCTTCACGATGACCACCGGCGCGAACCTCGGCACGCTGTTCCCGGCGGCGCCCGTGGTCTTCAAGTCGCTCAACACCGGGCTGGTGGCGCTGGCGGTCAATGCGCTGGTCTTCGTGGCGGTGGCACTCGTCACGCCGCGCATGCTGCCGCGCACCGTGGCGGCGCAACCCGCCTGACCGGTCTTCTCTTGCCTCTGACCCACGAACGAAACCGAATGACCCAGCTCCTGATCCGCAACGTGCGCCCCCTGGGTGCGTCTCCTGTCGATGTGCGCGTGCACGACGGCCGCATTGCCGAGATCGGCGCGGCGCTGGCCGCCCCGGCCGGCGCCACCGTCGAAGACGGCGAGGGCGCCTTGCTGCTGCCCGGCCTCGTCGAAGGCCACACCCACCTCGACAAGACGATGTGGGGCATGGACTGGTACCGCAACGAGGTCGGCACGAACCTCACCGACAAGATCGAGAACGAGCGCGCCTTCCGCCACGCCAGCGGGCACGACGCCGCCGCGCAGTCGCTGGTGCTGGCCAAGGCCTTCCTCGCGCTCGGCACCACGCGCCTGCGCACGCACGTCGACGTCGACACGCAGGCCGGCCTGCGCCACCTCGAAGGCACGCTGCGCACGCGCGAGACGCTGCGCGAGGTGCAGCAGATCCAGGTCGTCGCGTTTCCGCAGTCGGGCCTGCTCGGGCGCGCCGGCACGGCCGAGCTGCTCGACCAGTCGCTGGCCCTGGGCGCCGACGTGCTCGGCGGCCTCGACCCCTGCGCCATCGACGGCGACCCCGTGAAGTCGCTCGACGTGCTCTTCGGCATCGCCCACAAGCACCAGCGCCCCGTCGACATCCACCTGCACGAGCCCGGCGCCATGGGTGCCTTCTCGCTCGAGCTGATCCTGCAGCGCACCGAGGCGCTCGGCATGCAGGGCCAGGTCGCGATCAGCCACGGCTTCTGCCTGGGCGACGTGAGCGAACGCGAGCGCGACGTGCTGCTCGCGCGCATGGCGAAGCTGGGCGTGGTGCTCATCACCAGCGCGCCGGCTTCGCGCAACGTGCCGCCGCTCATGGCGTGCCGCGCGGCCGGCGTCACCGTGCTCGGCGGCAACGACGGCATCCGCGACACCTGGTCGCCCTACGGCAACCCCGACATGCTCGAGCGCGCGATGCTCATCGGCCTGCGCTACAACCTGCGCCGCGACGACG
Organism: Variovorax sp. GW823-FHT04B03; assembly: GCF_058796495.1. Taxonomy (NCBI): domain Bacteria; kingdom Pseudomonadati; phylum Pseudomonadota; class Betaproteobacteria; order Burkholderiales; family Comamonadaceae; genus Variovorax; species Variovorax sp. GW823-FHT04B03. The sequence continues at coordinate 733,479 of NZ_JBXAIT010000001.1, forward strand.
AGCTCGAAGTGGCGCTCGACACCGTCACCCATTCCGGCGCGCGCGGCTGCGGCTTCGCGGCCTACGGGCTCGACGTGGGCTGCCGCGCCGACCTCGTGCTGGTCGACGCGCAAACGCCCGCGCAGGCCGTGGTGGGCCGCCCCGTGCGCAAGCTCGTGGTGTCGGGCGGCCGCGTGGTCGCGCGCCACGGCACGCTCGTGCCCGGCGCCGTGCCCGCGTGAGCCGCGCCACGCTCTCCGCATCCGACAACCCGCGCACCGGCGCGGGCCCGGTCTTCTTCGCTTGCGTGGTCGTGCTGGTGGCGCTCAACCTGCGCGCCTTTCTCACGTCGAGCAGCCCCTTGCTCGAACCGATCCGCGCCGCGACCGGCATCGGCTTCCACGCCGTCGCGCTGCTCACGGTGCTGCCGATGTTCGCGATGGGCGCGGTGTCGCTGTCGGGCGCGGCCGTGGGCCAGCGGCTGGGCGCGCGCGGCGGCATCGCGCTCGGGCTCGGCGCCATCGCGCTGGCCTGCGCCGGCCGCTACGTGGCGGGCGGCGCCGCGGCGCTGCTGTGGAGCGCCGCGCTCGCGGGCGCGGGCGTGGGGCTGGTGCAGGCGCTCATGCCCGGCGTGGTCAAGCAAGCCTACCCCGCGCGTCTCGGCCTCATGACCGGGCTCTACTCGGCCGCCATCATGGGCGGCGGCGGGCTCGGCGCCATGGCCAGCCCATGGCTTGCGCGCGCCGTGGGCGGCGAGGCGCAACTCGACTGGCATGCCGGCCTTGCCATGTGGGCGGTGCTCGCGATCGTGGCGCTGGTGGCCTGGCTGCGCGGTGCGCGGCAGCTGCCGTCTGCGTCGTCATCCATGCGCGCCGCCGATCCGTCGCTCGACCGCGCCTGGCTGCGCTGCTTCGGTCACCGCCGCGCGTGGCTGCTGGCGCTGTGCTTCGGCCTCATCAACGGCGGCTACACCAGCCTCGTCGCGTGGCTGCCGCATTACTTCCACGCCGAGCGCGGCTGGACGGCGCAGCAGGGCGGCGCCGTGCTCGCGCTCATGACGCTGGCGCAGGTCGTCGGCGCGCTCACCCTGCCGGCGCTCGCGCGGCGCGGCGGCCAGCGCGACCTGCGGCGCTGGCTGGTCGGCGCGCTGCTGGCGCAACTCGCGGGCTTTGCGGCGCTCGGGCTTGCGCTGCCCGTGCCGGCGGCCGTCATCGCCGTCGTGCTCGGTGCCGGCCTGGGCGGTGCGTTCTCGCTGTGCATGGTGCTCGCGCTCGACCACCGGCCCGACCCCGCGCAGGCCGGCGCGCTCGCCGGCTTCATGCAGGGCGTGGGCTTCATGATCGCGGCGCTCGCGCCCTTCGTCACCGGCTGGGTGCGCGAGCAGACCGGCGGCTTCACCATGGCCTGGGCCTACCTGGCCGCCGTCACCGTGCTGCTGCTGCCCGCCGTGCTGCGCTTTGACCCGCGCCGCTACGCGAGTGCCACGGCCGGCCTGTTCGGCGCGCAGACTGCATCCGCGCCGTCCCCCATCGAGCAGGCCCGCAAGGCCTGAGACAAACGGAGATTCGACCCATGTACAACGAACACTTCATGCAGCGCGCCCTGGCCCTTTCGGCCCGGGCGCTCCAGGAACCCGGCACCGAGCCCTTCGGCGCGGTCGTCGTCAAGAACGGCGAGGTGGTGGGCGAGGGCTTCAACCACTCCGTCGCGCACCACGACCCCACCTCGCACGGCGAGGTCGAGGCCATTCGCGATGCCTGCCGCCGGCTGGGCACCGTCGACCTGTCGGGCTGCGAGCTCTACACCTCGTGCGAGCCTTGCGCCATGTGCGTGGCGGCCATGCACATCGCGGGCATCGGCCAGCTGTACTACGCGGCCACGCTCGCGCAGTCGGGCGACGCCTTCCAAGGCGTGACCGTGGCGGCGCGCCACCCCATCGACGTCGATGTGCTGCGCACCGAAGCCGGCGCACCACTGGCCGCGCGTGCGCAACCGGCCGAACAGAAGATGGACGCCGAAGCCGTGCGCATCCTCTCGGCGTGGGCCGAGCCGCGACGCGGCGACTGAAGCGCTACGCAGCGGCAGCGTCGCCGCGCGTTGCGGCTTCGAACTCGGCGCGGTTGAGCAGGCCGAAGTACAGCACGTCGTACCACTGCAGCCCCAGCGGATATTCCGTGGCGCGGCTGCGCGTGCTGTCGCAGTCGTCGTCGAAGCGCAGCCCGAAGAAGGCGTCGAGCGGCGCTGCCTGTTTTTTCGCACCGGCTTCGCGCAGCACCTGCGCCGCTGCCGCGATGTCTTGCGGCAGCGCATCGAGCGCGGCGCCGGCCTGCTGGCAGCGCGCGAGCTCCTTCTCGACACAGGCCCGCAGCGGAGCCTCTTCCGATTCGGTCATGGTGTCGAGCTCGACCGTCTCCAGCAGCAGGTGCTCGTTGCGATGGGCTTCGAGAAACGCCAGGGTCTCGTCCAGCCAGCCCGGCAGCTGCGTCGAGCCCGTTGCGGGCGCGGCAGCCGCGGGCGGTGCCTTCGGTGCGGCGGGCGGCGAGAACCAGCCCTTGAGCCGGTCGACGAACGACGTGGCTTTCGGCGCGGCCACGACGGGCGCGGCAGCGGGCGCGGGCGCAGGCACCGGCGCTTGCGCCGCCAGGTACCGCATGATGTCGATGAGCCGCTTCACCCGCGCAAAGCCCGGCTCGAAGCGGCCGCTGATCGCGTACAGCCTGACCTTCTCATCCCCCTCGTCGCTGTCGAGGCCGTCGGAGATCAGCGACGCGCACAGCTGCGGGTCGCCCGACATCAGCAGCCGGTACATGAACGGAATGTCGTAGTTCCATTCGGACAGGCCCGAGATCGTTTCGGGTCGGTCCGTGTACGCCGTGGGCCGGTTGGTGAGGCTGTAGAGGTAAGAGCGATTGGCCATGGATCAAAGTGTGAATGGCGGCTGCAATGCGAGCGCGTCGCCGTGACAAGAATGAAGAAGAGCCGCCTCTCGCGAAGCGGCCTTCGGCCTGGTCGGCAGATTCTGCCTTCGCCAGATTTACACTCCGCCCCATGCAAGGAAAGCAAGGAAGCAACGACGTTCAGCGCGGCCTGCAGCCCGTGGTGGAGCTGCGGTCTGAAGGCGCGTCGTACCTGTATTCCGTGCGCGCGCCGCGCTCCAAGGGCGTGATCCCGCCCAGCTCCTACAGCCACACCGGCTTTGCCAGCGTGGCCGATTGCCTGCGCGACATTGCACGCGCGCTCGGGGGCAACTTCAGTCGCATCTACGTGCGCCTCGAAGGCCACTGCGTCGGCGAGCGCGACATTGCCGAGCTGCGCAAGGCGCCCGACATCGTCGCGGCCGAACTGCAGGCCCTGTGCCGCGCGGTGATCGCCGAGCAGCAGAAGCCGCCACAGCAGCAACAGGAACAGCCCAGCGAAGTCGCCGTCACGCCGCGTTGCTAGTGGCGCGAAGCGCGGTGCCGTTCGCTCACTGCGGCACGTTCACGATGGTCGCCTGCATCATCGCCACCACCTTGTAATCGGTGTCGCCCGCCTTCGCGAAGGCGCGCACTTCGCCCGTGCACACCGCGAGCAGCTTGCCCGAGCTCTGCACACGGCCCACCGCCAGGAAGCGCTCGCCCAGCGCGGGCCGCATGAAGTTGATCTTGAACTCCGCCGTCACCACGTCACAGCCCTGCGGCGCCTTCGTGAGCCCCGCGTAGCCGCAGGCGCTGTCGACGATGCTCGTCACCGCGCCCGCATGCACATAGCCGCGCTGCTGCGACAGCGCCTTTGAAAACGGCATCTCGATGTGCACCTCGCCGTCGCCCACATGCACCAGCCGCGCGCCGAGCGTGGCCATCAGGCCTTGTGCGTTGAAGCTGTCGGAGATGCGGGTGTGAAGGTCGGTCATGGCTGGCAAGCGAAAAGAAGCAGAAGAAAAAGGGCGCCCGCAGGGGCGCCCCGAGGGGTCACTGCATTCTGCCGCGCGGCGCTACGCCCCGCGCCAGCGCCTCAGTCCCACGCCGGCGACAGCCCTTGCGGATCGGTCAGCCGCTCGCCCCGGTCGAGCGCGGCGATCTGCGCCATCTCGGCCTCGGTCAGCGTCAGTTGCTGCGCCTTCAGGTTGCTTTCGAGGTTCGCGCGCTTGGTCGACGACGGAATCACCGCGTAGCCCAGCTGCATCGCCCAGGCCAGCACCACCTGCGCGGGCGTCGCGCCGTGCGCCGTGGCAATCGCGCCGATCACCGGGTCGTTCAGCACCTTGCCGTAGGCCAGCGTCATGTACGAGGTGATGCGGATGCCCTGGCTCTGCGCGAAGGCCGCCACCTTGCGGTTCTGCAGGTAGGGGTGCAGCTCGATCTGGTTCGTGGCAATGGCCGGCGCGCCCACGGCGGCAATGGCCTCCTGCATCAGCGCGATGTTGAAGTTCGACACACCGATCTGCTTCGTGAGCCCCAGCGCCTTGGCCTCGGCCAGCGCGCCCATGAACTCCGCCACCGGCACGGCGTTGGCGGGCGAGGGCCAGTGGATCAGCGTCAGGTCCACATGGTCTGTGCGCAGCTTGGCCAGGCTGTCTTTCAGGCTGGGCACCAGCTTGTCTTTCGCGTAGTGGTCGGTCCAGATCTTGGTGGTGATGAAGAGCTCGTTGCGGGCCACGCCGCTTTCGGCAATGGCCTGGCCCACCTCGGCTTCGTTGCCGTAGATCTGCGCCGTGTCGATCGCGCGGTAGCCCAGGTCGAGGCCGTTCTTCACCGAGTCGATCACCACCTGGCCCTGCAGGCGGAAGGTGCCGAGGCCGAAGGCGGGAATGGGGGTGTGGATGTTCGTGGTCATGGCGTGTGTGTTCCTTGTGTTCAAAGAAAGAAAAAGAAGAGAAGGGAAGAGGAAAGCTCAGTGCCCGACCGGCACCGGCCCCGAGGCGCGCACCGGAATGCCGGCACGACGGTCGAGCGAGCCGCTCCATTGCGTGAGGGCCAGCGACACCAGCACAACGAGTGCGCCGATCCAGGGCGTGTGCATCAGCCCGAGGTGCGTCACGATCAGGCCGCCGGCCCAGGCTGCGCCTGCAATGCCCAGGTTGAAGGCCGCGATGTTCAGGCCCGAGGCCACGTCCACCGCCTGCGGCGTGAAGCGTTCGGCCTGCTTCACCACGTACACCTGCAGCCCCGGCACGTTGCCGAACGCCACCGCGCCCCACATCAGCACCGCCACCAGCGCCAGCCACTTGTGCGGCGCCGCGAAGTTGAAGACCAGCAGCACGGCCGCCAGCAGCGCAAAGATGATCTTCAGCGCCGGAATCGGGCCCATGCGGTCGGCCAGCTTGCCGCCCCAGATGTTGCCCACCGCCACCGAGATGCCGTACACCAGCATCACCCAGCCCACCGCGCCGGCGCTGAAGCCCGACACGTCGGTGAGGATCGGCGCCAGGAACGTGAACGGAATGAACGAGCCGCCGTAGCCGATGGCCGTCTTGGCATACACCAGCAGCAGGCGCGGCTCGGCCAGCACCTTCGCTTGTTGCGCCAGCGAAGCCGGCGGCGTGTGGCGGATGTTGCCCGGCACGAAGATCCAGCTGCCGATGAAGGCGACCACGCCCAGCGCCGACACTGCCAGGAAAGTCTCGCGCCAGCCGAAGTGCTGCCCGATGAACGTGCCCAGCGGCACGCCCGTGACCAGCGCCACCGTGAGCCCCGTGAACATGATCGCGATGGCGCTCGCCGCCTTTTCCTTCGGCACCAGGCCGGTGGCAATCGTCGAGCCGATCGAGAAGAACACCCCGTGCGCCAGCCCCGTGAGCACGCGGGCGGCAATCAGCGATTCATAGCTGGGCGCCTGCCACGCCAGCAGGTTGCCGACCGTGAACAGCGCCATCAGCCCGAGCAGCAGCGCCTTGCGCGGCAGCTTGCCCGTGAGGGCCGTGAGCACCGGCGCGCCAATGGCAACGCCCAGTGCATAGAGGCTGACCAAGAGGCCCGCCGAGGGAAGGCCGATGCCGAGGTCGGCAGCGACGGTGGGAATGAGGCCAACGATGACGAACTCGGTCGTTCCGATGGCGAAGGCGCTGAGGGTCAGCGCGAGTAAGGCGATTGGCATGAGAGCACTCCTTCTGGGATGAGGAGGAGTGTCTTGCGGTTACCTTTGCGGATAAATGGGGGTTTCGGCAGAAGATAGTTGATTTAAAGGCAATAGTCTGACCAAGAGGCCAAGCCAAAAGTTCGAGACACAAGCGCAAAAGAATAGTGAGGCTTCAGCCACTTCGTGACGCTTGATTGGTTAGACTGAATTGCTTGCGCCGCAAATGAGTGCGCATGGAGGGGCACTATGGGATTCGTTGACTTTTCCGACAAGAGCTTGTTTGGAAATGAGGCAGCTGAAGACGAAAACGAAGGGATCTTCACCAGTTACGCCGTTATTCGTCCGGAGGTTAGAGAGTTTTTGGCTGCCGACGTGGCGATAGCGGTAATACGTGCATACAAGGGGGAAGGGAAGTCGGCGTTGCTACGGTTGGTGCAACTGGAGCTTCGAAAGAGAGAGCCGCAACCTCTAATAATTGCAGTGCCGGCATCTTCGATCACGCCTGAGCTTGAATCCTCCGACCACGATCGCTGGGTAAGAGCATGGAAGCAAAGTATCTTGCGCCTAGCAGCAAATGAGATCGGGGCCTCAATAAAGTTGGCTTTCGGTGATGATGCAATTGCGCTGGTGGAGGAGGCTGAGATGAATGGCTATAAGTCTCGGTCATTCGTTTCGTCTGTCGTTGATCGACTTAAAACCTCAGCCATTCCCTTGGAGCGGGCACGTCAAGGAGTAGTAAATCCAGAGCAACTGCTTCGTCGTTGGACGGAAAAAGGAGCCGAGGTTTGGCTGTTAATAGATGATCTGGATAATAACTTTGAAAACACGCCCGTCCAGCGGGCAAAAGTTGCTTCAGCGTTTACTGCATGTCGTCAAATTGCCAACTTGGTTCCCGAGTTCCGATTCAGATTGACTGTCCGTCCAAATGTTTGGACGACCATCAAGCAGTATCACGAAACACTCTCTCATGTTGAGCAGTATGTGAGGCCACTAACTTGGTCTATCGGTGAGTTCTATGAGCTGCTGTCAATGCGCATTGAAGCTCAACTTCATCGAACAAAAAAATGGGAAGACATTCAAGAAAATTTGTCACTCGACACAAAAAAGCGTCGCTCAGAATTGGTCGCGCTCGCATTCGACGATCCTATGCCATGGGGACGAGATCAATTTCGTTCTCCAACGACAATTCTCTATACGATGGCACGACGTAGACCTCGCTGGCTCGTTGAGCTTGCAAAGCATGCTGCGGCCAAGGCGCTTGAAGCTAGGCGGATGCGAATCAATTTCGATGACATCACTGCAGTTCTGCCAGATTTCGGACAGAGGCGTGTCCAAGACACCGTCGCAGAATTTCGTTCGCAGTGTCCCGAAATCGAAGAGTTGCTTACGGCATTCGTTGGTGAGCCGGAATGGTTTTCGACGGCAGATCTTGTCTCAACCTTGAACAACAGGGTGCTTCAAGGGGTACATCCGAGAATTGTTGGAATCCTAGGGAGGCCTTCCTCGGTCGAGGTCGCGCATTTTCTATTTCAGATTGGATTTCTAACTGCTCGACGAGATTTGGGGGGTGGGCACTATGAGCATCTCTCTTACTCAGACAATCCGGCGCTACTCAACGCTCGGACAAATATCGACCAGGGGTTCTCATGGGAGGTACACCCCGTCTTCCGGCAGGCGCTGAAGCTGAAAAATGTGCCTGACCGTCCGGCTAAGCGCTGAATCTTGAAATGAATTTAGTCTTGGAGGCTTGAGATGCCAGTGGCAACGATCGCACATAGATATACTGATACGTCACGCAAAAAAGCGTGATCGGGTTTGGAAGCCTGTCGAACTCTCTGCGACGGAAGCCGCAGATACCGCACATGGTCTGCGGCTTTTTCGTTCGCCCATTTTTGGCGGCTCGAACGGGAGGGCGCGAGCCCTGCCGGCTTTCGCAAGAGGGTTCCCGGTCTTCCAACCCGTTCGAGCTGCCGCCACCGTTTGGAAGCGGGTGCGTCGGCTGTAGCAAACAGAACCCGACTGGAGGCCTCTATGGCTGAATCTGCACCTGTGTCCGCGCAAGCAAGCGCCCGTCCCGTTGCCGTGTTGCCCGCTCTTGACGAACTCGCCCTGCAAGCCTGCGACGACGCCGACAACCTCAACGCTGTAATGCGTGCCTACACGGCCCTAGAAAAGCTCGTAGACACCAGCGCCCTCAACGACAGCGAAGAGCTCGCCCCCACCCGCACCGAACTGAGCGCATTGCTCCGCCTGCTCAACGAAGCGTTGATGACACGCATCGCCACCGTCAACGCAACAGCCGGTGCCGTGCGCGATGCGCTGCAAGCGCACCCCTCGCTCAAGCCGGCGTAGCCCACAGCGGCCGGCGTGAAGCCTCTGCCTCACGCCCGGCCCGCAGCCCTCAAGCCGCCTTCGTCTCCGGCAACACCGCCGTCAACGCAAAGTCCACCAGCATCAGCCAGGTCTCTTCGAGCCCGGTGATGTTGTGGTGGTCCGAGTTCGACACGGTCTGCACGCTCACGGGCGCGCGCTGACCGGCTACGCTGCGCATCCCGTTCGCTTTCCAGCGTTCTCTCTTCTCCACGACAAAGCCGATGCCAGTTGCGCCCATTGCCGCCGACGACAGCAACAACAACAAACCCGAAGAGGCCACCTTCATTTCCGCCGCCTGGACCCGCCTGCGCGACATGGTCGCAGCGCGAACCCCTGCGGACGGCCGCACCGACGCGCTGTACCCGGGCCTGCGCTGCTACCGCTTTTCACACCCGGTGCGTTACGAGAAAACCCAGCGCCTCACGCCGGGCGTGGTGGTGGTCTTGCAGGGCCGCAAGACCGCGCACCTCGGTGGCGGCCGTTCGCTGGCCTACGGCGCCACGCAGTGCCTGGTGCTCGGGGCCGAGGTCGCGTGCCTCGGTACGGTCGTCGGGGCGAGCACCGCGGCGCCGTACCTGGCCATTCATCTGGACCTGCCGCCCGACGTGCTGGTCAAGTCGGTCCTCGCACTGGCCGAAGGCGGTGGTGGTGATGCGCTGCCGGCCGAGCCCGCCCGCGTGCGCGAGCACTTCACGGCCCCGGTGGGGCCGGAGGTGGTCGAGGCCTTCGCCCGCCTGCTGCTGGCGGCCGATGACCCGGTGGACCGCCGCACGCTCGCGCCGCTGGCTGTCGAGGAAATCGTGCTGCGGCTGCTGCGCTCCGAGGCGGCCGCCGCCATCCGCAGCGCGGGCGCCGTCTCCAAGGCCGGCGCCCGCATACAGACGGCCATCGCCTTCATGCGCCGCCATCTGGGCCGGCCGCTGTCGGTGGCCGAGATCGCGAGCCACGTCCACATGAGCCCTTCGCACTTCGCGCACAGCTTTCGCGAGGTGGCCGGCGTCACGCCGATGCGCTGCATTCGCGACCTGCGCCTGGAAGAGGCGCGCTCGCTGATGCTGGGCGCCGGGCTGCGCCCCGGCGATGCGGCTGCCAAGGTGGGGTTCGAGAGCGCGGCGCATTTCAACCGCGCGTTTCGCAGGCGGTTCGAGACGACGCCTGCGGAGTACGTGCGGCGCATGCAGGCGGCGTGATGCCGGGGTGACCCCGGCGTGGCTGCCTGCGTCCTTCGCAGCCATGGTCAATTTCTTCGCAGCTTCGTGCCTAGGCGCGGGGGAGGGGGCTGGCTAACCTGCCTGCTCTCTCTTTTCATTCATTCATTGAATCCACAAGCCAACGCGAAGAAGAAATGTCCATGGACCCGATCAACGTCATCATCACTTTCGAAGCCAAGCCCGAGCGCGCGTCTGCGTTCGCGGAACTCATGAACCAGGTCAAGCAGTCGCTGCCATCGGCGGATGGGTGCCGGGGCGTGCGGCTGTTCGGGCGCAGCGACAACGACTGCGTTTTCACGCTGGTCGAATCGTGGGCGTCGCAGGCGCACCACCAGGCGCACATTGCGAGCGCGGTGGCGTCAGGGGCCTGGGAGGTGCTGGCGGGGGAGTTGGCGCGGGAGCCCGTCAGCTGCTATTGCCGGGAGCTTTGAAAAAGCCCTGGCCGCTTGCGCTGCCTACGCCGCCTTCGTCTCCGGCAGCACCGCCGTCAACGCAAAGTCCACCAGCATCAGCCAGGTCTCTTCCAGCCCGGTGATGTTGTGGTGGTCCGAGTTCGACACGGTCTGCACGCTCACGGGCGTGGGCCAGGCGGCGATGAGTTTTTCGGAGCGTTCGTGCGGCACGACGTCGTCCTTCGCGGCGAGCAGCACCTGGGTCTTGGCGGCGACTTCCTTGCTGTGCTCGATGGAGTTGAAGCGGTGGCGCAGCAACAGCGACAGCGGCACGAGCGGAAAGCGCTTCTTGGCGACTTCGAGCAGCGAGTCGTACGGCGTGATGAGCTGCAGGCTCGCAAACTCCTGCCGCGCCACGAGCTGGATGGCCACGCCGGTGCCCAGGCTGCGGCCCACCACGTGCAGGCGCGCCTGCGGAAAGGCGCGGCGCAGGTGGCTGGCGAACTGGGCGGCGTCGGCCACGGAGGCGATTTCCGAAGGTGCGCCCTGCGAGTCGGCCACGCCCCGGTAGTTGAGCGCGGCAAAGCCGAAGCCCTCGGGCAGCCAGTGCAGCATCTGCGCGGTGGCGCGCACGTCTTCGCCGCGGCCGGCGAAGTAGATGAACAGGTCCTGCAGCGCGTCTTCGCCCTGTGGGTGGTACACGTAGCCGCGCACCATGCCGCCGGGCACGGGGTGCGAGTAGGTCGAGAAGTCGTCCGACAGATGCACCACGGGCAGCTTGCGGGCGTTGAAAAGAATGTGGCCCTGTCGCGTGGCGAGCAGGGTCCAGTAGGCGGCCAGGCTGCCGATGGCGGCGGCCGAGGCCGACAGGGCAATGCGGGCAATCTTGGCTTGGGTGTTCTTCTGCAAATCAGGGCTCCCGAGAAAGTGGCGGCGTGGCATCGCAAGGGCAGGGCCCGGCCGGTGCACAACGCGCAAGGGGCGTAGTTTCACCGCGTTCGCGAGGCGGTGCGTTGCGAGGTGTATGGCCGTGGCGCGCGGCGCGCCGGCCGGGGGCTGAAGATAATCCCCGCATGATCGCCCTCGACTGCTACTACAGCCTTTCCTCGCCCTGGGCCTACCTCGGCGGCCCTCAACTGCAAGACATCGTGCGCCGCCACCATGTGCAGCTCACGCTCAAGCCCTACGACTTCCAGGCGGTGGTGCCGCAGACCGGCGGCATTCCGCTGAAGACGCGCCCGGAGCCGCGCCGCACGTACCACGCGCTGGAACTGTCGCGCTGGCGCGATTACCTCGGCATGCCGATGAACCTGGAGCCCGCGCACTACCCGAAGGGCGCGCCGACCGACCCGAACTGGAACAAGTACCCCGGCTGGATGGTGATCGCCGCCCAGCTGCAGGGCCTGGACGCGCAGCCGCTGTCGCACGCGCTGCTGCGCGCGCTGTGGGCCGAGGAGCGCGACACGGCGCAGGCCGCGGTGCGCATCGCCATCGCCGATGAAAACGGCTACGACGGCGCGGCGCTGCAGGCGCTGGAGCAGTCGGCCGAGGTGCTGGCCGTGTACCGCGCCAACAGCGCCGACGCGGTGGAAGCGGGCGTGTTCGGCGCGCCCACGTTCATCCTGAACGGCGAGCGCTTCTGGGGACAAGACCGGCTGGCGTTTCTCGACCGGGCGCTCGACAAGCTGCGCGCCGGCGGCTGAGCGACAACCTCTCTTTTTTCTTCTCTCAGAGGAACGAACGCGGCAGCAGCGCGGGCACGAGCGTGCGGTGCAGCCGCTCGCGCCACCAGCGCAGCGCCTGGCCCTGCGCGCCGGTCTTCCACGCGAGCCAGAAGGCCTCGGGCGCGCGCGGTTCCTCGGTCGGCAGTTCGACCAGCGTGCCGCGCGCCAGCTCGTCGGTGATGCAGGCGCGCGGCAGAAAGCCGTGGCCCAACCCGGCGACCTGGCAGGCGACCTTGGCGGCCATCGATGGCACGGTGATGCGCGGCTGGCCGGCCATGAGGCCCACGGTGCGGTCCGACAGGGTGCGCGCGGTGTCGCCGACCACGATGGCGTTGCAGTCGATGAGATCGCCGCGCTGCACGGGGCGCTTCAGCCGCGTGAGCGGGTGGGTGGGCGCGACGCAGAAGGCGAACTCGAGGCTGCCGACGGCTACGGCCTGGTGGCCGCCGCCGGCCGGGCCTTCGCCCGCGGCCACGACGATGTCGGCGCGGCCCTCGCGCAGCGCCTCCCAGCTGCCGGTGAGCGCCTCGCAGCCGATGCGCAGCCGCGTGCCGCAGCGCAGGTCTTCGAAGGCGCGGATGTCGTCCATGAAGGCCTGCGTGGGAATGAGCGAGTCGTGCACCAGCCGCAGCTCTGATTCATAGCCGGTGGCAATCTGCCGCATGCGCGATTCGAGGTCGCTCGCGGCGCCGAGCAGCCAGCGGCCTTCCTTGAGCATTTCTTCGCCGGCGGCGGTGAGGGTCACGCGCGGGCCGTTGCGCTCGAACAGCAGCATGCCCAGCTGCTCTTCGAGCTTGCCCACGGCGTAGGAGATGGTGGAGGGCACCTTGTTCAGCCGCGCGGCGGCGGCGGCAAAGGAGCCGTGGCGCGCGATGGCGTCGACGACCTCGATGGCTTCCAGGGTGAGCTTGAGCACGGGGCGTTCCTCGCAGGAAAAAAGGAATGATCGAAAACTTCGATCATTGATGGTGAAAAGTTTCGTCGATAGAGGCCTGCGTGCACCGGATGATTCAGCCCACGCCAAGGAGATTCCCTCCGAAAGCGATTGTGAACCAAATCGAATATCCACGCACCCAACTTTGCCGAAGGAGCCTTTCATGACCGTCCAAGCCACCCCCACCGCCGGCGCCAAGCTGCTCACCCCCACCGACCACACGCTGGTGATGATCGACTTCCAGTCGCAGATGGCCTTTGCCACGCACTCGATCGACGCCGTGAACCTGCGCAACAACGCCGCGCTGGTGGCGCAGGCGGCGGCCGGCTTCAAGGTGTCGACCATCCTGACGACCGTGGCCGAGAAGAGCTTTTCGGGCCCGATGTTCAGCGAGATCACCGACGCCTTCCCCGGCCAGAAGATGCTCGACCGCACCTCGATGAACACCTGGGAAGACGCCGCCGTGATCGAGCGCGTGAACGCCATCGGCAAGCCGCGCATCGTGCTGGCCGGCCTGTGGACCAGCGTGTGCATCGTGGGCCCGGCGCTGTCGGCGCTGGACCAGGGCTTCGAGGTGTACGTGATTGCCGACGCCTGCGGCGACGTGTCCACCGAGGCGCACAACCGCGCGATGGAGCGCATGGTGCAGGCCGGCGCGCAGCCGATGACCTCGCTGCAGTACCTGCTGGAGCTGCAGCGCGACTGGGCGCGTGGCGACACGTACGAGTTGACGACCGGTATTGCGAAGAAGGTGGGCGGCGCCTACGGTCTGGGCGTGACGTACGCCAAGACCATGTTCGGCGCCCACGAGGGTTGAGCGCAGCGCACCCGGAAGGCCGACCGACCATGAAGACCTATGTCGTTTCCCTCGCGCTCGGCCTGCTGGTCGGCGTGATCTACGCGCTCTTCCAGGTGCGCTCGCCGGCGCCGCCGGTGATCGCCCTGGTGGGCCTCTTGGGCATCCTGCTCGGCGAGCAGATCCCGCCGCTGGTGCGGCAGGTGTTCGACCGGCCGGCCGCCACCTCGTGGCTGCATGACCAGGTCAAGCCGCACGTGTTCGGCAAGCTGCCGACCTGCGCGCAGCCCGGGGCGGTGAAGACCGCCGCCGCCGGCCGCCCGTCCGAGCGGAGCGACGCATGAACGCCCCCGACCCGCAACGCCGCCACTTCCTGGGCGCCCTCGGCGCCTTTGCAGCCACCTCCCTCGCACCCGCATCCACCATGGCCACCACCCAGACCCCCGACCTCATCCTGCGCAACGGCCGCTTCACCACGCTGGACCGTGCCAACCCCACGGCCGACGCGGTGGCCATCAAGGACGGCCGCTTCGCCCGCGTGGGCCGCGCCGAAGACGTGCTGCCGCTGGCCGGCAGCCAGACCCGCGTGATCGACCTGCAGGGCCAGCGCGTGCTGCCGGGCCTGATCGACAACCACCTGCACATCATTCGCGGCGGCCTGAACTACAACATGGAGCTGCGCTGGGACGGCGTGAAGAGCCTGGCCGATGCGATGGGCATGCTCAAGCGCCAGGTGGCGATCACGCCCGCGCCGCAGTGGGTGCGCGTGGTGGGCGGTTTCACCGAGCACCAGTTCGTCGAGAAGCGCCTGCCGACCCTGGCCGAGCTGAACGCGGTGGCGCCCGACACGCCGGTGTTCATCCTGCACCTGTACGACCGTGCGCTGCTCAACGGCGCCGCGCTGCGCGCCGTGGGCTACACGAAAGACACGCCCGCGCCGCCCGGCGGCGAGATCGTGCGCGACAGCGCCGGCAACCCCACCGGCCTGCTGCTGGCCAAGCCGAACGCGGCCATCCTCTACGCCACGCTGGCCAAGGGGCCGAAGCTGCCCTTCGACTACCAGCTCAACTCCACGCGCCACTTCATGCGCGAGCTCAACCGCCTGGGCGTGACCGGCGCCATCGACGCGGGCGGCGGCAACCAGAACTACCCCGACGACTATGAAGTGATCCAGAAGCTGCACGACGACGGGCAGCTCACGATCCGCCTGGCCTACAACCTCTTCACGCAGAAGCCCAAGGCCGAGAAGGACGACTTCCTGAACTGGACCGCGAACTCCAGGTACAAGCAGGGCGACGACTACTTCCGCCACAACGGCGCGGGCGAGATGCTGGTGTTCTCGGCGGCCGACTTCGAGGACTTCCGCCAGCCGCGCCCCGACATGGCGCCTGAGATGGAAGGCGACCTCGAAGGCGTGGTGCGCATCCTGGCGCAGAACCGCTGGCCGTGGCGCATGCACGCGACCTACGACGAAACCATCAGCCGCTCGCTCGACGTGTTCGAGAAGGTCAACAAGGACACGCCGCTGGCCGGCCTGAACTGGTTCTTCGACCATGCCGAGACGATTTCCGAGAAGTCGATGGACCGCATCGCCGCGCTCGGCGGCGGCGTGGCGGTGCAGCACCGCATGGCCTACCAGGGCGAGTATTTCGTGGAGCGCTACGGCTCCGGCGCGGCCGAGGCCACGCCGCCGGTCAAGAAGATGCTGGAGCGCGGCCTGAAGGTGTCGGCCGGCACCGACGCGACGCGCGTGGCCTCGTACAACCCGTGGGTGTCGCTGTCGTGGCTGGTCACGGGCAAGACGGTGGGCGGCATGCAGCTGTACCCGCAGCGCAACTGCCTGGACCGCGAGGCCGCGCTGCGCATGTGGACCGAGAACGTCACCTGGTTCTCGAATGAAGAGGGCAAGAAGGGCCGCATCCAGGAAGGCCAGCTGGCCGACCTGGTGGTGCCCGACCGCGACTTCTTCGCCTGCGCCGAATCGGAGATTGCCGACACCACGGCGCTGCTCACGATGGTGGGCGGCAAGGTGGTCTACGGCGCCGGCCCGTTCGCCGCGCACGACGAAGGCGGCCTGCCGCCCGCCATGCCCGACTGGTCGCCCGCGCGCACCTTCGGCGGCTATGCCGGCTGGGCCGACACGGCGCGGTCCGCGGAAGGCGCACCGCTGCAGAAGGTGATGCGCAACGCCGCGATGTCGTGCGCCTGCGCCAACGACTGCAATGTGCACGGCCACAGCCACGCGACGGCCTGGAGCAGCAAGCTGCCCATTGCCGACCTGAAGAGCTTCTGGGGCGCGCTGGGTTGCGCCTGCTGGGCGGTGTGATGAAGGCCATGCACTGGACCCTGTCGCCCGCCGTGCGCTGGATCGCCTTGCTGCTGCTGTGCGCGGCCTACCTGCAGGGCGGCCTGAACAAGGCGCTGGACTTCAACGCCGCCCTCGCCGAGATGAACCACTTCGGCCTGTCGCCGGCCGGCCCGCTGGCCGTGGCGGTGATCGTGCTGGAGCTGGGCGCCGCGGCGCTCATCCTCACCGGCTTCTGGCGCTGGCTCGGCGCGCTCGCGCTGGGCGGCTTCACGCTCATGGCGACCTTCGTCGCGCTGCGTTTCTGGGAGATGCCGCTCGGGCAGGAACGCTTCATGGCGGCCAACTCCTTCTTCGAACACCTGGGCCTGGTCGGCGGCTTCGTGCTCGTTGCCTGGCTCGACCTCAAGGAGCGCCACGATGACTGAGCCCCAAGCCAAAGCCGCCGGCGCCTTCGCGCCGCTGCGCCAGCCGGTCTTCGCCGTGCTGTGGGCCGCCACGGTGCTGGGCAACATCGGCAGCTTCATGCGCGACGTGGCCAGCTCGTGGCTGGTGACCGACCTGTCGGCCAGCCCGACGGCGGTG
The DNA here is from genome assembly GCF_058796495.1 of Variovorax sp. GW823-FHT04B03. NCBI lineage: Bacteria > Pseudomonadati > Pseudomonadota > Betaproteobacteria > Burkholderiales > Comamonadaceae > Variovorax > Variovorax sp. GW823-FHT04B03. The sequence continues at coordinate 749,835 of NZ_JBXAIT010000001.1, forward strand.
GCGTTGATCCAGACGGCGGCGACGCTGCCGATCTTTCTGCTGGCGATTCCGGCCGGCGTGCTGTCGGACATCCTCGACCGCCGGCGCTTCCTGATCTTCGTGCAGGTGCTGCTGGCCGCGGTGAGCGGCACGCTGCTGGTGCTCTCGCACACGGGCACGCTCACGGTCGAGTACCTGATTGCGCTGACCTTCGTGGGCGGCATCGGCGCGGCGCTCATGGGGCCGACCTGGCAGTCGATCGTGCCGGAGCTGGTGCCGCGCAGCGAGCTCAAGGGCGCGGTGGCGCTGAACTCCCTGGGCATCAACATCGCGCGCTCCATCGGGCCCGCGGCGGGCGGGCTGATCCTGGCGAGCTTCGGCGCGGCCGCCACCTACGGGCTGGACGTGCTGAGCTATGTGTTCGTGATCGCGGCGCTCTTGTGGTGGAAGCGCCCGGCGGCGGTGGACAGCGGGCTGTCCGAGAACTTCTTCGGTGCCTTCCGCGCCGGCCTGCGCTACACGCGGGCCAGCAAGGAGCTGCACGTGGTGCTGCTGCGCGCGGCGGTGTTCTTCCTGTTCGCCAGCTCGGTGTGGGCGCTGCTGCCGCTGGTGGCGCGCCAGATGCTCGGCGGCACGGCGAGCTTCTACGGCATCCTGCTCGGCGCGGTGGGCGCGGGCGCCATCGGCGGCGCGCTGGTGATGCCGCGGCTGCGTGCCCGGCTCGATGCCGACGGCATGCTGCTGCTGGCCTCGCTGCTCACGGCCGCGGTGATGGGCGCGCTGGTGTTCGCGCCGCCGCAATGGCTGGCGGTGCCGATGCTCGGCGTGCTGGGGCTGGGCTGGATCATTGCGCTGACCACGCTCAACGGGGTGGCGCAGTCGATCCTGCCGAACTGGGTGCGTGGGCGCGGGCTGGCCGTGTACCTCACGGTGTTCAACGGCGCCATGGCCGCCGGCAGCTTGGGCTGGGGCCTGGTCGCGCAGCAGATCGGCGTGCCGGCCACGCTGGTGGCGGGCGCGGTGGGGCTGGTGGTGATGGGGCTGGTGTTCCACCGCGTGCGGCTGCCCGCCGGCGAGGCCGACTTGCAGGCCTCGAACCACTGGCCCGAGCCGCTGCTGGCCGAGCCGGTGGCGCACGACCGCGGGCCCGTGATGATCCAGGTCGAGTACCGCATCCGCAAGGAAGACCGGCCGGCGTTCCTCGATGCGATGAAGCGCCTGTCGCTGGAGCGCCGCCGCGACGGCGCCTACGCCTGGGGCGTGCACGAGCACACGGCCGACGCCGAGCGCGTGATGGAGTGGTTCCTCGTGGAGTCGTGGGCCGAGCACCTGCGCCAGCACCACCGCGTGTCGCACGCCGATGCCGACCTGCAGGCCGAGGCGCTGCGCTTTCACATCGGCCCGGGCAAGCCCGAGGTGCATCACTTCCTGGCGCTCTGAGCGGCGCGGATTCTTCTTTCTCTTTCCCTTTCACCCTTTCGCCCATCTCAAGGAAAAACCATGACCACACTGACCCTTCGCGACGGCACCGAGCTCTATTACAAGGACTGGGGCAGCGGCCAGCCCATCGTCTTCAGCCACGGCTGGCCGCTGAGCGCCGACATGTGGGACGCCCAGATGCTGTTCTTCGCCGAGCGCGGCTACCGCGTCATCGCGTTCGACCGCCGCGGCTTCGGCCGCTCCAGCCAGCCCTGGACCGGCTACGACTACGACACCTTCGCCGACGACATCGCCGAGCTGATCGAAACGCTCGACCTGAAAAACGTGATCCTGGCGGGCTTCTCGATGGGCGGCGGCGACGTCACGCGCTACATCGCGCGCAAGGGCAGCGCGCGCGTGGCGAAGCTGGCGCTCATCAGCGCGGTGACGCCGCTGTTCATGAAGACCGCCGACCATCCCGTGGGCCCCGAGGCCCCGCTGTTCGCGGGCATCCGCGCCGGGCTGGCCGCCGACCGGGCGCAGTTCATCGACGACTTCAGCACGCTGTTCTACGGCACCAACCGCCCGGGCGCGAAGGTGTCGCAGGGCGTGTTCAAGCAAACGCTGCAGATCGCGCTGCAGGCCTCGATCAAGGCCACCATCGACTGCGTGACGGCGTTCTCCGAGACCGACTTCCGCCCCGATATGGCGAAGATCGACGTGCCCACGCTGGTGATCCACGGCGGCGACGACCAGGTCGTGCCCTTCGAGGCCACCGGCAAGCTGGCGGCCGAAATGATCCAGGGCAGCCAGCTCAAGCTGTACGCCGGCGCGCCGCACGCCACCTGCACCACGCACGCGGCGCAGGTGAACGCCGACCTGCTGGCGTTCATCCAGGGCTGAGGCCGGGTGTGTCGAAAGGGCCGCGCCCTGCGGCCCTTTCGGCGCGAAGGGCGGCGCCGGTGGCGATAATCCGGCGATGCGAATCCGCTTTACCAAGATGCAGGGAGCCGGCAACGATTTCGTCGTGCTGGACGAAACGCGCGGCACGCTGGGCCTCACGGCCGCGCAGTACCGCTTCCTGGCCGACCGCCATTTCGGCGTCGGCGCCGACCAGATTCTCACGGTGCGCCCGTCGCCCGCCGAAGGCATCGACTTCCAGTACGTGATCCACAACGCCGACGGCGGCGAGGTGGAGCAGTGCGGCAACGGGGCGCGCTGCTTCATGCGCTTCGTGAGCGAGCACGGCCTGACCGAGAAGAAAGACGTGCGCGTGCAGACGCTGGCCGGCGTGATCGAACCCCGCATGGGCGACGACGGCCGCGTGACGGTCGACATGGGCGCCCCGGTCTTCGAGCCGGCGCGCGTGCCCTTCGACACGGCCGGGCTCGACCCGCAGCACGAAGGCGCGTGGCAGACCTGGCACCTGGCGCTGGGCACCCGGGCCGGCAGTGCTATCGTTTCGGTAGCGGTGCTGTCCATGGGCAACCCGCACGCGGTGCAGGTGGTCGACAACGTCGACACCGCGCCGGTGGCCGAGCAGGGCCCGCAGATCGAGCACCACCCGCGCTTTCCGCAGCGCGTGAACGCCGGTTTCATGCAGGTGGTCGACCGCACGAACATCAAGCTGCGCGTGTTCGAGCGCGGCGCCGGCGAAACGCTGGCCTGCGGCACGGGCGCCTGCGCGGCCGTGGTGGCAGGCATTCGCCTCGGGCTGCTGGATTCCCGCGTCGACGTGCAGACGCACGGCGGCATTCTCACGATCGAGTGGCAGGGCGACGGCCGGCCGGTGCTCATGACAGGACCGGCCACGACGGTGTTCGAGGGCGAGATCGACGTGCCCGACATTTCGGAACAGCCATGACCCCATTCACCCACGACAACAACGCCATGAACCCGATCACCGAAGACGACATCGCGAACTACCTGTCGAACACGCCCGACTTCTTCGAGCGCCACGCCCAGCTGCTGGCACAGGTGCAGCTGACCAGCCCGCACGGCAACCGCGCCGTGAGCCTGCAGGAGCGCCAGGCCGAGATGCTGCGCGAGAAGATCAAGGCGCTGGAGCACCGCCTGATGGACATGGTGCGCCACGGCACCGAAAACGTCGTCATCGCCGACCGCCTGCAGCGCTGGACCAAGGGCCTGTTGACCACGCGCGACCCGCGCAGCCTGCCGTACCGCATCGCGGTCGACCTGCAGTCGCTGTTCCTGGTGCCGCAAACGGCCATCAAGGTGTGGGACTGCGGCACCGAGTACCTCAACGAAGCCTATGCCCAGTGGGTGAGCGACGACGTGAAGGCGCTGGCCACCTCGCTCACCTCGCCTTATTGCGGGCTCAACGCGGGCTTCGAGGCGGCCAACTGGCTGCCCGAGCCGCAGGGCGCCGCGTCGATCGCGCTGATTCCGCTGCGCCCCGACGCCGAGTCGCCGGCCTTCGGCCTGCTGGTGCTGGCCTCGCCGGACGCGCAGCGCTTCAATGCCGAAATGGGCACGGACTTTCTCGAGCGCATCGCCGAGCTGTCGTCGGGCGCGCTGTCGCGGCTGCGCCCTTGAGCCGTTCCGCGCGAAGCGGGTGGCGCCGCCGGCCTTGGCTGACCGGCCTGTGCGTGGTCTTGCTGGCCGGTGTGCTCACCTACGCCGCCATCGCGGGCGTGATCTGGCAGCGTGCCGAGGCCTCCCTGGCCGGCCCGATGCCGCGCGCGGCCGACGTGGCGCTGGTGCTGGGCAACCGCGCCTACCTCGACGGCAAGCCCAATCCCTGCCTCACGGGCCGGGTCGACCAGGGCATCGTGCTGGCGCGTGCCGGTCGCGCGCAGACGCTGGTGTTCTCGGGCGGTGTCGACGTGGAAGACGGCCGCATCGAAGCCGAGGTGATGCGCGACCACGCCACGGCCGAGGGCTACACGGGGCCGATGGTGCTGGAGTCGGTGTCGTCGTCCACGCGCGCCAACCTGTCGCTGTCGCGCACGGTGCTGGAGGCCAAGGGCGTGCGCAGCGTGATCATCGTGTCGGAGCCGTACCACCTGTGGCGCATCGAGCGGCTGGTGCGTGCCAGCGGCTTCGACCAGGCCTTCGACGTGCAGTACGCCGCCGCGCCCACCTCGTGCTGGCGCCGCTGGGGCATGCTGTTCAAGGGCGCATTGCGTGAGCCGGCGGCCATCGTGAACAATGCATCGCTCGGTTATCTGTTCTAGCTAGCGCGGCCCCGCGCGGCGCACGGAGCACGACGACACCATGGAATGGATCGACAAATACCTCGAACACGTGCGCGTGGAGCGTCGGCTCGCGCCGCGCACGGTCGAGCTGTATGCCTTCCACCTGCGCGCGCTGACCGACCATGCCGCCGAGGCCAACCTGCCGCTGGACCGCGTGCAGACGGCGCACATCCGCCGCTGGATGGCGCAGCTGCACAGCGCCGGGCGCGAGCCGCGCGGCATTGCGCTGGTGCTGTCGTGCTGGCGCAGCTTCTACCGCTGGCTCGGCCATGAAGGGCTGATCGGCTTCAACCCGGTGCAGGACGTGCACGCGCCCAAGGCGGGCCGGCCGCTGCCGAAGGCGCTGGGCGTGGACGACGCGGTGCGCCTGGCCGAGCTGTACGACCCCGAGGCCGACCCCTGGACCGAAGCGCGCGACGGCGCCATCGTCGAAATGCTTTACGGCTGCGGCCTGCGCGTGAGCGAGCTCACGGGGCTCGACGCCCAGGCCAGCGCCACGGCGCTCGGCTGGGTCGATCTCGACGCCATGGAAGCCCACGTGCTCGGCAAGGGCAGCAAGCGGCGCAGCGTGCCAGTGGGCAGCAAGGCGGCCGAGGCGCTGCGCGACTGGCTCGCGGTGCGCGGCGAGCGCCAGGAGCCGGCGCTGTTCGTCAGCGCGCGCGGTGCGCGCATGTCGTCGCAGGCGGTGTGGAAGCTGCTGCGCGAGCGCAGCCTGAAGGCCGGCCTGGCCGCGCCGGTGCATCCGCACATGCTGCGCCACTCGTTCGCGAGCCACGTGCTGCAGTCGAGCAGCGACCTGCGCGCGGTGCAGGAGCTGCTGGGCCATGCCAACATCGCGACCACGCAGGTCTACACGCGGCTGGACTTCCAGCACCTGGCCAAGGTCTACGACGCGGCGCATCCGCGCGCCAAGGCCCGGCCGGACAAGGACGGCAAGTAGCCGCCACACCCGTCGCCTGCATCGTTTTCTTTCGTCTTTCATTTCTTCTTTCATTCATCTCCCATGAAAACCCTCCGCCTCAAGCCGGGCAAGGAGCGCTCGCTCCAACGCCGCCATCCCTGGGTCTTCGAATCCGCCATTGCGCGCGGCGGCGCGGACTCGGGGGAAACAGTGCGCGTGGAGTCGCACGACGGCCACTTCCTCGCGTGGGCGGCTTTCGGCCCCACCTCCAAGATCCGGGCGCGGGCCTGGAGCTTTGACGAGAAGCAGCGCATCGACGCTGCTTTTTTTTCCACGGTCTGTGCGCGCGCGGTGCATGCGCGGGGCCTCTTCGACCTGCAGAGCGACGGCGTGCGGCTGGTGCACGGCGAGGCCGACGGCCTGCCGGGGCTGATCGTCGACCGCTATGGCGACACGTTGGTGGCGCAGTTCCTGTCGGCTGGCGTGGAGCGCTGGAAAGACGTGCTGGCCGATGCGCTGCTCAAGGCCACGGGGCTCACCAGACTGTATGAGCGCTCGGACGCCAGCGGCCGCGAGCGCGAGGGCCTGAAGCCGGTCACGGGCTGGCTGCGCGGCGAGGGCCCCACCCAGATCACCATCCGCGAGCACGGCTGGCAGCTGTCGCTGGACATCGCCACCGGCCACAAGACCGGCTTCTACCTCGACCAGCGCGACAGCCGCCAGCGCTTTGCCGAGCTGGCGCAGCACCGGCGCTTTCGGCGCGTGCTCAACTGCTTCTGCTACACGGGCGGCTTCACCGTGGCGGCGCTCGCGGGCTTGAAGGCGGCCGGGGCGCTCGAGGGTACTTCGTTGGTGTCGGTCGATTCGTCGCAGCCCGCGCTCGAGCGGGCGCGCGCGCACCTGGCGCTCAACGGTTTCGAAGGGCAGGGCATTGCCACGGAGTTTCTCGACGCCAACGTGAACACGGTGCTGCGCGAGTTCATCGACCAGGGCCGCACCTTCGACGCCATCGTGCTCGACCCGCCCAAGTTCGCGCCCACGGTGGCGCACGCCGAGCGCGCCGCGCGTGCCTACAAGGACATCAACCGCCTGGCGCTCAAGCTGCTGGAGCCCGGCGGCGTGCTGCTCACCTTTTCCTGCTCGGGCGGCATCAGCGCCGACCTGTTCCACAAGATCGTGGCCTCGGCCGGGCTGGACGCCGGCGTGGACGGCTACATCGCCGAACGCCTGGGCGCCGCGCCCGACCACCCGATGACCATCGAGTTCCCGGAAGGGGAGTACCTGAAGGGGCTGGTGGTGGTGAGAAAGCCCCTGTGAACGAGGGCTTGACCCCGTCGGCAACGCAACTCAGTGGCATTGGCTAAACTGCCCGCCAATCCCCCGCCTTTTTCTGTTTTCCGTTTCCGGAGCACTTTTCCATGGCCCTCATTCCCGCGACCATCCTGACCGGCTTTCTCGGCTCGGGCAAAACCACGCTGCTCAAGCGCATCCTGACCGAGGCCCATGGCCAGAAGATCGCGGTCATCGAGAACGAGTTCGGCGAGGAGAACATCGACAGCGACATCCTCGTGACCGAGTCGAAGGAGCAGATCGTGCAGATGAGCAACGGCTGCGTCTGCTGCACCATCCGCGAAGACCTGCGCGAAGCGCTGCAGCTGCTGGCTGCCAAGAAGCGCCAGGGCCTGCTCGATTTCGACCGCGTGGTGATCGAGACCACCGGCCTGGCCGACCCCGGCCCCGTGGCGCAGACCTTCTTCATGGACGACGAGATCGCCGAGAGCTACCTGCTCGACTCGATCCTGACGCTGGTCGATGCCAAGCATGCGCCGCAGCAGCTCAACGACCGCCAGGAGGCGCGCCGCCAGGTGGGCTTTGCCGACCAGATCTTCATCAGCAAGAGCGAGCTGGTGTCGGCCGAAGAGACCGAGGCGCTGATCCATCGCTTGAAGCACATGAACCCGCGCGCGCCGCAGCAGAAGGCGCACTTCGGCGACGTGCCGCTGAAGGACATCTTCGACCTGCGCGGCTTCAACCTGAACGCCAAGCTGGACATCGACCCCGACTTCCTGAAGGAAGACGACCACGACCATCACGACCATGACCACGCGCATGGCGAGGCGTGCGACCACCCCTCGCACAAGCACGAAGGGCACGGTCACCATCACCACACCGATGACGACGTGAAGAGCTTCGTCTACAAGGCCGACCGCGCCTTCGACCCGGCCAAGCTGGAAGACTTCCTGGGCGCCATCGTGAACATCTACGGCCCGCGCATGCTGCGCTACAAGGGCGTGCTGAACATGAAGGGCACCGAGCGCAAGGTGATCTTCCAGGGCGTGCACCAGCTCATGGGCAGCGACCTGGGCCCGGAGTGGGGCAAGGACGAGGCGCGCCAGAGCCGCATGGTGTTCATCGGCATCGAGCTGCCGCGCGAGATCCTGGAGCAGGGTCTGGAGCAGTGCCTGGTCTGAACACGTTCGCCTGAGTCGGACAAACAAGTAAAAACGGCGCTGGCCTTGCGGTCAGCGCCGTTTTTCATGGGCGGGCCGTGCCTACTTGCCGAAATTCCCCATCGGCTTGCCCAGGAGCTTGAGCTGGCCTTCGCTGAACTCGACCTGGCTGACCAGATCGTCGCCCGTGCGCTTCACGTAGCCGTTGGCTTCGCCCTGTTCGATCAGGCCGGCGAGCATTTCAGGCGGCGGCGTGCGGCCGCTCTCGGCGCCGGTTTCGGCCAGCTTCTCGATCCACTTCACGGGCAGGCGCGCGTTGGCCTTGAGCACGCCGCGCTTGAGCACCAGCGCGTTGCCGGGCAGCTGCAGGTCTTCGTCGGTCACGCCGGCGAGGGCCACCGAGTAGCTGAGCTCGGCGCTGTGGCCGCCGATCTCGACCAGCATGCGGTCCAGGCCGGCTTCGGGGCTGTGCTTGGCCATGGCCTTGAGGTCGGGCGCGAGCTGCTCGATGAGCGCCTGCATCGCGTCCTTCTGGGCCTTGCTGCGCTGGCCGCAGCCGGCACCGGCGGTCGATTGCAGCCAGGCGTCGGCCAGCTTCTTGTAGCCGGCCGCCTGGATGCGGCGTGCGCTGCTGGCGATCTCGAACTTGTCGATGGCGGTCTCGTTGACCTTGCCCTTGCCCTTGAAGGCGCCTTCGGAGGCGTACAGGCCGTCCTTGATGGTGGCTTCGCCGGTCAGGTCGATGCTTTGCAGCAGCACCTTGATCGCCTTGGCGGGGGCGGCCTCGGTGCCCGCGCCCAGGCCCAGTCCCTTGGGCGCGTTCAGCTCGAAGCTGTCGAGGCGGCCTTCGGACTTGCCGGTGGCGAGCATCCAGCCGGCGCTGCCGTCCATGTCGGCCTTGGCGGTGAACTTGCCCATCTTCAGCTGCACGCCCTTGGAGGCGGTGCTGACGTCCAGGCCGGGCATCGTCATGTCGTAGCGCACATGGGTGCGGGCCGCGTTCATGTCCAGGCGGGCCTGCGCGCCTTGCCAGGCGAACTCGCCCTTGCCTTCTTCGGCCAGCTTGGCGGGCGCGACGGTGAAGTCGCTGGTGAAGCCGCCGCCGAAGCCGACCTGGGTGCGCGCGGTCAGCGGCTTGGTCTTGCCGAACAGCTTCTCGGCCTCGGCCTGCGCCTTGGCGTCGAGCACCAGTTCGCTGTCGATAACGGCCGCGGCCAGCGTGGCGCCGGCGATCGGGCCGTGGCGGATGGTGTCGCGGATGGTGATGCGCACGGGCTTGGGCGGGGTGGCCGCGGCGTCGCTGTCGTCTTCGGCGGGTTCTTCTTCGTCGCCTTCGGTCGCGGCCTCGGCGACGTCGGTCGTGGCGGCGGCCGGCGCGGCGGCGGGTGCCGACGCGGCAGGGGTGGTGGCGGCTTCGGCCTCGGCCGGGCAACCCAGTTCGAGCGTCACGGTGCTCACGGCGCCGAAGAAATTGCGTTCGTAGCTGCGCTCGATCACGCGCACCAGCGCGGTCTGCTTGGGCAGTTCGCCCAGGGCGACGTCGTAGCTCGATTTGATTTGCGTGCCGGCCCACCAGGTGCTGCCGCCGTAGGCGACGGCGATGGCCGCGGCCAGGACTCCCAATACTGCTTTTTTGCTCAAGATTATTTTCCGATCGGTTGTTTGAAGGGCCGCCGCGGTGTCTCCCCGACCCGCGGCGTGCCTGCGCCACCCCCTGTGGCGGCGCCGGGCGATGCTAACGGAGCAGGGCACTGCGTCACCCGATGGCCTTGCGTTTCGAGTTCTCTATACAATCGCGCGCCTGTTCCGGGAGCCATGCTTCGTCCACAGGGGCGAGATATGACTTACGGCACGGGGCGCCAAGGGTTTTTGGCGGGCTTTCGGGGGTATAACCCCGGGGTTCACCACTTGAGGACGCCCCCGACAACGTGAGCCGACGCGGCCTGACACCCGCAACGGTTCCCTTGGGAGGAGACACCCAGTGAAAGCGCGTTCCAGTTCGTACAAGGAGCCAGTCACCGTGAAGAAACCCGCCGCCAAGGCCACGCCAGCCACCAAGCCCGCCGCAAAGAAGGCGACGGCTGTGAAGGCTGTACCCGCGACGAAGAAGGTTTCTGCCACCGCTGCTGCTGCCTCTGCCGCGAAAGAGAAAAGCGCTGCCAAGAAGCCTGCGGCAACCCCGGCCAAGACCGGGACCGCGGCTGCCAAGAAGTCCGCCAAGCCCGCAACCAAGTCCGCGGGCGCGGCGCCTACGTCATCCCAACCGGTCGGCCGTCCTGCGGCCGCCCTTTCTGCTCCCCCGACCCCCATGAAAAAAACGGCTGCCGCCTCTTCTTCCGCCCCGGCGACACCCTCGATCCCCGCTACGCCCGCTCCCGCTGCGCGTGGTGGCCGCGTGTCCCGGCTGTCGCAACTGACCGTGCCTTCGATGCCGCAATCCGTGGCCTCGACCGCCGCCAAATCCAGCTTCTCGCAGGCGCCTTCCACCGCGCTGGTGCCGCCGCCGCCCCTGGCCGTCAAGAAAGACCCGAAGCTGGCCAACAACTGGAAGACCAAGACGCCCGCCGAGCTGAGCGACGCCGAGGTCATCGCGATGCCCGACGACGAGTACATGAACGACAAGCAGATGGCGTTCTTCCGCCTGAAGCTCGAAGAACTCAAGCGCGGCATCCTCGAGAACGCCGGTGAAACCACCGAGCACCTGCGCGAGGACACCGTGGTCGTGCCCGACCCGGCCGACCGCGCCACCATCGAGGAAGAGCACGCGCTCGAACTGCGCACGCGCGACCGCGAACGCAAGCTGCTCAAGAAGATCGAGCAGTCGATCCAGCGCATCGACGCCGGCGACTACGGCTACTGCGACGAAACCGGCGAGCCCATCGGCGTCGGCCGCCTGCTGGCCCGCCCGACCGCCACGCTTTCGCTCGAAGCGCAGCAGCGCCGCGAGCTGAAGCAGAAAATGTTCGGGGATTGAACGGCAGCAAGGTAGAACGGAACCCGCGCTTTCGATAACCTTCTCTGAATGCCAAAGGAAGAGTCAGGCCGCCTTTTCTCGAAGGTGGCCAAGTTCGTTCGAAATCCCCTGAAAGACTGGTCGGAGCTGGACACGCCGTCCTCCGACTCGTCGCTGCCCGAGCAGACCTACAGCCGCGAGATGCTGAAGGAAATGATCGAGCGACGCCAGCGCAACGACTTCGTGCGCCGCCGCGAGTTCGACATGCTGCGCAAGCTGCGCCAGCGCGAGGCGGCGGCCCATGCCTTCGAGGCGACGGTCACGCCCTCGTCGTTCAACCTCAACAGCACCTCCGAAAAATCCGAAGGCCGCGCACTCACGCTCAAGAAGATCGACGAGATCGAAGAGCAGATGTCGCAGCAGTGGTGGAAGGGCCGCGGGCCGAACGGCGAGACGCTGGTCAATCCGCCGCCCGACGCGGGCGCTGAAACGCTGCCGCCGGTTGACAGCGGCGGCGACCAGTTGCCGGCCGAGCCAGCTGCTTCTGCGCCCGTGGCCGCAGCGCCGGCGGTTGCCGCTGCGGCAGCCGTTCCCGCGCCGCAGCCGTCCCGGCTCGCACACGACGGCGCGCTCGAAGAAGCGGTGATCCGCTTCGCGCACGGCGACGACACCGGCGCCGAGGCCATCCTGCTGCAGGCACTGGCCGCCGAAAGTGCGTTCTCCGCCGACGACGCCACCGCAGCCGTCACGCTGGAGCGCGACGACGCCCGCTGGCGCGCGCTGTTCGACCTGTACCGCGCCACCGGCGACGCCGCCAAGTTCGCGGCCGCCCGCATGCGCTATGCGCAGCGCATGAAGCGCATGGGCCCCGACTGGGTCTCGCTCGACGAACTCGCGCGCAGCGTGAAGGCCGTCACCGCCAGCGAAGACGCCGAGGCGGCCTCCGACACGACGGGCGCCGCCGACTGGGCCAGCCCCGCGCACCTGACGCGCGAGGGGCTCATGTCGCTCACGCGCGCGCTCTCGCAGGCCGGCATGGTCTGGACGCTCGACTGGCGCGCGCTCACCGAGATCGATCCGCCCGCCGCCGCGCCGCTGCGCATCCTGTTCGCGCACTGGTCCGATTCGCCGGTGCAACTGCGCTTCTTCGGCGCCTCGCAGCTCATGGCCGTGCTGGCCGCGGCCACGCCCAACAACGAGCGCCATCCCGACGACGCCTGGTGGCAGCTGCGCCTCGCGGCGCTGCGCATGATGCACCTGCCCGACGACTTCGAGCTGGTGGCGCTCAACTACTGCATCACCTACGAGGTGTCGCCGCCGTCCTGGCAGGACCCGAAGGGTGAGTGCACCTCGCTGGCCGCGCCGCCGGCGAGCCGGCCGAGTTCGGTCTGGTCGCTGCTGTCGGTCGGGGGCGATTCCGAGAGCTTCCCGTCCACCGACAGCGGCTTTGCCGCGCTGGCGGGCGACCTGCGCGGCGATTCGCTGTCGTGCTGGCAGCGCCTGGACCACGACCTGCGCCACACGACGGCGCCGGTCATCTCGTGCGCGGCCCTGCTGCGCATGGACCTGACGGCGGCCGGCACGCTGCTGAGCTGGGTCCGCGAGCGCGATGCGAACGGCGAGCGGGTGCAGTTCGTCGACGCCCACCGGCTGATTGCCGCGCTGTTCGGGCTGATCGGCATCACCGACCACGCCACGGTCGCGGTCCGCAAGAACTGACCCCGTCACAGGGGTTCCACGGCCCCTGCGGGGCCGTGTTTTCCGCCAGCAGTTTGTCCGACCGCAAGGGTTGCATTGGCGGGGCCCATCCCCAGATGGCTGCGATGGAACAGTTTCACGGCACCACCATCGTGAGCGTGCGCCGCAAGACCCCCCAAGGCGATCAGGTCGCCATCGGCGGGGACGGGCAGGTCACTCTCGGCAACATCGTCATCAAGGGCACGGCGCGCAAGGTGCGGCGGCTCTATCACGGCAAGGTCCTGGCGGGTTTCGCCGGCGCCACAGCCGATGCCTTCACGCTCTTCGAGCGCTTCGAGGCCAAGCTCGAGAAGCACCAGGGCCACCTGACCCGCGCGGCGGTCGAGCTCACCAAGGACTGGCGCACCGACCGCGTGCTGCGCAAGCTCGAGGCCATGCTGGCCGTGGCCGACGCCACGACTTCGCTCATCATCACCGGCAATGGCGACGTGTTGGAGCCTGAAGACGGCGTGATCGCCATCGGTTCGGGCGGTGCCTACGCCCAGTCGGCGGCCAAGGCGCTGATCGACAACACCGACCTTTCGGCCGAGCAGATCGTGCGCAAATCGCTGGCGATCGCCGGAGAAATCTGCATTTACACGAACATGAACCACACGGTGGAAGCGCTCTGACCATGTCCATGACCCCCCAGGAAATCGTCTCCGAGCTGGACAACCACATCGTCGGCCAGCCCGCCGCCAAGCGCGCCGTGGCCATTGCGCTGCGCAACCGCTGGCGCCGCCAGAAGGTCGACGAGAAGCTGCGCCACGAGATCACGCCCAAGAACATCCTCATGATCGGCCCGACGGGTGTCGGCAAGACCGAGATCGCCCGCCGCCTGGCCCGCCTGGCCGATGCGCCGTTCATCAAGGTCGAGGCCACCAAGTTCACCGAGGTGGGCTACGTGGGCAAGGACGTCGACTCGATCATTCGCGACCTCGCCGAAATCGCCGTCAAGCAGACACGCGAATCCGAAAGCGTGAAGGTGCGTGCCCGCGCCGAAGACGCGGCCGAGGAGCGCATCCTCGACGCGCTGCTGCCGCCGGCGCGTGGTGCCGATGGCGCTGCCCCCGCACTCGACAGCCCCAATCCGACGCGCCAGGCCTTCCGCAAGAAGCTGCGCGAGCACCAGCTCGACGACAAGGAAATCGAGCTCGACCTCGCCGAAACCCGTGCGCCGCTGGAGATCATGGGCCCGGCCGGCATGGAGGAAATGACCGAGCAACTGCGCGGCATGTTCGGCCAGCTCGGCGGCGGCAAGCGCAAGACGCGCAAGCTCAAGATCGCCGAGGCGATGCGCCTCTTGATCGACGAGGAGGCCGCCAAGCTGGTCAACGAGGACGAGATCCGCGCGCAGGCCATTGCCAATGCCGAGCAGAACGGCATCGTCTTCATCGACGAGATCGACAAGGTCGCCACGCGCAGCGAAGCGCAGGGCTCCGACGTCTCGCGCCAGGGCGTGCAGCGCGACCTGCTGCCGCTCGTGGAGGGCACGGCCGTGTCCACCAAGTACGGCGTGGTGCGCACCGACCACATGCTGTTCATCGCGAGCGGCGCCTTCCACCTGAGCAAGCCGAGCGACCTCATTCCGGAGTTGCAGGGGCGCTTTCCGATCCGCGTCGAGCTGCAGTCGCTCTCGGTGTCGGACTTCGAGAGCATCCTCACGCAGACCCGCGCCTCGCTCGTGAAGCAGTACCAGGCGCTGCTGGCCACCGAAGGCGTGACGCTCGATTTCGCGCCCGACGGCATCACGCGGCTGGCGGCCATCGCCTTCGAGGTGAACGAGCGCACCGAGAACATCGGCGCACGCCGTTTGTCGACCGTGATGGAGCGCCTGCTCGATGAGGTAAGCTTCGATGCCACCCGCATCGAGGGCCAGACGGTCCGCATCGATGCCGCTTATGTCGACGAGCGCCTCGCGGCACTAAGTCACGACGAAGACCTTTCGCGCTTCATCCTCTGAAGCCGCCTCCCTCGGCCCCTGTAACGGGGGCGTCCTTCACGCATCACTTTCACTGCGTGAGCTAAGTACTTCATTTTCAACACAATTCGCCGATTTCCAGGTTTGGAAATCGGCGCTAAGTCGTTGATTCCATTACAAAAAATACCCCCGAGCCCCAGTTGCGTCGCAAGTGTTTCCTGCTACAGTGGAAAAAAGTGCAGTTAAGTGGGAAAAAGTGCGGGCAACGCCCCTTCCGGGTGTCGCGGCACCTCCCACCACAGGGGTTTCGTGGTCGTGTTTCAAGGCGCTTCATCGCTCAGTCTGGATGCCAAGGGGCGGCTCTCCGTGCCGACCCGGCATCGCGACGTCCTGAGCGCCACGGCAGGCGGCCAGCTCACGATCACCAAGCATCCGCACGGATGCCTGATGGTGTTCCCCCGTCCTGAATGGGAAAAATTCCGCGAACGCATTGCTGCGCTGCCGATGTCGGCGCAGTGGTGGAAGCGCGTCTTCCTCGGTAACGCGATGGACGTCGAGATGGACGGTACCGGCCGCGTGCTGGTGTCGCCCGAGCTGCGCGCCGCCACCGGCATCAACCGCGAGACGCTGTTGCTGGGCATGGGCAACCACTTCGAACTCTGGGACAAGGCGACCTACGAGGCCAAGGAGGCCGAGGCCACCCAGGGCGAGATGCCGGATGTGTTTCAGGACTTCGCGTTCTGAGGAGCCCCGTGAACACCCCCCTGACCCACACGACCGTCTTGTTGAACGAGGCGGTGGAAGCCCTTCTTTCCGGTAGCGCGGCAGCCACGGGCACGTACGTGGACGCCACCTTCGGCCGCGGAGGACATGCGCGCGCCATCCTCGCGCGGCTGGCGCCGGAAGGCAGGCTCATCGCATTCGACAAGGATGCAGAAGCGGTGGCCGAAGCAGCGCGCATCTCGGATGCGCGTTTTTCTATCCGCCACCAGGGATTCCGCTCGCTGGGCGAATTGCCCGACGCCAGCGTCAACGGCTTGCTGATGGACCTGGGCGTGAGTTCGCCGCAGATCGACAACCCGGTGCGCGGTTTCAGTTTCCGTTTCGACGGTCCGCTCGACATGCGCATGGACACCACGCGCGGCGAGAGCGTGGCCGAATGGCTGGCAACGGCCGAACTTCAACAAATTGCAGAGGTGATCCGTGACTATGGCGAAGAACGGTTTGCTGTTCAGATTGCAAAGGCGATTGTTGCTCGCAGACAAGAACGGGGCGCAATTTCAACCACCACCGAACTGGCCGAGCTCGTGGCTGGCACGGTCAAAACCCGCGAGCAGGGCCAGAACCCTGCAACGCGCACATTTCAGGCTTTTCGGATTTTCATCAACGCCGAGCTTGAGGAGCTGCAACAAGCGCTAGAAGCCAGCCTGTCGGTGCTCGCGCCCGGCGGCCGCCTCGCGGTGATCAGCTTCCATTCGCTCGAAGACCGCATCGTCAAGCAGTTCATCGCCAAGCACTCGAAGGAGGTCTACGACCGCCGCGCGCCCTTCGCTGCGCCCAAGGCGATGAAGCTGCACGCGCTCGAGCGCATCAAGCCGTCCGAAGAAGAAGTGCGCGGCAACCCGCGCTCGCGCAGCGCCATCCTCCGGGTGGCCGAACGCACGGAGGCCGGGTAGCCATGGCGCGCATCAACCTGCTTCTTCTGCTGGCCGTCATTGCGACGGCTTTGTACCTTGTGCACACCCAGTACCAGTCGCGCCAGCTCTACACGGAGTTCGACCGCGCCCTGCAGGAGACGCGCAAGCTCGAAACCGAGCATGACCGCCTGCAGGTCGAGAAGCGCGCCCAGGCCACGCCGCTGCGCGTGGAGAAGCTGGCCAAGGAACAGTTGCAGATGCGCACGGCCTCGCCGGCCATCACGCAGTACGTGCGCCCCGACGGCTCGGTGATCCCGGCCGTCGCGCCGCTGCCGCCGACCACGCCGGCCAAGCCCGGCACCGCCACCGCGAGGCCCGCCCGATGAGCCGCGGCAACCGCAGCGTGCGCTACACCACCAGCCCCTTGCTCGCGAGCAAGACGCCGGTGTGGCGCAGCAAGTTCATCGTCGCCGGCATCGCCTTCGGCTTCGTCATGCTGGCGGGCCGGGCTGCGTACGTGCAGGTCTTCAACAACAGCTTCTTCCAGCGTCAGGGCGAAGTGCGCTTCGCGCGCACGCTGGAGCTGCCGGCCAACCGTGGGCGCATCCTGGACCGCAACGGGCTCATCCTGGCGTCCAGCGTGGTGGCGCCCAGCATCTGGGCCATTCCCGAAGACGTGGAGCGCGACGACCCCGAGGTGCGCGCCAAGCTCAAGCAGGTGGCCAAGCTGCTCGGCATGCCGCAAAAGGACTTCGACAAGAAGCTCGAAGACGAGGACAAGACCTTCGTCTGGATCAAGCGCCAGGTCGACGAGCCCATCGCCAAGCAGATCGCCGCGCTCAACCTCAAGGGCATCTACCAGCGCAAGGAATACAAGCGCCAGTACCCCGAGGGCGAGGCCGCCGCGCACGTGGTGGGCTTCACCAACGTGGAAGACAACGGCCAGGAAGGCATCGAGCTGGCGTTCAACAAGGAGCTGGCCGGCAAGGCCGGCTCGCGCCGCGTCATCAAGGACCGGCTGGGCCGCGTGGTCGAGGGCGTGGGCGAGCAGGTGCCGCCGGTCGAGGGCCGCGACATCCAGCTCAGCGTCGACAGCAAGGTGCAGTTCTTCGCCTACCAGAAGCTGCGCGACGCCGTCACCGCACGCCGCGCCAAGGCCGGCAGCGTGGTGGTGCTCGACAGCACCACCGGCGAGGTGCTGGCGCTGGCCAACTACCCGAGCTACGTGCCCGACAAGCGCCAGAACCTCACCGGCGAGCAGCTGCGCAACCGCGCGCTCACCGACACCTTCGAGCCCGGCTCGACCATGAAGCCCATCACCGTGGCGATGGCGCTGGAGGCCGGCCGCGTCAAGCCCTCGACCATCATCGACACCGCGCCCGGGCGCTACCAGCTGGGCGGCTTCACCATCAGCGACACCCACAACTACGGCTCGCTGACGGTGGAGGGCGTGATCCAGAAGTCGAGCAACGTGGGCGCGCTCAAGATCGCCCAGAAGATGACGCCCCACGAGATGTGGGACACCTACACCGCGCTGGGCTACGGCCAGAAGCCGCAGATCCAGTTCCCCGGCGCCGTGACGGGCCGGCTGCGTCCGTGGAAGACCTGGAAGCCGGTCGAGCAGGCCACCATGGCCTACGGCTACGGCCTGTCGGCGTCGCTGTTCCAGATGGCGCATTCGTACACCTCGTTCGCGCACGACGGCTCCATCATCCCGGTCACCATCCTGAAGAACACCGAGCCGCCGGTCGGCGTGCGGGTGTTCTCGCCGTCCAACGCGCTCGCGGTGCGCAAGATGCTGCAGATGGCCGCAGGCCCGGGCGGCACCGGTACGCGCGCGCAAACGGTGGGCTACTCGGTCGGCGGCAAGTCGGGCACGGCCCACAAGCAGGTCGGCAAGGGCTACGCCAGCAACAAGTACCGCGCCTGGTTCACCGGCATGGCGCCCATCGAGAAGCCGCGCATCATCGTCGCGGTGATGATCGACGAGCCGACCGACGGCCAGTACTTCGGCGGCCTCGCCGCGGCGCCGGTGTTCAGCGAAGTTGTGCAGCAGACCCTGCGCATGATGAACGTCCCGCCCGACCTGGCGGTCAAACCCCTCGTGCAGACGCAAGACGTCCCCGAGAGCTTCTGACATGCTGACACTCACTTCCCCCACCACCGCCGCGTTCTGGCTCAAGGAGCGCGTGCAGGGCGCGCTGCAGGCCGACAGCCGCGCGGTCGCCCCGGGCGATGCCTTCATCGCCTGGCCCGGTGCCGCCACCGACGGCCGCCAGCACGTGGCGGCCGCGCTGGCGCAGGGCGCCGTGGCCTGCCTGGTCGAGCACGAGGGCGTGGACGCCTTCGGTTTCGATGGCGACGAGCGCATCGTGAGCTACCCGGGCCTCAAGGCCGCCACCGGCCCGATCGCCGCCGCCTTCTACGACAACCCCTCGGCGCAGCTCGACCTGCTGGCCGTGACCGGCACCAACGGCAAGACTTCCACCGCGTGGTGGCTGGCCGAATCGCTGTCCACGCTGCGCGCGGCCGGCGGCGTGCGCGCGATGCGCCCCGACGGCACCACCGAGCGCGGCGCCCCGTCGCCCTGCGCCGTGGTCGGCACCCTGGGCATCGGCGTGCCGCCCGAACTCACCTACACCGGCCTGACCACGCCCGACCCCGTGATGCTGCAGCGCGCGCTGCGCGACTTCGTCACCGAAGGCTTCGGCGCCTGCGCGATCGAGGCTTCGTCCATCGGCATCGCCGAGCGCCGGCTCGACGGCTGCCGCATCGCGGTCGCCGTGTTCACCAATTTCACGCAGGACCACCTCGACTACCACGGCAGCATGGACGCCTACTGGCAGGCCAAGGCCGAGCTGTTCCGCTGGCCCGGCCTGCGCGCCGCGGTGATCAACATCGACGACATGCACGGTGCCAGCCTGTGCGCCAACCTGCTCGACGCCGGCATCGGCGCGCTCGACGTCTGGACCGTCTCGGCCGCCGGCAAGCCCGCGCGGCTCATGGCGCGCGACATCGGCTACGACGCGCAGGGCCTGCAGTTCACCGTGGCCGAGCACGGCAGCACGGCGCCGGCCGAGCGGCTCGCGACCGGGCTCATCGGCCAGTACAACGTCGCCAACCTGCTCGGCGTGCTCGGCACCCTGCGCGCGCTGGGCCTCACGCTCGCGCAGGCCGTGGCCGCCTGCGCCCACCTCAGCAGCGTGCCGGGCCGCATGGACCGCGTGCAACCCACCGACGGCGCGCCGCTGGCCGTGGTCGACTACGCCCACACGCCCGACGCGCTCGACAAGGCCCTCGCGGGCCTGCGCCCGTTGGCCAAGCAACGCGGCGGCGCGCTCTGGTGCGTGTTCGGCTGCGGCGGCAACCGCGACCCGATCAAGCGCCCGCTGATGGCGGCTGTCGCCGAACGGCAGGCCGACCATGTGGTGCTCACCAGCGACAACCCGCGCAACGAGAACCCCGACGCGATCATCAGCCAGGCGCTGCGCGGCTTCACGCGCGTCGAGGCGGCCCGCGTGCAGGTCGACCGCGCGCGCGCCATCGCCGAAACCATCGCCCAGGCGGCACCGCAAGACGTGGTGCTGATCGCCGGCAAGGGCCACGAAGAGTGGCAGGAGATCGCGGGCCAGCGCCTGCCGTTCTCCGACAAGACCCACGCGCTCGAAGCGCTCGCGAAGCGGGGTGCCGCATGACCGCCATGGCCACGCCCGTCTCCACACCGCTCAATCTCACGCTGGCGCAGGCGCAGCAATGGGTGCCGGGGTCGCGCCTCGTGGGCGATCCGGCCACCGTGATCGCCCGCGTCCACACCGACACCCGCACCCTGGCCGCCGGCGACCTGTTCGTTGCGCTCAAGGGTGAGCGCTTCGACGCCAACGACTTCCTGGCCGATGCGAAGAAGCAGGGCGCCGTCGCCGCCATTGCGCACGGCGGCCTCGAAGCCGCGGGGCTTGCGGGCCTCGAGGTGCCCGATTCGCTCATCGCGCTCGGTGCGCTGGGCGCTGGCTGGCGCGCGCAGTTCCAGCTGCCGCTGATCGCCGTCACCGGCAGCAACGGCAAGACCACGGTCACGCAGATGATCGCGGCCGTGCTCGCGGCCTTCCGTGCCGACCGTGCGCTGGCTACGGCCGGCAACTTCAACAACGAGATCGGCGTGCCGCTCACGCTGCTGCGCCTGCGTGCGCAGCACCAGCTGGCGGTGCTCGAACTGGGCATGAACCACCCGGGCGAGATCGCGCGGCTGGCCGCCATGTCGCGCCCGACCATCGCGCTGGTCAACAACGCGCAGCGCGAGCACCAGGAGTTCATGGCCAGCGTCGAGGCGGTCGCCATCGAGAACGCCGCCGTGTTCGCCGAACTGCCCGACGACGGCACGGCCGTGTTCCCCTACGGCGACACCTTCACCTCGCTGTGGACCGACCTGGCGCGCCAGAGCGGTTCGCGCCGCTGCCTGACCTTCGGCGAGCACGCCGACGCCGACATCTCGCTCGACAGCGCCGAATGGCTGCAGGGCGCCTGGCGCGTGCGCGTGCGCACGCCGCTGGGTGCCTTCGAGGCGCGCCTGCACATCGCGGGCCGTCACAACGTGGGCAACGCGCTCGCCGCCACCGCCTGCGCGCTGGCCGCCGGCGTGTCGCTCGACACCATCGCCGCGGGCCTGTCGGCCTTCGAACCGGTCAAGGGCCGTTCGCGCGCCAGCGAGGTCGTGCTGCCCGGCGGGCACGCGCTCACGCTGGTCGACGACAGCTACAACGCCAACCCCGATTCCGTGATCGCCGCCATCGACGTGCTCACGGGCCTGCCCGCCCCGCGCCTGCTGGTGCTCGGCGAGATGGGCGAGGTCGGCGACCGCTCGCCGGAATTCCACGCCGAGGTCGGCGCCTGGGCGCGCCAGCGCGGCCTCGACGCCGTCTACACGCTGGGCGGTGAGACCGTGCATGCGGCGACGGCTTTCAACAACAACGATGGTGTCGATGGACGCCATTTCGACGATTTCGACACGCTCCGCGCGGCCGTGCTCGCCCGCCTGCCGCAGCTGGGCAGCGTGCTGGTCAAGGGGTCGCGCTTCATGAAGATGGAGCGCGTGGTGCAGGCGATCGAAGCACAACAAAAAAAGGAGGCCGGTCATGACGCATGAGCCGCGCAACACACCATGCTGATGTCCCTGGCCCAATGGCTGCAGACGCTGTCGCCCGAGTTCGGGTTCTTGCGCGTTTTCAACTACCTCACGTTCCGCGCCCTGATGGCCGCGCTGACCGCGCTCGTGGTCGGCCTGGTGGCCGGCCCGTACGTCATTCGTCGCCTCGCCGCGCTCAAGATCGGCCAGCCGATCCGCGGCTACGGCATGGAAACGCACCTGACCAAGAGCGGCACGCCCACCATGGGCGGCGTGCTGGTGCTGTTCGCCATCGCGTTCGCCACCTTGCTGTGGTTCGACCTCTCGAACCGCTTCGTGTGGATCGTGCTGTGGGTCACGATGGGCTTCGGCGCCATCGGCTGGGTGGACGACTGGCGCAAGGTGGTGCGCAAGGACCCCGAAGGCATGCGCTCGCGCGAAAAGTACTTCTGGCAATCGCTGGTCGGCCTGCTCGCGGGCTTCTACCTGCTGTTCAGCATTTCCGAGAGCTCCAACTGGCGCGTGCTCGAGCTGTTCTACGCCTGGGTGCGCTCGGGCTTCGACCTCGACTTTCCGCCCAAGATCAACCTGCTGGTGCCCTTCTTCAAGGAAGTGAGCTACCCGCTGGGCGGCATCGGCTTCGTGATCCTCACGTACCTCGTGATCGTGGGCGCGAGCAACGCCGTCAACCTGACCGACGGCCTCGACGGCCTGGCGATCATGCCGGTGGTGATGGTGGGCTCGGCGCTGGGCGTGTTCGCCTACGTCACGGGCAGCGCGGTGTACTCCAAGTACCTGCTGTTCCCCAACATCCCGGGCTCGGGCGAGCTGCTGGTGTTCTGCTCGGCCATGGCCGGCGCGGGGCTCGCGTTCCTCTGGTTCAACACCCATCCGGCGCAGGTCTTCATGGGCGACGTGGGCGCGCTGGCGCTCGGCGGCGCGCTGGGCACCATCGCGGTCATCGTGCGCCAGGAGATCGTGTTCTTCATCATGGGCGGCATCTTCGTGGTCGAGGCGATCTCGGTGATGGCCCAGGTCACGTACTTCAAGTACACGAAGAAGCGCTTCGGCGAGGGTCGGCGCGTGCTCAAGATGGCGCCGCTGCACCACCACTTCGAGAAGAGTGGCTGGCGCGAGACGCAGGTCGTCGTGCGCTTCTGGATCATCACGATGCTGCTGTGCCTCATCGGCCTGTCGACGCTGAAGCTGCGGTAACCACACAACCATGCGGCACCTGAAAGACCTCCCCGTTCTCATCCTCGGCCTCGGCGCGTCCGGGCTGGCGATGGCGCGCTGGTGCGCGCGCCACGGCGCGGTCGTGACCGTGGCCGACACGCGCGAGGCGCCCGCCTCGCTCGCGACGCTGCAGGCCGAGTTGCCCGACGCGACCTTCATCGGCGGGCCGTTCACGGCCGCGCTGGTCGAGGGCACGCCGATCCGCGCCGTGTACCGCTCGCCGGGCCTGTCGCCCGCGACGCTGGCGCCGGTCGTCGACGCCGCCAAGGCCGTGGGCCTCGTGGTCGGCGGCGAGCTGGACCTGTTCGCGCGCGCGCTGCTCGATCTGCAGACGGTCGAGGTGCCGGTGGTGGAAGCCGAAGCTGAAGTGCCGGTCGAAACCGCCGTGGTCGAGCCTGTCGTCGAAACGCCGGCCCAGGCCGAGCTGGCCTTGAGCGAAGAAGCCCCTGTGGCGGAGGCTGCGGTGGTCGAGACGCCGGAAGTGCCTGCGCCGGAGGCTGCTGCGGTTGTCGAAGGCGAAGCCGAAGCGGCTGCGCCTGTTGAAGCAACTGACGTTGTTGCACTCACTGACGCTGTGGCTCCTGAGCCGGCGGCAGAACCGACCGAGGCCGCACTGCCAGTCGATGCGCCTGCCGCAGAAGCCGAGCCCGCCGCTCCCGTCGAACCGACCGAAGCCACCGAACCCACACCGCCCGCCATGGCCGAAGCCATGCCGCGCGATGCATCGCTGAGCGTGCCGGTGACGCCGCCCACCGAAGACGTCGTCGCCGAAGGCGCCACGACGGAAGACGCCGCCACGGAAGACGGCGCAGCACCAGCCGCCGCCGAAACGCCCGCCGAGTCGCCCGCGCCCGCCGCCACCGTCTCCCGCCTGCCCACCCCCGGCAAGCCCTACGTGCCCACCGCGGCGCGCGAGGCCGCCGAGTTCGTCGCCAAGATCGCCGAGCTGTCCGCCACCAACCCGGCGTCGGCCGCGGTCGAGGAAGAGGCCACGCCGCAGCTCGAACTCGTGCCCGAACCCGAGCCTGAAGCGCCCAAGGGCTACACGCCCGCCGTGCTCGCTATCACCGGCACCAACGGCAAGACCACCGTCACCTCGCTCACCGGCCAGCTGGTCGAGCGCGCGGGCAAGACCGTGGCCGTGGCCGGCAACATCGGCCCGACACTGCTCGACACGCTGGCTGCGCACCTCGACGCCGGCACGCTGCCCGACGTGTGGGTGCTCGAACTCTCGAGCTTCCAGCTCGACGGCGTGCAGGGCTTCGAGCCCACGGCCGCCACCGTGCTCAACCTCACGCAGGACCATCTCGACTGGCACGGCGACATGCCGGCCTACGCGGCCGCGAAGGCGCGCATCTTCGGCGCCAAGGGCCTGATGATCCTCAACCGCGACGACGCCGGCGTGATGGCCATGCTGCCGCCGCCCGTCCGCGTGAAGCTGCAGCGTCCGCAGATCCGCGCCCACGTCACCTTCGGCGGTGCGATGCCGCTGCGTCCCGGCGACTACGGCATCGAGCGCATCAACGGCGTGGCCTGGCTGGTGCGCGCGCTGGAAGCCGACGAAACGCAGAAGCGCAAGCGCGGCGCGGTGGTGGAAGAAGAGCTCTTCTTCCAGCGCCTCATGCCCGCCGACGCGCTGCGCATCCGCGGCCGTCACAACGCGATGAACGCGCTGGCCGCGCTCGCGCTCGCCAGCGCCGCCGACTGCCCGCTGGGCCCGATGCTCTACGGCCTGCGCGAGTACCGCGGCGAGCCGCACCGCGTCGAGCCGATCGCCATCGTGGACGAGGTCGAGTTCTTCGACGACAGCAAGGGCACCAACGTCGGCGCCACCGTGGCCGCACTGAGCGGCCTCGGCGAGGAGCGCCGCGTGGTCGTGATCCTCGGCGGCGAAGGCAAGGGCCAGGACTTCGAGCCGCTGGCCGATCCCGTGCGCCAGTACGCGCGCGCCGTCGTGCTCATCGGCCGCGACGCCCCGCTGATCGAGGCCGCGCTGGCCTCCACCGGCGTCTCGCTGAAGCACGCGGGCTCAATGGAAGAAGCGGTGAAGCTTGCCGCCGCGCGCGCCCACCCCGGCGATGCCGTGCTGCTGTCACCGGCCTGTGCGAGCTTCGACATGTTCAAGGACTACGCGCACCGCGCCGAGGTGTTCTGCGAGGCCGTCGAGGCTTACGCCGACAGCCCGCGCGAAGCCGTGGGTGGCGACGATGCGGTGGTGTCGTACGTGCCTGGCGCGTCGTTGTCCACCGCCGGATCGATGGAGGACCCGATTTGAACTCCGCAGCCGCAGGCCAGGAAACCAGCACCGGCAGCCGTTTCGGCGGCTGGTTCCGGCGCGCCCGCAGCGGCATGGATTCGCTGCCCGTGCACCTGCCCGTGCGGCTGGGCGGCGCTGGCGTCGCGCAAACCAAGGCCACGCCGATGCGCGTGCTGGGCTTCGACCAGGCGCTGGTCTGGGTCACGGTCGCGCTGATGACCTGGGGCCTGATCATGGTGTATTCGGCCTCGATCGCGCTGCCCGACAACCCGCGCTTCGCGCGCGCCGGCTACAGCGCCTCGTACTTCCTCACGCGGCATGCGGCCTCGCTGGTCATCGCCTTCATCGCCGCGCTGCTGACCTTCCAGGTCCCGATGAAGACCTGGGAGCGCGCCGCGCCCTGGCTCTTCGTGGCTTCGCTGCTGCTGCTGGTGGCGGTGCTCATTCCGCACATCGGCATCAACGTGAACGGCGCGCGCCGCTGGCTGCCGATGGGCTTCATGCGCTTCCAGCCGTCGGAGCTGGCCAAGTTCGCGATGGTGCTCTATGCCGCCAGCTACATGGTGCGCAAGATGGAGATCAAGGAGCGGTTCTTCCGCGCCGTGCTGCCGATGGGCATCGCGGTGGTGGTGGTCGGCATGCTGGTGATGGCCGAGCCCGACATGGGCGCCTTCATGGTGATCGCCGTGATCGCCATGGGCATCCTGTTTTTGGGCGGCGTGAACGCGCGCATGTTCTTCGTGATCGCGACGCTGGTGGTGGTGGCCTTCGGCTCCATCGTGGCGAGCAGCCCGTGGCGCCGCGAGCGCATCTTTGCGTACCTCGATCCCTGGAGCGAGGAGCACGCGCTGGGCAAGGGCTACCAGCTGTCGCACTCGCTGATCGCCATCGGCCGCGGCGAGGTCTTCGGCGTGGGCCTGGGCGGCAGCGTCGAGAAGCTGCACTGGCTGCCCGAGGCGCACACCGACTTCCTGCTGGCCGTGATCGGCGAAGAGTTCGGCCTGATCGGCGTGCTGCTGATCATCGGCCTGTTCCTCTGGCTCACGCGTCGCATCATGCACATCGGCCGCCAGGCGATCGCGCTGGACCGCGTGTTCTCGGGCCTCGTGGCCCAGGGCGTGGGCGTGTGGATCGGCTTCCAGGCCTTCATCAACATGGGCGTGAACCTGGGCGCACTGCCGACCAAGGGCCTGACCTTGCCGCTGATGAGCTTCGGCGGCTCGGCGATCTTGATGAACCTCGTGGCGCTGGCCGTGGTGCTGCGCATCGACTACGAAAACCGCGTTCTCATGCGCGGAGGCCGCGTATGAGAACGTGGTTTCGCTACAACCGCGTCAGCGCGCAGCGCTGCGGCGCGAATGCGCCGCTCATGCGGGGAGGTCGCGTATGACCGGCCGTACGGCACTCGTCATGGCAGGCGGCACGGGCGGCCACATCTTCCCGGGTCTCGCAGTGGCCGAGGCCCTGCGCGAGCGCGGCTGGCGCGTGCACTGGCTGGGCGCGCCCGGCAGCATGGAAGAAAAGCTCGTGCCCCCGCGCGGCTTCGCCTTCGAGCCGGTGCAGTTCGGCGGCGTGCGCGGCAAGGGTCCGCTCACGCTGTTCCTGTTGCCGCTGAAGCTGCTGCGCGCCTTCTGGCAGAGCCTGGCCGTGGTGCGCCGCGTGAAGCCCGACGTGGTGGTGGGCCTGGGCGGCTACATCACCTTCCCGGGAGGGATGATGGGCGTGCTGATGGGCAAGCCGCTGGTGCTGCACGAGCAGAACTCGGTCGCCGGCCTCGCCAACAAGGTGCTGGCGGGCGTGGCCGACCGCGTGTTCACGGCCTTCCCGAACGTGCTGAAGAAGGCGCAGTGGGTGGGCAATCCGCTGCGCGCGGCGTTCACGTCGCAGCCCGATCCGGCCACGCGCTTCGCGGGCCGCACGGGGCCGCTCAAGTTGCTGGTGGTCGGCGGCAGCCTGGGCGCGCGTGCGCTCAACGCCGTCGTGCCGCAGGCGCTGGCGCGCATCGCGCCCGCCGAACGCCCGCAGGTGCTGCACCAGAGCGGCGCCAAGCAGATCGACGAGCTGCGCGCCAACTATGCGGCGGCCGGCGTCGAGGGCGAACTCACGCCCTTCATCGACGACACCGCGCAGGCGTACGCCGAGGCCGACCTCATCGTCGCGCGCGCGGGCGCCAGCACCGTCACCGAAATCGCGGCCGTCGGCGCAGCAGCGCTGTTCGTGCCTTTCCCCTCGGCGGTCGACGACCACCAGACCACCAACGCGCGCTTCCTCGTGGACGCGGGCGGCGGCTGGCTGGTGCAACAGACCGATCTCACTCCTGAATTGCTGGCTGATTTGCTACAGAAAACCGAACGCGCGACCTTGATCGACCGGGCCACCAAGGCCAAGACCCTGCAGAAGACCGAAGCAGTGGACGCGGTCGTCCGCGCCTGCGAGGAGCTTGCGAAATGAAGCACGCGATCCGTCACATCCACTTCGTCGGCGTCGGCGGCTCGGGCATGAGCGGCATCGCCGAGGTGCTGCTGAACCTGGGCTACAAGATCACGGGCTCCGACCTGTCGGACAGCGCCACGCTGCGCCGCCTCGCGGGCCTGGGCATCGGCACCTTCGTGGGCCATGCCGCCGCGCACATCGACGGCGCGGATGCGGTCGTCACCTCCACCGCCGTGCAGTCGGACAACCCCGAGGTGCTGGCCGCGCGCGAAAAGCGCATTCCGGTCGTGCCGCGCGCGCTGATGCTCGCGGAGCTGATGCGCCTGAAGCAGGGCATCGCCATCGCCGGCACGCACGGCAAGACCACCACCACCAGCCTGGCCGCCAGCGTGCTCGAGGCCGCCGGGCTCGACCCGACCTTCGTGATCGGCGGGCGCCTGAACAGCGCCGGCGCCAACGCGCAGCTGGGCAGCGGCGACTACATCGTGGTCGAGGCCGACGAGTCGGACGCCTCGTTCCTGAACCTGCTGCCCGTGATGGCGGTGGTCACGAACATCGACGCCGACCACATGGAGACCTACGGGCACGACTTCGCGAAGCTGAAGAAAGCCTTTGTCGATTTCCTGCACCGCATGCCGTTCTACGGCGTGGCCATCCTGTGCACCGACGATCCGGCGGTGCGCGAGATCGTGGCCGACGTGACCTGCCCCGTTACCAGCTACGGCTTCGGCGAGGACGCCCAGGTGCGCGCCATCGACGTGCGCGCCGTCGGCGGCCAGATGCATTTCACCGCGCAGCGTCGCAACGGCGTGACGCTGCCCGACCTGCCCATCGTGCTGAACCTGCCGGGCGAGCACAACGTGCGCAACGCGCTGTCGGTGATCGCCATGGCGGTCGAACTCGGCATTGCCGACGAAGCGGTGCAGCGCGGCCTCGCCGGCTTCAAGGGCGTGGGCCGCCGCTTCCAGAGCTACGGCGACGTGGCCGTGCCGAACGACACGGCGGGCGGGCGCTTCACCGTCATCGACGACTACGGCCACCACCCGGTCGAGATGGCGGCCACCATCGCGGCCGCGCGCGGCGCCTTCCCGGGGCGCCGGCTGGTGCTGGCCTTCCAGCCGCACCGCTACACCCGCACGCGCGACTGCTTCGAAGACTTCGTGAAGGTCATCGGCACGGCCGATTCGGTCTTGCTGGGCGATGTCTATGCCGCGGGCGAGGCGCCCATCGTGGCCGCCGACGGCCGCACGCTGGCGCGCGCGCTGCGCGTGGCCGGCAAGGTCGAGCCGGTGTTCGTGGACGACATCGTCGCCATGCCGCAGGCCATCCTGGACAACGCCCGCGCGGGCGACGTGGTGCTGTGCATGGGCGCGGGCTCCATCGGCGCGGTGCCGGGCAAAGTGGTCGAACTCGGCACGCCGCCCGCACCCTCATCAACAACTTCAGAGCGCACTGTGCGCAAGGGGAGGGCCGCGTGAGCCTTCAGGATCCACAACTTTTCGGCAAGGTCGCCGTGCTGTTCGGCGGCAGTTCCGCCGAACGCGAGGTGTCGCTGATGTCCGGCGCCGGCGTGCTGCAGGCCCTGCGTTCGCGCGGCGTCGACGCGCATGCCTTCGACCCGTCGGAGCGCGAACTCACCGACCTGAAGCGCGAAGGCTTCGCGCGCTGCTTCGTCGCGCTGCATGGTCGCCACGGCGAAGACGGCACGGTGCAGGGCGCGCTCGAGCTGCTCGGCATTCCCTACACCGGCTCGGGCGTGATGGCCTCGAGCGTGGCCATGGACAAGGTCATGACCAAGCGCATCTGGCAGGCCGACGGCCTGCCCACGCCCAAGTACGTGCGCCTGGCCTTCGACCAGCAAAGCCGCGAGCAGATCATGGTGGTGCCCGACGTGCTCGGCCTGCCGCTGATCGTGAAGCCGCCGCGCGAGGGCTCGTCCATCGGCGTGACCAAGGTCGAGGGCTACTCGCAGATGCAGGACGCCGTGGCGCTGTCGGCGAAGTTCGATGCCGACGTGCTGTGCGAGGAGTTCATCGACGGCGAGGAAGTCACCTGCGCCGTGCTCGGCCAGGGGCTCGATGCGCGCGCGCTGCCCGTGGTGCGCATCGCCGCGCCCGAGGGCGCCTACGACTACCAGAACAAGTACTTCACCGACGACGTGAAGTACCAGTGCCCGAGCGGCCTGCCCGAAGCCGAGGAACGCGAGATCCAGCGCATCACGCTGGCGGCGTACCACACGCTCGGCTGCCGCGGCTGGGGCCGCGCCGACGTGATGATCCGCGCCAGCGACCGCAAGCCCTTCCTGCTCGAGATGAACACCTCGCCCGGCATGACCAGCCATTCGCTGGTGCCGATGTCGGCGCGCGCGGCGGGCATTCCCTACGAAGAGCTGTGCGTGCGCGTGCTCGCGTCCGCATCGCTGGATGCCAAGGGAGGCGCGAACTAAGCCATGGCCGACAGCATCCCCGCTCCCTTCGACGTCAAGCTGATGAACATCGTCGCGAACGTTGCGTTCGTGCTGGTGGCGCTCATGCTGCTGGCGGCGAGCGCGTGGTGGGTGCTGCGCCAGCCTTTCTTCCCGATCTCGGGCATCAAGGTGGACGGCGAGGTCACGCACAACAACGCGGTCACGCTGCGTGCCAACGTGGCGCCGCAGCTCAAGGGCAACTTCTTCACCATCGACCTGGCGCGTGCGCGCACCGCCTTCGAGACGGTGCCGTGGGTGCGCAGCGCGGTGGTGCGGCGCGAGTTCCCGAACAAGCTGCGCGTGACGCTGACCGAGCAGGTGCCGGTGGCGGTGTGGGGCGACGAGGCCGGCTCCAAGCTGATCAACGGTTTTGGCGACGTGTTCGAGGCCAACGTGGCCGAGGTCGATACCGACCTGCCGCGTCTGGACGGCCCGATCGAGCAGGCCGGGCAGGTGCTGGGCATGTACCGCGTGCTCGCGCCGATGTTCGAGCCCTATGACTTCGACATTGCCGAGCTGCGGCTGTCCAGCCGCGGCAGCTGGAAAGTGCTGCTGGACAGCGGGGCCGAGATCGAGCTCGGCCGCGGCCAGAGCGACGAGGTGTCGGCGCGCCTGCAGCGGTTCCTGAAGACCGTGACGCAGGTCGCGGGCCAGTACCGCCGCACGGTGGCCGACGTCGAACGCGCCGATCTGCGCCACAACGACGCGTATGCCCTGCGGCTGCGCGGCGTCACCACGGTCTCGCCCGAGGCCCCAAGAAAAATCAAGTAGCGAATACCGAGGACATCTACATGCCCAAAGAATACAAAGACCTGGTCGTAGGCCTGGACATCGGAACCGCCAAGGTGATGGTGGTCGTGGCCGAGGTGCTGCAAGGCGGCGAGCTCAAGCTGGCCGGCCTGGGCATCGCGCCCAGCAACGGCCTCAAGCGCGGCGTCGTGGTGAACATCGACGCCACCGTGCAGAGCATTCAGCAGGCGCTGAAAGAAGCCGAGCTGATGGCCGACTGCAAGATCAGCCGCGTCTACACCGGCATCACCGGCAGCCACATCCGCGGCATCAATTCGAGCGGCATGGTGGCGGTGAAGGACAAGGAAGTCACGCCCGCCGACGTGGCCCGCGTGGTCGAGACGGCGCGCGCCATCAACATCTCGAGCGACCAGCGCCTCCTGCTGGTGGAGCCGCAGGAGTTCGTGATCGACGGCCAGGACGTGAAGGAGCCGATCGGCATGAGCGGCATGCGCCTGGAGGCCAAGGTGCACATCGTGACCGGCGCGCAGAGCGCGGCCGAGAACATCATCAAGTGCGTGCGCCGCTGCGGCCTGGAGGTCGACCAGCTGATGCTGAACCCGCTGGCCTCCAGCCAGGCGGTGCTCACCGAAGACGAGCGCGAACTGGGCGTGGTGCTGGTCGACATCGGCGCGGGCACCACCGACGTGGCGATCTTCACCAACGGTGCGATCCGCCACACGGCCGTGATCCCGATCGCGGGCGACCTCATCACGAGCGACATCGCGATGGCCCTGCGCACGCCCACCAAGGACGCGGAGGACATCAAGGTCGAGCACGGCTATGCCAAGCAGCTGCTGGCCGACCCTGAATCGCAGGTCGAAGTCCCCGGCCTTGGCGATCGCGGCCCGCGCATGTTGAGCAAGCAGGCGCTTGCCGGCGTGATCGAGCCGCGCATCGAAGAAATCTTCTCGCTGGTGCAGCAGGTGGTGCGCGAGTCGGGCTACGAGGAAGTGCTGTCGTCGGGCGTGGTGCTCACGGGCGGCAGCGCCGTCATGCCCGGCATGGTCGAGCTGGGCGAAGACATCTTCCTCAAGCCCGTGCGCCGCGGCATTCCGAAGTACTCGAGCGCGCTCTCGGACATGGTGGCGCAGCCGCGCGCGGCCACCGTGATGGGCCTGCTCGAGGAGGCACGTTTTGCACGCATGCGTGGTTTCAAGGTCGCACAGAAGAACGGGTCCGTAAAGACTGCGTTCGGACGTTTCAAGGACTTCATCGTGGGGAACTTCTGACCATGAACCACTCCCCACTCTGGCTCGCACGCGCGGGCCCTCCGCTGCATTTCAACGAGCGATGGCGACGCACCGGTCCACCATCGCGACGGCGATCCCGTTGATCACGTCACGGCAGAAGAAATATTCATAGACACATAACGGCAACTGCAATATTCAAGGAGTTAGAAATGACCATCGAAATGATCGAAGTCGAAGAATTCAACCAGGGCACGCAGATCAAGGTGATCGGTGTCGGCGGCGGCGGTGGCAATGCGGTCGCCCACATGATGGAGCGTGGTGTGCAAGGCGTGCAGTTCGTTTGCGCCAACACCGACGCGCAAGCCCTGCAACGCAGCAACGCGCACAAGAACATCCAGCTGGGCATCAGCGGCCTGGGCGCCGGCAGCAAGCCCGAGAAGGGCCGTGACGCGGCCGAAGCCGCAGTGGACGACATCCGCGCCGCCATCGACGGCGCGCACATGCTGTTCATCACGGCCGGCATGGGCGGCGGCACCGGCACCGGCGCGGCGCCCGTGATCGCGCGCGTGGCCAAGGAAATGGGCATCCTGACGGTGGGCGTGGTGACCAAGCCCTTCGACTGGGAAGGCGGCCGTCGCATGACCAACGCCGACGCCGGCCTGGCCGAACTCGAAGCCAACGTCGACTCGCTGATCGTCGTGCTCAACGAGAAGCTGCTGGACGTGCTCGGTGAAGACATCACGCAGGACGAAGCCTTCGCGCACGCCAACGACGTGCTGAAGAACGCCGTGGGCGGCATCTCGGAAATCATCAACGAGTACGGCGGCGTGAACGTCGACTTCGAAGACGTGCGCACCGTGATGGGCGAACCCGGCAAGGCCATGATGGGCACGGCCGCGGCTGCAGGCCCGGATCGCGCGCGCATCGCCGCCGAACAGGCCGTGGCCTGCCCGCTGCTCGAAGGCATCGACCTCTCGGGTGCCAAGGGCGTGCTGGTGCTGGTGACGGCATCGAAGGGTTCGCTGAAGCTGAATGAGTCGAAGCTCGCGATGAACACCATCCGCGCCTACGCCTCGCCGGACGCGCACGTGATCTACGGCGCCGCCTACGACGAAAGCCTGGGCGACCAGATGCGCGTCACGGTGGTGGCCACGGGTCTGTCGCGTGCCGACGCACGCCGCCAGGCCCCGACGCTCGAAGTGATCCGCACCGGCACCGACAACATCCCGTTCACCGTGCCGACGCTCGGCGGCGTGGGCCACGCGGGTGGTGGTTCGGGCAGCCAGCCCAACTACGACGGCATGGCCGTGCCCAGCGTGTGGCGCACCAACCGCACGATGGCCGCCGCCAAGGTCGACGCACTGTCGTCGGGTGGCATGGACGACTTCGAGATCCCCGCATTCCTGCGCCGTCAAGCAGACTGACCGCAGGCCACCGAACGCAGAGGGCACGAGGGTTCGCAAGGGGACGGGGAAGACCTGAAAGGGACTGCCCCCCGGCTCTAGGCGCTGCGTCCACCTCGTGCCCCTTGCGTCCATCGCCGGGGGCTCCCCGGCTTTTTTGTTCTTTCTTATCTGACCGGTCCATGTCTATCGCGGCCATAGCGAAGGGAATAGGGCGTCACGGTCGCCGCCCGCCTAAAATCTCGGGCGTGCTGCAACAACGAACCCTCAAGTCGATCAGCCGCGCCGTGGGCGTGGGGCTTCACAGCGGCCAACGCGTGGAGCTGACCCTGCGACCGGCCCCGGCCGACACGGGCATCGTGTTCCGCCGCGTCGACCTGCCCGAGCCGGTCGAGATCCGCATGACCGCCGAATCGGTCACCGACACGCGCCTGGCGTCCACCGTCTCCACGGGCGGCGCCAAGGTGCAGACCGTCGAACACATCATGTCCGCCTGCGCGGGCCTGGGCATCGACAACCTCTACATCGACATCACGGCCGACGAAGTGCCGATCCTCGACGGGTCGGCCTCGTCCTTCGTGTTCCTGCTGCAAAGCGCGGGCATCGAACTGCAGAAGGCGCCGCGCCGCTTCATCCGCGTGCTGCGCAAGGTCGAGGTGCGCGAAGGCGAGGGCGCCAACGAGAAGTGGGCGAGCCTGGAGCCGTACCACGGCTTCAAGCTGAGCTTCGAGATCGACTTCGACCACCGTGTCGTCAACTCCACCGGCCAGCGCGTGGAGTTCGACCTGGGCACCGACTCGTACAGCCGCGACATCGCGCGCGCACGCACCTTCGGCTTCACCAAAGAAGTCGAGTACATGCGCAGCAAGGGCCTGGCGCTCGGCGGCGGCCTGGACAACGCCATCGTCATGGACGACACCAAGGTGCTCAATGCCGGCGGCCTGCGCTACGACGACGAGTTCGTGAAGCACAAGATCCTCGACGCCATGGGCGACCTGTACATCATCGGCAAGCCGCTGCTGGCCGCGTACACCGCGTTCCGCTCGGGCCATGCGCTCAATAACAAGCTGCTGCGCGAGCTGCTCTCGCACAGCGACGCCTACGAGGTCGTGACCTTCGAGGACGAGAAGCGCGCACCGCGCGGCTTCGGCGAAGTGGCGCGGGCCTGGTAAGCCCGGCGCACGCCTTTTCTTTCCGATGCTTCTCTTTCGCTGGGCCATCCTGCTGCTTCTGCTGGTGGCGGGCGTGTCCTTCGCGTTCTACGCGGGCACAGGGCAGGTCAAGTACCGCCGCTTCGGCTGGATCGTGTTCAAGTGGACGGTGCTCGCGGCGCTCGGCTTCTTCGCGGTCCTGATCGCCGAGCGCGTCGCGTAGCGCGAGCCGTTCAATCGACCAGGGCCTGTAGCGCCTGCACCTGCTGCGCAAGCAGCGGCCCCTTGCGGTGCGCGGGCACCAGCAGCATCAGCGTGTCTCCCAGCGCCTTCGGCCGCCCCCAGGGCGCGTGCAGCCGGCCTTTTTCGAGCAGCGGCGCCACCAGCCGCTCGCGACCCATCAGCACCCCTTCGCCGTCGAGCGCGGCCTGCAGCGCGAGGCTGTAGAGCGAGAAATCGGGGCCGGCGGCCAGCGCATCGGCTTCGGTGGAGGTGGTGCCGGGGCGCACGGCTTGCAGCCAGCGCGACCAGTCGTCGCGCCACACCGTGTCGTGCAGGCCGCCGCAGCGCGCGAGCACGTCGAGGAGGTCGTCGAGCGGGCGCGGGCGTGCGCTCTCCAGTGATGCGCGCACGCGCGGGCTGCACACGGGCACGAGGCGGTCGCGCGCGAGCGGGATGCCCGTCGCGCCGACGGCGGCTTCGGCGCCGCGCGCGTAGAACAGCCCGAGATCGAAAGGCTCGCGCCGGAAGTTCGGCGGCTGCTCCAGCGCCGTCACCGACACCTGCACGCCGGGCAGCGCGGCCTTCAGCCGCGAGAGCCGCGGCGACAGCCACAGCTGCGCCATCGCCGGCAGGGCTGCCACCTGCAGCGTGCTGCGGCGCGCGGCGGTCTGCGTTTCCTGGCGCAGCGCCTGCACCGCGAGGCCGAGCTGGTCGACCGCCGCACTGAGCGCGGGCAGCGCGCGCCGGCCGTGCGCGCTGAGCCGGATGCCTTGGCTGTGGCGCTCGAACAGCGCGCCGCCGGCCCAGGTCTCGAGGGCCTTGATCTGCTGCGCGACGGCGGCGGGCGTCACGAACAGCTCCTCGGCCGCGCGCGCGAAGCTGCCGTGGCGCGCCGCGGCCTCGAAGGCGCGCACGGCCGTGTGCGGCGGCAGGCGAGGGCGGGGTGGGGCGAGAGACATGATGTTCAGGCCAAGTTTTTCTAGGGCTCGGGCCCAGTTTATCCGTGTTGCCGGCGCAGGCGCAGGGCGCGACCATGCGGTCATTCCTTTCCTCAGCGAGACACCGCATGCCCGCAGCCCTTCACCGCCGTTCCTGGGTTCCCGCCGCCAGCGAGGACCACGTGCTCGCCATTGCCGCCGATGCCGCCGCGCGCGACGCGGCGGGCGTCGCCGCCGAGATCGAACGCCTCGTGGCCGACAGCCACCGCATCCACAACGTCGACGGGCTGAACCTCAACCCCGCCACCAACGTGATGAACCCCGCCGCCGAGGCGCTGCTGTCGCGCGGGCTGGGCTCGCGCCCGTCGCTGGGCTACCCGGGCGACAAGTACGAGATGGGGCTGGAAGCCATCGAGCGCATCGAGGTCGTCGCCGCCGAGCTGGCGGCCGAGGTGTTCGGCGCGCGCTTCGCCGAGGTGCGCGTGAACTCGGGCGCGCTGTCGAACCTCTACGTGTTCATGGCGACCTGCCAGCCCGGCGACACGATCATCGCGCCGCCGCCCGCCATCGGCGGCCACGTGACGCACCACGCGGCGGGCGCGGCCGGGCTCTACGGCCTGAAGACCGTGCCGGCGCCGGTCGATGCCGACGGCTACTCGGTCGACGTGGTCGCGCTGGCCAAGCTCGCGCGCGAGTTGAAGCCCAAGCTCATCACCATCGGCGGCAGCCTCAACCTGTTCCCGCACCCGGTGCCCGCGATCCGCGAGGTGGCCGACAGCGTGGGCGCCAAGGTGCTCTTCGATGCCGCGCATCTCTCGGGCATGGTGGCCGGCAAGGCTTGGCCGCAGCCGCTCGAAGACGGCGCGCACGCGATCACCATGAGCACCTACAAGAGCCTGGGCGGCCCGGCCGGCGGGCTGATCGTGTCGAACGACGCGGCGCTGATGGAGCGCATCGACGCCATCGCCTACCCCGGCCTCACGGCCAACTCGGACGCGGGCCGCGCGGCGGCGCTGGCGCGCGGCCTGCTCGACTGGAAGGTGCACGGCGCGGCCTACGCGGCGGCGATGCGCGACACCGCGCAGGCGCTCGCACGCGCGCTCGATGCGCAAGGCCTGCCGGTGTTCGCCAAGGCGCGCGGCTTCACGCAGTCGCACCAGTTCGCGCTCGAGGCCGCGCGCTGGGGCGGCGGGCAACGTGCCGCGAAGCAGCTGGCCCAGGGCGGCCTGCTGGCCTGCGGCATCGGCCTGCCGATCGCGCCGGTCGACGGCGACATCAACGGCCTGCGCCTGGGCGTGCCCGAGATCGTGCGGCTGGGCTTCACGCCCGAGGACATGCCGCAGCTGGCCGACTGGATCGCGCGGGCATTGGCTGGCGATGCGATGTCGGTGGCCGTCGAGGTGCGCGAACGCCGCCGGCGCCTGGGCGACCTGCGCTACATCGTGCGCTGAAGCGTCCTCAGCGCGAACGCCCTTGTCGGTAGGTGCCGGCGTGGGTCTTCGACAGCTCGGCCGCCTCCGCGAGCCGCGCCATCGAACGGCCGACCTGCGCGTGCGTGATGGCGATGCCCAGCGCATCCGCCGCGTCGGCGCCCGGCAGGCCGGGCAGGTCGAGCAGGCGCTTCACCATCTCCTGCACCTGCGCCTTCGCGGCCTGGCCGTGGCCGGCCACGGCCTTCTTCATCTGCAGCGCCGTGTACTCGGCCACCGAGAGGTTGTGGCTCACCAGCGCCGTCACGCAGGCGCCGCGCGCCTGGCCCAGCAGCAGCGTCGACTGCGGGTTGACGTTGACGAAGATGATTTCGACCGCCGACGCCTCGGGCTGGTAGCGCGCCGTGATCTCGCCGATGCCGTCGAACAGCACCTTCAGGCGCGCCGGCAGGTTGCCGCTGCCCAGGTGCCGGGTGCTGATGGTGCCGCTGGCCACGTAGCGCAGCGCATGGCCGTCCGCATCGACCACGCCGAAGCCGGTGGTCTGCAAACCGGGGTCGATGCCGAGGATCCGCATGAAAAGGAAGCGTAAAGGCCTAAGCCTGGGTGAGGAAGGTTGAAGAAGGTGCGAATTCGCGCGCGATGCGTGGGGGATCGCGGGCAGAATCCGCCGTTCTTGCATTCCGCCCCGCTCCGCGCGGGGCGCGCCACACAAGGAAGCGAAGGTGAATGTAGTCGAGTCCTCCGCGCAGCAGCAACCGAAGCCATCGAACGACGCCCCGGTCTTGTCCGCGCACCTGCAGCAATCCCCCGCCGAACGCGCCGCCGCGAGCTTTCGTCAGGCGGAGCTGTTGAGCGACCTCGGCCGCCGTCGCGAGGCGATCGCCGCCTGCAGCCGGCTGATCGCCGAGTTCGGTGCGCTGCCCGACGCCGCCGTGGTCGTGCCCTGTTGCCAGGCGCTGCGGCTGCTCGCGCACGTGCTGCGCCAGCTGCACCGCCCGGCCGACGCGCTGGCCACGCTCGACCGCCTGGTGGCCGCGCACGGCGGGCGCAGCGAGCCCGAGATCCGCGCGCACATCGCTCACGCGCTGTACCAGCGCACCTGGCTCATCGACGACGCGGCGGCACGCTGCGAGGCCTGCGACTTCATGAGCGAGCAGCTCGACGCGCAGGCCGACACCGCGCTCGATGCGTGGCGGCTCGACGCGCGCCTGCTGAAGGCCGAGATCGAACACCATCGCGGCCTGCCGCAGGACGCATTGGCCACGCTCGAAGCGGCCATCGAACGCTTCGAGGGCGCCGCCGACACTGGCGTGGTCCTGCGCGTGGCGCGGGCCCGGCTGGCCGCGGTGCTCAACCTGCGCGAGCTGGCGCAGCACGCGCAGGCGCAGGTGCTGTGCCTGCAGGTGGCCGACCAGATCGAGACCGGCCTGGCCGAGGCCGCGCCCGAGCTGCGGCTCGAAGGCGTGCGCGCGCTGGCCCTGTTCTTCGACGGCCTCGGGCTCGACGAGGTCGCGCGCCGCGCCGAACTGGTCGGCTGGCTGCTCGACCGCTACGGCCACGACGCCTCCGCGCAGGTGCGCCGCCTCGCGGCCGTGCGCGCCCACGAGTGGGCCGTGGGGCTGCGCGACCAGGGCGACGGCGATGCCGCGCTGGCCGCCTGCGAGCGCCTGCTCGACACCTTTGCCCGCGATGGCGACGCCATGGTGCAGCGCACCGTGGCCACCACCTTGCTGCACAAGGGCTTCGTGCTGCTCGACCTGCTGGGGCGGCCCGAGGCAGCGCTTGCGGTGTACGAGCCGCTCGTCGCGTTGTCGCGTGACGGCGCCACGCCCGAATTGCGAGAGCTGCGCGTGAAGGCGATGGCCGGGCGCGAGGCCTGCCTGAAGCGCCTGCGCAAGACCGGCGGGCTCGACGCCGGCGAGCTGCCGGCCGAGCTCTTCGATGCGGCATGCGACACCGTCCGCGAAGGCCGCAAGCTCGGTGACGCGGGCGCATCGCGCGAAGCCATTGCGCTGTTCGACGAGGTGCTCGCGGCGCATGCCGCCTCGCCGCACCCGCTCATGCGCCGCCAGTGCGCGCGCGCCTTGTCGCACAAGACCTTCTGCCTGCTGGCGCTGGAGCACTTCGCCGAGGTCGTCGAGGCGGCCGACGCGATGGACGCGCGCTACGGTGCCGATGCCTCCACCGAGATGCAGTCGCAGGTGGCGCTGTGCCTGCAATACAAGAGCACCGCGCTCGATCGCCTCGCGCGGCCCGCGGACGAGATGCGCGTGCACGACGAGATCGTTGCGCGCTGGGGCAATTCCGAGCTGCCCGACCTGCGCGCGCGCGTGGCCGGTGCACTGTTCCGCAAGGGTGCCGTGCTGCGCCGCGCGGGCCGGTTCGCCGAGGCCGTGACCAGCTACGACGAGGTGATCGCGCGCACGGCGATGGCGCGGGACAGCGCCCTGCAGCTGTGGGCCGCCAAGTCGATGATCAACAAGGCCAAGGCCTTCGACAAGATGGACGACCTGCCGGGCCAGGCCAAGGCCTACCGCGTGCTCATCGCGCGCTTCGGCGAGTCGGGCGACGCGGCCTTGCGCGAGCGTGTGGCCAATGCCTGCGAATGGCTGGCCGAGGCCGAAGGGCGGCAGGGCCGGGTGGCGGCGCAGCGCGAGGCGTTGGAGCTGGCGCTCGGGCGTTTCGGCACGGCGCTTTCGGCCGAGCAGCGCACGCGGCTCAAGCGCGAGCTTCAGGCGCTGAAGACGAAGGCCTTGGGGCGGCGCGCGAAGCAGGCCTTC
Source organism: Variovorax sp. GW823-FHT04B03 (assembly GCF_058796495.1). NCBI lineage: Bacteria > Pseudomonadati > Pseudomonadota > Betaproteobacteria > Burkholderiales > Comamonadaceae > Variovorax > Variovorax sp. GW823-FHT04B03. The sequence goes on from NZ_JBXAIT010000001.1 coordinate 789,471, forward strand.
GATCGGGTGGTGCGGCGCAAGGCCTGATCGCCCGCCGTCCGGTGCTTCAGACGTTGAAGTACCAGCGGATCGAATGGAAGAAGATCGGCGCCGCGAAGCACAGCGCATCGACGCGGTCGAGCAGGCCGTTGGCACCGGTCACGCCCACGCCTTTCTGGCCCCAGTTCGGAATGCCGCGGTCGCGCTTGAGCGCCTTCATCACGAGGTGGCCCATGGAGCCCGCGACGCAGGCAATGATCGACACCGCGAGCGCCTGCCCGAATTTGAACGGCGTGATGAACGAGAACAGCGCACCGACCAGGCTGGCCACGACGATGCCGACGCCCCAGCTGGTCCAGTTGAAGCTGCGGCTCACGTTTGGCGCGAATGGTGTGCGCTGCATGCGCCGCGAGATCAGGTGCTGCACCAGCACCGAGGTCTGCACGACGAACACCAGGAAGAACACGAGGAACGCGCTCTTGCCTTCGTAGCCGGGGAAGGTCAGCAGCAGCAGCGCGGGCACGTGGCTCATGCCGTAGACGCAGACCATGATGCCCCACTGCAGCTTGGCGTTGCGCTCGAGGAAATGGCTGGGGTCGTTCGCCAGCGCGCTCGCCACCGGAATGGCGAGGAACACGTAGACCGGGATGAACACCGTGAACAGGTCGAAGCGCGCGGTGGCCACCAGCCAGAACTGGATCGGCAGCACCACGAAGAACGCGAGGATCAGGCTGCGGTGGTCGCCGCGCCGCGTCGGCGAGAGCGTGATGAACTCGCGCAGCGCAAAGAACGCGATCAGCGCGAACAGCACGGTGGCCACCGTTTCGCCCAGCGCCCAGCCGATCCAGAACACGATCACCATGAACCAGGTGGTGCCCAGCAGCGCGCGGAAATGCGCCAGCTCGGCCTGCCACGACTCGTCGTGCACCGGGTTGCGCCGCTCCTTGAAGCTCAGGAAGAAGACGGCGGTGCTCACGATGAAGAGCAGGCCGAAGACGATCAGGAAAAGGGCCGCGACCTGCTGGGTCGGGCTGAGGCTGCGCAGGAACTGGTTCATACCTTCAGACGTCGCGCAATGCGATCACGGCGGCGCGGGCGCGGTCGAGGAAAGGGCGGCGCTCTTCGCCTTCTTCGACACGGATCGGCGCGCCGAAGGTGACGGAGCACAGGATGGGCACGGGCACGATCTCGCCCTTGGGCATCACGCGCTGCACGTTGTCGATCCAGGCCGGCACGAGGACCACGTCGGGGAACATGGTGGCCAGTGCGTACAGGCCCGACTTGAACTTCTGCGGCTCGCCGGTGTGGCCGCGCGTGCCTTCGGGAAAGATGATGATCGAGTCGCCGCTGCGCAGCGCGTCGATGAGCGGGGCGAGTGGGTCGGCGACGGGGGGCTCGGGCGCGGCGGCCGGTGCCTCGGGTTCGACGACGGGCGGCGGTGCGACCGGCGGTGGTGGGGGAGGGGGCGCGGGAAGATCGAGCTGACCCTGAATCTCCTGCGGGCCTTCGGCGGCGGGCGCGTGAGCCGCAGTTTCGATCGGCAGCAGCGGCTCCATCGAAGGCTCGATGCGTTCGGCCGGGGCGATGGGCGCGGCGGGTGGCGGTGCTGCCGGCGGCGGTGGCGCAGCCGGTGCAGCCCCCGTGGCCGCCCGCTCCACATACACCGCGTTGAACACCTCCGTCGTGATCCAGCGCTTGACCGGCGTGTTGGCCCAGTAGTCGCGCGCCGCGATGGGCCGCGTGATGCTGCGCAGCTCCTCGGGCAGCGCGGCCCAGATCATCACGAGGTCCGCGTGGCTCTGGTGATTCGCGAAGTAGATGCGCTGCTCGGCCTTCGGCGGACAACCGTACCAGCGCGCCTGCGCGCCGGTGAGCAATCGGACGATTCCCAGCAGCAACCAACCTGTGAGCTTTGCCAGCATATGGAGGCGATGATACGGGCCATGCGATGGCGATTCGATCTTCTTTCCCTGGCGTGGGCGGTGGCCCTTTTTGTACTGCTCGTGCTGCTGGCCACCGTCGGCGCGCGCTGGGGCTGGGTGCGAAGCTTCTTCGGCGACGTGCTCGCCGTGGCGTGGGTGTACGTGGTGTTCAAGACCTTCGTCGCCGCGCGCGTGCTGCCGCTCGCGCTGGCGGCCTTCGGCGTGGGGCTGCTGGTGGAACTGGGGCAGTTCCTTGCGGCGACCTGGCACCTGCACATTCCGAACCGCGCGCTGCGCATCGTGCTCGGCGCCACCGCCGACTGGTGGGACGTGCTGGCCTACGCGATCGGCTTCGTCGCCGTGCTGGCGGTGGAAGGCGCGGTGCGCAAGCTCAGGGCAGGTCGACCGCCGGCATCCGCGCCACGATCGTCGATGCCCGTCCGTTGATGTACGAGGAGTTGGGCCGCCGCTCGAAGAACTTCGGGCTCGGCAGCATCACGGCCAGGCGCGCTGCTTCGTACGAAGTCAAGCGTGCGGCCGGTTTCCTGAAGTAGTACTGCGCCGCAGCCTCGGCGCCGAACACGCCTTCGCCCCATTCGACGTTGTTCAGGTAGATCTCGAGGATGCGCCGCTTGTCGAGCAGCACTTCGAGCAGCGTGGCGAGCACCAGTTCCTGGCCCTTGCGCAGCATGGTGCGTTCGCCCGACAGCAGCAGGTTCTTCGCGAGCTGCTGCGTGATGGTGGAGCCGCCGCGCAGCGGGGCCGGCTGCACCGGCTTGCCGCGCGCCGCTGCGCGCGCCATGCGCTTGGCGGCCAGCTGCTCGGCGCGGGCGTTGCGCTGGCGCGCCCGCTCGATGGCTTCCCACTCGACGCCGTTGTGGTCGACGAAGCCGGCGTCTTCGCTCGCGATCACAGCGCGCTTGAGGGTGTCGTTGATCTGCGTGTACGGCACCCAGTCCTGACGCCATCCGCCGTCGCGGCCCTGCGAGAGGGCGACGCGCCAGGCCTCGGAGCGCTGGAAGGCCGTGCTCTGCGGATCGATCACCGCCATGGCCGCGATGCGCACCACGAAGAACAGTTCGAGCGCCAGGCCCGCCACCACGAGGCAGGCGATCAGGCGCAGCAGGCCCTTCATGCGCCGGCGGCGAGCGAGGCGCGCAGCTCGGCCAGCACCTGGGCCGAGGGCGGGCGCACGCCGCGCCAGAACTCGAAGGCTTCGGCGGCCTGTTCCACCAGCATGCCGAGGCCGTCGCGCGCGACCGCGCCGTGCGCCTCGGCCCAGGCCATGAAGCCTGCGGCGGCGGGGCCGTACATCATGTCGACGGCCAGCGCGCCGGGACGCAGCACCTGCGCGCGCACGGGCACCGCGTCGCCCGCGAGGCTGGAGGCGGTGGCGTTGACCACCACGTCGAAGTCGCCCGGCACCTCGTCGAGCGCCCAGGCCTCGAGCGTGGCGCCGTGGCGCAGCGCGAGCGCGGCGTGGCGCTGCACCAGCGCGATGGCCTTGTCGAGCGTGCGGTTGGCCACCACGACGTGCGCGGCGCCCGCGTCGAGCAGCGGCCCGAGCACGCCCGCCGCCGCACCGCCGGCGCCGATCAGCAGCAGCGACCGGCCCGCCAGCGGCACGCCGGCGTTGCGCACGATGTCGTTGACCAGGCCGATGCCGTCGGTGTTGTCGGCGTGGATGCTGCCGTCGGCCTCGAAGCGCAGCGTGTTCACCGCCTGCGCCAGCGTGGCGCGCTCGCTGGTGTGTTGCGCGAGCGCGGCGGCGTCGAACTTGAAGGGCACGGTGACGTTGCAGCCGCGTGCGGTGTCGCCCTGCGCGGCAGCCTCGCTGCGGAAGGCGGCGATGCCTTCGGCGAAGGCGCCGATCGGCACCAGGCGCCGGCCGTAGGCCATCGGCTGGCCGCAGAGTTCGGCAAAGCGCGCGTGGATGCGGGGCGAGCGGCTGTGCTCGACGGGGTTGCCCATGACGCAGTACTGATCCATGGCCGATGCTCCGTGTTCTGCTGGGGTGCTGTTGCTATTGGGACGACAGCTCGATGGTCTCGTCGCGCGTGAACTTGAAACGCGACTGCAGCACGATCTGGTCGGTCTGCTTGCGCATCGCGTCGGTGAATTTGCCGAAGTTGCCGACGCTGCGCACGATGGCCTGGGCACGGCGGTCGAGCGTGGTGTTGCCCGAGCTCTCGTCGACCACGGTGTCGAGCACGCGCCCGTCGTGGTTGATGGTGACGGTCATCTTGAGTTCGCCGTAGAGCTTCTTGCCGGCCGCGGTCGGGAAGTTCTCGGTGCCCTTGACCTCGATGCGCCGGCGCAGCGTGTCGACATACAGCGCGTAGGCCGCCTCGCGCGTGGCGGGGCTCAGGTAGCGCTTCTTGGGGCGCGCGTTTTCCTCGTTCACGCGGCGCTCGATCTCGGCGAGCAGCGCGACCATCTGGCGGCGCTTTTCCTCGCGCGCGGCGGCTTCGGTCGGGTCGCCCGCCTGGCGCGGATCGGGCACGGGCATGGCGGCCAGCTCGCGCTTGAGCTGCGCCAGCATCTGCATCTGCTGGGCCTGCATGGCCTCGACCTGGCGGCGCGATTCCTCGAACGAGTCGCCCATGGTGGTGAAGCTCGACGGCGGCAGCGGGCTGGTGGCGCGGCCCTTGTCGAGGTCGCCGCCGCCCGCGAGCGTGGTCTGCGCCATCACGCGGGCCGCCGGGTCGGGCTTGTCGTTGGTCTTGCTGTTGACCAGGATCACTTCGAGCGGAGTTTCGCTGAAGACCCGGTTGAACGATTCGGGATCGACGAAGCGCACCGCGAGCAACGCAGCATGCGCGATGACCGACACGCCCAGAGCGATCTGCAGCGTGCTGAGGTCCTTGAGATTCATTCTCGAAACTCCTCCAGGGGGCGCGTGTCTCCGGTCGTTCGACCGGGGGTCATGCAGGCGTGGTCGTCGCCGGGTCGGGTGCGGCCTCGGTGTCGCTCAGGTCGACCGCGATGGCGATCGGGCCGGCGACTTCTTCCTCGTCGTCCTCGCCGCCGTCAGCGGCTGCGGCATCGGCCTGCGGCACGTCGAAGCGTTCGAGCACGGTGCCGCTCACGTCAAGCGCGATCTCGTCGATCTCGCCGAGCTTCACGCGCACGCGCGCGCCGCGCTCCTGCTGGCCGGCCACCGGGAACACAAGCGGCAGCGTGTCGGCGCGCACCAGCGCGCCGTTGGGAATGTCCTTGATGACCGTGGCCTCGAGCTCGGTGATGCCCTGCTGCTGCAGGTACTTCAGCGTCCAGAAGCGCTCCATGCCGCCCTGGTAGGCGTTGTACGTGGCGTAGGCCGCGTCGAAGCCAGAGAGGATGGAGAACAGGTCGGCGTCCTTCGGCTTGAACGGCGCGGCCAGTGCGGCGGTTTTGCCGTGGCGGGCGGCCGCGATGATCTGCCACTGGTTCACGAGGTCGGTGTAGCGGCGCAGCGGCGAGGTGCTCCACGCGTAGCTCTTCACGCCCAGGCCCGCGTGCGGCAGCGCGCGCGTGCCCATGCGCACCTTGATGCCGGGCGCCAGGCTGGCTTGGCTGCGGTACAGGCCCGGCACGCCGAGCTCGCCGAGCCAGCCGCCCCAGCTGCTGTTGGCCAGGATCATGGCCTCGGACACGATCAGGTCGAGCGGCGCGCCGCGCTGGCGCGTGCTGATCTGCACCTGCTCGTTGCCGGTGGGCTCGGCGCCGTCGTTGCCGACGAGGCGGAAGTTGTAGTCGGGCCGGCTGAAGTTCTCAGGCTTGCCGCGCACCACTTCGCGCTGCGCCTTCAGGTGCTTGGCCAGGCGGAACAGGAAGGACAGCGGCGCGCGCAGCTTCGCGGCGGCGTCGGGGGTGTTGTCCGAGTTGAAGGTGGCGTCTTCGAGCCAGGGCTGCGTGACGACGGCGTCGAGCTGGTCGTGGCGCAGGTTGGCGACGATCGGCACGCGTTCGAGCTTGGTCTCGGTGGCCTGCAGCTCGAGCGTGGCTTCGTCGAAGCGCGCATAGAGCGACACGGCCGGGCGGTCACCGCCTTCGAGCAGCGTGTAGGTGTCGACCACCTCATCGGGCAGCATGGTGATCTTGTAGCCCGGCATGTACACGGTGGACATGCGTGCGCGCGCCACGGCGTCGATGGCGCTGCCCGGCGTGAGCGCCAGGCCCGGCGCGGCGATGTGGATGCCGACCGTGATGGTGCCGCTGCCCATGCCCTGCACGGACAGCGCGTCGTCGATTTCGGTGGTCTGCGAGTCGTCGATCGAGAAGGCCCGCACGCCGTCGGCCAGCGGCAGGTCGTCGGCGACGGCCGGTGCCGCGAGCGCGGGAAAGCCGGTGCCCTTGGGGAAGTTCTCGAACAGGAAGCGCCGCCAGTGGAACTGGTAGGGCGAATCGATGGCGCCGGCACGCTCCAGCAGGTCGAGCGGCGGGCGCTGCGTGGCGCGCGCGGCGTCGACCACGGCCTTGTACTCGGGCGCGTTCTTGTCGGGCTTGAACAGGATCTTGTAGAGCTGCTCGCGGATCGGCGGCGGGCACACGCCCTCGGCCAGCTGGCCCGCCCATTCGACGATCTGCGCCTGGATGGCCTTCTTCTTCTCGATGGCGGCCAGCGCCTGCTGCACGATCTCGGCTGGCGCCTTCTTGAAGCGCCCCTTGCCCGCGCGGCGGAAGTAGTGCGGCGCCTCGAACAGCGCGAACAGCGCGGCGGCCTGCTGCGCCAGCGAGGGCTTGTCGCTGAAATAGTCGGCCGCCAGGTCGGCAAAGCCGAACTCGCCTTCGGCCGCGAATTCCCAGGCGAGGTCGAGGTCCATGGCGGCGGCGAGCGTGCGCGCCTCGGCCATCAGCTCGGCCGGGGCCGGCTTCTCGAAACGCAGAACGATGTTGGCGCCCTTGACCTTGACGCGCTTGCCGGTCTCGAGCTCGACCTGTGCCGAGGCTTCGGCTTCCGACAGGATGCGGCCGCCGAGGTATTTGCCGGCTTCTTCAAACAATACAAACATCCGGCGATTCTCCCACGCGGGATAGGGCGAGCTTCCAGGCCCGGGGCGAACGCTAGACGGGGTTGATGAAGGCCATCACGTCGTCGAGGTGCGCTTTTTCGAAATCGGACAGCGCATGGTCGCCGCCCTCGAGCAGCTTGATGCGGCTGTCGGGGTAGCGCGCCGACATCTCGTGCCAGTCGAGCGCTTCGTCGCCCTTGGCGATGATCGCGAACAGGCGCTCGGGCCGCGTGAGCGCGCCGATTTCCATGGCGCGCAGCTCCTGGATGAATTCGGGCTGGAAGTAGAAGTGCTCGGACGGGTCGTGCCAGGCGGTCTGGCTGCCGATGTAGCGCGTGAGGTCGCGCGCCGGGTGCACCGCGGGGTTGAGCAGCACGGCGCGGCAGCGGGTCATGCCGGCGACGTAGGTGGCGTAGAAACCGCCCAGCGACGAACCGATCACCGCCATCGATTTGCGCGGCCAGTGCGCGATGCCCTTCATCACCATGTCGATCGCATCGTGCGGCGACGGCGGCAGCTGCGGGCACCACCACTCCAGGTTCGGGTGCTCGCGCGCCACGTGCTTCGCCACCAGCCGCGCCTTGGTCGAGCGGGGCGACGAACGGAAGCCGTGCAGATACAACAGATGGGTGGTTTGCGGTTCCATGGGAGGAGGTGACTGGGGTGCGCTGGTCGCGCCCCGTGGCCGGATTCAGACAATTTTGCATGAGGTCCGCACCGCCCACGGCGCGGTGACCCCACAAATCCCTGCGAATCGGCCCATGAGAAGGCCGCGAGGGCGTGGCTGGAATTCGAAAGTATTCACGGTGCGGCCGCGCAGGGGGCGGCGGTGCGGCGCAAGGGCGGAAAGAAGAGACAAGTTTCGTGACGCATCTGGCAGGGGGCATCCCATGAACGAGGGAGGCAGGCCCTGCGTGGCGGTGGGTGCCCAGGCTTATGCTTCATCCCATGAATACCGAGGTACAGGATGACGGGATGCCACGCCGCTGGGGCGTGCTCGTGGTCGAGGACGACAGCCGCGCACGCGCCTTCTTCGAGGCCAGCGTGCAGCGCAGCCCGCGCCTGTTCTGGCTGGGCAGCGCCGGCACGGTGCAGGAAGCGCGCACCTGGCTGGCCGCGACCGCGACCATCCCCGACGTGCTGCTGGTCGACCTCGGCATGCCCGACGGCACCGGCCTGGACGTGATCCGCGACGCCGTCGCGCGCTTTCCCGGCTGCGAGCCGCTGGTGGTGTCGGTCTTCGGCGACGAGGAGAACGTGCTCGCCAGCATCGAGGCCGGCGCCGTCGGCTACATCCACAAGGACGCCGCACCGGAAGACATCGCGCAGACCATCGTCGAGATGAAGGCCGGCGCCTCGCCGATCTCGCCCATGATCGCGCGCCGCGTGCTCGCCAAGTACCGCAGCCTGCAGGCGGCCGTGCCGGGCACCACTGGCGCGGCGCCGGCGGAGACGGCGCTCGACGAGGCCGACCGCGGCCTGCTCTCGGCGCGCGAGCACGAGGTGCTGACGCTGATCGCGCGCGGCTTCTCGTACGCCGAGATCGCGCGCCTCAAGGGCCTGAGCGTGCACACGGTGCAGACCCACATCAAGAACCTCTACGGCAAGCTCGCGGTGCATTCCAAGAGCGAAGCGGTGTTCGAGGCCACGCGCCTCGGCCTGCTATCCCACCCGGGCTGAGGGCGGATGCTGCGGCGGCTGGCGTTCCTGTGCCTCCTCGGGCTGGCGGCGCTGTTCGCCGCGGGGCGCGCGGCCGCAGTGGAGGCACAGGGGCCGATCGAGCTGCGCCACGCCAGGGTGACCACCACCATCGACGGTGTCGTGCAGACCGAAGCGGTCGACCTGTCCTACCACTGGGACCGCCGGCACCGCGGCCGCACCGGCTTCGCGAGCTTCGAGCTGCCGTTCCGGGTCGAGGCCCTGCCCGAGGTGCCCTGGGGCGTCTTCATTCCCCGCGCCGGCAGCGTCTTCGAGGTACAGCTCAATGGCGCGCTGCTGCAGTCCTATGGTGACCTCGGCCAGGGCAACCGCGCCGACTACGCCAAGGCGCCCGTCTACGTGCCGGTGCCCGGGCGGCTGCTGAAAGAGGGCGAGAACCTGCTGCAGATCCGCATCCGCGCCGACAGCGAACGGCGCGCCGGCCTGTCGCGCGTCACCATCGGGCCGGCGACGCCGGTGCGCACCGCGTTGTTCGAAGGCGCCTACGCCTGGCGCTTCACGGGGTCGGTGCTGCTGACGGCGTTCAGCCTGATCGTCGGCAGCATCGCGCTGGCGCTGTGGTTCACCCAGGTCGACACCGGCGCGACCGGCCGCCGCCAGCGCGACGCGCTCTACTTCTGGGCCGCGGTCGCCGAGTTCTGCTGGGCGCTGCGGGTGGCCGACGCCATGATTCCCGAGCCGCCGCTGCCGTGGCAGCTATGGGGCGTGCTGATGGCCGGCTGCTACGCGGGCTGGGCCGCGTCCGCCATGATGTTCTGCTACCACCTTGCGGACTGGGCGCAGAGCCCGCGCACGCGCTGGGTGCGCTGGCCGACGGCGGCCGTGGTGGTCGGCACCGTGGTGTTCACCTGGCTGGCGCTGAACCGCGAGGAGCCGCGCTGGCTCACGGCCTGGCTGGCGGTCGAGATCACGATCGTCCTCGGCTTCGTGGCCGCCTTCGCCGTCGCCACGGTGCGCCGACCCAGCGTCGAGCGGCTGCTGGTGGCCGGCGCCGCGCTGGTCACGGTGGCCTTCGGCACGCGCGACTGGCTGGTGATCCGCCTGAGCGACGCCTACGGCGAGACCACCTGGGTGCGCTATTCCTCGGTGATGTTCGGCGTGGCGCTGCTGCTCATCGTGCTGCGGCGCTTCCACTTCGCGAGCGTGCAGGCGCGCGGCTGGGTCAAGACGCTGGCCGACCGGGTGGCGCAGCGCGAACGCGAACTCGCTTCCACCTACGCCGAGCTGGAAGAGGTGGCGCGCGACCAGGCGCGCACCCACGAGCGCGAGCGCATCCTGCGCGACATGCACGACGGCGTGGGCTCGCACATCAGCTCGGCGATCCGCCAGCTGCAGTCGGGCCAGACCAGCCCCGAGGAACTGCTGCGCACCCTGCGCGACTCGCTCGACCAGCTCAAGCTGTCGATCGACTCCATCCACCTGCCGCCCGGCGACATCGGCGCGCTGCTGGCGGCGCTGCGCTACCGGCTGGAGCCTCGGCTGGCCGCCGCGGACATCGCCTTCGAGTGGGGCGTGGACGAGCTGCCCCCGGTGACGCAGCTCGACGCCCACGCCACGCGGCAGCTGCAGTTCTTGCTGTTCGAGGCCATCTCGAACGTGCTGCAGCATGCCCACGCGAGCGCGCTGCGCATCGAGGCCGACGCGCGCGACGGCGCCGTGCGCCTGCGGGTGATCGACAACGGCGTGGGCTTCGACGCCGCCGAGGTGCCGGAGGCGCTGTCCAAGCGCGCCGCCGCCATCGGGGCCCGGCTGGCGATCGAAAGCCGACCGGGGCGCACGGTCGTTCAGCTCGTTTTCGACTGAAGGGGCGGGCGGGGCGGGGATAATCCGCCCCCATCATGTCTGCCGTGTTCAACCAGCCCTCCCTGGCGCGTCGCATTGCGCCCATCTTCCAGGGCTTCGACGGCTTCCTGGCCTTTGCCGTGATGCTGCTCGCCTTTGCCGGGCTGCTCACCATGTATTCCTCCGGCTACGACCATGGCACGCGCTTTCTCGACCATGGCCGCAACATGCTGCTGGCCGGCGGCATCATGTTCGTGGTGGCGCAGGTGCCGCCGCAGCGGCTCATGGCCTTCGCCGTGCCGCTGTATGCGGCCGGGGTGGCGCTGCTGATCGCGGTGGCGATGTTCGGCATCACCAAGAAGGGCGCCCAGCGCTGGATCAACGTGGGCGTGGTGATCCAGCCCAGCGAAATCCTCAAGATCGCCATGCCGCTGATGCTGGCCTGGTGGTTCCAGCGCCGCGAAGGCCAGCTGCGCCCGCTCGACTTCGTGGTGGCGACGTTGCTGCTGGCGGTGCCGGTCGGGCTCATCATGAAGCAGCCCGACCTGGGCACCTCGCTGCTGGTGCTGGCGGCCGGGCTCGCGGTGATCTTCTTTGCCGGGCTGCCGTGGAAGCTGATCGTGCCGCCGGTGGTGCTCGGCGCGGTGGCGATCACGCTGATCGTGGGTTTCGAGTCGCAGCTGTGCGTCGACGGCGTCGACTGGCGCGTGCTGCACGACTACCAGAAGCAGCGCGTGTGCACGCTGCTCGACCCCAGCAAGGACCCGCTGGGCAAGGGCTTCCACATCATCCAGGGGATGATCGCCATCGGCTCGGGCGGCGTGGGCGGCAAGGGCTTCATGCAGGGCACGCAGACGCACCTCGAATTCATTCCCGAGCGCACCACCGACTTCATCTTCGCGGCGTACTCCGAGGAGTTCGGCCTGATCGGCAACTTGGCGCTGATCGCGGCCTTCATCCTGCTGATCTTCCGCGGGCTGACCATCGCGCTGAACGCGCCCACGCTGTTCTCGCGCCTGCTGGCCGGGGCGGTGACCATGATCTTCTTCACCTACGCCTTCGTGAACATGGGCATGGTCAGCGGCATCCTGCCCGTGGTGGGCGTGCCGCTGCCGTTCATCAGCTACGGCGGCACCGCCATGGTCACGCTGGGGCTGGGGCTGGGCATCCTGATGTCGATCGCGCGGGCCCGCAAACTCGCCCAGAACTAGAGTCCCCCGGGGCGGCACGGACGGGGGCGGCTGCCTAGAATGGCAGCCATGATCTCTCGCGAACCCACCATCGAGCGCCTCGCCACGGCGCAACAGCTCCTGCTCACGCCGTTCGGCTTGGACGAATCGCACCTGAGCAAGGCCCTGGCCGAGATCACCGCGCACCGCGTGGACGATGCCGACCTGTACTTCCAGTACACCCGCAGCGAGGGCTGGAGCCTCGAGGAAGGCATCGTCAAGACGGGCAGCTTCAGCATCGACCAGGGCGTCGGCGTGCGCGCCGTGAGCGGCGAGAAAACCGCCTTTGCCTATTCGGACGACATCTCCGAGGCCTCGCTGCTCGACGCGGCGCGCACGGTCCGTTCCATTTCCTCCGCCGGGCGCACGGCGCGCGTGAAGACGGTGCCGCGCAAGATCGCCTCCAGCCGCTCGCTCTACGGCGGCATCGACCCCATTGCCACGCTCGACAGCACGGCCAAGGTGAAGCTGCTCGAGAAGGTCGAGCAGCTCGCCCGCTCGCGCGACCCGCGCGTGGCGCAGGTCATGGCCGGCCTGGCCAGCGAGTACGACGTGGTGATGGTGGCGCGCGCTGACGGCACGCTGGCGGCCGACGTGCGGCCGCTGGTGCGGCTGTCGGTCACCGTGATCGCCGAGCAGAACGGGCGCCGCGAGGTCGGCTCGGGCGGCGGCGGCGGGCGTTTCGGCCTGGCCTACTTCACCGACGAACAGATCGCCGAGTACGTCGACCACGCCGTGAAGGCCGCGCTGACCAACCTCGACGCCCGTCCGGCCCCGGCCGGCGAGATGACCGTGGTGCTCGGCTCGGGCTGGCCCGGCATCCTGCTGCACGAAGCCATCGGCCACGGCCTGGAGGGCGACTTCAACCGCAAGGGCTCGAGCGCGTTCTCGGGCCGCATCGGCCAGCGCGTGGCAGCCAAGGGCGTCACGGTGCTCGACGACGGCACCATCGCCGACCGCCGCGGCTCGCTCAACGTGGACGACGAAGGCCACGCCAGCCAGCGCAACGTGCTGATCGAGGACGGCATCCTCAAGGGCTACATCCAGGACTCGATGAACGCCCGCCTCATGAAGGTCAAGCCCACCGGCAACGGCCGCCGCGAGAGCTACGCCCACGTGCCGATGCCGCGCATGACCAACACCTACATGCTCGGCGGCGACAAGGACCCGCAGGAAATCGTCGCCAGCATCAAGAAGGGCCTGTACGCCACCAACTTCGGCGGCGGGCAGGTCGACATCACGAGCGGCAAGTTCGTGTTCTCGGCCAGCGAGGCCTTCTGGGTCGAGAACGGCAAGATCCAGTACCCGGTGAAGGGCGCCACCATCGTGGGCAACGGCCCCGACGCGCTCACCCGCGTGACCATGATCGGCAACGACATGGCGCTCGATTCGGGCGTCGGCACCTGCGGCAAAGAGGGCCAGAGCGTGCCCGTGGGCGTCGGCCAGCCGACCCTTCGCATCGACGGCCTGACGGTAGGTGGAACGGCTTAGGACTTTCGGCACTTGCCGGCTGTTTCATTCGGTTGCTAAGCTGCGCTCCTTTTTTGCGAACGACGAATCAAGGAGCATTTCAATGGGGAACAGGATCAATTCGCCCGCCGTGCTGTGGGCCGTGACCGCCGTGCTCGCGCTGGCCACAGCCGGTTGCGCATCGCGCGGTGGTTCGGGCAGCCAGCCCGCCGCCGCACCGGCACCCGCCCCGGCCGCCGCCGCGCCTGCGGCGCCCAGCGGTTCGAAGGCCGGCATGGACGCACGCGGCAACGTGGTGGATTCGTCCAAGGTCGAGGCCGGCAGCGGCCGCACCGTCAAGGGCCTGAACGGTTTCGAGGGCGAGATCACCGGCAACCCGGCGCGCAACAGCAAGTTCACGCGCCTGCAGATCGGCATGAGCACCAAGCAGGTCACCGACCTCGCCGGCCAGCCCACCGACCAGGGCGCCTACATCACCGGCAAGGCCTGGATTCCGTTCTACTTCGGCAGCGATCGCCACCGCTTCGAGATGACCTACAAGGGCCAGGGCCGCCTGATCTTCGCGGGCGGCGGCATGGGCGATTTCAGCAGCGGCAACCTGATCTGGATCATTCACAACGCCAACGAATCCGGCTACAGGTAAAAACAACACCGACCCGGCCGCCTGGCCGGGTTTTTGTTTTCCGTGCTACATTCCGCCCACATGTCCGCCCTCCGCGCTTACTTTTTTGCCTACTTTTGGTTCCCGGTTTCCGGCGGACGAGAGGCGAGCGCGTAAAGCAAACGAACACCCTCCCAGAACCGCCGGTGGCTTCCAGCCCCCGGCGGTTTTTTTATGCCCTGACGATTTTTCATTCACACCAACAAGGAAGAGAACCATGAGCACGAACACCCCTCCCGCCGGCGACAGCTGGTATGCGAGCGTCGAGAAAACCAGCAAGACCGACGACGAACGCATCAAGGACATCAACGTGCTCCCCCCTCCCGAACATCTGATCCGCTTCTTCCCGATCCGCGGCACGCCGATCGAAACGCTGATCACCGGCACCCGCCGCGGCATCCACAACATCATGGCCGGCAAGGACGACCGGCTGCTGGTGATCATGGGCCCGTGTTCGATCCACGACCCGGCCGCGGCCCTCGAGTACGCCCGCCGCCTCAAGGCCGAGCGCGACAAGTACGCCGGCACGCTGGAGATCGTGATGCGCGTGTACTTCGAGAAGCCGCGCACCACGGTCGGCTGGAAGGGGCTCATCAACGACCCGTACCTGGACGAGAGCTACCGCATCGACGAAGGCCTGCGCATCGCGCGCCAGTTGCTGATCGACATCAACCGCCTGGGCCTGCCGGCGGGCAGCGAGTTCCTCGACGTGATCTCGCCGCAGTACATCGGCGACCTGATCGCCTGGGGCGCCATCGGTGCGCGCACCACCGAAAGCCAGGTGCACCGCGAACTGGCCTCGGGCCTGTCGGCCCCCATCGGTTTCAAGAACGGCACCGACGGCAACATCCGCATCGCCACCGACGCCATCCAGGCCGCGGCGCGCGGCCACCACTTCCTGTCGGTGCACAAGAACGGCCAGGTCGCGATCGTGCAGACCAACGGCAACCGCGACTGCCATGTGATCCTGCGCGGCGGCAAGACGCCGAACTACGACGCCGCCAGCGTCGAGGCCGCCTGCAAGGACCTCGAAGCCGCCAAGCTGCCGCCCACGCTCATGGTCGACTGCAGCCACGCCAACAGCTCCAAGCAGCACCAGAAGCAGATCGATGTCGCGAAGGACATCGCCGGCCAGATCGCCGGCGGTTCGAAGCGCGTGTTCGGCGTGATGATCGAAAGTCACCTGCAGCCGGGCGCCCAGAAGTTCACGCCGGGCAAGGACCAGCTGTCGGGCCTCGAGTACGGCAAGAGCATCACCGATGCGTGCATCGGCTGGGACGATTCGGTGCAGGTGCTCGAGACGCTGTCTCAAGCCGTCAAACAGCGCCGCGGCTGAAGCGCACTAGTTAGTTAGAGCATGCTGGCCAGGTCGGGCCAGTGGTGCCGCATAGACGCCGCCTCGTCGCTGCCCTGTGGCACCAGCGAGAAGTCGGCGAAGTCGAAGCCCGGCCCGACCATGCAGGCGACCAGCGTGTAGTCGCCCGCCGCGTGGCCCTGGATCGGGCGCGCGGCCTGCCACTGGCCGGCGGGCACCACGTGCTGCGGCCGGGTGCCGTGCACATCGACCGGGCCCAGCTTCACGTGGGCCGGCGCGGTTCGCATCGCGGCGTCGCAGGTCCACAGCGCCAGCGGCACGCCTTCCAGGTGCACCCAGACTTCGTCCGACAGCACCCGGTGCCAGCGCGAATGCTGGTGGGCTTCGAGCAGGAAATAGATGCTGGTCAGCGCGCTGCGCGGCGCGCGGCCGTCGGCGGGCGTCACGCTCGCGGCCGACCGGAATACCTCGGCATACCAGCCGCCCTCGGGGTGGGGCTGGAGCTTCAGGGTATCGATCAGCTCACGCGCGCGCATGCCGTTCATCATCCGTGGGCGGCGCGCAGGGCGTCCAGCAGTTTCTCGTGCACCCCGCCGAAGCCGCCGTTGCTCATGCAGACGATGTGATCGCCGGGCCGCGCCGCGGCCACCACCTGCTGCACCAGCGGTTCGATGGCGCCGGCCACCTGGGCGCGCGCGCCCATCGGCGCCAGCGCGGCGGCCGCGTCCCAGTCGAGGCCGGCCGTGTGGCAGAACGACAGGTCGGCCGATTCCAGGCTCCACGGCAGCTGCGCGGCCATCACGCCCAGCTTCATCGTGTTGCTGCGCGGCTCGAAGGCCGCGAGGATGCGCTCACTTTGCTTGCCGGCGTCGTCGAGCTTCTTGCGCAGGCCGTCGAGCGTGGTGCGGATCGCGGTGGGGTGGTGGGCGAAGTCGTCATAGACGGTGATCGCGCCGCCCTGGCCCTCGACCGTGCCGCGCAGCTCCATGCGGCGGCGCACGTTGCGAAAGCGCCCGAGCGCGCGGGCCGCGTCGGCCGGCGGCACGCCCACATGATCGGCCGCCGCGATGGCGGCCAGCGCGTTCATCTGGTTGTGCAGGCCCGAGAGCGCCCACTCGACCCGGCCGACCACCTCGCCGCGGTGCAGCACGTCGAAGGCGTCGTGCGTGCCGCGCGCCTGCCATTCCGTGGCCGGGCCGCCGTCGCCGAAGCGGGCGAGTTCGCTCCAGCAGCCCTGGGCCAGCACGCGCTGCAGGCTCTCTTCGGTGGCGTTCACCACCAGGCGCCCGGTGCCGGGCACGGTGCGCACGAGGTGATGGAACTGGCGCTCGATGGCGGTGAGATCGTCAAAGATGTCGGCGTGATCGAACTCCAGGTTGTTCAGCACGGCGGTGCGCGGCCGGTAATGAACGAACTTGCTGCGCTTGTCGAAGAAGGCGGTGTCGTACTCGTCGGCCTCGATCACGAAGGCCGGGCCGTCGCCGAGCCGGGCCGAGACGCCGAAGTCCAGCGGCACGCCGCCGACCAGGAAGCCGGGTGCCTTGCCGCCCTGTTCGAGCACCCAGGCCAGCATCGAGGTGGTGGTCGTCTTGCCGTGCGTGCCGGCCACGGCCAGCACATGGCGGCCCTGCAGCACGTGTTCGGCCAGCCACTGCGGGCCGCTGGTGTAGGGCTTGCCGGCGTCCAGGATGGCTTCCATCAGCGGGAACTTGGGGCTGCCATCGGGCAGCCGGGCCCGCGAGACGACGTTGCCGACCACGAACATGTCGGGGGCGAGGGCCAGCTGGTCGGCGCCGAAGCCTTCGATGAGATCGATGCCGAGCGCGCGCAGCTGGTCGCTCATCGGGGGGTACACGCCGGCGTCGCAGCCCGTGACCCGGTGGCCTGCTTCGCGTGCGAGGGCGGCCACACCGCCCATGAACGTGCCGCAGATACCCAGAATATGAATGTGCATCGGCCAATTCTAGGGAGGCGCTGCGGGTGCCCCGGCGGCTTCGCCCCGGGCGCCGTACTGATGTTCATGTGAGGGACGTCCGCAGCGGGCAAAATGCCCCGATGGACACGTCCAAGCGTGAAATCGCCGCCGTTGCCGCCCGACTCGTGGTCGAGGAGGGGCTCGAGTACGGCCCGGCCAAGCGCCGGGCGCTGCGCGAACTCGGCCTCCCGACGCGCACCGCGCTGCCCAACAACGACGAGGTCGAGGCCGAGGTGCGCGACTACATCGCGGTCTTCTGCGCCGACACCCAGCCCCAGGAACTGCACGCACTGCGCCTGCTCGCGCTCGAGTGGATGGAGCGCATGGCCGTGTTCCGGCCGCATGTGGGCGGCGCCGTCTGGCACGGCACGGCCACACGTTTGTCAGACATTTATATTCAATTGTTCTGCGATGATTCCAAGTCGGCCGAAATCGCCCTGATCGATCACCACGTGGACTACGAGCCGCGCATGGTGACCGGCTTCCATGGCGAGCAGGTCGAAGCCCTCAGCGTCCACGCGCCGAGCCGGGCGCTGGGCGAGGAAATCGGGGTGCACCTGCTGGTGTACGACCTCGACGACCTGCGCGGCGCCCTCAAGCCCGACGCCCAGGGGCGCGCGCCGCGCGGCGACCTGAACGCGCTGCGCCGACGCATTGAACAAGTAAAGGACCAGTGAATGACTTCAACGCCCACACGACGCGGCATGCTGTATGCCGGCGTGGCGGCAGTCGCTGCCGCGGCCGGCATTGCCGGCGCCTGGTGGCGGGAGCGCAATGACAGCGGTGTCGCGGCCAGCGGCGGCGAAAAGCTTGATGCGGCCATGTTCTGGGATCAGCGCTTCGAGCGCCCCGAGGGCGGCGAGCTGGTCCTGTCGAGCCTGCGCGGCAAGCCCGTGCTGCTCAACTTCTGGGCCACGTGGTGTCCGCCCTGCGTCGAAGAAATGCCGATGATCGACGCCTTTTTCCGCGAACACGGTGCCAACGGCTGGCAAGTTGTCGGGTTGGCCATCGACCAACCGAGCGCCGTGCGCAAGTTCCTGCAGCGCACGCCGGTCACCTACCCGACCGCGCTGGCCGGCTTGCAGGGCATGGAACTGGTGAAGAATCTGGGCAACACCGGAGGCGGCCTGCCGTTCACCTTGGTGCTCCATGCCGACGGTTCGGTGCTGGCTCGTAAAATGGGCAAGCTTGAAACGACCGACCTGGACGCTTGGCGACGCCAACTTGTTCACGGTTAGAATTTAAATACACAAGCTGGCGTTAGACGCCAAACGCCGAAAATCGACGGTTTTCGGTCAAGTTCTTTCCTAAAGACCGGCAAAGCTGGCACTGGAGTCCCATGGATCTGCGCAAACTCAAGACACTGATCGATCTGGTGTCCGAATCGAATATTTCCGAACTGGAAATCACCGAGACCGAAGGCAAGGTCCGCATCGTCAAGGGTGGCGGTGCCGCCCCCGTGCAGTATGTGCAGACCCTGGCCGCCGCGCCCGCCGTGGCGGCGCCCGCCATCGCTGGTGCCGCTCCGGCCGCTGCTGCGCCCGCCGTCGAAGCCGCACCGACCGGCCACGCCGTGAAGTCGCCGATGGTCGGTACCTTCTACCGTTCGTCCAGCCCGGGCGCCGCGGCTTTCGTCGAAATCGGCAGCAAGGTGAACGAGGGCGACACGCTCTGCATCATCGAGGCGATGAAGATCCTCAACGAAATCGAGGCCGACAAGGCCGGCACGGTCACGCAGATCCTCGGCGAAAACGGCCAGGCGGTCGAATACGGCCAGCCGCTGTTCATCATCGAGTAAGCATGTTCAAGAAGATTCTGGTTGCAAACCGGGGGGAGATCGCCCTTCGGATCCAGCGTGCCTGCAGCGAAATGGGCATCAAGGCCGTGATGGTCTATTCCGAAGCCGATCGCGAAGCCAAGTACGTCAAGCTGGCGCAGGAAGCCGTGTGCATCGGCCCGGCGCCTTCGGGCCTGAGCTACCTCAACATGCCGGCCATCATCTCGGCCGCCGAGGTGACGGACGCCGAAGCCATCCACCCCGGCTACGGTTTCCTGAGCGAGAACGCCAATTTCGCCGAACGCGTGGAGCAAAGCGGCTTCCAGTTCATCGGCCCGACGCCTGACAACATCCGCACGATGGGTGACAAGGTCTCGGCCAAGCAGGCCATGATCAAGGCCGGCGTGCCCTGTGTGCCCGGCTCGGAAGGCGAACTCTCGGACGACGCCGCCACCAACAAGCGCATCGCCCGTGCGATCGGCTACCCGGTGATCATCAAGGCGGCAGGCGGCGGCGGTGGCCGCGGCATGCGCGTGGTGCACACCGAGGCGGCGCTGGTCAACGCGATCCAGATGACCAAGGCGGAAGCCGCCGCGGCCTTCAACAATCCGGCCGTGTACATGGAGAAGTTTCTCCAGAACCCGCGCCACATCGAAATCCAGATCCTCGCGGACAAGCACAAGAACGCGGTCTACCTGGGCGAGCGCGACTGCTCCATGCAGCGCCGCCACCAGAAGGTGATCGAGGAATCGCCGGCCCCCGGCATTCCGCGCAAGCTGATCGAGAAGATCGGCGAACGCTGCGCCACTGCTTGCAAGAAGATCGGCTACCGCGGCGCCGGCACCTTCGAGTTCCTGTACGAGAACGGCGAGTTCTACTTCATCGAGATGAACACGCGCGTGCAGGTGGAGCATCCGGTCACGGAGTTCACCACCGGCATCGACATCGTGAAGACGCAGATCATGGTCGCCGCCGGCGAGAAGCTGCCGTTCACGCAGCGCCAGATCGAGATGCGCGGCCACGCCATCGAGGTGCGCATCAACGCCGAAGACCCGTGGAAGTTCACGCCGTCGCCGGGTCGAATCACCATGTGGCACCCGCCGGGCGGCCCGGGCGTTCGCGTCGACTCGCACGTGTACACCAACTACTTCGTGCCCCCGAACTACGACTCGATGATCGGCAAGATCATCGTGTACGGCGACACCCGCGAACAGGCCATGGCGCGCATGCGCACGGCCCTGAACGAGACGGTGATCGAAGGCATCCAGACCAACATGCCGCTGCACCGCGAGCTGATGGTCGACGCCAAGTTCATGAGCGGCGGCACGAACATTCATTACCTCGAAGAGTGGCTCGCAGCGCACAAGCGCTGAGTCCACGCGCAACGCCCTGTATGTTTGAACTCCGCCTCATGGCGCCGGAAGACCGGGTCGAAATGCTCGGCGATGCGCTCGACGCACTCGATGCGCTGAGCGTGTCGGTCGAAGACGCCGATGCGCAGACCGATGCCGAGCAGGCCCTGTTCGGCGAGCCCGGCATGCCGCCGCCCAAGGAGGGCTGGCAGCGTTCGCGCGTGATCGCGCTGTTCCCCGATGAAGATGCCGCCAACGAGGCCGCCTCGGTGCTCGCGCTGCAGGACTTCTTCGAAGGCTGTGCGGT
This sequence comes from Variovorax sp. GW823-FHT04B03, assembly GCF_058796495.1. Classification (NCBI taxonomy): domain Bacteria; kingdom Pseudomonadati; phylum Pseudomonadota; class Betaproteobacteria; order Burkholderiales; family Comamonadaceae; genus Variovorax; species Variovorax sp. GW823-FHT04B03. The sequence continues at coordinate 809,953 of NZ_JBXAIT010000001.1, forward strand.
GCTCGGCGTGGCGCCGGTGCCTGACCAGGACTGGGTGCGGCTCACGCAATCGCAGTTCGCACCGGTCGAGATCACGCCCGAGTTCTGGATCGTGCCCACGTGGCACGAGCCGCCGGCGCAAGCGAAGCAGGTGATCCGGCTCGACCCGGGCCTGGCCTTCGGCACGGGCACGCACCCGACCACGCGCATGTGCCTGCGCTGGATCGCGACGCAAGGCGAGGGCGCCTTTGCTGACCAGCGCGTGCTCGACTACGGCTGCGGCTCCGGCATCCTGGCCATCGGCGCGGCCAAGTTCGGCGCGCGCAACATCGACGCCGTCGACATCGACGAAGCCGCGGTCTCCTCGACCCGGCTCAACGCCGAGGCCAACGGTGTGCAGCTGAACGCGGGTCTGCCCGAAGCTGCGAAGGGCGAGTACCAGACGGTGCTCGCCAACATCCTCGCGACGCCGCTCAAGGTGCTGGCGCCGCTGCTGCGCAGCCACGTGGCCGCCGGCGGCTCGCTGGTGCTGGCCGGCATCCTCGAGCGCCAGGCCGACGAGCTCAAGGCGGCCTATGCGCCGTACGCCGCGCTCGAAGTCAGCGACACCGAGGACGGCTGGATCCTCATGACCGCGCGCTGCTGAAGCGCGCGGCCGGGCGCTCGCACCGCGGGCGCCCCGGGCGCCTGCCTGCACGGCGGGGGCCCAACCCTACAATCGCCCGGTCATGAGCCTCGTCACGCGTTGCCCCGCCTGCACCACCACCTTCAAGGTGGTGCGCGACCAGCTTCGCATCTCGGACGGCTGGGTGCGCTGCGGTCGATGCAGCCACGTGTTCGATGCCACGCTCGACCTGCAGGAGGCGCCCGATGGTGCGGTGTCCGCGCCTGCCGCGCCTGCCGCGCCGGCACCCGCGCCCACACCGGCACCTTCGCCGATGTCGTCGATGGCCGCACTGGTGGCGTCTTTCGACGACGTACGCCTCGACCTGGTGGCCGCACGGCCGGCGGTCGAGGAGGCCGACTTTCTCGACGACGAGTCCGAGCCGCAGGCGCCACCGCCTGCCCCGCAAGACGAAGCCGGGCTGTCGACTGCCGCCACCAATGTCGCGCCGGCTGCGTCCCCGCTGCCTTTCGAACTGACGCTGCCCGCGCACGGCCTCGCCGCGGACGAGCCCTGGTCCGACCTCGACGCCACCGAGCCCGCATGGCGTCCGCCCGCGAGTTCGCTGCCGCCGTTTCCGAACATCGACCTGAACCTCGGCGCGCCGCCTCCCGCATCGCCGCCGCCTGCGCCGCCCTTGCCCGACTTGCCGCGCAGCTCAGCGCTGCGCGGGCTGGTTGCAGCGACCGGTGAGAACGACGACGGCGCGGCCGCGGAGCGCGAGCAGGAAGAGAAAGACCACGACCAGCTCCTGATCCAGAAGGCGCTGCGCCGCGCGCGCGCCAAGTCGGCCAAGATCGCGAACGCCAAGGCGCGTGACGCGCAGCACGAAGAGGCGTCCGCGCCGCTGCCGGGTCCCGGCATCCGTGCCGAAGGCGAGCCGGATTTCTCGCTCTCCGCGACCTTCGAGGCGCCTGAAGACCATCCCTTCGCCGAAGAAGACGAGCCGGCCGAAAAGGCCACCGGCTTCTGGCAACGCAAGGGCGTGCGGCGCCTGCTGGTGGTGCTGGCCGTGCTCGCGGCGTTGGCCCTCATCGTGCAGATCGTTCGCCACGAGCGCGACGGCATCGTGGCGCGCCAGCCGAACCTGCGGCCCGCCCTGTCGGCGCTGTGCCAGTACACCGGTTGCGAGCTCGCGGCGCTGCGCCAGATCGGCGACATCGTGATCGAGGGCGCGGCCTTCGCGCGCGAGAAGAGCGGCGGCAACGACTACCGATTGAGCTTCACCTTGCGCAATGCCGCGACCGTGCCGCTCGCGATGCCGGCCATCGAGCTGTCGCTGCTCGACACGCAGGAACAAGCCGTCGTGCGGCGCGTGCTGACGCCCACCGACTACGGCGCGCCAGGCGTGCTGGCGGCGCGTGCCGACCGCGCGGCCTCGCTGCCGCTGACCCTGTCGGCCAGCGAGGCGGCGGCACTGCCGCCGATCGCGGGCTACCGCGTCGAAGCTTTCTATCCCTGAGCGGAGCGCCGACACGCGCGCCGTTCGTTCCCTTTCTCATCCAACCTACGGTCCACCCATGGCAGCAGTGATTTGCGGTTCCCTCGCGTTCGACACCATCATGACTTTCGAAGGCCGGTTCGCCGACCAGATCCTGCCGGACCAGCTGCACATCCTGAATGTGTCGTTCCTGGTGCCGGGCCTGCGCCGTGACTTCGGCGGCTGCGCCGGCAACATCGCCTACAGCCTCAACGCACTCGGCGGCACGGCGCTGCCGATGGCTACGCTGGGCAGCGACGGCGCCGACTACGCCGAGCGCATGCGCACGCTGGGCATCAGCACGGAGTTCGTGCGTCAGCTCGACGACACGTTCACCGCGCAGGCGATGATCATGAACGACACGGACAACAACCAGATCACGGCGTTCCATCCCGGTGCGATGCAGCAGGCGCACGTCACGAAGGTGGCGGCGCGCGAGGACATCAAGCTCGGCATCATCGCGCCCGACGGCCGCGAGGCGATGCTGCAGCACGCCGAGCAATTCGCTGTCGCCGGCATTCCCTTCGTGTTCGATCCGGGCCAGGGCCTGCCGATGTTCGACGGCGATGCACTGCGTCACTTCATCGAGCTCGCGAGCTGGGTCGTCGTCAACGACTACGAAGGCAAGATGCTGTCGCAGCGCACCGGCTGGAGCCTGGCCGAGATCTCGCAGCGCGTGCGCGGCCTCGTGGTCACGCTGGCGGCCGAGGGCTGTGAAGTGTGGACCGGCGGCGAGCGCGAGCACGTGCCCGGCGTGACGCCGACGGCTGTGATCGAGCCCACGGGTTGCGGTGACGCATGGCGCGGTGGCCTGCTGTACGGTCTGGAAAAGGAATGGCCGCTGGCGCGCTGCGCAGCGCTCGGCAACCGCATCGGCGCGCTCAAGATCGCGCAACGCGGACCGCAGAACTACCAGATCGATCGCGCCACGCTCGACCTGTGATTCGCTGACTGGCCCGCATCGCTTCGGCGATTCGGCCACAGCGGGCCGCCCATGAAAAAAGCCCAGCACCTTGCGGTGCCGGGCTTTATGCCTTTCAGGGCCGCTGAGAATTCACTCAGGGCTTGCTGGCCGTCGGAAACGGCCAGGCTGCCTGGGGATTCAGCGTCGTTTGCGCCGCAGGGGCAGGCGCTACGGCAGCCTTCGCAGGCGCGGCGGCCTTCTTGGCAGCAGGCTTCTTGGCAGCAGCGGCAGGCTTGGCAGCGGGCTTTTTCGCGGCTTTCTTGGCCGCGGCCTTCTTGGCAGGGGCCTTCTTGGCGGCAGCCTTCTTCGCAGGGGCCTTCTTGGCAGCAGCCTTCTTGGCAGGCGCCTTCTTCGCTACGGCCTTCTTGGCAGGCGCCTTCTTGGCGGCGGCCTTCTTTGCCGGAGCCTTCTTGGCAGCGGCCTTCTTCGCCGGTGCAGCCTTCTTCGCTACGACCTTCTTGGCTGCAACCTTCTTGGCCGCGACCTTCTTTGCCGGAGCCTTCTTCGCTACGACCTTCTTGGCGACAGCCTTCTTGGTCGGAGCCTTCTTGGCAGCGACCTTCTTTGCCGGAGCCTTCTTCGCGGCGACAGCCTTCTTAGCCGGAGCCTTCTTTGCAGCGGCCTTCTTGGCCGGCGCTTTCTTTGCAGTTGCCATTTCTATTTCTCCTTGATCAAGTTGAAAAAATCAACCTATTGAAGCACTCCACGCGCGTTGGGAGCGTGAAGCGATTCATGGCGTTGGAATCTGAGCCCCAGCACCATGAACACCTGAGCCCTCGTCCATGCCGCGCTCTTTGGCGCAGTCGGTGGCAAGGGCAATTCTTGAATTCATGAATTGTTGTGTATCGAAAAATTCAATCCCAGGAGAGCGCACCACCCGACTGGTACTCGATCACGCGGGTTTCGAAAAAGTTGCGCTCTTTCTTCAGGTCAATCATTTCGCTCATCCAGGGGAACGGGTTTTCCTCGTTCGGGAAGAGCGTTTCGAGGCCGATCTGCTGCGCGCGCCGGTTGGCGATGTAGCGCAGGTAGCCCTTGAACATGGAGGCGTTCATGCCGAGCACGCCACGCGGCATGGTGTCTTCGGCGTATTTGTATTCGAGCTCGACGGCCTTCATGAAGAGGTCCTTGATCTCGGCCTTGAACTCTGCGGTCCACAGGCCAGGATTCTCGAGCTTGAGCTGGTTGATCAGGTCGATGCCGAAATTGCAGTGCATCGACTCGTCGCGCAGGATGTACTGGTACTGCTCGGCGGCGCCGGTCATCTTGTTCTGGCGGCCCAGCGCAAGGATCTGCGTGAAGCCGACGTAGAAGAAGAGGCCTTCCATCAGGCAGGCGAACACGATGAGCGACTTGAGCAGCGTCTGGTCGGTCTCGTGCGTGCCGGTCTTGAAGTTCGGGTCGCTGATGGCGTCGATGAACGGGATCAGGAACTGGTCCTTCTCGCGGATCGACGGCACTTCGTTGTAGGCGTTGAAGATCTCGCTCTCGTCCAGGCCGAGCGACTCGACGATGTACTGGTACGCGTGTGTGTGGATCGCTTCCTCGAAGGCCTGGCGCAGCAGGAACTGGCGGCACTCGGGGGCCGTGATGTGGCGGTAGGTGCCCAGCACGATGTTGTTGGCGGCCAGCGAGTCGGCGGTCACGAAGAAGCCGAGGTTGCGCTTGACGATGCGGCGCTCGTCTTCGGTCAGGCCGTTCGGGTCTTTCCACAACGCGATGTCGCGCGTCATGTTCACTTCCTGCGGCATCCAGTGGTTGGCGCAGGTGGCGAGGTACTTTTCCCAAGCCCACTTGTACTTGAACGGCACCAGCTGGTTGACGTCGGTCTGGCCGTTGATGATCCGCTTGTCGGAAGCCTTGACGCGCTGGCCTGCAGCGGCGGCCACCGGTGCGGTGGCAGTGGCGGGTTGTGCAAGCGACGAAGTCGGAGCGGCGACCGCGCGGCCAGCGGAAAGACCGCCGGTCGATGCGTGGTGCTGCTGCAATCCTTGTTGCATATCCTTTGGTAAGGAGGGCTTGACTTCTTCGTCCCAGGTCAACATAGAAAAATCCAATGCGCAATTATCGGAGCAACGATGTGAGTTGCAAAGTGCTCGTTCACATCGTGCGCCATTTATGGGGTTGTTATGTTGCTCGCATGCATCGCGCGACGTCAGTCAATGCCTTGATTGATTGAACGTCGCGCGCTTTTCACTTGTGCGAGCACCTCGCTGATCGATCGAAGCGTCTTGTGTGTTGACGCTTCACTTGCACATCACTGGCAGGCTTCGCAGGTCGGATCGTCGACACCGCAGAACGCGATGTCGGTGGCGGGCATCGCGCTCATCTGTGCCTTCGCTGCAGCAGCGGCAGCTTCGAGTGCGCTCATGCCCGAGGGTGCGTCGTTGCCCGACGACACCGCGTTGAGACGGCCCGATTGCACCGTCGACTTTTCAGCGTGCGTCGCGCTCTGCGTGCGCAGGTAGTAGGTGGTCTTCAGGCCGCGCAGCCAGGCGAGCTTGTAGGTGTCGTCGAGCTTCTTGCCCGAGGCGCCGGCCATGTAGATGTTCAGCGACTGCGCCTGGTCGATCCACTTCTGGCGACGCGCGGCGGCTTCCACCAGCCACGTCGTCTCGACTTCGAACGCGGTGGCGTACAGCGCCTTCACGTCCTGCGGCACGCGGTCGATGGGACGCAGCGAACCGTCGAAGTGCTTCAGGTCCATGACCATCACGTCGTCCCACAGGCCCAGGCGCTTCAGGTCGCGCACCAGGTAGTGGTTGATCACGGTGAACTCGCCCGACAGGTTCGACTTGACCGACAGGTTGCCGAAGCAGGGTTCGATCGAGGCGTCCACGCCGATGATGTTCGAGATGGTCGCCGTGGGGGCGATGGCCACGCAGTTCGAATTGCGCATGCCGTCGGCCTTGATCTTGGCGCGCAGCGAATCCCAGTCGAGGGTGGCCGAGCGGTCCACTTCGACGTAGCCACCGCGGGCCTTCTCGAGCAGGTCGAGCGAGTCGATCGGCAGGATGCCCTTGTCCCACAGCGAGCCCTTGTAGCTGGAGTACTTGCCGCGTTCCTTGGCCAGCTCGGTCGAGGCCCAGTAGGCGTGGTAGCAGATGGCTTCCATCGACTCGTCGGCGAACTGCACCGCTTCCTGCGAGGCGTAGGGAATGCGCAGTTCGTACAGCGCGTCCTGGAAGCCCATCAGGCCCAGGCCGACCGGACGGTGGCGCAGGTTCGAGTCGCGCGCCTTCTTCACGGCGTAGTAGTTGATGTCGATCACGTTGTCGAGCATGCGCATCGCGGTGGAGATGGTGCGCTTGAGCTTTTCCTGGTCGACCTTGCCGTCCTTCAGATGCTGCAGCAGGTTCACCGAACCCAGGTTGCAGACGGCCGTTTCGGTGTCGCTGGTGTTCAGCGTGATCTCGGTGCACAGGTTCGACGAGTGCACCACGCCGGCATGCTGCTGCGGCGAGCGCACGTTGCAGGCGTCCTTGAACGTGATCCAGGGGTGGCCGGTCTCGAACAGCATCGTGAGCATCTTGCGCCACAGGTCCGAGGCCTGGAGGGTGCGCGCGGGCTTGATCTCGCCGCGGGCGGCCTTCTCTTCGTAGGCGACGTAGGCCTTCTCGAAGTCGGCGCCGAACAGGTCGTGCAGGTCAGGCACGTTGGAGGGCGAGAACAGCGTCCAGGTGCCCTTTTCCATCACGCGGCGCATGAACAGGTCGGGGATCCAGTTGGCGGTGTTCATGTCGTGCGTGCGGCGGCGGTCGTCGCCGGTGTTCTTGCGCAGCTCCAGGAACTCCTCGATGTCGAGGTGCCAGGTTTCCAGGTACGTGCAGACGGCGCCCTTGCGCTTGCCGCCCTGGTTCACGGCCACGGCCGTGTCGTTCACCACCTTCAGGAACGGCACCACGCCTTGCGATTCGCCGTTGGTGCCCTTGATGTGGCTGCCCAGTGCGCGCACGCGGGTCCAGTCGTTGCCCAGGCCGCCGGCGAACTTCGACAGCAGCGCGTTTTCCTTGATCGACTCGTAGATGCCGTCCAGGTCGTCGGGCACGGTGGTCAGGTAGCAGCTCGAGAGCTGCGAGCGCAGCGTGCCGGCGTTGAACAGGGTGGGCGTGCTCGACATGAAGTCGAACGACGACAGCACTTCGTAGAACTCGATGGCGCGGGCTTCGCGGTCGATTTCGTTCAGCGACAGGCCCATGGCCACGCGCATGAAGAACGCCTGCGGCAGCTCGATGCGGGTCTTGCGCACGTGCAGGAAGTAGCGGTCGTACAGGGTCTGCAGGCCCAGGTAGTCGAACTGGTTGTCGCGCTCGGCCTTCAGGGCGGCGCCCAGGCGGGGCAGGTCGTACTGCAGCAGCTTCTCGTCGAGCAGCTCGTTCTCGACGCCCTTCTTGATGAACTGCGGGAAGTAGTCGGCGTAGGCGGTGGCGCGCTCGACCGGCATCACTTCGCGGCCGATGATTTCCTTGAAGATCGTGTGCAGCAGCAGGCGCGCGGTGGCGAAGGTGTAGTCGGGGTCCTTCTCGATCAGCGTGCGGGCGGCCAGGATGGAGGCCTTGTAGACCTCGTCCAGCGGCACGCCGTCGTACAGGTTGCGCATCGTCTCGGCGACGATGGGGGCGGCGGTGATGCTGTCACCCAGGCCCTGGCAGGCCGATTCGATCAGGCCCTTGAGCTCGTTCAGGTCCAGCGCCACGCGCTCGCCGTTGTCGAGCACGTGCAGTGCCGGTGCGGCGGGCACGTCCTGCTCGCCCTGCTTGGAGCGCTCCTGGGTGCGGCGTTCGCGGTACAGCACGTAGGCGCGCGCGATTTCATGGTGGCCGCCGCGCATCAGGCCGAGCTCGACCTGGTCCTGCACGTCTTCGATGTGGAAGGTGCCGCCGCCCGGACGCGAGCGCACCATGGCGCGGATCACGCCTTGCGTCAGCGTGTCGACGGTCTCGCGCACGCTGGCGGAAGCCGCGCCCTGGGTGCCGTGCACCGCCAGGAAGGCCTTCATCATCGCGATGGCGATCTTGTTCGGTTCGAAGGGAACGACGGCGCCGTTGCGGCGAATGATCTGGTAGTGCGCGAGGTTCTGACCGGTGGGCGAGCCCGCAGTGTCTTGTTGCTGCTGCGGCGTCGCGGGGACGGCGCGGGGGGTCGACGGGGTGTTCAGTGCAGTTTGCATTCGCTTCCTCTCGGTTGTGCAATTCTTGTTGGTTGGCAAGGCCTCGCGGGCCTTGCGTCGGCGTTGTTGCCGAACGGGAAGACACTATATCTAGGGTGTCTGTGCCCCACAAGCCACTACAGGTAGTGTTTTCCTATGGACGCAACCCTGACAGGAATTGCGCCGCACTCAGCGCATCGCCAGCGATGCCGCGTGAATACTGGCCCATGGTGGCGCAACCCGCATGGGGCGCGGCTTGCAAGGCGATTTGGGCCTGCAGGCCGCATGGTTGCTACGTCGCGTGCCTGCGCTTGCGAGATTGCTGCGCTGCGAGAGCGGCGCATCGCGGGCCACGGAGCGATTGAAAAAATTAGCGCGCGACCACCTGCTCGGGAAACATCTGTGGATTCCAGCCGAGCTGTTCGCGCAGCAGACGCCAGTCGAAACCGGCGCCGGGGTCCTGCTTGCGGCCGGGCGCGATGTGCTCGTGGCCGGCGATGTGGGCGATGGCGTAGTGCTGCGCGAGCGCGGCGCAGAGGCTGGCCAGCGTTTCGTACTGCGCCTCCTCGAAGCGCTCGCCCTCGAGGCCTTCGAGCTCGACGCCGACGGAGTCGTCGTTGCAGTTGCTGCGCCCGCGCCACGACGACACGCCGGCGTGCCAGGCGCGGTCCTCGCAGCTCACGAACTGCCAGAGCTCGCCGTTGCGCCGCACATAGAAATGCGAGGACACCTCGAGCCCGCGGATCGACTGGAAGTACGGGTGCGCGTCCCAGTCGAGCCGGTTGGTGAAGAGCTGCTGCACGGCGTCGCCGCCGTATTCGCCCGGCGGCAGGCTGATGGAGTGCAGCACGATCAGGTCGGTCTGCGCGCCGACGGGGCGCGGGCCGAAGTTGGGCGAGGGCAGGGCCTTGGCGAAGCGGTACCAGCCGGCGCGCCAAAGTCTGTCGTCGCCGGCCGGTGGGGTGACGGGGTCGTCAGTCGTCGGCATGCGCGGTGGCGCCGTCGTCGCCGTTGGGCGTGGAGATGCCCAGGCGCGCGATGCGGTAGCGGATCTGGCGCAGGCTCATGCCCAGCCGCGCGGCGGCGGCCGTGCGGTTGAAGCCGCTTTCGTGCAGCGCGCGCACGAGGATCTCGCGCTCCTGCTGGTCGAGCCAGGCTTGCAGGTCGGAGGGCAGCGGTGGCGGCGCGGGCTTGGGCTCGACCGCCGGCGCGGCGGGCGCAGCCACCGCGACGGCGGCTGGCGCTTCGGCGGATTCGCCGCGCGGCGCGGCCGGCATCGGCGTCATCGCGCCCATCAGGTCGATGTGCAGCTCGTCGCCGTCGTTCAGCGCCACGGCGCGGTGCAGCAGGTTCTCGAGCTCGCGCACGTTGCCGTCGAGCGGGTGCTGGGCCAGGCGCTGCAGCAGCGCGTCGGACAGGCGCGGCACGGGCAGGCCGCCGTCCTGCGCGATGCGCGCGAGCAGCGCGGTGCACAGCGCGGGCAGGTCTTCGCGGCGCTCGCGCAGCGCGGGCACGGCGATCTCGATCACGTTGAGCCGGTAGAACAGGTCCTGCCGGAAGCGGCCGGCCAGCACCTCGGCGTGCAGGTCTTTATGGGTGGCGCTCACGATGCGCACGTCGACCGCGTCTTCCTGCGTCGAGCCGATCGCGCGCACGCTGCGTTCCTGGATGGCGCGCAGCAGCTTCGACTGCATGGCCAGCGGCAGGTCGCCGATTTCGTCCAGGAACAGCGTGCCGTCGCGCGCCGCCTGGAAGTAGCCGTCGCGGTCCTGCGACGAGCCGGTGTACGAGCCCTTCTTGGCGCCGAAGAACTCGGCCTCGAGCAGGTTCTCGGGAATCGCGCCGCAGTTCACCGCGACGAAGGGACCTTCGCTGCGCTGGCTGCAGCCGTGCACGGCGCGCGCGACCAGCTCCTTGCCGGTGCCCGACTCGCCGCGCACCAGCACCGGCGCCATGCCGCGCGCCACCTTGGCGATGCGCGACTTCACGAGGCGCATCGGGTCGGAGTCGCCGACCAGCCGGTCGAGCGCGGTGGCGCCGCTGCGCGTCACGGCCAGCGCATCGGGGCGTTCGCCGCCCTGGCCGGCGGCCTGCGGCGGCGCCTTTTGCGGCACGACCACCGCGGCGCGGTTGGCCTGCACGGCCGACGCCACCACGGCGCGGAACTGCTTCAGGTCGACCGGCTTCGTGAGGTAGTCGAAGGCGCCGGCCTTCAGTGCCTCGACCGCGTTCTCGGCCGAGCCGTAGGCGGTCATGACCACGCAGCGCTCGCTGCGCTGGTCTTTCTGGATGCGATGGATGATCTCCATGCCTTCGCCGTCGGGCAGCCGCATGTCGGTGATCACGGCGTCGAAGCGGCCGGCTTCCAGGTGCTGCCAGGCTTCGGACACGCTGCCTGCCGCTTCCACCCGGTAGCCTTCACGCAGCAGCGTGAGTTCGTAGAGCGTGCGCAGGTCGGGTTCGTCGTCGATGACGAGGATCTGCGCGGGGCGCGGGGCGGCGGCGGAAGGCGGGAGAGAGCTCACGGCCGCTATTGTGTCAGCCGGTTTTCGCTCGGTGCGAAGCTGACGAAGAATTCATTGCCCTCGGGCCCGCCCGGCACCAGTGCGCGCCGTTCGTAGCCGATGGTGGCGCCGTGGCGCCGGCACAGCTCGCGGCACAGGAACAGGCCCAGGCCGCTGGAGCGGCTCTCGGACGAGAAGAAGGGTTCGAACAGGTGGCGCTGAACCGCCGGCTCCAGCGGCGCACCGTCGCTCCACACCAGCAACGCGGCGCGCTGCACGCCGGCCCGCTGCAAGGTGGTGATGACCTGGATCGCGCCCTCGCGCTGGCTGGCGTAGCGTGCCGCGTTGTCCAGCAGGTTCACCAGCAGGCGGCGCAGGTGCTCGGCCTCGAAGCGCACCTCGCTGCCCGGCGCGTCGAGCGCCACGCGCACGCCCTTGCGCTGGGTCTGGCGTATCCATTCCTCGGCCAGGATCTGCGCCGCCGGGTCGAGCACCAGTTGCTCGCCCAGCGAGAGCACGCGCTGCTGGCGCGCGCGCGAGACGTCGAGCACGTCGTCCACGATGCGCGCCAGGCGCTGCGCGTTGTGCTGCACCATGTCGGTCAGCTTGCGGTGCGCCGGGTCGGTCAGGTCTTCGCTGAGCAGCGCGCTGGCTTGCGCGATGGCGGCCAGCGGGTTGCGGATTTCATGCGCCACCGCGGCCGACATGCGGCCCATCGCGGCGAGCTTTTCGGTGCGGATGCGGGCTTCGAGCTCGCGCAGGTCCTGCAGGAACATCACGCACAGGCTGTCGGCGCGGCGGTCGTCGGTGGGCGTGAGCCGGGTGCGCACGCGCACCTCGCGCGCCGCGCCGCGGGCCTGTGCCACCGGGATCTCTTCGGTCTGCGGGGCGCGGCGCGCGAAGGTCTGGCGCGCGAGCGCGGCCAGCGCGTGCCAGGCCGGCTGGGTGTGCAGCGGGAACGGCAACGCCAGCTGCGCCAGGCCCTGGCCGAGGATCGCGTCGGCCGCCGGGTTGGCCGCGTGCACCAGGCCGTCGGTGTCGATCACCAGCACGCCTTCGCTGAGGGTTTCGATCACCAGGTCGTTGACCTGCGCCTGCATCTGCGCGTGGCTGCGGCTGCGCTGCGCCACCGCTTCCTCGCGCGCCAGCCGGCGCGCGAGTTCGTGCGCGAGCAGCGCCACCACGAACAGGCCGGTGCCGGTGAGGGCGGCCTGCACGAAGCGCGCCGAAGGATCGCCGGGTTGCTGCAGCCAGTGCCAGCCGGCGTCGGCCAGCAGCAGCAGCGTCACGGTGGCCGTGGTGCCCAGGCCCACGAGCAGCGTGCCGAGCACCGCGCTCATCAGCACGGGCAGCGCGAACAGCGGCGTGTAGTTGACGCTGCCGCCCTGCAGCACCTGCAGGGCGCTGAAGATGCCCAGGTCGACCCCGATGGTCAGCAGCCAGAGCGTCGAGAAGCCGCGGATCGGCGGCTCGAAGTGCGCATAGCGCATCTCCAGCCAGGCCAGCACGAGGTAGCCGCCCGACAGCACGATCGGCAGCGGCTGCACGGCCTGCCCGATGGCGAAGGCCACGCCCTGCAGCAGCACCAGCACCAGCGCCACGAAGCAGCGCGCCGCCATGAAGCCGCGCCACAGCCGCAGCAGCGCGGTGCTGTCGCCGGCGCCCAGGTCGAGCACGTCCCAGTCGGTGGCCGGCTCGCCGCGCGACCGGCGCAATGAACTCATGCGGAGGTGCCGGCCTGGCGGTGCGCGGCGCTGCAGAACACCGCGCCGTCCGGCCCGGGGAGTGCGTCGGCCGCGGGCAGGTGCAGCCCGCAATGGGCGCAGCGCACCATGGCCTGCGGCGGGCCGACGGCCGGCGTGCGCTGTTGCGCTTTTTTGGCGCGTTCCTGCTGTGCGTCGCGCATCTCTTCGCGCCGGTTCTTGCGCCAGAGCCAGATCGCGACCCACACCACCGCGAGGACGAGCAGGTACTTCATGCCGGCAGGCGCGTCAGCACGACTTCGAGCACGAAGCGCGAACCCACGTAGGCCAGCAGCAGCAGCGCCGCGCCCGCGTAAAGCACGCGCCGCGCGGTACGTCCGCGCCAGCCGAAGCGCGCGCGGCCGGTCAGCAGGACCGCGAAGCTGAGCCAGGCGAGCACCGAGAAGATGGTCTTGTGGTCCCACTTCCAGGCGCGGCCGGCGGCGCCGTAGAGCTGCTCGCTGAACAGCAGGCCGGCCAACAGCGTGGCCGACAGCAGCACGAAGCCCGCCGTGACGAAGCGGAAGGTGAGCCGTTCCAATGTGAGCAGCGGCACGCCGGCCTGTGCATCGGCGCTGGCGAGGCGGATCTGCTTTTCGGCTCGCGTGATCAGCCAGGCGTGCACCACGGCGGCGCCGAACAGGCCGTACGAGGCGATGCCCAGCGCCAGGTGCAGCGGCAGCCAGGGCGAGGCGCTGACATGCAGCGGCGTGCCCGGGAACAGCAGCGCCAGCAGCACGGCGGCCGCGCCCAGCCAGGCCAGCGCGCGGCGTGCCTTCAGTTGCGGGTACAGGCGGCTTTCGACCGCGTAGACCGTGAGCACCAGCCACGCCGTGACCGACAGCGCCGGCGCAAAACCGAAGCGAGGGTCGCCGCCGATCAGCCCGTGGCCGAGCACCGCAGCGTGCAGCAGCCATGCGATGCCGAGCGCCCATTGGGTGGTCTGGCGGCTGAGCCGCGCACCGGCGGCAGCGGCAAAACCGTAGGCTGCCGCGGTGGCGATGCCCAGCGCCACGCCGAGTGGGGAGGGGATCGCTAAAATCATCGGTGGAGTGTATAGGCTCGCCCCCCGGCTTCGCGCACGTCGCGTCGCTTCGCCCACCCCCGCCGGGGGCACCCCCCGCGAGAGAGCGGGCCCACATACCGCTTCCAGGTTTTCACGACTTTCCATCGGTCCGCTGCCGCGGACAACAAGGTATTTCCTTCATGGCCACCGCCCTCACCGAAAAGTTCTCCCGCCTCGTCAAGACGATGAGCGGCCAGGCGCGCATCACCGAAAGCAACGTGCAGGACATGCTGCGCGAGGTGCGCATGGCGCTGCTGGAGGCCGACGTGGCGCTGCCCGTGGTGCGCGACTTCGTCGCCCGCGTGAAGGAGAAGGCACTCGGCCAGGAAGTGTTGGGCTCGCTCAAGCCGGGCCAGGCGCTGGTCGGCATCGTCAACCGCGAGTTGGCTGCCACCATGGGCGAAGGCGTGTCCGACATCAACCTCGCGGCCCAGCCGCCGGCGGTGATCCTCATGGCCGGCCTGCAGGGCGCCGGCAAGACCACCACCACCGCCAAGCTGGCCAAGCACCTGATCGAGAAGCGCAAGAAGAAGGTGCTCACCGTGTCGGGCGACGTGTACCGCCCGGCCGCCATCGAGCAGCTCAAGACCGTCACCAAGCAGGCCGGCGCCGAGTGGTTCCCGAGCACGCCCGACCAGAAGCCGCTGGACATCGCGCGCGCCGCGCTCGACCACGCCAGGCGCCACTACTTCGACGTGCTGCTGGTCGACACGGCCGGCCGCCTCGCGATCGACGAAGTGCTGATGACCGAAATCAAGCAGCTGCACGCCGAGCTCGATCCGGTCGAAACCCTGTTCGTGGTCGATGCCATGCAGGGCCAGGACGCGATCAACACCGCCAAGGCCTTCAAGGAAGCGCTGCCCCTCACCGGCATCATCCTGACCAAGACCGACGGCGATTCGCGCGGCGGCGCGGCGCTGTCGGTGCGCCAGGTGACGGGTGTGCCGATCAAGTTCGCCGGCGTGAGCGAGAAGATCGACGGCCTCGAGGTGTTCGACGCCGAGCGCCATGCGGGCCGCATCCTGGGCATGGGCGACATCGTCGCGCTGGTTGAGCAGGTCACGGCCGGCGTCGACGTCGAAGCGGCGCAGAAGCTCGCGGCCAAGGTCAAGAGCGGCGCGGGCTTCGACCTGAACGACTTCCTCGGCCAGCTGCAGCAGATGAAGCAGATGGGCGGCCTCTCCAGCCTGATGGACAAGCTGCCGCAGCAGATGGCCGCCAAGGCCACCGAGGCCGACATGACCCGCGCCGAGCGCGACATCCGCCGCAAGGAAGGGATCATCCAGAGCATGACGCCGCTGGAGCGCCGCAAGCCCGAGCTGCTCAAGGCCACGCGCAAGCGCCGCATCGCGGCCGGTGCGGGTGTGCAGGTTCAGGAAGTGAACCGCCTGCTCAACGAGTTCGAGCAGATGCAGGGCATGATGAAGAAGATGAAGGGCGGCGGCCTGATGAAGATGATGAAGAAGATGGGCGGCATGAAGGGCATGGGCGGGATGCCCGGCATGGGCGGAGGTGGCGGCAAGCTGCCGTTCTGAGCCCGACCGCTCGACGCATGCATATATAGAGAGGCACGCAGCTCCGCCATGTCCGCAGGCGACTGGAAAGAGCTCTACCAGGGCGCGCTGACCGGCGACCTCGACCTGGTGCGCTATCACATCGGTGCGGGCGTGAATCCGAACTACCAGCACCCCGAGATCCTGTGCACACCGCTGGTGGCCAGCCTGGTCCAGGGGCACGGCGAGATCGCCAGCTACCTGCTGGACCACGGTGCCGATCCGAACCTGCTGTCTGAATTCGACGGGCTGACACCGCTGCAGGCCGCCCGCAAGCACGGCCGCGAGGCGCTCGTCGCGGCGCTGGTGGCGCGCGGCGCCCGCGCACCCCGTCCGCCGTTCTGGCGCCGCTGGCTGCCCTTCTGACAGATCGATGCGCATCGCGCACCGCCCAGCAAAAAGCCCGCCGAAGCGGGCTTTTTCTTTGGAGCGATCAGCCGCAGGGCTGAGATCGCATCAGGCCGTGGCCAGCGCCGCCGGACGCGCCAGGCGCAGTGCATGCATCCACGCACGACGCAGCACGGCGGGCGAACGCGATTCCTCGGGAATCAGCAGGAAGCCGCGGTCGCGCAGCGTGGTGCCCAGCGCGATCTGGCTGGTCAGCACGGTCAGCGGAATCGCCAGCAGCAGCGGCAGGCCGACAGGCATGAGCCAGATCAGCGCGCTCGGGTCGATCATCGCGACGCCGACGGCCAGCATGGCGATCACCAGCGTCATGGGGGCCAGCTGCGAGGCAGCGACCTTCCACGGCACGGCGTTGGCTTCACGCGGGGGCGACTTCCAGTCGAGCTTGATGCCGGTGAGGGCGACCAGCACGAACAGCGAATGGGCCAGCATGCGCACGGGGGCCTGCACGATGGCCAGGCCGGCTTCGAGCACCGAGCTCTTCACCAGGCCCCACACACCGCCGTACTGGCGTTGTTCGCCGCGCATCAGCACGGCGGCGATGCCCAGCACGCGCGGCAGGAACAGCAGGCACAGGGTCCAGACCCACAGGCCGGCCAGTTCGGCAGGCAGCACGTTCCAGCTCGACACGAGGCTCGAGCCGCTCAGCCACAGGGCGGTGCCCAGCGTCAGGAAGGCGAGCCACAGCGGGGCCGAGACATACGCCATGGTGCCGGTCACGAACATCGCGCGGTGCACCGGGTGAATGCCGGGTTCGGCCATCAGGCGGGCGTTCTGCAGGTTGCCCTGGCACCAGCGGCGGTCGCGTTGCAGCTCGGCCAGCAGGTCCGGCGGTTGCTGCTCGTAGCTGCCGACCAGGTCGGACACCAGCCACACGTGGTAGCCGGCGCGGCGCATCAGCGCGGCTTCGACGAAGTCGTGCGACATGATGCCGCCCGACATGCCGCCGGTGCCCTTGATCGGGGCCAGCGCGCAGTGCTTCATGAAGGCTTCGACGCGGATGATCGCGTTGTGGCCCCAGTAGTGCGACTCGCCGAGCTGCCAGAACTGCATGCCCAGCGTGAACAGGCGGCCGGTGACGCGCGAAGCGAACTGCTGGGCGCGGGCGTGCAGCGTGACGTGGCCGATGGCCTGCGTCGCGGTCTGGATGATGCCGGCGGTGGGGTTGGCTTCCATCAGCTTGACCATCGAGGCCAGGCAGTCGCCGCTCATCACCGAGTCGGCGTCGAGCACGACCATGTAGCGGTAGTCCTTGCCCCAGCGGCGGCAGAAGTCGGCGACGTTGCCGGCCTTGCGGTGCGTGCGGCGGGTGCGCAGGCGGTAGTAGACCTCGACCTGCGGCTGGTTCGGGCTCTCGGCCAGCGCGGCGCGCAGGTCTTCCCAGGCGGCGCGCTCGGCGGCGGCGGTCTCGGGGTTGTAGCTGTCGGACAGCACGAACACGTCGAACTGCTTGGCGTGGCCCGTGGAGGCGACCGATTCGCAGGTGGCGCGCAGGCCGGCGAACACGGTGGCCACGTCCTCGTTGCAGATCGGCATGATGATCGCGGTGCGTGCCTCGGGGTTCATCGGGTGGTGGGCCACCTGTTTCGCCGAGAGGGCGTGCTTGTCACCGCGCACCGAGACATAGAAGCCCATGAGCGCGGTCACGAAGCCGGTCACGACCCAGCCCGACAGCAGGCCGTACAGGCCGATCTGGCCGTATTCGAGCCAGACGTTGTCGTAGTCGGGTTGCACGCTGGCGAACAGCGACGACGCGATCACGGTGCTCAGCAGCGTGAGCAGCATGAAGGCGAGGCGGCGCTGGCCGGCGGCGCGTTCCCAGGCCTGCGGGGCCGGGGCGGCCTGCTTGGCGGCGGGGGCGCTGTCGGCGTTGCGGCCGGCGCCCAGGCGCACGAGCAGTGCGGTGCCGAGGCTGTTCCAGAAACCACGCCAAGGGCGCGGTGCCATGGAACCGCGGTTCAACGGCGGTGCGGTGACGGCGTTGGGGTGGCGTTCCTCGCGCAGCGCGCTGCGGCGTGCGAAATCGGATTCGGCGAGGACGTTGAGGTGGGAGAAGTCGTTCGGCTTCATCGGTTCATTCACCAACGTTGCTTGTCGAGGGGGGTGTCGCCAATGGCCGGAAGGCGCTTGAAGACGCAGTCCGTGGCGGCGCCGCCGACGCCGGAGAGCGCGGTCAGCGAATGGCCCGCGGCACGGGGCCGCGAGGAGGAAAACTGCTTTTGACGCAGGCCGTCGCGCTGCGGACGCAGTGCGAAAGATGGGCTGGTAAGTGCTGTCATGCCAGTACAGGGGCAAACCCTGTGCCAGCCTGGAAAAACGCTTTCAAATCAACGACTTGGCGCGATTCGAAACCGTTTTCCGTGGGGGAGGGGCCTGCCGGGCCCTCGAAACCCCCGTTTTTGTCGCCGAATCCCGACAAGCCGGGGAGGCCCTCGGGAAACAGCCTTTCAAATCAACGACTTAGGCCTGTCGCTACTCGGCGACAGGGTCGCCACCGGGAGCGACAACGTCGGCCTTGAAGTTGCCCGGCGTGAGCTCGTGCTTCTGCAGCAGGCGGTAGAACTCGGTGCGGTTGCGGTCGGCCAGGCGGGCCGCGTCGGCCACGTTGCCATCGGTCAGCTTGAGCAGGCCGACGAGGTAATCGCGCTCGAAACGCTGCTTGGCCTCGGCGTAGGTGAGCACCTCCACGCTCGGCACGCGCAGCGCGCGCTGCACCAGCGCCAGCGGGATCAGCGGCGAGCCCGACAGCGCGCAGACCTGCTCCACCACGTTGTAGAGCTGGCGCACGTTGCCCGGCCACGCGGCGGTGGTCAGCGCCTTCAGCGCCTCGGGCGCGAAGCCCGACAGCCGCTTGCCGTACTTGGTCGACAGCTTCTGCAGGAAGTGGTTGGCCAAAAGCGGAATGTCCTCGCGCCGCGCCGACAGCGGCGGCAGCGTGAGCGTCACCACGTTCAGGCGGTAATACAGGTCTTCGCGGAACTGGCCGGCCTCCATCGCGGCGTCCAGGTCGCGGTGGGTGGCCGAGACGATGCGCACGTCGACCTCGATCGACTGGCTCGCGCCCAGCGGGCGCACCGCGCGCTCCTGCAGCACGCGCAGCAGCTTGACCTGCAGCGCGGGCGGCATGTCCCCGATTTCGTCGAGCAGCAGCGTGCCGCCGTCGGCCTGCTGGAACAGGCCCTTGTGGTTGGCGTGGGCGTCGGTGAAGGCGCCCTTCATGTGGCCGAACAGCTCGGATTCGAGCAGCGCTTCGGGAATGGCGCCGCAGTTGACCGCCACGAAGGGCTTGTCGGCGCGCGCGCTGGCCTTGTGGATGGCGCGTGCCAGCAGTTCCTTGCCGGCGCCGGAGTCGCCGCGCAGCAGCACGGAGGCGTCCGACTTGGCGACCATGCGCGCCTCGGCCAGCAGCTCGGCCATGCGGTTGCTGCGGCTCACGATTTCCGAGCGCCAGCTGTCGTCGCCGGTCTTGCTGGGCGTGGTGGTCGGCGCGCCGAGCGCCAATGCCTGCGCGATCTTCTCGAGCAGCTCGCGCGCGTCGTAGGGCTTGGTGAGGTAGGTGAACACGCCGCGCGCCGTGGCTTCGACAGCGTCGGGGATGGTGCCGTGCGCGGTCAGCAGGATGACCGGCAGCGTCGGGTGGCGCTTGCGGATCTCGTCGAACAGCTGCAGGCCGTCGCGCCCGGGCAGGCGCACGTCGCTGAGCACCAGTTGCGGGTGCTCGATCTCGAGCTGCGTGAGCGCGGTCTCGGCCGAGGTGACGGCCGTGACCTGGTAGCCCGCCGACACCAGCCGCATCGAGAGCAGCCGCAGCATGTCCGGGTCGTCGTCGACCACGAGGAGGCGGGCACCAGCTGTACTCATGGGTTGGATCTGCTTCCGTTGGAGGAGGGCGTGGGTGCCGGCGTGTTGGGCCGGGCGAAGCTGCGCTCGATGGCGCGCAGCGCCTCGATGCGCTCGTTGAGCTGGTCGATGCGGCGCTGGCTGTCGCGCAGCTGCTGCACCTGCTTGTCGCGGTCGTCTTCGACGCGGCGCTGCTCGACATAGCGCGCCGCCAGCGCCCGCGCGAGTGGATGCAGCGGCTGCGCCTCGGGCGCGGGGTTGGCGATCACGCGCTGCAGCAGGCCCAGCGCGCGCGCCAGGTCGGCCGGCACGCGGGTCTGCGCGAGCAGGATCGCCAGCTGCATCTGCGCCGCGGGCGTTTCGCCCTGTTCGCTGACGCGCGCAATTTCGGCGCTCAGGTCGGCGCCGCCCAGCGGGCGCACCTTGTCGGCATAGGCCAGCATGGTCGCGACGGGGCCCTGCGTGAGCTGCGTGAAGAGCGAGGCCGGCTGCGTGGCCGGCGCGCGGGGCTCGGCCTCGACCGGCACGACGCGCGGCGCGGCCACGGGCGGCGGCAGCGCGTCGGCTTCGGCCGGCGGCTTGGGCTGGGAGGCGCAGGCTGCCAGCAACAGGGCGCATGGCACGGCCATGGCCCCGGCGAAGGTGGATCTGCGGACGAACGAAAGGAACATGGGTCGAAAAAGCGCGGGGCGGTGTGGGTGGGGTGTCCGGGGTCAGGTCGTGCGCGGCAGTTCGATGCGAAAGCGTGCACCGGGGCCGTCCGGCAGCAGGGCGATGCGGCCCCCATGGGCTGCAATGTACTCCTGCACGATGGAAAGTCCGATGCCGGTGCCTTTCACCGTGTGCTCGGGCTGGCGCTCGCCGCGGAAGAAGGGTTCGAAGATGCGGTCGCGGTCGTTCACGGCGATGCCGGGGCCGGCGTCGCACACGTCGATGTGCACCGCCTCGGGCGTGCCCGACACGACCAGCGTGATGACGCCGCCGGCGGCCGAGAAGCGGATCGCGTTCGACAGCAGGTTGGCGATGGCGGTGCCGAGCTTGGTGCGGTCGACCGTGAGGGCGATCGGCTCGCCCTCGGCGCGCACGCGCAGGCCGTGCGCCTGCCACTGCAGGCGCTGGGCCTCGATCTGCTCCTCGATCAGCGGCAGCAGCTCGGTGCGTTCGCGGCGCAGCTCGCGCGCCTCGAAGGCGGCGGCGTTGAAGCGCAGCAGCGCCTCGATCTGGTTCTGCAGCGACACGGTGTTCTGCTGCAGGATCTGAGCCACTTCGAGCTGCGCCGGATTCAGCGGGCCGGTCACGCCGTCCTCGAGCAGCGACACGCCTTCGCGCAGCGCCGCCAGCGGCGTCTTCAGCTCGTGCGACACGTGGCGCAGGAAGCGCGCCTTGTCGGCGTCGAGTTCGGTCAGGCGCAGGCGCAGCCATTCGAGCTGCTGCGACACGCGCCGCACGTCGGCCGGGCCGCGGATGTCGATCGGCTCGTCGAGGCGGTTCTGTCCCAGGCCGACGATGGCGTTCTCGAGCCGCTTGAAGGGGCGCGCCAGCCAGATGCCGAAGGCCAGCGCCAGCGACACGGCCAGCACGCTGGCGGCCACCACCTCGCGCATCAGCCGGCGGCGCGCGTTCTCGATGCGCTTGGCCAGCGCGTCGTTCTGCGTTTCGATCAGGAACTGCGCCTGCTGGGCGATGTTGGTGTTCAGGGCGTCGAGTTCGCGGAACTGCATCGCCATCGTGCTTTCGCGCGCCAGGGCGCTGTCGGGGCTGCCGCCGAGCAGCCCTTCGATCACGCCGAGCTGGCTGCGCCACATGTCGATGCCGGCGGCCGGCAGGCCGTTGCGTTCCAGGCGCTCCAGCACCTGGTGGGCTTCGCGCGCCGCCTCGTCGAAGCGGCGGCGCAGCACGGCGTCGTTGAGCACCAGCGACTGGCGTCCCGCGCGCTCCATGGCCGCGCTGCGCTCGGCCAGCGACTGCGAGGCGCCCGACAGGCGCAGCGCGCGCGCGGCGGCGTCGCGGCTTTGCGTGACGAGCGCGTCGTACTGCAGCACCGAGCGCAGCGCCACGCCCACCAGCAGCGCGGTGATCAGCAGGAAGGCAAACAGCAGGAGCTGCTGGAACGAGCCCCGGACGGACGGACGTTTCGCCATCAGTGGGCGAGCGCCGTGGCGGCAGCCAGGGCCGATTCGCGCGTGACCACCTCGCCGCGCAGCGTGTACGCCAGCGAGCGGGTGATGCGCAGGTCGGCCATCTGGCCCACGAGGCGGGCGTCGCCTTCGAAATTGACGACGCGGTTGCAGGCGGTGCGGCCCATGAGTTCGTTCGCGTCCTTGCGCGACGCGCCCTCGACCAGCACGCGCTGCGTGCTGCCCACCAGCGCGTCGCCGAAGCGGCGCACGTTGCCGTCGATCACGCGCTGCAGCGTTTGCAGGCGCGCCAGCTTCACCTCGTGCGGCGTGTCGTCCTGCAGCGCGGCGGCGGGCGTGCCGGGGCGCGGGCTGAAGATGAAGCTGAAGCTGTTGTCGAACTGGCAGTCGTCGATGAGCTTCATCATCTTGTCGAAGTCGGCATCCGTCTCGCCGGGGAAGCCGACGATGAAGTCGCTGGACAGGGCCAGGTCGGGGCGGATGGCGCGCAGCTTGCGCACTGTGCTCTTGTATTCCATGGCCGTGTAGCCGCGCTTCATGGCCATGAGGATGCGGTCGCTGCCGTGCTGCACCGGCAGGTGCAGGTGCGAGACGAGTTGTGGCACCTTGGCGTAGGCCTCGATGAGCCGGGGCGTGAACTCGTTCGGGTGGCTGGTGGTGTAGCGGATGCGCTCGATGCCGGGGATCTCGGCCACGTACTCGATGAGCAGCGCGAAGTCGGCGATTTCGGCGGTGTCGCCCATCTTGCCGCGGTAGGCGTTCACGTTCTGGCCCAGCAGCGTGATCTCGCGCACGCCCTGGTCGGCCAGGCCGGCAATTTCGACCAGCACGTCGTCGAGCGGGCGGTTCACTTCCTCGCCGCGGGTGTAGGGCACCACGCAGTAGCTGCAGTACTTGGAGCAGCCTTCCATGATCGACACGAAGGCGGTCGCGCCTTCCACGCGCGCGGGCGGCAGGTGGTCGAACTTCTCGATCTCGGGGAAGCTGATGTCCACCTGCGGGCGGTCCAGCCGCTCGCGGTCGTTCAGCATCTCGGGCAGGCGGTGCAGCGTCTGCGGGCCGAACACGATGTCGACGTAGGGCGCGCGCGCGATGATGGCCTGGCCTTCCTGGCTCGCCACGCAGCCGCCCACGCCGATCTTCACGCCCTTGGCCTTCAGGTGCTTCACGCGGCCGAGGTCGGAGAACACCTTCTCCTGCGCCTTCTCGCGCACCGAGCAGGTGTTGAACAGGATGAGGTCGGCCTCGTCCACGTTCTGCGTGGGCTCGTAGCCCTGGGCGGCGTGGAGCACGTCGGCCATCTTGTCCGAGTCGTACTCGTTCATCTGGCAGCCGAAGGTCTTGATGAATACTTTTTTCATGGGGGAGCTCTCTGTGCCCTTCGCAAAGAGGAAGGGCTGCGAGGCGCGCGTGGCGCCCGCGGATTTTTGCTTGCTTGCGGCCCGGCCGCGTTACTGCGTGTTCAGCGTGTCGTTCGAGGTGAACGGCCAGATGTTCAGGAACGGCTTGTTCAGCGATTCGCGGCTGGCCATGGCCTCGTCGGGCGTCAGGATCCAGACCTCGCGCAGCAGCCCGGCGGCGTCGCGCGTGTAGTTCACGAGGTACTTCTGGCCGATGATCGCGCCGGGCATCACCAGCATGTTCTGCGGGCTGCGGATGCGCGCGCCGGCGCCCAGGCGGTCGGCCCGGCCGTCGAGCTCGACGTCGGGGGCGCTGGTCACCATGAACTTGCCGCGCAGCGTGCCGATGGGGAAGTTGCGCCCGCCGTTGAGCGACTCGTTCTGGGTCTGCGGACGGGGCACCTCGTCCTGGGCGCTGGCGTGGAGGGAGAAAAGACCTGCGGCGCCGGCAAGGGCTGCGCAAAGGGCGAGGGAGGTGAGTGTTTTCGTGGGTGTCTTGCAGCGGTTCATGGGGTATATCCAGAGGCTGTGGACCGGCGATTTTAGCGAGGGGGTGTTTTCCCTCATACCGGGTGCAGCGGGTGGTGCGGGGGCTTTGCGTCGGCCTGCTTTACATTTCTTTACGGCGCCCGTGAACACCGTGCGTCGGCCACTGCTCCAATAGCTGCTGTCAGCCCAAAGTGCACAAGAACCCATGAAGAAATCTGCCGCCTTCGCCCTCGCGGGCGTGTTGATCGTAGCCGTCGCAGGCGGCTGGTGGCGCATGTCGGGCGATCGGCCCGTCACGAAGGACACGAAGGATGCCAAGGCCGCGAACGCCGGGCCTCCCGCCGCGCTGGTCACGCTGGCCACGGCCGAGAAGCAGGACGTTCCGGTCACGGTGCAGGTCAACGGCAGCGTGGTTTCGCTCAACAGCGTCGACCTGCGCCCGCAGGTCACCAACACCGTGAGCGCGGTGCATGTCAAGGAAGGCCAGTTCGTGAAAGCAGGGCAGCTGCTCTTCACGCTGGACGACCGCAACGACCAGGCCAACCTGGCCCGCGCCCGGGCCCAGCAGCAGAAGGACGAGGCCACCATGGCCGACCTGGAGCGCCAGTACAAGCGCAGCCAGGACCTGGTGGCGCAGAACTTCATCGCCAAGAGCGCGGCCGATGCCACGCTGTCGCAGCTCCAGGCGCAGCGCGCCGCCGTCGCGGCCGACCGCGCGGCCGTGCAGTCGGCGCAGGTGGCGCTGGGCTACGCCACGCTGCGCGCGCCCATCGCGGGGCGCATCGGCGCCGTGAACATCTACCCGGGCACGCTGGTGCAGCCCACGCTGTCGCTGGTCACCATCACCCAGCTCGACCCGATCGCCGTGAGCTTCCCGGTGCCCGAAGGCAACCTGCAGGACCTGCTGGCCGCGGCGCGCACGCGCGCCAAGGTCGAGGCGCTGGTCACGGGCCGCCGCGAGCCGCTGTTCGGCACGCTCGACTTCGTCGACAACACGGTCGACCCGCAGATCGGCACCGTGCGCGCCAAGGCTGTGTTCGCCAACGCCGACCAGAGCCTGTGGCCCGGCCAGTTCGTCAACACGCGCATCACGGTGCGCATGCTCGACGGCGTCACCGTGGTGCCGGCCGCGGCGCTCATGATGCTGTCCGACGGCGCCACGCTGTACGTGGTCGATGCCGAGCGCAATGCGGCGCGCCGCCAGGTCAAGGTGCTCCACACCTTCGGCACCAAGGTGGCCGTGAGCGGCGTGACGCCCGGCGAGCAGGTCGTGATCGAAGGCAGCCAGAACGTGCGCCCGGGCGGCAAGGTGCGCATCGACGTGAAGGCACCGGCCGGACCAGGCGGGGCGCCTGCCAACGGCACCACGGGCGTCACGCCCGGCAGCGCCGCTTCGTCGGATGTTCAGCCGGCACGAGAACGCGCATGAACATCTCAGAGCTCTGCATCCGCCGTCCGGCGATGACGGTGCTGCTGTCGGCGGCCGTCGTGGTCATCGGCATCTTTGCGTACTTCAGCATCCCGGTGGCGGCGCTGCCCAGCTACAACACGCCGGTCATCAACGTCAACGCGCAGCTGCCGGGAGCCAGCCCCGACACCATGGCGAGTTCGGTCGCGCTGCCGCTCGAAAAGCAGTTCTCGACCATCCCCGGCCTGCAGACCATCAGCTCGGTGAACACCCAGGGCGTGACCTCGCTCACGCTCGAATTCGTCAGCAGCCGCGACATCGACGCCGCCGCGGTTGACGTGCAGGCCGCGCTGCTGCGCGCCCAGCGCCAGCTGCCGCAAGAACTGACGCAGCTGCCCTCGTACCGCAAGGTGAACCCGGCCGACGCGCCGGTGCTGTTCATCGCGCTGATCTCGCCGTCGATGAACCCGTCGGAGCTCAACGACTACGCCGAGAACCTCATTTCGCCCACGCTCTCGACCATCGACGGCGTGGCGCAGGTGGGCGTGTACGGGCGCAAGGCCTTCGCGGTGCGCATCAAGGCCAACGCCGACCTGCTCAACGCGCGCAACATCACGCTCGACGAGCTGGCCAAGGCGGTGAATTCGGCCAACGCCAACACGCCGGTCGGCACGCTCGACGGCCCGCGCCAGACGCTCACCATCCAGGCCAACCGCCAGCTCATGAAAGCGGCCGACTTCGCCAAGCTGATCATCGCGCAGCGCAACGGCGCGCCGGTGCGGCTGGACGAAGTGGCCACGCTCGAAGACAGCTTCGAGTCGGTCAAGACTGCCAGCAGCTTCAACGGGCAAGACTCGATTTCGCTGGCCGTGCAGCGCCAGCCCAACGCCAACACCGTGCAGGTGGTGGACGCGGTGCGCGCGCTCATCCCGCGCTTCAAGGCCGAGCTGCCGCAGTCGGTCGAGATCCACATGGTCAACGACCGCTCGCTCTCGATCCGCGAGGCGGTGCACGACGTGCAGCTCACCTTGCTGGGCACCATCGCGCTGGTGGTGCTGGTGATCTTCCTGTTCCTGCACCGGCTGGTGGCCACGCTGATTCCGGCGGCCACCATTCCCATTTCGCTCATTGGCGCGGTGGCGCTGCTCTACGCCTTCGGCTACAGCCTGGACAACGTCTCGCTGCTGGGCATCACGCTGGCCGTGGGCCTGGTGGTGGACGACGCCATCGTGGTGCTCGAGAACATCATGCGCTACGTCGAGAAGGGCATGGAGCCGATGGCCGCCGCCCTGCGCGGCGCGCGCGAGGTGGGCTTCACCATCGTGTCGATCTCGATCTCGCTGGTGGCCGTGTTCATCCCGATCTTCTTCATGCCCGGCGTGATCGGCCTCTTGTTCCACGAGTTCGCCGTGGTGGTGGCGCTGGCCGTGCTGGTGTCGGCCGTGGTGTCGCTCACGCTCGTGCCCATGCTCGCGAGCCGGCTGCTCAAGCACGTGCCGCGCAAGGAAGGCGCACTCGACCACGAGGAAGAGCACCCCGAGCCCGGCACGGCGATCGGCCGTGCCTTCGAGCGCGGCTACCGCGCCGTGCACGGCGGCTACATGCGCACGCTCGACTGGACGCTCGGGCACCGCGCGCTGATGCTGGTCATGGCGGGGCTGACCTTCGTGGTCACGGCCTGGCTCTTCATCAGCATTCCCAAGGGCTTCTTCCCCGAGGAAGACATCGGCCAGATCCAGATCACCACCGAGGCGGCCGAAGACATTTCGTTCACCGCCATGAAGGCGCTGCAGGACCGCGTGGCCGCCGCGCTCAAGGCCGACCCGAGCGTGGACTACGTCAGTTCCTTCGTCGGCGTGGGCGGCCCGACCGCCACGCAGAACTCGGGCCGGCTGTTCGCGGTGCTCAAGCCGCGCAGCGAGCGCCCCAAGATGGCCAAGGTGCTCGAGTCGCTGCGCCAGCGCTTTCGCGAGATTCCGGGCATTGCCGTGTACATGCAGCCGGTGCAGAACCTGCGCCTGGGCGGGCGCCAGAGCAAGGCGCGCTTCCAGTACACGCTGCAGAGCGTCAATGCCGGCGAGATGGTGCCGTGGTCGACCAAACTCATGGAGCGCATGCGCGCCGACCCCGACTTCCGCGACGTGACGAGCGACTCGCAGAACCGCGGCCTGCAGGCCACGCTGGAGATCGACCGCGACAAGGCCGGCGTGCTCGGCGTGGCCGTGGGCGACCTGCGCACCGCGCTGTACAACGCGTACGGCGACCGCCAGATCGGCAGCATCTACGGCGCCAGCAACACCTACCAGGTGATCCTGTCGGCGGCCGACAGCGACCGCCAGTTCGAGGAAGACGTGGCGCGCCTGTCGGTGCGCAGCACCACCGGCAAGCTGGTGCCGCTGTCGGCTTTCTCGACCGTCAAGCGCACCGTGGGGCCGACCTCGGTCAACCACCAGGGCCAGCTGCAGGCGGTGACGGTGTCGTTCAACCTCGGCCCCGATGTGCCGCTGGGCAACGCGACCGCGAAGATCGACCGCTTCAAGGACGAGCTGAAGATGCCGCAGTCGATCATCACGACCTACGGCGGCGATGCGGCGGTGTTCCAGAGTTCGCAGTCGAGCCAGGCCGTGCTGCTGGTGCTCGCGGTGCTGGTCATCTACGTGCTGCTGGGCGTGCTGTACGAGAGCTACATCCACCCCCTCACCATCCTGGCGGGCCTGCCCTCGGCGGCGGTGGGGGCGCTCATCTCGCTGAAGCTCTTCGGCTTCGACCTCACGCTGATCGCGACCATCGGCATCCTGCTGCTGATCGGCATCGTGAAGAAGAACGCGATCATGATGATCGACTTCGCCCTTGACGCGCAGCGCACCGAGGGCATGAAGCCGGTCGACGCAATCCGCGAAGCCTGCCGGCTGCGCTTCCGCCCGATCCTGATGACCACGCTGGCCGCGCTGATGGGCGCGCTGCCGCTCGCGCTGGGCCTGGGTGCCGGCGCCGAGCTGCGCCAGCCGCTGGGCGTGGCGGTGGTGGGCGGGCTGATCTTCTCGCAGGTGATCACGCTGTACATCACGCCCGCGATCTACCTGGCGCTCGACCGCTACAGCGGCAGCGGGCCGATGGTGGAGCTGCCGGGCGAGGCGAAGGCCGAGGCTGCGGCGGGGCATGCGGCCTCACACGCCTGACGGCGGTTCAAACTACACGCCTGACGGCGATTCAAAAGATGCCGGATGGCCATGAGCGTGAGCCACCCGGCCAGGAAGGACTTGTGCAGTCCCGCGTTGCGCCACACCCGGACCATCGCCCATTGAAGGCGCTCCGGCCTCTCTCCTCAACGGCTCTCTCCATTCCCTCCGCCGCTGCTCTTCCCATGTGTGTGACGGGATGAATGATCGCGAGGGGGAGAGGGTGTCGACGGTATCCAGCGATACAGGAAGCGGGCTTTTTCCTTACGGTGTCGCGTCGCGGAAACGATGCAGGGCCGGCGCATTCGGGATGCCGACCTGCCGGGCCCGCGTTTCAATGAGCCCTTCTCTCGCCAGCGCATTCAACGTGCGCGTGACCGTGACGCGGCTCAGGGCCGTCATGGCGCCGATCTGCTCGTGCGTCAGATCCACGGTGAGTTGTTTCGGTGCCTGCGCCGATGGCGGGCGTGCCACCCGCAGCAGCAAGTCGATGACCCGCTCCTTGGGCGCCGCCGAGGCCACGCCGGCGAGCTTGGCAACGATCATGTGGTTCTTGAAGCCGAGCAGCTGGATCAACGAGGTCGCGAGCTCGGGCAACGCCGAAAACTGCTGCGCGACATCCGCGGGGCGGTAGCGGCTGAGAACGGCCGGCGCGACCGCCCGGGTCGTCGTCGGCCGGGGGCTGTCGGCAAACGCCGGGCCTTCGCCGAAGATCGCGCCCGGCCCGAAGATCTCGAGCAGGAACTCCGCGCCGTTGCTTCGGTGGATCGTGGAGTGCACGAAGCCCGACCGCAAGAGATAGAAGTAGTCGTGCCGTTCGCCTTCGCGCGCAATGGTGTCGCCGGCGTCCAGGGTGACGAAGCTTCCCAGGTGCGTGGCGTCGATCCACGGCGCGGACAGCGACTGGGAGGCGTCCCAGCTGGCGTAGGCCGAGGGCGTGGGATTCGTTCTTTTCATGGGAGCGTCTTGCCCGGGGCGAAGAGAGGCAAGCGGCTCACCCCACTAGGTCGTGGTCTCGTCTAGCGGCGCGTCCGTCGCGAGGTGCGCGATGTCGCTCCAGCCGACGAGGCTGAAGCCTTCGGGCGTCCACAGCATGCGGTTGATGGCCGCGTTGCCGAGCTGCCAGGTGCGCGGCGCCTGCAGCTCCTGGCGCGTGGCGGCGCGGTAGAGCACGTCCATCACGCCGCCGTGGGCCACCAGCACCACCAGCTGACCCGGGTGGCGCGCGGCGATGGCCGAGGCGGTGCCGGTCACGCGGTCGCGAAAGGTCAGCAGGCTCTCGCCGCCGCCTTCGGGCTCGAACTCGGGGTCGCGCTCGCGCCAGCGGCGGGCGTCCTCGGGCAGCGTGGCCTCGATTTCGGCGAAGCTCATGCCCTCGAAGCGGCCGAAGGCGCGCTCACGCAGGCCCAGGTCGGGCTGCACGGCGAGGCCGTGGGGCTCGGCGATGGCCTGGGCGGTCTGCCAGGCGCGCGAGAGGTCGCTGGCATAGACCGCCGCGATCGGCTCGTCGGCCAGCGCCTGTCCGGCGCGCTGCGCCTGCCAGAGGCCGGTGGCATTGAGGCCGATGTCGAGGTGGCCCTGGATGCGGGTGTCGACGTTCCAGGCGGTTTCGCCGTGGCGCACGGCGATCAGGCGGGTGAGATTGGCTTCCATCCGTCCGAATTCTAGAAGTGCGTCATTTCTTGGCAGCCGGCGTGAGCTCGATGTTCACGCGGCGCTCGCCCGGCGGCGGGTTCGGAAAGCCCTGCAGCGCGGCCTCGAACATCACCGGCAGGATCGCCGCGCTCGAGCTGTAGGGGCCGTCGTTGCGCGCGCGGGTCTCGTACACCACGCGGTGGCTGCCGCCCGCCTCGCGCAGCACGAGGCTCACCTCGCGCTGGTACCAGGGGTTGGCCGGCGGCGTGAACATCGGGCCGCCGTACCAGCCGCTGCCATACCAGCGGTGGCCGTAGTAGCCGCCATAGCCGTAGCCCCAGGGGCCGGGCCCGTACAGCCACGGATCGGCCCAGGGCGACAGCGCCGCCGTGACGCGCGCGCCGATCTGCGCCGTGTACTGCGGCCTTGTGTCGTCGCGGCGCAGGCCGACCTTGTCGAGCGCGGCCGCGGCCATGGCCTCCAGGCCTTCCTGGCGCGCCGTGTCGGCCTGCTGCGAAGGCAGGCGCTCGAAGCGGTAGGTGGCGCCGGGCGGCACGGTCGTGCCCGGCGTGGCAAAGCTCTTGACGTTGCTGTCGACCACCCAGGAGGTGGCGCAGCCGCTCAGGGTTGCTACCAAAAATAGAGCTGAAAACGCACGATACATAAGGGTCTCCGGGCCTTAGGCCCTCAAAGTCCCCTGGGTTGCCCGAGTCAGCCCTGGACGATGCGCAGGGCGGAGGGTGCCTGGGAGAGCAGGTCGAAAGCGGGCGTGTCGAAGGCCTTGTCGCCGTTCTCGTCGGCCACGCCCGTCGCCTTCAGACCCTGGAAGTCGTGCAGCGTTCCGTCCAGCAGGTGCGAAGGCACGACGTTCTGCAGCGCGGTGAACATGTTTTCCACGCGGCCGGGGTACTTCTTGTCCCACTCGCGCAGCATCTCGCCGACCTGCTTGCGCTGCAGGTTCTCCTGGCTGCCGCACAGCGTGCAGGGAATGATCGGGAACTCGCGGTGCTGCGCCCAGCGCACCGTGTCTTTTTCGGCCACGTAGGCCAGCGGGCGGATCACGATGTGCTTGCCGTCGTCGCTCACCAGCTTGGGCGGCATGCTCTTGAGCTTGCCGCCGAAGAACATGTTGAGGAAGAAGGTCTGCAGCATGTCGTCGCGGTGGTGGCCCAGCGCGACCTTGGTGGCGCCCAGCTCGTCGGCCACGCGGTACAGGATGCCGCGGCGCAGCCGGCTGCACAGGCCGCAGGTGGTCTTGCCCTCGGGAATGACGCGCTTGACGATGCTGTAGGTGTCCTGGTTCTCGATGTGGAAGGCCACGCCGAGCTCGCTCAGGTACTTGGGCAGCACCTCTTCGGGAAAGCCGGGCTGCTTCTGGTCGAGGTTGACCGCGACGATGTCGAAGTGGATGGGCGCGCGCGCCTTCATCTTGAGCAGGATGTCGAGCAGCGCGTAGCTGTCCTTGCCGCCCGAGACGCACACCATGACCTTGTCGCCCTCTTCGATCATGTTGTAGTCGACGATGGCCTGGCCGACCTGGCGGCACAGGCGCTTCTCGAGCTTGTGCGTCTCGCGTTCGATCTTCAGCGAGTTGGAGGGCGCACCGGCTTCGGGCGTATCGTCGATCCAGACGGCGTTCATTGGGGGGCTACTTCGGGCAAATCAGGGGAAAGACCCCCGATTTTGCCTTGGATCACCATTCCCCGGCTTCGATGCGGATGGCGACTTCGCAGTCGTCGAAGATTTCGAGCTTGGCGATCTTCACGCGCACGCCCCGCACGCCGGGCAGTTGCAGCAGGCGCTGCGCGAGCTTGCCGATCAGGCTTTCGAGCAGGTTGACGTGCTCGGCAGTGCACTCGTCGATGATGATGCGGCGCACCTTGCGGTAGTCCAGCACGTGGAAGATGTCGTCGTCCTGCGGCAGCAGCGGCTGCGGGCCGAGGTTGAGTTCGGCGTCCACCAGGATCGGCTGCGGCGCGGTCTTTTCCTGCTCGAGGATGCCCAGGTTGGCGTCGAAGCGCAGGCCCTGGAGGGTGAGTGTCTGGTGGCCGTGCGGTGTGTTCGTGGACATGGTGGTGGTGCTCGTCACATGAGCGAGAAGTCGCGCTCGAATTTCATGAGGTGCTGGCCGCCGTCGACGAGCAGCGTGGTGCCGGTGATCGAGCTGTTCTCCAGCGCGAACTTCACGGTGGCGGTCACGTCGTCCGGCGTGGACGAGCGGCCCAGCGGCGACAGCTTGTGCAGCTGCGCGAACTTGTCGTCATCGAGCATGTGGCTCGCCAGCGTGAGGCCGGGTGCCACGCCCACCACGCGCACGCGCGGCGCGAGCGCCAGCGCGAGCATGGGGGTGGCGGCTTCGAGCGCGGCCTTGGAAAGCGTGTAGCTCAGGAAGTCGGGGTTCGGGTTCCACAGCTTCTGGTCGAGCAGGTGCACCACGGCGCCGCCCTGCGCGTCGCGCCGGGCCAGGTGGTCGTGCAGCGCCTGCGCCAGCAGGATGGCCGCGCCGGTGTTGCTGCGCGCGTGGCGCTCCATGAGCGCGTAGCTGAAGCTGGCGGCGTCGTCGTGCTCGAAGAGGGCGGCGCTGTGCACCACGGCATCCACGGCACGAAAGCGCGCCGCCACGCGCGGCAGCAGGGCGCGCGTGGCCTGCTCGTCGGCCAGATCGGCCTCGAACAGCGCGGAGTCGCCCGAGCGCGCGGCGCAGTCGGCCACGGTCTGCTCGGCCTCGGCGCGCGAACTGCGGTAGTGCACCGCCACCTGCCAGCCGCCCGCGGCGAGCGCCAGCGCGATCTCGCGGCCCAGCCGGCGGCCCGCGCCCGTGACGAGGACGGTGCGGCGGCGATCGGGGGAGGAGGGTGGGATGGCGCTCATTCGGAGGAAGAAGACAGAAGACAGGAAGAGGACAATGGCGCCGTGACGACGCCAACGACAAACAGTTTACCCATCGCCCTCGACCATCTGATTGCCCGCTCCGTCGAGCGCGCGGGCGGATGGATCGGCTTCGACCGCTTCATGGCCCTGGCCCTGTATGCGCCGGGGCTGGGCTACTACGCCAACACCTCGGCCAAGTTCGGCCACATGCCCTCGTCCGGCAGCGACTTCGTGACCGCGCCCGAGCTGACGCCGATGTTCGGCCACACGCTCGCGGTGCAGGTGCTCGAGGCGCTGGAGAAGACCGGCACCGACACGGTGTGGGAATTCGGCGCGGGCTCGGGGGCGCTGGCGGTGCAGCTGCTGCATGCGCTGGGCGAGATGGGGCGCAGCGACGTGCGCTACCGCATCGTCGACCTGTCGGGCACCTTGCGCGAGCGGCAGCAGCAGGCGCTGGCGGGGTATGCGGGGCGGGTTGAATGGCTTGGGGAGCTGCCTGAGTCCATGCAGGGCGTGGTGGTCGGCAATGAAGTGCTCGATGCGATGCCGGTACAACTGCTGGCACGGGTGAAGGGGGCTTGGTTCGAGCGGGGGGTGGTGCGCAATCCGGCGGGGGATGGGTGGACGTGGGCGGACCGGGCTACCGAGTTGCGGCCGCCGGTCGAGGTGCCTGGGGTGCATGACTACCTCACGGAGGTGCATCCGCAGGCTCAGGCTTTTATTGCGACGCTGGCGGATCGGCTTGAGAAGGGCGCGGCTTTTCTCATCGACTATGGATTTCCCGAGGGCGAGTACTACCACCCGCAACGGCACATGGGGACGGTGATGTGCCATCGGGGGCATCAGGCGGATGGCGATCCTCTTTCGGAGGTGGGGTACAAGGACATCACGGCGCATGTGGACTTCACGGGGATTGCTGTGGCGGGGCAGGAGGCGGGGCTTGCTGTTCTTGGCTATACGAGCCAGGCGCGGTTTCTTTTGAACTGCGGGATCTTGGGGCGGATGGAGCGGGGGACTGTGGCGCAGCGGGGGATGGCGGCTCGGTTGATTCATGAGCATGAGATGGGGGAGTTGTTCAAGGTGGTGGGGTTTGCTGTCGGTGAACCTTGGGACGCCGTTGGGTTCTCTGAAGGGGATCGGAGTCACACCCTCTGAGGGGTTGCTTCCCGGGGCCGGGAGTTCCGCCCGGCGGCGGACTCACTTTCTTTTGCTTCGCCAAAAGAAAGTAAGCAAAGAAAAGGCGACCCCACTGTCTGCGTCCCTCCGCTTCGCTGCGGGCAACCTGCGGTGCTCGCGTTTCGCGGGGTCTCGCCCAAACTCGCTTCGCTCAAACAAGGGCGAGCCCTGATCCGCGAAACGCTGCGCTCCTCGGCGCAGCCAGAGGGGCTTGGATGCCGGGCGGGCCGTCGCTTCGCTCGGCCCGGGGCTTGTGCTTTCAACGGAAAGAGTTGGTCATAAGCAAGCAACAAAGACTTCGTTGGGGAACGGAGGGCGCGCTTCTACATTCGCGGCATGACTGCCGTTCTTTCCCGCGCTACCCCCGCCGCAGAGGCGCCCGAGCAGCACTTCGAGGTGCTGCCTTTCGATGCGCCTGTCGGTGCGGAGATCGTTGGGCTCGACATCGCTGAGCCGATCAACGCCGCCGACTTCCAACGCATCCACCGCGCGCACCTGGACCATCACGTGCTGGTCTTTCGCGACCAGCGCATCACGCCCGCACAGCACATCGACTTCAGCCGCCGCTTCGGGCCGCTCGAGATCCACGTGCTGCACCAGTTCCAGCTGAAGAACCACCCCGAGATCCTGATCGTCTCGAACATCAAGGAGAACGGCGAGCCGATCGGTCTCGGCGACGCGGGCGTGTACTGGCACTCCGACATTTCGTACAAGCCCAATCCCAGCCTGGGCTCGCTGCTGCACGCGCAGGAGCTGCCGAGCGAAGGCGGCGACACGCTGTTCGCCGACCAGCACCTGGCGTGGGAGGCGCTGCCTGCCGAGCTGCAGCAGCGCATCCTGCCGCTGAAGGCGGAGCACAGCTACCTCGCGAAGTACGAGGAGTTGCGTGCGAAGAATCCGTGGCGTCCCAAGTTGTCTCAAGCGCAGATCGACCAGGTCGCACCCGCCGTGCAGCCCGTGGTGCGAACGCACCCGGAGACGGGGCGCAAGGCGCTGTTCGTCAGCGAGCACTTCACGACACGCATCGTCGGCCTGCCGCAAGGCGAGAGCGACGCGCTGCTGGCCGAGCTGTTCGCGCACAGCGTGAAGCCCGAGTTCGTGTACCGCCACACGTGGGCGCCGCACGACCTGGTGTTCTGGGACAACCGCTCGCTGATGCACCTCGCGGCAGGCACGCCCGACCACCTGCGCCGCCGGCTCAACCGCACCACCATCGTGGGCGGCACGCCGTTCTGATTTCTTCCTTTTCTCTTTTCCGGACTTTCCAATGAACCGCTTCACCCGCCGCGCCGTCGCGCTCGTCACCGGCCTCGGCCTTCTCGCCGGCAGCCTGGCCGCGCATGCCGAAGGGCAGATCCGCATCGCCGAGCAGTTCGGCATCGTCTACCTGCTGCTCAACGTGGCGCAGGAGCAGAAGCTGATCGAGAAGCACGCGAAGGCCGCAGGGGTCGATGCGAAGGTGGAGTGGGTCAAGCTCTCGGGTGGCTCGGCGGTGAACGACGCGCTGCTGTCGGGCAACATCGAGATCGCGGGTGCGGGCGTGGGGCCGCTGCTCACGCTGTGGGACCGCACCAAGGGCAAGCAGAACGTGAAGGGCGTGGCCTCGTTGGGCAACTTCCCGTACTACCTGGTGAGCAACAACCCGAACGTGAAGTCGATCGCCGACTTCACGGACAAGGACCGCATCGCGCTGCCCGCCGTGGGCGTGTCGGTGCAGTCGCGGGTGCTGCAGATCGCGTCGGCCAAGCTGTGGGGCGACAAGGAGTTCAACAAGCTCGACAAGATCAGCGTGGCGCTGCCGCACCCCGATGCGGCGGCGGCGATCATCAAGGGCGGCACGGAGATCACGGGGCACTTCGGCAACCCGCCGTTCCAGGAGCAGGAGCTCGCGGGCAACCCGAACGCGCGCATCGTGCTGAACTCGTACCAGGTGCTGGGCGGGCCGTCGTCGGCCACGGTGCTGTACGCCACCGAGAAATTCCGCAACGAGAACCCCAAGACCTACAAGGCGTTCGTCGACGCGCTCGACGAGGCGGCGAAGTTCGTCACGGCCAATCCCGAGAAGGCGGCCGACATCTACCTGAAGGTGAGCAACGCCAAGCTCGACCGCGAGCTGCTGCTGAAGATCATCAAGAACCCCGAGGTGCAGTTCAAGACCGCGCCGCAGAACACCTACGTGTTCGCGGAGTTCATGCACCGCGTGGGCGCGATCAAGAACAAGCCGGCGTCGGTGAAGGACTATTTCTTCGACGACGCGCACACGGCCTCCGGGAACTGACGCGATGCTGTCCCGGCTCGAGCGCCTGGCAGGACCGCCCGCCGCGGCCTTCCTTGGCGGCACGGCGGCGCCGCAGCGGTCGGCCCGACGGCGCGGCGTGGTGGCCACGGGCGACGCGGCACCGCCGTACGTGCACGAGGCGCTGCTGCAGGTCGAGGGCGTCAGCCTCGAGTACCGCACGCCCGAGCGCGTGGTGCGCGCCACGCACCGCGTGAGCTTCGACGTGCATGCCGCCGACCGCTTCGTGCTGCTCGGGCCCTCGGGCTGCGGCAAGTCCACGCTGCTCAAGGCCGTGGCCGGGTTCATCCCGCCGGTCGAGGGCGAGATTCGGCTCGACGGCCGGCGCGTGACGCAGCCGGGCCCCGACCGCATCGTCGTGTTCCAGGAGTTCGATCAGCTGCCGCCGTGGAAGACGGTGAAGCAGAACGTGATGTTCCCGCTGCTCGCCTCGCGCACGCTGGGGCGCAAGGAAGCGGCCGAGCGCGCGCTGCACTACCTGGACAAGGTGGGCCTCTCGAAATTCGCCGACGTGCACCCGCACCAGCTCTCGGGCGGCATGAAGCAGCGCGTGGCGATTGCGCGTGCGCTGGCGATGCAGCCGCGCGTGCTGCTGATGGACGAGCCCTTCGCCGCGCTGGACGCGCTCACGCGCCGCCGCATGCAGCAGGAGCTGCTCGAACTGTGGGACGAGGTGCGCTTCACGCTGCTGTTCGTCACGCACTCGATCGAAGAGGCGCTGGTGGTGGGCAACCGCGTGGCGCTGCTGTCGCCGCATCCGGGGCGCATGCGTGCCGAGTTCAACAGCCACGGTTACTCGCTGGACAGCCTGGGCGGTGCGGATTTTCAGGCGACGGCGCGGCGCATCCACGACATGCTGTTCGAGGAAGAACAGGGCACCCCATGAGCACCCTGACGCCACCCATCCGCCCCGAGTACGAACGCACGCTCGAGCCCTTCACAGAACTGCCGGTGGAGCGCGCGCTGCCGCTGGCCACGCGCCTAGCCTCGCACACCTGGCTGCGCAAGGGGCTGATCCTCGCCGTCATCGCCGTGCTGTGGGAGCTGGCGGCGCGCTGGCAGGACAACGACCTGCTGCTGCCCACCTTCACCGCCACCGCCCGTGCATTGATCGAAGGGCTGGCCAGCGGGGAGCTGGTCGAGAAGGTGCGCATCTCGCTGGCCGTGCTGCTGCAGGGCTACCTCGCGGGCGTGCTGCTGGCCTTCGGGCTCACCACGCTGGCGGTGTCCACGCGCATCGGGCGCGACCTGCTGGACACGCTGACCTCGATGTTCAACCCGCTGCCCGCGATCGCGCTGCTGCCGCTGGCGCTGCTGTGGTTCGGGCTCGGGCGCGGCAGCCTGGTGTTCGTGCTGATCCATTCGGTGCTGTGGCCGCTGGCGCTCAACACCTACGCGGGCTTCCAGGGCGTGCCCGAGACGCTGCGCATGGCGGGGCGCAACTACGGGCTGAAGGGGCTGCGCTACGTGCTGCATATCCTGGTGCCGGCCGCGCTGCCGTCGATCCTGTCAGGGCTGAAGATCGGCTGGGCCTTTGCGTGGCGCACGCTGATCGCGGCCGAGCTGGTGTTCGGCGCTTCGTCGGGCAAGGGCGGGCTGGGCTGGTACATCTTCCAGAACCGCAACGAGCTGTACACCGACCGCGTGTTCGCGGGCCTCGCGCTGGTGGTGCTGATCGGCCTGCTGGTGGAAAGCCTGGGCTTTCGCACGCTGGAGCGGCTCACCGTGCGGCGCTGGGGCCAGCAGCGGTAGCCAACAGGTGAAGGGGCCGGGCGGACGAATGCCCCGGCGATGGCGCAAGGGCTGCGGGCTCGGGTCTAATCGCAGCTTTTGGCACGCGTTCTCCTTCCCATGAGCTCTTCCGCCCCCGACCTTTCCGCGATCGCCGGTGCGCTGGCCGATGCCGCCGCCGCCCAGTCGATGCGCTACTTCCGCACGCCGCTGGACATCATCACCAAGGCCGACGAAAGCCCGGTCACGCTGGCCGACCGCGCCGCCGAGACAGCCATGCGCGAGATCCTCGGCGCGCGCGTGCCCACCGACGGCATCTTCGGCGAAGAGCACGGCCCCGAGCGGCTCGATGCTGACCGCATCTGGGTGCTCGACCCGATCGACGGCACGCGCAGCTTCATCACCGGCTCGCCGCTGTGGGGCACGCTCATCGGCGTGCTGCAGGGCGGTCGCGTGGTGCTGGGCATGGTCGACATGCCGGTGCTCAAGGAGCGCTGGGTGGGCGAAACGGGCAAGGGCGCCACGCGCGACGGCCAGCCCGTGCGCGTGAGCGGCTGCACCGAGATCGCCAAGGCCCGTATCGTGACCACCTCGCCCGACATCTTCTCGCCGGCCGACTGGAGCGCCTTCGACCGCCTGAGCCGCCAGTGCGCGATGCGCCGCTTCGGCGGCGACTGCTACGGCTACGCGCAACTCGCGGGCGGCACCATCGACCTCGTGGTCGAGACCGGCCTGCAGCCCTACGACTTCCTGGGCCCGGCGGGCCTGATCGAGGCCGCGGGCGGCGTCGTCACCGACTGGGAGGGCCGGCCGCTGGGGCTGAATCCCGACCAGCGCGTGATTGCGGCGGCCACACCCGAACTTCACCGACAGGCCCTGGCTGTACTGGCCGCCTAGACTGTCGGCATGTTCCGCTGGCTGATCGTCGTCGTCCTGGCGCTGGTGCTCATGAGCGGCCTGACCGCCTGGCTGCGCCGCTTCGGCTTCGGACGGCTGCCCGGCGATTTCGAGTTTCGCGCCTTCGGCCGCGACTGGCAGCTGCCGATCGCGAGCACGGTGGTGCTCAGCATGATCGCGGCGCTGGTCGCGCGG
The DNA here is from genome assembly GCF_058796495.1 of Variovorax sp. GW823-FHT04B03. Lineage (NCBI taxonomy): Bacteria > Pseudomonadati > Pseudomonadota > Betaproteobacteria > Burkholderiales > Comamonadaceae > Variovorax > Variovorax sp. GW823-FHT04B03. The sequence continues at coordinate 848,714 of NZ_JBXAIT010000001.1, forward strand.
CTGCTCTGAGAAACGCCTGAGAAAGAAGAGAACCCCGCAATGAGAGCCTGCGTAGACATCGGCGGCACCAAGGTCGCCGTGAGCCTTTCCGCTTCGAGCGACGCGCCGCTGATCGGCCGCCGCAGCGAGCCCACCGCCAAGACCGGCAGCAACGACGCCGTGGCGGTGCAGATCCTGCGGCTCATCGACGAGGTTTGCGCCGAGCAGGGCATCGACCCGGCGAGCATCGACCGCGTGGGCGTGTCGTCGACCGGGCCCTTCGAACTGCACGACGGCATGGTCGAGCTGGCCACGCCCAACATCTGCGGCGGCATTGCCGGCCCCTCGCGCGGGCTGCCCAACAACTGGATGACGGCCATCGTCGAGGCGCCGCTGGCGCGCCGCTTCGCCCGCGTGCGCGTCGAGAACGACGCCGTGGCCGCGCTCGAGGCCGAGCGCCACTGGGGCGCGCTGAAGGGGCTCGACAACTGTGCCTACGCGACCTGGAGCACCGGCGTGGGCGTGGGCCTGTGCGTCGACGGCAAGGCGCTGCGCGGCAAGAACGGCAACGCCGGCCATGCGGGCCACAGCTTCGTGGTCGACGACGACAGCGGCGCGCTGTGCGGCTGCGGCAACCTGGGCGACGTGGAAGCGCTGGCGGGCGGCAATTCGATCGCGCACCGCTTCGGCCAGCCCGCGGCCGATCTGTTCACGGCCGCCGCGGCCGGTGACGCCGCGGCCCTCGAGAAGGCCGACGCGCTGTGCCGCGTGATCGGCCGCATGCTCTACAACCTGGTCATCACGCTCGACCTGCAGCGCATCAGCCTGGGCGGCAGCGTGTTCTGGCACCACCGCGATTTCGTGCTGCCGCGGCTGCAGGCGCAGGTCGACGGCAAGCTGCCGCCGCTCACGCGCGGCGTGCTGCTGGTGCCCGCCGGGCTCGGCGACAAGGTGGGCGACTACGCGGCCCTGGCGCTGCTGGACTGAGCCGCCGCGCGCGGCGCCCGCACCCCCGTCGCCGGCGGGTGCTTCTGCGCCGCGCAGCCTTCCTCGACGATCCGTCCGAGCCGCCTCAGCCCCGCATCGACCGCTTCGCTGAAGGGCCAGCCGCAGTTGATGCGCAAGTAATGGTCGAAGCGCGAGGCGTTCGAGAACTGCGCGCCCGGCGCCACCAGCATGTGCTCGCGCAGGGCGGCCTCGAACACCGCCACCGACGACAGCCGCTCGGGCAATTCCACCCACAGCTGGAAGCCGCCGCGCGGCAGGTTCAGCCGCGTGCCGGCCGGGAAGTAGCGGGCGATGGCGTCGGCCGTCTGGTCGCGCTGCGTGTGCAGGCGTTCGCGCAGGCGGCGCAGGTGGCGGTCGTAGCCGCCGCTGGCAATGATCTCGCCCGCGGCGATCTGCGCCAGCGCCTCGTTGTTGCGCGTCTGCGCGTACTTGAGCATTTCGACCTGCGCGTGCCAGCGCCCGGCCGTGATCCAGCCCAGCCGCAGGCCCGGCGCCAGCACCTTGTGCAGCGAGGCGCAATACACGACGTTGCCCGTGCGGTCCCAGGACTTGATGGCGCGCGGCGGCACCTCGGTCTCCACCAGGTCGCTGTAGGTGTCGTCCTCGACCAGCGCGATGCCGTGGCTTTCGCACAGCTGCACCAGCCGCTGCTTGTGGGCATCGGGCATCACGCTGCCGATGGGGTTCTGCAGGTGCGGCACCACCACCACGGCCTTGATGTCGTCGTAGGTGTGGATGGCCAGGTCGAGCGCTTCGAGCGAGATGCCGGTCTGCGGGCTGGTCGGAATCTCCAGCCCGCGCAGGCCCAGGCTCTCGAGCACCTGCAGCAGGCCGTAGAAGGTGGGCGATTCGACCGCCACGGTGTCGCCGGGCTTGGCGATGGCGCGCAGCGCGAGGTTCAGCGCCTCGATGCAGCCGTTGGTGACCAGCACGTCGTCGGGCGCCACCGTCATGCCCACGCGCAGGTTGCGCTGGGCCACCACCTGGCGGAACTGCTCGTGGCCTTTTTGCGAGGAGGCGGTGGTCAGCAGCTCGGGGCGCTGGCGCAGCGCGCGCGTCATCGCGTTGCGCAGCGCCTCGGCCGGGTAGAGCTCGGGGGCGGCGCGCGAGATCGCGAAGTTGAGCTTCACGTCGTTGAGGCGTCCGCGCGCCATGAAGTTGGCCATGCGCGTACGCATGTTGACGAACTGCGCCGGGTCGGGCGGCAGGCCGGACACGGGCTCTTCCATGGCCGCGATGGCCAGGCGCTGCGGGCGGCGCACGAAGTAGCCCGAGCGGTCGCGCGCCTCGACCCAGCCTTCGCTTTCCATGGCGCGGCACACCTGCAGCGCGGTCGAGAGGCTGATGTCGTGCAGCCGCATCAGGCTGCGCAGCGAGGGGAGCTTGTCGCCGGCCTTGAGCGAACCGGCGTGGATCGCGTCGACGTAGTGCGCCGCGAGCTGGCGGTAGAGCGGTAGCGAGTCCATGGGTCGATGTTCCCCGCATCGGGCATCCGAAAACAGATGCAGTTGACTGGGAAAAAGACCATAACAGATGGCGTGGCGGCCCGGCTGTTCCGGTCGCAATAGCCGTCGGGTGTGCCTGTTTTTCGGGCGGCGGAATTCCTACGATGAAGCCCACATCCACCCGAGGTCCGCCATGATCACCACCCTGTCCGAAGCCCCCGGTTCCATCGTCCTCGAACCCGGCCAGTCGCTGCGCACCGCCGTCGACGCGGGCGCCTGGCTGCAGCTGGCCGAGGGCCGCGCCCGCGTGGTGTCGCCGCCGGGCTGGCTGGGCGAGACGGTGTTCATGACCGAGACGCTGCTCGGCGAGGGCGACATGCACTGCGTGCCGCAGGGCGGGTGGATCGAGGTGTCGGCGGTGACGGCGGTGCACCTGCGGGTGCATGCGCCCCAGCGCACGGCCCGGGCCACGGCGCCGGTGGCGGCGCGGCCGGTGATGCGCTTCGTGCGCCTGCTGACGGGCTGGTGAGGTCCGGGGCAGGGCGCCTGCCCCGAACCAGAGCCCGAAGCCGCCGTCAGTTCTTCGGCAACTTCTGCGGCCGCTTCCAGTTGGCGAAGCTGACCTGCTTGCCGCGCGCCACGGTCAGCGCGCCCGGCTCGGTCGACTTGTTCACCGTCGAGCCGCCGCCGATGGTGCCGCCCGCGCCGATGGTCACGGGCGCCACGAGCACGCAGTTGCTGCCCACGTGCACGTCGGCCTCGATCACGGTGCGGTGCTTGTTGGCGCCGTCGTAGTTGGCCGTGATGCTGCCCGCGCCGTAGTTCACGCGCTCGCCCACCGTGGCGTCGCCCAGGTAGGCCAGGTGGTTGGCCTTGGCGCCTGCCGCCAGCGTGGAGTTCTTGACCTCGACGAAGTTGCCGATGTGCACCTCGGCGCCCAGCTGGGCACCGGGCCGCAGCCGCGCAAAGGGGCCGACCAGCGCGCCCGTGCCCACCGTCACGCCGGCCTTCTCGCCGTCGATGTGGGTGAAGGGATGGATCACCGCGCCGGCCTCGATGCGCGCGTTGGCAATGACGCAGTTGGCGCCGATGCGAACGCCTTCGCCCAGCGACACCGTGCCTTCGAACACGCAGTTGACGTCGATGTCGACGTCGGCGCCGCAGCTCAGCGTGCCGCGCAGGTCGAAGCGCGCCGGATCGGCCAGGCGCACGCCCTGTTCCATCAGCGCGTTGGCCTGGCGCAGCTGCCAGGCGCGTTCCAGGGCCGCGAGCTGGGCCGGGCTGTTGATGCCCGCCACCTGCAGCGCGTCGGTCGTGACATGCGCCACCACCGGCACGCGGTCGTCGGCCGCGAACTTCACGATGTCGGTCAGGTAGTACTCGCCCTGGGTGTTCTTGTTGTCCAGGCGCGCGAGCCAGCCCTTGAGCAGCCGCGCGGGCGCGGCCATCACGCCGCTGTTGATCTCGCGCACGGCGCGCTGCGCCTCGGTGGCGTCCTTGTGCTCGACGATGGCCGTCACCTCGCCACCGGCGCGGGTGCGGATGATGCGGCCGTAGCCCGTGGGGTCGTCGAGTTCGATGGTCAGCAGCGCGAGCCGCTCGCCGCCGCTGGCAGCGATGAGGGTGCGCAGCGTGTCCTCGGCGATGAGTGGCACGTCGCCCGACAGGATCACCACGGTGCCGTCGTCCGGCAGCTGCGGCGTGGCCTGCTGCACGGCATGGCCGGTGCCCAACTGGGGCTCCTGGCGCGCGAAGCCGAGCGCGGCGGCGTTCACGGCGGTGGCCTTGATCGCGGCCTCGACCTGCTCGGCGCCGTGGCCCGTCACGACCACGACATGGCGCGCGCCGATGCGCGCGGCGGTGTCGGTCACGTGGGCCAGCAAGGCGCGGCCGGCCAAACGATGCAACACTTTGGGCAGCTTGCTCTTCATGCGCGTGCCCTTGCCGGCCGCCATGATGACGACGTCGACCGGTCCCTGGTTGCTCTGCTGCGGAGTCTGATTCATGCGCTTTTCTTCCCGGATTCGTTGTGCTGGACTGGCCCGAATTATCGGTGTGCTGCTGTTGGCCGCTGCCCTGGGGGCTTGCAGCGCGGTCAAGCTCGCCTACAACAACCTGCCCGAGCTGAGCTACTGGTGGCTCGACGGCTACTTCGACTTCGACGGTGCCCAGACCCCCAAGGTGCGCGACGAGCTCGCCCAACTGCTGGCCTGGCACCGCCAGAACGAGCTGCCGCGCATCATCGGCCTGCTGCAGGAGGCCCAGGGCCTGGCGAGCGCCGAGGTGACGCCGGCCCAGGCCTGCCAGCTGGCCGATCGCGTGCGCGAGCGCCTGCTCGCCGTCACCGAGCGCGCCGAGGCCGCCAGCGCCGAACTGGCGCTGAGCCTGAGCGACGCGCAACTGCAGCAGCTCGAACGCAAGTACGCGAAGAACAACACCGACTACCGCAAGGACTGGCTCGACCGCAGCCCCGCGCAGGTGCAGGACAAACGCTACGACCAGTTCCTCGAGCGTCAGGAAGACTTCTACGGCCGCCTCACGACCGAGCAGCGCGCGTTGCTGCGCCAGCAGGTGGCGCAGTCGGTGTTCAGCCCGAAGCTGGCGTACGAGGAGCGGCGCCAGCGCCAGCAGGAGGCGCTGGTGCTGCTGCGCGGCTTCCTGGGCAGCAACGGCGGCCCGCGGGCCTCGCCGGCCGAGGCCCGCGCCGCGCTGCATGCCTACATCCAGCGCATCGCCGATCCGCCGCCCGGCCCCTGGCGCGACCAGCAGCAGGCGCTGCTGCAGGAAGGCTGCCGCAACCTGGCGGCGCTGCACAACACCACCAGCGCCACGCAGCGCGAGCAGGCGGTGCGGCGGCTGCAGGCCTATCAGGGCGACCTGCGGCAGCTGGTGGCCGCGCGCTGAGGCAGGCGGCGCCTTCAGATCATCGGCACCGGCCGCATGGGGCGCTCGAAGTAGTCGCCCAGCGTTTCGAGCGCGTGCGGCTCCAGGATGCGCAGCCAGCCGCCGTCGAGCTTGTACAGGCCCAGGCGCTGCAAGCGCCGCATCGTCTTGTTGGTGTGCACCAGCGACAGCCCCAACGCGTCGGCGATGTGCTGCTGGTTGAACGGAAACTCCACCCAGCCGTCGCGCACCATGCCCACGCGCTGGGCGCGGCGGTACAGGTGCATGAGCAGCATGGCCACGCGCTCGCCGGCGTTGCGGCGCCCGGCGGTGACGAGGTGGTCGTCCACCAGCTTTTCCTCGCGCGCCGCCAGCCAGGTGATGTCGTAGCCGAGCCGGGGCTGGGTCTGGAACAGCGCCCACAGCCGCTCGCGGGCGAAGGCGCACAGCGTGGCGTCGGTCACGGCCTCGACGCCGTGGGTCTGGCCGTCGGCAAACTCGTCCTGCAGGCCGATGAAGTCGCCGGGCAGCAGAAAACCCAGGATCTGCCGCCGGCCGTCGCTCAGGGTCTTGTAGCGGAAGGCCCAGCCTGCGTAGAGCGTGAACAGCTGCGGACTGGCGCGGTGCTCGTCGACGATGGTGCCGCCCGCCTCGACGCGCCGGGTGCCGCTGCGAAAGGACTGGATCGCCTCCAGCTGCTGCGCCGTCACCGGCAGGAAGGCCTCCAGACGCCGCAGCGCGCAGTGTTCGCAGGGGTTCGCACCCTGCGGCGGGGAGGCGGCAACGGGGTAGTCCTCGAACTTCACGCCGCACTATAGGCTGGCGGGGCTATGTCTTTTGACATTTCGGGGTGCAGGATGGCCCCCTAGACTCGAAACGATGTCCCCTTCTTGCACCGCATGACACCAGAACAAGCCTCTGCAGAACTCCTGTACGAATTCCTCTATTGCAGCCTGCTCGCCCCCGACCTGCCGCCCGCCACCGTGGGCGCGATCGTCACCCAGGCCCGCGCGCGCAACGCCGAGGACGGCATCTCCGGCCTGCTGGTGTTCGACGGCCAGTGCTTCTGCCAGCATTTCGAGGGGCCGCGCGAGGCGGTGCAGGCTCTGATGGCGCGGCTGCAGCGCGATCCGCGCCACGTGGCGCTCGTGGTGGTCCACGACGGCTCGCTGGCCGCCCGGCGCTACAGCGGGTTTGCGATGGGCCTGGCCGAATGCGAAGGGCCGGACCCGGTCTCGGGCCTGCGGGCCCTGCGCGGCGAGGCGGCGCTGGCGCACTTCCTGGCGCTGCGCGCCAGCTTCGACATCAGCACCTGACCGGCTGATTGACGGAAAACTGAAAACGACGGGCAAAGAAAAAGGCGGCCGAAGCCGCCTTTGTTCAGAAGAGCCGGGAGTGCAGGCGGTCGGTCAGACCGGGTCCCACACGTAGGTGGCACCGTAGCCATCCCAGGCTTCCATGACGATACGCTGGCCGGCGGCCACGGTGAGCGATTCGCCCGGGGCCAGCACGATGTCTTCGCTGGGGCCATGGGCGGTGGCGTCGGGCGTGACCCACACGCGGCCCTGCTTGACGCGCAGCACGCTCGCCGACCGCGCCTTCAGGCTCATCGCCTCGCCGGGCGCAATCTGCCAGGCGCCACGGCGCACGGCTGGCGGAATGGCCGCGGTGCGGGTGGAACGGGACAGGGAAGCGAGCGATTCGTTGGTGCAGACGGCGGTGGACATGATGAGGACTCCTTGGCTGATCCGAAGCGCCTTTGACAGACAGAGAGGTTGGCGCAGTTCGGGAATGAATGATCGTTTTTGCGGCCTTGGAGGTCCAATGAAAACGAGGTAGCCTACTGATGCGATTCCCGCATCAATCGGCCGGCCGCCGGGAACGCACACCAAAGTCATACCCATGCAACATTCGCAAACCCACCTGCGCTCCCGCCCCATTTCGGCGGGGCACCTGCGGGCCTTCGAGGCGGTCGCGCGGCACCTCAATTTCCGCGCCGCGGCCGAGGAAATGGCGCTCACCCAGTCGGCCGTGAGCCGGCAGATCCAGTCGCTCGAAGAGGAAGTGGGCGTGTCGCTGTTCCTGCGCCACACGCGGGCGGTCGAGCTGACCAGCGCCGGGGCGCAGCTGCTGTTGTCGGTGCAGCAGGCGCTGCCGCGCATCGACATGGCGGTGCGGCAGATCCGCCAGAGCGCCGGGCGCAAGAGCGTGGCGCTCACCACCTTTGCCTCGTTCGCCTCGATGTGGCTGATTCCGCGGCTGGAGGCCTTCCAGCGCGACAACCCCGAGATCGACATCCGCATCGACGCCAGCGACATCGCGGTCGACCTCGACGTGGCCGACGTGGACATCGCGCTGCGCTACGGCCCACCCGAAGGCATGCCGCCCGGCGCCGTGCGGCTGTTCGGCGAAACGCTGACGCCGGTGGCGAGCCCGTGGCTCATCAAGAGCAACCCGCCGATCAAGACGCCGGCCGACATCGCCCGCTTCACGCTGATCGAGGCGGGCGACGCGCACCGCACCCACCTGGAATGGCTCACGTGGCGGCGCTGGTTCGAAGTGAACGGGCTGGAGCGCGCGCAGCCCAAGCGCTGGCTCTATTTCAACTATGCGTACCAGATGGTGCAGGCCGCGCTCACGGGCCAGGGCCTGGTGCTGGCGCGCAGTTCGCTCATTGCCGAAAGCCTGGCCAACGGCGACCTGATCGAGGTGCTGCCGCAGCACCGGCTGGATTCACCGATGGCCTACTGGCTCATCTCGGGGCCGCGCAATGCGCTGCGGCCCGAGATCAAGGCCTTTTCCGACTGGCTGGAGGCGCAGGCCGTCACCACGCGCCAGACGATCGGCGAGGTGCCCGACCCCGACACCGTCGACAACCTCGACTGAGCCGGCTCAGGAGGTCGGCCAGACCACGCCGTTGTCGTTCAGTATGGCGTCCAGGGGCAGGTCGTGCGCCTCGGGCTCGAAGTCTTCGAGGAAGCCGTTCGTGAAGCCCAGCCCCACGGTGAACGGCCGGGGCTCGAGCGCTGCCAGCGTGCGGTCGTAGAAGCCGCCGCCGTAGCCCAGCCGGTAGCCGCCGGCGCTGTAGCCCACGCAGGGCACGAACAGCAGGGTCGGCACGATCAGCTCGGTGTCTTTGGGCTTGGGAATGCCGTAGGCGTCTTCTTCCATCTGGCAGCCCGGGTACCAGGCATGGAAGGTGAGCGTCTTGTGAACTTTGTCGATCACCGGCAGTCCGATGCGGCGGCGCTGCGTTTCTTCCATGAGTTCGCCGTCTTCCTTCCAGCGATGCAGTGCGGGCAGCGGGTCGAACTCGCCCTTGATCGGCCAGTAGGCGCCGATCACGGTGTCGGGCCGGCCGACCAGCCAGATCCGCATCACCCGCTGCAACAGGTCGGCCCGCGCGAGGCGGTCGGGCAGCGCCAGGCGTTGCTCGATGAGTGCCTTTCGCAGTTGACCCTTCAGAAAACTCGCCGTGGCCGAGGTGTCGGCATCCTTTGACTTGTCCATAATCCCCCGATGCAGTTCCCAAGCATTTTGGCATCCGCGCGCGCTCGTCAGCGTCGCGGCGCGCCCGCCCTGGTTTTTTCCGCCGTTCTCGCACTCGCCGCGCTGCTGTCGCAACAGCCCGCCGCCGCGCAGAACAACACCAACGACGACGTGCTGGTCCAGATGAAGCAGGCCTTCCAGCGCGGCGACAAGGCCCGCCTCACGGCCTTGCTGCCGCAAGCGCGCGGCCATGCACTCGAACCCTGGGCCGCCTACTGGGAGCTCAAGGCCCGCCTGCAGGAGGCCGCGCCCAACGAGGTGCAGGACTTCTACGCGCGCTACCCCAACACCTACCAGGAAGACCGCCTGCGCAACGACTGGCTGCTGCTGCTCGGCCAGCGCCGCGACTGGGACGGCTTCGCCTCCAACATCGCCGGCTTCCGCATGGGCGACGACGCCCAGGTGCGCTGCTACGCGGTGCTGGTCGACACGCTGCGCACTGGCACGGCCACGCAGGCGCAGGCCGACGAGGTGCGCCGCAACTGGTTCGCGCAGAAGGACAGCGACGACGGCTGCCTCACCGCCGCCGACCGCATGGTCGCGGCCCGCCTGATGACGACCAACGACGCCTGGAAGAAGGCGCGCCTGGCCATCGAGGCCAACCGGCCCGCCGCCGCGCGTGGCGCCGTCACCATCGCCGCACCCGATGCGCTGCCGCTGTTCGAAGAGGTGAATGCCAGCGCCGCCAAGTTCCTCACGGGCCGCGCCTTCGTGGCCGCCAAGTCGCGCAAGGAACTGGTGGTGCTCGCGCTCATCAAGATCGCGGTCGCCGACCCCGACCAGGGCGCCGCGCAGCTCGACGGCAAGTGGGGCCCGATGCTCTCCGCCGAAGAGCGCAACTGGGTCTGGGGCACCATCGGCCGCGCGGCCGCGAACAAGCTCTCGCCGATGGCCGTGAGCTATTTCGGCAACGTCACGAAGAACAGCGACCTGTCCGACGACATGCTCGGCTGGCGCGTGCGCGCCGCACTGCGCGCCAGCCAGTGGAAGGACGTCGCGCCCGCCATCAACGCCATGAGCGACGCCGCCCAGCAGGACCCGACCTGGGTCTACTGGAAAGCCCGTGCGCTGAGCAGCGCCGGTGGCGACGAGCGCCGCGCCCAGGCCCGCGAGCTGTACACCAGCATCGCCGGCACGCGCGGCTTCTATGAAATGCTGGCGCTCGAAGAGCTGGGCCAGCGCGTCGTGGCGGCCACGCGGCCCGCGCCGCTCACGCCCGAGGAAAAGAACGCCGCGCGCACCAACCCGGGCCTGCAGCGCGGCTTGCAGGCCATCGGCATGGGCCTGCGCTCCGAAGGCACGCGCGAGTGGAACTACGCCACCAACCTGCACGACAAGGGCGGCATGGACGACCGCGCCCTGCTGGCCGCCGCCGACCTGGCCTGCCAGCGCGAGGTGTGGGACCGTTGCATCAACACCAGCGAGCGCACCAAGGGCGTGATCGACGTCGAGCAGCGCTTTCCCATGCCCTTCCACGACACGGTGCTGCGCAAGAGCCAGGACATCGGCCTGGACCCGGCCTACGTCTACGGCCTGATCCGCCAGGAAAGCCGCTTCATCATGGACGCGCGCTCGGGCGTCGGTGCCTCGGGCCTGATGCAGGTCATGCCCGCCACCGCGCGCTGGACCGCCCGCAAGATCGGCCTGACCGACTTCACGCCCGGTCAGATCAACGACCGCGAGACCAACATCACCATCGGCACCAACTACCTGAAGCTCGCGCTCGACGACTTCGACGGTTCGATGGCGCTGGCCGCCGCGGCCTACAACGCCGGCCCGGGCCGCCCGCGCAACTGGCGCAACGGCCCGGTGATCGACGCGGCCATCTGGGCCGAGAACGTGCCCTTCAACGAGACGCGCGACTACGTGAAGAAGGTGCTGGCCAACACCACCAACTACGCCGCCATCATCAGCGGCAAGCCGCAGTCGCTGAAGGAGCGCCTGGGCCGCGTGGGCCCGCGCAACGCCAACGAGCCCGAGCCCAACAAGGACCTGCCCTGACATGAGCTGGCGCGACGAGGTGCTCGACACCGTCGCGTCCGAATTCTCGGACGCGGGCGACGTCGCGCAGCTCACGCGCATCTCGGTGCGGCTGCTCTTGGCAGCCGTGCTGGGTTTCCTGCTCGGCTTCGAGCGCGAGCAGCAGGGCAAGGCGGCCGGCGTGCGCACGCACATGCTGGTGGCCATCGGCTCGGCGCTGTTCGTGCTGATTCCGCAGCAGACCGGCATCGTGCCGGCCGACATGAGCCGCGTGATCCAGGGGCTGGTGGCCGGTGTGGGTTTCCTGTGCGCCGGCACCATCCTCAAGCAGGGCAAGGACGAATCCCACGTGCAGGGCCTCACCACCGCCGCTGGCCTGTGGATGACGGCCGCCATCGGCATGGCCTGCGGGCTCGGCCGCGAGGTCACGGCCGTGTTCAGCGCGCTGCTGGCGCTCGCGGTGCTGTCGCTGGTGCCGCGCCTCGTGGGCCTGATCGAGCGCGTCGTGAAGCCTGCCGCGAACACGGACGCCTCCGGCCCGCGCGTGATCGTCCCGCCCGAATCTCGCCAGGACGGCGAACGCTGAAGCGGCCCGCATCAATTCGCGCCGCCTTCGTCATCAATCGCAGCGCGCCGCCCGGCTAGCATCGACGGCTTTGCCCCGCATTCCCGCACTGACCCGGAGACCCTGACAGATGTCCAAGCTCTACATCGGCAACAAGAATTACTCGTCGTGGTCCATGCGCCCCTGGGTGCTCATGACGCAGGCCGGCATTCCCTTCGAGGAGGTGATGGTGCGCTTCGATTCGTTCGACGCCACCTCGCAGTTCAAGCACGTGATCGGCGCCATCAACCCCGTGGCCAAGGTGCCGGTGCTGGTCGACGGCGACCTGGCCATCTGGGACACGCTGGCCATCGCCGAGTACCTGGCCGAGCGCTTCCCCGAGAAGCAGCTGTGGCCCCAGGGCGTGGCCGAGCGGGCCCGCGCGCGCAGCATCTGCGCCGAAATGCACTCGGGTTTCACCAACCTGCGCGGCAACTGCCCGATGAACATCGAGGCCTCGCTGCCCGAGGTGGGGGCGCGGCTCCTGGCCGAGCAGCCCGGCGTGCAGGAAGACCTCGACCGCATCGTGCAGATGTGGACCGAGCTGCTCGAGACGCACGGCGGCCCGATGTTGTTCGGCGCCTTCACCATCGCCGACGCCTTCTTCGCGCCGGTGGGCATGCGCATCCGAGGCTACGGCCTGCCGGTGCCGCCGGCCATCGACGCGTACATCGCGCGCGTGGCGGCCCTGCCGGGCGTCGCCGCTTGGATCGACGGCGCCCTGGCTGAAAAAACCTTCGTGGCTTTCGACGAGCCTTACCGCACTTCGCGCGACTGAGGCCCGCCGGACCTCATCAGAACCGGTACGTCGCCGCCAGGTAGGTGACGATCGGGTTCAGCTTCAGGCTCGCCTCGCTGCGCGCCACCGGCAGGCCGGTGATGCTGGTCGTGGTGAGCTTGGCCTTGGTCTTCAGCGGGATGTAGGACACCGAGAACGACACGCCCCAGTGCTTGTCGAACTGGTAGGCCACGCCGGCGTTGAGCACGGGCGCGAACGAGCTGTCGAGCTTGGCCGTGGTGTTCACCGAAGACGGACGCACGTGAAACTGGCTGGCCAGCGCGCCCTGCAGGTTCGACGTGAGCTTCACGTCGCTGTACCAGACGTAGGTGGCGCCCAGGCCCACGAACGGACGGAAGGCGTCGTTGCCTTCGTTGAAGTAGTACTTGGCCAGCACGGTCGGGCTCCACTGGCGGGCCTGGCCGAGTTCGCCCACGCGCGCCAGCGTGCCGCTGCCGTTGAGCTTGAACTTGGGCGGCACGCCGAGCACGCCCTCGACGGCCCAGTGGGGGTCGATGAAGTACGCGACGTTCAGGCCCAGCGTGTCCGAGTTGGTGACGCTCGCGCCCGAGCCGGCCAGCACGCTGTGCACGGGCGAGGTCACGGTCAGCGGCTTGCTCGAATCCTGCGGCGACAGGTGGAACCAGCCGGTGCCGACGACCCAGTCGCCCGCGTTCTGCGCCATGGCGCTGCCCGATGCCAGGACCCCGAGTGCCGCCAATGCCAACGATGCTGTTGTTGTGAGTTTCTTCATAGCTGTGAATGCTCCTTGGGTGTTGAAAACAGCCCCGCGCACGGGGGCACCGGCCAGCGACCGGTGCTTCGCGCGACACGAATTTACGAACGGTCGTTCGCATCGCTCGGCGATTATCGAACGACCGTTCTTTTTGTGCAGGGAGAGTATCCCTACACTGCACTCATGAACATTTTTCTCGTCGGCGGTGCACTGCGCGACCGGCTGCTGGGCCGCCCCGTTTCCGACCATGACTGGCTGGTGGTGGGCGCCACGCCCGAGGCCATGGTGGCGCGCGGCTACCTGCCCGTGGGGCGCGACTTCCCCGTGTTTTTGCATCCGCGCACGCGCGAGGAGTACGCGCTGGCCCGCACCGAGCGCAAGAGCGCGCCGGGCTACCGAGGCTTCGTCGTGCATGCGGCGCCCGACGTCACGCTGGAGCAGGACCTCGCCCGGCGCGACCTGACCGTCAACGCCATCGCGCTGCCCGCCGAGCACGTGGGCGCCGACGGCAGCTTCGACCCTCGCCCCGAAACCCTGGCCGATCCCTTCCACGGCCAGCGCGACCTGCGCGACAAGGTGCTGCGCCACGTGACCGACGCCTTCCGTGAAGACCCGGTGCGCATCCTGCGCGTGGCGCGCTTTGCCGCGCGCTTCGACGACTTCACCGTCGCGCCCGAAACCATGGCGCTCATGCGCGAGATGGTCGCGGCCGGCGAGGTCGATGCGCTGGTGCCCGAGCGCGTGTGGCAGGAGCTTGCGCGCGGCCTGATGGAAACGCGCCCCTCGCGCATGTTCGAGGTGCTGCGCGACTGCGGCGCGCTCGCCGTGCTGCTGCCCGAGGTCGACCGGCTGTGGGGCGTGCCGCAGCCGGCGCAGCACCACCCCGAGATCGACACCGGCGTGCACCTGATGATGGTGCTCGACACCAGCGCGCGGCTGGGCGCCACGCTGCCCGTGCGCTTCGCCTGCCTGATGCACGACCTCGGCAAGGGCACCACGCCCGCCGACATGCTGCCGCGCCACATCAACCACGAGCTGCGCAGCGTCGACCTGCTGCAGGCCGTGTGCGAACGCTGGCGCGTGCCGGTGGAGCTGCGCGAGCTGGCCGAGGTGGTGGCGCGCGAGCACGGCAACATCCACCGCAGCGGCGCGCTCGACGCGACGCCGCTGGTGCGCCTGCTGGAGCGCTGCGACGCCTTCCGCAAGCCGGCGCGCTTCGCCGAGGCGCTGCTGGCCTGCGAATGCGACGCGCGCGGCCGGCTCGGCTTCGAAGACACGGCCTACCCGCAACGCCCGCGCCTGCTCGCGGTGCTCGCTGCGGCCCAGGCCGTGGCCACCGACGTGGTGGCGCGCGAGGCGCAGCAGGCCGGCGCCACGGGGCCGCGCATCGGCGAGGCGATCCACCGTGCGCGCATCGCGGCGGTGAAGGCCTCGTTGCCGGCCACGGCCGACTGAATCCCCGCCATCGGCGCACGCCGGGACTTTGGCCGACACGCGCCGCGTGCGAGCCGTGCTATGGTTTTTCCCAATGCCAAAGTCCTCCAGCAGCAACGTGCAGTTGCCACCTCCGCCGGGCCGGGACGCCGCCCTTTTTCTCGACTTCGACGGCACGCTGGTCGGCCTCGCCGCCACGCCGGAAGCCATCGAGGTGCCGCCCGCCCTCGTGCCCCTGCTGAGCGACCTGCGCGACCTGCTCGGTGGCGCGCTCGCCGTGGTGTCGGGGCGCCAGATCGATGCCATCGACCGCTTTCTCGCGCCGCTGCGGCTGCCCGCGGCCGGCGAGCACGGCGTGCAGCGCCGCGATGCCAAAGGCGGCATGCAGGAGCAGCGCCCGCCCGACCTCGTCCCGATCCTGGACGTGGCCAACGAACTCGCGCGCATCCACGAAGGCCTGCTGGTCGAGCGCAAGCACGGCGCCATCGCGCTGCACTACCGGCTCGCGCCGCAGCTGGAGGCCGTGTGCCGCGACGCGATGGCGCGCGCCATCGAAGGCCGTCCGCAGCTCGAGCTCATGCACGGCAAGTTCGTGTTCGAGGTCAAGCCTTCGGGCGTCAACAAGGGCCTCGCGATCGAAGCCTTCATGACCGAAGCGCCTTTCGCGGGCCGCACGCCGGTCTTCGCGGGCGACGACACCACCGACGAGAGCGGCTTCGCCGTCGTGCAGCCGCGCGGCGGCGTCGCGATCAAGGTCGGCGCCGGGCCGAGCCTGGCGCTGCACCGGCTCGAATCGCCGCGCGCGGTGTACGAATGGCTGGTGCAGGCGCGTGACCTGCTGGCCGCACCCGACCATCCCCAGACACCACCGAGGAGCCCCGCATGAGCGAACAACAACTGCCGAAGGCTCCGGAGGACCGCGCGGGCAACGCCCTGGCCGGCGCGGCGGGCCCCGACGACCAGGCGCCCGTCGACGCCGCGAAGGTGGCAGCAGCCCCGCCGCGCGGCTTCGCGCCGCCGGCCGAGCCCTCGCTCAATGTCGGCGTGATCGGCAACTGCGCCTACAGCGCGCTCGTCGATGCGCGCGCCCGCGCCGTCTGGTGCTGCCTGCCGCGCTTTGACGGCGACCCGGTCTTCAACGCGCTGCTGCACCCCGGCGAGGAGGCCGGCGCCTGGGCCATCGAGATCGAGGACTTCGCCTCCAGCAAGCAGTGGTACGAGCCCAACACCGCCGTGCTGCGCACGCAGCTGTTCGACAGCGCGGGGCAGGGCATCGAGATCACCGACTTCGCGCCGCGCTTTCACAGCCGCTCGCGCTACTTCCGTCCGCTCATGATGGTGCGCCGCGTGCGCCCCATTGCCGGCGCGCCGCGCATCCGCGTGGCGCTCGACCCGCGCTTCCAGTGGGGCGCCTCGGCGCCGACCGAGGTCACGCGCGGCAGCAACCACATCCGCTATGTCGGGCCCGACGTGACCTTGCGGCTGAACACCGACGCGTCGATCTCGCACATCCTGTCGCGCCAGCCTTTCGTGATCTCGCGCGAGTACAACTTCATGTTCGGCGTGGACGAGACGCTGCTCGAAGGCATCGCCGACACCGCGCGCAAGTTCGAGCAGGAAACCATCGCCTATTGGCGCACCTGGAGCAAGCGCCTGGCCATTCCCTTCGAGTACCAGGACGCGGTGATCCGCGCGGCCATCACGCTCAAGCTCTCGCTGTACGAGGACACCGGCGCCATCGTGGCCGCCATGACCACCAGTATCCCCGAGGCGCCGGGCAGCCAGCGCAACTGGGACTACCGCTACTGCTGGCTGCGCGACGCCTTCTTCGTGGTGCGCGCGCTCAACTCGCTGAGCGAAGTGGGCACGATGGAAGACTACCTGCGCTGGCTCGGCAACGTGGTGATCGGCTCGCACGGCGAGCACATCCAGCCGCTGTACGGCATCGGCCTCGAACGCGAATTGCCCGAGTCCTTCGTCGAGGGCCTGCCCGGCTACCGCGGCATGGGTCCGGTGCGCGTGGGCAACCAGGCGCAGGAGCACTTCCAGCACGACGTGTACGGCAACATCGTGCTCGGCGCGGCGCAGGCTTTTCATGACCACCGGCTGCTGAGCCGCGCGGGCGTGGCGGAGTTTCCGCACCTGGAGGCCGTGGGCGAGCAGGCGGTGCGCGTGTACGGCACGCCCGACGCCGGCATGTGGGAGCTGCGCACGCGCGCCCGCGTGCACACCAGCTCGGCGCTCATGAGTTGGGCCGCCTGCGACCGGCTCGCCAAGATCGCGCGCACGCTGGAGCTGCCCGAACGCGCCGCGTACTGGCACGGCCATGCGGCACGCATGAAGGAAGAGATTCTTGCCAAGTCGTGGTGCGAAGAGCGCCAGGCCTTTGCCGAAAGCTTCGGCGGGCACGAGCTCGACGCGAGCATCCTGCTGATGGTCGAGGTGGGCCTGATCGACGCGCGCGACCCGCGCTTCATCTCGACCGTCGACGCCATGGAAAAGTCGCTGTGCGACGGCCCCTACATGCGCCGCTACGAAGCGGCCGACGATTTCGGCAAGCCCGAGACCGCCTTCAACATCTGCACCTTCTGGCGCATCGACGCGCTGGCCAAGATCGGCCGCAAGGCCGAGGCGCGGCAGATCTTCGAGACCATGCTCGCCGCGCGCAACCCGCTGGGCCTGCTGTCGGAAGACACGCACCCGGTCACGGGCGAGATGTGGGGCAACTTTCCGCAGACCTATTCGATGGTCGGCATCATCAATGCGGCCGTGCGCCTGTCCGCTCCCTGGGATTCGTGCATATGAGTCGTCTCGTCGTTGTTTCGAACCGCGTGGCCGACCCGCGCAAGCCCGCCGCCGGCGGCCTGGCCGTGGCCCTGGGTGAGAGCCTGCAGCAAAGCGGCGGCCTGTGGTTCGGCTGGAGCGGGCAGATCGTCGAAGGCGGCCCCACGGGCGAAGGCGAGATGCACAAGCAGCAGGCCGGCAAGGTGACGCTGGCCACGCTCGACCTGAGCCGCGACGACCATGACAGCTACTACCTGGGCTACAGCAACGACGTGCTGTGGCCGGTGTTCCACAACCGCCTGGACCTGGCGCATTTCGATGCCGGCTTCATCGGCGGCTACCGGCGCGTGAACCAGCTGTTCGCGCGCAAGCTGATGCCGCTGCTGAAGGACGACGACATCATCTGGATCCACGACTACCACCTGATGCCGCTGGCCGCCGAGCTGCGCGCCATGGGTTGCAAGCAGCGCATCGGCTTCTTCCTGCACATTCCGCTGCCGCCGCAGATCATCATCGCGGCCATTCCGCAGCACGAGTGGCTGATGCGCTCGCTGTTCTCGTACGACCTGATCGGCTTCCAGGCGCAGCAGGACGTGCAGCACTTCGAGCACTACGTGCGCAACGAGGCCCATGGCGAATACCTGGGCAACGACATGTACCGCGCCTACGGGCAGACGGTGCGCTGCAACGCTTTCCCCATCGGCATCGACGTGGACGAGTTCGCGGCGCTCACGCACGCCAAGGAATCGCGCGACATGTACGAGACCATGAAGCGCGAGTACTCGAGCCGCCGGCTGCTGCTGGGCATCGACCGGCTCGACTATTCGAAGGGCATCCCCCAGCGCGTGCGCTCGTTCCGCGAGCTGCTGGCCAACTACCCCGAGAACCGCCGCAGCGCCACGCTGATCCAGATCGCCTCGCCCACGCGCGAGACGGTCGATGCCTACGCCGACATCCGCAAGGAGCTCGAGTCGCTGTGCGGCGCCATCAACGGCGACTACGGCGAGCTCGACTGGATGCCGGTGCGCTACATCCACCGCATGGTGGCGCGGCGCCGCGTGCCCGGCCTGTGCCGCGCGGCGGCCGTGGGGCTGGTGACGCCGCTGCGCGACGGCATGAACCTCGTGGCCAAGGAATACATCGCGGCGCAGGACCCGGCCGACCCCGGCGTGCTGGTGCTGTCGCGCTTCGCTGGCGCGGCCGAGCAGCTGAAGGAAGCGCTGCTGGTGAATCCGTACGACACGCACGGCACCGCCGAGACGGTGCAGCAGGCGCTGCAGATGCCGCTGGAAGAGCGGCGCGAGCGGCACCAGAAGCTGCTGTCGCGCATCCGGGCACAGGACATCCACTGGTGGCGGCGCACCTTCCTCGAAGCGCTGCGCGAGGCGGCGAGCGAGCGCTGATCGGGTCGGGAACCCGCGTCAGCCCAGCGGCACGCGGGCCCCGAACTTCGCGCGCTTGAGGCTGAAGAACGCCTTCACGTTGCGCACGTTGGCGTCGGCCGTGAACAGCCGCTGCGTCAGCGCGCCGTAGCCGGGCATGTCGCGCGCCACCACCACCAACACGAAATCGGGCCCCGGCGACACGCGCCAGCACTGCTGCACGGCGTCGTCCGCGATCACGCGGGCCTCGAAGGCGTCGAGCGCGGCGGCGTCCTGCCGGTCGAGCGAAATCTCCACCACCGCCTGCAGGCCGTGGCCCAGCACCGTGGCGAGGCGGTCGGGCGAGAGCAGGGCGACCTGGCGCTCGATGAGCCCTTCCTGGCGCAGCCGCTGCACGCGGCGCAGGCAGGTCGGCGGCGAGATGCCCACCTCGGCGGCCAGGCGCTGGTTGGTCTGCGAGGCGTCGTTCTGGAGCGCGTCGAGCAGCTTGAGGTCGATGGCGTCGAGAGAGATTGATTCCATATGGATTGAAATTATGGAATAAAACTCCATCTGCAGGTTTGAGTGAAATAAAAATCCAAAACTATGGAAATTTAGACGCCATATTTCTCGAAGGGCTCCCTACCATCGAGCCCTTCTGTTCTTCAAGACAAGGTACACCCCATGTGCGGCATCGTCGGCGCAGCCTCCCATCGCGACATCGTTCCGGTCCTGGTCCAGGGCCTTCAGCGGCTCGAATACCGCGGCTATGACTCCTGCGGCGTCGCGGTGCATGCCGGCGGCCTGAGCCGCGCACGCACCACCTCGCGCGTGGCCGACCTGCTGACGCAGGTGCGCGACGACAAGGTCGAAGGCCTCACCGGCATCGCCCACACGCGCTGGGCCACCCACGGCGCACCGGCCGTGCACAACGCCCACCCCCACTTCAGCCACGGCGTCGGCGCCGACGCGCCCGCCGCGCGCCCGGGCCGCATCGCGCTCGTGCACAACGGCATCATCGAGAACCACGAACCGCTGCGCGCCGCGCTCGAGGCCAAGGGCTACGTGTTCGAGAGCCAGACCGACACCGAGGTCATCGCCCACCTCGTCGACAGCCTCTACAACGGCGACCTGTTCGAGGCCGTCAAGGCCGCCGTGCTGCAGCTGCACGGCGCCTACGCCATCGCCGTCATCTGCCGCGACGAACCGCAGCGCGTGATCGGCGCGCGCGCCGGCTCGCCGCTGATCCTGGGCGCCGGCAAGGACGGCACCGAGAACTTCCTGGCCAGCGACGCGATGGCGCTGGCCGGCGTGACCGACCAGATCGTGTACCTCGAAGAAGGCGACGTGGTCGACCTGCAGCCCGGCAAGTACTGGATCGTCGACAAGAACCACAAGCCCGTCACCCGCACCGTGCGCACCGTGCACGCCCACAGCGGCGCGGCCGAGCTGGGCCCGTACCGCCACTACATGCAGAAGGAAATCTTCGAGCAGCCGCGCGCCATCGGCGACACGCTCGAAGGCGTCGAGGGCATCGTGCCCGAGCTGTTCGACGGCATCGGCCAGGACGGCGCCACCGGCGCGAGCGCGCACCGCGTGTTCCAGGACATCGACAAGATCCTCATCCTGGCCTGCGGCACCAGCTACTACAGCGGCTGCACCGCCAAGTACTGGCTCGAGAGCATCGCGAAGATCTCCACCCAGGTCGAGATCGCCAGCGAGTACCGCTACCGCGACTCCGTGCCCGACCCCAAGACGCTGGTCGTCACCATCAGCCAGTCGGGCGAAACTGCCGACACGCTGGCCGCGCTCAAGCACGCGCGCTCGCTGGGCATGGAGCAGACGCTGACCATCTGCAACGTCGCCACCAGCGCCATGGTGCGCGAGTGCAAGCTGGCCTACATCACGCGCGCCGGCGTCGAAATCGGCGTGGCCTCGACCAAGGCCTTCACCACCCAGCTCGCGGGCCTGTTCCTGCTCACGCTGGCCATCGCGCAGTCCAAGGACCGCCTGAGTGCGCTCGACGAAGCGCGCTACCTGAAGGAAATGCGCCACCTGCCCGTCGCGCTGCAGTCGGTGCTCGCGCTCGAGCCGCAGATCATCGGCTGGGCCGAAGACTTCGCGCGCAAGGACAACGCCCTGTTCCTGGGCCGCGGCCTGCACTACCCGATCGCGCTCGAAGGCGCGCTCAAGCTCAAGGAAGTGACCTACATCCACGCCGAGGCGTACGCCGCCGGCGAACTCAAGCACGGCCCGCTCGCGCTCGTCACGAGCGAGATGCCCGTGGTGGCCGTGGCGCCGAACGACGCCCTGCTCGAAAAGCTCAAGAGCAACCTGCAGGAAGTGCGCGCCCGCGGCGGCGTGCTCTACGTGCTGGCCGACGGCGACACGCAGATCGCCAGCGGCGAAGGCCTGCACGTGATCCGCATGCCCGAGCACTACGGCGCGTTGTCACCGCTGCTGCACGTGGTGCCGCTGCAGCTGCTGGCGTATCACACGGCGTGTGCGCGCGGGACCGATGTCGACAAGCCGCGCAACCTCGCTAAAAGCGTGACGGTGGAGTGAGCGTGCGTGGGCGACGCGATCCTGACGATCTCGCCAAATAAAGTCTTGAACGCGCAAACAGCGTCGTAAATACTTTGAATTTGTTGATTTCCGTTTACGAGTAATCCAGTCCTCCATGCGAACAACGGCCGAAAGACATTGCGGCCGGTCAGTTCGCGATGGAAAGGTGGATCAAGCGTCCACGGAAATCAACAGGGAGTGATCCGACGAGCTGGATCTTTTCCAGCGCTGTCGTCGAATGCGACTCACAGAGGCGACAGCACCCAAGGGCTCCGCTCATCGGTCATGAGATCTTCGGCAATACCGATGATTCCGCCCAGCGTCATATTCTGACCCGCCCAGCTGGCCCGACCGATGATGTAGCTCTTTGCAAACTGCGGCCAGGACGAAAAATTCGAGCGCAATTCTTTGTCTGCATGCGAAAGAATTCGATCGAATTCAGCCTGCTCGATGTATTTGCAGTCCAATGACATTCTCGCAACCGTGACGAGGCGGCCCAGATCCCAGGCAAGGATGCCGGCGCTGTAATCCTTGGGAAGGTACGAGCCATTGACTTTGTCTTCGAGAAGACGAAAAACGGATCGCAGATTCTCCAGCATCTCCATCGCCTGCGCCAAAGCCGAGAAAACGAGGTCTTTTTCCTCACTCGGCCCCTGCGCAGCAATCTGCTCGCGCACCGTTTCCGGGGAACCGTAGCGCCCACTGGCGATCAAGGCCTCGAGAACCTCCTGGCGCTCCTCTCCTGAAGCACCATTGCTGTAAATACGAAAAACAATGTCGTAAAAAAAGCGATGGCCATGGCGACCGAGTGACGCCAGGGTTTCAGCAGCCTCCTGGGGCGAGCGTATGCCCCAGTGCGAGCCAAGTCCCTCGGAGAGAGTTTCGTCAGACAGCCCCGTTGCGTAGCTGTCGCAATACGCCATGATCTGTTCGGAGTTGATGAGCCCCGCTTGAAGTGCGCGCTGCGCCGCCGGATCCGCTGCGGCCCCATCGGGGCAGTTTCTGTATTTTTTGCCAGAAACTATCTGGAACAACTTCTTCAAGAAACCCATGGGTCAGATTTGCTTGAAGGTGGCATTGACGGCGCGATGCTTGAGCGCATTCACAAGAACTTCAAAGTCTGAATCCTTCACCATGTGAATGGCATCGAACTCGTGCTTCTTGGGTGCCATCGACGGCGTGCTGATTTCTATTGTTTTCTCCGCACTCGATGTGGAGGTTTCCGGGATGTCCGTGATGGTGACTTGATTGATGGCGTCATAGCCCACGGTGGTCAGTACGCCCGAGAATTTCTTGACGGTCGTGAAAGACATGCCCTTTTCATCAAGAACAATGCTGGCGCCCTGGCTGTTGGCTGCGCGTTTCTTGAAAAGTGTTCCCACCGTAAGATACGTGACATAAGCCCCGATCAACATGAGAACGCCATTGGCCACGCCGGTCGGCAGGTGAAGCCGAAGGGTGCCTATTTTCAGATCGGCAATCGGATAAAAAATGGCGGCAATGATAATTGCCGGGCCAATCAGGCCGAAAACGTACTCGAGAATCGAGTACTCCATCTTGTAATTGATGGTGTGCATGTAGAATTTTTCCTTATAGTTGATTTGGCCGGGCGATCGCCCGGTAGGTAGTCGGTCCTGCAAAATTCCTCCAACCCCCGGACTAATGTAACAAATCGCGTCTTGGTGCCGCCGGCCTGCTGTACCTCCAATGCGCCTGCAGAGGCTTCGCCTGCCTTCGTGCGCAACACGTGCATCGCGATGGCGGCAAGCGCACTTCTGGCTGCTTGCGGTTCACACGATTCCCAGCCGCCCGAGCGAACGCGACCCGCGCCTGCTGCCTCCACCACGGTGGTGCTGCCGCCCGTCGCGTACGGACATGACCAGGGCCGCCAGATGTCCGAAGCCGATGACGCGTGCGGTGTGCCGGACCCGCTGCGTCAGGCCGTGCAAGATCAGTTGAAGGCGCGGTATGAGGTTGTGCGCCCTGTGCCGGGTCCCGGCAGGGAGGCCGCCCTTGTGCTGAAGATCGACATCATGGACATCGTGACCGTCAGCGCTGGCGGCCCCACGATCGTGGTCATCCATGCGGTGCTTGAACGACCGGGACTGCCCCCTGCGCAATTCAAGGCCCTGCGCCAAGTGCACACCCCGTACGCTGATATCACGGCGGAGACGACCGAATGCAGCGCCATGGATGCAGTGATTCACGGGTTGGGCGTGGACGTTGCGAAATGGATGCGCAAGCCGGCGGACGGGGTGTCTCTGGTGAACGGAGAGTGAGTGTGGTCTTCGACTGGATGGGGTCAGGTCAGCTCATCGCACATGCGACCACGCGACCACGCGGCTTCATGGACAAACGGTAATGAAGCGCAGGCCTTTCCCGCTTCCACCTGGGCTAGCATTTGCGTTGCAGGCCCCCGCATCCCAGGGGGCGCAACGTGAGCACAACCGCACCGCCATCCATGGGTATTTCTTGCCGTGGCCGCACCGACTGACGTGCTCGGCCCCACCGTCATCTGGAACTGCCTCATCGTCGAGGACGATGCCGACAACGCGCGCTACATCGCCGAAGGCTTCCGTTCGCTCGGCCATGTGGCGGTGATCAGCCGCGACGGCGTGGATGCGTTCGCGCGCGCCACGGGCGAGACGTGGGACCTCGTCATCCTCGACCGCATGCTGCCCAACGACGTGGACGGCCTGTCGATCCTCACCACGATGCGCGCGCTCGGCAAGAAGACGCCGGTGCTGGTGCTCAGCGCATTGAGCGCGCTCGACGAGCGCGTGCGCGGGCTCAAGGCCGGCGGCGACGACTACCTGGCCAAGCCCTTCGCCTTTTCCGAACTCGCGGCGCGCGCCGAGGCGCTGGTGCGGCGCTCGCGCAGCGGGCCCGAGATCCGCACGCTGCAGCTGGCCGACCTCACGCTCGACCTGGCGCGTCGCCATGTGGAGCGCGGCGGCCGGCCGATCGCGCTGCAGCCGCGCGAGTTCAGGCTGCTGGCCTATCTCATGATGCATCCGGGCCAGGTGGTCACGCGCACCATGCTGCTCGAGGCCGTGTGGGACTACCAGTTCGATCCGCAGACCAACGTGATCGACGTGCAGGTGAGCCGCCTGCGCGGCAAGCTCGATGCGGGCGGCGCGCCGACGCTGATCCACACCGTGCGCGGCGTGGGCTACACGCTGGCCGCGCCGCAATGACCCGGGCCCTGCGCCAGCTGTGGCGCTCGGTCGGCTTCCGCCTGGCCTTCTACTACGGCCTGCTCGTGGCCATCACCATGCTCGCCGCACTGGCCATCGTCTACATGCAGACCGTGGGTGTGCTGCAGCAGCGCATGGTGCGGCAGGTGGCCGCCAGCGTGCAGCAGCTGGTGGTGCGCTACGAAGCGCGCGGCGCCGAAGGCGTGGCGGGCGAGATCGCCCATGCGCTCTCCGACGGCCGCAACTCCGACAACGAGATCTACCTGCTCACCGACCGCGACGGAAACAAGCGCGCGGGCAACCTCGACCAGATGCCCTCACTGGCACCCGATGCGGGCGACGGCGTGCACCGCCGCGTGGTGCGCGCGGGCCAGACCGTCATCGCCTACCTCGTGATGCGCCCGCTGCCCGACGGCGGCATGCTCGTGGTGGGGCACGACCTGCGCGACCAGGAGTCGATCGAATCATTGGTGGCCAGCGCCAGCGCGGCGGCGGGCATCGTGGCGGTGCTGCTGCTCATCGGCGGCACCTTCGTCTTCCGCCAGGAGCTGGAGCGCAGCGTGGGCGCGGTGCGGCGCACGGCCGCGCGCATCGCGGCGGGCGAGCTGCAGGAGCGCGTGGCGCCTTCGGGCCAGGAGGACGAGTTCGCGCTGCTGGAGGGCGACATCAACGCGATGCTCGACCGCATCCAGTCGCTGATGGACGGCGTGCGCCACGTGTCGAACACCATCGCGCACGACCTGCGCACGCCGCTCACGCGCGTGCTGGTGCGCCTGCGTGCGGTGGAGGCGGGCCTCGGCGACGCCCACCATCCGCAGCGCGAGCCCGTCGCCACCGCCATCCGCGAGCTCGAGGAGCTGGCGGTGATGTTCGAGAAGCTGCTGCAGATCGCCGAGGTCGAGGCCGGTGCGCGGCGCCAGCAGTTCGCGCCGGTGGCGCTGCACGTCATCGCCGACGACGTGGCCGAGCTGTACGAGGCGGTGGCCGAGATGCGGGGCATCACGCTGCTGCGCGAGCCCGCCGACCGTGCCATCGCGCTCGGTGACCGCGACCTGCTCGCGGGCGCGGCGGCCAACCTGCTCGACAACGCGCTGAAGTACGGCGGGGCCGGCGCCACCGTGCGCATCGGCACGCACACGGTCGACGGGCGTGCGCAGCTGTTCGTGCAGGACGACGGCCCCGGCATTCCGAGCGCCGAGTACGAGCGCCTGGGCGTGCGTTTCCATCGGCTGGACCACAGCACGCCGGGCCACGGCCTGGGGCTCGCGAGCGTGCAGGCGGTGGTCGCGCTGCACGGCGGTCGCCTGCAGTTCGGCGATGCCCGACCGGGCCTGCGCGCCTGCATCGACCTGCCGACGACGGACGCCTGAGCGACACCTTTTCCCGCCTTCTTGCGCCTCGAACATTGCCGAATGGCAATGCTTTGTTCATACACACCGCCGCGCTGAATTCCTAGGATCGCTGACGCACATCCTGTGCCGATCAACGCAGTTCCAGGAGACATCAACGGTGAGAATCAAGAGTCAGAGAGACTTCTGCTCGGGCGTGCTTTTCAGCGCCTTCGGCGTGGCCTTCGCATGGGGCGCCACGACCTACAACGTGGGCACCGGCGCCCGCATGGGCCCCGGCTACTTTCCGCTCATCGTGGGCATCCTCATCGCGTGCATGGGCGTGCTGATCACGTTCAAGGCCCTCACGGTCGAGACCGCCGACGGCGAACCGGTGGGCCGCATCGCATGGAAGCCGCTGCTGTTCATCATCGGCGCCAACCTGATCTTCGGCGTGCTGCTCGGCGGGCTGCCGAGCATCGGCCTGCCGTCGATGGGGCTCATCGTCGCGATCTATGCGCTGACCTTCATCGCGAGCCTGGCGGGCGACAGCTTCGGCTGGAAGGGCGTGACCCTGCTGGCGACCGTGCTTGCGCTCGGCAGCTACCTGGCCTTCGTGGTGGCGCTGAAGCTGCAGTTCCAGGTGTGGCCCACCTTCATCGCCGGCTGACCCGCGCAGAACAACAAGAAATCCAAGAGAACAATGGACCTGATTACCAACCTCTCGATCGGCTTCGGCGTGGCCTTCACCGCGCAGAACCTTGTCTATGCTTTTGTCGGCTGCCTGCTGGGCACGCTGATCGGCGTGCTCCCCGGCATCGGCCCCGTGGCCACCATCGCGATGCTGCTGCCCGCCACCTACGCGCTGCCGCCCGTGTCGGCGCTGATCATGCTGGCCGGTATCTATTACGGCGCGCAGTACGGCGGCTCGACCACCGCCATTCTGGTCAACCTGCCGGGTGAATCGTCGTCGGTGGTGACCGTGATCGACGGCTACCAGATGGCGCGCAAGGGGAGGGCCGGGCCGGCGCTCGCCGCGGCGGGCCTGGGCTCGTTCTTCGCAGGTTGCGTCGGCACGCTCATTCTTGCGGCCTTCGCGCCGCCGCTGACCGAGCTGGCCTTCAAGTTCGGCCCCGCCGAATACTTCTCGCTGATGATCCTGGGCCTGATCGGCGCCGTGGTGCTGGCCTCGGGTTCGCTGCTCAAGGCCATCACGATGATCCTGCTCGGGCTGGCGCTGGGCCTCGTGGGCACCGACGTGAACTCGGGCGTGGCGCGCTACAGCTTCGACATTCCCGAACTCACCGACGGCATCGGCTTCATCGCGATCGCGATGGGCGTGTTCGGCTACGGCGAGATCATTGCCAACCTCGCCGTGCCCGAGCACGAGCGCGAGGTGTTCACCGCCAAGGTCAAGGGCCTGTGGCCCACCAAGGAAGACTTCCGGCGCATGACGCCTGCCGTGCTGCGCGGCACCGCGCTGGGTTCTGCCCTGGGCATCCTGCCGGGTGGCGGCGCGCTGCTGTCGGCCTTCGCAGCCTACACCATCGAGAAGCGCATCAAGCTCAAGCAGGGCGAGGTGCCCTTCGGCAAGGGCAACATCCGCGGCGTGGCGGGGCCGGAGTCGGCCAACAACGCCGGCGCGCAGACCTCGTTCATTCCGCTGCTGACGCTGGGCATTCCGCCCAATGCCGTGATGGCGCTGATGGTCGGTGCGATGACCATCCACAACATCCAGCCGGGCCCGCAGGTGATGACCAGCAACCCGGAACTCTTCTGGGGCCTGATCGCCTCGATGTGGATCGGCAACCTGATGCTCATCGTGCTGAACCTGCCGATGATCGGCATCTGGATCAAGCTGCTGACCATTCCCTACAAGTGGCTCTTCCCGTCGATCGTGTTGTTCTGCGCGGTGGGCGTGTACTCGGAGAACAACAACACCTTCGACGTGTGGATGGTCGCGATCTTCGGCATCGTGGGCTACCTGTTCCTCAAGCTCAAGTGCGAGCCCGCGCCGCTGCTGCTGGGCTTCATCCTCGGGCCGATGATGGAAGAGAACCTGCGCCGCGCGCTGCTGCTGTCGCGCGGCGACTGGAGCGTGTTCGTCATGCGCCCGCTGTCGGCGGGGCTGCTGGCCGCGGCGGCGCTGCTGCTCATCGTGGTGCTGCTGCCTTCGGTGAAGGCCAAGCGCGAAGAAGCCTTCGTCGAGGAGTGATGCGGCGCGTCACCCGCCGAACAAGCGCCGCATCCACCCCATCTTGACCTGCCCCGCGGCGCCGCCTTGCTGCACCGCCTTGCGCACCTGCGCGTGGACCAGCACTTCCGCTGACGAATCCGTGGTGTGCAGATGGGCCTTCACGGTCGGCACGTACGCGCCGTCCTCATGGCGGATGTGGTTGAACAGCCAGCGCGAGAGCATGTCGTGCAGCTCGGCCAGCACCTCTTCGCCGTGCTCGAAGCGCGCGCGGAACTCGGTGACGCGGCGCACGAAGATCTCGTGCACCTTTCGGTGCGGACCCGTGAAGGGGTAGCCCGCGTCCTCGATCATGGCCTCCTCGAACGCGAAGTGCGAGGCGGTGTAGTCGATGATCTCTTCGATGATCCGGCCCACGACCTTGCGGTCGTTCGTGCGGCGGGCATCGTCCAGCGCATTGATGTACTGCACGATGCGCTGGTGCTGCGTGTCGATCTCATGGATCCCCGTATTGAGCTCGGTCTTCCATACAAGGTGGGCCATGGTCTTCAGAACTTTGCAGGTGGATGTAAAAGTCCAGTATCGGCAGCCGAAAGCGGCGCGCGGTTGATCTGAATCAAGCGCGTCGGTGCGGTGAAAGAGAAAGAAAGACAATCGGCCCGTGACCCCCGCCGAAGACCCCCAGAACCCGCCCGCTGTCGTGGAGCCCCGGCCGTTGCCGCTGGTCGTGCGCTGGCTGCTGATGGTCTTTGCCGCGCTGTGCCTGGTGCTGGCCGCCATCGGCGTGGTCGCGCCGGGCATGCCGACCACGGTCTTCGTGCTGATGGCCGCGTGGGCCGCGGCGCGCAGTTCGCCGCGGCTGCACCGGTGGTTGCTGAACCACCGGCTCTTCGGGCCGCTGCTGCGCAACTGGGAGAACGGCCGCACCGTGAGCCGGCGCGCCAAGTGGAGCGCCACTGCGGCGATGGCGTTCTGCGCGGTCGTCATCGTGTTGACCGCGCACAAGCCGTGGCTCGCAGGCGTCGCCACCGGCTCGATGGCGGTCGTGCTGGCGTGGCTGTGGCGGCGGCCGGAGCCGCCGCAGGGCGGCTGATCAGCCCTTGGCCAGCTCGGCGCAGATCGCCGGGTTCCAGTGGAAGCTGCGCGCCTTGTAGGCCGCGTCGAAGATCACCTTGTAGCGGCAGCTCGTCGCACCGCCGCCCGAGCGGAAGTGAAAGACGTAGTCCCACTCGCGCACGGCGGCCATGCCTTCGTCGAAGTGCGGGCGGCCGATGAGCGCGTACAGCTGGTCCTTGGTGGCGCCGGGGCCGATGGCGCGCAGGTTCTCGCGGTTCGGAAAGCTGCCTTCGGTCTGCCAGGTCTGCTGCTGGTCGGCGCCGGGCCAGACGAGTTCGGTGGCCTTGCCGTCGCTGTCGATGCCGCGGCTCACGTACGAGGTGCAGCCGGCGAGCGTGAGCAAGGCCAGCAGCGCGGCGGTGGGCAGAAAAGAGGTGCGTGTCATGAAGGAGGAATGCGTGGGGCCTGGAGCGATGGCGGTTCTGGGGTTCATGCGGCTCACCACTGGTAGCCCGCGCCGGCCGAGACGCCGACCTTGCCGCGCGAGTTGGCCGAGCCGGTGAACTTCATCACCCACTTGCCGTTGTCCGAGATGCTCGAGAAGCCGACCGCGAGCGCGCTCTGCCCCTCGTAGCCGGCGATGCCGGCCGCGATCATGTTCTTGCCCGGCATGTAGGCCTGCGGCATGCCGGCCATGGCCATCGCACCGGCGGTGCCGGCGTTGGCGTCGCGCTGGTTCACGCGGATGGCGTCGCGCCACTGCGCGCCCTGGGCGTTCAGCTGGTTGACGTTGACGGCGTCGGTGCCGGCCACGCCGGGCGCCACGTTGGACACGGTGGTGCCGTTGGGCGCCTGTCCGTTGCCCAGCACGATCTGGTTGTGGTTCACGCTGCCATCGACGTTGGTCACGTAGTTGACCGCGCCGGCCTGCACGGCCTGCAGCTGGCGCACGTTGACCGCGTCGGTCGCCTGCGTGCCGCCCGCCACGTTCGTGATCTGCCGCTCGCCGCCCGCGCTGCCGACCGAGACCGCGCCCTGCGTGGAGCCCACGGCGAAGTTCGAGAAGCGCTCTTGCTGGCCGTTCATGCCCGCGCGGTCGGCTGTAGCGCCGGCGCCCAGCGCCACGCCGTTGATGGCGCTCGCCGTCGCGCCCGTGCCGATGGCCACGGCGGACGCGGCCGATGCGGTGCTCTGGCGGCCCACGGCCACGGCCGACTCGGCACCCGCGGTGGCGCGGTCGCCCACGGCCACGGCGCTGTCGGCCAGCGCCTGCGTGTTCGCGCCGAGCGCGGCGGCGTTGATGCCGTCGGCGATCGCCTTGTCGCCGGCCGCCAGGCTGCTCTTCTTGCGTGCCTGCGTGTTGGCGCCGAGCGCGGTCGAATTGATGTCGCTCGCGGTGGCGCGGTCGCCCACTGCGACGCTGCTGGTGGCCACGGCCGTGCTGTTGGCGCCGATGGCGGTGGCGTTGGTGCCGAAGGCCTGGGCCACGTTGCCCACGGCCGTGCTGCTGACGCCCGCGGCCACGGTGGTGGAGCCGATGGCGGTGGCGTAGGTTTCGGTGGCGCGTGCGTCGGAGCCCGCCGCCACGCTGCCGAAGCCGGTGGCCTTGGCAGCCGTGCCGCCGAGCAACAGTGCGTCGCCGCCGAGGTTGCCGCTCACCATGCCTTGCAAGGCCGCAGCATCGGGGCCGCCGTTCACGGGATCGGTCGGCACGCCGGTGATGAGCGCGAAGCCGCCGCTGCCGTTGGGCACCTGGCAGGCCCACGTGGGACCGGCGCCGCCCGAACTGCAGACCGCGCCCGAGCCGGTGGTGTAGCTGGTGCCGCCCAGGCTCACATCGGCCCAGGCCGACGGGCCTGCGAGGCCGGCGGCCAGTGCGAGCACGGCGCCCGCGATGCCTCGGGTCTTCTTCTTGCAGACGAATGCGGCGCGCGCACCGCCCCCCACGTGCTGTGTGACGTGTTCCATGGTTCTCTCTTCTCCCTGAGATGGCGCCTGATGGCGCGCTTGATGTGTGACGCTTCGACTGTATGAACCGCAGGGCGCGTGAACCTAGGACCTAATTCACAATAAATGTGAAGGTACCGAAAGCAAATGTTGCTTTCCATCGCGCATTCACACTTCAGGAGCCCCCATGAAACCCCAGCCCATCGAGCACGCCGCCGCTTCCGACGAGGTCCGCGCGGTGTTCGACGACATCAAGGCGTCTCGCAACGTGCCCGACGTCAACAATTTCTGGAAGTACCTGGCCAACGACCCGGCCACGCTGAAGCGCACCTGGGCCAGCCTCAAGGAGGTGATGGCGCCGGGCGCGCTCGACCCGGTGGTGAAGGAAATGATCTATCTGGCGGTGAGCGTCACCAACAATTGCGGCTACTGCATCGCGAGCCACCACGCGGGCGCGGAGAAGGCCGGCATGACGCCGGCCATGTTCGCCGAGCTGATGGCCGTGGTCGGCATGGCGAACGAGACGAACCGGCTGGTGAACGGCTACCGCGTGCCGATCGACCCGGCGTTCGACAAGTAAGCCCGCTCAACCGATCGTCATCAGGCTCGCATTGCCGCCGGCCGCGGCCGTGTTGACACTCAGCGCGCGCTCCAGCACCAGGCTCTCGAGCGGGATGCCGGTGTCGCCCGGCGCGAAGCCGCGCACGCCGACGATGGGGCCGGGCCGCGCCGCCACCTGCTGCAGCACGCTGGCAAGGTGGCTGGCGTCGCCGTGGTGCAGCACGGCATCGAACACCACGGTGGGTGCGCGCCAGTCGTTGGCGAGCACGACCGCGTGGCGCGCCTCGTCGGGCAATGCGGCCAGCAGCGCGTGTGCGCCGGGCGCATCGGCGGGCCAGATGGCGGTGCTGCCGACCGACAGCACGGCCGCCAGCTGCACGAGCCGGTCGGCTTCCGCATCGGCGAGGCACAGCACGGCCTCGCGCGGCTGCAGCGTGTAGACGTTGCGCTCGCCGGTCGGGCCGGCCAGCGTGCGTGCGCGGCCCACGTGCGCCAGGCCTGCGAAGCGGCGGCACTGCGCGGCCAGCGCGTTGCGGCCCGTGTCGCGCGCCCAGCCTTCGAGCGCCGCGAGGCCGGCCGATGGTGAGACGGGTACGTCGTCCGCAACGGCGCGCGCCAGCACGTCGTCGGGCCGCGCCGACAGCAGGCGCGCCATGTACAGCGGCCCGCCGGCCTTCGGCCCGGTGCCCGACAGCCCTTCGCCGCCGAAGGGCTGCACGCCCACCACGGCGCCGACCATGTTGCGGTTCACGTAGACGTTGCCCGCCTGCGCCTGCGCCACCACCTGCGCGATGGTCTCGTCGATGCGCGTGTGCACGCCCAGCGTGAGGCCGTAGCCGCTGCCGTTGATCTGGCCGATGAGCGCGCCCAGGTCGCGGCGGCGGTAGCGCAGCAGGTGCAGCACGGGGCCGAACACCTCGCGCTGCAGCTCGCCCAGGTGCTCCAGCTCGACCAGCGTGGGCAGCACGAAGGTGCCGTGGCGCGTGTCGTGGCCGAACTCGCGGCCCTGGCGGAACACGCGCCGGCCGCGCCCGCGCATGCCGGCGATGTGGCGCTCGATGCCGTCGCGCGCCTCGTCGTCGATGACCGGGCCCACGTCCACCGCGAGCCGCGCGGGGTTGCCGATGCAGCTCTCGGCCATCGCGCCCTGCAGCATCGCCACGAGGCGGTCGGCCGCTTCTTCCTGCACGCACAGCACGCGCAGCGCCGAGCAGCGCTGGCCGGCGCTGTCGAAGGCCGAGGCCATCACGTCGGCCACCACCTGCTCCACGAGCGCGGACGAGTCGACGATCATCGCGTTCTGCCCGCCGGTCTCGGCGATCAGCGGCACCGGCGCGCCGCGCGCGCCGAGCCGCGCCGACAACGTCTTCTGCAGCAGGCGCGCGACCTCGGTCGAGCCCGTGAACATCACGCCCTGCACGCGCGCGTCGCCCACCAGCGCGGCGCCGACGGTCTCGCCGCGCCCCGGCAGCAGCTGCACCGCTGCGCGCGGCACGCCGGCCTCCCACAGCACGCGCACCGCCTCGGCGGCGACCAGCGGCGTCTGCTCGGCCGGCTTGGCCAGCACCGGGTTGCCGGCCGCGAGCGCCGCGGCCACCTGGCCGGTGAAGATCGCCAGCGGAAAATTCCACGGGCTGATGCACACCACCGGCCCGAGCGGGCGGTGCGTGGCGTTGGCGAAGTCGGTGCGCGCCTGCGCCGCGTAGTAGCGCAGGAAGTCGACCGCCTCGCGCACCTCGGCGATGGCGTTGGCGCCGCTCTTGCCGGCCTCGCGCATCAACAGGCCGAGCAGGCGCGGCTGCTGCGCTTCGAGCGATGCGGCGGCACGCTCGAGCGCGGCGGCGCGTTCGGCGGGCGGCGTGGCGGCCCATGTGGTGGCGACGGCTTCGGCCTGCGCAAGGGCCGAGGCCACGTCGCCCGGCACCGCGTCCTGCACCTGGCCGACGAGGTCTCGGCGGTCGGCGGGGTTGCGCACCTCGGCCCAGGTGCGACTGGCTTCGTTTCCTGCGCGTGGCGCGGCGAGCATCGGCGTCGCTCGCCACGGCTCGCTCGCGCTGGCCTGCAGCGTGGCGGCGAGCGCATGCAGCGCGGCTTCGCTCGCGAGGTCCAGGCCCTGCGAGTTCGCGCGCTGCGCACCGTAGAGCGCGGCCGGCAGCGGAATGGCCGCGTGCGGCAGGCCCATCGCGCCTTCCTGCGCGGCCATGCGCTCGACGGTCGCGACCGGGTCTTCCACCAGCGTGTCGAGCGGGATCGACGCATCGGCGATGCGGTTCACGAACGAGGTGTTGGCGCCGTTCTCCAGCAGCCGCCTCACCAGGTAGGCCAGCAGCGTCTCGTGCGTGCCCACCGGCGCGTAGATGCGGCAGGGCCGTCCGAGCGGGCCCACCACCTGCTCGTACAGCGGCTCGCCCATGCCGTGCAGGCACTGGAACTCGTACTGGCCCGGCGTGTAGCGCGACGGGTCGGCCATCGTGTAGATCGCGGCCAGCGTGTGGGCGTTGTGCGTGGCGAACTGTGGGTAGACCGCGTCGGGCGCGTCGAGCAGGCGGCGCGCGCACGCGAGGTACGACACGTCGGTGTAGGCCTTGCGCGTGTAGACCGGGTAGCCCGCGAGACCGTCGAGCTGCGCGCGCTTGATCTCGCTGTCCCAGTAGGCGCCCTTCACCAGGCGCACCATGAGCCGGTGGCCGCTGCGGCGCGCGAGGTCGATCACCCAGTCGATCACGAAGGGGCAGCGCTTCTGGTAACCCTGCACCACGAAGCCGATGCCCTGCCAGCCCGCCAGCGCGGGCTCGAAGCACAGGCGCTCCAGCAGGTCGAGCGAGAGCTCGAGCCGGTCGGCTTCTTCCGCGTCGATGTTCAGGCCGATGTCGTAGTGCAGCGCCAGCAGCGCCAGGTCGCGCAGCACCGGGTACAGCTCGGCCATCACGCGCGTGTACTGCGCGCGGCTGTAGCGCGGGTGCAGCGCCGACAGCTTGATCGAGATGCCCGGCCCGCCGTACACACCGCGCCCGTTCGAGGCGCGGCCGATGGCGTGGATCGCGTCTTCGTAGGCCGCGCGGTAGCGGCGCGCGTCGTCGGCCGTGAGCGCGGCCTCGCCGAGCATGTCGTACGAATAGCGAAAGCCCTGCGCCTCCAGCGTGCGCGCATGCGCCAGCGCCTGGGCGATGGTTTCGCCGGTGACGAACTGCTCGCCCATCATGCGCATCGCCATGTCCACGCCCTTGCGGATCAGCGGCTCGCCGCCCTTGCCGATCAGCCGCGTGAGCGTGGCCGACAGGCCCGTCTCGCTGTGCGTGGCCACCAGCCTGCCCGTGAGCAGCAGGCCCCAGGTGGCGGCGTTGACGAACACCGACGGGCTGTGCCCCGCGTGCGCCTGCCACTGGCCCTGCGCGATCTTGTCGCGGATGAGCGCGTCGCGCGTGTCGGCGTCGGGAATGCGCAGCAGCGCCTCGGCCAGGCACATCAGCGCCACGCCTTCCTGCGACGACAGCGCGTACTCCTGCAGCAGGCCCTGCACCAGGCCCGAGCGGCCGCCGCCATTTTTGCGCTGGCGCAGCTGGTGGGCGATGCGATGGGCCAGGGCGTGGGCTTCGGCGGCCTGGTCGGCCGGCAGCCGGGCCTGCGTGAGCAGCGGCTGCAGTGCCTCCGATTCGGGCGGGCGGCAGGCGGCGGTGATGCGGGCGCGCAGCGCGGAAGGCGCGGCGGGGCCGTCGGCGAAGGTGGCAAACGTCGAGGGCAGGGGGGCGGGATCGTTGGCGCTCATGGTGCGTCGGTGGTGGTGATGTGTTGGATGATTTCAGCGATCGGCATGAATATTTCTCCAAAGAACAGTCACTTCGACGAGCAAGTCTCTACGTCCGAGACGGCCAGCTTTCAGCCCGGGGTTGACTGAGTTTCTATTTCATTGGATATTTCATCCAATATGAAAGAAGAATCGGCTTCGACCCCCAGCCTCAACGACCGCATCGCCCAGCGTGTGCGCGCCCTGCGCGCCGCGCGCGATCTCTCGCTCGACGCCCTGGCCACGCACTGCGGCGTCAGCCGCTCCATGATCTCTCTGATCGAGCGCGGCGAGAGCAGTCCGACAGCCGTGCTGCTCGAAAAACTCGCGACCGGCCTGGGCGTGCCGCTGGCCTCGCTGTTCGAGTCCGACGCGCCGGCCGCCAGCCCGGTGTCGCGCCGCGCCGACCAGCTCGAATGGCGCGATCCGCATTCGGGCTACCTGCGCCGCAACGTCTCGGCCGGCGGCGACGCCTCGCCGATCCAGATCGTCGAGGTGCTGTTTCCGCCCGGCGCGCGCGTGGCCTACGAAACCGGCGCGCGCGAGCCGCGCATCCACCAGCAGGTGTGGGTGCTCGAAGGCTGCATCGAACTCGCGGTCGGCGACCAGCAACACCGGCTCGAAGCGGGCGACTGCCTCGCGCTCGTGCTCGACCAGCCGACGAGCTACTTCAACCCCACCCGCGAGACGGCGCGCTACGCGGTCGTCATCACCAGCGCGCCTTCTCACGCCAACCGGAAATGACCATAACTGCTGCCACCACCCCGCGCCTGCGCGCCCTTTCTTCCGTCACCGAGGCCGAGATGAACGCCCTGGCCGACGTGCTCATCGACTGCGTCGATGGCGGCGCCTCGGTGAGCTTCATGCAGCCGCTCACGCCCGAACGCGCGCGGGCATTCTGGCGCCACGTGGCCGACGGCGTGGCGCGCGGCGAGCGCGAGCTGCTCGTGGCCGAGGACGACGCCGGCATCGTCGGCACCGTGCAGCTGGTGCTGGCGCAGCCCGAGAACCAGCCGCACCGCGGCGAGGTCGCGAAGATGCTGGTGCACCGCCGCGCGCGCCGCCACGGCCTCGGCGCGCTGCTGATGAAGGGCGCCGAACAGCGCGCACGCGACCACGGCAAGACCCTGCTGGTGCTCGACACCTCCAGCCCCGAGGCCGAGCGGCTGTACACCCGCTGCGGCTGGCTGCGCGTGGGCACCATCCCCGGCTATGCGCTGCTGCCCGACGGCACGCCGTGCGGCACCACCTACTTCTATCGCGCGCTCGGCGACTGACGGCCGTGCGGTCTACAGTCGGCCGGTCCTTTCATTTCCCGTCGCCATGAAACACCCCTTCGCCGAACTGATCGACCTGCACTGCGAGCAAGCCACCGCCGGCGCCAGCACCATGACGCTGGTGGTCGCGCCGCAGCACCTGAACCCGCACGAGGTGGTGCACGGCGCCGTGCTGTATGCGCTGGCTGACACGGGCATGGGCACGGCGCTGTACCCCACGCTCGAGGCGGGCGAGATCTGCGCCACCATCGAGATCAAGATGAACTACTTCAAGCCCGTGTTCGAAGGCCAGGTCGTCTGCAGGACCACGCTGCTCAACCGCGGGCGCACCGTCGCCAACCTGGAGTCGCGGCTGTACGTGGGCGAGGTGCTCGTGGGGATGGCGAACGGCAACTACGCGATCTTCCGGCGCAGCCGCGCCGAGGGCTGATGTTCATGGCGTGACGCCGCAGGTGCGCTGGCCTGGCGCCGGCACGCGGACCGGGGCCACAGGCGTCGCCGCCCGCTTCGCTGCTGCCACATGCAGCAGCAGCGCCACCACCACCATCGCCACGCCGACGATCTCGTGCGTCGCGGGCGGCTTGCCCAGCGCCACGCCCATCAGCAGCGCCGACACCGGCACGAAGTTCAGGAAGGCCGTGCCCGTGACCGCACCGAGCGCGCGCACGCCGTGGTTGAAGGCCAGCACCGCGAGCGCCGACGGCACCAGCCCCACGTACAGCAGCACCTGCCACGACAGCCGCAGCCCCTGCGCGTCGGGCGCGGGCGATGCGCCCAGCGCGGTCATGCCCACCGCCACGGCCAGCAGCAGCGGCCACGAAGCCAGCACCGTGAGCGCGGTGTAGTCGACCGTGTCCAGCGTCGGGAAGCGCGCCGCGCCGCGCGTGTAGACGACCCAGCCCAGCGTGCCGACGAAGGCGATGGCGTCGCCGAGCAGCGTGTCGTGCGACAGGCCTGCGCCACCGGGCGACAGCAGCCCGGCCACCGTGGCCACGCCGGCCAGCGCCAGCGCGGCGGTCAGCAAGGTGGTGCGCGTCGGGCGCACGCCGTCGAGCCACCAGCGCAGCAGCTGCGTGGTGATCGGCGTGGTGGCGATCAGCACCGCGCCGTGCGAAGGCACCGAGTGCGAGAGCCCGACGAACAGCAGGATGCTGAACACGCCGAAGCCCGCAAAGCCGTGCAGCGCCAGCGGCACCGCATGCTGTCGCAGCTTGTGCCAGCCGCCGCTGCCGCGCAGGCCCAGCAGCGCGGCGAACACCAGCGCCGACAGGGTGTAGCGGATGAGCGTGAGCCACACCGGCGCCACGTGCTGCAGCACGCCCTTGCCGACGAGGAACAGGCTGCCCCAGCTGGCGGTGGCGAAGAGCAGGGCCGCGATGCCCGGCAGGCGTGAGGAAGGGGAGGACACGGGAAGGCCTTTCAAGAAAAAAGAGGGAGCGCGTGGCCTGAAGGATGGGGACGGGCCGCCGCGAAGGCCATTCGTTTCTTTGGACAAGGGCTTCCGAAAAAGCGAACGGACGACCGCGCCGCACGCGCTCACAATCCGCGGTCATGGAGCTGTACCAACTGAAGACCTTCGTCGCCATCGCGAAGGAGGGCAACCTGACCCGCGCCGCCGAACGCGTGTTCACCAGCGCCCCGGCCGCCAGCGCGCAGCTCAAGGCGCTCGAAGACGAACTCGGCGTGCGCTTGTTCGAGCGCACGCCGCGCGGCATGTCGCCCACCGCGGCCGGCCGGCGCCTGCTCGAAGAGGCCGAGCGCACCCTGGCCTCGGCCATGCGCATGCAGTCGGCCGCCGACCAGCTGCGCGGCGCGGCGCAGGGGGTGGTGCGCTTCGGCACGGTGGTCGATCCGGTGGCGCTGCGCCTGGGCAGCGTGCTGGTCACGCTGGCGCAGCAGCACCCGCAGGTCACGCTGCAGCTCAAGCAGGGGCTGTCGTACGAAACCCTGGCGGCCGTGCAGCGCGGCGAACTCGACTGCGCCTACGTGCTCAGCGATGCCGAGCGGCTCGAAGGCTTCGAGCTGCGGCGCCTGGGCGCGGTCGACCTGGCCGTGGGCCTGCCGCTGGCGGTGGCGCAAACGCACCCCGAGCTCACGCTCGCGCAGCTCACCGACCTGACCTGGGTCGGCACGCCGCCCTCGTGCATCCTGCGCGCGCACCTCGAGAAGCTCTTCGCTTCGGCCGGGCGCGACTACCGCCAGGGTGTCACCGCCGACGGCGAGAGCGCCATCCGCAGCATGGTCGCCAGCGGCATGGGCGCGGGCCTGATGCGGCTGGACCAGGCCGAGCAGGGCGAGCGCCAGGGCGAGCTCGTGGTCTGGAACGGTTGGCGCTCACACTCGTGGCTGTGCTGGATCGCGCCGGCCGGCGGCCAGCGCTCGG
Organism: Variovorax sp. GW823-FHT04B03; assembly: GCF_058796495.1. Classification (NCBI taxonomy): domain Bacteria; kingdom Pseudomonadati; phylum Pseudomonadota; class Betaproteobacteria; order Burkholderiales; family Comamonadaceae; genus Variovorax; species Variovorax sp. GW823-FHT04B03. The sequence continues at coordinate 887,547 of NZ_JBXAIT010000001.1, forward strand.
CGGCGGTCGAGGCCGTGCGCGGCGCGGTGTTCGACGCCTGGGCCTGACCCGGACCTGGTGCGCCCCGGATTTCCGCAGTGGCAGGCTGCGCCGTGGCCTGTCATCATTCGCGGCGCATGACTCACCAAGCTCCCGTCCCCCTCGCCGATCTGTTGAACCGCGCCAGGCAGGCCCTGGCCACCCCGGACGGGGCGCTGCCCCCGGCCCCGCCCGCCACCGACGAGGCCGGCTGCGTGGTGTTCCTCGCGATGGGCGAGGGCGAAAGCCGCGCCCGCGTCGTCATGGGCCGCGGCCGCGACACCGAGGCCGCGTGGCAGGCCGCCGCCGAGGCGCTGGCCGTGAAGGCGAAGCGCGCCGAGCGGCCCGCGCAGCGGCTGCGCGCGGAGATCGTCGAGCACGCCACGCCGATGACCTGGGGCGAACTCAAGGCGCGGCTGGCGCAGACCAAGCGCAACTACTTCAACGAAGGCATCGCGCTCGACGCGCGCTTCGAGACCGCGCTGCTCGCGCAGGAGATGCACGGCAGCGCCGTGCTCTACAACGGCACGGTCGACCACGCGGAGCCCAACAACGGCAACCTGCGCACGCACACCAAGCGCCGCTTCGGCGACGAGCGCGACTTTCCCACCGACGACGCCGCGCCCGTGTGGTGCTTCACCACGCGCGCCGTGTACGTCGATGCCGAGGGCGCCTGGCCGCTCACCGCGCAAGGGCAGGCCGCGGGCTTTCGCACGCTCACCGACTGGAACGCCGTGCAGGTGCGCGCGCTGGTCGATTCGGCGAGCGACTACCTCGCCGAACAGGTCAAGCCCACGGGCGAGTTCCACTACGGCTGGTTCCCGTGCTTCGACCGCGCGATTCCCACCTACAACACGCTGCGCCACGCCAGCTCCACCTACGCCATGCTCGAAGGCTGGGAGCTCACGCGCAGCGACGTGCAGAAGGCCGCCATCGACCGCGCGCTGGCCTTCCTGAGCCAGCGGCTGATCCGCCGCGCCACGCTGGCCGACGGCACGCAGGCCGCGTTCCTGGTCGACATCGGCAACGAGATCAAGCTCGGCGGCAACGCCGTGTGCCTGCTGGCGCTGGTGAAGTACACCGAGCTCACCGGCGATGCGCAGTACCAGCCGCTGATGGAGCAGCTGGCGCTGGGCATCCGCTCCATGCAGGACCCCGAGACCGGGCGCTTCGTGCACGTGCTCAACCACCCGGGGCTTGATGTGAAGGAGCCCTACCGCATCATCTATTACGACGGCGAGGCGGCCTTCGGGCTGATGCGGCTGTACGGCCTCACGCGCGACGCGCGCTGGCTCGCGGTGGTCGAGAAGGCCTTCGAGCATTTCATCGCCGCGGGCCACTGGCGCGCGCACGACCACTGGCTGAGCTACTGCGTCAACGAACTCACGCGCTTCAAGCCCGAGACGCGCTACTACCAGTTCGGCCTGCAGAACATGGCGGGCCACCTCGACTTCGTGCTGGAGCGCATCACCACCTTCCCCACGCTGCTCGAGCTGATGATGGCCGCGCGCGAGATGGTGCTGCGGCTCGAAGCCGACCCTGCCCTGCGCCCGCTGCTCGCGGGGCTCGATCGCCACAAGTTCGACCGCGCGCTGGAGCACCGCGCGCGCTACCTCGCCAACGGCCACTTCTGGCCCGAGCTGGCGATGTTCTTCCGCCACCCCGACCGCATCGCGGGCTCGTTCTTCATCAAGCACCACAGCTTCCGCGTGCGCATCGACGACGTGGAGCACTACCTGTCGGGCTACGTGGCCTACCACCGCCTGCTCGAGGCGCGCGAGGCGCAGCAGCTGAGCGCGCAGCTCACGCTGGCCACGGCCGAGCCCACTGCGCCGCGCGGCGCCGAGGGCATCGTGCTGTGGGGCGGCGACGTCAACCTGGGCCGGCGCCAGCACTACCGCATGCACGACCTCGGCGGCCCCGCCCGCATGCTCGGCGACATCGCCGCGCTGCGCGAGGCCGACCTGCGCATCGTGAACCTCGAATGCGTGGTCGCCACCACGGGCGAGCAGGGCGTCGAGAAGGACGAGGGCGGCCCTTACTACTACCGTGCGCGCCCCGAGATGCTGTCGGTGCTCACCGAGGCCGGCATCGACATGGTCGCCACGGCCAACAACCACAGCGGCGACTACGGCCCCGAGGCGCTGCTGGAGCAGCACGGGCTGCTCAACGCCGCCGCCATCGCGTTCGCCGGTACGGGGCCTGATCTCGACTCGGCGCTGCGCCCCGCTTTCCGGCAAGCCGGCGGGCTGCGTGTCGCGCTGTTCTCGCTCGACGCCACGCAGCCGCGCTTCGCCGCCACCGCGCAGCGCCCCGGCGCGGCCTGGCTGTCGCTCGATGACCCGGCGGCATGGCGCGCCACGCTCGCGCCGCGCATCGCCGCCGCACGCCAGGAGGCCGACGTGGTGCTGGTGGCCGTGCACTGGGGCGAGAACCTGGAGACCGCGCCCTCGCGTGCCGAGATCGCCGTCGGCCATGCCATCGTCGAAGCCGGCGCCGACGCGGTGCTCGGCACCTCCGCCCACGTGCTGCAGGGCATCGAGGTGCATCAGGGCCGGCCGATCCTGCACGACGCGGGCGACCTGCTGTTCGACGCGATCCGCAACGATCTCGCGGACTCCGGCGTGTTCTCGCTGCGCCTGGGGCCGCACGGCGTGGAAGAGGTGGTGTTCACGCCGGTGGGCGTGGGCTTCGGTTTCTCGCAGCAGCTCGCGGGTGAGGCGGCCGAAGCCGCCAGCGCGCGCTTCGCTGAACTGTGCCGCGCGCTCGGCACCGAGATGACGGCGCGGCCCGACGGGCGTTGCGCGCTGCAGCTGTCGCCGCCCGAACGCACCGCGCCGGCCGGGCGCCCGCCGCTGGCGCCGCTGTCGGCGTCGCGCCCGCCCGCGCTGGTCGGCCCCGTGCTCGCGCCCCGGCCCGAGTGGTCGGTCGATGCCGTGCCCGAAGACGCCAAGATTCGCCCGCTGCAGTTCGGCCCGCTGCGCCTCGTGGGCATCCGCCTCGCGCCGACGCAGATCATCGGGCGGCGCCTGCTGTGGGTCGAGTCGTTCTGGACCGCCGATGCGCCCGTGAGCGCCGACCTGCGCGTGCAGTTCCGCGCGCTGCCGATGCGCAGCACCACCATGCCGGCCTGGGGCGAGGCCATGGACCACGACCCCTGCGACTGGATGTGGCCCACCAGCCGCTGGACGCCGGGACGCATCTACCGCGACCGCTACGGCCTGCGCGCGCCACGCCTGGGCCTGCTCGAGAACGACGTGCTGCAGATCGAGGTGCGCGTGCGCGGCAGCATGCCCGACCTGCCGGGCGCGCGCCGGCTGCCCGTGTGGTGCGGCCTGCGCGTGCCGAAGTTTCCGGCGCCGCTGCCCGAGCGCCCCGCGCCCGTGCTCGCGGCGCTGCGCCCCGGTGCCCCGGCGCAGCCGTCGCCCGTGTGGACCGCCGACGACCTGCAGCGTGTCACCGGCGGGCAGTGGCTGGTGCCGCCGCCTTCGGGCTGGCTCGTGAACGCGGTGGTGCGCGGACCGACGCACATGGCGCGGCTGCCGAAGCCGGCGCTGTTCATCGCGTCCGACTACCGCACGCTCGCCAGGCACGAGAACTACAGCAAGCCGCGCGCCGACAACCCCGACCGCCATGAAGACGTGCCCGTGCTGCAGCACGCACTCGCGGGCGCCGTGGTCGCGCACCCGGTGGACGGGCTCGACCCGTCGTTCCCGCTGCTGCAGGTGGAGGACCCGATCCGCGCCATGATCGACCTGGGCGTGGCCGCGCGTGCGCGCTTCAAGGGCCGTGTGGTGGGCGTGACCGGCACGGTCGGCAAGTCGTCCACCATCGCCATGCTGCGCGACCTGCTGCCCGAGGCGGCGCGCGTGCACACCACCATCGACAACTACAACTCGCGCGTCGGCGTGCCGGCGATGCTGGCCAACCTCGCGGCCGATGCCGACGTGTGCGTGCTCGAGATGGCGCAGAGCGCGCTGTGGATGGACCGCGGCCCGATCTCGCTCGTGGCGCGCCCGCACGTGGCCATCCTCACCGAGATCGGCCTGTCGCAGACCCGCCAGACCGCCACGCTCGAGCAGACGGCCGAGTTCAAGTCGCGCATCTTCCTGGGCCTGGAGCCCGGCGGCGTGGCCATCGTGCCCGACCATATCCCCTGCCTGATGCAGGTGGTGCGGGCGGCCGCGCGCACGGCGGGCGCCATCTGGGTGGTGGGCAGCAGCCCCGACGCCAACATCCGCATCGTCGACACGCGGCCCGAGCCCGACGGCGGCTGCCGCGTGCGCATCGCGCTGCCGGGGCGCACGGTGGAATACCTGTTTCCGATCGCCAGTGCGGGGCTGGTGCGCAATTCGGCGCTGGCCTTTGCGGCGCTGCTGGCGCTGGGCTTCGATGCCGAGGCCGCGTGCGCGCGCATGCCTTTCGTGCGCCTGCCGGCTTCGGTGATGCAGCTGCGCCCGCTGCGCACGCAGGGCGGCGTGCAGGCCACGCTGATCGACGACAGCTGGAACGCCGAGGTCATGTCGATGCGCAACGCGATGGAGTTCGTGCGCAACTGCCAGCATGCGGCGCACGGGCCGGTGACGCGCAAGATCGGCGTGCTCGGGCGCATCATCAACCTCGACAAGGAAGCCGAGGCCATGCACCGCAGCCTGGCCGCGCCGCTGCTGGCCTCGGGCATCCAGCACCTCGTGACGCACGGGGCCGAGATGCGCTGGCTGCGCGAGGAGGTGCCGGCCGAGCTGCTCGGCCCGCACTTCGAAGACGCCGCGCAGCTCACCGGCTACCTCGGCGAATTCCTGCGCGACGGCGACCTGGTGCTGGTGAAGGGCGACCGCCAGCAGTCGGACTTCGGCCTCATCTCCGAACTGCTGCAGAAGCTATGAAGCCGCGCACGCGCCTGGCCTGCCTGCTGCTGGTTCTCATGCAGACGGCCTGCGCGCAACGCGCCGATGCGCCAAGAATTTCAACACCCCGCGAACCGGCGGCCTCCGCCTCGGCCGAGGGCGCGCTGCTGCACTGGAACCAGCCCGCCGTGCGCGCCAACTGCCCCGACCGCCCGGGCTTTCTCTGGGTGCAGGCGGTCGAGGGGCCGTCGTGCATCCGCTACTTCGCCAGCCGCGACATCGACGACGCGCGCATCGCCATCGTGCAGTTCTCGGGCGACCGCGACAGCGTGATGAACCTGTCGCCCACGCGCATTCCCGGCAACACCGAACCGCTGCGCACGCTCGACGCGCAGGCCGCGAGCGACCGCGCGGGCATGCCGTGGATCTTCATGGCGCGCCCCGGCACCTACGGCTCGTCGGGCGACCACCGCCAGCGGCGCGAGGCGGTGGAGTTCCATGCGCTCGATGCGGCGCTCGAAGCGCTGATGCAGCGCCACAGGCTGCAGCGCGTGGTGCTCTTCGGCCACAGCGGAGGCGCCACGGCCGGTGCCGCGCTGCTCACGCTCGGGCGCACGCGCGTGGCCTGCGCGGTGCTCACCTCGGGCGCGTTCGACCTGCTGGAGCGCGCGCGGCTGCTCGGCCGCTCGAAGAACGGGCGCACCGACACCACGGGCAGCGCGCAGGTCTACGACCCGCTGGACCATGTGGCCGGCATCCCGCGCGACCCGCAGCGGCGCATCGTGCTCATCGGCAATCCCGGCGACCGCAACACGCCGTTCGCGCTGCAGCAGCGCTTTGCCGACGCGGTGGGCAAGGCGGGCCATCGCGTCGAGGTGATGACGCACGACGCCGAGCCACCGACCTTCCACGACCTGAAAGACCGCATCGGCCTGCGCACCGCATCACAGTGCGCGCGCGAGGCGCTGCAGTCGCAAGCCCGATGATCGAACCCCTCACTTCGCGCCCCTTCGGCGCCATGCCCGACGGCCGGCCCGTCACCGAATACACGCTCGACAACGGCCACGGCCTGCGCCTGAGCGCCATCAACCTCGGCGGCATCGTCACCGCGCTGCACGTGCCCGACCGGCAGGGGCGCAGCGCCAACGTGGTGCTGGGGCTGCCCTCGCTGGCAGACTACCTGAAGCCGCACCCGCACTTCGGCACCATCGTCGGCCGCTATGCGAACCGCATCGCGGCGGGCCGCTTCACGCTCGATGGCACGGCTCACCAGCTGGGCCTGAACGACGGCGTGAACACGCTGCATGGCGGCGCCACCGGCTTCGGCAAGCGCTACTGGGAGATCGTGCCGGTGCCGCATGAACTCGCGCTCGAGCTGCGCTACACCAGCGCCGACGGCGAAGAGGGCTACCCCGGCGAGGTGCAGCTGACGGTGCGCTACACCTTGAGTGCCACCGCCAACACCTGGCGCATCGACTACCGCGCCACCACCGACCGGCCCACGGTGCTCAACCTGAGCCACCACGACTACTTCAACCTCGCCGGCAGCGGTTCGGTGATGGACCATGTGCTGACGCTGCCCGCGAGCCGCTACTGCCCGGTGGATGCCACGCTCATTCCGCTCGGGCTGGGCGAGGTGGCCGGCACGCCTTTCGATTTCCGCACGCCGACGCGCATCGGCGCGCGCATCCGCGACAGCCACGAGCAGCTGCTGCGCGCGCATGGCTACGACCACAACTGGGTGCTTGACCGCAGCGGCACGGGCCTGGCGTTTGCGGCGCGCCTCGCCCACGAGGCCTCGGGCCGCGTGATGGACGTGCACACCACCGAGCCCGGCGTGCAGTTCTATTCGGGCAACTTCCTCGACGGCAGCCTGCGCGGCAGCGCGGGCGCGAGCCTGCGCCAGGGCGACGGCCTGTGCCTGGAGACGCAGCACTTTCCCGACGCGCCGAACCGGCCGGCGTTTGCGTCGACCGTGCTGCGCCCCGGCGAGGTGTTCACCAGCACGACCGAGCACCGCTTCGGCATCGGCTGACCACGGATCAGCGCTGCGGGCTCTGCACCGTCGCCGCGACGATCCGGCGCACCACCGGCAGCACCACGAGCAGCGACGGAAACGCGGCCAGCCACGACACGCCCCATGCGGCCATCCACATCTGGAAGAGGCCCGAGGCCAGCCCCACGCTCTTGAGCGTGGAGATGCCCGCCACGATGCACGACATGAAGATCGACAGCAGGAAGGGCATGACGATGCCCGCATAACGGGCCGGCAGTTTTCGGGTGGTCATGATTGGGCAAGCTCCTGGATGTAGGGGTTCAAGGTGCGCGGACGAGGTTGCAGCCCCTCTGCGCCGGTGGCGCCGTCGGTGCTGACCACCCGCACGGTGGGTCTGTGTCGTTGTTTCATGGAATGATTCCTTCGTTTTTTGGCAATGCGATCTGCGACCGCGAGGCCTCGAAGATACGAACGGCAGGCGCCATCGGGAATCCACGCGCGCCGCCATAGACCTTCATCCAGACCGAGAGAATCCATGGACCAGATTCAGGACATCCGGGCCTTCGTGGCCATCGTCGACCACGGCAGCCAGAGCGCGGCGGCCCGGCAACTGGGGCGCTCGGTGCAGTCCATCAGCCGCTCGCTGAGCGTGCTCGAGCGCAGCCTGGGCGTGCAGCTCCTTCGCCGCACCACGCGGCAGTCGTCGGTCACCGAAGTGGGGTTGGCCTACCACCGCCGCGTGCGGGCCGCGCTGGCGGAGTTCGATGCAGCGGCCGTCGAGGCCAGCAGCCAGCTCGCCTCGCCGCGGGGCCTGCTGCGCGTGGCCGCGCCGGTGCAGTTCGCGCCGGCCTTCGTGGTGCCGCTGATCGGCGCGTTCATGCAGCGCTACCCGGACATGGAGGTCGAGCTCACGGCCTCCGACCGTTTCGTGGACCTGATCGAAGGCGAGCTGGACCTGGCCATCCGCATCGGCGAGCTGCCCGATTCCGAACTGGCGGCCAAGCCGCTCGGCGAGCTGCGGCTGGTGGTGTTCGGCTCGCCGGCGTACTTCGCGCGGCACGGGCGGCCGCAGCGGCCCGAAGACCTGGCCGACCACCAGTGCGTGGTGCGCACCACGCACGGCAGCGACGCGCACTGGCCCTTCACGGTCGACGGCACGCTGCAGCGCGTCAAGGTGACGGGGCGCTTCCGGGCCGACAACACGGCCGCGATCTATGCGGCCGTGCTGAGCGGGCTGGGCTTGTTCTTCACGCCGCTGTGGCAGATCCGCGACCTGCTCGACAGCGGGCAGGCCGAACTGGTGCTGACCGAGTTCGAGTCGCCGAGGATTCCGGTCCACGCGGTGTGGCCTTCATCCCGTGGCAGCTTCGCGCGGGCCAGGCTGTTCGCCGATTTCGCGGCGGCGCACCTGCCGTCGCTGCAGCCGCGTGAGGGCGCCTAGCCGGCGAACAGCGCCGCCGGCACGCCCGGGCTGTCGATGCGCACGGCGAAGAGCCCACCGGCCAGCGGCTCGCTCTGCAGCTGTGCTTCGGTGCGGCTGTTGCGCGCCGTCGTGATGTAGAGCGTCTGCATGTCTGCACCGCCGAAGGCGCAGTCGGTCACGTTGCCCGCGGGCAGCGCGATGCGGCACAGCTCGGCGGCGCTCACCGGGTCGTGGCAGGTGACGCAGGCGCCGTCCCAGTGCGCGATCCACAGGCGGCCGGCCGCGTCGGTGGTCATGCCGTCGGGCAGGCCGTCGCCCTTCGGGAAGCGGTGCCACACGCGCTTGTTCGACACCGCGCCGGCGTCCATGTCGAAGTCGTAGGCGTACATCGTGTTGATCGCCGTGTTGTTGAAGTACATGGTGCGGCCGTCGCCCGACCACGTCGGCCCGTTGGTCACCTCGAAGCCGTCGTCGTGCCGGGTGCATTGGCCGTCGGCGTCGAAGCGGTAGAGCGCGCCGGTGGGTGCCTTGCAGTCGAAGTCCATGCTGCCGGCCCAGAAGCGGCCGCGGCTGTCGCACTTGCCGTCGTTGAAGCGGTTGTTGATGCGCTCGGGTTCGGGCTGGTGCAGGTAGCGCGGCTTCGTGGTGTCGCCGGGCGCGGTGGTGTCGAACAGCGCGAAGCCGCGGCGCAGCGTGAGGAACAGGCCCGGCGCCGACGCGCGCTCGGAAATCGCGGTGATCTCTTCGTCGAAATGCCAGGTGCGCTGCGCGCCCGTGGCCGGGTCGTAGCGGAACAGGCGCGGCTGCAGGATGTCGATCCAGTACAGCGCCTGCTCGCGCACCGACCACAGCGTGCCTTCGCCGAGGTCGGCGGCGGCCGGCCAGAGGCATTCGGGGGTGCCGAGCACGCGGGGCGCTGCGTGCGGCGAAGAAGGGGCGCTTGTCTCTTGCATGTTCATTTGTTCTTTCTGTAGGTCATGTCGCCTTGACGCGGCGGATCGTATCAAGGCATATTGATAATAGAAATTGAAAATAACTGCATCGATTGATATGTATTTTGCAATGTCATGAGATGCCCCCTGGAGACCTTGTCCTTGAATTCCCCTCAGCTTTCCATCCATCCCAGCCTGAAGGGCCGCACCGTGTTCGTCACCGGCGGCGGCAGCGGCATCGGCGCGGCCATCGTCGCTGCTTTCGCGGCGCAGGGCGCGCGCGTGGCCTTTGTCGACATCGCGGAAGGCGCCAGCGCGGCGCTCGCCGCGCAGATCGCCGGGGCCGGCCACGCCGCGCCGTGGTGGCGTGCCTGCGACGTGCGCGAAATCGGCGCGCTGCAGCAGGCCATGGCCGACGCGGCCGCCGAGCTCGGTGACTTCGCCGTGCTGGTCAACAACGTGGCCAGCGACGACCGCCACACGCTCGCATCGGTCACGCCCGACTACTACGACAACCGCATGGCCATCAACGAGCGGCCCGCGCTGTTCGCGATCCAGTCGGTGGTGCCGGGCATGAAGCGCCTGGGCTTCGGCTCGGTGATCAACCTCGGCTCCACGGGCTGGCAGACCAAGGGCTCGGGCTACCCCTGCTACGCGATCGCCAAGTCATCGGTGAACGGCCTCACGCGCGGGCTCGCGGTGGAGCTGGGCCGCGACCGCATCCGCATCAACACCGTGTCGCCCGGCTGGGTGATGACCGAGCGGCAGGTGGCGCTGTGGCTCGACGAGGAGGGCGAGAAGGCGCTGCACCGCAACCAGTGCCTGCCCGACAAGCTGATGCCGGAAGACATCGCGCGCATGGTGCTGTTCCTGGCGTCGGACGACGCGAAGATGTGCACCGCGCAGGAGTTCACCGTCGACGCCGGCTGGACCTGATCAGTCCATCTCGAGCTTGCGTCCGTAGACGCTCATGCTCGCGGTCTTCAGCGCCTTCATCATCACCTTCGCGGCCGGCGACAGCAGCCGGTCGGTGCGCGTGATGATGCCGAAGGCGTCCATGTGGCAGGGCATGTCCAGCGGCAGCAGCGACACGATGCCGTGCGACGCGTAGTAACGTGCCACGTCGGTCGCCAGCACCGCGACCATGTCGCTTTGCTGCAGCATGCGCGTGATGAACAGCAGCGCCGGGCTCTCGATGATGTTGCCCGGCGGCGCCAGGCCTTCCTCCTGGAACATCAGCTCGAAGCGATGGCGCAGCACGCTGCCCGCGGGCGGCACGATCCAGCCGGCGCCCACCACGTCGCGCAGCGTGAGCCCGCTCACGCCCAGCAGCGGATGGCCGGGGCGCACCAGCGCGCACACGGGCTCCTCGGTGAGCGCCTCGTAGCGCAGCTGCGACTTGTCGTGCTCGGCGAACAGCCGCGCCACGAGGATGTCGAGCTTGCCCTGCTCGAGCCGCTCGAGCAGCACCGGGCTGGTCTCGATCTCCAGTGACACGCGCAGGTCGGGCTGCTCGCGCTTGACCATCGCCACGGCCGGCGGCATCAGCGTGAGGCCCGGCGCGGTGATGGCGCCCACGTTCACCTGGCCGAGGCGCCCGGCCTTCAGCGCGGTGAGCTCGTCGTGCGCCTGGTTCAGGCTGGCCAGCGCCACGCGGGCGTGGCGGATCATGGTCTCGCCGTACCAGGTGGGGCGCATGCCGCGCGGCAGGCGCTCGAACAGCGGCACCTCGAGCACGTCTTCCAGGTCCTTCAGCAATTTCGACGCGGCGGGCTGCGTCATGTTGAGCACCTGCGCCGCGCGGTGGATGTTGCCTTCCTCGGCCAGCGCCACCAGCAACAGCAGCTGGCGGGTCTTGAGGCGGGCGCGGATGAACCAGTGGTTGTAGGTGTTCATGAAGAGGCTGCGAACGAAGGTCTGACGGGGTTTTCCAGAATCCACCGATTGATATGCATTTTGTCTAAAAAACGATTGGATCGATATCGAAATCATTCCTAGACTTCCGCCCCAGTCCCATAACAACAGAGACAAGGCAACGCCACGGTGATCCACGGCGAGCTTCGGCAAAGCGTGCGCCAGTACATCAACGGCCGCTGGGAAACCAGCGCGACCACCGGTGTCAGCGTCAATCCATCGGACACCAGCGAAGTGGTGGCCGAGTACGCACGTGCCGACCGGCGCCAGGTCGAGCTGGCGATCCGCGCGGCCAGCGAGGCCTTCGTGCACTGGAGCCACAGCACGCCGCAGCGGCGCGCCGACGTGCTCGACCGCATCGGCGCCGAGCTGCTCGCCCGCAAGGACGAGCTGGGCCTGCTGCTGGCGCGCGAGGTCGGCAAGACCCTGCCCGAGGCCGTGGCCGAGGTGGCGCGCGCGGGCCAGATCTTCAAGTTCTTCGCGGGCGAGGCCCTGCGCGGCGGCGGTGGCGAGAACGTGGCCTCGGTGCGCGCCGGCGTGCAGGTCGACGTGACGCGCGAGCCGGTCGGCGTGGTGGGCCTCATCACGCCGTGGAACACGCCCTTCGCGGTGCCGGCCTCGAAGATTGCCGCGGCGCTGGCGCACGGCAACAGCGTGGTCTTCAAGCCGGCCGAGCTGGTGCCGGCCTGCGGCTGGGCGCTCACAGACATCATCGGTCGCGCCACGCTGCCGGCCGGCGTGTTCAACCTCGTGATGGGCAGCGGGCGCGAAGCCGGCCAGGCGCTGGTCGACAGCCCGCTGGTCGATGCGCTGAGCTTCACCGGCTCGGCCGCCAACGGCGAACGCGTGCTGCAGGCCGCGGCCGCACGGCGCGCCAAGGTGCAGCTGGAGATGGGCGGCAAGAACGCGCTGGTGGTGCTGGCCGATGCCGACCTGGACCGCGCCGTCGACTGCGCGGTGCAGGGCGCCTACTTTTCCAACGGCCAGCGCTGCACCGCATCGAGCCGCCTCATCGTCGAAGCCGCCGTGCACGACGCCTTCGTGGCGCAGCTGCGCCAGCGCCTGAAGACGCTGAAGATCGGCCACGCGCTGGAGCGCGGCATCGACATCGGCCCCGTGGCCGACGAAGAGCGGCTGGCGCAGAACCTCGCGTGGATCGACATCGCGCGCGAAGAGGGCGCGGAACACGTGTGGGGCGGCGAGGCGCTGCAGCGCGCCACCGCGGGCCACTACATGAGCCCCGCGCTCTTCCTGGCCCAACCCGAACACCGCATTGCGCGCGAAGAGATCTTCGGGCCGCTGGCCTGCGTGCTGCGCGCCGGCGACTACGACGAAGCGCTCGCGCTGTGCAACGACACGCCCTTCGGCCTGTGCGCGGGCATCTGCACCAATTCGCTGAAGCACGCGATGCACTTCAGGCGCCATGCCGTGGTCGGCATGACGATGGTCAATCTGCCGACCGCGGGGGTGGACTTTCATGTGCCCTTCGGCGGCCGCAAGGGGTCGGGCTACGGGCCGCGCGAACAAGGGCGCCACGCCGCGGAGTTCTACACGACGGTGAAGACCGGCTACATGCTGGCCTGACCGAACACATCACAGACTCATCAAGAAGGAGACAACCATGACCATGAATCGCCGCACCCTCAACACCGCGCTCGCCGCCGCAGCCCTGGGCAGCATGCTGCCCGTGTCCGCCCTCGCGCAGAAGAAACTCGTGCTCGGCTTCGCGCAGGTGGGCGCCGAGAGCGAATGGCGCACCGCCAACACCGAGTCGATCAAGTCCTCGGCCAAGGAGGCGGGCATCGAGCTCAAGTTCTCCGACGCGCAGCAGAAGCAGGAAAACCAGATCAAGGCCATCCGCTCGTACATCGCGCAGAAGGTCGACGTGATCGCGTTCTCGCCCGTGGTCGAGTCGGGCTGGGAAACCGTGCTGCGCGAAGCCAAGGCCGCGAAGATTCCGGTGGTGCTGACCGACCGCTCCGTGAACACCAAGGACGACTCGCTCTACGTGACCTTCATGGGCTCCGACTTCACCGAGGAAGGCCGCAAGGCCGGCCGCTGGCTGGTCGAGAAGATGAAGGACCAGAAGGGCGAGGTGAACATCGTCGAGCTGCAGGGCACCGTGGGCTCGGCCCCCGCCATCGACCGCAAGAAGGGCTTCGAGGAAATCATCAAGGCCGACCCGAAGTTCAAGATCACCCGCTCGCAGACCGGCGACTTCACGCGCGCCAAGGGCAAGGAGGTGATGGAAGCCTTCCTCAAGGCCGAGGGCAAGAAGATCAACGTGCTCTACGCGCACAACGACGACATGGCCATCGGCGCCATCCAGGCGATCGAAGAGGCCGGCATGAAGCCCGCGAAGGACATCACCATCATCTCCATCGACGGGGTGAAGGGCGCCTTCGAAGCCATGATCGCCGGCAAGCTCAACGTGTCGGTGGAATGCAGCCCGCTGCTCGGGCCGCAGCTCATGAGCGCGGTGAAGGACATCAAGGCCGGCAAGACGCTGCCCAAGCGCATCGTCACGGAAGAAGGCATCTTCCCCATGGAAGTCGCGGCCAAAGAGTTTCCCAATCGCAAGTACTGAGGACCGACCGACATGAAACGCAACTTCCTCAAGGCCTCGCTCGCGGGCCTGGCCTTCGCCGTCGTCGGCTTCACGCCGCTGGCCCACGCGCAGGACAAGGGCCTGATCGCCATCTCGATGCCCACCAAGTCGTCGGCGCGCTGGATTGCCGACGGCGCGAACATGGTCAAGTACTTCAAGGACAAGGGCTACAAGACCGACCTGCAGTACGCGGACGACGACATTCCCAATCAGCTTGCGCAGATCGAGAACATGGTGACGAAGGGCTCGAAGGTCTTGGTCATTGCCGCCATCGACGGCACCACGCTGTCCGACGTGCTGCAAAAGGCTGCTGACAAGGGCGTGAAGGTCATCGCCTACGACCGGCTCATCAAGGGCTCGAAGAACGTCGACTACTACGCCACCTTCGACAACTTCCAGGTCGGCGTGCTGCAGGCGCAATCCATCGAAACCGCACTGGGCCTGAAGAGCGGCAAGGGCCCGTTCAACATCGAGCTGTTCGGCGGCTCGCCCGACGACAACAACGCCTTCTTCTTCTACAACGGCGCGATGTCGGTGCTCGATCCGTACATCAAGAGCGGCAAGCTCGTGGTGCGCAGCAAGCAGATGGGCATGGACAAGGTCGGCACGCTGCGCTGGGACGGCGCGGTGGCGCAGGCGCGCATGGACAACCTGCTGTCGGCCTACTACACGAAGGACCGCGTGGATGCGGTGCTGTCGCCGTACGACGGTCTTTCCATCGGCATCCTGTCGTCGCTCAAGGGCGTGGGCTACGGCTCGGGCTCGCAGCCGATGCCGGTGGTGTCGGGGCAGGACGCGGAGATTCCCTCGGTCAAGTCGATCCTGCGCAAGGAGCAAAGCTCCACCGTGTTCAAGGACACGCGCGAGCTGGCCAAGGTGACGGTGGCCATGGTCGACGCCATGCTCTCGGGCAAGACGCCCGAGGTGAACGACACCAAGACCTACAACAACGGCATCAAGGTCGTGCCCTCGTACCTGCTCAAGCCGGTGAGCGTGGACGGCTCCAACTGGAAGCAGGTGCTGGTGGACAGCGGCTACTACAAGGAAAGCCAGGTCAAGTGAGCCCGGCCGGCGAAGCGCGCACGATCCTCGCGATGCGCGGGATCACCAAGACGTTTCCGGGCGTGAAGGCCCTGAGCAACGTCAACCTCGCCGTGCGCGCGGGGGAGATTCACGCGGTGGTGGGCGAGAACGGCGCGGGCAAGTCGACGCTCATGAAGGTGCTGAGCGGCGTCTACCCGTGCGACTCGTACACCGGCGAGATCCATTTCGAGGGCGAGCTGCGCCGCTTCAAGGGCATTGCCGACAGCGAGAAGCTGGGCATCATCATCATTCACCAGGAGCTCGCGCTGGTGCCGCTGCTCTCGATTGCCGAGAACATCTTCCTGGGCAACGAGATCGCGAGCGGCGGCGTGATCGACTGGTTCGCCGCCTATGCGAAGACGCGCGAGCTGCTCGCCAAGGTGGGCCTGAAGGAGCCGCCCACCACGCTGGTGACCGACCTCGGTGTCGGCAAGCAGCAGCTCGTGGAAATCGCCAAGGCGCTGGCGAAGGAAGTGAAGCTCCTGATCCTCGACGAGCCCACCGCGAGCCTGAACGAGAACGACAGCGACGCGCTGCTGGCGCTGCTGCTCGAGCTGAAGCGCCAGGGCATCGCCTCGATCCTCATCTCGCACAAGCTCAACGAGATCGCCAAGGTGGCCGATTCGATCACCGTGCTGCGCGATGGCGCGACGGTGGAGACGATGGACTGCCGCGGCGCGCCGATCAGCGAAGACCGCATCATCCGGGGCATGGTGGGCCGCGACATGGAACACCGCTATCCGCAACGCTCGCCGAAGATCGGCGAGACGGTGCTGGAGGTGCGCGACTGGCGCGTGCACCACGCGCTGCATGCCGACCGCGAGCAGATCAAGGGCGTGAACCTGCAGGTGCGCCAGGGCGAGATCGTGGGCATCGCGGGCCTCATGGGCGCGGGCCGCACCGAGCTGGCGATGAGCGTGTTCGGCAAGTCGTACGGCCAGCGCATCAGCGGCTCGGTGCTGATGCACGGCCATCCGGTGGACGTGAGCACGGTGCGCAAGGCCATCGACCACGGCATCGCCTACGTCACCGAAGACCGCAAGGGCCTCGGGCTGGTGCTGGAGGAAGGCATCCGCAAGAACATCAGCCTCGCGAACCTCGATGCGATCTCCGAACGCGCGGTGATCGACGACGGCCGCGAGTTCAAGGTGGCCAACGACTTCAGGAAGGCGCTGAACATCCGCTGCGCGGGCGTCGAGCAGCTGGTGGTCAACCTGTCGGGCGGCAACCAGCAGAAGGTGGTGCTGAGCAAGTGGCTCTTCACCAAGCCGGAACTGCTGATATTGGACGAGCCCACGCGTGGCATCGACGTGGGCGCCAAGTACGAGATCTACACCATCATCGACCAGCTCGCGAGCGAGGGCAAAGGCATTCTCATGATTTCTTCCGAACTGCCCGAGCTGCTGGGCATGTGCGACCGCATCTACGTGATGAACGAGGGGCGCTTCGTGGCCGAGTTCACCGCGGCCGAGGCGTCGCAGGAGCGCATCATGCATGCCATCGTGAGCGCAGGGAGCGCTGTCCATGTCGCTGCCTGAAGCCAACGCGGTGCAGAGCGCCGTACCTGCAGCACCGAAGCTCCATGTGGGCTTCCTGAAGAACAACCTGCGCGAGTACGGCATGCTGATATCGCTGGTCGCGATCATGGTGCTGTTCCAGGTGCTGACCGACGGCACGCTGCTGCGGCCGCTGAACCTCACCAACCTGCTGCTGCAGAACAGCTACGTGGTCATCATGGCGCTGGGCATGCTGCTGGTGATCGTGGCGGGGCACATCGACCTGTCGGTGGGCTCGGTCTGCGGCTTCATCGGCGCGCTCGCGGCGGTGCTGATGGTGGAGTACGAGTGGCACTTCGTGCCGACGGCGCTCATCAGCATCGCGGCCGGTGCGGTCATCGGCGCCGCGCAGGGCTGGTTCGTCGCGTTCCGCAAGATCCCTTCGTTCATCGTCACGCTCGCGGGCATGCTGGTGTTCAAGGGGCTCACGCTGGCGTTGCTGGCGGGCCAGTCGGTGGGGCCGTTTCCGGTGGAGTTCCAGCGCCTGAGTTCGGGCTTCATTCCCGATCCGCTCGGCGGCGACACGCTGCGCACCACCTCGCTGATCGTGGGCGCGCTGGCCGCTGCGGCGCTGGTGTTCTTCAAGCTGCGTGGGCGCGCCAAGCTCAAGGCGCACGGCATGGAGCAGGAGCCGTATGCCTTCTTCCTCGTGAAGAACCTGTTCTTCGCGGCGATCATTCTTTTCTTCAGCTACCTGCTCTCGACCTACAAGGGCCTGCCCAACGTGCTGGTGGTGATGGCGGTGCTGATCGTGGTCTACGACTTCGTCACGAACCGCACGACCATCGGCCGGCGCATCTATGCGCTGGGCGGCAACGAGAAGGCCGCGCGGCTGTCGGGCGTGAAGACGCAGCGGCTGGCGTTCCTCACCTTCGTGAACATGGGTGCGCTGGCGGCGCTCGCGGGCCTCGTGTTCGCGGCGCGCCTGAACACCGCCACGCCCAAGGCGGGCCTGGGTTTCGAGCTCGACGTGATCGCGGCCTGCTTCATCGGCGGCGCCTCGGCCTCGGGCGGCGTGGGCCGCGTGATGGGCGCGGTGATCGGCGCCTTCATCATGGGCGTGATGAACAACGGCATGTCGATCCTGGGCATCGGCATCGACTACCAGCAGGTCATCAAGGGGCTGGTGCTGCTGGCGGCGGTGTTCATCGACGTCTACAACAAGAACAAGTGAACGCATGACCGACAGCGGCGTCACCCCCGTGCTGGAGTTGCGGGGCATCCACAAGCAGTTCGCCGGCATCCCGGTGCTCAACGGCGTGCAGCTCAAGCTCTACCCGGGCGAGATCCATGCGCTCATGGGGCAGAACGGCGCGGGCAAGTCGACGCTCATCAAGGTGCTCACGGGCGTGCTGCCTTCGAGCGGCGGTGAGATGTTCCTTGGGGGCGAGGCCATCCGTCCGGGCTCGCCGCTGGAGGCGCAGAAGCTGGGCATCAGCACGGTCTACCAGGAAGTGAACCTGTGCCCGAACCTCTCGGTGGCGGAGAACGTGTTCGCGGGGCGCTATCCGCGCTGCGGCGCGCTGCAGGGCTTTCGCATCGACTGGGCGGCGGTGAACCGCCGGGCGTCGGAGCTGCTGGCGCGCATCGGGCTCGACATCGACGTGGCGCGCTTGCTGTCGAGCTATTCGGTCGCGGTGCAGCAGATGGTGGCGATCGCGCGCGCGCTCGGCGTGTCGTCGAAGGTGCTGATCCTCGACGAGCCGACATCGAGCCTCGATGACGATGAAGTCGAGAAGCTGTTCGAGGTGCTGCGGCGCTTGCGCGGCGAGGGCCTGGCCATCGTCTTCGTGACGCACTTCCTGAACCAGATGTACGCGGTATCCGACCGCATCACCGTGCTGCGCAACGGCAACTGGGTGGGCGAGTGGAAGGCGGCGGACCTCGGGCCGCAAGCCTTGATCGCGGCGATGCTGGGTCGCGAGTTGGCTGCGCAGTCGGCACGACCTGCCGCGCTGCCTGCATTCGATGAGGCGGCGCCCGCGCTGCTGCAATCCGAAGGACTGGGGCAGGCCGGGCAGTTGCAGGCCACCGATCTGCGCGTGCGTGCCGGCGAGGTCGTCGGCATCGCCGGCCTGCTCGGCGCGGGCCGCACCGAACTGGCGCGCCTGCTGTTCGGCCTCGAATCGCCCGACCGTGGCGTGCTGAAGATCGACGGCCGCTCCATCAGCCTTTCGAATCCGGCCGATGCAATCCGCGAAGGCCTCGCGCTGTGCCCCGAAGAGCGCAAGACCGATGGCATCGTGGCCGAGCTGTCGGTGCGCGAGAACATCGCGCTCGCGCTGCAGGCCCGCCTGGGCACGCGGAAATTTCTCTCGCACGCGGAGCAGACCGCGATGGCCGAGCGCTTTGTCGCCTCGTTGGGCATCAAGACCGCCAGTGTCGAAACCCCCATCGGCCTGCTCTCGGGCGGCAACCAGCAGAAGGCCATGATCGCGCGCTGGCTCGCGACCGAGCCGCGCCTCCTGATCCTGGACGAGCCCACGCGCGGCATCGACGTTGCGGCCAAGCAGGAAATCATGGAAGAGATCCTGCGGCTCGCGCGTGCAGGCATGGCGGTGATCTTCATCTCGTCGGAGATGAGCGAGGTGGTGCGCGTGGCGCATCGCATCGTGGTGCTGCGCGACCGGCAGAAGGTGGGCGAGCTGCCGGGCGGCTCGACCGAGGACGAGGTCTACGAAATGATTGCCGCCGCATGAACCGCTTCTCGTCCCTCATGAGCCACCGGCTCGCCTGGCCCATCATCACGTTGCTGTTGCTGCTCGCGATCAACACCGCGTTCAACGCCAGCTTCCTGCGCCTCGAATGGCGCGAGGGCCATCTCTACGGCAGCCTCATCGACATCGTGAACCGCGCGGCGCCGCTGGTGCTGGTCTCGCTCGGCATGACGCTCGTGATCGCCACGCGCGGCATCGACATCTCGGTGGGTGCGGTGGTGGCCATCGCGGCGGCGGTCGCGGCCTGGATGATCGGCGGCTCGGTGTCCAGCGACGTGAGCCGCTTCCCGATGCCGCTCGCGATCCTCGCGGCGCTGGCCGTCGCGCTGCTGTGCGGGCTGTGGAACGGGTTGCTGGTCGCCAAGGTCGGCATGCAGCCGATCATCGCGACGCTGATCCTCATGGTGGCGGGGCGCGGCATCGCGCAGCTCATTGCGGACGGGCAGATCATCACGATCTACTACAAGCCCTTCTTCTTCCTCGGCAGCGGCTACCTGCTGGGGCTGCCGTTCTCGCTGTTCATCGTGGCGGCGGTGTTCGCGCTGCTGTATCTCGCGATCACGCGCACGGCGCTCGGCCTGTTCATCCAGGCGGTGGGCATCAACCCGACGGCCGCGCGCGTGGCGGGCATCCAGGCGCGGCGGCTGGTCGTCGGTGCGTATGCGTTCTGCGGCGTGTGCGCGGGCGTGGCGGGCCTGCTGATCAGCTCGAACGTGAAGAGCGCGGACGGCAACAACGCCGGCCAGCTGCTGGAGCTGGACGCGATCCTCGCGGTCACGCTCGGCGGCACGGCGCTCACGGGCGGGCGTTTCAGTCTCGTGGGCAGCGTGATCGGCGCGCTCATCATCCAGACGCTGACCTACGCGATCTATTCGCTGGGCGTGCCGCCGGAGATCAACCTCGTGGTGAAGGCGGTGGTGGTGTTCGTGGTGATGCTGATGCAGTCGCCGGAGTTCCGGGCGGAGGTTCGCACGCTGGTGCAGCGGCCGGTGCATGACGGGAGCAGGGCATGAGTGCGGTGATCGAGGCGGCGCCTTCCGCTCCACCCGCTCCCGTGCGCGGGAGCAAGGCAAGGCTCAATCCGAAGTACCTGCCGCTGACCGCGACCATCTCGCTGTTCGTGCTGATGGCGACACTGGGCTCGGTGTTCTACGACGGCTTCTTCTCGGCGCAGGTGTTCCTCAACCTGCTGATCGACAACGCCTTCCTCATCGTCGTCGCGGTCGGCATGACCTTCGTGATCCTCTCGGGCGGCATCGACCTGTCGGTGGGCTCGGTGATCGCGCTCACGACGATGGTGTCGGCCTCGCTGGTCGAGAAGCACGGGTGGAGCCCGGCGGTCGTGATTCCGCTGGTGCTCGCGATGGGCACGGCCTTCGGCGCGTTCATGGGCCTGCTCATCGAGCGCTTCCGGCTGCAGCCCTTCATCGTCACGCTGGCGGGCATGTTCCTCGCACGGGGTCTGTGCTACCTCATCAGCATCGACTCGATCAGCATCACCAACGATTTTTATTCGGAGGTCTCGCAGATCCGCATTCCCATCTGGGGCGAGGCCTCGGTCTCGGTCAGCGCGGTGATCGCCATCGCCGTGCTGCTGGCTGCGGTGTTCATCGCGCACTGCACGCCCTTCGGCCGCGCGGTGTACGCCATCGGCGGCAGCGAGCATTCGGCCATGCTCATGGGCCTGCCGGTGCGCCGCACGCTCGTGGGCGTGTACACGCTCTCGGGTTTCTGCTCGGCGCTGGCCGGCGTGATCTTCACCTTCTACATGCTCTCGGGCTACGGCCTGCACGCGCTCGGGCTGGAGCTCGACGCCATCGCGGCGGTGGTGATCGGCGGCACGCTGCTCACCGGCGGCGTGGGCTACGTGGCGGGCACGCTCTTCGGCGTGCTGATGCTCGGGATCATCCAGACGCTGATTTCCTTCGACGGCACGCTGAGTTCGTGGTGGACGCGCATCGTGGTCGGTGCGCTGCTCTTCGTGTTCTGCCTGCTCCAACGCTTCTTCACCTCGCGCGCCCCGCGCCGCTGACCATTTCCCCATGACAAAGAAACTGCGCTCGACCGAATGGTTCGGCTCCGCCGACAAGAACGGCTTCATGTACCGCAGCTGGATGAAGAACCAGGGCATCCCGGACCACGAGTTCGACGGCCGCCCCATCGTCGGCATCTGCAACACCTGGTCGGAACTCACGCCGTGCAACGCGCACTTCCGCAAGATCGCCGAGCACGTGAAGCGCGGCATCTCGGAGGCGGGCGGTTTTCCGGTCGAGTTCCCGGTGTTCTCGAACGGCGAATCGAACCTGCGGCCCACGGCCATGCTCACGCGCAACCTCGCGAGCATGGACGTGGAAGAGGCCATCCGCGGCAATCCGGTCGATGCGGTGGTGCTGCTCACGGGCTGCGACAAGACCACGCCCGCGCTGCTGATGGGCGCGGCCAGCTGCGACATCCCGGCCATCGTGGTCACGGGCGGACCGATGCTCAACGGCAAGCTCGACGGCAAGGACATCGGCTCGGGCACGGCCGTGTGGCAGCTGCACGAATCGCTGAAGGCGGGCGAGATCAACCTGCACCAGTTCCTCTCGGCCGAAGGCGGCATGTCGCGCTCGGCGGGCACCTGCAACACGATGGGCACGGCCTCCACCATGGCCTGCATGGCCGAGGCGCTGGGCACCTCGCTGCCGCACAACGCGGCGATTCCGGCGGTCGATGCGCGGCGCTACGTGCTGGCGCAGATGTCGGGCGCGCGCGCGGTGCAGATGGCCAAGGACGGACTCACGCTGTCGAAGATCCTCACGCGCGAGGCCTTCGAGAATGCGATCCGCGTGAATGCGGCCATCGGTGGATCGACCAACGCGGTGATCCACCTGAAGGCGATCGCGGGGCGCATCGGCGTCGAGCTCGAGCTGGAAGACTGGACGCGCATCGGCAGCCACACGCCGACCATCGTGGACCTCATGCCCTCGGGGCGCTTCCTGATGGAAGAGTTCTATTACGCGGGCGGCCTGCCCGCCGTGCTGCGCCGCCTCGGAGAGAACGGGCTGCTGCCGCATCCCGGCGCGCTCACCGTCAACGGCCAGTCGCTCTGGGACAACGTGCGCGAGGCGCCGAGCCTCAACGACGAAGTGATCCGCCCGCTCGACAACCCGCTCATCGCCGACGGCGGCATCCGCATCCTGCGCGGCAACCTGTCGCCGCGCGGCGCGGTGCTCAAGCCCTCGGCCGCCACGCCCGAGCTGCTGAAGCACCGCGGCCGCGCCGTGGTGTTCGAGAACCTGGAGCACTACAAGGCACGCATCGTCGATGAAGACCTCGACATCGACGCGAGCTGCGTGATGGTGCTGAAGAACTGCGGCCCCAAGGGCTACCCCGGCATGGCCGAGGTGGGCAACATGGGGCTGCCGCCGAAGCTGCTGCGCCAGGGCGTGAAGGACATGGTGCGCATCTCCGACGCGCGCATGAGCGGCACGGCGTACGGCACGGTGGTACTGCACGTCGCGCCCGAAGCGGCCGACGGCGGGCCGCTCGCGGCGGTGCGCGATGGCGACTGGATCGAGCTCGATTGCGATGCGGGGCGACTGCACCTGGACATCAGCGACGAGGAGCTGGCGTCGCGCCTGGCCTCGTTGTCCGCGTCCGATGCGCAGCCGATGAGCACGCGCGGCGGCGGCTACCAGAAGCTCTACGTCAACCACGTGCTGCAGGCCGACGAAGGCTGCGACTTCGATTTCCTGGTCGGCTGCAGAGGCTCGGCCGTTCCCCGCCATTCGCATTGACTCGCCCCCAGGCTGCGCGCACTTCGTGTCGCTTCGCCAACCCCCTACCGGGGACAACACCAGCGGCCCGGCAAAGCCGGTTCCGCGGTGTCCCCCCCGAAAGAGCCTTGTTCAACCGCCATGCCCAAACCCATGAACTACAACCTGTCCAATCCTCGATACCGCGGCATCTTCCCGGTGGTACCCACCACCTTCACCGAACAGGGCGCGCTCGATCTCGAAAGCCAGAAGCGCTGCGTCGATTTCATGATCGACGCGGGCTCCGACGGGCTGTGCATCCTGGCGAATTTCTCCGAGCAGTTCGTGCTGTCCGACGAGGAGCGCGAGGTGCTCACGCGCACCATCCTCGAGCACGTGAAGGGACGCGTGCCGGTGATCGTGACGACCACGCACTACAGCACCCAGGTCTGCGCCGAGCGCAGCCGCCGCGCGCAGGCGATGGGCGCGGCGATGCTGATGGTGATGCCGCCGTACCACGGCGCGACCTTCCGCGTGCCCGAGCCGCAGATCCACGAGTTCTACGCACGGCTGTCGGATGCGGTGAAGATTCCGATCATGATCCAGGACGCACCCGCGAGCGGCACGGTGCTGTCGGCGCCGTTCCTCGCACGCATGGCGAAAGAGATCGAGCAGGTCGCGTATTTCAAGATCGAAACTGCTGGCGCCGCGTCGAAGCTGCGCGAGCTGATCCGTTTGGGCGGCGATGCCATCGAAGGGCCGTGGGACGGTGAAGAAGCGATCACGCTGATGTCCGACCTCGATGCCGGCGCGACCGGTGCGATGACCGGCGGCGGTTATCCGGACGGCATCCGCCCCATCATCGAGGCACACCGTTCCGGCGACCGCGACCAGGCCTTCGCGCTGTACCAGCGGTGGCTGCCGCTCATCAACTGCGAGAACCGCCAAGCGGGCCTGCTGGCCTGCAAGGCGCTCATGAAGGAAGGCGGCGTGATCGCCTGCGAAGCGCCGCGGCATCCGCTGCCCGCGCTGCATCCCGAGACGCGCGCGGGCCTCATCGAGACCGCGCGGCGGCTCGATCCGTTGGTGTTGCGCTGGGGGAAATGAAAAAAGGCGGGCCCGGGTACGCCAGGTACCGGACCGCCATGGGACGGGCTCAGGAAGCGGCGCTGTTGCCCGCTTCGAGCTCGGTGACTTGCAGCGAGAGATCGAACAGCTTGGACTTGCTGGCGTAGTAGCGGTCCAGGCGCCACTCCTTCAGGATGTCCATCGCAAGCTGGAAGCTCTTGTAGTCGAGGCTGTAGAGCGTGATCAACTCGAAGCTGCGTTCGGCTTCGAGCGCCAGCACGAGTTGGGCAAGGATCTTGGCCGATTCGTTGGCCGGGTCCGTTTCAATGAATCGGCGAGCGACCTTGATGGCATTCATGGGAAAGTGTTCCTCGGTTGGCAGGGACCGGGAACTATAGCTAGCACATGCCTGTATTTTGTGACGATTTGATGACAAACGAGGGCATCGCCCGCGAACGTGTCGTCGGTGTTATCACCGAGGCGCATTCCGGGCGATGCGCACCGGGTCACTGCACCGGCACGGGGCGCGGCATGGGCATCGGCATCGGTTCCGCAGGCATCGGTGCCGGCATCGGCGGCGGCAATGTTGCGGCCGGTATGTTCACCACGCGGGTCGAGACTGATTCGCGGATCACGCCGCCACCCATCACGCTGCCATCGACATTGCTGCGGATGTTGCCTGCGCTGCCCAGCACGCGGGCTTCGCAGTCGGCACGCTCGGCCGGCGGCTGCAGACCGCAGCGGGCCACGGCGTTGGCGCGGTAGTCGGGCGCGGAGGTGAGGCCGCCGCGCGCCGCGGCCTGGCGCGCGGCGCCGGCTTCGCGGATGCAGGCGGCACGGTCCTGCTGGTTGTGGCCGCAGACCGCAATCTCCTGCTGGTAGGTGCTGCCGCCGCCATCGCCACGGGCGGCCGTGGCGATGGTGGTGGTGGCCAGCCCGCTGAGTGCAAGCAGGGCAAAGATCATCGAACGCGCATTGTTTGGCATGGTGTGCTCCTTGTTGGCGTATCGGGGTGAAGGCCGGCCTCGCGCGATCAGCGCGCCGGCTGCACGGGCTGCGGCGGCAGCGGGGTGACGGTTTCGCGGATCACGCCGCCGCCCATCACGCTGCCTTCGGTGGAGGTGCGCGCGCCGCCGCGGATGCGCGCTTCGCAATCGGCGCGGTCGGCCACGGGTTGTTCGCGGCAGCGTGCGAGCGCGTTGGCGTCTTCGCGTTCCGCACCGGGGGTGGTCAGGCCGTGGCGACCGGCTTCCTGGCGCGCGGCGCCGGCTTCGCGCAGGCAGGCCGCGCGGTCCTGTTGCACGCCGTCGCAGGTGGCGCGCTCCTTCTGCATGCGGGCGTCGCTGCCGGGCGCCTGGGCCGAGGCCAGCGGCGCGCCGGCCATGAAGAAGCCACCGACGGCCACGAGGGCAGCGGTTGAAAGCGTGGAACGGAAGGTGTGGGTCGTCATCGGGGCTCCTGAAGGGGCGCGCCGTGCGAACAGAAAACAGAAAACAAAAGAACGCAGGGCGCGACCGGTGACCCAGTGTGGGCCGGCCGGTGGCGCGGGGCTGTGGGACAAGCCGCACGCCGTGGAGCGGGCCGGACGCGCCCCTGCGTGTGGGACACGTCCGTCAGCGCAAGGAGGGCGGGCCTCCTGCGCTGCGGGGCGGGCGGATCAGCCCTGCGCGATGCGCTGCGCGAGGTGGGCCAGCGCCTCTTCGACCTGGTCCACGAGGATGAGCGACAGGTCGCCCGGCTGCAGCCGGGCCAGCGCCGTGTCGATGGCGACGAACTCGCCGCGGATCTCGTCGATCTGGCGCGTGCGCGATGCGCCCTGCAGGCCCTGGCGCAGCAGCGCCATGACCTCGCCGTCGGCCCGGCCGCGCTGCGCCGCGTCCTGGTACAGGATCACGTCGTCGAAGGCCTGGCCGAGGATCGCGGTCTGGTCGCGGATGTCGGAATCGCGCCGGTCGCCCGCGCCGCTGATGACCACCGAACGCTTGTTGGCGGGCATGGTGTCCACCGCCGACACCAGCGCCTTCATGGCGTCGGTGTTGTGGCCGTAGTCGGCGATCACGGTGGCGCCGCGGTAGTCCATGACGTTGAAGCGCCCGGGCACGCCGGCCGCGTCGTTCATGAAGCTCGACAGGCCGCTGCGGATGGTGTCCCAATCGAGGCCCACGGCCCACGCGGCGGCCACCGAGGCCATCACGTTGTCGACCTGGAAGCCGATGGTGCCGCCGCGCGTAATCGGCACGTCGCGCAGCGCGATGCGTTCGCGCCACGAGCCTTCGGCGGCCACCAGCGTGTCCTGGTCGACGTACACGGTGCGCTTGCCCTGCGCGCGGTGCGTGGCCATCACCGGGTGCATGCGGTCGGCGGTGAAGAAGATCACGTTGCCGGGGCAGCCGGCCGCCATGGCGGCGACGTTCACGTCGGCCGCGTTGAGCACCGCGTAGCCGTCGGGCGCCACGTTGCGCACGATCACGCGCTTGAGCACCGCCAGGTCTTCCACCGTGGTGATGTAGTTCAGGCCCAGGTGGTCGCCGCTGCCGATGTTGGTGACCACGGCCACCTCGCAGCGGTCGAAGCCCAGGCCCTCGCGCAGCACGCCGCCGCGGGCCACTTCGAACACGGCCGCGTCGACGTCGGGGTGCATCAGCACGTTGCGCGCGCTCTTGGGGCCGCTGCAGTCGCCGCTGTCGGTCTGGCGGCCGTTGACGTACACGCCGTCGGTGTTCGTCATGCCGGTGCGCAGGCCGCTGGAGGCAATGATGTGGTTGATCAGGCGCGCGGTGGTGGTCTTGCCGTTGGTGCCGGTGACGGCCACCACGGGAATGCGGCCGTCGTCGCCGGGGGCGAACAGCGTGTCCATCACCGCTTCGCCGACCGCGCGGCCGCGGCCGAACGAGGGCGAGATGTGCATGCGCAGGCCGGGCGCGGCGTTCACTTCGACCACGCCGCCGTGCTGCTCTTCGAGCGGGCGCAGCACGTTCTCGCAGACCATGTCGACGCCGCAGATGTGCAGGCCGACCATCTGCGCCGCATCGACCGCGCGCGCGGCCACTTCGGGGTGCACGGTGTCGGTGACGTCGGTGGCGGTGCCGCCGGTCGAGAGGTTGGCGTTGTTGCGCAGCACGACGCGCTGGCCCAGCTCGGGCACGCTCTCGGGCGTGAGGCCCTGCGACTCGAGCCGGCCGATGGCGATGTCGTCCAGGCGGATCTTGGTGAGCGAGGTGGCGTGGCCCTCGCCGCGGCGCGGGTCGAGGTTCACGGTGTCGACCAGCTGGCGCACGGTGGAGCTGCCGTCGCCGATCACCTGCGGCGGGTCGCGCCGCGCAGCGGCCACGAGGCGGTCGCCCACCACCAGCAGGCGGAAGTCGAAGCCGGGCAGGAATTTCTCGACCATCACCTCGCCGTACGCGGCGGCCGAGTCGTAGGCCGAATTCAGCTGCTCGCGCGTGGTGATGTTCACCGTCACGCCCTTGCCCTGGTTGCCGTCCTGCGGCTTGACCACGACCGGCAGGCCGATTTCTTCCGCGGCGGCCCAGCCGTCGTCGGCGCTGCTCACGGGGCGGCCCAGCGGCACTGGCACGCCGGCGGCGTTGAGCAGCTGCTTGGTGAGTTCCTTGTCCTGCGCGATCGATTCGGCCACGCCGCTGGTGCTGTCGATCTCGGCGGCCTGGATGCGGCGCTGCTTGGAGCCCCAGCCGAACTGCACCAGGCTGCCGCTGGTGAGGCGGCGGTACGGAATGCCGCGCGCCACGGCGGCGTCGACGATGGAGCCGGTGCTCGGGCCCAGGCGTTCCGATTCGTCGAGGTCGCGCAGCTCGGTGATGGCGGCGTCGGCGTCGAAGGGGGTGTCGGCCAGCGCGGCCTGGATCAGCTCTTCGGCCAGCGCGAGGGCGCGGCGGCCCACGTCTTCCTCGGTGTACTGCACGGTGACCTGGTACACGCCTTCTTCGGTCGTGGGCGCGGTGTTGCCGAAGTTGACGGCGCAGCCGGCCTGGGCCTGCAGCGCCACGGCGGCGTTCTCGAGCACGTGGGCCAGCGCCAGCGGCTGGCCGAGCACCATCGGGTGCAGCTCGCCGATGGTCGGGAAGCGGGCGCGCAGGCGGGCTTCGAACCCGTCGAGCTTGCCGACGGCGTTCTCGTCGCCTTCGCAGGCCACGACGGCCTCGATGGTGGTGTGGCGGCTCCAGAGATTGGGGCCGCGCAGGGCGCGGATGCGGGTGACTTTCATGGGGCTACGGCACGGGGCGCGCGGTTGCGGTGATCTTGCGGTGTGACCAGGGCGCCGGCCCCGCGGGTGGCGGGGCGGCGCATCGTGTCATGCCAGTTGTAGTTGGGGCGAAAGGGGCGAGGCCTGCGACAGCTGCAGCGAGGCCAGGGCCGCCTGCAGGTCGGCTTCGAAGGCCTCGACGCCGGCGCCGATCAGGTTGAGCGGAATGCCCATGGCCCAGGCGGCGGCCACGGCGGCCAGCAGGCTTTCGAGGCTCACGCCGACGTGGGTCGCGCGCCAGATGGTCAGGCGACCCAGGCCGGGCAGGAACGATTCGCTCGTGCCGTTGGCCAGCACCACGCGGTCCTGGCGCACCAGCACGGCCTTGCCGCCTTCGGCCTGGTGCGCGGCGAGCGCGGCGGCCTGCGGGTCGGCCGCATAGAGGATGACGGCGCCATCGCACAGCGGCGCCAGCGCGGCGATGCGCGGCTCGTCGGCGTTGAGCACGGCCGTGCCTTCGCCCAGCACCACGTCGACCTGGGTGCGCAGCACCTTGACCATCTGGTCGCTCTCGGTGATGTCGTAGTCGGCCAGGGCTTCGCAGCCTTCGAGGTCGGTCACGATGCCGACTTCGCAGCGGTCGTAGGCCAGGCCGTCGCGCAGGATGGTCTCGGCGCCGTTCTCGATCACCACGGCCTCGACGGCGCGGTTCACGAGCAGGCGGTGGCCGGCGTCCCAGTTGGCGCTGTCGCGTGCATCGACGCGGCGGCGTTCCAGGAACAGGCCGTCGCGGCAGGCCAGGCCGGTGTGGCGCCCGCCGAGGTTGATGAGCCAGGCCACCAGCCGCGCGAGCACGGCGGTGTCGCGCGAACCGGCCACGCCCACCACGGGGATGCGGCCGGGCGCGTCGTTCGGGAACAGGTGGTCGCAGATGGCGCGGCCCACGGGGCGCGGCGAGCCGATGGCCGGCTTCAGGTGCATCAGCAGGCCGGGGCCGGCGTTCACTTCGACGATCGCGCCGCCCTGCGGGCCCAGCGGCTTGGAAATGTCTTGCGCGACCATGTCGATGCCCGCGATGTCCAGGCCGACCACGCGGGCGGCCAGCACGGCGGCATGCGCCACCTCGGGGTGCACGAGGTCGGTGCAGTCGTAGGCCATGTTGCCGTTGCGCTGGATCGTCACCACGCGGCCGGCGGCGGGCACCGAGTTGCCGTCCAGTTCCTGGCGCTTGAGCTCCAGCTGCAGCTTGGCATCGGTGGCCAGCACGATCACGTCGAGCGGAAATTCTTCTTCGGCGCCGCGGCGCGGGTCGCTGTTGAGCTGCTTGTCGATCAGCCCGGCCACGGTGTTCGTGCCGTCGCCGGTCACGGTGATGATCTCGCCGCGCGCGGCCGCCACCACCTCGCCGCCCACCACCAGCAGGCGGTGTTCGTGGCCGCGGATGAAGCGCTCGACCATCACGTCGCTGCCCTCGGGCTCGGCGACCGCGAAGGCGGCCATGACTTCCTCGCGCGTCGTCAGCTCGAGCGACACGCCGCGGCCGTGGTTGGCGTCCGACGGCTTCACGACCACGGGCAGGCCGATGTCCTCGGCGGCTTCCCAGGCTTCTTCGGGAGACTCGACCACCTGGCCGTGCGGCACGGGCACGCCGCAGCTGGCGAGCAGCGACTTGGTCAGCTCCTTGTCGCTGGCGATCGATTCGCCGATGGCGCTGGTGTAGTCGGTCTCGGCGGTCCAGATGCGCTGCTGGTTGGCGCCGTAGCCCAGCTGCACCAGGTTGCCGCTGTTCAGGCGCATGTGCGGAATGCCGCGGTCGGTGGCGGCGGACACGATGGCCGCGGTGCTCGGGCCGAGGTAGCAGTCCTCGACCTTGGCCTTGACCGCCTCGACGGCGGTCTGCACGTCGGCGGCGGTGAACGGGTCGTTGTTGATGGCCGCCATCAGCAGGCGGTGGCCTTCGGTGAGCGCCACGCGGGCGACCTGCTCGTCACGCGCGCGGAACACCATGCGGTACACGCCGTGCTCCGAGGTGCTGCGGGTCTGGCCGAAGCCGGTCGGCATGCCGGCCAGGTTCAGCAGCTCGATCACGACGTGTTCCAGCACGTGGCCCGACCAGGTGCCTTCGGTGAGGCGCTGGATGAACCCGCCGCGCTCGCCCACGCCGCAGTGGTGCTCGATGAGCGCCGGCAGCAGGGTGGTCAGCCGGTCGGTGAAACCGTCGATCTTGTTGGAGGGGAAGTCTTCCAGTTGGCCCAGGTCGAGCCAGACTTCGAGCACCGGACGGTAGGTCCAGAGGTTGGGACCGCGCAAATAGTTGATGCGCAGCAATTGGATGTCGTCGAAACGGGTCATGCAAACGTTCGATGTGCTTTGGCCGAGCACCACGGCGCCTTCAAGCGCACCCATGGCGATCGGTCAGAATCGGCGCCCGACCAAGGACGCCATGACGCGGTCCCAGCGGCCCGCGACGGGCAAGAGTCAAATAAACACAATGCAACATCACGATCCAGTCGGCGCCCAGGCGGGCGAAACGGAGGCGGTCTCAGGCGTGCTGAAAAGCCGACTCGCAGGCGCTGAAAACGTTTCGGTAACACTTGCGGTTGACCTCGACGACCAACTTCGCTTCGCCACGGGCCTCGTCGCCCTGACCGACCAGCGGCTCATCGCCCTGGAACCCGGCGGCGAATGGCGTGAGTGGCCACTCACCGATCAGGCCTTGGAAATGCGTCTTTCCGACCACGCAGGCGTCGGAACCCTCGACCTCATCGGACCCTCCGGACAACTCGCCCGCTGGCGCTACACCCTGGCCGGCCAGCCGGCGGCGCTGAAGCTGCTCAAGCTGTTCGGCCAGCGCGCCGCGCCCGCTGTCGCGAAGGCGACAGAAGAGGCGCCCGAACTTCTCGACGTGGATGGCACCGACACCGAGCTCCAGACCCCGCCCTCGACCTGGGTGCTGCTGCGCCTGGGCCGCTTCGCCGGGCCGTACCGCAAGCAGCTGATCCTCGGGTTTGTCCTGACCCTGATCTCCACCGCCGCCACGCTGGTGCCGCCGTACCTGACCATCCCGCTGATGGACGACATCCTGATCCCGTTCCAGAACGGGCAGAAGATCGATTCCGGCCGGGTCGGCCTCTACCTGGGCGGCCTGCTGATCGCGGCGCTGGTCGGCTGGGGGCTGGGCTGGGCGCGCACCTACCTGCTGGCGCTGGTCTCGGAACGCATCGGCGCCGACCTGCGCACCACCACCTACGAGCACCTGCTGACCCTGCCGCTGGACTATTTCGGCGGCAAGCGCACCGGCGACCTGATGGCGCGCATCGGCTCGGAAACCGACCGCATCAACGTCTTCCTGTCGCTGCACGCGCTCGATTTCGCCAACGACGTGCTGATGATCGTCATGACGGCGGCCATCCTGATCTCGATCAACCCGCTGCTGGCCGTGGTCACGCTGGTGCCGCTGCCCTTCATCGCCTGGATGATCCACGTCGTGCGCGACCGCCTGCGCACCGGCTTCGAGAAGATCGACCGCGTCTGGTCCGAAGTGACCAACGTGCTGGCCGACACCATCCCCGGCATCCGCGTGGTGAAGGCCTTTGCGCAGGAGCGCCGCGAAGCCGAGCGCTTCCGCGTCGCCAACGCCTACAACCTGCAGGTCAACGACAAGCTCAACCGCACCTGGTCGCTGTTCACGCCGACCGTGTCGCTGCTGACCGAAATCGGCCTGCTCGTGGTCTGGGCCTTCGGCATCTGGCAGGTGGCGCGCGGCAGCATCACGGTGGGTGTGCTCACCGCCTTCATCGCCTACATCGGCCGCTTCTACACGCGGCTCGACTCGATGAGCCGCATCGTCTCGGTCACACAGAAGGCCGCCGCCGGCGCCAAGCGCATCTTCGACATCCTCGACCACGTGAGCAACGTGCCCGAGCCGGCCAACCCGGTGAAGGTGGAGCGCGTGCAGGGCCGCATCGAGATGAGCGGCCTCGGCTTCCGCTACGGCTCGCGCGCCGTGATCCACGACCTCGACCTGACCATCGAGCCCGGCGAGATGATCGGCCTCGTGGGCCACAGCGGCTCGGGCAAGAGCACGCTGGTCAACCTGATCTGCCGCTTCTACGACGTGACCGACGGCGCCATCAAGGTCGACGGCACCGACATCCGCCGCTTCGCCGTGGCCGACTACCGTCGCCACGTCGGGCTGGTGCTGCAGGAGCCCTTCCTGTTCTTCGGCACGATCGCGCAGAACATCGCCTACGGCAAGCCCGACGCCACGCGCGAAGAGGTGGTGGCCGCAGCCCGCGCAGCCCACGCGCACGACTTCATCCTGCGCCTGCCGCACGGCTACGACTCGCTGGTCGGCGAGCGCGGCCAGGGCCTGTCGGGCGGCGAGCGCCAGCGCATCAGCATCGCGCGGGCGCTGCTCATCGACCCGCGCATCCTGATCCTCGACGAGGCCACCTCGGCCGTCGACACCGAGACCGAGAAGGAAATCCAGAAGGCGCTCGACAACCTCGTGCAGGGCCGCACCACCATCGCCATCGCCCACCGCCTGTCCACGCTGCGCAAGGCCGACCGCCTCGTGGTCATGGACCGCGGCGAGGTGGTCGAGGTCGGGCCGCACGACGCGCTCATGGCCAAGCAGGGCGCCTACTGGCGCCTGTACCAGGCGCAGCTGCGCCAGGGCGACGAAGACGATGTGAGCGAAGGCGCCGCCGACGAGCGCGCCAACGCCCAGGCGCCGCTGGCCGTGAGCCACGCCGCCCATCCGGCAGGGGACGTGTGATGAGTAGCAGCACCAATACCACCATCAGCTTCGAACTCGCACGCGACACCTTCGGGCGCCTCGTGCTGACCGACGCACAGGGCGAGCACCACGTGGGCGTGACACCCGTGCGCGCCTTTCCGCTCAGTGCGCCCAACGAGGGCGTGTCGCTCGTCGGCAGCGAAGGCCGCGAACTCGTGTGGGTCGACCGCGTCGACCAGCTGCCCGCGCCCACCCAGGCGCTGCTGACCGAAGAACTCGCCGTGCGCGACTTCGCGCCCACCTTGCTGAAGCTGCACGGCGTGTCCAGCTTCGGCGTGCCCAGCACCTGGACCGTGAGCACCGACCGCGGCGACACCAGCTTCGTGCTCAAGGCCGAGGAAGACATCCGCCGGCTCGAGGGCGGCGCGCTGCTCATCGCGAGCGCGCACGGCGTGCAGTTCCGCATTCCCGACGCGAAGGCGCTGGATCGCGCGTCGCGCAAGCTGCTGGAGCGCTTTCTCTAGAAGCAGCGCAGAACAGGGCGGCCCGCAGCATCGATCGGCTGCGAAAATCGTGCATTTGCACTACAACGGCCCCGCCGTTGACGGACATGCCCCTGCACACCACCGCCCTCGTTCTCTTCTCCGGCGGCCAGGACTCGGCCACCTGCCTGGCCGAGGCCCTGTCCAAGTACCAGCGTGTCGAAACGCTGGGCTTCGACTACGGCCAGCGCCACCGCGTCGAGCTCGACGTGCGCGGCACCGTGCTCGCAAAGATGCGCGAGCGCTTTCCCGAATGGGCGCCGCGCCTGGGCGAAGACCACGTGCTCACGCTGGCTGCGCTGGCGCAGCTCGGCGGCTCCTCGCTCACCGAAGAAGTCGCCTTCGCCATGCAGGCCGACGGCCTGCCCAACACCTTCGTGCCGGGGCGCAACCTGCTGTTCCTCACGCTGGCGGGCGCGCTGGCCTACCGGCGCGGGCTGCAGGTGATCGTCACCGGTGTCTGCGAAACTGACTTCTCGGGCTACCCCGACTGCCGCGACGACACCATGAAGGCGATGCAGCTCGCGCTGTCGCTCGGGCTGGAGCGCCGCCTCGTGATCGAGACGCCGCTCATGTGGATCGACAAGGCCGAGACCTGGGCGCTGGCCCACCGGCTGGGCGGCCAGCCGCTGGTCGACCTGATCGTGGAAGAAACCCACACCTGCTACCTCGGCGACCGCGAGCACCGCCAGGCCTGGGGCTACGGCTGCGGCGAATGCCCGGCCTGCGACCTGCGCAAGAAGGGCTGGGAGCGCTACGCCGCTGCGGGCTGAGCAGCTGTAGAGGTATCGAGCCGGTAGCGCGCGCCGCCGGCTGCACTTTCGTCCTGCGGCACCAGCGTCCACCGCTGGCCGTGAAAATCGCCCACCGCCGGACGGTGCGCGATCGACACCATCGCGCCGCCGCCCGCGCGCACCGTGTCGGCCAGCCGCTGGTAGAGCACGGCTTCGGCCGGTGCATCGAGCGCGCTGGTCACTTCATCGGCGAAGAGCCACGCCGGCTTCTTCAGCAGCACCCGCGCGATGGCCAGCCGCTGCTGCTCGCCGCCCGAGAGCTTCTGGCTCCAGGCGTCGCTGTCGTCGAGCCGGTTCGCGAGGTCGGGCAGCAGCGCATCGGCCAGGGCCTGGCGCAGCTGGTCGTCGCTGAAGCCGGCGGCCGGGTGCGGGTAGGTCAGCGCCTCGCGCAGCTTGCCGTCGGGCAGGTAGGGGCGCTGCGGCATGAAGACCGCGTCGGCCGGGGCTTGCACCTTGCCGCGCGCAAACGGCCAGATGCCCGCGAAAGCGCGGAACAGCGTCGACTTTCCGCTGCCCGAGGGTCCTTGCAGCAGCACGCTGTCGCCGGGGCGCACCGCCAGCGCGGCACCGGCCAGCAGCTGCGTGCCATTGGGCAGCGCGAGCGTGAGGTCGCTGGTGCCCAGCGTGGCGGCGCCTTCTTCGCGCTGCAGGGCGTCTTCGCGCGCGGCGTGGGCGCGCATCGCGTCGTCGAAGCTGATCAGGCGGTCGGTGGTGGCGCGCCAGACGGCCACCTTGTCGTAGTTTTCGACGAACCAGCTCAGCGATTCCTGCACCTTGTCGAAGGCCGAGGAAATCTGCATGAGGGCACCCAGCTGGATGGCGCCGCTGAAGAAGCGCGGCGCTGAAACGAGGAACGGGAAGATCAGCGAGGCCTGACCGAACATCGCGGTGAAGGTGACCAGGTTCTTCCGCTTCTTGATCAGCTGCAGGTAGTTGCGCAGCACCGCGCCGAAGCGCGTGTCGAGCTGGCCACGCTCCACTGTTTCGCCGTGGTCGAGCGCGATCGCTTCGCTGTACTCGCGCACGCGCACCAGGTGGTGGCGGAAGTCGGCCTCGAAGCGCTGCTGGCGGAAGTTCAGGCCGATCAGCGGCCGGCCGATGAAATGCGTGATGACCGTGCCGACCACGCAGTAGACCAGCGCCAGCCACACCATCGAGCCGGCGATCTGGTAGGTGCTGCCGCCCAGCGACAGGTCGAAGGTGCCCGACAGGCCCCACAGGATGCCAATGAAGCTCAGCAGCGTGACCACCGCGTTCAGCAAATCCATCGACAGCACCATCGTGGCATTGGTGAACATCTGCAGGTCCTCCTGGATGCGCTGGTCGGGGTTGTCGGGCGTGACGCCGTCGGCCTGCGCGTAGCGCGCCAGCTCCAGGTGATAGAAGGTCCGGTCGGCCATCCAGCGGCCGAGGTAGTTCCGGGTCATCCAGGCGCGCCAGCGCAACTGGAGCATCTGTGTCACGTAGAACTTCGCCACCTGGATCGCGATGTTGAAGAAGGCCAGCACGGCGAACACGCGGATTTCGCGCCAGAAGACCACCGCGTCCTTGTTCTGCAACGCATCGTAGAAACGGCCGTACCACTGATTGAAGAGCACCAGCGCGTACACATAGGCCAGGTTCAGCGCCACGATGCCCGCGAACATCAGGCGCGCCCGCCATTTCTCCTCGTCCGAGTTGAAGTAGGGCGCCGCGAGCCGCAGCACGCGGCGCACGACCTGGACGAACGTGCTGACACGCGCCGCGACGGTGGGGGATGGAGCAGATGACATGCGGATTTCCTCGCAGGCGCCGATGCGCCGGACCTCGTGAGGCGCCCATCGTAGACAAGTGCGTCTTAAGCGGGGCTGAAGGCGGCTCCCGCCGCCCCGCCAGCCCTCAGCGCAGCATCACGCGCGCCGCCGTCGCCAGGAAATGCGCCAGCGGCGGCGTTCGCAGCCCCTCGGCCTTGGCCGCTTCGTCCCACAGCCGCAGCCGCACCGCGTCGCCCGACCACGGCAGGCCCGCAAAGCGCTGCGCCGCGTCGTCGTCCATCACGCCGCCCTGCAGCGCCAGGCTGCGCACTGAATCGGGCGAGAGCTTCGACACGTAGCCCGGCCGCGTCGCGCACAGGTAGCGCTTGGCGTCCACATGCAGGCGGATCGGCTCGCGCACCGCCACGTCGAAGGCGCCGCGCAGCAGCGGCAGCGCGACGTACTGGTGGCGGTCGTCAATGCCCAGTTCGGTGGGCGAGCGCGACAGCGTCTGGTGCTCGGCGATCAGCAGGTGCCCCAGGTCGTGCAGCAATGCGGCCGTCACGAGCGTGTCGCCGGCGCCCGCCTGTTCGGCCAGCCAGGCGCATTGCAACGCGTGTTCGAGCTGCGACACCGGCTCGCCCGCGTACGCCAGCGCGCCGCGTTCGGCGAACAGGCGAGCGATCTCGGCGAGGTCGAGTGTCATGGGATTGCAAAAGAACGGTGTGCGACAGCCTGTACAGGCTCGCGTCGCTCGATGACAGCCGTGTGACGAAAGTGCAAACGCCGCAGCGCGGGTACGGCCGTGTGACAAACCTTTGTCACATAGCGCTGCGAGCATCGCTGCGTTCACGGCCCCGGCCGTGTTTTCTTTTTGCGTACACCGCCTGTTCTTACCTCGAGGGAATCTCCCATGCTGCATCGTCGTCTGATGTGGGCCGCCGTGCCCGCCGCCTTGTTCTCGCTGGCTTTCGCCGCCTCGGCCCAAGGCCGCACCGAGCTGCTGGTCTACACCGCGCTCGAAGCCGACCAGGTGCAGGCCTACAAGGCCGCCTTCGAAAAGGAGAACCCGGCCATCGAACTGAAGTTCGTGCGCGACTCCACCGGCATCGTCACCGCCAAGCTGCTGGCCGAAAAGGCCAACCCGCAGGCCGACGTGGTGTGGGGCCTGGCCGCCACCTCGCTGATGCTGCTCGACAAGGAAGGGATGCTCCAGCCCTACGCCCCCAAGGGCCTGGACGCCATCAAGCCCACCATGCGCGACACGGCCAACCCGCCCAAGTGGGTCGGCATGGACGTGTGGTCGTCGGCCATCTGCTTCAACACCGCCGAAGCCACGAAGAAGAACCTGCCCAAGCCCACCAGCTGGGCCGACCTGACCAACCCGGTCTACAAGGGCCAGATCACCATGCCCAACCCGGCCGCCTCGGGCACCGGCTACCTCATGGTGTCGGGCTGGATCCAGATGATGGGCGAGGACAAGGCCTGGAAGTACATGGACGCGCTGCACCAGAACATCGGCGTGTACAGCCTGTCGGGCAGCAAGCCCTGCCGCCAGGCCGGCGCCGGCGAGTTCGCGCTCGGCATGTCCTTCGAATACCGCGCCAACAAGACCAAGCGCGACGGCGCGCCCATCGACATCGTGCTGCCCAAGGAAGGCCTGGGCTGGGACATGGAAGCCACCGGCATCATCAAGACCAGCAAGAAGCAGGACGCCGCCAAGGCCCTGGCCGACTGGGCCGTGACCAAGCAGGCCAACGAGCTGTACGCGAAGAACTTCGCCGTGCTCGCGCTGCCGGGCATCCAGGAAAAGCTGGAGTTCGTGCCGGGCGACGTCGAGAAGCTGCTGGCCAAGAACGACTTCAACTGGGCTGCCGCCAACCGCGATCGCATCCTGACGGAATGGTCGAAGCGCTACGACGCCAAGGCTGAAAAGAAGCCGATGTGATCGGGGTTCCGGGCAGCCGCACATGACCAGCTTTCTCTCTCTTCGCGGCATCGGCAAGTCCTTTGGCGCCACGCGCGTGCTCGACGGCATCGACCTGGACATCGAGCCCGGCGAGTTCGTCTGCCTGCTCGGTCCTTCGGGCTGCGGCAAGACCACGCTGCTGCGCATCGTGTGCGGCATCGAGCGCGCCGACAGCGGGCAGATCCTGCTCGGCGGCCAGGACATCGCGGGCCTGCCGCCGGCGGGGCGCGGCTTCGGCGTGGTGTTCCAGTCGTATGCGCTGTTCCCCAACCTCACGGCGGCGCAGAACATCGCCTACGGCCTGCACCCCACGGGTGCCTTGGCGCGCGAGATGGCCAAGCGCTCGCGCGAGATGCTCGACCTGGTCGGCCTTACCGCGCATGCCGACAAGTACCCCGTGCAGCTCTCGGGCGGCCAGCAGCAGCGCATCGCGCTGGCGCGCGCCCTGGCGCCCAACCCGCGCCTGCTGCTGCTCGACGAGCCGCTCTCCGCGCTCGACGCGCAGGTGCGCGCCACGCTGCGCAGCGAAATCCGCGCGCTGCAGAAGCGCCTGGGCATCGTCACCATCATGGTCACGCACGACCAGGAAGAAGCCCTCTCGATGGCCGACCGCGTGGTGCTGATGCACAACGGCCGCATCGAGCAGGCCGGCACGCCCGACGAGCTGTACCGCAAGCCGCGCACCCGCTTCGTGGCGGGCTTCGTGGGCCGCATGAACATGCTGCCCGCCACCGTGCTGGCCGACGGCAAGGTGCGCGTGCGCGACAGCGAACTGTTCTGCGCGCCCGGCAGCCTCAGCGTGGGTTCGCAGGCCACCGTGGGCATCCGCCCCGAGCATGTGGTGGTGAAGCGCTTCGGTTCCGAGCTCGGCACCAACAGCTTCGCCGCGCGCCTGCTCGACACCGAGTTCTTCGGCAACCGCACCTCGGCGCGCCTGGCCTGCGAGCCACTGGGCATCGAGATCGAGGCCGAGCTGCCCGCCGATGCGCGCAGCGGCGGCGAAGAGCCGCTGGTGCCCTGCAGCATGGTGCACATCCAACTTCCCCTGAACGCGCTGTCGGTCCTGGCGCAATGAAATGACATCGGGCTTGTCGGTGCCTTGTCGTTGGGAGCGCAGTCCTTCAGGGCGCGCTCACGCCGACGGGGTACCTTGCTCCGCGAATGTCCCCCGGCCTGCGGCCTCCTCCTTGATTTCGCTGCGCAAGGCACCCCATCGACGTGAGCGTGACACACAGCGGTCGTTGATCGGCTGCACACCAGCGCAGCGTCCCGTGCGCAGGACACTGGGTGCTTCCCGCAGCGAAATCAAGGAGGAGCCGAAGGCGGGGGACATTCGCGGAGGGAAGTACCCGGTGGCCTGTGCACGCGCCCTGAACAACGAAACCAAAACAAGAACAACATGAGCAGTTCCACAGAAGCCCTCGCCCCGATCGCGATCCCGCGTTCGAATCACTTCGACCGCGAACGCTGGCTCACCGGCGCCGCCGTGCTGCTCGTCGTGCTGCTGCTCGTCGTGATCGTCGCGCTCCCCGTCGGCGCCCTCGTCGGCCAGAGCTTCTACGACCGCGCAGGCAGCTTCGTCGGCCTGACCAACTTCGCGCGCTACCTCGAGAGCCCCGCACTCGTGCAGTCGGCCTTCAACAGCGTGCTGCTCGCGGTGATCAGCGCCGTGCTGTGCACCGCCATCGCCTACGTGTACGCCTACGGCCTCACGCTCTCGTGCATGCCCGCCAAGGGCCTGTTGCGCGCCGTGGCGCTCATGCCGCTGCTGGCGCCCTCGCTGCTGCCGGCCATCAGCCTGATCTACCTGTTCGGCAACCAGGGCCTGTTCAAGGGGCTGCTGGGCGACCTTTCGATCTACGGCCCGCTGGGCATCGTGCTCGGCTCGGTGTTCTGGACGCTGCCGCATGCGCTGCTGATCCTCACCACCGCCATGGCCACCTCGGACGGGCGCCTGTACGAAGCCGCGCAGACCCTGGGCGCTTCGCGCTGGCGCATCTTCCGCACCGTCACGCTGCCCTCGTCGCGCTACGGCCTCATCGTGGCCGCGATGGTCGTGTTCGTGCTCGTCATCACCGACTTCGGCGTGCCCAAGGTCGTGGGCGGCCAGACCGGCGTGCTCGCGACCGACATCTACAAGCAGGTGGTCGGCCAGCAGAACTTCCAGATGGGCGCGGTGGTCGGCCTCGTGCTGCTGATTCCGGCCGTGCTGTCGTTCCTCGTCGAGCGGCGCGTGCGGCGCAAGCAGGCCGCGGCGCTGTCGGCGCGCGCTACGCCCTACCAGCCCGAGCCCGTGAAATCGCGCGACCGCGCGCTGCTCGCGTTCTGCACGCTCACCGCCATCGCCATCGTCGTGATGATCGGCATGGCCGTGTTCGCCTCGCTCGCCAGCTACTGGCCCTACAAGCTCACGCCCTCGCTGAAGAACTACGACTTCAGCAACATGGACGGCGGCGGCTGGGGCAGCTACGGCAACTCGCTGCGCCTGGCGCTGTGCGCGGCCGTGGCGGGCGCGCTCGCCACCTTCGTGTCCGCCTACTTCGTGGAGAAGCCGCGCCACTTCGGCCTGCTGCGCGAACTGCTGAACCTGCTGGCCAACCTGCCGCTGGCGGTGCCGGGGCTCGTGCTCGGCGTGGGCTACATCTTCTTCTTCAACTCGGCCGCGAACCCGCTGCACGGGCTGTACGGTGGCATGGCGATTCTGGTGATCTGCACCGTGGCGCACTTCTTCTCGGTGGCGCACCTCACCTCGCTCACCGCGCTGCGCCAGCTCGACCGCGAGTACGAGCTGGTGTCCGAATCGATGGGCGTGCCATTCTGGCGCACGCTGTGGCGCGTGCACCTGCCGGTGGCGCTGCCCACGGTGCTCAACGTGGCCGGCTACTTCTTCGTCAACGCGATGACCACCGTGTCGGCCGTCGTGTTCCTCTATTCGCCGCAGACCACGCTGGCCGCCATCGCCGTGCTCAACATGGACGATGCCGGCGACGTGGCACCCGCCGCCGCCATGGCCTCGCTCATCATGCTCACGGCCGCCGTCGGCCGCGGCCTGTTCGCGCTGGCCGGGCACTGGGCGCTGAAGCGCACGCAAGCCTGGAGACAACGTTGATGAACCCCAGCATGTCCGTCGACAGCTTCGACGTGATCGTGGTCGGCGCCGGCATCGTCGGCCTGGCCCATGCCTACACCGCCGCGCAGCGCGGCCTGCGCGTGTGCGTGGTCGAGCGCGATGCCGCGTGCCTGGGCGCATCGATCCGCAACTTCGGCTTCATCACCGTCACCGGCCAGGCGCCGGGCGACATGTGGCGCCGCGCCATGCATTCGCGCGACGTGTGGCAGGCCATCGCGCCGCAGGCCGGCATCGACATCGTGCACCGGCACCTCTGGCTCGCGGCGTACCGGCCCGAGGCGCATGCCGTGCTCGAAGCCTTCCTGCGCACGCCGATGGCCGAGGCCTGCGCGCTCATCGACGCCACCGATGCGCAGGCGAGGGCGCCCGGCCTCAACCTCGCGCAGGCGCGCTCGGTGCTGTTCAGCCCGCACGAGCTGCGCGTCGAATCGCGCACCGCCGTCGGCCTGCTCGCGCGCTGGCTGGCCGAGGTGCACGGCGTGGTGTTCCGCTTCGGCGAGACCGTGCACGAGGTCGAAACCCCGCGCGTGCGCACCTCGCGCGGCACCCTGCGCGGCGAACGCGTGGTGGTCTGCACCAACACCGAATTGCATGGCCTGTTCGCCGGCCGCATC
Source organism: Variovorax sp. GW823-FHT04B03 (assembly GCF_058796495.1). NCBI lineage: Bacteria > Pseudomonadati > Pseudomonadota > Betaproteobacteria > Burkholderiales > Comamonadaceae > Variovorax > Variovorax sp. GW823-FHT04B03. Next base: position 929,173 of record NZ_JBXAIT010000001.1, read on the forward strand.
GCCGCGCACGACCTCACGCTGTGCCGCCTGCAGATGCTGCGCGTGCAGCCCGAGGCGGGCTTTCGCCTGCCGGGCGCGGTCATGACCGACCTGAGCCTGGTGCGCTACGAGGGCTACAGCAGCTTGCCCGAAGCGGCGGCGCTGCGCGAGCGGCTGATGCAGGAAGAGCGCGCCTCGCTCGACCACGGCATCCACCTCATCGTCGTGCAGAGCGCCGACGGCTCGCTGGTGGTCGGAGACTCGCACCACTACGGCGACGCGCCCGAACCCTTCGCCATCGAAGCGGTCGACCAGCTCATCCTGCGCCACCTGCGCAGCACGCTGAATCTTGAGACCGCGCAGGTCACCGAACGCTGGACCGGCGTGTACCCGTCTTCGAAGACCACGCCTTGCGTGATTGACGCGCCCGACGACGCCACGCGCGTGGTGCTGGTCACCAGCGGCAGCGGCGCGAGCACGGGCTTCGGCATTGCCGCCGACGTGTTCGACGCGTGGTGAGCGCCGCCACTTTCCTGACCTTTCCTCCCCTTTCGCCATGAACGCCCATCACCATTCCAAGCTGCAAGCCGTCGTCTTCGACTGGGCCGGCACCATCCTCGACTTCGGTTCCTGCGCCCCGATGGGCGCCTTCGTGAAGCTGTTCGCGCAGTTCGGCATCGACATCACCATCGATGAAGCACGCGCCCCGATGGGCATGGCCAAGTGGGACCACATCAAGGCCCTGGGCACGCAGCCGCGCATCGCCGCGCAGTGGGAAGCCGAGCATGGCCATGCCTTCAGCGACGCGGACGTCGACCGCCTGTACGAGGTGTTCACGCCCATGAACGCGGCCAGCGTGCGCGACCACACCGACTTCATTCCCGGTGCTCTCGAGGCCGTCAACGCGGCCCGCGAGCGCGGCCTGAAGATCGGCTCCACCACCGGCTACAACCGCCCGATCATGGACGTCGTCACGCCGCTCGCCGCAGCCGGCGGCTATGAACCCGACAACCTCGTGTGCGCCGGCGACCTCGCGGCGGGCCGCCCGTCGCCGCTCATGATGTACCGCTGCTTCGCCGACCTCGGCGTGTGGCCGCCGCACGCCGTCGTCAAGGTCGACGACACCGGCGTGGGCCTGCAGGAGGGCCTGAACGCCGGTACCTGGGCCGTGGGCGTGTCGGTCAGCGGCAACGTCAACGGCCTGACGCTGGCCGAGTGGCAAGCGCTCGACGCCGACAGCCAGCAGGCCCGCCGCGCCCGCGCCACCGCCGAGCTGCAGGCCGCCGGCGCGCACTACGTGATCGACAGCGTGGCCGACCTGCCGAACGTGCTGGAAGACATCGAGCGCCGCCTGCAGGCCGGCGAGCGGCCGGAAGTCCTTTTGCGCTGAAGCAGAAAGCTCGCTTTACCGACGGTGGCTGGCGCTGCCGTCCGACTTGACGCGTCACTTCGCGGGCTTAGCATGCGCCGCATGCGAAGCACAGCCTTTGTTCTTCTGCTCTGTCTCGGCCTGCTGACCGCGGCCTGCGACGGCAAGCGCAAGCCCGGCATTCCGATGCCGAAGGCCTTCTTGTCGTCGAGCGTCGTGGTGGTGATGGCACCTGCGCCGTTCGTGGGTTGAGGCTGCCGGCGCGTTCAGCGCACCGGTCGCGGCGAACGTCTCAGGACGGGACGTACGCCAGCACTTCATCGCCCGCTGCATCGAATTCGCCCGTGGGCTTCCAGCCCAGGTGCCGGTAGAAGCCGTGCGAGCGCACCTGCGGATCGGGCGAGCAGCCCAGGAAGAGCCGCTGGAAGCCCAGCCCCTTGAACTCTTCGACCATCCGCGCGAGCAGCGCCTTGCCGATTCCCAGACCTTCGTACGCGGGCAGCAGGGCCAGCACGGCGATCTCGCCGGTGTCGCGGTCGCCGAAGCAATAGCCCGCCAGCTCGCCGTCGACGAGCGCAACGTAGCCGGGCAGGGAGCCGTCGGCGATGCCGGCCTGCCAGCTCTCCAAGGTGATGCCGAGCGCCTCGAGCTCGGCGACCGAGAAGGCGTTCTCTCGCGTGCGGCCGCGCAGGTCGAGGCATGCGGGCGTGTCTTCGGGAATGGCTTGTCTGTAGGTGATGGGCATGCGTCGGGTGCTCGAGGGCGCACGCAGCAGGCGGCGCGGCCTTCCGCGAGAATGCCACACGACGTGCGCCACCCGATGCACGCGTGGAGACAAGAAGAATGAAGACGACCCCAGAGACAACCATCGTCCACCAGCCCGACTCGCGCTACGCCATGGTGCGCCTGGCGCTCACGCTGCTGGTCATGACGGTCGGCAGCAGCGGCATGTACGTGGTGTCGGTCATGCTGCCCGCCGTGCAGACCGAGTTCGGCGTGGCGCGCGCCGATGCCTCCATGCCCTACACGCTGCTGATGCTGGGCTTCGGTTTCGGCGGCGTGCTCATGGGCAAGCTGGCCGACCGCATCGGCGTGATGAAGCCGTTGCTGATGGGCTCGGTCTTCCTGGCTGCCGGCTACATCGCCACGGGCCTGTCGCAAGGCATCGTGTCCTTCACCATCGCGCAGGCGCTGCTGGTCGGCCTGCTCGGCAGCTCGGTGGCCTTTGCGCCGCTGGTGGCCGACACCTCGCTGTGGTTCGTCAAGCGGCGCGGCATCGCGGTGGCGGTGTGCGCCAGCGGCAACTACCTCGCGGGCGCGGTGTGGCCGCCTATCGCGCAGCACTTCGTCGAGCAGGTGGGGTGGCGCCAGACCTACATCGGCATGGGCATCTTCTGCGGCGTGACGATGGCGCTGCTCGCGCTGTTCTTCCGCGCACGGCCACCGGCACTGGCCGAGGTGGCGCCGGTGTCGCACGCCTCGGGCGGCAGCACGCTGGTGCGCGACATGACGCGCCCCTTCGGCCTGAGCATGGGCACGGCGCAGGGCCTGCTGTGCGTGGCGGGCGTGGCCTGCTGCGTGGCGATGGCGATGCCGCAGGTGCACATCGTGGCCTACTGCGGCGACCTGGGCTACGGCCCGGCGCAGGGCGCGATGATGCTGTCGTTGATGCTGGGCTTCGGCATCGTGAGCCGGTTGGTGTCGGGCGCCATCTGCGACCGCATCGGCGGGCTGCGCACGCTGATGCTGGGCGGCGTGTTGCAGTGCGTGGCGCTGCTGCTGTTCTTGCCCTTCGACGGGCTGGTGCCGCTGTACGTGATCTCGGCGCTGTTCGGCCTGTTCCAGGGCGGCATCGTGCCCTCGTACGCGATCATCGTGCGCGAGCACTTTCCGCCCAAGGAAGCCGGTGCGCGCGTGGGCACGGTGCTGATGTTCACGCTGTTCGGCATGGCGCTGGGCGGCTGGATGTCGGGCAAGGTGTTCGACCTGACGGGCAGCTACCACGCGGCCTTCTTGAACGGCATCGGCTGGAATCTGGTGAACGTGAGCATCGCGGCGTTCCTGCTGTTCAGGGTGCGCCGGATGCGACGGGGTGGGGTGGCGGTGGCGGCCTGAGGCCGCGAAAGATCGCGCCGCCTAGCTTTCGCACCACGTGATCGATTCGGGCCGCGCGCCGTTGCGGTCGCGGAAATCGACGAGGGCCTGGCGGCACTGCGCGACGTCGATGCACCACGCGAGCGGGTACTCGTCGACCTGTCCGTTGCTCAGCGTGAAGACTTCCATGCCCGGCCGGTGCGTGTCGCCCACCGACCTGAAGCCGCTGTCGCCCGGCTCCCGCAGGTACATCAGCCATGCGTTCTCGCCGTTGCGCAGCATGCACATCGAAGGGCCGTCGGGCACGGAGACCCACAGCTCGAACCGGGAGGTCGACTGCATCAGATCGAGCGCACGGGCCCATGGGCCCGGCGCCGAAATGTCCAGCAAACTATCGTCGAGCGTCATCTGAATCACGTGCGGCATCTCGTGTCTTGCGTCCGGACGGGCGTTCCTAATTCATCGTCGGCTGCTGCGGCGGCGACGTGATGAAGAACCGGATCGGCACCTCCCGCCACACCACCGTCCCATCGTCCGGCGTCGGCTTGAAGCGCCATGTGCGGACGGTCTCGACGGCCGAGCGGTCCAGCCGTGCGTGGCCGCTCGATTCCTTCACCTCGACGCTCGCGGGCAGGCCGGCCGGCGTGGTGCGCACGCGCAGCAGCACCATGCCTTGCTCCCCGTTCATCCGCGATTCGGCCGGGTAGGGCGCATTCGGGTTGGGTGGCTGCGGTGACCACTCGCCAGGCGCCGGCGGCGGTGGTGCTGCGCAGGCCGTCAGCAAGGCGGCAACAGCGCCCGCCAGGAGCGCGTGTCGGGGAGCGTGGCGTGGTGTCTTCATCGGTGTTCCGCAATCCTTCGAAAGGAGGCCCCGCGCATTGTGACCCGGGTGCGCTCACCGCCTTCGCGCCCGGTACGTAGTTCCCCTCGCGGCTGCGTCAGATTCCGATCAGCTTGCAAAAAGAGCATCGATCCGTCCGGAACTTCCCTCCGGACGGAGACACGCCCGCACCGGTTCCACCGGTCGCGGGCGCATTCGAATCACAACACTCCGTGAGCGTATGAATGAAAAATAGAAACCTTGTCAGAGGTCTGTTCCTCATGGCGATCGCGCTGGCCTTCGGCCTGACCGCGCTGCGCTATCCCATCGGCGATTTCAGCCGGGCGGGGCCGGGCCTGTTCCCCGTGATGGTGAGCAGCCTGCTGCTGCTGATCGGCGTGGCCACGGTGGTCCGGTCGTTCGTGGTGGCGCCGGTGACGCTGGACCTGAACTTCAAGAACATCGGACTCATCCTGTCGAGCCTGTGCGGGTTCGCGCTGATCTCGATGTACGTGAACATGATCGCGGGCATCGTCTTCATGGTGTTCTGTTCGGCCTTCGCGGGCAGCTCCAACTCGTGGCTGCGCAACGTGAAGATCTCGGCGGGCCTGATCGCCATGGCGCTGGCGCTGCAGAAGCTGCTCGGCCTGAACCTGCCGCTGTTCTGAGGCCACGACCATGACGGAAGTCCTGAACAACCTGGCGTTCGGTTTCTCGCACGCCCTGACACTGCACAACCTGATGTACTGCGCCATCGGCTGCACGGTGGGCACGCTGGTCGGCCTGCTGCCGGGCCTGGGGCCGCTGGCCACCATCAGCCTGCTGCTGCCGCTGACGTACTCGATTCCCACCACCGGCGCGCTGATCATGCTGGCCGGCATCTACTACGGTGCGCAGTACGGCGACAGCGTGAGCGCGATCACGATGAAGATCCCGCACGCCAGCAGCATCGTGGCCTGCATCGACGGCTACGCGATGACGCTCAAGGGCCAGACGGGCCTGGCGCTGTTCACGGCGGGCTTCTCCAGCTTCATCGGCGGCACGGTCGCGATCCTGGTGCTGTCGTTCCTGGCGCCGACGCTGGGCGAGGTGGCCTTCCTGTTCGGCCCGGCGGACTACGTCGCGATGATGCTGGTGGGCTTCGTGTGCGTGAGCTTCGTGACCACGGGCAGCCTGCTGAACGGGCTGGCGATGTGCATGATCGGCGTGCTGCTGGGCACCATCGGCACCGACGTGAACAGCGGCATGGCGCGCTTCACGATGGACATGCCGTTCCTGACCGACGGCGTGGGCATCGTGAGCATTGCGCTGGGCTGCTTCGGCATCGCCGAGATCACCAAGAACCTCGACTCGCGCGAGGAGCGCTCGCCCTTCAACGGCAAGATCAACCTGATTCCCACCTGGGCGGAGTTCAAGCGGATCATTCCCAGCGCGCTGCGCGGCAGCGTGGTCGGCTCCATCCTGGGCATCCTGCCCGGCGGCGGCCCGACCATTGCGCAGTTCGCGGCGTACGCGCTGGACAAGAAGGTCAGCAAGTACAAGCACGAGATCGGCACCGGCTGCATCGAGGGCGTGGCCGGCCAGGCGGCGGCCGACGAGGCGGCGGCGCGCACGAGCTTCATTCCGCTCATGAGCATCGGCATTCCCGAGAACGCGGTCATGGCGCTGATGCTGGCGGCCTTCATCATCAAGGGCATCCAGCCGGGCCCGAACATGATCGCCAGCCACCCCGAGCTGTTCTGGGGCCTCGTGGCCAGCATGTGGATCGGCAACGTGTTCCTGCTGGTGCTGAACGTGCCGCTGGTGCGCTACTGGCTCTCGGTGTTCAAGATCCCGTACAGCGTGCTGTTCCCGTCGATCCTGTTCTTCTGCTGCATCGGCACCTACAGCGTGAACAACAACCTGCAGGACGTGTTCATCACCGCCGCGTTCGGCTTCATGGGCTACATGTTCATGCGGCTGGAGCTCGATGCCGCGCCGCTCATGCTGGGCTTCATCCTCGGGCCGATGTTGGAGGAGAACTTCCGCCGCGCGATGCTGCTCAGCCGCGGCGGCTTCGGCACCTTCGTCTCGCGGCCCATCAGCGGCACGCTGTTGGGGCTGATCGCGATCTTCGTGGTGTGGCAGCTGGTGGCGTTCGTGCTGCAGGCGCGCAAGAAGAACGGCGCGCCGGCTGCAGTCGCGCTGGAACCGCAAGAGTAGGTCGACATGCCCGAACAACGCCCGCCCCTTCGGCGGGCGTTGTCGTTTCAGCTCGCTTCTTCTGCCACCAGCCGCCCGAGCGTCTGCAAGGCCTGCTCGCTGTGCGCGTCCCACGCGTGGCCGTAGTTCAGCCGCAGGCAGTTGGCGAACGCACGCGTGGCCGAGAAGATCGGGCCGGGCGCGACGCTGATGCCGCGCTCCAGCGCCAGGCGATGGATCTCCAGCGCATCCACCTGCGGCGGCAGCTCGACCCACAGGAAGTACCCGCCCAACGGCCGCGTGGCGCGCGTACCCGCCGGAAAGTAGTGCCCCACGGCCTGCGCGAAGGTGGCCTGCTGCATTGCGAGCGTCTGGCGCAGCTTGCGCAGGTGCTTGTCGAAGCCGCCTTTCTCGAGGTAGTCGGCCAGCGCCAGCTGCGCGGGCACCGAGGTGCTGAGCGTGGTCGTGAGCTTCTGGCGCGCCACCTTGCGCGCGAAGCGTCCGGCCGAGGCCCAGCCGATGCGGTAGCCGGGTGCGAGGCTTTTCGAGAACGACGAGCAGTGCAGCACCAGCCCCTGCGTGTCGAAGGCCTTGGCCGGCGGCGGGCGGCGCTCGCCGAAGTAGAGCTCGGCGTACACGTCGTCCTCGATCAGCGGCAACTCATGGCGCGCGAGCAGTTCGACCAGCGCCTTCTTCTTCGCGTCGGGCATGAGGCTGCCCAGCGGGTTCTGGAAGGTGGTCATGAGCCAGCAGGCGGTCGGCTTGTGCGCGGCGATGGCCTGCGCCAGCGCGTCGAGGTCGATGCCTTCGCCCGGGTGCGTCGGCACCTCGATGGCGCGCAGGCCCATGCGTTCGAGCGCCTGCAGCGCGGCATAGAAGGTGGGCGACTCGACGATCACCGCGTCGCCCGGCCGCGTCACGGCCGAGAGGCACAGGTTGAGCGCCTCGAGCGCGCCGTTGGTGACCACGATCTCCTCGGCCGGCACGGGCAGGCCGTCGGCCAGGTAGCGCAGCGCGATCTGCCGGCGCAGGGCCGCGCTGCCGGGCGTGAGGTCGTCCACGGTGCGCCACGGGTCGAGCGACTTGGCGCTGGCGGCCATGAACTGGCCCAGCCGCGCCAGCGGAAACAGCAGCGGGCTCGGAAAGGCCGAGCCGAAGGGCACGACCTGCCGCGACATGCTGGCCTCGAGGATGTCGAACACCTGGTCGCTCACCTCGAGCGCGCGCGGGCCCTCGGCGGGGCGCGAGGTCAGGGTGGTCTCGGGCGGCGCGTCGCGCAGGCCGCCGCCGGCCACGTAGTAGCCCGAGCGGTCGCGCGCGCGCACCAGCCCGCGCGCCTCCAGCAGGTAGTAGGCTTGGAACACGGTGGAGGCGCTCACGCCGCGGCTGCTGCCCGTGTGACGCACGGAGGGCAGGCGGTCGCCGGTCTTGAGGGTGCCGTTGCGGATCGAGGCCTCGATGTCCGAGGCCAGGGCTTCATAACGCTTCATCGGTGGGCCGTTGTCATTCGCGGGGACTCTAATCTGATATGGTGAATCGAGCTGGATCTGCATCTGTTTTTTTTGCCCCGTTTGCGCGACAGTGGACCCATGTTCAATCTGATGCGCGCGGTGCGCGCCGTACTCTGGAGCTTCATCGGGCTGGGCGGCCGCCGGGCCGACGCCGACAAGCGGACCGCCCAGCTGGGCATCCTGCCGCTGATCGGCGTGGGGCTGTGCATGGCCCTGCTGCTGATCGCGGGCCTGCTGGCCCTGGCGCATTTCGCGGCAGGCACGTGATGAAGGCCGTGCTCCACTGGGCCGCGCTGGCCCTGGCGCTGCTGTTGCCGCTTGCCCCGATTGCGGCGCAGGCCGCCACCACCACCGTGCCCGACACCATCGAGCAGCGCGTGGCCGCCTGCATCGCCTGCCACGGGCGCGAGGGCGCCACCACCAACGCCGGTTTCTTCCCGCGCCTGGCGGGCAAGCCGGCGGGCTACCTGTTCAACCAGCTCGTGAGTTTTCGCGACGGGCGCCGCTTCAACAGCGACATGACCTACATGGTCCAGCACCTGTCGGACGACTACCTGCGCGAGATGGCCGAGTACTTCGCCAACCTGTCGCTGCCGTACGCGGCGGTCTCGCCGCAGAGCGACGCCTCGCCCGAGCAGCTGCGCCGTGGCCGCCAGCTGGCGCTCGAAGGCGATGCCGCGCGCCAGATCCCGGCCTGCGTGCAGTGTCACGGCGCCGCGCTCACGGGCGTGCAGCCGGCCATTCCGGGCCTGCTGGGCCTGCCGCGGCTGTATGTGTCGTCGCAGCTCGGCGCCTGGCTCACCAAGGAGCGCCACGCGCCCGCGCCCGACTGCATGGCGCAGATCGGCCAGCGCATGACCACCGCCGACATCAACGCCGTGGCCAGCTGGCTGGCCGTGCAACCGATGCCGGCCGACACCCGCCCGGCAGCCTCGCTGCCCGCGCCGCTGCCCGTGACCTGCGGCGGCATGCCCACCGCGGCGAAACCCTGAGAACCCGATGACCGCGCGACTGAGACATTTCGGCTGGGCCCTGTTGGGCCTGGTCACCCTGGCGGCCGTGTTGGCCGGCGTCGTGCTGGCGCTGAACCTGCGCGGCGAAGACCCGCTGCCCGAACGCGCCGAAGCCTTCGAAGTCACGCCGCAGCTGGTCGAGCGCGGGCGCTACCTCGCGCTGGCGGGCAACTGCGCCGGCTGCCACACCACGCGCGGCGGCCAGCCCTACGCGGGCGGCGTGCCGCTCGAAACGCCGTTCGGCACCATCTACGCGACCAACCTCACGCCCGATGCGACGCACGGCATCGGAGGCTGGAGCAGCGCGCATTTCTGGCGCGCCATGCACAACGGCCGCAGCAAGGACGGGCGCCTGCTGTACCCGGCCTTCCCGTACCCGAACTTCACGCAGGTCACGCGCGAAGACTCCGACGCCCTGTACGCCTACCTGCGCAGCGTGGCGCCCGCCACCACGGAAAACAAGGCGCACCGCCTGCGCTTCCCGTACGACACGCAGGCCGCGCTCGCGGTGTGGCGCGCGCTCTCGTTCAAGCCGCAGCCCTTCGTGGCGAACGCGAACAAGCCGGCCGAATGGAACCGCGGCGCCTACCTCGTGGGCGGGCTGGGCCACTGCATCGCCTGCCACGGCAGCCGCAACTCGCTGGGCGCGACCGAAACCAAGCTGGGGCTCTCGGGCGGCCTGATCGCGGTGGAGAACTGGTACGCGCCCTCGCTGGCCGATCCGCACGAAGCGGGTGTGGCCGACTGGCCTGCGGCCGATGTCGTGGCGCTGCTCAAGACCGGCACCGCCCCGCGGGGCTCGGTGATGGGCCCGATGGCCGACGTCGTGTTCCGCAGCACGCAGTACCTGAGCGACGCCGATCTGGGCGCGATGGCGATCTATCTGAAGGACCTGCCCGAGGCCGTGAAGCAGGATGCGCCCGCAGCCCAGAAGGCCCCCGCCACGCCGGTGCGGCGCGACGCCGGCGCCATGGTGCGCGGCGCGAAGATCTACGATCAGCGCTGCGCCTACTGCCACGGCGACCAGGGCCAGGGCGCGGCCGGCGCCTACCCACCGCTCGCCGGCAACCGCGCGGTGACGATGGCGCGGCCCACCAACCTCATCCAGGTGGTCGCGCACGGCGGCTTCCTGCCCGCGACGGCCGGCAACCCGCGCCCCTACGGCATGCCGCCGTTCGGACACGCGCTCGACGCCACCGAGGTGGCCGAGGTGCTGACCTACATCCGCGGGTCGTGGGGCAACAACGCCGCGCCGGTCACGCAGCTGGACACGATGCGCCGCTGACGCGCACGGCGCACCGCTTTTTCAGGCGGTATGCGGATGGCGCGCACTCTCGTACAGCGTGCGCGCCAGGTCGCGGTGCGTGGCCAGCAGCGGCGCCAGCTCGAAGCCCGTGAAGCGCCCGTCGCGGATGCGGACCACGCCGTCGATCACGCTCAGCGCCGCCGACACCGGCGTGCAGAACACCAGCGCCGCGACCGGGTCGTGCCAGGCGCCCGCGTGGTCCACGCCGCGCATGTCGAAGGCCACGAGGTCGGCCGACATGCCCGGCGTCAGCGCACCGATGTCGTCGCGCCCGAGCACGCGGGCGCCGTCGAGCGTGGCGATCTCCAGCGCCTCGCGCGCCGTCATGGCGGCGGGGCCGTAGCCCACGCGCTGCAACAGCATCGCCTGGCGTGCCTCGCCCAGCATGTGCGCGCCGTCGTTCGACGCGCTGCCGTCCACGCCCAGGCCCACGGGCACGCCCGCGCGCCGCATCGCGCCGATGGGCGCGATGCCTGAGGCCAGCCGCATGTTCGAGCACGGGCAGTGCGCCACGCCGGTGCCGGTGCGCCCGAAGAGCGCGATGCCGGCGTCGTCGAGCTTCACGCAGTGCGCGTGCCACACGTCGTGGCCGACCCAGCCCAGGTCTTCGGCGTACTCGGCCGGCGTCATGCCGAACTTCTCGCGCGAGTAGGCGACGTCGTTGTCGTTCTCGGCCAGGTGCGTGTGCAGCGACACGCCACGCTCGCGCGCCAGCTCGGCCGACAGCCGCATCAGGTCGCGCGACACCGAGAACGGCGAGCAGGGCGCCAGCACGATGCGGCGCATCGAATGGCGCGCGGGGTTGTGCCAGCGGTCGATGAGGCGCTCGCTGTCGCGCAGGATCGCGGCCTCGGTCTCCACCACCTCGTCGGGCGGCAGGCCGCCGGCGCTGCGGCCCACGCTCATGCTGCCGCGCGCCGCGTGAAAGCGCATGCCCATGGCGTCGGCGGCCTCGATCGAGTCGTCGAGCCGCGAGCCGTTCGGGAACAGGTAGAGGTGGTCGCTGGTGGTGGTGCAGCCCGAGCGCATGAGCTCGGCCATGGCGGTCTGCGTCGACACGCGGATCATCTCGGGCGTGAGCCGCGCCCACAGCAGGTACAGGTGGGTGAGCCACCCGAAGAGCTCGGCGTCCTGTGCCTCGGGAACGGCACGCGTGAGGCTTTGGTACATGTGGTGGTGCGTGTTCACCAGCCCGGGCATCACGACATGGCCGTGCATGTCGATGGCCTCGGCCTGGCCGCTGCGCAGCGCGTCGAGGTACGCCGCCGGCAGCTCGGCCGTGGCGCCCACCCAGGCGACGGCGGGGCCGTCCATCACCACGGCGCCGTCGGCGATCTCGCGCCGCGCGGCGTCCATGGTGACGAGCACGTCGGCGTGGCGGACGATCAGCAGCGGCGGGCGCTGCGGTGAAGAGGACGAAGGGTTCTGGAAAGTCATTCGGTACCGTGCGAAGTGCGCGCCGCCATCGCGAAGGAGCGTTCCTTCGACAGCACGCCGTTGTAGAAAAGATTGAGCAGCACCGCGGCCAGCGTGCCCAGCACGATGCCGCTGTGTGTCAGCGGATGGGTCCAGGCGGGGAAGTGCTGGAAGAAGTTGGGCGACAGCGTGGGCACCAGGCCCAGGCCGATGGAGATAGCGATCACGTACAGCGCATGGCGGTTGTGCGCATAGTCGATCGCGCCCAGGATGCGCACGCCTGTGGCCGCCACCATGCCGAACATCACGATGCCCGCGCCGCCGAGCACGAACTGCGGCACCGAGGCCACGATGTGCGCGATCTTCGGAAAGAGCGCCAGCGCGATCAGCATCAGGCCACCGCCCGCCGCCACGTAGCGCGAGCGCACGCCCGTCACCGTGACCAGCCCCACGTTCTGCGAGAACGAGGTGTAGGGGAAGGTGTTGAACACGCCGCCGATGACCGTGCCCAGCCCGTCGGCGCGCAGCCCGCGCGTGAGCGCGTCGGTCGTCACCTTGCGGCCGGTGATCTCGCCCAGCGCGAGGAACATGCCGGTGGATTCGACCAGCGTGATGAGCATCACGATGCACATCGAGGCGATGGCCGTGAGCTCGAAGCGCGGCAGGCCGAAGTGGAAGGGCGTGGTCACGGCCATCCAGCTCGCTTCCTCGAGCCCGTCGAAGTGCATGCGCCCGAGCGCCAGCGACAGGCCCACGCCGAACACGATGCCCAGCAGCACCGCGATGTTGGCGATGAGGCCCTTGCCGAAGCGCGTGATCGCGATGATCACCGCCAGCACGGCCGCGGCAATCGCCAGGTTCACCGGCTCGCCGTAGGCCGGGTTGGCCACCGCGTGCGCCACGCCGTCGACCATGCGGGTCGCGGTGGGCTGGCCGCCGGCCGCCCAGTTGATGGCCACGCCCATGAGCGACACGCCGATCAGCGTGATGACCGTGCCTGTGACCAGCGGCGGAAACACGCCCAGCACGCGCCCCATGAGCGGCGCGACGAGCATGCCGAACACGCCCGCCACGATGGTCGCGCCGTAGATGGCGGGCAGCCCGAGCGAGGGGTCCATGCCGATGGCGATCATCGGCCCGACGGCCGCGAAGGTCACGCCCATCATCACCGGCATGCGGATGCCGAAGCGCCAGAAGCCGATGGCCTGCACCAGCGTGGCGATGCCGGCGGCGAACAGGTCGGCGTTGATGAGGAACGCGATGTCGGCCTTCGAGAGGCCGAGCGCGCCGCCCACGATGAGCGGCACGGCCACCGTGCCTGCGTACATCACGAGCACGTGCTGCAGGCTCAATGCGCCGCAGCGGGCGAGCGGAAGCTTCTGGTCGACCCCTTCGCCGTCTCCTGCGGGGGTCTTTTTATCGTTCGAGAACATGGGAACCTTTCCTGCCGATGAACCGGCGCGGCAGTCTAGGAGCGATGTCTTTGCACATGCAAAGTCAATAAATGACGCGCCCTGTGCACAAAAAGTGGACGGTCATCGAAGGGCGAATGTCAGGGCGCCAGCAGGTCGTCCAGGCAGGCCACCAAGTGGTTCGCGAACAGCTCGGCCGCGGCGCTCGGCGCCTGCGCGGCGCGGGTCTCGAGCGTGAGCGTCTGGGCGCGCAGCGTGGTGTCGCGCAGCGGCACGAAGACGAGGCTGCCGTCGTTGCGCTCCTCGTCCACGTCCAGGCGGTTCAGCAGCGTGATGCCGCCGCCGTCGCGCACCAGCCGGCGCATCAGCGCGGTGGACGTGGTCTCGACCACCGGCGACACGCGGATGGCCGAGCGCTCGAAGGCGGCATCGAGGATCGGGCGGATCGACAGCGACGGCGCGGGCAGGATCAGCGGGTAGCCCACGCACTCCGCCAGCAGCGCGGTCGCATGCGCCGTGAGCGGATGGCCCGGCGGCACCACCGCGCCGATCGGCCACTCGCTGCTGAACAGCGTGCGAAAGCCGGCCGTGCCGGGCACGTCGTAGGCCAGCGCCAGGTCGGCATCGCCTTCGGCCACGCTGCGCAGCACGGCCGCGATGGGCAGGCCCAGCAGCTTCAGCTGGATGCCCGGGTGCGCCGCGCGAAAGCGCTGCACCACGGCCGGCAGGAAGGCGTCGGCCAGGCCGGCGGTGGTGGCCAGCGTGACCTCGCCCTGGCGCAGGCCGCGCACGTCCTCGATGCGCTGGCGCACGAGGTCGAACTCGCGCAGCGTGCCGCGCGCGTGCGCCAGCACGATCTCGCCCACGGGCGTGAGCTTGAGCGTGTTGTGGATGCGCTCGAACAGCGGCGCGCCCAGTTCTTCCTCGAGGTTGAGGATCTGGCGGTTGACGGCCGTGGGCACCACGTGCAACTGCTCGGCCGCCTTGCGGATCGAGCCCGCGCGAACCACTTCGACGAAGTACCGGATGACCTTGGCGTGCATGAATTCCCCCGCGCCGCTGGCGGGCGCGGGGGGATCATGCCTACGTCTTCAGAGGTCGGGCAAGCCCATCGCCGGATCGCTGACCGTGTGCCTGCCGGTTTCCACGCGGCCGGCGAAGCGGCGGTAGAAGGCCGGGTCGCTGTCGCAGGTGACGGCGAAGTCGTACCACTGGCCGCTGGTGGCGAGTTCCCAGTGCTGTTCGGCCTGGGCGCCGCCGTTCACCGTGGCGTTCCACGGGCCGTCGTCGCGGTAAGCCTTGGCGCGCACCGTGAACTTGCACGCGGCCTTGCCGTCGTTGCGCATCTGCAGGTAGACGTTGCCGTTGGCGATGTCGTAGCAGACACGCACCTCGGGCGCGGCCACGCCGCCGGCGCGCAGGCGGTTGAGGTCGCCTTTGAAGTGGCGGTGGTAGCCGTTGGGGCCGAGCACCCACAGGTCGTAGAAGCCGCTGTTGTCGGTCGCAGCGGCCCAGCTGTCGTCGAGCGTCTTGCCGGGCTCGACCATGTAGCGGCGCGGCAGGCGGTCGAGGTTGAGCTTGTCGTACACATGGAACACGGCGGCGGCCTTGCCGGTGTTCGAGAAGACCAGCTTCACGATGCCGGCGAGGGTGTCGGCCCTGGCGCTCGTGTGCAGCTCGTAGGGCAGGGCGCGCGACGGGCGCGTGCCGGTGGCCTGGCGCGGCAGCTGCGGATCGGTCGGCAGCGGCACCAGCGGCAGTGCCTGCTGGTCGTTGCGCACCTTGTCGGCGTCGGTCCGGCTCAGTTTGCCCGCGAGTGTGGGCGGGGCCTCGGTGTTCGGCGTGGCGAAGTTGAAGGCGCTCGTGAGGTCGCCGCACACCGCGCGGCGGAACGGCGAGATGTTGGGCTCCTTCACACCGAAGCGCGTTTCGAGGAAGCGCAGCACCGAGGTGTGGTCGAAGGCCTGCGAGCTGACCCAGCCGCCGCGGCTCCAGGGCGAGATCACGTACAGCGGCACGCGCGGGCCGGGGCCGAACACGCGGCTGTCGGGCTTCGGTTGCGAGGTGCTGCCGTCGGGTGCCGGCTGCGTGAAGTACTCGGCCTTCAGGTCGTCGGCGGCGAGCGTGGTCTTGCCGGCCGGCGTCTTGTCGGGATTGAGCGAAGGCGCCGAGGGCGAGGGCATGTGGTCGAAGTAGCCGTCGTTCTCGTCGAAGTTCACCAGCAGCACGGTCTTGCTCCACACCTCGGGCACGGCGGTGAGCGCATCGAGGATTTCCTGGATGAACCATGCGCCCTGCACCGGGCTGGACGGGCCCGGATGCTCGCAGTAGGCGGAGGGCGCGTTGATCCAGCTCACCTGCGGCAGGCGGCCGGCCTTGATGTCGCGCCGGAACGCGTCCAGGTAGTCCTCGGGCTTGTCGCCGGGCAGCGTGTTGGCGATGCCCTTGTACAGCGGGTTGCCGGGGTTGTCGCTGGCCGCGTCGTAGGCGTGGAAGGGAAGCTTCTGGCCCGTGTCGGAAAACGGCGCCTTGTAGTAGCCGCTGGTCACCGGGTAGGGCGACGCGCGGTTGGCGCGGCGGAACTGGCGGAACGCGCCCAGCATGTTGTCGCCCCATTCGTCGGGCATGTTCTGGTAGCAGATCCAGCTCACGCCGGCATCTTCGAGGCGCTCGGCGTAGGTCTTCCACGTGTAGCCGGTGTCGACCTTGCTGGGGGTGGCGTCCAGCCAGTCCCACTCGTTGCTGACGAAGGCCACGTTCTGCGCGGTCGGGCCGTTGGTGCCGGTGATGTGGAACGAGCGGTTCGCGTCGGTGCCGGTGTGCATCGCGCAGTGGTACGCATCGCACAGCGTGAAGGCATCGGCCAGCGCGAACTGGAACGGGATCTCGGCCTGCTTGTGGTAGCCCATGGCCTTGGGCGTCTTGTAGCGCGCCCATTCGTTCATGCGGCCGCCGCCCCAGGCCTGCTGGCTGTCGTCCCAGTCGTGCGGCGTGCCGCCGTCGCGCTGTGCGTTGCCCTTGCGGCTGTCGAAGTGGTAGGGCAGCACCACGTTGCCGTTGGCATCGCTTTGCTGCCAGACGTTGAGGCCCTTGGGCAGCGGAATGGGGAAGCGGTCGCCGAAGCCACGCACGCCGGCGAGCGTGCCGAAGTAGTGGTCGAACGAACGGTTCTCCTGCATCAGGATCACGACGTGCTCGACGTCCTTGATCGTGCCGGTCTTGTTGTTGGCCGGAATGGCCAGTGCGCGCCGGATGCTCGGCGGAAAGGCCGAGAGCGCGAGCGCGGCGGCACCGGTGGTGGCGGTGCCGGTGAGGAAGTGGCGGCGGGAGGTCATGGTGTCACCCTGGCCTCAGGCGGCGGCCGTGCCCATGGCCGGGTCGCTCACCGAATGCCGGCCGGTTTCCACGCGGCCCGCGAAGCGGCGGTAGTAGCTGGTGTCGGCGTCGCAGGTCACTTCGAAGTCGTACCAGGCGCCGCTGGCGGCCAGGTCCCAGTGCTGCTCGGCCGAGGTGCCGCCGGCCACGGTCGCGGTCCACGGGCCGTCGGTGCGGTAGGCCCGGGGGCGCACGGTGAACTTGCAGGCGTTGCGGCCGCCGTTGAGCATCTGCAGGTAGACGTTGCCGTTGGCGATGTCGTAGCACACGCGCACTTCGGGGTTGGGCGCATCGCCGGCGCGCAGGCTGTTCAGGTCGCCGCGGAAATGGCGGTGGAAGCCATTGGGGCCGAGCACCCACAGGTCGTAGAAGCCCGTGTTGTCGAGCATCGCGTTCCAGGTGTCGTCCAGCGTCTTGCCGGCCTCGACCATGTAGCGGCGCGGCAGGCGTTCCAGGTTGAGCTTGTCGTACACATGGAACACGGCGGCGGCCTTGCCGGTGTTGGCGAACAGCAGCCGCACCTTGCCGCTGGTGGCGTCGTTGCGCGCGCTCACGTGCAGTTCGTAGGGCAGGGCGCGCGAAGGGCGCGTGCCGGCGGCCTGGCGCGGCAGCTGCGGCGTGGCGGGTATCGGGACCTGCGCCTGGGCTTCCTGCGCCGCGCGCTTGTCGTTCGCCTGCGTACGGGTCGTGCGGCCGGCCAGCGTCGGCAGCACTTCGTTGTTGGGCGTGGCGAAGTTGAAGGCGCTCGTGAGGTCGCCGCACACCGCGCGGCGGAACGGCGAGATGTTCGGCTCCTTCACGCCGAAGCGCGCCTCGATGAAGCGGATCACCGAGGTGTGGTCGAAGGCCTGCGAGTTCACCCAGCCGCCGCGGCTCCAGGGCGAGATCACGTACATCGGCACGCGCACGCCGGGGCCGTAGACGCGGCCGTCGGGTGCGGGCTGCTTGGTGGTGCCCGGCGGCTTGGGGTGCGTGAAGCGTTCGAAGGCGATGTCGGCCTCGGGCAGCGTCGTCTTGCCGGCGGGCGAGCCGTCGGGGTTGAGCGAGGGCGCGGCGGGCGAGGGATAGTGGTCGAAGTAGCCGTCGTTCTCGTCGAAGTTGATGAGCAGCACGGTCTTGCTCCACACCTCGGGCACGGCGGTGAGGGCATCGAGCGTTTCCTGGATGTACCAGCCGCCTTCGACCGGGCTCGACGGTCCGGGGTGCTCCGAGTAGGTGGCGGGCGCGATGATCCACGACACCTGCGGCAGCTTGCCGTTCTTCACGTCGTTGCGGAAGGCGTTCAGGTACTCGTCCACGTTGGCGCCGGGCATCGTGTTGGCGATGCCCTTGTACAGCGGGTTGCCGGCATCGTCGCTGGCCGGGTCGTAGGCCGGCACCGGGCCGGTGTTCTTGATCGGCTTGCCCGAGGCCTCGCTGGCCTGGCGGTACTGCTTGAAGCCGACCAGCGGGTTGTCGCCGAAGTTGTCGCGCATGTTTTCATACACGATCCAGCTGACGCCGGCGGCCTGCAGGCGCTCGGGGAAGGTCTTCCACTCGTAGCCGGTGGTCGAGGGCGGCGTGTAGCTGTCGTCCCACTCGTTGGTGACCGAGGCCACGTTCGCACCCGTGGGGCCGTTGGTGCCGGTCCAGTGGAACATGCGGTTCGAGTTGGTGCCGGTGTGCATGCTGCAGTGGTAGCCGTCGCACAGCGTGAAGGCGTTGGCCAGCGCGAACTGGTACGGCAGCTCGGCCTGCTCGAGGTAGCCCATGGCCTGGGTGTACGGCGCGGTGCCGGTCTTCTTGTACTTGACCCACTGGTACGCGCGGCCGCCGTCCCAGGCGTTCTGGCCGTCGTTCCAGTCGTGCGGCGTGCCGGCGACGCGCTGTGCGTTGCCCTTGGTCTGGTCCAGGTGGTAGGGCAGCACGGGCGCGCCCGTCTCGTCGGCCTGCTGCCAGACGTTGCGCCCGCCCGGCAGCGGAATGGTGAAGCGATCGCCGAAGCCACGCACGCCGGCCAGCGTGCCGAAGTAGTGGTCGAACGAACGGTTCTCCTGCATCAGGATGACGATGTGCTCGACGTCCTTGATGGTGCCGGTCTTGTTGTTGGCCGGAATGGCCAGGGCGCGGCGGATGCTCGGCGGGAAGGCCGAGAGTGCGAGGGCGGCGGCGCCGGTGGTGGCGGTGCCCGTGAGGAATTTGCGGCGTGAATTCATGGTCTTGTCGTGGGATGTCATGACGTCGCGTGTCACGGTGCGCAGCGCATTTCGGGCTTGACGCCGGGCTCGGGTTGGGGCTGCGGTTGCGGCGTGATGACGGGCGGAATGCCGCCGCCGCCGTTGTCGCTGCCGCCGCAGGCGGACAGCGTGCAGGCCAGGAGGAAGGCGGCCAGCAGGCGCGCGGGGAGGGAAGCTTGGAGCAGCATGGGGTGATCCTCTCTTTGTGATGTCGTGGAGATCGGGGTGATCGGAGTAATCAGGGCGCCAGTGCCGACAGCGGCTGGCCCGAGGTGTAGATGGCCGTGAGCTCTTCGGCGGTGAGCGCGCGGTTCCAGATCGCGAAGTCGTTGAAGTCCATCGCGCCGCGCGGCGAGGCCGACCAGCGCTGGTAGTACAGGCCGGTGGCGTCTTCGTTCAGGGCGATGCCCTTGCCCAGGCCGCCGAGCGCGGCGACCAGCGCATTCGAGAGCGCGACGCTGCCGGTCTGCGTGCCCTTCACGGGGTCGAACACATAGCCGCTCATGTTCTTGCCGGCCTTGTCGACGACCATCGCCACGTAGGCCCAGCGGCCCGCGCTCAGGAAGTGCTTGCCCTTGATCTCGCCGCGGCCGCTGCCGGTGCCGGTGTTGAAGCGCAGTTCGCAGTTGCTGAACAGGCCGAGCGCCAGGCCGGCGTTGTCGCCGGTGTCGTAGTTCTTGTTGGCGATGACCGACGCGCCGTTGCTCACGCCCTGGCTGCAGGTGGCGTCGGTGCGCAGCCAGAAGCCGAAGGTGAAGGCGGCCACGGCGGGTGCCGTGGTCACGTCGCGCGTCTGCAGCAGCTTGTAGCCGGCCATGCCGCTCGCGTTCTTGATGCGGCTGTCCACGCGCAACGCCTGCACGCGGTAGGGTGGAAGGAAGTTGTCGTCGGCCACGAGCGAGCCGCCATCGGCATCCGCGGCCATGGGCGCGAGCGTCGCGGTGGCGTTGAGGTCCAGCGCGGGCAGTGCGTCGAGCGGGAACAGGTTGACCAGGCCCACCTTCACGTAGGCGATCTGCGCGGAGACCGAGACGCTGGCGCCACCGGCGGCGACCGTGTACTGGAACGCGTAGAGGCCGTCGGCCGCGGCCTTGACCGGGTCGGTGTAGCGTGTGGCACCGGCCGGCAGCGTGGCGATGGGCTTGCCGTCGCGCAGCACCTGCACCGGGCCGCCGAGGTCGCCCGCGAGCGTCCACGAGAGTTCGATGCTGCTGCGGTCGGCGCTGGTGCGGGCCGCGAGCTGCTGCACGGCGGTGGTGGCCTGCAGGGCCTGGCCGTTGAGGTTGTAGGCCGCGGTCGCGGGCAGTGCGCCGAGGTGCCGCAGCACCGTGGGCGCGATGTCGGTCGCGGCGGCCGACTGGCGCAGCGCGGTGTCGTCGGCCGGCGAGGCGGCGCCGACGGCGGGCAGCGCGGGCAGGGTCTTGTTGCTGGCGATGAAGACGGTCTTGTTGTCGACGTCCTTCAGGCTGGTGACGCCGCCGAAGGCATCGAGGCCATGGCCGGTCGTGAGGATCACGAGCCAGTCTTCCTTCGCGTCGTTGGCCGTGCGTTGCGCGATGCGCGCGAGCAGCTGGCCGACGGCCGTTGCGGTGTCGGAGACGGCGCGTTGGTAGCTGTCGCTGCGCAGGCCGTTGACGGCCGCGGCGGCGGGCGCGCTGTACTGCGCCACGAGCAGGTCGTAGCCAGCGCCGATCAGGCGCGTGGTGTTGGCGGTCACGCAGGCGTCGGCGCCGGCGCAGTCGACGGCGGTGTCGAGCGTGCCGGTTTCTGCGAGCAGCAGGTTCGGATAGAGCGTGTTGGCGGTGACCGATGCGGTGAGGTAGCCCGCGTCCTTCTTCTGCTTCGCGAAGGCGAAGACCGAGGGCGCGAGCTTGGCGTCGATGCGTTGGTCCGCGGTGTCGGCGCGCACCGCGTGGCGCGGCACCCAGGTGCCGGTCAGCAGCGTGGCCCAGCCGGGGCCGTCGGTGGCGGGCTGCTCGCTGAGCGCGCCGTCGGTGCCGCCGGTCCATGCGGGAGCGAGCTGCAGCGATTGCAGCGCGGCCGGCACCTTCTTCTGTGCGATGGCGTCGCGCAAGACGGCATGGGTGAGGCCGTCGATCTCGACGATCAGCGCCTTCGGTCCGCTCTTGCCTTCGTTGGGCGTGCTGCTCGGGGGCGGCGTCGGGGTGCCGCTGATGGGGGGAAAGGCAACGCCACCGCCGCCTCCACCGCCGCAGGCCGCGAGCGCGGCGGAAATCGCAAGGGGCAACAGCCAGCGCGTGAGAGGCGCGGCGTGCGTAGAAGGAGTCGGACGCATCGGAAAAGCCGTTCGGTTCTTGTTGTCTGTCGAGGGAGGTGAAAGGCCGGCGCGAAAAAAAAGTGCCACGAAGGCACTGCGCACCGGACAGGCGACAAGACTAGGGAGAACCCGTTACTCGGCAGTGAACGAGCGATGACAGTGGGACGAAACGCGTGTGACAACGCGCTGGTCTGCGGCTTCGTGGAGACCGCGAAAGAGGGGCTGTGGCGCGTGCACAGGACACCGGGTACTCCCCTCCGCGAATGTCCTCCGGCCTGCGGCCTCCCCCTTAATTTCGCTGCGGGGAGTACCCAGTGCCCTGCGCACAAGAGGCGCGGCTGTGGTGTTGGCCGATCAACGACCGCACTGCCCATCGATCACGTCGATGGGGTGCCTTGCGCAGCGAAATCAAGGAGGAGGCCGAAGGCCGGGGGACATTCGCGGAGCAAGGTGCCCCGTCGGCGGGATCGCGCCCTGAACGGCGTCAGGGCTCGTTGCTGATGCCGCTCGATACATGCCCCGCAGGCACATGCCGCGAGGCCGCGTCGACGTGGCCGGTCTGGTCGTCGAAGAAGAAGTCGGGCTCGAACTCGCGCAGGAACTCGCCCTTGGGCAGGCCGCCGAGGAACATCGCTTCGTCGACGCGGATGTTCCACTTCATGAGCGTGCGGATCGCGCGCTCGTGCGCCGGTGCGCTGCGCGCCGTGACCAGCGCGGTGCGGATGCGCATCTGCGCATTGCCCGCCATCTGCAGGCGGTGCAAGGCCATCAGCAGCGGCTTGAACGGGCCTTCGGGCAGGGGCAGGTCGGCCTTGCTGAGTTCGTGCGCCTGGAAGGCGTCGAGGCCCTCGGCCTGGAACACGCGCTCGGCCTCGTCGCTGAACAGCACGGCATCACCGTCGAAGGCGATGCGCACTTCGTTCGGCCACGCATCGCTGGCCTTCACCGATTCGACCAGCACGCGCGCGGCGGGGAAGCCTGCGGCGAGTGCCTCGCGCACGTCTTGCGCGTTGACCGACAGGAACAGGTGCGCGCGCAGCGGGCGCAGGTAGCCGAAAGGCGGGCGGCCCTGCGTGAACACGCCGCGCTGCAGCTTGATGTCGGCCGCTGCGCTCGACTTGAAGATGCGCATCCCCGACACCGGGTCGTTGCGCGAAAGAATGACCACCTCGACGCGCTGCACGCCGTCTTCGTTGAAGCGCAGCAGCTTGCGGATCAGCGACGACGCGATGCCGGGGGCGGCCGGCTCATCGATGCGGTCGAGCTGCAGCTTCATGTAGCCCTCGTTGTCGCCGGCCTCGAAGATCTTGTTTTCTTCTTCGAGGTTGAACAGGGCGCGCGAGGAGATCGCGACCACGAGTTTGTCTTCGAGCGTTACGGGCATGTGAGGGGCTCCCCGTCCGTCGTCACTTGACGAACTGGTTCAGCTGAATGATGGGCAGCATCACGGCCAGCACGATGAGCATCACCACGCCGCCCATGGCGACGATGAGCAGCGGCTCCAGGATGGTGGCCAGATGCATGGCGCGGCGCTGCACTTCGGCGCCGAGTTGGTTGGCGGCGCGTTGCAGCATCACGGGCAGCGTGCCGGTCTGTTCGCCCAGGCGCGCGAACATCGACACCAGCCCCGGAAAGCGTTTCTTCTGCGCCAGCGCGGAGGCCAGCGGCGCGCCTTCGCGCACCAGCACCAGCGCGTCGAGCGCGTCGGCGCGCATGGCGCGGTTGCCCAGCGTTTCGGAGGCGGCCTGCAGCGCGCGCAGGATCGGCACGCCGGCCGTGGCCAGCATGGCGAGCGTGCTGGCGAAGCGCGCCGCGTTGTAGCCGCGCGCGAGCTTGCCGACCAGCGGCAGCTTGAGCCAGGCGGCGTCGAACTTGAGGCGGAAGGCCTCCTGCGCCAGCGCGATGCGCGCACCGATGGCCGCGATCACCACGGCGCCCAGCATCCACCAGCCGTAGTTGCGCACGGCGGCGCTCAGCGACAGCATCACGGTCGTGAGGAAGGGCAGCGAGCGCTTGGTGCCCGCGAACACCTGCGCCACCTGCGGCACCACGTAGCTCACGAGGAAGATCACGATCACGATCGCCACCAGCGTGACGATGGCCGGATACAGCGCCGCGCCGATCAGCTTTTGCTGCAGCACCTGGCGCTCCTCGAGGTCGTCGGCGAGGCGTTCGAGCACGAGCCCGAGGTTGCCGCTTTGCTCGCCGGCGCCGATCACGGCGGTGTAGATGGGCGAGAACTCGCGCGGGTGCGCCGACAGCGCACGCGCGAAGGGCGAGCCCGCGTTGACCTCGGCGCGCAGCGAGGCGACGAGGTTGCGCTGCGGTTCCGATTCGGCTTCGTCGGTGAGGGCCGTGAGCGCGCGTTCCAGCGGCAGGCCGGCCGAGATGAGGCCGGCGAGCTGGCGCGTCCACACGGCGAGGTTCGTCGAGTTGAAGACGCGCTTGCCGCCGCCGAGCCAGCGCGTGAGCGTGCTGCCGGCGCTGCCGCCACCGCCGGCCGCATCGCCGCCGCCGACCGGCTTGACCGACAGCGGGATGAGCGCCTGTGCCCGCAGCAGGCCGCGTGCGGCGCGCGCGGTGTCGGCCTCGAGCACGCCTTCGCGCGACTGGCCGCTGGCATCGATGGCTTCGAAGGAATAGGCGGGCATCGCGGGTCGCTACTCGCGGGTGACGCGCAAGAGTTCGGCGCGCGAGGTGATGCCGGCCTGCACCAGCCGTTCGCCATCTTCGCGCATGGAGCGCAGGCCGCCGCGCGCGCCGGCTTCGAACAGCGCGCTCTCGGCGGCCTTGCCGTGGATGAGTGCCTGCACCTCGTCGTCGGCCACGAGCAGCTCGAAGATGCCGGTGCGGCCCTGGTAGCCGGTCTGGCCGCAGGCCTCGCAGCCCGCGCCGCCGCAGGCCGTGCAGACCTTGCGCACGAGGCGCTGGGCCAGCACGCCGAGCAGCGACGAGCTCAAGAGGAAGGGCTCCACGCCCATGTCGGTCAGGCGCGTGACGGCGCTCACCGAGTCGTTGGTGTGCAGCGTGGCCAGCACGAGGTGGCCGGTGAGCGAGGCCTGGATGGCGATCTGCGCGGTTTCGAAGTCGCGGATTTCGCCGATCATGATCACGTCGGGGTCCTGCCGCAGGATGGCGCGCAGGGCCTTGGCGAAGGTGAGTTCGATCTTCGCGTTGATCTGTGTCTGGCCCACGCCCGGCAGCTCGTACTCGATGGGGTCTTCGACCGTCATGATGTTGCTGCGGCTCGCATCGAGCCGGGCCAGCGCGGCATACAGCGTGGTGGTCTTGCCCGAGCCGGTGGGGCCGGTCACGAGGATGATGCCGTGCGGCTGCGCAATGAGCTTTTCGAAGCGCGCCAGCGAGTCGCCCTGCATGCCGACCGATTCGAGCGTGAGCTTCGATTCGCTCTTGTCCAGGAGGCGCAGCACGGCGCGTTCGCCATGCGCGCTGGGCAGCGTCGACACCCGCACGTCGACCGCGCGTGTGCCGATGCGCAGGCTGATGCGCCCGTCCTGCGGCAGCCGCTTCTCGGAGATGTCGAGGTCGGCCATGATCTTCAGGCGCGAGATGAGCGCGGCGTGCAGTGCGCGGTTGGGCTGCACCACTTCGCGCAGCGTGCCGTCGATGCGAAAGCGCACCGACGACGTGCGCTCGTAGGGCTCGATGTGGATGTCGCTGGCGCCGTCGCGCGCGGCCTGCGTGAGCAGCGCGTTGAGCATGCGGATGATGGGCGCGTCGCCGGCGCTGGCCAGCAGGTCTTCGACCGCGGGCAGCTCCTGCATCATGCGCGAGAGGTCGGCGTCGTTCTGCACTTCGCTGACCACCGCGGCGGCGCTCGATTCGCCCTGCGCGTAGGCGGCGCTGATGCGCTGCGCGAGCGGGCCGTCGTCGAGCACCTCGAAGGCCTGCACGCCGTACTTGCGGGTCACTTCACCGACCGCGCTGCGTGCCGGATGGGAAGACATCCACAGCGTGTGGCGGCCGTCGTCCGTGGCTTCGAGCAGCAGTTGCTGGCTGCGTGCGAACGCGTAGGGCAGGGGATAGCGCATGGGTGGCTGGCGTGTGCGAAACGGGGCTCAGGGCAGCTCGCGCGAGCTGGTCGGGTCGGCGGTGGGCGGCAGCGCGCCGCGCAGCGGGCTGGGCGCGAGCCGGCGGTTGTCGGTGGCGGGGCGCGGCGGCGGGATGAGCTGCGTGCCTTCCATGCGGGTCTCGCTGCTCTTCTTGCCGCTGTCGTTGCTGTTCAGGCGGTTGATGCGCACCAGCGGTGCCTCGGGCAGCACGGGCGCCGAGTCGACACCGCGCAGCATGATGTTGTCGGTGTTGGGCTGCGTGCGCTGCTGCATGCCGCGGATCTCGTCGTAGCGGTCGTAGGCGAAGGCCTCAGTGGAGGCGCCGTCGCGCATCACGGCGGGGCGCAGGAACATCATGAGGTTGCTCTTGTCGCGCGTGCGCACCTCGTTCTTGAACAGGTTGCCGAGCACGGGGATGTCGCCGGCCACGGGCACCTTCTCGACGGTGTTGCCGTAGTTGTCCGACAGCAGGCCGCCGAGCATCACGAGGCCGCCGTCTTCCACCAGCACGCTGGACTCGATGGAGCGCTTGTTGGTGGTCGGGCCGTTGGGGTCCTTGGCCGTGTTCTGGTCGACCGTGGAGGTCTCCTGGAAGATGGTCATCTTCACGGTGCCGTTCTCGTTGATGGTCGGGCGCACGCGCAGCGTGAGGCCCACGTCCTTGCGCTCCACCGTGGTGAACGGGTTGATGCCGACCGAGCCCGAGGTGCTGGCGTACTGGCCGGTCACGAAGGGCACGTTCTGGCCGATGACGATCTTGGCTTCTTCGTTGTCCAGTGTCAGCAGGTTGGGCGTGGACAGCACGTTGGCGTCGCCGTCGCTGTTGAAGAAGTTGGCGATGGCACCCAGGATGTACTGGCCGCCGATCTTGCCGGCGATGCCCAGGTTCAGGCCGGTGGAGGGCCGCACGTTGGCGACGTCGCGCGTGGCCAGGGCCTGCGTCAGCGCCAGGATGTTGGCGCTGGCCAGGCTGGAGTTGGTGCCGATGACGGCGTTGTTGCCCAGCGCGCTTTGCCACTGCACGCCGAAGTTGGCGGCCTTCTTGGCGCTGACCTCGACGATGAGCGCCTCGATCATCACCTGCGCGCGGCGGCCGTCGAGCTTGTCGATCACGGCGCGCATCTGGCGGTACTGCGGCTCGGGCGCGGTGATGATCAGCGAGTTGGTGCTCGGGTCGGCCTGGATCTGGCCGCCAGTGGACGGCTGGTTGGCGTTGTTCAGCGGCGCGTTGGCCGCGGCCGAACCGCCGCCCTGGGCGTTGTTGCCGCCGAAGCTGGCCTGCGTCATCGGCATGCTGGCCGGCGGCACCGACGAGCCAGCGCTGCCCGCGGCGCCGGGCGCGCCCGGCACCTGCGACTGCTGCTGGCTGGCGGCCATGGCGGCGCGCAGCGTGGCGGCCAGGCGCACCGCATCAGCGTTCTTCAGGTAGACCACGTAGATGTTGCCGGCCGCGCCGTTGCTGCTTTCGGCCGGCGCACGGTCGAGCTTCTCGACCAGCGTGCGCACCAGCTGCGCGCGCGCGGGGTTGGCGGCGCGAAGAATCAGCGAGTTGCTGCGCGGGTCGGCCATCAGCGTGGTGCGGAACGAGGCGTCGGCCCCGCCCGGTGCGGCCGCGCCCGGCGCCCCCGCTCCACCGCCTTCGACCAGCCGCGTGACCAGCGGCACCATGTCGGTGGCCACCGAATGCTTGAGCTGGATGACTTCGATGTCGGACGCGTTGGGCACGTCGAGCGACGCGATGATGCGCGCCAGCCGGCGCATGTTGTCGGCGTAGTCGGTGATCACGAGCGAGTTGTTGCCCGGGTTCACGTTGATGGTGTTGTTCGGCGGGATCAGCGGGCGCAGCACCGGCAGCAGGCTGTTGGCCGACTCGTAGTTCAGGCGAAAGATCTGCGTGACGATCTGGTTGCCCGCGGCCGCGCTGGCGCCGCCGATGGAGGTGTTGACGGTGCTGGTCTGCAGCTTGGCGTCGGCCTCGGGAACCACCTTGTACAGGCCGTCGGCTTCCACCACCGCGAAGCCCTGCAGGCGCAGTGCGGCGGCGAACTGGTTGAAGGCGGCGGCCGGCGCCAGCGGGCGGTCGGTGACCAGGTTCATGGTGCCCTTGACGCGCGGATCGACCACCACGTCGCGCCCCGTGACCACGGCCATGGTGCGGGCCACGGCCTCGATGTCGGCGGCGGCAAAGTTCAGCGTGATCGGTTCGCCGCGCCGCGGGGCGTCGCCGGTCTGCGCGTAGGCGGGCGGCAGCACCGGCACGAACGACGCCGCGATCAGCAGGCGTACCGCGAGCGCGACGAGGCCGGGGCGGGCGCCGGACGAGGACAGAGGCTTCTTCATGGTCGGATCAACCCAGGGTGATGATCGAGCGCGCACCGTCGCGCCGCCCGATGATGTTCAACAAATTGGAAAGTGCGTCTTCGCGGCCCGGTGCCGCGCTGGCTTCGCCGTTGAAGCGCAACGCGGTGCCGCTCCAGTCGCCGCTGCCGTTCAGTTCGAGGCTGCCTTCGCGCGTGCTCAACAGCAGCGTGGGGCGCGTGCCGCCCTCGAGCGACAGGCGGTAGCTGCCCATCGGCCGCAAGGTCGACAGGGCGGATGACACATCGGTGGCGTCGAGCGTGGCCTGGCCCTCGATGCGCAATGCGGGGCCGTCCCACTGCATGGCGAAAGCGCGGGTGTTGAGGTCCAGCGCGCCTTCGAGCTTGAGCGTGTTCCAGGGCGCGCCCAGGCCGGTGAGCAGCGTGGCGGGCCAGCGCGAGCGGGCGTCCTGCCAGGCGAGCTGCAGGCCGTTGGCGCGCGGGCTGGCCTGCAGGCCGAGCGGTTGCGCCGCGCAGCAGGAGAGGTCGAGGCGTGCCGAGAGACCGCGCCAGTTCGGCCACATGCGCCAATTCAAGAGGCCCGGCAACGAGACGGCCTGCGTGCCGCCCGCGCCGCTGGCGAACACGACAGCGGCGGTGCCGTTCCAGACCGTGCCGCGCGGGTTGACCAGCAGCAGGCGGCCTTGCGTCCAGCCCGACAGCGCCGAGGCGAGCCAGCGTGCCGGTGCGAACAGCACGACCGCGACCAGCAGGCCGGTGGCGGCGCCGAGCACGGCCCAGCGCCAGCTGCCGCGGCGCGGCTGGAGGTCGGGGACCGGGGGGCGTCTCGCCATGCCGTGCGGTGCGTGGGGCTGCTTCAGCGCGGGGCGGGCAGCGCCATCACGAGCGTGCCGTCCCAGCGGGGTTGCGGAGGTTGGTCGGGCGTGGCGGGCGCAGGCTTGGCGCCCGGCGGCGGCGATGCGACGGGCGCGCGCGTCAGGTGCACTTCACGCGGCACGGCGTGGGCGTTGCCGCGCGCCTGTGCGAGCCATTGCGCCAGGTTCTGGGCGGGCGCGCCGCGCAGCGTGACGGTAGCGGCGCCGTCGCCACCGGCCGTCATGAGCTGGGCGTTCGTGACGCCCAGGCCGTCGCGCACCGAGCTTTCGAGCGCGCGCAGGGCGTCGTCGCGCGCCAGGCGCGGTTGCGACTGCAGCGCCTTCGCGCGGTTCTGCAAGGTGGCCATCTGCTGGAGCTGGGCGTCGAGCCGTGCGTGTTCGGCCGGTGCCGCGGCCAGCGTGCGCAGCGCGGGGGCGAGCGCGATCCACCAGAGCAAGGCCAGTGCCACCAGCGCGACGGCGCCGATGACGAGGCGGCGCTCGCGCATCCCGAGGACGGCCCAGCGGGCCTGGAGTTGTTCGCTGAAGTTCATCGGTTGGCCTCGGCCTGCACCAGCAGCAGATCGCCTTCGGTGCGCACCTGGTAGCCGCGCGGCGACAGCGCGGCGGTGATCTGCGTGACCTCCTGCGGCTGCAGCCCGAGGCCGCGCAGGCGCAGCTGGCCGGCGCTGAAGTCGATGGCGCTCGGGGAGCGCCCGGGCGGCAGGGCGGTGGCGATGGCGCCGACCATGGGTTCGAAATCGCTCGGCGCCACGTCGCCCACGGCCTGTTGCAGCGCGGCCACTTCGCGGCCCATCTGCAGCGGTGCGTCGACCACGATCTTCACTGAGGGAAAGGTCTGCGTCAGGATGGCGCGCGTGGCCTGGCGCTTGGACTCGAGCGCGTTGCGCTCTTTCCAGGCCCAGGCGTTCAGGCCGATGAGCTGGGTCAGCAGCAGCACCACGACGCCCCAGCGCGCGGCGCGCCATTCGGGCGCGAAGCGCAGCGTTTGAAGCACCGAGGCGAACTTCTTGCCGGCGCGCGCGCGGCCCGTCACGGCGAGGTCGAACTGCGCGAGCTCCCAGGGCGTGCGCGTGGCGTGCAGCCAGCGCTGCGGCGCCTGCACGATCGGCACGCGGCGCTGCAGCAGGTGCTCGGCGGCTTCGGCGACGGCGGGTTCGGTGGTGATGACGGCGGTGTCCAGCGGCAGGCCGTTCGACAGGGCCAGGCCCGCGCCGGCCAGCGGCAGCGAGACCACGCCGTCGCCGTCGCAGACCGTGAGCTGCGGCGCCTCGGGCTCGCCCGTGACCTGCAGCAGCGGTGGCGCGTCGGCCGGCTGCGGCGTGAATTCGGGAACGATGCGCACGACGCGCCGGCCGGCGGCTTCAAGCCCCTGCACGACGCTGCGCAGCCAGATGCGGTTGCAGGCCGCGACCCACACCGGCTCGCCGGCCTTGGCGTCGGGCGCGAGCGCGAAGTGCAGGGCTTCCGGGTCGTCGAGCAGATGCTCTTCGAGCAGGCCGTCGAGCACGGCGCGCAGCTTCGAGGTGCTGCCCATGCTGCCTTTGGGCAGCGTGACGCGGTGCCACGACAGCGCCGCGGACGGGATGCCGAGCGTGACCTCGGGGCCCGACGGCAACAGCGTCAGCAGCGCGCGGCCCTGGTCGCGCAGGGCGATGCCGTCCTCACCGGCCTGGGCCCAGTCGTACTCGCCCGCGGCATCGGCCGGAGGGAGGGGGGCAAGGAGCAGCAGCGGGGTCATGTCGGGGGGTGTCGGAAAAGCCGGTGATTGTAGGAGGGTGGCTTACAAGTTGTTGCTATTGTTTGAATAGCATATCTTGCAGAGACTACGTGCGTTTGACGGTGTTTTGATCAGAGAAAAGGAAAGCGGCGTCAGGGTTTTGCCGGGGGCATGGTGGCGCCCGCGCCACGGGTGCGCCAGACGGTGGTCACGGCCAGGCCCTTGCGAAAGAGCAGCGAGTGCTCTTCCACCCAGGTGCGGTCCAGCCGTAGCCGGCCGTACACCTCGAAATACTGGGTGCCCACGCCGTGCTGGGCCGCGTTGAAGCGCGAGCCGCCGCTGGGCAGGCCGGCGTTGGCTTCCTCGATGTTCTTGAAGAAGGAGCGGGTGCGCCGCTCCACCAGCTGGCGCGCGCTTGCGATGCCCAGCGATTCGACGCTCGCGCTGATGGCTTCGGCGCTGGCCGTGTTGAGGTTGAGCGTGGTGCGCTCCGGCAGGATCGTCACGTAGGGCTCGAGCGCGGCGGCGGTGGCGGGCGAGAGGCCGAGCCACACCAGTTGCGCGACCTCCTGCGGCATCAGCGGGGCGGCGCCGGTGTCGGCGCTGGCATCGCCACCGCCGCTGCTGCCGCCACCGCCGCTACCGCCTGAGGCGGCGTCGGTGCTGCCGGTGTGCAGCGCGCTCGCGAGCCGCGCGGTCATCTGGGTCAGCTCGCCGGCCGGCAGGCCGAGCAGGTTGAAGAGGCGCGTGAAGGTGGCAACGCTGGCCGGCACCGGCTTGCCGGCGTCCACCAGCGACAGCACGTTCAGCTTGGACTGCGCGTCGACGATGCGGCCCGACAGGAACGCGTCGGGCAGGCCTTCGAGGTTGTCGCTCGCCACGTTCTTCTCGGCCGACAGGAAGCTGGTGAGGCGAGCCTCTTCGAGCGGCACGGCCCACGGCTCGCCGAGGTGGTCGGGGCCGCCGGCGCGGCCGTCTTCGCCGAGGATCAGGCGCGACCAGTCGAGCGCGCCGATCAGCACCCAGGCCGCCTGCACGCGCGCGCGCTCGGCGCCTTCGACCTCGGCCGAGCGCCATTGCTGCCAGAGCGCGGCGGCGGAAAAGGTGGCGACCAGCATCACGGTCAGCATGGCGGCGAGCAGCGCGGCGCCGCGCTGGCGGCGCGTGCTGGCCACGCGATGGCGTTGCGGCGAGGTCATGAGCGCGGCCCCCCGAGCGTCGGGCGCACCCAGTCGCGCGTGAGCGTGCCCGAGAGCCCGTCGCCGGGCGGCAGGGTCAGCACCAGCCGCACGCCGTCGGGCATGGCGATGAGCGCGCCGGCCGGGTTGGACGGGTTCGCCGCCGCCACGGGCAGCGGCTCCGCCGGCACCCAAGCGTTGTTGCGGAAGTACGCGAGCTGCCAGCTGTTGACCGGCATCAGCGCCACATCGGTGGCGCCGCCGGTGGGGGCGGCGCCGTCCTGTGCCCAGGCGGCCGCGAGGTTCCAGGCCTGCACCCATTCGCCGCGCGTGGCGAAAGGCGCCGACTGCCAGCGCCGCCAGCGCGTGCCGTCCGCGCCGGGGCGCAGCGTCCAGGCGACGACCTGCACGGTCGGCGTGCTGGTGTCGCTGCCGCGGCGCGTCATGCGCAGCACGCGGCCGTCCCAGTCGATCGGGCGGGTTTGCGCGAGCAGGGTGATGGCGTCGAGGTCGGCGCTCCACTGCGCGAGCGTGGCCTGCAGCGTGAGCACCGCGTCGGCGCGCTGCTGGTTCTGCGTGGTGGCGCGCGACATGCTGTCCAGGCCGCGCCAGCTCACGAGGGCGAGCAGCGCCATCACGGCGATGGCGACCAGCAGCTCGATCAGCGTGAAGCCGCGCGCGCGCGAAGGCTTCGTCATCAGACGCGCCCCACCACGGTCGACACGCGCAGCAGCGGTGCGCTGCCCTCGTCGCGCACCTGCACGTCGACGCGCCGGAAATTCGGGTTGAGCGTGGGCACCGTCGTGGTCGTCACCAGGAAGGTGAGGCCGGCCTGCAGGCAGATGGAGCCCGAGTCGCCGACGGCCGGCATCTGCCGCGACAGGCGCGCCTTGGCGAGTTCGTTTTCCGCGCACAGGCCGGCCAGCACGAGGTCGGACTGGCGCTGCGCATTGCGCGTGAGCGACATCGTGGCCTGCGAGCCGGCCGCCAGCGCGAGCGCGACGATGCCCAGCGCGATCAGCACCTCGACCAGCGTGAAGCCGTGGCTGGAGCCGGCGCGCCGCAGCCGTTGCGTCATGGCACGGCGAACACGGTGAAGGGCCGCAGCCCGTCGGTGGCGACGCGCAGCACGCGCGCGGGTGGGCCGTCGCTGTGCAACATGACCTGCTGCGCCGGAATGATGGGGTCGGGCCCGAGCTGCAGCGCCGCCACCGGGGTGTCGCCGCCCAGCATGGGCTGGGCCGTGATGCCTGCGTGGGTCCAGCCGGTGGGCAGCGCGTCGGCGGGCAAGCCGTCGAAGACGAAGCCGCCGCCTTCGACAAGGCGCCAGCGCACCATGACGCCGCTGGCGCGCGACTGGGCGCGGGCCGATTCGAGCAGGGCGGCGAGGCGGTCGGCCTCGCGGTCGAGCGCGGCGGCGTTGGTGTCGCGCATCGCGAAGCTCACGCTGGCGGTCGCGATGGCGATGATCGCGATCACCACGATCAGCTCCAGCAGCGTGAAGCCGCGCGCTGCGCGAGGCGGTGGCAGCACCACGCGGCCGGGGGCGATGCGCTTACTGCCAGCTGCCGATGTCGGCATTCTTGCCCTCGCCGCCGCTCTGTCCGTCGGCGCCGAAGGAGAGCACGTCGATTTCGCCCTTGATGCCGGGGTTCATGTACTGGTACGGATGGCCCCAGGGGTCGTTGGGCAGCTTCTCGACGTAGGGCTTCCAGTTGGGCGCGGCCGGGCCCGCGGTGGGGCGGGTCAGCAGCGACTGCAGGCCCTGCTCGGCGGTCGGGTAGCGCTGGTTGTCGAGGCGGTAGAGCTTGAGCGCCTGCATCAGGTTGTTGATGTCGGTGCGGGCGGCGGTGACGCGGGCGTCGTCGGCGCGCTCGATCACGTTCGGCACGATCAGCGCAGCGAGCACGCCGATGATGACAAGCACCACCATGAGTTCGATCAGCGTGAAGCCGCGTTGTGCGGTGCGGGAGACGGAACGAAGGAGTTTGTTCATAGCTTGCGGGGACATGAGGCGGTAAGCGCGCTGCATGATAATCCGCGGCCATGACAAGTCCTTACTCCGCAGCCCGCTGGCATGCCCCACTTGCAACGACGGGGCTTTGGGCGTTGGCCGCGGGCGCCGCGGTGTTCTGGGCGCTGCGGCTGGCCTCGCCGGCCGACGCCGTGGCCGCTGCGGCCACGATGCCGCGCGCACCGGTCGCGGCCGATGCCGAGGCGGTGGCCCGGTTGCTGGGCGTGGTCACGGTGACCTCGAACGCCCCCGTGGCGCCGGAGGCCGCGAGCCGCTTCGCGCTGTCGGGCGTGGTGGCCGATCCGTCGAACCAGGGCGCGGCGCTGATCTCGATCGACGGCAAGCCGCCGCGGCCGTTCCGCGTCGGCTCGAAGGTCGGTGAGAGCTATGTGCTGCAGTCGGTGGGCGTGCGCGCGGCGACGCTCGGTGCCCAGCGCGACGGGCCCGCGGCGTTCACGCTGCAGCTGCCGGTGCGTGCGCCGCTGAGCATGGGGCTTCCGACGCCGCCTGCCGGTCTGTCGTCGGTGCAGTCAGCTGCGCCAGCCGGGCCGTTGCCGGCCACGATGCCGACGATGGTGATGCCGCCGCCGCAGCAGCAGCAACTTCCCGCCACGGCGGGCGCCGCGATGGAGCCACCGCCGCAGGCGCAGACCCCCGCGCAGTAAGCGCGGCGGTCTTTTTCTTTCTCTTCTCTTCTTTTCTTCAGGCCTGGAGGAACAGGCGGTAGGCCGGGTTGGCCGTTTCCTCGACGCAGGGATAGCCCAGCGTTTCGAGGAAGCTGTCGAAGGCCGCCGACTCTTCGGCCGGCACCTGCAGGCCCACGAGGATGCGCCCGTAGTCGGCGCCCTGGTTGCGGTAGTGGAACAGGCTGATGTTCCAGTTCGGCCGCATCAGGCTCAGGAACTTGAGCAGCGCACCCGGACGTTCGGGGAACACGAAGCGCAGCAGGCGCTCGTCGTGCGCCAGCCCCGTGCGGCCGCCCACCAAGTGGCGCAGATGCTCCTTGGCGAGTTCGTCGTGCGTGAGGTCGAGTGCGTCGAAGCCGTGTTCGATGAAGACCTTCGCGATGGTGGCTGACTCGCCGCGTGCCGAGGTCGTGAGGCCGACGAACACGTGGGCCTTGGCGGCATCGCTGATGCGGTAGTTGAACTCGGTCACGTTGCGTGGCGCACCGCCCGCGGGCAGCTCGCTGATGAGTTCGCAAAAGCGACGGAAGCTGCCGCGCTCTTCGGGGATGGTCACGGCGAACAGCGCCTCGCGCTCCTCGCCGACCTCGGCCCGCTCGGCCACGAAGCGCAGCCGGTCGAAGTTCATGTTGGCGCCGCACAGGATCGCTGCGTAGGTCTCGCCTTGGCGGCCATGCTCGGCGGCGTACTGCTTGATGGCGGCCACGGCCAGCGCGCCGGCCGGCTCGACGATGCTGCGCGTGTCGACGAACACGTCCTTGATGGCGGCGCACACCGCATCGGTGTCGACCGAGATGTAGCCGTCGACCAGGTTCTGCGCGATGCGGAAGGTTTCTTCGCCAACCAGCTTGACGGCCGTGCCGTCGGAGAACAAGCCGACGTCGGGCAGGTTCACGCGCTGGTGCGCGGCGACCGATTGCATCATCGCGTCGGAGTCGTTCATCTGGACGCCGATCACCTTGATCTCGGGCCGTACGGCCTTGATGTAGTTGGCCACGCCGGAGATGAGACCACCGCCGCCGATCGCCACGAACACCGCGTCGAGCGGGCCCTGGTGCTGGCGCAGGATTTCCATCGCGATGGTGCCCTGGCCCGCGATGACGTCGGGATCGTCGAAGGGGTGGACGAAGGTCAGGTTCTGCTGCGTCTGCAATTCGAGCGCATGCAGGTAGGCGTCGGAATAGCTGTCGCCATGCAGAACGATCTCGCCGCCGAAACCACGCACTGCATCGATCTTCAATTGCGGTGTGGTGACGGGCATCACGATCACTGCGCGCGTGCCGAGCTTACGCGCGCCGAGCGCAACGCCTTGCGCGTGATTGCCGGCCGATGCGCAAATCACCCCGCTCGCCAATTGCGCTTTGCTCAGGTGCGCCATCTTGTTATAGGCGCCACGCAGTTTGAAACTGAATACGGGTTGCTGGTCCTCGCGCTTGAGCAACACGGTATTGCCGAGCCGCTCGCTGAGCGCGCGCGCCTTCTCCAGAGCGGACTCGACGGCCACGTCGTAGACCCGCGCATTGAGGATTTTTCTGAGATAGTCGGCGGGCGTTAACGCCGCAGTAACGGGTGCATTGCGCAAGATCTTTTCCAGGGAGTTTTCATTTGCTAACCATCAATCATAAGAGGCATCGGTATTGCATGCGGGGAATGGCATGGACACAAATGTCATAAACCTATTCCGCAAGGCTCCTGCTGCAAATGATTCCGGTTTTTTTGCGCGCACCTATCCCGCGATTCATACGCCCGCTAATTCACTAACAGTTGGGCAGAATTTGTTATCAGTTTCTGTCAGTGACCTTTCGAAGGGACTGATGCAGGCCGAGGCCGCGCGCGTGCAACGCGGCGAAATCGGACGGCCCACATGGCAGGTCATGGGCAACAGATTGCGTGCGCACATCGTTCCGTTGCTGGGCGATGTGCCGGTGGCCGTGTTCGCGACTGCGGATGTTCAGCGGCTGATCGATCACCTCGGCGAACAAGGCTTCACCAGCACGACGATCGCGCAATACCTCGTGTTGCTCCGCAAGGTGGTCATGCATGGCGTGCACGTCGGTGCATTGCGCGAGGCCCCCGTGTTCCCGAAGGTCAAGGTGCGCAGCCAGCCGCGCGGCAGCTTCAGCGTGGCGGAGTACCGTGCGCTGATCGCGGCGGCGCGCAGCTTGCGCGGCCATTCGCACCCGGTGCTGGATCGCTTGACGGCCGGCGAGCGTTTCTGGATCGCTCGCGAATTGCTCGTCATGCCCGACGAGCTGCCGTGGCTGATCCGCTGGATGGTCAACACCTTCGTGCGCCCCAGCGACATCAAGCTCATGAAGCACAAGCACATCGAGGTGGTGCGAGGCAAGCATGTCTACCTGCGGATGAACCTGCCGGAGACCAAGCGGCACAGCCAGCCCATCGTGAGCCTGCGACCTGCCGTTCGTGTCTATGAATGCCTGGTCGCGTACCGCGAGACCCATGGTTTCGGCGGGGCGGAAGACTACATCTTCATGCCGCACCTGAAGAACCGCGAGCACGCGCTGGCGGTTCTCAATTTCTTCTTTCACTGGGTGCTCGAAAAGACCGATCTCGAGAAAGGACCGCTGGGTCAGTCGAGGACGCTGTATTGCTTGCGCCATACGGCCATCACGTTGCGGCTCTTGTATGGACAGGGGATCGACATGCTGACGCTGGCGCGCAATGCGCGAACGAGTGTCAACATGGTCGAGCGTTTCTACGCATCGGTGCTGAGCGGAGAAATGAATGTGGGGCTGCTGCAGAGCAGGCGTGGCCGGATGAATTGAGGAAGGACAAAAAGCCGCCCGGCTTGAACCGGGCGGCTTGAGCGTTTGCAGATTCAAACTGGCGTGGGCCAGCATGTGAATCGACAGCGAACGATCAGAAGGCGTGACGGATGCCGAAGTCGTAGCCCGTCGAGGTCTTCGGCGTGAAGCCGTTCCCGGTGCCTTGGAAGCTCGGGCCGCCGACGGTCAGCGATGCGCCGTTCTTGTTGCTCACGCGAGCAACGGTGGCGTACAGGGCCGTGCGCTTCGACAGGTTGTGCACGTAGCCGATCGCCAGCTTGTTGGCCTTCTTGTCGGCGGGCAGCACTTCCCACGGGTTGTGGGCAACCAGGTTTTCGTCGTACTTGACGCTCGAGTACGAAGCGCGGATCAGGCCAGCACCGACCGGCACGGTCACGCCCAGCAGGTAGCCGGTCAGGTCGATGTCCGGACGGCCGCCGAGGTACGGTTCGACTTCGTAGTCGATCTTGTTCTTGGCGCGCGACAGTTCACCGAACAGCTTCACGGGGCCGAAGTCGTACGAAGCGCCCAGGTTCAGCGTGTTGACCTTGGTGGTCGTGCCGACGTAGAACTGGTCACCCACGGTGCTGCTGCCATAGGCCAGCGCAACGTCCAGCGGGCCGTTGGCGTAGCCGAAGCGACCGCCGACATAGCGACCGGTGCGCGATGCGTTTTCCGTGAGGGGCGTTGCGGTGCCGGGGCTGTACTTTGTCTTCTCGTGGAAGCCGTACATCACCTGGCCGTAGAAACCACCCAGGTTCGGCGGCAGGAAGTAGCCGATGCTGTTGCCGGCGCGAACGTAGTTGCTGCCACCAGCATCGGGGAGTTGCGGAACGTTTTTGAGGGCATCGGGGAGCTTCTTGCCGTCGGCATAGCCGGTGAAGCCGCCGAATGCGCCATTGGCTGTGTTGACCAGGTTGGAGCCGACGCCATTGGTGCCGAACGGGTCGAACACGGTGTCGTTCCAGAACGTCGGGGTGTAGTCGCGGCCGAGGCGGACTTCACCGAACCCGCCCGACAGGCTCACGGTCGAACGGCGCGTGAATGTCGAGACGCCCGTCTGGCCATCGTCGTTGCTGATCGGGGCTTCGAGCCAGAAGCTGGCGGCCAGGCCACCACCGAGGTCTTCCGTGCCACGGAAGCCCAGGCGGCTGGAGTTGTAGCCCGAGTGGGCCAGTTCACGGCGGCTCGCCTTGATGCTGCCGCGGTTCAGGTAGAACGGGTTGTAGATGGGGAAGCCGAGCTTGTCGTACGTGACGCCGTTGCCCAGGTCACGCGAGGTGGACGAGTAGCCGCTGATCGACGCGTCGACCACACCAAACAGCGTGACGGACGACTGAGCCGAGGCAACACCGGCAACAGCCAGGGCAGCCAGAGCAGCTGCCCTTTCGCAGTGGACGGCTAGAGTGGCGCGGCCATCGGGGCGCACAAAGAAAAAAGCCCCGAGTCTTGCGACTCGGGGCTAAATCCACCAATTGGAAGGGTGGAGGAGACAACTGGGTGCGCACCATGAAGTGCGCAGCAATGAAATAGAGTATACCCACCCTTTGTTGCGATGCAACAAGCAGGCGATGCTTTTCCCACACACAAGTTGATGTTTGGTGCGCATTTTTCCGCACGAATTCATCCCAATTGGAGCTGAACACCATGGAATGCACAGTAAGTTGGACCGGTGACGCAGGCACTCGATCGGCCATGGGCTTCGTGGCCGAGACCGGCAGCGGCCATGTCCTGATGATGGATGGCGCCCCGGACGCGGCCAAGCCCGAGAACGGCGGCCAGAACCTGGCCGCGCGGCCGATGGAAACCGTGCTCGCGGGCACGGGCGGTTGCACCGCCTACGACGTGGTGCTCATATTGAAGAGGGGGCGCCATCGCGTCGAGCGCTGCAGCGTCAAGCTGACCAGCGAGCGCGCCGAGAAGGATCCCAAGGTCTTCACGAAGATCCACATGCACTTCACCGTGGCGGGCAAGGGCATTCCGGCCGCCGCCGTGGAGCGGGCGATCGCCCTCAGCCACGAAACCTATTGCTCCGCCAGCATCATGTTGGCGAAGACGGCGGAAATCACGACCAGCTTCGATCTGATCGAGACCTGAAAACCCCGTTGGATGGCGACCGAAGGCCCTAGATTCGGTGGGCGACGGTCGTCATGACCCGCGATGCCAGGCGCATCAGGGCCTTGGCCGGGGCCGGCAGTTCCGCTGCGCCCGCGTCGACGGCCTGCGTGGCATGGCGGGCTTCGTCAACCTTCATCTGCTCGACCACGGCGCGGGACGCGTGATCGGTCGGCGGCAGCCGGTCCAGGTGGCTTTCAAGGTGCGCTTCCACCTGCCGTTCGGTTTCGGCAACAAAGCCGAGGCTCAGGGGATCGCCCAGGCGTCCGGCAATCAGGCCAAGACCGAAGGCGCCTGCATACCAGAGTGGATTCAGGAGGGACGGGCGGGCGCCCAGGTCGTCCAACCGCTGCCGGGTCCAGGCCAGGTGATCGGTTTCTTCATGCGCGGCTTCCAGGAAGTGCGCGCGCAACGCCGGGTCCCGCGCCACGGCGGCCTGGGCGGTGTACAGCGCCTGGGCACAGACTTCGCCGACATGGTTCACGCGCATCAGCGCACCGGCCTCGCGGCGCTCCGATTCGCTCAATTCACCTTGCGGCTGGATCGCGGGCGGAAGCGCCCGGGTGGCGTGAGATCGGGCAAAAAGCGTGCGCAAAGCCGCATCGGCGGCTGTGAGGGCGGGGTCGAGCAGGGCGGTCATGGGTCTATTTGAACGCACCTGTCCGGCGATGCAAGGACAGCACATTTCGTTTCATATCGTGGCAAAACCACCCGTCTAAGTCCTTTGTTGCACGACTGCAACGAAACACGCGGGGCTTCCAAGATTTAGGGCGATTTGTTTTGCCCTGCCGCAGCGGCTCTGGTGCAATAGCATCAACTTCCCAAAAGGAGGTTGGCCCGGGGTCCGGTGGGAGCACAAAAGTGCCAGTCACGGTGAGCCCTTCGCACCGGAGCCCTATGTTTAACCTTGGAGAAACTTGCAATGAAAAAATCTCTAGTTGCTCTGGCTGCCCTGGCTGTTGCCGGTGTTGCCTCGGCTCAGTCGTCCGTCACGCTGTTTGGTGTGGTCGACGCGTCGATCAGCGGCTACTCGTCCACCTCGCGTGACCTGAACGGTGCCACCTTCCTGAACCCGTTCTACCTGAACAAGGGCAGCGTCAAGGCAAGCCGTCGCGAACTGGCTAACTCGGGCTACAACTCCAGCCGTCTGGGCTTCCGTGGTACGGAAGACCTCGGTGGTGGCCTGGCCGCCAGCTTCTGGCTCGAAGCTCCGATCAGCAACGACAACGGCCAAGAAGGCATCGCCACGTTCGCACGTCGTTCGACCGTGAGCCTGTCGGGCGGTTTCGGTGAAATCCGTCTGGGCCGTGACTACACCCCGACGTTCTGGAACGACACCGTGTTCGATCCGTTCGGCACCAACGGCGTTGGCACCAACCTGATCTCGACGGCCAATGGCTCGTTCGGCGCATTCGGTACCCCCGCTGCTTCGACCGCTCCGTTCACCAACGTTGGCTCCAGCAACTACGTCCGCGCCAGCAACACCATCGGCTACTTCCTGCCGCCGAACCTGGGTGGTTTCTACGGTCAAGTGCAGTACGGCTTCGCTGAGAAGACCAAGTACAGCCCTGGCCTGGCAACGCCTGATGTGGCTAACAGCCAGCGTCAAGGTCGTTACGTCGGCGGTCGCTTCGGCTACGCCAACGGCCCCCTGGACGTTGCTCTGGCTTACGGCAGCAGCACCGTGGGTGACCAGTTCTACGTCGGCACGACCACCAAGGTCAACACGCTGAACCTGGGCGCTTCGTACGACTTCGGTCCCGTGAAGCTGTTCGGTGAACTGTCGCGCGCCAAGAACAAGGTTGACTACGAAGTCACCCCGTTCGCCGGCGGCCGTCCTGACATCGACCTGACCGGTTACCTGCTCGGCGTGACCGTGCCGGTCGGTGCTGGCCTGATCCGCGCTTCGTACTCGAGCGTCAAGTACGACTACAACCAGCCCGCAGTGCTGTTCCAGCCCGCAGTTGCTGACCCGAAGGCCAACAAGCTGGCTATCGGCTACGTGCACAACCTGTCGAAGCGCACGGCTCTGTACGCTACCGTTGCTCGCGTGAGCAACAAGAACGGTGCAGCTCTGACCGTCGGCGGCCCGGCTTTCGTGACCACGGGTGGCTTCACCCCGAAGACCTCGACCGGCTACGACTTCGGTATCCGTCACGCTTTCTAATTTGATGCTGGCGCAAGCCAGCTTCGAATCGAAAGACTGAAAGCCACCCGGCGCAAGCCGGGTGGCTTTTTCTTTTGGCGCGCGCCTGTTCTCACCCGTAAAAATTGCGCCTCCACCCCCGGGGAACCCCCGTGCGGGCACGCTGCTTGCACTGCTAGCATGCCGCGATCACTCTTGTTGCTGAATGACTGCCTTTGTACTGCGCCGCCTGATCCAGGCCGTGATCGTGATGATCGCGGTTGCGTTCATTGCCTTCCTCCTCTTTCAATATGTCGGCGACCCGGTCGTGTTCCTGCTGGGGCAGGATGCCAAGCCCGACCAGATCCGTGAAATGCGCGCCGCATTGGGGCTCGACCGACCCTTCTTCGTGCAGTTCTGGCACTTCCTCGTCAACGCCGCGCAAGGCGAATTCGGACTGAGCCTGCGCCAGGGCGCCAAGGTGTCGCGCCTGATCGGCGAGCGCTTCCCGGCCACGCTCGAACTCGCGCTCGTGGCCGCGGCCCTGGCCCTGTTCGTCGGCATTCCGATGGGCGTCTACACCGCCCTGCGCCGCGGCACCTTCATGAGCCAGGTGTTCATGACCGTCTCGCTGCTCGGCGTGTCGCTGCCCACCTTCCTGATCGGCATCCTGCTGATCCTCGTCTTCGCCGTGACGCTGGGCTGGTTCCCGAGCTTCGGGCGCGGCGACACGGTGCAGTTCGGCTGGTGGACCAGCGGCCTGTTCAAGGCCGACGGCTGGCACCACATCATCCTGCCGGCGGTGACGCTGGCGATCTTCCAGCTCACGCTGATCATGCGACTGGTGCGCGCCGAGATGCTCGAGGTGCTGCGCACCGACTACATCAAGTTCGCGCGCGCACGGGGCCTGTCGAACCGCGCGATCCACTTCGGCCACGCACTCAAGAACACGCTGGTGCCGGTCATGACCATCACCGGCCTGCAGCTCGGCGGCCTGATCGCCTTTGCCATCATCACGGAGTCGGTGTTCCAGTGGCCCGGCATGGGGCTGCTCTTCATCCAGGCCGTGACCTTCGCGGACATCCCCGTGATGGCCGCCTATCTGTGCCTGATCGCACTGATCTTCGTGGTGATCAACCTCGTGGTCGACCTGTTGTACTTCGTGGTCGATCCCCGGCTGCGCGTGGGCAAGGCGGGAGGCCACTGAGGTGAGTGTCGCAACAGCTGCCGCAACGCCGCGCCTGCAGGCCTCCGGCCGGGCCTTCGCGCACATCGCCAGCTTCTACCCCGAGATCACGGCCTTTCGCCGCGATCTGCATGCCCACCCCGAGCTCGGCTTCGAAGAGGTCTACACGGCGGGCCGCGTGCGCGAGGCGCTGCGTGCCTGCGGTGTGGACGAGATCCACGAGGGCATCGGCAAGACCGGTGTCGTCGGCGTCATCCGCGGCAAGTCGACGGCCAGCGGCCGCATGATCGGCCTGCGCGCCGACATGGACGCGCTGCCCATGCGCGAGGACAACGACTTCGGCTGGCGCTCTGCCAACGACGGCCTGATGCACGGCTGCGGCCACGACGGCCACACCGCCATGCTGGTCGGCGCCGCGCGCTACCTGGCCGAGACGCGCGACTTCGACGGCACCGCCGTGCTGATCTTCCAGCCCGGCGAAGAAGGCTTGGCCGGTGCGCGCGTGATGATTGAAGACGGCCTGTTCGACCGCTTCCCGGTGAACGCTGTCTATGCGATGCACAACTGGCCCGCGATGCCGGCCGGCACCGTCGGCATCAACCGCGGCGCCATGATGGCCGCGGCCGATCGCGTGACGATCGAGATCAAGGGCAAGGGCGGCCACGGCGCGCATGCCTACCAGACCATCGATCCCGTCGTGGTGGCCGCGCACATCATCACCGCCGCGCAGACCATCGTGTCGCGCAGCGTGCGCCCCATCGACGCGGCCGTCGTCAGCATCTGCGCCGTGCAGGCCGGCGACCTCGGCGCCATGAGCGTGATCCCGGGCGAGGCCACGCTGGTCGGCACCGTGCGCACCTTCAGTGCGCGCGTGCAGGCGCAGGTCGAGCAGCGACTGAGCGAGCTGTGCACGGCCATTGCCACCGGTTTTGGCGCGACCGCGACGATCAAGTACGAACGCATCTACCCGGCCACGATCAACACCGCGCCCGAAGCGATGTTCGCGGCCGACGTGGCGCAGGCGCTGGTCGGCGCGAAGAACGTCGATCGCAACCTGGAGCCCAGCATGGGTGCCGAAGATTTTTCCTTCATGCTGCAGAAGAAGGCCGGTGCCTATCTGCGCATCGGCCAGGACGCCCGCAGCGGCGCCTTCCTGCACAACAGCCGCTACGACTTCAATGACGAGATCCTGCCGTTGGGCGCCGCACTGCATGCGGGCCTGATCGAGCAGGGCATGCCGCTGGCTGCTACCCGCAGCCTGCAGCCAGGGAAAGCCGCCGCCACCGCGGCGCCGTGATGTGTTCGATTTCAACCCGAGGAGTGTTCCCATGAGTTTCAAGAAGCAAGCGGCTGCGGTCGCTGTCCTGTGCGCCCTGGGCGCCGTCAGCATGGTCGCCAGCGCGCAGACCATCCGCATCGCGAACCAGGGCGACGCCCTGTCGCTCGACCCGCACTCGCTCAACGAGTCGCTGCAACTGAGCGTCACCGCCAACGTCTATGAAACTCTCGTGGGCCGCAACAAGGACCTGAGCCTGGCACCGCTGCTGGCCACGAGCTGGAAGCAGACCTCGCCGAACGTATGGCGCTTCGAACTGCGCAAGGGCGTGGTGTTCCACGACGGCACGCCGTTCAGCGCCGACGACGTGGTGTTCAGCTTCGCGCGTGCGCAGGGCGACGGCTCCGACATGAAGGCCACGCTCAGCGAGATCAAGGCCGTGCGCAAGGTCGGCGACCTCGCCGTCGAAATCGAAACCAACGGCCCCTTCCCGATCCTGCCCGACGTGATCTCGCTCACCATGATCATGAGCAAGAAGTGGTGCGAGGAAAACCAGGCCACCAAGCCCGTCGACCGCCGCAAGGGCATCGAGAACACCGCTTCGTTCAAGGCCAACGGCACCGGCCCGTTCCGCGTGCGCGAACGCCAGCCCAACGTGCGCACCGTGTTCACGCGCAACGGCACCTACTGGGGCAAGATCGACGGCAACGCGCAGGAGATCGTGTTCACGCCCATCGCCAACCCCGCGACCCGCGTGGCCGCGCTGGTCTCC
The DNA here is from genome assembly GCF_058796495.1 of Variovorax sp. GW823-FHT04B03. Classification (NCBI taxonomy): domain Bacteria; kingdom Pseudomonadati; phylum Pseudomonadota; class Betaproteobacteria; order Burkholderiales; family Comamonadaceae; genus Variovorax; species Variovorax sp. GW823-FHT04B03. The sequence goes on from NZ_JBXAIT010000001.1 coordinate 973,267, forward strand.
GGCGAAGTCGATGTGATGGAGCCCGTGCCCGTGCAGGACATCGCGCGCATCAATGCCGCACCCAACGCCCGCGTCATCACCGGCCCCGAGATGCGCACCATCTTCCTGGGCATGGACCAGAAGCGTGACGAGCTGCAGTACTCGAACGTGAAGGGCAAGAACCCGTTCAAGGACAAGCGCGTGCGCCAGGCCTTCTACCAGGCCATCGACATCGCCGGCATCCAGCGCACCGTGATGCGCGGCGCCTCCAAGCCCACTGCGCTGCTCGTCGGCCCGGGCATCAATGGCTGGACCGCCGACCAGGACAAGCGCTTGCCCTTCGATGTCGATGCCGCCAAGAAGCTGCTGACCGAAGCCGGCTACCCCAACGGCTTCGAAGTCTCGATGAACTGCCCGAACGACCGCTACGTCAACGACGGCCAGATCTGCCAGAGCGTGGCCGCCAACCTGGCCAAGATCGGCGTCAAGATCAACCTCGTGGCCGAGACCAAGGGCACCTACTTCCCGAAGATCCTGCGCCGCGACACCAGCTTCTACATGCTGGGCTGGACCCCGACCACCTACGACTCGCACAACGCGCTGAGCTCGCTCACCTCGTGTCCCGACGACAAGGGCACGGGCCAGTTCAACCTGGGCGCCTATTGCAATCCGAAGCTGGATGAGCTGACCAAGAAGATCCAGTCCGAGTCGGACAAGGCCAAGCGCAACGAGATGATCAAGGAAGCCTTCAAGGTCCACACCGACGACATCGGCCACCTGCCGCTGCATCAGCAGTCGCTGGCCTGGGGCGTGAGCAAGAAGGTCGAGCTGGTGCAACTGGCCGACAACTTCATGTACTTCAAGTGGATGAGCATCAAGTAAGTCGACCGTGGGCCGCTGCCTGAGCGGCCCGACCATGGGCCCGCTTCTTGCGGGCCCATTCTTTTTTTGCCTCACGATGAAAAATAACCCCCACGCGGCCCGGCGATGAAAAAAACCCTTGCTCGCTGGCTCGACAGCGATGTCGGCTACAGCTTCCGCACCTCGCCGGTGGCGATCGCCGCCGCCGTCATTGCGCTGGTGTGCGTCTTCTGTTCGGTGTTCGCCGGATGGGTGTCGCCGCACAACCCCTTCGACCTCGCCACCCTCGAACTTGGTGACGCCCGCCTGCCACCGGCGTGGAGCGCCGAAGGCTCCACCAAATACATCCTCGGCACCGACGACCAGGGCCGCGACATTCTTTCGGCCGTGATCTACGGCGCGCGCATCTCGCTGATCGTCGGCGTGGTGTCGGTGGTGCTGTCGGTGGTCGTCGGCGTGGTGCTCGGCCTGCTGGCCGGCTTCTTCGGCGGCTGGCTCGACTCCTTCCTCATGCGCGTGTGCGACGTGATGCTGTCGTTCCCGCCCATCCTGGTCGCGCTGCTTATCGCCGGCGTCGGCCGTGCGCTCTTTCCCGGCGCGCACGAATCGCTGGCCTTCGGCGTGCTGATCATTTCGATCTCGCTCACGGGCTGGGTGCAGTACGCGCGCACCGTGCGCGGCTCCACGCTGGTGGAGCGCAACAAGGAGTACGTGCAGGCCGCGCGCGTCACCGGCGTGGCGCCGCTGCGCATCATGCTGCGCCACGTGCTGCCCAACGTGATGGGGCCGGTGATGGTGCTGGCCACCATCCAGGTCGCGACCGCGATCATCACCGAGGCCACGCTCTCGTTCCTGGGCGTCGGCGTGCCGCCGACCTCGCCTTCGCTGGGCACGCTCATCAGCATCGGCAACCAGTACCTGTTCTCGGGTGAATGGTGGATCACGGTGTTCCCGGGCCTGATGCTGGTGCTGATCGCACTCAGCGTGAACCTGCTCGGCGACTGGCTGCGCGACGCGCTCAATCCGCGCTTGCGCTGAACAGAAAAGGAGAACGCCTCATGACGCTGCTCCAGGTCAAAGACCTCGTCGTCGAATTTCCGAACCGCCGCGGCACGCTGCGCGCGCTCGACCGCATTTCCTTCGACATCGCGCCCGGTGAAATCCTCGGCGTGGTGGGTGAATCGGGCGCGGGCAAGTCGCTCACCGGCGCGGCCATCATCGGCCTGCTCGAACCGCCGGGCCGCGTGGCCGGCGGCGAGATCCTGCTCGAGGGCCAACGCATCGACAACCTCGGTTTCGATGCGATGCGCCCCATCCGCGGCCGCAAGATCGGCGCGATCTTCCAGGATCCGCTGACCTCGCTGAACCCGCTGTACACCGTGGGTCGCCAGCTCATCGAGACCATCCGCACCCACCTGCCCGTGACCGAGTCGGAAGCGCGCAAGCGCGCCATCGGCCTGCTGCAGGACACCGGCATTCCCGCCGCCGAACAGCGCATCGATCACTTCCCGCACCAGTTCTCGGGCGGCATGCGCCAGCGCGTGGTGATTGCCCTGGCGCTCGCGGCCGAGCCCAAGCTCATCGTGGCCGACGAGCCGACCACCGCGCTCGACGTGTCGATCCAGGCGCAGATCATCCAGCTGCTCAAGCAGGTCTGCAAGGAACGTGGCGCGGCAGTGATGCTCATCACGCACGACATGGGCGTGATCGCCGAGACCTGCGACCGCGTGGCCGTGATGTATGCGGGCCGCATCGCCGAGATCGGCCCGGTGCACGAGGTGATCCACCAGCCCGCGCATCCCTACACCTCGGGCCTGATGGCGTCGATCCCCGACATGACGAGCGACCGCGAACGGCTCAACCAGATCGACGGCGCCATGCCGCGGCTCAATGCCATCCCCACCGGCTGCGCCTACAACCCGCGCTGCCCGCGCACCTTCGCACGTTGCCTGACCGAACGGCCCGAGCTGATGCACGCGGGCGCCACGCGCGCCTCCTGCTGGCTGCACGATGCCGCCGACCCGCATGCGGGCCAGGCCGAGATCGCCGCGCAGCACCACGATGCCCTGGCGGCCGGCGAGCGCGCCACGCCCGAGGCGGCCGAACCCCTGGCGGAGGTGACCCGATGAGCGCCGTGATCGAACCCCGCAAGGACGCTGCGGCGACAAAGACCGGCGAGCCGCTTGTGGTCGCGCACGACCTCGCGCGCACCTTCGACGTGTCGCCGCCCTGGCTCAACCGCGTGCTCGAACGCAAGCCGCGCGTGCTGCTGCACGCGGTCGACGGCGTGAGCTTTTCCATCGAGCGTGGCAAGACGCTCGCGCTGGTCGGCGAATCGGGCTGCGGCAAGAGCACCGTGGCGCGCCTGCTGGTGGGCCTGTATGCGCCCACGCGCGGCGGCCTCCAGTTCGACGGGCAGGACGCGCATGCCGCGTTCAAGACGCCCGAAGGCCGTCAGCTGCGCCGCCGCATCCAGATGATCTTCCAGGACCCCTACGCGAGCCTCAACCCGCGCTGGATCGTCGAGGACATCATCGGCGAGCCGCTGCGCGAGCACGGCATCCTGAGCGACAAGGACGCATTGCGCCAGCGCGTGGGCGAGCTGCTGCAGTCGGTCGGTCTCTCGCCGCTGGACATGAGCAAGTACCCGCACCAGTTCTCGGGCGGCCAGCGCCAGCGCATCTCCATCGCGCGCGCGCTCGCCACGCAGCCCGAGTTCCTCGTGTGCGACGAGCCCACCTCGGCGCTCGACGTGAGCGTGCAGGCGCAGGTGCTCAACATCATGAAGGACCTGCAGCGCGAGCAGGGCCTGACGTACCTGTTCATCTCGCACAACCTTGCGGTGGTGCGCCACGTGGCCGATCAGGTCGGCGTGATGTACCTGGGCCGGCTGGTCGAGGTGGCCGACAAGCAGAAACTCTTCGCCGAGCCGCAGCATCCGTACACCCGCATGCTGCTCGACGCGATCCCGCAGATGAAGCACACCGGCCGTGCGCGCACGCCGGTGCAAGGCGAAGTGCCGAATCCGCTGAATCCGCCGACCGGTTGTGCCTTTCATCCGCGCTGCCCGCATGCGAATGCGCGCTGCTCGACGGAGCGGCCCCAGCTGCTGAGCCTGAAGGGCGTGCAGGTGGCCTGCCATGCGGTGGAGGAAGGCCGTGTGTGAGTGAAGGCGGCAGCCCGCAGGGCTGGCCGGCGGACTTTCCGTACCGGCCGCACCTGCGCTTCTGCTCGCTGGGCAACGAGAACGTGCGGGAGGTGATGGAGGGCTTTCGCCTCGCCTGCGAACGCCTCGGCTACACCACAAGCATTGCGCCGGGGCCGGGTGTCGACAACGAGGACATCAACCTCTTCTTTTTCGCGATGGGCCTGAGCCTGCCCTCGGACGACGAGCTGCCGCCGAACGCGATCGTCGTCAACTTCGAGCCGGCCCTGCCCGCGTTGCTCGCGGAGATGCCCGGCTACCAACGGCTGCTGCAGCGCGCCCACGTGTGGGAGTACAGCCTCGAGAACATGGTGCACCACCCGGCGCTGGGCATCCATCGGTCGGATTACGTGGGCCCGGGCTTCGAGCCGATGGCCACGCCGCTGCTGCCGGCGTCCGAAGTGCTGGACGACGCGCAGCAGGACATCGACGTCATCTTCTTCGGCGAGACGACGCCCCGGCGGCTGCAGGTGCTGGAAGCACTGACGGCCGCCGGACTGCGCGTGGCCTACCCCTTCGGCACCGCCTGGACGCCGTCGCAGCGCGACGCCTTGCTGCCGCGCGCCAAGGTCGGGCTGAACATGCGCAAGGCCGACCACTCCAGCACCGTGGAGCTGCCGCGCCTGTCGATCCTGCTGCGGCACCGCAAGGCCGTGGTGTCGGAGCTGTATCCGCATTCCGAGATTCCGCCCGTGCTGCGCGACACGGTCGAAGGGTGCACGAAGGACGAGCTGGTCGACCGCGTGCGCGCGCTGGTGGCCGATGCGCCGCGGCGGCGCGCGCTGGAAATCGCCGGGCCGCGGGCGTTGCAATCCTTGCCGCCCCAGCATGAGGTGCTGGCGGGGGCGATGCAGCGCTACCTTGCGGCGGCCCGGCAGCGATGGGTGGGGCAGCAGGCACGGAATACGGCTGAGCCTGCCTCGCAGGTGGCCGTCCTGATGGTGACGCGAGACGACGAAGCCGATGTCGCGGAGGCCCTCGCATCGATCGCCGAGCAAAGCCTCGCACCGCACCAGATCATCCTGGTGGACGACGGCTCCACCGATGCCACCGTCGACGTGGTTCGCGCGCGCATGGCCGCCGACCCGCGGCTGGCGGGGTTGCAGCTGTTGCAGGCGCCCGTCCCAATGGGCTGGGCAGCGGCTGCGCAGTGGGGGTTGATGCAGGCGCGCGGCGACACGCTGGCGCTGTGGGCACCGACCGTGCGCTGTGCGCCCGAGCGCCTGCAGGTGCAGTCCGCGTTCCTGCGCGCGTCGCCGGAGATCGGCGCGGTCGGTGCCTGGTACACCCGCGATGGCGACGCGGAACCACCGATGCAGCGCCTGCCGGAGATGCACGACCAGATCCTGGCCGCGCTGTTGGCGCATCTGCCGCACGAACAACCGCTGTTGATGGGCGGCCTGATGCTGTCGCTGCCGCGCATCCAGCAACGCGGGCTCGGCTTCGACGCCACGCTCGGCCGGTTCGCATGGCTCGGCCTGCTGCTGGAACTGGTGCGCGGCGGTGTGCGGCTCGCCAACCTCGGCATGAACCTGAGCCACCTGACGCGCCGCCATGCCGCGGGCCTCACGGAAACCGATGTGACGGCGCTGACCCGTGTGCGAGAGCGTCTGCTGCCCCTGGTCTTCCCCGACGTGCCGTCCGCCGAGGCGCAGCGGCTGGCCCGGCTCTACGGCCAGCAATGGGCGCCCGACGCCGACGATGCCACGGCGCTGCTGCGCGACATGGCGAGCGCCTGCGAGCGGCAGGGCGACGTCCACGCGACCACCGTGCTGCGCGGCGAGAGCCTGCGCGTGCTGGCGGTGTATGCGGAGAACGGGCGACTGGCGCCAGGCTACCTCGACACGCTGATGCGCGAGCCCTTGCTGCGCGATTTCCTGGCGCCGCTGGGCGAGCGCCTGCGTGCATTCGTGCCGTGAAGCATGGACCTTGCGCCGGACGGTGTGCGTAAACGCACTTTCCCTGCCGTCACTCTGTTGCACAGTCCCGGGTTGGCCTCGAACCCACACCCCCTGACACGATGACCTCCACCCCGATGACCCGCCTGCTCGGCCGCCGCGGCTTTCTCATGGGCTCGGCGCTGGGCGCGACCGCCGCGCTGGCGTCGATGACCGAGATCGCGCACGCGGCTGGCGCAGCACCGGCGCGCCGCATGCCCGTCATCTTCATCGGCCACGGCTCGCCGATGAATGCGCTGGCGGACAACGCCTTCACCCGCCGCCTCGCTGCCTGGGGCCGCGAGCTGCCGCGCCCCACGGCGATCCTCAGCGTGTCGGCGCACTGGCTCAGCCAGGGCGCGACCGGGGTCACGGTGCAGACGCGGCCCAAGACGATCCACGATTTCGGCGGCTTTCCGCAGGCGCTGTTCGACATCGAGTACCCGGCACCGGGCCATCCCGCGCTCGCGCGCGAAACGATCGGCGCCGTCAAGCAGGCGCCGGTGATCGCCACCGAGCAGTGGGGGCTGGACCACGGCACCTGGACCGTGCTCAAGCACCTGTACCCGAAGGCCGACGTGCCGGTTTTCCAACTCAGCATCGATTACGACAAACCGGCGGCGTTCCACCATGCGGTGGGGCGCGACCTAGCGGCCTTGCGCGACCGGGGCGTGCTCGTGATGGGCAGCGGCAACGTGGTGCACAACCTGCGCGCCACCGACCGCGGCACGCCCGATGGCCCGAAGGCGAGCCGCCCGTGGGCGCAGTCGTTCGACGAGGCGGTGAAGGCCGCGCTGGCCGGCCGGGACGACCGCGCGCTCATCGGCTACGAAAAACTCGAAGGGGCGTCGACCGCCGTGGCCACGCCGGACCACTACTTTCCCTTCCTGTATGCCTTGGGCGCTGCGGCGCCGGGCGAGCGTGCGAAGACGGTCTACGAAGGCTTCCAGTCGGGCACGCTCAGCATGCGCTGCCTTCAGTTCGGCTGAAGGCGCGGCGCATTCGGCGTCGGCGCTACTGCTCCTCGCCCCAGGCGAAGCCGTCGCGCGCGATCATGGCGCTCGAGGCGCTGGGGCCCCAGGTGCCGGCCGCATAAGGGCGCGGGCCGCCGTCGGACTCCCAGGAGTCGATGAGCGGCTCGACCCAACGCCAGGCTTCTTCCTGCTCATCGCTGCGCACGAACAGGTTGAGGCGCCCGTCGATCACGTCCAGCAGCAGGCGTTCGTAGGCACCCACGCGTTCGGCGCCGAAGCGCTTGTCGAAGTCCAGGTCGAGCTGCACCGGCGCCAGTTGCGCGGCGCTGGCGTGGCCGTTGCCGCCGCGCTGGCGGTTGTCCTGCGCCTGCGCGAGCATGTGCAGCTCCAGGCCGTCCTTGGGCTGCAGGTTGATCACCAGCTTGTTCACGTTGCCCGCCGGTGCGCGGTAGATGGCGTGCGGCGTGGGGCGGAAGTTGACCTCGATGCGCGCGTCGCGCGAGGCCAGCCGCTTGCCGGTGCGGATGTAGAAGGGCACGCCGGCCCAGCGCCAGTTGGCGATTTCGGTGCGCAGCGCCACGAAGGTTTCGGTGCGGCTGTCGGGGTTCACGCCCGGCTCGTCGCGGTAGCCCTGCACCCGCTCGCCGTAGGCCGTGCCGGCCGTGTACTGGCCGCGCACCGCGTGCAGGCCCAGGCTCTCGGGCGTCCAGGGCTTGAGGGCGCGCAGCACCTTGAGCTTTTCGTCGCGGATGGCGTCGGCGTGCGCGTTGATGGGCGGCTCCATGGCCACGGCGCACAGCAGCTGCAGCGCGTGGTTCTGCACCATGTCGCGCAGCGCGCCGGTCTGGTCGTAGAAGGCACCGCGCTTTTCCACGCCCAGGTCCTCGGCCATGGTGATCTGGATGTTGGCGATGTGCTCGCGGCGCCAGATGGGCTCGAAGAGGGCATTGCCGAAGCGCATCGCGAACAGGTTCTGCACCGAGGGCTTGCCCAGGTAGTGGTCGATGCGAAAGACCTGCTTCTCCTCGAGCACCTTGCCCACCGCGGCGTTGATGGCGCGGTTCGAGGCCAGGTCGTGGCCCAGCGGCTTTTCGAGCACGACGCGGGTGCGCGGGCCGTTGAGCCCGGCGGCGGCGATCTGCTCGACCACCTGCGTGAAGAGCGCGGGCGCCGTGGCCACGTACATCACGACCGTCTTGGCGTCGCGCTGCTTGAGCAGGTCGGCCAGGCTGGCGTAGTCGGCGGGCTTGGACAGGTCCATGCGCAGGTAGTGCAGCATGGACGCGAACTTCTTGAACTCCTCGGGGGAGGGGCGCTTGGCGCCTTCGACGGCGCTGAAGCGCGACTGGATCAGCTCGCGGTACTGGTCGTCCGACAGGTCGTCGCGCGCCACGCCGACGATGCGCCCGTCCTGCGGCAGGCTGCCGTGCCTGAAGGCCTGGAACAGCGCGGGCATCAGCTTGCGCCACGCAAGGTCGCCAGTACCGCCGAACAGAACGAGATCGAAGCTCATGAGAAAACTTTCCTTTGTCTGAATGCCGAGCAGGCAACGTGCCAGTCGCGATGGTACTTGTACCGATTCGGCACACCTGTACTAAAGCTACGCTGTCCCATGGCCGCGAGGCCTTTTTTTATTGCCGAGGCAGGGGAATACCAATGAAGAAGCTTTTCACGGCAGCCGCGCTGCTGGGTCTGTCGGCCGCCGCGTCGGCGCAGACCGTCAACGTCATCTGCTCGGTGCAGGCCGAGTGGTGCAACGTGATCTCCACCGTCTACGCCCGCACCACGGGCGTGCGCATCAACATGGCGCTCAAGGGCTCGGGCGAGGCGCTGGCCCAGCTCATCGCCGAGAAGGACAACCCCAAGACCGACGTCTGGTTCGGCGGCACGGGCGACCCGCACCTGCAGGCGGCCGAGCAGGGGCTCACGCTCGAATACAAGTCGCCCACGCTCACGCAGCTGCATCCCTGGGCGCAGCAGCAGGCCAAGCAGTCGGGCTACAAGACCGTGGGCATCTACTCGGGCCCGCTGGGCTTCGGCTACAACCCCGAGCTGCTGGCCAAGAAGAAGCTGCCCGTGCCCAAGACCTGGGCCGACCTGCTCAAGCCCGAGTACAAGGGCGACATCCAGGTGGCCAACCCCGCGTCGAGCGGCACGGCCTACACCATGATCGCCACGCTGGTGCAGCTCATGGGCGAGGACAAGGCCTTCGACTACCTCAAGGCGCTGCACAAGAACGTCGGCCAGTACACGCGCTCGGGCACCGGCCCGATCAAGGCGGTGGCGCGCGGCGAAACCGCGATCTCCATCAGCTTTGTGCACGACGGCCCGGGCGAGAAGATGCAGGGCTTCCCGGTCGAAACCATCACGCCCAGCGACGGCACCGGCGCCGAGATCGGCTCCATGAGCGTCATCAAGGGCGCGCGCAACCTCGATGCGGCCAAGAAGTTCTACGAATGGGCGCTCACGCCCGCCGCGCAGGAGCTGGGCGCCGCCAACAAGCAGTTCCAGCTGCCGAGCAACGCGAGTGCCAAGCTCGATCCGCGCATTCCTGACTTCAAGAAGATCAAGTTCATCAACTACGACTACGCCAAGTACGGCGCCAGCGCCGAGCGCCGCCGCCTGATCGCGCGCTGGGAAAAAGACGTCAACTCGCTGCCGCGCTAAGTGCAGGCGCGTTCCAACGAAGGCGCGCCGGCCAACCCGGCGTCCCTGGCCGCCGCCCGGCGCGCGCGGCGATGGATCTGGGCCTGGGTCGCGCTGGGCCTGGCGGCCTATCTCGTGCTGCCCTGGTATGCGATCCAGGATGCGACCTGGTACGAAGCCGTTCCGCATGTCTTCGGGCAGGCAGAGGGCGCCAACGGCCTGATGCAGGCCGCGACGCAGGGCCGCAGCTGGCTCTTCATCGGGCTGGCCGGGTTGCTGCTGTGCGCCGTCGGCGCGGCCCTGCCGGCCGGCAAGGCGCAGGGGCGCTGGCTGCTGGCGGGCGGTGCGATCGGCGCCATCGGCCTGGCCGTGGCGGGTTTCACCATCGGCGCGCGCGGCTGGAGCGTCGCGGCGCTCAACACCCAGTTCGGCGAACTGGCCGTCAACCAGTTCGGCATCGGCGCGGGCGGCTTCGTGGCGCTCACGGCGTTGGTGCTGCTGGCGGCCTTCGGCATGGCGCGGCTCGGCCTGTTCAAGGGTGACCTGTTCGTGTCTGCCTCGGTGGTCGGCTGCGGCGTGCTGATGGCGCTGTTCATCGCCTACCCGGTGAGCCGGGCGCTGTCGGGCGCCTTCTTCAACGAAGACGGGCAGTGGTCGATCACGGCCTTCGCGGCGCGCGTGTTCACCGAGCGCATCTGGGGCCTGGGTTGCCTGGCGGGCGGGGTGCGCTGCGGCGTGGCGTGGAACACGCTGGTGCTGGCGCTGCTCACCGCGGCCGGGACCACCTTCCTGGGCACGCTGATGGCGCTGATGGCCGAGCGCGGCAACCGGCGCGGGCAGGGCGCATTGCGGGTGCTGGCGCTGCTGCCGATCATCACGCCGCCGTTCGTCGTCGGCCTGGGCCTCATCTTGCTGTTCGGCCGTGCGGGCATCGTCAACCAGGTGCTGGAGAACGTCTTCGGCATCGAGCCCACGCGCTGGTTCTACGGCATGCCGGGCGTGCTGGTGGCGCAGCTCTTTGCCTTCACGCCCATCGCCTTCATGATCATGCGCGGCGTGGTGCAGGGCATCGCGCCCAGCCTGGAAGAAGCCGCGCAGATGCTGCGCGCCGACCGGCGCCGGGCCTTCTTCACCGTGACGCTGCCGCTGCTCAAGCCCGGGCTGGCCAACGCCTTCCTGGTCGGCTTCATCGAAAGCATTGCGGACTTCGGCAACCCGGTGGTGGTGGGCGGGCAGTTCTCGGTGCTGTCGACCGACATCTTCTTCGCCATCGTCGGCGCGCAGTACGACCAGGGCCGCGCCGCGTCGCTGGCCTGGGTGCTCACGCTGTTCGCGCTCGGCGTGTTCGCGCTGCAGCGCGGCCTGCTCGGCAAGCAGAACTACACGACCGTGAGCGGCAAGGGCGACGCCGGCATCGCGATGGCGCTGCCCGACGGCGTGCGTCGCACCATCCAGTGCATCGCGCTGCCGTGGATCGCTTTCACCGCCGTGGTCTACCTGTTCGCCTTCGCGGGCGGCTTCGTGCAGACCTGGGGGCGCGACTACAGCTTCACGCTCAACCACTTCAAGAGCGCCTTCGCGCTGGAGTGGGGCCAGTTCGGGCTGGTGTGGGCCGGCACGGCATGGAACTCGCTGATCACCACGCTCAAGCTGGCCGGCATCTCGGCGCCGATCACCGCGGCGCTGGGCCTGCTGATCGCCTGGCTGCTGGCGCGCAACGAGTTCAAGGGGCAGGGTGCCTTCGAGTTCGGCGCGCTGCTGGCCTTTGCGATCCCGGGCACGGTGCTGGGCGTGAGCTACATCCTGGCCTTCAACGTGCCGCCGTTCGAGCTCACGGGCACCGGGCTCATCATCGTGCTGTGCTTCATGTTCCGCAATCTGCCGGTGGGCGTGCGCGCCGGCACGGCGGCCTTCAAGCAGCTCGACCGCTCGCTCGACGAGGCCTCGCTGATGCTGCGCGCATCGACCTCGCAGACGCTGTTCAAGGTGGTGCTGCCGCTGCTCAAGCCGGCGCTGGTGGCCGCGCTGGTCTACAGCTTCGTGCGCGCCATGACGACGGTGAGCGCCGTGATCTTCCTGGTCACGGCCGAGAACGAACTGGCCACCACCTACATCATCGGCCGCGTCGGCAACGGCGACTACGGCATCGCGCTCGCCTACTGCACGGTGCTAATGGTGCTGATGTCGCTGGCCATTGCGCTGGTGCAGTTCGTGGTGGGGGAGCGCAAGCTGGGGCGGCGCGGGGCCGTGCCTCCGCATGAGGGACATCACAAAATGGAAAGCCTGGCAGCATGAACGGCATCGAATTCCGCAACGTCACCAAGCGCTACGGCACGGACAAGAACGGCCCGATGGCCGTCAAGGGCATCAGCTTCGAGGTGCCCGTGGGCACGCTCACCACCATCCTCGGCCCCTCGGGCTGCGGCAAGACGACCACGCTGCGCATGATCGCGGGGCTCGAATCGCCGACCTCGGGCTCGATCTTCATGGGCGGGCGCGACGTCACCACGCTCGGCCCGGGCGAGCGCAACGTGAGCATGATGTTCCAGAGCTACGCGCTGTTCCCGCACATGAACGTGATCGAGAACGTGGGCTACGGCCTGCGCATGAGCGGCGTGAAGAAGGACGAGGCCACGGCGCGGGCGCGCGAGGCGCTCCGGGGCGTGGGCCTGGTCGGCTTCGACGAGCGCCTGCCCAGCGAGCTGTCGGGCGGCCAGCAGCAGCGCGTGGCCCTGGCGCGCGCGCTGGTGCTCGAGCCGGCGGTGCTGCTGTTCGACGAGCCGCTGTCGAACCTCGACGCCCGCCTGCGGCGCGAGATGCGCGAGGAAATCCGCTCGCTGCAGCAGCGCCTGAAGCTCACCGTGGCCTACGTGACGCACGACCAGAGCGAGGCGCTGGCCGTGAGCGACCAGATCATCGTCATGGACCACGGCGTGATCGCCCAGCGCGGCACGCCCGAGCAGCTCTACGGCCGGCCCGAGAGCGAGTTCGTCGCCGGCTTCATGGGCGAGGCGATGGTGTTCCCGGCCGTGGCACAGGCAGACGGCAGCGTCACGCTCGGCCCACTGCGGCTGCAGCCGCGCTACGCGGTGGTGCCCGGCACGGTGAAGGTGGCGGTGCGGCCCGAGGCCTGGGACATCGGCGCGCTCGACGGCCTGCCGGCCACGCTGCGCAAGTCGGCGTACCTGGGCAGCTTCTACGAATACGGCTTCGACACCCCGCTGGGGCCGGTCTTCGTGGTCTCGACCGACCTGTCGCGCCCGCTGGCGGCCGGCACGCAGACCACCCTGTCGCTCGGAACCCATGGCGTGAGCGTGGTGCCCGGCGCATGAAACAATGGCGCCATGAACGTGGTTTTCGATCTTGGCGCCGTGCTGTTCGCCTGGGAGCCGGCACGGCTGGTCCAGGCCCATCTCCCCTCTCACGCCCCCACTGACGCCGCCGCCGCGGCCCTGGGCCGGGCCCTTTTCCATCACGACGACTGGACCGGCTTCGACTGCGGCACCCGCACGCTGGACGATGCCATCGCCCGCATGTCGGCGCGGCTGGCGTTGCCGGCCGAGTCGCTGCACGCCATGCTCGACGGCCTGGGGGAGCGGCTGGCGCCGATCGACGTCACGGTCGCGATGCTCGAAGAGCTGCTCGTGCAGCGCGACGCCGGCGAGCCGCTGCGCCTGTACTACCTGTCGAACATGCCCGTGCCCTTCGCCCGCGCCCTCGAGCGCCGGCACGCCTTCATGCGGCGTTTCGACGGCGGCGTGTTCTCGGGCGACGTGAAGTTCCTCAAGCCCGAGCGCGAGATCTACGAGCTGCTGGCCATGCGCCACGGCCTCGATCCCGAGCAGACGGTGTTCATCGACGACTCGGCCGCCAACGTCGAGATGGCCCGCGCCTTCGGCTGGCACGCCATCCATTGCACCGCGCCCGACAAGCTGCCGGCGCAACTGCAGCGCTACCTGCCGGTGAGCACCACCTTGTCGGTGTCGAACCCCAGGCTGCGGGCGTAGTCCAGCTCGGCCTGCAGCGCGTCGTCCTCCAGGCGCGGCGCGCGCGACAGCACCCAAAGGTACTCACGGTCGGGCGTGCCGACCAGCGCCACCTGGTAGTCGCGGTCGAGCTTCAAAATCCAGTAGTCGCCCCACACCAGCGGCAGCCACCCCATCCAGGCGGGGGCGAAGCGCACCTGCAGCCGCCCCGCGCCGGGCTGGCCGGCCACGGGCACCACGCGCGCGCTGCCGATCGCCTCGTCGAAGTTGCCGTCGTCGCGCACGCAGCGGTTGCGCACTTGCACGGTGCCGTCGGGCTGCGGCGTGTACTCGGCGCTCACCGGGCCGGCGCACTGTTTCTGGAACCGGTTGGGCAGCCGCGCCTGTTCGTGCCAGACGCCGGCGTAGCGGTGCAGGTCGACCGGCGCCACCACCTGCAGTGGCGCGCGCATCAGCGGGGCGCCGTCGGCCGGGCCGGCGGGCCGGGCACGGGCCGTGCGTGCGGCCCCCAGCGCGTACCAGGTGGCCACGCCGCCCACGACGAAGGCGGTGGCCATGGTGCCGATCGCGTGGCTGGTGCGGCGGTCGTCGAATGCGCGGCCGGCGGCGGTAGCGGGGCGTGGGGGGCGAGGGGTCATGAGGGCTCCTGGGGAAAGTCGTTCTCGGCGTGGATGCCGCGTCCCGTTCAGGGTGCCCCGGGCCGCGGGCGGCTGCCGTCAGCCGGGGACCACAGCCCCTGTAGGGCAGGGCGGCCGACAACCCTTCGCGCTGCAGGCCGATGGAGCTTCGCGAAAACCCGTGCTACGGTTCGCATGAAAACATCGACCGCCGCGCAACTGCGTGCAGGACTTGTCACACCCCTCCCCGGATAATTGATTTCATGAACCAACTCGATGCACTCCGCCAGTGGACCACCGTGGTTGCCGACACCGGTGACTTCAAGCAGCTCAGCATTTCCAAGCCGCAGGACGCGACCACCAACCCGTCGCTGATCCTCAAGGCCGTGCAGAAGGCCGAGTACCGGCCGCTGCTCGACGAGACCGTGAAGGCGCACGCCGGCAAGCCGCTCGACGAAGTCATCGACCGCCTGCTGGTGCGCTTCGGCACCGAAATCCTCTCCATCATCCCGGGCCGCGTGTCCACCGAAGTCGACGCGCGTCTCTCGTTCGACACCGCCGCCACCGTGGCCCGCGGCGAGCGCATCGTGGCGCTGTACAAGGCCGAGGGCATCGACACCGAGAAGCGCCTGCTGATCAAGGTTGCCTCCACCTGGGAAGGCATCGAGGCCGCGCGCCTGCTGGAGCAGAAGGGCATCCGCACCAACCTCACGCTGCTGTTCTCGTTCGCGCAAGCCGTGGCCTGCGGCGCGGCCGGCGTGCAGCTCATCTCGCCCTTCGTGGGCCGCATCTACGACTGGTACAAGAAGTCGGCCGGTGCGAAGTGGGACGAAGCCGCCAGCGCGGGCGCCAACGACCCGGGCGTGAAGTCGGTGCGCGAAATCTTCAACTACTACAAGCAGCAGGGCATCAAGACCGAGGTCATGGGCGCGAGCTTCCGCAACGTGGGGCAGATCCAGGCGCTCGCCGGTTGCGACCTGCTGACCATCAGCCCCGAGCTGCTGGCCGAGCTGGCCGCGAGCAACGAGCCGCTCACGCACGCGCTCGACGCCAAGGCTGCCGCGAGCGGCACCGCAGAGAAGGTGAGCTACGACGAGGCCGGCTTCCGCTTCGCGCTCAACGAAGACGCCATGGCCACCGAGAAGCTCGCCGAGGGCATCCGCGCCTTCGCGGCCGACGCCGTGAAGCTCGAAAAGCTCATGCAGGAAAGCGGCAAGTAAACATGACCATGACCCTGCGCTGTGACCGCGCGCCGGCCTGGGCGCAACTGCAGTCCAGCTTCGACACGGCCGGTCGCCAGTTCGATCTTCGCCATGCCTTCGTGGAGGACGCCGGGCGCTTCGCGCGCTTCAGCCAGGAGGCGCCGCACGTCTTCGCCGACCTGTCGAAGAACCTGATCGACGCGCGCACCGAGGCGCTGCTGTTCACGCTGGCGCGCGAATGCGGCCTCGAGGCCCACCGCGACGCCATGTTCGCGGGCGCGCACATCAACAACACCGAAGACCGCGCCGTGCTGCACACGCTGCTGCGCGCGCCGGCCGACGCGGCCACCGGCCGCCAGACGGCCCACGAGCTGCGCGAAGTGCACGCCACGCTCGACGCCATGCTGGCCTACGCCGAGAAGGTGCGCAGCGACCACACGATCACCGACGTGGTCAACATCGGCATCGGCGGCTCCGACCTCGGCCCGCAGATGGCCGTGCTGGCGCTCGCGGAGTTCGTGGCGCCGGGCAAGCGCTTCCACTTCGTCTCGAACGTCGACGGCCACGAACTGGCGGGCGTGCTCAAGGGCCTGGCGCCCGAGCACACGCTGTTCCTGGTCGCCTCCAAGACCTTCACCACGGCCGAGACGATGACCAACGCGCTCTCGGCCAAGCGCTGGTACGAACAGTCGGGCGGCACCGACATCGCAGGCCATTTCGCCGCGCTCACCACCAACGTCGAGGCCGCGAAGCAGTTCGGCATCGACACCACCTTCGGCTTCTGGGACTGGGTGGGCGGGCGTTACTCGCTGTGGTCGGCCATCGGCCTGCCGATCGCGCTGGCCATCGGCGCCGACGGCTTTCGCCGGCTGCTGGCGGGCGCGCATGCGATGGACGAGCACTTCCGCACCGCGCCGCTCGAGCAGAACCTGCCCGTGCGCCTGGGCCTGCTCGACGTCTGGTACCGCAACTTCCACCGCTTCACGAGCCGCAGCATCGCGCCGTACCACAGCGCCCTGAAGCGCGTGCCGGCCTACCTGCAGCAGCTCGAAATGGAAAGCAACGGCAAGCAGGTCGACGCGAGCGGCGCGCCGCTGGCCTTCGGCACCTCGCCCGTGCTCTGGGGCGAGCCCGGCACCAACGGCCAGCACGCCTACTTCCAGATGCTGCACCAGGGCACCGACGTGATCCCGCTCGAGTTCATGGCGGTGCGCGACGCCTCGCACGACCTCGACGGCCACCACCCCAAGCTGCTGGCCAACGCGCTCGCACAGGCGCAGGCGCTGATGGTCGGCAAGCTCGACGAGGGCGGCCACAAGAACTTCCCGGGCAACCGGCCGAGCACCTTCTTCGTGTTCGAGAAGCTCACGCCCGAAGCGCTGGGCGCCTTCCTCGCGATGTACGAGCACCGCGTGTTCACCAGCGGCGCGCTGTGGGGCATCAACAGCTTCGACCAGTGGGGCGTGGAGCTCGGCAAGGTGCTGGCGCGCGACATCGAGCCGCGCCTGGCCTCGGGCGATGTCTCGGGGCTCGATGCCTCCACGGCCGGCCTGCTGCAGCGGCTGAGCACCTGACGGCGCACGTCACTGCAAGCCTCGCAAGCCTTGGCCAAAGGCTCTATCCACTAGGCCTTTAGGCCATTGGTTTGCAGGGTGGTGGCCGGTTTGGCCGAGTTTGTCGTTGCACAGTGCGCCGATATGATGGCCCCGGGGAAATTTCCCTGGGATTCATCAAGAGGAGCGAGTCAATGGACTTTCAAACAGCGGTCAAGACGTGCATCGCCAAGTACACCGATTTCACGGGTCGTGCGTCGCGTTCCGAGTTCTGGTGGTTTTTTCTGGCCCAGTTCGGCGTGCTCGTCGTGACGGGCCTGATCCATGAGTACGTCTACTTCATTGCAGCGCTGGCCCTGCTTCTGCCCGCCCTCGCGGTGGGCGTGCGCCGCCTGCACGACATCGGCAAGAGCGGCTGGTTCTTGCTGCTGTCGATCATCCCGCTGATCAATCTCGTGCTGATCTACTTCTTCGTTCAGCCGACGCAGCCGGAGAGCAACGCCTACGGCGAACCGCCGAGCGCCTGAGCTTTTTCCTTCGAAGGGCCGCACACGCGGCCCTTTTTCTTTGGGGCGCCCGGTGGCTCAGGCCACTGCCGCCTCGACGGATGCAGGCGCCGGCGCGCCGCTCGCCATCCGCACGCACAGGTCGAAAGCCTGCTGCAGCCCTTCGATCTGCGCCACGCCCTGGCCGGCGATGTCGAAGGCGCTGCCGCTGGCCGAGGTGGCCACGGGCACAGGCAGCCCGCCGTGCAGGGTCACGCCCTGCTCGAAGCCCATGAGCTTCATCGCGATCTGGCCCTGGTCGTGGTACATCGACACCACCGCGTCCACGTCGCCGCGCCGTGCGCCGATGAACACGGTGTCGGGCGAGAACGGGCCGCGCGCGTCGTGGCCTTCGGTGCGCAGCTGTTCGATGGCGGGCGCGATGATCTCGATCTCTTCCATGCCGATCGAGCCGCCGTCGCCCGCGTGCGGGTTGAGCCCGGTCACGGCGATGCGCGGGTGTGCCACGCCGGCGCGGCGCAGCGCCGACGCGATGATCTTCACGGCGTCGCGCACGCCTTCCACGGTGATGTGTCGCGCCACGTCCTTCAGCGGAATGTGCGAGGTCACGCGCGAGGTCCACAGCGATCCGGTGAGATTGAACTCGCAGACGAAGCCCGTGACGGCGAAGCGCTCCTGCATGTAGCGCAGTTCGTCCTCGTGCACGAGGCCGCCCAGGCGCAGCGAATGCTTGTTGAGCGGCGCGAAGAGGATCGCGTCGGCCTGGCCGTTGCGCACGGCCTGCGTGGCCAGCTCCAGCGCTTCGAACGAGGCCCGGCCCGAGCGCTCGTTCGACTCGCCGAGCACCGGTTCCTCGCCCGCCATCCAGTCGCGCACGAGGAGGCTCGGACGGCCGTCCTCGAAGCGCAGGCTGTCGAGGGTGTTCACCTGCAGCGGCGCCAGCTTCGCGCCAGCCACGCGCTCGCCCGCGGCCAGCACGACGGGGTCGGCGATCAGCAGCACGCGCGCGGCGTCGAGGTTGCGCTGGCGCGCGAGCAGCTTCACGGCCATCTCGGGGCCGACGCCGCTGGGGTCGCCCAGCAGCACGGCGATGCGGGGTTTGGCGGAGGTCACGCGAGGGGTGGAGGGGGGGGTGGGCATGGTCGGATGTCTGAGGAAAGAAGAAGGGTGAAGGGACGGCCTCACTCGGCCTTGATGCGCGCGTCGCGCACGAGCCGGCCGTAGTGGTCGAACTCCTGCCGGTTCATCGCCGCGAAGGGTTCGCCGGTCAGCGTGCCGGGCTCGCCGCCCAGGGCCTTGATGCGCGACTGCACGTCCGCCAGGCCCATCGTGCGCGTGAGTTCGGCGCTCAGCCGTTCGACCACCGGGCGCGGCGTGCCGGCCGTCACGTACAGGCCGTACCAGGTCGATACGTCGGCGCCCTTGACGCCTTGCTCGGCCAGCGTGGGCACGTCGGGCAGCTCGGGCGAGCGCTGCGGCGCGCTCACGGCCAGCGCGCGGAACTTGCCGGCGCGGATCTGGCCCATGGCCGACGAGGTGCTGTCGAACATCATCTCGACCTCGCCCGAGATGATGTCGATGTGCGCCTGCGAGCTGCCCTTGTAGGGCACGTGGATCGAGGTCATGCCCGTGGCCAGGTTGAAGGCTTCGCCGCCCACGTGCTGCGTGCTGCCAATGCCCGACGACGCGTACTTGAAGCCGCCGGGCTTCGCGGCCATCGCGGCCAGCAGGTCCTTCACCGACTTGTAGGGCGAGCTGGCCGACACCACCAGCACGTTGGGCATCACGGCCACGAGGCCGATGGGTTGCAGGTCTTTCAGCGGGTCGTACTTGAGCTTGAGGATGTGCGGCGCCACGGCCTGCGCCGTGTTGGTGGCCAGCAGCAGCGTGGCGCCATCGGCCGGCGCGCGGGCCGTGAGTTCGCCGGCGATGGTGTTCGATGCGCCGGGGCGGTTCTCCACCGTCACGGGCTGCTTGAGCACGGGCGCGAACTTGTCGGCCAGCACACGCGCGAGGATGTCGGTGCCGCCGCCGGGCGAGGCGCCGACCAGGATGCGCAGCGGCTTGTCGGGATAGGCCGGCTGCGCGCTCGCGTTCAGGCAGGCGGCCAGCACCAGCAGCGCCGCCAGGCCGGCACCGCGGGCCAGGGGAAAGAGGGTCATCGCGTCGTCTCCAGCTTGTTGTGGGCCCGAGCCTACGGAGCTTCGGTCGCGCGATCCAATCGAAAAAGGCTGAAGCTCCATATACTTTTGTGCATGAAACCCGGCCTCACCGACGCCTCGCTGATGCTGCATGTGAGGCCGCGCCAGCTGCTCCTGCTGGCCCGGCTCGATGCGCACCGCCACCTCGGCCGCGCGGCCGAGGCCATGAACATCAGCCAGCCCGCGGCCACCAAGCTGCTGCAGCAGCTGGAGGAGTCGCTGGGCGAACAGCTCTTCGAGCGCTTGGCGCGCGGCATGGCGCCCACGCCCTACGGCGAGATCCTGATCCGCTACGCCCACCGCGTGCTCAGCGACTTCGGCACCGCGCGCGAGGAAATGCTCGCGCTGCGTTCCGGCCTGAGCGGCGCGCTGCGCGTGGGCAGCGTGCCGGGCGCGGTGCCCGAGCTGCTGGCACCGGCGCTGGTCGCCTACCACCTGCGTCATCCGCAGGTGGCCGTGTCGGTGGTGGTCGAGACCAGCGACCTGATGCAGGCGCAGCTGGAGCAGGGCGACGTCGACCTCGTGCTGGGCCGCCTCACCGACGGCCACGACGAAGCCAAGTACGCGAGCGTGCCGCTGCTGGGCGAGTCGCAGGTGGTCGTGGTGCGCGCGGCGCACCCGGTGTTCGAGCGCACGGCCACGGTCACGCTGGCCGAGATGGCGACCTGGTCATGGGTGCTGCAGCCGCCGGGCTCGCCGCAGCGCGGGCGCTTCGAGGCGGCGATGCGCGAGGCCGGCATCCAGGCGCGGCTGGACATCATCGAAACGGCATCGCCCATCGCGATCACGGCGCTGCTGGAGAACTCCGACATGGCCGCCGTCATGCCCGCCTCGCAGGCCAACCATTACGGTCGGCTGGGCGTGCTGCGCACCGTGCCGGTGGAGCTGCCGGTGCGGGTGCCGCCGATCTGCCTGATCACCCGCGAGGACCGGGCGCTGTCGCCGGCGGCGGCGCAGTTCCGGCGCCAGCTGCTGGGCGGGCATGCGTGACGGGCGAGAACTTCAGTCGGACAGTTTTCCATCCTGAATTGCGTTAACTAGGGATTTCACTAGCCAACTGGTGCAAGAGAGTACTGGTTGGGCTGCTCGAAATACCAAAATCGCAAGCGCGTTTCTCCAGAATCCGGGCACGGCGACCACGATACCGAGGCGTCGCTCACCCAAGGAGACACCATGAAGCGCTTTCTGAAAGCGGGCCTCGCCCTCGCACTCATCGGCACGGGCCTTGTGTCCCACGCCGCCACCGAACTCGTGATCGCGACCGTCAACAACGGCCACATGATCGAGATGCAGAAGCTCACGCCCTTCTTCGAGAAGGCGAACCCCGACATCAAGCTCAAGTGGGTCACGCTGGAAGAAGGCACGCTGCGCCAGCGCGTGACCACCGACATCGCCACCAAGGGCGGCCAGTTCGACGTGATGACCATCGGCCTGTACGAAGCGCCGATCTGGTCGAAGAAGGGCTGGCTGCAGCCCATCGCCACCGATGCCGCCTACGACGCCGACGACCTGCTGCCCGCCATCCGCGCCGGCCTCTCGCACGAAGGCAAGCTGTACGCCGCGCCGTTCTATGGCGAGAGCTCGATGCTCATGTACCGCAAGGACCTGGCCGACAAGGTCGGTTTCAAGATGCCCGAGCAGCCCACCTGGGCGCAGGTGAAGGAGCTGGCCGGCAAGATCCATGACCCCAAGGGTGGCCTGTACGGCATGTGCCTGCGCGGCAAGCCGGGCTGGGGCGACAACATGGCCTTCCTGACCACGCTGGTCAACACGAACGGCGGCCAGTGGTTCGACATGCAGTGGAAGCCGCAGATCGACACCAAGCCCTGGAAGGACGCGATCGGCTTCTACGTCGATCTCATGAAGGCCTACGGCCCGCCGGGCGCCTCGGCCAACAGCTTCAATGAGAACCTAGCGCTTTTCAACGAAGGCAAGTGCGGCATGTGGGTCGACGCGACCATCGCGGCGTCGTTCATCAGCGACCCCAAGCAGTCGAAGGTGGCCGACAAGGTGGCCTTCGCGCAGGCCCCCGTCGCCGTGACACCCAAGGGCGCCAACTGGCTGTGGACCTGGAACCTGGCCATTCCCGCCAGCTCGACCAAGGGCGCCGCCGCGCAGACCTTCGTGAAGTGGGCGACCTCCAAGGAGTACGTCAACCTCGTGGCCAAGGAGCACGGCTGGGGCACGGTGCCCACCGGCACGCGCAAGTCGACCTACGCGAACCCCGAGTTCCAGAAGGTCGCCAAGTTCGCCGCCGCCGAGAAGAAGGCCATCGACAGCGCCAACCTCAGCGACAGCACCCTGCCCAAGTCGCCGTACGTCGGCGTGCAGTACGCGGCCATTCCCGAGTTTCAGGCCATCGGCGTGGCGGTGGGCCAGCAGATGAGCGCGGCGCTGTCGGGCAAGGTCACGGTCGACCAGGCGCTGAAGACCTCGCAGCTCGCTGCGGAACGCGAAATGAAGAAGGCCGGCTACTACAAGTAAGCCACGCTTCTTCCCCTCTCCCCGCGGGGAGAGGGCCGCAGCCTGAGAGGAACAGACCATGAAAAGACTCCTGCCCCGCGCCCTCATGGCGCCCGCCGTGCTCACGCTCTTCCTGTGGATGATCGTGCCGCTGCTGATGACGTTGTACTTCTCGTTCGTGAACTACAACCTCATGCAGCCCGGCGAACGCACGTTCGCGGGCATCGAGAATTTTCACTACTTCGTCACCGACCCCGACTTCTGGCCGGCCACCTGGAACACGCTGCTGCTGATCGGCAGCGTGATCGTCATCACGGTGGTGTTCGGCGTGCTGCTCGCGCTCCTGGTGAACGAGCCCTTCCCGGGCCGCGGCATCGTGCGCGTGCTGCTGATTTCGCCCTTCTTCGTGATGCCCGCAGTGAATGCGCTGCTGTGGAAGCACATGATGATGAACCCCATCTACGGCATCCTGGCCGACGTGTGGCGCTTCTTCGGCGCGCAGCCGGTCGACTGGCTCACCGACGTGCCGCTGTTCTCCGTGATCATCATGGTGGCCTGGCAGTGGCTGCCCTTCGCGTGCCTGATCTTCATCACCTCGCTGCAGTCGCTGGACCGCGAGCAGATGGAAGCGGCGCGCATGGACGGCGCGAGTTCGTTCCAGCGCTTCTTCTATCTCACCATTCCGCACCTCGGTCGCCCGATGGCCGTGGTGATCATGATCGAGATGATCTTTCTGCTCAGCGTGTTCGCCGAGATCGCCATCACCACCAACGGCGGCCCGGGCAACGAGAGCACGAACATGACCTACATGATCTTCAAGCAGTCGCTCATGAACTTCGACGTGGGCGTGGCGTCCGCGGGTGCGCTGTTCGCGGTGGTGCTGGCGAACATCGTCGCGGTGTTCCTGATCCGCATCATCGGCAAGAACCTGGACTGAAGAAGGAACGACCATGCAACCCAGCAACTTCCTTCCCCAGCTGCTGCGCACCGTCGGTGCGTGGGCCGTGGCACTGCTCCTGTTTTTCCCGCTCGGCTGGCTGTTCCTCACGGCCTTCAAGACGGAGCTGCAGGCCATCCACGTGCCGCCGCTGTTCATCTTCGAACCCACGCTCGACAACTTCGGCGAGGTGCAGCGCCGCAGCGACTACCTGCTGTACGCGCGCAACTCGCTCATCACCAGCCTGGGCTCGACCATCCTGGGCCTGCTGATCGCCGCGCCCGCCGCGTACTCGATGGCGTTCTTTCGCACGAAGAAGACGCGCGACATCCTCATGTGGATGCTCTCCACCAAGATGATGCCGGCCGTCGGTGCGCTGGTGCCGATCTACGTGCTCGCGCAGACCGCGGGCATGCTGGACTCGCTCACCGCGCTCACCATCGTGTTCACGCTGTCGAACCTGCCGATCATGGTGTGGATGCTCTACAGCGCCTACAAGGACATTCCGAACGAGATCCTCGAAGCGGCGCGCATGGACGGCGCGAGCCTGTGGACCGAGTTCCGCCATGTCGTGATGCCGCTGTCGGTCGGCGGGCTCGCATCGACCGGCCTCTTGTGCCTGGTGCTGAGCTGGAACGAGGCCTTCTGGGCCCTCAACCTCACCTCCGCCAAGGCCGGCACGCTGGCCACGCTCATCGCCTCGTACTCCAGCCCCGAAGGCCTGTTCTGGGCCAAGTTGTCGGCCGCGTCGCTGATGGCCATCGCGCCCATCGTCGTGTTCGGCTGGTTCAGCCAGAAGCAACTGGTGCAAGGCCTGACCTTCGGCGCCGTCAAGTAAAGAAAGGGAGACATCTCATGGCCTACCTCGAACTCAAGAACATCAAGAAGAGCTTTGGCGACGTCCACATCATCAAGGGCGTCGACCTCGAAATCCAGAAGGGCGAGTTCATCGTCTTCGTCGGGCCTTCGGGCTGCGGCAAGTCGACGCTGCTGCGCCTGATCGCCGGGCTCGAACCCATCACCAGCGGCAACCTGCTGCTCGACAGCAAGGACATCACCTGGACGCCTTCGGGCAAGCGCGACCTGGCGATGGTGTTCCAGAGCTACGCGCTGTACCCGCACATGAGCGTGTACGACAACATGTCCTTCGCGCTGAAGCTCGCGGGCGTGGCCAAGGACGAGATCAGGACCAAGGTCGAGTACGCGGCCAAGACGCTGAACCTCACGCAGTACCTGGACCGCACGCCGAAAGATTTGTCGGGCGGCCAGCGCCAGCGCGTGGCCATCGGGCGCGCGATCGTGCGTGCGCCCAAGGTGTTCCTCTTCGACGAGCCGCTGTCGAACCTCGATGCAGCGCTGCGCGGCAACACGCGCGTCGAGATCCACAAGCTGCACCGCGCGCTCGGCGCCACCACCATCTACGTCACGCACGACCAGGTCGAGGCCATGACGCTGGCCGACCGCGTGGTGGTGCTCAAGGACGGGCTCATCGAGCAGGTCGGCACGCCGCTCGAACTCTACGACCGCCCGGCCAACCAGTTCGTCGCGCAGTTCATCGGCATGCCGTCGATGAACATGGTGGCGGCGAGCGCCATTCCGAGTTTTTCCGCCGCGACCGGCGGGCGCCTGCCGAGCGACGGCTTCCTGGGCGTGCGTCCCGAAGGCCTGCGCGTGCATCCGAAGCAGGGCGCGGCCGCCGGCGTGCCGGGCCGCGTCGAGCTCATCGAGGCGCTGGGCGCCGACACGCTGATCCACGTGGACGTGGGCGGCGTGCCGCTCATCGCGCGCCAGAACGAACGCACGCCGCTGCAGGCGGGCGACGACGTGGCGGTCGAGCTCGACCCGTCCGTGCTGCACCTGTTCAGCCGCGAAGGCCGCGCCGTCGCCGCCTGATCCGACGACCCTCACTTTCAACGGACCTTCCCCGTGACCCTCGCAGCAGCGGGCCTCGTGCCCACCCCACCGGCGCCTTCGGAATTCACGGTGCTTCACCTCGGCCTCGGCTCGTTCCATCGCGCCCACCAGGCCGTCTACCTGCAGCGGCTGATCGATGCGGGCGACACCCGCTGGTCGCTGTCGGGCGCCAACATCCGGCCCGACATGGCCGAGGTCGTCGCGGCGCTGCAGGCCCAGGGCGGGCGCTACACGCTCGAGACCGTGTCGCCGGCGGGCGAGTACCGCTACGAGCAGATCGAGGCGATCCGCGAGGTGCTGCCGTACGAGCCCTCGCTGGCCCCGGTGATCGCGCGCGGCGCGGCGCCGTCCACGCGCATCGTCTCCTTCACCGTGACCGAGGCCGGCTACTACCTCGACACCAAGGGCAAGCTCGACCTGTCGTTCACCGACCTCGCGGCCGACATCGAACGCGCGCGGCGCGGCGAGGCCGGCGAGACGATCTACGGTGCGATCTGCGCGATCCTGCGGGCACGGCGCACCGCGCAGGCGGGCCCCGTGACGCTGCTGAACTGCGACAACCTGCGCCACAACGGCGACCGCTTTCGCGCGGGCCTGCTCGAGTTCATCGCGCTCGTCGGCGACGCGCCGTTGCAGGCCTGGGTCGATGCGAACACCCGCTGCCCGAACGCGATGGTCGACCGCATCACGCCGCGTCCGCCGCCCGAGTTGCGCGCGCGCGTGCGCGCCGCCACGGGCCGCGACGACGGCGCGGCGGTCACGGGCGAGAGCTTCATCCAGTGGGTGATCGAAGACGACTTCATCGCCGGCCGGCCCGACTGGGCGCGCGTGGGCGTGGAGCTGGTCGACTCGGTGCAACCGTATGAAGAGGCCAAGATTCGCATCCTCAACGCCACGCACAGCTGCATCGCCTGGGCCGGCACGCTGGCGGGGCTGGGCTTCATCCACGAAGGCACGCACGACGCGGCCATTCGCCGCATGGCCTTCGACTACGTGACCGACGACGTCATCCCGTGCCTGAGCCCGAGCCCGATCGATCTCGCGGCCTACCGCGACGTGGTGCTTGACCGCTTCGGCAACCCTGCGATCCGCGACACCAACCAGCGCGTGGCGGCCGACGGCTTCTCGAAGATCCCGGGCTTCATCGCGCCGACCGTGCGCGAGCGCCTGGCAGCCGGGCAGGGCATCGACAGCGTGGCGATGCTGCCCGCGCTGTTCCTCGCGTTCCTGCAGCGCTGGTACCGGGGCACGCTGCCCTATGCCTACCAGGACCAGAGCATGGACGACGCCGCCGCGCACGCCATCTGCGACGCGGCCGACCCGGTGGCAGCGCTGTGCGCCGATGCCGGGCTGTGGGGCAGCCTCGCGGGCGATGCGCGGCTGATCGATGCGGTGCGCCGTGCCGGTGCGCGCGTGGCGCGCTTCATCGAAGAGAAGGCCGCACCATGAGCGGCCGCCTGCAGGACCGCCATGTGCTGCTGACCGGTGCCGGCGGCGGCATCGGCCTGGCCGTGGCCGAGGCCTGCATCGCCGAGGGCGCGCGCTGCAGCGTGATCGACCGCGCGACCGCCGCGCCCGAGGCCGTGCGCGTGCTGCAGCAAGCCCATCCCGACGCGCTTGCCTACATCGCGGCCGACGTGACCGACACGCAGGCTATCGCGCACATGCTGGCCGAGGCGCAGGTCGCCTTCGGTCCCGTCCACACGCTGTTCAACAACGCCGCCGTGTTCGACCTCGCGCCGCTGCTCGACAGCGACGAAGCCTCGTTCGACAAACTCTTCGCCGTCAACGTGAAGGGCATGTTCTTCGTGATGCAGGCCGTGCTGCGCCACATGGTCGAGGCCGGCACGCCGGGCGCGTCGGTCATCAACATGGCCTCGCAGGCCGGGCGCCGCGGCGAGGCGCTGGTGTCGCACTACTGCGCGACCAAGGCGGCCGTCATCAGCTACACGCAGAGCGCCGCGCTGGCCATGGCGCCGCACGGCATCCGCGTCAACGGCATCGCCCCCGGTGTGGTCGACACGCCGATGTGGGACCATGTCGACAGCCTGTTCGCCAAGGCCGAGGGGCTGGCGCCGGGCGAGAAGAAGCGGCGTGTCGGCCTCGCCGTGCCGCTCGGGCGCATGGGCGTGCCGGGCGACATTGCAGGGGCGGCGGTGTTTCTCGCCAGCGACGAGGCGCGCTACATCACGGCGCAGACCCTCAATGTCGATGGCGGCAATGTCATGAGCTGAACCCCACCTTCCTTCCGCATTTCTGCATGAACGACGACTTCCACCTGTACCTCGACAGCGCCGACCTGGCCGAGCTGCAGGCCTGCCTGCCGCACCCGGTGGTGCACGGCGTGACGACCAACCCGACGCTGCTGCAACGCGCCGGCGTGGGGCGCGCCGATGTGCCCGGTCTGCTGAAACGCTGCATCGACCTGGGCGCGCGCCAGGTGCAGGCCCAGGTGTATTCGAGCGAGGTCGACGGCATGCTGGAAGACGCCGCGTTCCTGCTGCCGCAGTTCGACCCCGGCCAGCTCGTCATCAAGATTCCCGCCACGCGCCAGGGCCTGGACGCCGGCGCGCGGCTCGTCGCCCAGGGCGTGCCTGTGACGTGGACCGCCGTGTACGCGCCCGAGCAGGCGCACTTCGCCGCGCAGCTGGGCGCGGCCTATGCGGCGCCGTACCTCGGCCGGCTCGAAGACGCCGGCATCGACGGGCTGGCGCTCATCGCGCAGATGCAATCGCTGGTCGCGCAACGGCCTTCTTCGGGTACGCGGCTGCTGGTGGCGAGCATCCGTTCGCGCGCGGCGTACCTGGCGCTGCTGGGGCTGGGCGTGGGCGCCATCACCATCCCGCCGCGCCTCTTTGCCGAGCTGCTCGACCATCCCGCCACCCTGGCTGCCGAAGCGGGTTTCCTGGCCGATGCCCGCGCCTTGCCCTGACAGAAGAAGAAAATCCAAGCACCATGCGCATTGCACTCACGGGCGAGGCCCTGATCGATTTCACAGCCGGCGAAGGCGGCACCCTGGCGTTCCTCGGCCATGAGGGCGGCTCGCCGCTGAACACGGCCGTGGCCTGTGCGCGCCTCGGGCAGCCGACCGGCTTTCTCACGCAGCTGTCCACCGACCTGTTCGGCGAGCGGCTGATGGCCTTTCTCGAACGCAACGGTGTCGACACCCGGCTCATTTTGCGCAGCGACGCGCCGTCGACGCTGGCGTTCGTGGAGCGCACGCCGCAGACCAACCGCTACGCCTTCTACACACGCGGCAGCGCCGACGCCACCTGGGCGCCCGAGCCGTTGCCGCAGCTGCCGGCGGAATGCCGCTTCCTGCACTTCGGCTCGATCTCGTTGCTGCAGGAGCCGGCGTCGTCGCGCATCGCCGACCTCGTGGCCGCCCACACGGGGCGCTGCGTGATCGTGTTCGACCCCAACGTGCGGCCCAGCCTGATCCCGGACATGGCCGCCTACCGCGCCCGCGTCAGCGCGTGGTTCGCCATGGCCGACCTGGTCAAGCTCAGCGACGAAGACGCCGCGCTGCTCGCTCCCGGGCGGCCGGTCGATGTGCTCGCGGCCGAATGCCTCACGGCTGGCGCGCGCGCCGTGGTCGTCACGCGCGGCGGTGCCGGCGCCACGCTCTGGCGCACCGGCAGCGCGCCGCTCACCGTGGCCGCGCCGCGCGTCGAGGTGGTCGACACCATCGGCGCGGGCGACACCTTCACCGCCGGGCTGTCCGTGGCGCTGCTGGCGCATGGCGTCGAGCATCCGGCGCAACTGGCCGAGCTTGGCGACGACGCCTGGCGCGCCGTGATGCGCTTCGCCGCCACCGCCGCGGCCCTGAACTGCACCCGCGAGGGCGCCGATCCACCGACGCTGGAAGCCGTTCGCACGGCGCTTTCGCAGGAAGACAACGAGGCCGTCGCTTCCCGGCCCTGATCGATCCGTGCCGCCATGACCACGACCACCCGCAAACGCGCGATCCCTCGCCAACGCCAACCCGAGCTGGAGCGCGACTTCGCGCGCTCCCCGTCGCTGGGCTACGAGGCCCCGGAGGAAACCGGCCTGGTGCGCTGCCTCGCGCACGGCTTTCCGAGCCCGCTGGTGCGATGGCACTTCCATGAAGACTACGAGCTGCACCTGATCACCGAGACCTCGGGCAAGGCCTTCATCGGCGACTGGATCGGGCCGTTCCAGCCCGGCCACCTCGTGCTGTGCGGGCCGCGCCTGCCGCACAACTGGATCTCGCTCGATGTGCCCGAAGAAGGCGCCGCCGGGCGCGACCGCGTGATCCAGTTCCGCCACGAGCCCATCGAGCGCGCGGCCGCCGAGATTCCCGAGCTGCGCGACGTGATGCCGCTGCTCGACCGCGCGCGCCACGGCATCGAGTTCTTCGGCATGTCGGAACAGGCGCTGGCGCACTGGGACGCCATCAAGGCCGCGCGTGGCGTGCGCCGCCTGGGCCTGTTCTGCGAGTTCATGGCCGACCTGGCGCAGTGCACCGACTACCGGCTGCTGTCGAGCGTGCAGATGCAGGGCGTGCAGGGCAGCGACGGCGATGCGCAGGTCGACCAGATCAACGACATCGTGAACCGCATCACCAACAACATGACCGACTCGATCTCGATGTCGGACGTGGCCGCCGAGCTGGGCATGAGCGAGAGCCGCTTCAGCCGCTTCTTCCGACGCTCGACGGGCAACAGCTTCACCGACTTCGTGAACCGCGTGCGCATCAACAGCGCCTGCCACCTGCTGATGCAGACCGACCACTACGTGACCGACATCTGCTACCAGGTGGGCTTCAACAACGTGGCGAACTTCAACCGGCGCTTTCTCGAAATCAAGGGCATGACGCCGAGCGAGTTCAGGCGCCAGGCCGACACGCGCTTCGGCTGATTTCTTTCAAGGCGAACGCGCCCGCTCCGAAGGCGCCATCAGGGAGACCATCTTGTATCTGGGACTCGACCTCGGCACGTCCGAGCTCAAGGCATTGCTGCTCGCGGACGATCACCGCATCGTCGGCGTGGCACGCGCGCCGCTCACGGTCGACCGGCCGCACCCGCTGTGGTCCGAGCAGGCGCCTGCCCAATGGTGGCAGGCGCTCGAGGCGGTCATGGCCGAGCTGCGCACCACGCATGCGAAGGCGCTGGCGCAGGTACGCGCCATCGGCCTGTCGGGCCAGATGCACGGCGCCACGCTGCTCGACGCGGAAGGCGAGGTGCTGCGCCCGGCCATCCTCTGGAACGACGGCCGCAGCGGTGCGCAGTGCGAGGCGCTCACGCGCGCCGTGCCGCGCCTGGGCGAGATCGCGGGCAACCTCGCGATGCCCGGCTTCACCGCGCCCAAGCTGCTGTGGGTGCGCGAGCACGAGCCCGAGGTCTTCGCCCGCGTGGCGCGCGTGCTGCTGCCCAAGGACTGGCTGCGCTTCATGCTCAGCGGCGAAGCGGTCAGCGAGATGTCCGACGCGGCCGGCACGCTGTGGCTCGACGTGGGCGCGCGCGACTGGTCCGACGAACTGCTCGCCGCCACGGGGCTCACGCGCGCTCACATGCCGCGGCTGGTCGAGGGCAGTGAAGTCTCCGCGCTGCTCAAGCCGGACCTGGCGGCGCGCTGGGGGCTGCGCGAGGGCGTGAAGATCGCCGGCGGCGCGGGCGACAACGCCGCCAGCGCGGTCGGCATGGGGCTCGTGGAGCCGGGACAGGGCTTCGTCTCGCTCGGTACGTCAGGCGTGGTGTTCGTCTCGACCGACCGCTTCCTGCCGAACCCCGAGCAGGCGATGCACGCTTTCTGCCATGCCTTGCCCAGGCGCTGGCACCAGATGTCGGTGATGCTCTCGGCCGCCAGCGCGGTGAGCTGGGCGGCGAAGACCTTCAAGTTCGCGGACGAGGCGGCGCTGCTCGAAGCCGCGGCCTCGGTTGCGACCGAGCAGCGCGCGCGCTGCCCGCTGTTCCTGCCGTACCTGTCGGGCGAACGTTCACCGCACAACAACCCGAATGCGCAAGGGGTGCTGTTCGGCCTCACGCATGCGCATGGCCCCGCGGAGATTGCCTACGCCGTGGTCGAGGGCGTGAGCTTCGGGCTGCGCGATGGCTTCGACACGCTGCGCCTGCCGGCCGACATGCCGCTGCGCGAAGTCGCGCTCGTGGGTGGGGGGGCGCGCAGTGTCTGGTGGGGGCAGTTGCTGGCCGACATCTTCCAGGTACGGCTGACGTTGTACGCGGGCAGCGAGACAGGCGGTGCGCTTGGTGCGGCACGCCTGGCATGGCTGGCTGATGGCGGTGCGGTGGCCGAGGTGTGCACGCTGCCGCCGGTCAAGCAGCAACTGGTGCCTTCGTCCGAAGGGGCCGACGGACACAAGACGCGGCATGCGCGTTTTCAGGTGCTCTACATGGCACTGCGCGACCAGTTCCGATAGCCGGCACAACAAACCGAACGCCCATAAAAAAACCCGTCGCAAGACGGGTTTTTTGTTTCGCGAAACACCGCGGAACCGGCTTTGCCGGGCCGCAGGTGTTGCCCCCGGTAGGGGGTTGGCGTAGCGGACACGAAGTGCCGCGCAGCCTGGGGGCGAGCGAAATTACATGCCCATGCCGCCCATGCCGCCCATGCCACCCATGTCGGGCATGCCACCGCCGCCGGCGCCGGACTCGTCCTTGGGTGCGTCAGCAACCATGGCTTCGGTCGTCAGCAGCAGCGAGGACACCGAAGCGGCGTTCTGCAGTGCGGTGCGGGTGACCTTCGTCGGGTCCAGGATGCCCAGCTCGAGCATGTCGCCGTACGTGTCGTTCGCAGCGTTGAAGCCGTAGTTGCCCTTGCCGGCCAGCACAGCGTTCACCACCACCGAGGCTTCGCCGCCGGCGTTGTTCACGATTTCGCGCAGGGGCGCTTCGATGGCCTTCAGCACCAGCTTGATGCCGGCTTCCTGGTCAGCGTTGTCGCCCTTGACCGACTCGCCCACGGCTTGCTTGGCACGCAGCAGTGCCACGCCGCCGCCAGCCACAACGCCTTCTTCCACTGCAGCGCGGGTGGCGTGCAGGGCGTCTTCGACGCGAGCCTTCTTTTCCTTCATTTCGACTTCGGTGGCAGCGCCAACCTTGATCACTGCCACGCCGCCGGCCAGCTTGGCCACGCGCTCTTGCAGCTTTTCACGGTCGTAGTCGCTGGTCGCTTCTTCGATCTGAACGCGAACTTGCTTCACGCGGGCTTCGATGTCACCAGCAGCGCCAGCGCCGTCGATGATGATCGTGTTTTCCTTGCCCACTTCGATGCGCTTGGCTTGACCCAGGTCGGCCAGCGTCACCTTTTCGAGCGTCAGGCCCACTTCTTCAGCGATGACCTTGCCGCCCGTCAGGATGGCGATGTCTTCCAGCATGGCCTTGCGGCGGTCGCCGAAGCCAGGTGCCTTCACAGCCACGACCTTCAGGATGCCGCGGATCGTGTTCACGACCAAGGTCGCCAGGGCTTCGCCTTCGACTTCTTCGGCAATGATCAGCAGCGGACGGCCCGCCTTGGCGACTTGCTCCAGCACGGGCAACAGGTCACGGATGTTGCTGATCTTCTTGTCGAACAGCAGCACGAAGGGGTTGTCGAGCAGCGCCGATTGCTTCTCGGGGTTGTTGATGAAGTAGGGCGACAGGTAGCCGCGGTCGAACTGCATGCCTTCGACGACGTCGAGTTCGCTGTCCAGCGACTTGCCGTCTTCCACGGTGATCACGCCTTCCTTGCCGACCTTGTCCATCGCGTCAGCGATGAGCTTGCCGATGGTTTCGTCGCTGTTGGCCGAGATGGAGCCGACTTGCGCGATTTCCTTGGAGGTGGTGGTGGGCTTGGAAGCCTTCTTCAGCTCGGCGACCAGGGCCGTGACAGCCTTGTCGATGCCGCGCTTCAGGTCCATCGGGTTCATGCCGGCAGCCACCAGCTTGAAACCTTCGCGAACGATGGCTTGGGCCAGGACCGTGGCGGTCGTGGTGCCGTCACCAGCGTTGTCGCTGGTCTTGGAGGCCACTTCCTTCACGAGCTGGGCGCCCATGTTCTGCAGCTTGTCCTTGAGTTCGATTTCCTTGGCCACGGACACACCGTCCTTGGTCACGGTGGGGGCGCCGAACGAACGCTCGAGCACCACGTTGCGGCCCTTGGGGCCCAGGGTCACTTTGACTGCGTTGGCCAGGATGTTGACACCCTCGACCATGCGTGCGCGGGCTTCGCCGCCGAAGACTACGTCTTTTGCTGCCATGATGAATTAACTCCGAATGGATTGGATTGGATGGGATCGAAAGGGAGGAGAAGAATTACTTCTCGACGACTGCGAACAGGTCGTCTTCCTTCATCACGAGCAGTTCGTCGCCATCGACCTTGACGGTCTGGCCGCTGTACTTGCCGAACAGGACGCGGTCGCCGACCTTGACGGTCAGTGCGGCCAGTTCGCCCTTGTCGTTGCGCTTGCCCGGGCCCACGGCCAGGACTTCACCCTGATCGGGCTTTTCGGCGGCTGCGTCGGGGATGACGATGCCGGAGGCGGTCTTGGTTTCGCTGTCAACACGCTTGACGATCACGCGATCGGCCAAAGGACGAAGTTTCATTGCATCTCCTGGAAGGGTAAGAAACGGGTTTGTTTGTGGTCGGGCGCCGGAGAAACCGGCGACCTGTCGACTGGATGGGAGGGCTGTTAGCACTCGTCAGCAGCGAGTGCTAATCATAAGGGCATTCGATGCCCTTTCAAGGGCGGCGCCCTTGCCGCCGTTTGGCACAGCCGGGCCTTTCAGGGGAAACACCGGGTGTCGGGGTGCCATTGGCCGGGAAGTTTTTGGCTATTTTGCCCGGGCAAAATAAGGCGATGCCGATGTCGCCAATGCAGAGGGTCGCGCGCGCAGATTGCTTTTTTGTAATCCGGGTGATCGGTGGTGGACGGGCTTGGCTTCCTAGAGTCGCGGCATCCCGGCAACCTCCAAGGACACCATGACACACACCTTCCGCAACACCGTTTTCGCCGCAGGAGCCGCACTGGCCGCTGCCGGCGCCTTTGCCTCGGGCACCCATGCCGGTGGCCACGGCCACGATGCCGAGGCCGCCGTCGGCAAGCCTGGCGTGGCCGCCAAGGTGACGCGCACGGTCCAGGTCGACATGACGGACTCGATGCGCTTCACGCCGGCGGACATCAAGGTCAAGCAGGGCGAGACGGTGCGCTTCGTCGTCAAGAACTCCGGCGTCCTGAAGCACGAGCTCGTGCTCGGGACCGAGAAGGCGTTGCTGGCGCACTACGAGGCCATGAAGAAGAACCCCGAGATGGAGCACGCCGATCCGAACATGGTCACGCTGGCCGCGGGCAAGACCGGCGAGATCGTCTGGCAGTTCACCCAGGCCGGCAAGGTCGACTTCGGCTGCCTGCAGCCGGGCCACTACGACGCCGGAATGAAGGGCGCGGTGCTGGTGGGCAAGGCCGGCAAGTGAGCGTCCTGCGCACGCGTCTTTCACGCGCCGGCCGCCATGCCGGCGCTTTTTCTTCCAGGGTATCGCGCGACAGGGCTTGACCTTCACATCGTGTCAACCTGGACACTGATCGCTTCCCCCTCAAGGGCTTCCCCCTTTCCTGTCGGAGAACGCGAATGAACGACACGTCCACCAGGCACGCAGGACACCCCCACGGTCATCACGACCACCACGATCACCACGCATCGCACGGGCATGCGCCCGCGGGCCCTGCGCAGCCCGCTGCGGAGGGCACGGTCTACACCTGCCCCATGCACCCGGAGGTCCGGCAGGACCACCCGGGCAATTGCCCCAAGTGCGGCATGACGCTGGAGCCCGAGATGCCGACCCTCGACGAGGGCGAAGATCCCGAGCTGAAAGACTTCAAGCGGCGCTTCTTCTGGACGCTGCCGCTCAGCGTCGCCGTCACCGTGCTCGCCATGGCCGGCCACCGCCTGCAGTGGTTCGAGATGGGCACGCAAAGCTGGATCGAGCTCGTGCTCACTGTTCCCATCGTGCTGTGGGCCGGGTGGCCGTTCTTTGTGCGCGCGGTGCAGTCGGTGGCGAACCGCAGCCCGAACATGTGGACCCTGATCGGCCTGGGCACGGCCGCCGCCTTTGTCTACAGCGTCGTGGCCACGGTGGCGCCCGGCGTGTTCCCCGCGTCGTTCGTGTCGATGGGGCGCGTGTCGGTCTACTTCGAAGCGGCGGCGGTGATCATTTCGCTCACCCTGCTGGGCCAGATCCTCGAGCTCAAGGCGCGCTCGCAAACCTCCGCGGCCATCAAGTCGCTGCTGGGGCTCGCGCCCAAGACGGCGCGCCGGATCGGCGCCGACGGCACCGAGGAAGACGTGCCCATCGCCCACGTGCATGTGGGCGACAAGCTGCGCGTGCGCCCCGGAGAGAAGGTGCCGGTGGACGGCGTGGTGATCGAAGGCGGCAGCGCGGTCGACGAGTCGATGCTCACCGGCGAGCCGCTGCCCGTGACCAAGCGCGTGGGCGACAAGCTCATCGGCGCGACGCTCAACACGAACGGCGCCCTCGTCATGCAGTCGGAAAAGGTCGGCTCGCAGACCGTGCTCGCGAGCATCGTGCAGATGGTCGCGCAGGCCCAGCGCTCGCGCGCGCCGATGCAGCGGATGGCCGACCAGGTCGCCGGCTACTTCGTGATGACGGTGATCGCCATCGCGGTGCTGACCTTCTTCGCCTGGGGCTTCTTCGGGCCGCAGCCCAGCTGGGTCTACGGCCTCATCAATGCCGTGGCGGTGCTCATCATTGCCTGCCCCTGTGCGCTCGGCCTCGCGACGCCGATGTCGATCATGGTGGCCACCGGCAAGGCGGCCACGCAGGGCGTGCTGTTCCGCGATGCCGCGGCGATCGAGAACTTCCGCAAGGTCGACACGCTCATCGTCGACAAGACCGGCACCCTGACGGAAGGCCGGCCGCAGTTCGAGCGCGCGGTGCCTGCGCCGGGCTTCACCGCGGACGAGGTGCTGCGCCTTGCGGCCAGCCTGGACCAGGGCAGCGAGCACCCGCTGGCCGACGCCATCGTGCGGGCGGCGCGCGAGCGCCAGCTGGCGCTGGACACGCCCGAGGGTTTCGAATCCAGCAGCGGCATCGGCGTGAGCGGCGCCGTGGCCGGCCGGAAGCTGGCGCTGGGCAACACGGCGCTCATGGCACAGCTGCGCGTGCGGGTCGACGACCTCAAGCCGCAGGCCGAGGCCCTGCGGGCCGAGGGCGCGAGTGTCATGTTCCTGGCGGTGGACGGCCAGGCCGCCGGCCTGCTCGCGGTGTCGGACCCGATCAAGTCCACCACGCTGGAGGCGCTGGCCGCGCTCAAGGCCTCGGGGCTGCGCGTCATCATGGCCACCGGCGACGGGCTGACCACGGCCCGCGCCGTCGCCGCGAAGCTGGGCATCGACGAGGTGCACGGCGAAGTGAAGCCGGCCGACAAGCTCGCGCTGGTCGACAGGCTGCAGCGCGAAGGCCGCATCGTCGCGATGGCCGGCGACGGCATCAACGACGCGCCTGCGCTCGCCAAGGCCGACGTCGGCGTGGCGATGGGCACCGGCACCGATGTCGCGATGAACAGCGCCCAGGTGACGCTGGTCAAGGGCGACCTGCGCGGCATTGCGCAGGCGCGCGTGATCTCCGAGCAGACCATCGCCAACATGAAGCAGAACCTCGGCTTTGCCTTCCTCTACAACGCCCTGGGCGTGCCGCTGGCCGCGGGCGTGCTGTTCCCGTTCACGGGCTGGTTGCTGTCGCCGATGATCGCGGCGCTGGCGATGAGCCTGAGCTCGGCCTCGGTGATCACCAATGCCTTGCGCCTGCGTGGCGCTACCTGGCGCGAGGCTTGAGAAGGCCCGCCAGGGCCTTCTGGTCTTCGGCCAGCTGGATGCGCATGAGCTGGAGCACGCGCACCGCCAGGCCGGACAGCGGCTGTCCCGGCGGCAGCACCAGCATGCCCGCGAAGGACACCTCCAGCGACAGCGGGCGCACGGCCAGGCCGCGCTGCGCGTACTCCAGCGCGGTGACCGGGTTGACGACGCCGATGCCCATGCCGCTCAGGGCCATCTCGCACACGCTGGCCGCGTACGGGGTCTCGACCAGCACGCTCAATGCGACGTTGCAGTCCGCCAGGGCCCGCTCCAGGCGGCGCCGGGACGCATCTTCCGGGTTGAGCGCGAGGAAGGGCTCTTCGGCGAGTTGATGCGGCTGGATGGTCCTGGCGCGGGCCAGCCGGTGTTTGGCATGCATCACCACCACGCCCGGAAAGCGCGCGAATTCGGAGTGCTCCAGGCCGGTCGTCGGCATCTCGTCGGCCATCAGCCCGAAGTCGACCTGGCGCCCCAGCACGGCCTCGTGCACCTCTCGCGAACTGAGCACCTGCAGCGAAATCTGCGGACGGGCGTCGGCGTCGCCGCGCTCGGCCACCAGCCGCGACAGCACCCGCGGCACGAAGCTCAGGCCGAAGGCCGGGTACACCGCCATGCGCAGCGTGTTGACGCCGAAGCGCTTGAGGCTGCGCATGCGGTGCTCGATGCTGCTCAGGCCCACGAAGACGCGCTCGACCTCGGTCAGCAGCGCCTGCGCTTCGGGCGTGGGGTGCAGGCGGCCGCGCAGCCGGCGGAACAGGGGAAAGCCCGCGGCTTCCTCGAGCCTGCGCAGCGACTGGCTGATGGCCGGCTGCGTCACGCCCAGCAGCGCAGCCGCCTTGCTCGCGGAGCCCACGGACATCACGGAACGGAACACCTCGATCTCTCGGAGCAACATATAACAACCGCTTATGGAGAAAGAATTTCGGGCGCGATCCGGATTATCTCCAGCGTCCTAGAGTTGGTGTCTTCAGCCACTTCCCGAAAGACGCGAGATGAACCTTCGAACAGCGCTTGCAGTGACGGTCCTGGCGTGTGCGGCGCCCGCATGGGCGCACGACTTTTCCAGCGACGTCGCCAGGTTCCAGACCCTTGCGGCCACCCGCAAGCCCGACAGCCCGCAGGCGGTGGCCGCCAGGCTGGCGCTGGAGCGGGCGCAGGGCGAGATGGAGCAGTCGGACGTGAAGATGCTGCTGCGCATCCGTTCGATGACCAACGCCGGCCTGCGTGCCCTCGGCGAGCAGCCGGCCTTGCTCACCAGCGAGTACAAGCGCCTGGAGGCGGCGCTGGCCAACCCGAAGACGCAGGACCCGGCCCGGATCGCCACCGCCCGCGAAACCTTCACCCGCCTGGGCGTGGAGATGAAGGTCTACACCGATCTCGAAACCATGGCCGTCGAGCAGATGAAGCACGCGCTGCAGCTCATCGAGTCGGCCCCCGCGAACTGACTTCCACCGTGAACCCTTCCACCTCCCATCCCGGCACGTCCCCTGCAGACGCCGCCTTCGCCAGCCTGGCGCCGCCGGTGTGGCGCGCTTCCACGGTCGTGTTCGACTCGCTCGACGATTTCGTGCATCGCCGCACCCGCCTGCCGGACGGCTTCAGCTACGGCACGACGGGCACGCCGACGCAGCGCGCCCTCGAGGCGCGCATCGCCGAGCTGGACGGCGCCGCGCACGGCATCGTCTTTCCTTCCGGACAGGCGGCCATCTGCGGCGTGCTGCTCGCGCTGCTCAAGCAGGGCGACCACCTCTTGATGACCGATGCCGCCTACGGCCTGGCCAAGTCCTTCGCCGTCGAGCGGCTGCAGGCGCTGGGCATCGAGGTCGAGTTCTACGCGCCGCGCATCGGCGCGAGCATCGAGCGCCTCGTGCGCCCGAACACGCGGCTCATCTGGCTGGAGTCGCCCGGCACGGTGACGATGGAAGTCGAGGACGTGCCGGCGATCACCGCCGTGGCGCGGGCCCGTGGCGTGCTGACCGCCATCGACAACACCTGGGCCAGCCCGCTGGGCTTTGCCGCGCTGGCGCACGGCGTCGACCTGTGCGTGCACGCATGCACCAAGTACATGGGCGGCCATTCGGACGTGCTGATGGGCAGCGTCACCACCCAGGACGAAGGCCTGTACCGGTCCTTGCGCGGCCTGCAGTCGCTGATGGGGCTGGCCGTGAGCCCGGAGGACTGCTTCCTGGTGGCCCGCGGCCTGGACACGATGCAGGTGCGCATGGAGCGCCAGGCCGCCAGCGCGCGCCTGATCGCCGGGCAACTCGCCGCGCACCGCCTCGTGCGCCGCATGCTCTTTCCGGCGCTGCCCGGCGCGCCGGACCATGCGCTGTGGGCGCGCGATTTCGCGCAGCCCGGCTGCGTGATGTCGCTGCAGCTGGTGGACTGCCCCTACGACGCCTACCGGGCGCTGTTCGCCGGCCTGAAGCGTTTTGCCATCGGCGCCAGCTGGGGCGGCGTGCGCAGCATCGCGGCCTTCTACCCGGCGGAGGAACTCGTCAGGCGCAATTTCTGCGACGTCGAAGGGCCGGTCATCCGCCTGTCGATCGGCCTGGACGACCCGCAGGCCCTGCGCGACGAGCTGCTGGGCGCACTGGACGCCTGCGCCACGCGTTTCGACCTCTGACCCCCGACACCTGGAGCCCGCGATGACTTTCAAGCCGACCCTTCACGCCGCGTTGATCCGTTCCCTCCTCGCCATGGCCGGCCTCGCGCTGTGCGCCGGCGTTGCCGCGCAGACCGCATCGCCGCTGGACGGCACGCTCAGGAAGATCAAGGACACCGGGGCGATCACGGTGGCCACGCGCGGCGCCTCGATCCCGTTCAACTACCTGGACGACCACAACAAGCAGGCCGGCTTCGCCTGGGAAATTTCGCAGCGCGTGGTCGCCCAGGTGAAGAAGGACCTGCAGCTCGCCCGGCTGGAGGTCAAGACCCTGGAAGTCACGCCGCAGACGCGCATTCCGCTGGTGGCCAACCAGACGGTCGACCTGGAGTGCAGCTCGACCACCAACAACGCCGAGCGGCAGAACCAGGTGTCGTTCTCGACGACCTTCTTCGTCGTGGGCGCGCGGCTGCTGGTGCGCAAGAACTCCGGCATCAAGCACTGGGCCGACCTCGTGGGCAAGAACGTCGTGGTCAGCGCGGGCACCACGGCGGAGCGCATGCTGCGGCAGCTCAACGAGAAGAACAAGTGGGGCATCCAGATCATCCTGGCCAAGGACATCAACGAGAACTTCCTGACCGTGGAGACGGGGCGCGCGGTGGCCGCGACGCAGGACGACATCATTCTGTTCAGCAACATCGCCCGCGCCAGGAACCCGGCCGACTGGGAGGTGGTCGGCGTGCCGCAGCAGAAGGAAGCCTATGGCTGCATGCTGCGCAAGGGCGACGCGGCGTTCAAGAAGCTCGTCGACGGCGTGATCACCGGGATGATGCGATCGGGCGAGTTCACCGCGCTGTACGAGAAGTACTTCCTCAAGCCCATCGCGGTGAAGGGCAGCGTGACGGTCAACTTCCCGATGTCGCCCGACATGCAGGAGCTCGTGCGCCATCCGAGCGACCAGCCGCTGTAAGGCGCGGGCGCGGCCACCCCTTCACGAACCGAACCGCCTCCCGGCACCTTTCGCGATGCACTACACCTGGGATTGGTTGATCTTCTTCAAACCCTCGGTCACGGGGGAGGGCCTGTACGGCCTGATGCTGGTGCGCGGGTTGCTGTGGACGGTCGCGCTGTCGCTGCTGGCCTGGACGCTGGCACTGGGCCTGGGCCTGATCGCCGGCGTGGCCCGCACGCTGCCCCACCGGACGGCGCGCGCGCTGTCGGCGGTGTACATCCACTGCTTTCGCAACACGCCGCTGCTGGTGCAGCTGTTTCTCTGGTACTTCGTGGTGCCCGAGCTGTTGCCGACCGCCTGGGGCCATGCGATCAAGCAGATGAACCCGACCGCGAACCAGTTCCTCACCGTGCTGGTGGGCCTCACGCTCTACACGGCGGCGAAGGCGGCCGAGCAGGTGCGCGCGGGCATCGAGTCGGTGCCGCGCAGCCAGAAGCAGGCGGCCATGGCGATGGGCCTGGGAACCGTGGCGGCCTACCGCTACGTGATCCTGCCGCAGGCCCTGCGCATCGTCATCCCGCCGCTGACGTCCGACTTCCTGAACGTGTTCAAGAACTCGGCCGTCGCGCTGACGATCGGGCTCATGGAGCTCACCGGGCAGACGCGCCAGCTCAGCGAGTTCAGCGCCCATCCCTTCGAGGCCTTCATCGTGGCGACGCTCATCTACATGGCGATCACCTACGGCGTGATCGTGCTGATGCGCCGCATCGAGCATCGGGTGCGCGTGCCCGGGCTGCTGGGCGCCGCGTGATGGGCTACGACTTCGATTGGGTCGCCCTGCAGCGCGCCTGGCCCTACCTGCTGCAGGGCCTGCAGATGACCGCCCTGCTGGTGGCGGCCTCCATGGCCGCCGGCATCGGCCTGGGGACCCTGCTGGCGATCACGCGGATTTTTGCGCCGCGGCCGGTGGCGGCGCTCGTGGCGGGGTACGTGAACCTGTTCCGCTCGATCCCGCTGATCCTCACGATCCTGTGGATCTACTTCCTGATGCCGGTGGTGCTGCGCGCCGTGACCGGCGACCCGAACCTCGGCGTCGGGCCGATCTATGCCGCGCTCGTGGCGTTCGTGCTCGCGGAGTCCGCCTACTACTGCGAGATCATCCGCG
The DNA here is from genome assembly GCF_058796495.1 of Variovorax sp. GW823-FHT04B03. Classification (NCBI taxonomy): domain Bacteria; kingdom Pseudomonadati; phylum Pseudomonadota; class Betaproteobacteria; order Burkholderiales; family Comamonadaceae; genus Variovorax; species Variovorax sp. GW823-FHT04B03. Next base: position 1,014,801 of record NZ_JBXAIT010000001.1, read on the forward strand.
CCGGCATCGGCAGCGTGCGCGCCGGCCAGATGCAGGCGGCGCAGTCGCTGGGGATGTCGCCGGGGCAGGCGATGCGGCACGTGATCCTGCCGCAGGCGTTTCGCAACATGACGCCCTCGCTCATCAACCAGACCATCGCGCTGCTCAAGGACACCTCGCTGGTCTACGTGATCAGCCTGAACGACTTTCTCGGCGCCGCCAGCAAGGTGGGGCAACGCGACGGGCGCGTGGTCGAGGTCTACATCCTGGTCGCCGTCGTCTACCTGGTGCTGTGCACGGCGGGCGCCTGGTGGGTCACCTGGCTGCAACGGCGCAAGGTGGCGGCGGCAACCTGATGCGTTCTCAGAACTTCGCGCGCAGCGTCAGCTGCACCTCGCGCCCCGGTCCCGGCAGGATCAGGTTGTCCACGCTGCCGTGGGCCGACACGTAGTACTTGCGGTTGGCGATGTTCTTCAGGTTCAGCGCGATCTCGTAGCGCTCGGTCTTGTAGTTGGCCGCGAGGTCGGCGGTCAGGTACGAGGGCAGCGTGACGAGGTTGCTCAGCGAGGCATAGCGCGCGCTGACGTAGTTCAGGCCGCCGCCGGCGCTGAAGCCGTGGCCCAGGTCCTTCATGGCCCACACGAAGGCCGAGTGGCGCGGCGTGAGCGCGGCGGTCTTGCCCTGCACCGGGATCGCGGCGCCCACGGGCAGCTGCAGCGAACTGACGGTGGCGAGCGACTTGGTCATCTTCGCGTCGAGGTAGGCATAGCCCGCGCTCACGTCCCAGCGGCCCGGCAGGCGGCCGTTGAGCGCGAGCTCCAGGCCGTTGGTGCGCTGCGTGCCGACGTTGATCTGGCGGCGCGGGTTGTTCGGGTCGGTGTTCTTGATGCCCGAGCGCTCCAGGTTGAACAGCGCGGTCGTGAGGTTCAGGCCGCCGTCGAGCAGGTCGAACTTGGCGCCGATTTCCTTGTTGACGGTGATCTCGGGCGCGTTGTCGATGTTGCCGGTGGACAGCGCGAAGTTCTCGCCCGAGGGCTGGAACGAGCGGCTGTACGACACGTAGTACGACTGCACCGTGTCGGGTTGCCACACCACGCCGGCGCGCGGGCTGAACTTGCGGTCGGTGCGCTCCAGCGGCGCGAGCTTGCGCTCGAAGCTGGTGTCCTGCTTGAACACGTCGTAGCGCCCGCCGATCAGCGCCTTCCAGTGCGGCGCCAGCGTGATCTGGTCCTGGACGTAGACGGCCGCGGTCTTGAACTCGCTGTTGCTCGGGATCGCGCCGTCGGCGAGGTAGGTGGCGAGCGGAATCGGCTGCGGATCGACCACCGGGTTGAACAGGCTCACGCGCTCGTAGCCCGTGGCCGAGGACACGCTGAAGAGGCGCTTGCGCTGCACGCCGAACTCGGCGCCGACCAGCCACTCCTGCTTGAAGCCGCCCAGGTCGTTGCGCCAGGTCAGGTCGGTCTGGTTGAACCAGCCGCTCTCGTCGCGGTCGACGATGCCGCGCGTGCGGCCCACCGTCAGGCGCACCGGGTCGGTGGTGCCGCTGGGCAGTGTGTTGTTGCGGTCCAGGTGGTAGCTCGCATAGCGCGTGGTGTTGCGCAGGCTCAGCGCATCGCTGAAGCGGTGGTTCAGCGTGGCGGTGAAGGTCTGCACCTTGCTGGTCACGGTGTCGTCGCGCTTGCCGTGCGCGGAGCCGTAGTAGGCGCCGATGGGCACGTCGACCGGGCGGCCGTTGAGCGCCGGAATGCCGAAGTCGGTGAGGCGCTGGTCGCGCAGGTTCGTGTACTGCAGCAGCAGGTCGGTCTGCGGACTGAACTTGATCGCCAGCGAGGGCGCGATGTTGTGGCGGTCGGTGAATTGCTGGTTGCGGTAGCTGTCCGACTGCTCGCCCGCCACGTTCAGGCGAAACGCCATGTTCTCGCCGATGGGCGTGTTCAGGTCGATCGTGCTGCGCGTGTAGTGGTGGCTGCCCAGGCCCAGCGAGACCTCGCCGAAGCGGCGCTCGAACACCGGCTTCTTGGTCACGCGGTTGATCAGGCCGCCCGAGGAGCCGCGGCCGTAGAGCACGGCGGCCGGGCCCTTGAGCACCTCGATGCGCTCGGTGTCCGAGAGGTCGCGGAAGTACAGCGCGTCGTCGCGCACGCCATCGACGAACCAGTCGGAGATGCCGCTGAAGCCGCGGATCACGACCTGGTCGCGCTGGCCGTCGCCGTGGTTGAAGCTCACGCCCGGCACGTTGCGCAGGGCGTCCTGCATCGACACGGCGCCCTGGTCGCGCAGCAGCTGCTCGGGCAGCACGTTGACGGCCTGCGGCACGTCGCGCAGCGGCGCGCTGCCCTTGGTGGCGGTGCTGGTGGCGGCCGGGGCGTAGCCCTTGTCGTCCTCGGCGCTGACGGTGACTTCCTTCAGGGTCGAGGCAGCGGTCTGTGCCAGCGCGACGCCCGACAGCGACGCGAGGGCGGCGCCGGCCAGCAGCGAAAGGGGCCACAGCGGGCGCGAGGGGGTGGCGGTGCGGGTGGCTGTGCGGGAAGAGGGCTTCATGTTGTCCGGTTGTGCTTGTTCTTGGAGGGCGCCGCCGCGCAGGCGCAGCCGTACGCGACAACGCCCTTCGTCGCGAGAGACGAAGGGCGTTGTCGTGCCCTGCCTTGAACTGGAAATGTCTGGGTGAGGCAATGGCGCAGCGCGGACGGAAGAAGCTCCGTGGCGGGACGCCATGACGGCCGCTGGACGCGGCGGGCTGAATTCTAAAGAGCTAAATGCGAGGCGTTTGCATTTGTGGCAAGGATGCGACGCGGGGCCGCCCGCCCGCCGCTCACAGCTGGTCGGTCGGCACGAACCACGAGAACAGCAGCAGCTGCAGGCGCGTGAGCATGCTGGAGTCGGGCTCGCTGTCGAGCACCTCGTTGTGCACGTCGCCGGTGCCGATCCATTGCACGTTCTGGCCGTCGGGCTTGAGCACGACGCGGTACACGCCTTCCATGTCGTCCAGTTGGTAGGCGAAGAGCAGCGCCTGCGTGAGCTCGAAGCTGCGCACGCGCACGCCGAACTCGGTGTTCAGCAGGGCCGAGCGCGGGTCGAGGTTCATCGAGCCCAGCAGCACCCACTGGCGGTCGACCAGCGCCAGCTTGGCGTGCAGGCGCCCGCGCGCCTTCTTGAGCAGGCTGCGGAACTGGCCGCTGCGCTTGAGCTGCTGCGTGCTCACCTCGTACAGGTTCACGCCCAGCTTGAGCATGTCGACGCGGTAGCGGTTGTAGTTGATGTTCACCAGCGGCTCGTCGCTGTCGGCCAGCGAGTTGGTGACCACGGTGATGCTCAGGCCGTGGTCGCGGCCCATGCGGATGCGCTCCATGCCCTCGTCGCCGGGAATGAAGTAGGGCGAGATCACCACCACGTTCGACTTCGCGGCGCCCAGCATCTCGTGGAAGCGCTGCGCCAGCGACTCCTGCGGGCGCGCCATCGTGCCCAGGGCCTTGTTCGGGCTGTCGGCGGTGGCGGCGGCCTCGGCGCGGATCCAGCGCGTCTCGCCGATGTTGTCCAGCTGCGCGCCCAGCGGCAGGTCGCCCAGCAGGTCGGTGGCGGCCAGCGGATCGGGCAGCGGCGCGAAGGCGGGGGAGGTCGCGGCGTCGAAGGCGGCCTTGAGCTCGTCGGGCGTGAGCGTGGTGCCGGCCATGCGCTGCAGCGGGTAGACCACGTCGCTGTTCCAGTAGGTGTCGAAGATCCCGGCCGACTGCGGCACCACTGGGCCGGCCAGCAGCAGCTCGAAGTCGATGAAGTTGGCGCTCTCGCTGCGCAGGAAGTACTCGTCCGCGAGGTTGCGTCCGCCGGCGATGGCCATGGCGCCATCGGCGATGAACAGCTTGTTGTGCATGCGGTGGTTGAGCCGCCGGAAATCGCCGAAGAACTCCAGCCAGCGCAGCGACGAATGGTCGCGCGCGTTCACGAAAGGGTTGAACAGCCGCACCTGCGCGTTGGGCTCGGCGGCCAGCCCGAGCAGCAGGCGGTCCATGCCGGCGGTGTAGAAGTCGTCGAGCAGCAGCCGCACGCGCACCCCGCGCCGGGCGGCGTCGCGCAGTTCGCGCAGCAGCAGGCGGCCGGTCTTGTCGTTGCCGAGCTGGTAGGTCTGCACGTCGAGCGAGGCTCGGGCGCGGCGGATGAGCTCCAGCCGCGCATCGAGCGCGAACGAGGCCTCGATCAGCGGCCGCATGCTCGACAGCCCGTCGGGCGGCGAATCGAGGCTGGCGGCGGCATGGCCGATTGGGGTGGCGGCCGAAGCGGGAATGGCGATCGAGGGCGGCCCATCGGGCAGGCGCGGCGGCAGGCCGGCGCAGCCGGTGAGCACCAGCACGACCAGCACCAGCGCCGGGCCGCGCAGCGCAGGAAACAACGAGGCGAGGAGCTTGAGCATGGGGCCTGTCAGCGCACGCAAGGGCGTGCGGGCGGCATCGTAGCCCGGCGCGCGACGGCGACCGCGGCGGTTTTGCAACGCTTCGCCCCCGTGTGCTGGAAAACCCGTGGACCGCGACTTTCTTGACAATAGAATGCGAATTGTTATCAATAGTGTTCAATGAGCAATAAAAACATGGCAAGAATGAGGGCGCGGCGCAGGGCCGCTTCGGTGCTGGTGGGCTGCCTGGCGATCTACGCGCAGCAGCACGTTCTGGCGCAAACGGGCGGCACGGGCTCGCTCCCTGAAGTGCGCGTCGATGCAAATGCCGAAGCCGAGACCGCCACCTCGCCCGTGATCGGCTACCGCGCGAAGAACGCCGTCACCGCCACCAAGACCGACACGCCGCTCTCGGAAACGCCGCAGTCCGTCACCGTGATCACGCGCGACCAGATGGTCGACCAGGGCGCCAACAACCTGCAGGACGCCCTCAACTATGCGGCGGGCGTGCGCTCCGACGCCTACGGTGTCGATTCGCGCACCGACTCGATCCGCGTGCGCGGCGCTTATCCCGACATCTACCTGGACGGCCTGCGCCAGGCCTACGGCTACTACACCAGCACCACGCGCACCGAGCCCTACACGCTGGAGCGCCTCGAAGTGCTGCGCGGCCCCTCGGGCATGCTGTTCGGCGCGGGCACCGCGGCGGGCGTGGTCAACATGGTCAGCAAGCGGCCGCTGCAGGAGGCCCAGCGCGAGGTGGGCGTGCAGTTCGGCAGCTTCGGCCGCAAGCAGGTGCAGGCCGACCTGACCGGTCCGCTGAATGCCGACGGCTCGCTGTCGTACCGGTTGATCGCGCTGCAGCGCAAGTCCGATTCGCAGGTCGACAACGTGCCAGACGACCGCAGCGTGATCGCGCCCTCGCTCACCTGGCGGCCCAACGCGGCGACCTCGCTGACGCTGCAGGGGCTGTGGCAAAAAGACAAGAGCGGCAGCAGCTCGCAATTCCTGCCGTGGGAAGGCACCTTGCTGCCGAACCCAAACGGCCGCGTGCCGGCCAGCCGCTTCATCGGCGAGGCCGGCGACTACTACAACAGCGAGCGCCAGACCTTCGGCTGGCAGTTCGAGCACAAGTTCAACGACAGCTGGACCGTGCGCCAGAACTTCCGCTACGCGAAGAACGAAAACGACAACCGCTACCACTACGGCGGCGCGTTCAGCGGCTTCGACAGCTGGTCGACCGACCCGATCTTCAAGCGCGTGTTCCCCCGCTACTTCGACAGCCAGCTGACCCGCAACCGCACGCAGACCCTGGACAACCACGTCGAAGGCCACTTCCAGACCGGCGCGCTCCAGCACACGCTGCTCGTGGGCGCGGACTTCGCGCGCCAGCGCGAGAACGTCTGGGGCGGCACCACCGCGGACACCATCGACCTCTATGCGCCGGTGTACGGCCACGTGGACGAACCCGAGCGCGTGGCGCGTCCGCGCACCCGCCAGCGCCAGACCGGCCTGTACCTGCAGGACCAGATCAAGCTCGACAACTGGATCTTCGTGGCCGGCCTGCGTCATGACCGGGCCGTGTCCAGCGCCGCCGGCAGCGACGAGCAAAAGAGCAGCGCCACCACCAAGCGCCTGGGCGTGATGTACGCCCATCCCTCGGGCTGGTCGCCGTACCTGAGCTACAGCGAGTCGTTCACGCCGCAGTCGCCGCGCGAAGGCCGCATCTTCTCGCCGCTGCGCGGCGAGCAGTGGGAAGCGGGCGTCAAGTACGAGCCGAAGAATCGCGCCATGGCCTTCAGCGCCGCGGTGTACGACCTGCGCGAGAAGAACCAGATCGTCGAAGAGCAGCCGAAGGTGTTCTCGCAGCGCGGCCTGACCAAGACCCGGGGCGTGGAACTGGAAGCCAAGGGCTCGGTGGGCCCCAACCTCGACCTGATCGCCCACTACAACTACACCGACGCCGACGCGCAGATCGAAGGCCTGCCCAAGCACCAGGCCAGCTTCTGGGCCAAGTACAGGTTCTCGGTGGCCGGCATGAGCGGCTTCTCGGCCGGCGCCGGCGTGCGCGTGATGAGTTCGTTCCGCGACACCCAGTTCGGCACCGGCCCGCGCATCCCCGGTGTGGCGCTGGCCGACCTGGTGTTTGCTTACGATACGGCCCAGTGGCGCTATGCGCTCAACATCAACAACGTGACGGACAAGGTGTACTTCAGCACCTGCCTGTCGCGCGGTGACTGCTGGTACGGTGCGCGACGCAACATCGTGGCGAGCGCCACCTACCGCTTCTAGCCTTTTCACCACCCAACGACGCACGACGACATGGACAGCCGAAAGATCAAGACCTGGGCCTGGGTGCACAAGTGGAGCAGCCTCGTCTGCACGGTGTTCATGCTGCTGCTGTGCATCACCGGCCTGCCGCTGATCTTCCACCACGAGATCGGCCACCTGCTGGGCACCGAGGTCGAGGCGCCGAAGATGCCGGCGAACACGCCGCGCATCAGCCTGGACAAGGTGGTCGAGATCGGCCGCGCCAAGCACCCCGACCGCGTGGTGCAGTTCGTCTCGCAGCCCGAGGACGACGACGGCCTGTGGTTCGTCACGCTCACGCCCACGCCCGAGCCCACCGAAGACTTCAAGTCGGTGGCGGTCGATGCGCGCACCGGCGTCGTGCTGGCGCAGCCGGAGTTCAGCCAGGGCTTCATGTACATCATGTTCAAGCTGCACGTCGACCTGTTCGCCGGGCTGCCGGGCAAGCTGTTCCTGGGCTTCATGGGGCTTCTGCTGCTGGTGGCCATCGTCTCGGGCGTGGTGCTGTACTCGCCGTTCATGCGCAAGCTTGACTTCGGTACCGTGCGGCGCGAGAAGCGTCCGCGCCTGAAGTGGCTCGACCTGCACAACCTGCTGGGCATCGTCACGCTGGTGTGGCTGTTCGTGGTGGGCTCCACCGGCATGATCAACACCTGGGCCGACCTGATCATCAAGTACTGGCAGTACGACCAGCTCAGCACGCTGCTCGCGCCCTACAAGAACGAGCCGGTGGTGCCGGTGGCCGAGCGCGGCTCGCTGCAGCGCTCGATGGAAGGCGCGATGCAGAAGGCGCCCGGCATGAAGCTGTCGTTCATCGCGTTCCCGGGCACCTCGTTCTCGAGCCCGCACCACACGACCTTCTTCCTGCGCGGCAACGAGCCCTTCACCTCGAAGCTGCTGCAGCCGGTGCTGGTCGATGCCAAGACCGCAGAGGTGACGGCAGCGCCGAAGATGCCGTGGTACCTCACGGGCCTGCTGGTGTCGCAGCCGCTGCACTTCGGCGACTACGGCGGCATGCCGATGCAGATCCTGTGGGCGCTGCTGGACATCGCGACCATCATCGTGCTGGGCAGCGGGTTGTACCTGTGGCTCAAGCGTGGCAACACCGTGCCGGCACGGACTGCCACGACTGCGGCGCCCGCCACGGAGCGCGCGCCGCCCTCGGCATCGGGCCCGCAGCCCGACCCGGCACCGGCCATGAAGGTGCAGGCATGACGACGCACCACAAGGCACCGCACCAGTCCTTCTGGCGCATGTGGGGCTGGCCCATCGCGCTGGGCGTTATGACCACCGTCGGCCTGATCACCGCGCTGTTCAGCGACGGCGGCCTCGGCGACATGGTGGCCTGGGTGGGCCTGGGCATTCCGGTGCTCGTGTGCGCCTGGTACGGCTGGCGCCGCTCGCCGCGCACGGGTTCGCGCTAGGCGAAAGGGGCAGGGCACCGACGCAGAATCGGTGCCGATGAATGCCGCACTCTCCTACCCGCTTCGCCTGCTGATCCTGGGCGCTCCGCTGGCCGTGCACGGCCAGCAGCCCGCCACGTCGCCGGCCGGCACGCTGCGCGATGTCACCGTTTCGACGCCGCGCGGCACGCTGTCTCCGTTTCTCGTGCCCGGCTCGGTCGACCGCGTCGATGGCGACGAGATGCGCGACAGCCGGATGCAGGTCAACCTGTCCGAGAGCCTGGGCGCCGTGCCCGGCCTGCAGGTGCAGAACCGCATGAACTACGCGCAGGACTTGCAGCTGTCGGTGCGCGGCTTCGGCGCGCGCTCGACCTTCGGCGTGCGCGGCGTGCGCCTGTACGTCGACGGCATTCCGGCCACCTTGCCCGACGGGCAGGGGCAGACCTCGAACATCGACATCGGCTCGGTCGACCGCGTCGAAGTGCTGCGCGGGCCGTTCTCGGCGCTGTACGGCAATTCGTCGGGCGGCGTGGTGCAGGCGTTCACCGCATCGGGGGAGGGCGCGCCGCGCCTGTCGTACTCGCTGGCCGGCGGCAGCTTCGGCAGCTGGCGCCAGTCGCTGCAGCTGAGCGGTTCGCAGGGCGCGGTCGACTACCTGCTCGGCGCGAGCCACTTTCGCACCGACGGCTGGCGCGAGCAGAGTGCCGCGCGGCGCAACATCGCGAACGGCAAGCTGGGCATCGCACTCGACAACGGCGACAAACTCACGCTGGTGTTCAACAGCGTGCGCATCGAGGCGCAAGACCCGCTGGGCCTGACGGCCGAGCAGGTCGCGCAGGCACCGCGCAAGGCGCCGCTGGCGCTGCAGTACGACACGCGCAAGACGGTCGAGCAGACGCAGGTCGGCCTGCGCTACGAGCGGCGCCTCAATGCCGAGCAGGCGCTGCAGTTCATGGTCTATGGCGGCGAGCGCAAGACGGTGCAGTTCCAGTCGATCCCGCCGTCCGCGCAGCAGAGTCCGCTGCACGCGGGCGGCGTGATCGACCTCTCGCGCCAGTACGGCGGCGTCGACCTGCGCTGGACCGCCGCGCTGCAGCTGGCCGACCGGCCCTTCGACCTCGTGGCAGGCCTGGGCTACGACAGCCTGCGCGAGCGCCGCCGCGGCTACGAGAACTACCAGGGCCCGGTGGCCGCGCCCCTGCTGGGCGTGCAGGGGCGGCTGCGCCGCAACGAGCGCAACGAGGTCTGGAATCTCGATCCGTATGCGCAGGCCGCCTGGCGTTTCGCGGAGCGCTGGACGCTCGAGGCCGGCGTGCGCCGCAGCCGCGTGCACTTCGATTCGCACGACCTGTACATAGCCGGTGCCAACCGCAACGACAGCGGCAGCGCGAGCTACAGCAAGACCCTGCCCGTGGCCTCGCTGCGCTACCAGGCCACGCCCGATCTCGCGGTGTACGGCTCGGTCGGCCGGGGCTTCGAGACGCCGACGCTCAACGAGCTGTCGTACCGCCCGGGCGGGGCGAGCGGGCTCAACTTCGGGCTGCGGCCGTCGGTGAACGACAGCCTCGAGGTGGGAGCGAAGGCGCGGCTGGCCGGCGGCCTGCTGACGGCGGCGCTGTTCCACACGCGCACGCGCGACGAGATCGTGACCGCCACCAACAGCGGCGGCCGCGCCACCTTCCAGAACGCGGGGCGCACGCGGCGTAACGGCTTCGAACTGGGCTGGCAGCACGAAACGGCCGACCACTGGCGCACGCAGGTCGCCTACACGTGGCTGGACGCGACCTACCGCAATGCGTTCTGCTCGCCGTCGCCCTGCGCGGGCGGCAATGCCGTGAACGCGGGCAACCGCATCCCGGGCATCGCGCGCCAGTCGCTGTTCGCCTCGCTCGGCTGGGTGCCGCCCGAGGGCTGGCGCGCGGGCGTCGAGATGCGCGCGTTGAGCCGCATCCAGGCCAACGACCTGAACACCGCGAGCGCGCACGGCTACGCCGTGGCGGCGCTGTATGCCGGCTACCTGAAGAAGTGGGAGCGCTGGGACTTCAACGCCTTCGCGCGCGTCGACAACCTGTTCGACCGGCGCTACATGGGCTCGGTCATCGTCAACGAAGGCAATGCGCGCTTCTACGAGCCCGCGCCTGGGCGCAGCTGGACGGTGGGCCTGAGCGGCGCGTACCGCTTCTGAAGAACGCGCCATGAAATGAAAAGGCCCGCCGCCCCGAGGGGACGGCGGGCCTTGAGACCCGGTAATCGCAGTGCTTACTTGAGGCCGGCTGCAGCGCGCAGTGCGGCCGCTTGCGTCGTGGCTTCCCAGGTGAACTCGGGCTCTTCGCGACCGAAGTGGCCGTAGGCGGCGGTCTTCTGGTAGATCGGGCGCAGCAGGTCGAGCATCTGGATGATGCCCTTCGGACGCAGGTCGAAGTGCTCGCGCACGAGCTCGGCGATCTTCTCGTCGGGGATCACGCCGGTGCCTTCGGTGTAGACCGTGATGTTCATCGGCTGGGCGACGCCGATGGCGTACGCCACCTGGATCTGGCACTGGCGCGCCAGGCCGGCGGCCACGATGTTCTTGGCCACGTAGCGCGCGGCGTAGGCGGCCGAGCGGTCGACCTTCGACGGGTCCTTGCCGGAGAACGCGCCGCCGCCGTGCGGGCAGGCGCCGCCGTAGGTGTCGACGATGATCTTGCGGCCGGTGAGGCCGCAGTCGCCCTGCGGGCCGCCGATGACGAAGCGGCCGGTCGGGTTGATCAGGTAGCGCGTGTTCTGCAGCCATTCCTTGGGCAGCACGGGCTTGATGATCTCCTCGATGATGGCTTCGTTGAACGAGGCCTTCATCTTGGTCGGCGTTTCGCTCTGGTCGGGGCTGTGCTGCGTGGAGAGCACCACGGTGTCGATGCTGTGGGGCTTGCCGTCCACGTAGCGCATCGTGACCTGGCTCTTGGCGTCGGGACGCAGGAAGGGCAGGCGGCCGTCCTTGCGCAGCTGGGCCTGGCGCTCCACGAGGCGGTGCGCGTAGTAGATCGGCGCGGGCATCAGCTCGGGCGTTTCGTCGCAGGCGTAGCCGAACATCAGGCCCTGGTCGCCGGCGCCGGTGTTCAGGTGGTCGTCGGAGGCGTGGTCCACGCCCTGGGCGATGTCGTTGGACTGCTTGTCGTAGCAGACCATCACCGCGCAGCCCTTGTAGTCGATGCCGTACTCGGTGTTGTCGTAGCCGATGCGCTTGATGGTGTCACGCGCGACCTGGATGTAGTCGACGTGCGCGTTGGTCGTGATCTCGCCGGCAAGCACCACGAGGCCGGTGTTGGTCAGCGTTTCGGCGGCGACGCGGCTGCGGGGGTCTTGTTCGAAGATCGCGTCGAGGATCGCGTCCGAGATCTGGTCCGCGACCTTGTCGGGATGGCCTTCGGAAACCGATTCGGAAGTAAAGAGAAAGTCGTTCGCCACTGTGGTCACTCCTTGAAGTTCAATTGGCGCGTTGCCAACTCTGCGGAGCCCTGGCGAACGCTTTAGCAGATGTCGATGAATCGACGGGACACAATCGCATTCGCGCTTGTGGGTGTCGCCCTGCAAGTTGTTCCGTAACTCGGCGACAATTTGCATTCTATTCGAGCCGCGCAATACCATGCGCGCGCGTCCGCCTTTTGACCCTCCCTGACTCTCTCCCCCTCCCCATTCAATGATCACCCTGTTCCGCCTGCTTGCCCGCGTGCCGATGCCGCTGATGCATCGGCTCGGCGCCTTGCTGGGATGGTTGGTCTGGTGGTGCGCGCCGGACTACCGCCGCCGCTTCAAGGCCAACGCCGAGAGCGCCGGCTTCTCGCCCGCGCAGTACCGTCCCGCCATCGCCGCCGCCGGCCACATGGCGTCCGAGCTGCCCTGGCTGTGGCTGCGCCCGCAGGGCGAGAGCGTGCTGACGCGCGTGGTGCGCTGGGAAGGCGTCGAGGCCTTCGAGGCCGCGATGCGCGCGAAAAAGGGCGTGATCCTCGTGGCGCCGCACCTGGGCAGCTGGGAGATGTGCGGCCAGGCCATCGGCGAGCGCTTTCTCGCGGACTTCGGGCCGATCACCGCGCTGTTCCGTCCGGCGCGCAAGAAATGGATGGCCGACCTGATCGCCGCGGGTTCGCGCGACCGGCCCGGCCTGCAGACCCTGCCGACCAACAACACCGGCGTGCGCGGCCTGATCCGCACGCTGCGCGGCGGCGGCTACACCGGCATCCTGCCCGACCAGGTGCCGCCGCTGGGGCAGGGCGTGTGGGCGCCTTTCCTCGGCCGCCCCGCCTACACCATGACCCTGCTTCCCCGTTTGGCCCAACAGACCGGCGCCGCCTGCTTCCTCAGCGTGTGCGAGCGCCTGCCGCGCGGCGCGGGCTACGTGATCCGCTTCGAGCCGATCGTCGGCACCGCGCTCACCGACCCCGAGGCGTCCATCGAGGACGCCGCCGCCGCCATGAACGACGGCATCGGCCGCCTGATCCACAGCCTGCCCGGCCAGTACGTCTGGGACTACGCGCGCTACAAAGAGCCGCGCGGCGAACCCGCCGTGGTGGCCAATGCCGCCGGAGGGGCTGCGCCATGAGCCTCAGTTCCCGACTCGGTATCGGCTTCATGCGCGTGCTGGCCCCGCTGCCCCTGCCGCTCGTGCGCGGCTTCAGCAGGGTCCTCGGCCGCCTGCTGCACACCATCGCCGTGCCGCGGCGGCGCGTGGTCGACCGGAACCTGGCCCTGTGCTTCCCCGGAAAGTCGGAGGCCGAGCGCCGCGCCATCGCGCGCGAGACCTTCGTCTTCGTCGCGCAGTCGTGGCTCGACCGCAGCTGGCTCTGGCATGCGCCCGAAAAGGTGGTGAAGAGCCGGCTGAAGATCGTCGGTTCTGCCTCGGAGATCCGCGAAATCGCCGAGGGCGACGCGCCGATGATCCTGTTCGCGCCGCACTTCTACGGCCTCGATGCCGCGGCCACCGCGCTCACCATGCACACGGCGCGCCCGTCGGCCACGATCTACACGACCCAGCGCGACCCGATGGTCGACGCCTGGATCCGCGAAGGCCGCACGCGCTTCGGCGACGTGGCGGCGCTCAACCGGGTGGACGGCATCAAGCCCATCCTCGCGGGGCTGCGCAAGGGCGGCCTGCTGTACCTGCTGCCCGACATGGACTTCGGGCGCGACCAGACCATCTTCGTGCCCTTCTACGGCGTGCAGGCGGCCACCGTGCCGTCGCTCTCGCGCTTCGCGCGGCTGGGCAAGGCCAAGGTGGTGCCGGTGGTGGCCAAGCTCACGCCGGGCGGCTACGAGATCCAGGTGCTGTCGGCGTGGCAGAACTTCCCGACCGACGACGTCGAGGCCGACACGGCGCTCATGAACGAGCGCCTGCAGGGCTACATCGACACGATGCCGTCCCAGTACTACTGGGTGCACCGCAGGTTCAAGACCCGCCCCGAGGGCGAGCCGCCGATTTACTGATTGCGGGCCAGGAAGCCCTCGATCTCGCGCGCGACCAGCTGCGGCTGCTCGTGCACGATCCAGTGGGTGGCGTTCGGCACCTTCTTGACCTCGAGCTGGGGCACGTAGTCTTCCAGCCCTTCGAGCAGGCCCGGCAGCAGGGCTGCGTCGTCGAGCGCCCAGAACACGAAGGTCGGCATGGTCACCGTGAGGCGTTCGCGCGGCAACACCGGAATGCTGTCGACGGTCTGGCCCGGCAGCGGCGGCTTCATCGGCGTCACGCGGTACAGGTTGCAGGCGCCCGTGAGGCCCGCGCTCCAGACCTCGCGGTACTGTTGCTTCACTTCCTCGGTGAGCCAGCCGAAGCCGTCCGGGCCGGCCTTCATCAAGAGGAAGAAGGGCCACATGCGCTTGAAGTCGTCGGCCGCGAGCAGGGCTTCGGCGTCGGGGCGCGCCAGGAAGTGCATGTAGGCGCTGGCCTGCTGCTGCGCCGGGTTGTTGCGCAGCTCGCGCGTGAAGGTGCCCGGGTGCGGCGAATTGATGATGACCAGCTTGCCGACCTGCTGCGGGAAGGCGTTGGCGTAGCCCCAGGCGAAGGCGCCGCCCCAGTCGTGGGCCACCAGCGCGGCCATGGTGCCGTCGGCGCTCTCGGTGGCCACGAGCTGCTGGATGTCCTGGATCAGCAGGTGGGCCTTGTAGTCGGCCACCTCCGTGGGGGCGCTGGACTTCTCGAAGCCGCGCAGGTTGGGCGCCACGCAGCGGTAGCCGCCGTGGGCCGGGTCCGAGAAGTAGGCGAGCAGTTCGTCCCAGATGAACGCGGCTTCGGGAAAGCCGTGCAGGAACACCATCAGCGGCTGGCCCGGCTTGCCGGCGGCGCGGCAACTCAGGGTGGTGCCGTTGGGCAGGCTGCGTTGGAAGGTCTCGATCATGCTTCGTGTCTCCTTGGGTTGACTGTCGCTATTGTTTTGATAGTGAACTTCGCAGGCGAGGCGCTCGATGCAGCCGGTTCCTCTAGCGCATCAGGCGTCTTCGGCCGGTGGCGGCGCGGGCGTTGGCGCGGCGTCGTCGGGGTGCACCCAGCGCCACAGCAGCTCGGCCGCTTCGCCGACCCCTTGCTTCTTCAGGGCCGAGAACAGTTTGACCTCGCCGCCGCCGGCGTTCAGTCGCGTAATCGACAGCACCTTGGCGGCTTCGGTGCGCGTGAGCTTGTCGGACTTGGTCAGCAGCACGAGGAATTTGAGGCCTTGCTCGACGCGCGGACGGATCACGTCGAGCAAGATCTCGTCGAGCTCGGTCATGCCGTGGCGCGGATCGCACATCAGGACAACCCCGCGCAGACTTTCGCGCGTCATGAGGTAGTTGCCCATCACGCGCTGCCAGCGCAGCTTGGCTTCCTTCGGCACGGCGGCATAGCCGTAGCCGGGCAGGTCGGCCAGCACGGCGTCGTCGACCTTCTGCTTGCCGATGCCGAACAGGTTGATGTGCTGCGTGCGGCCCGGCGTCTTCGAGGCGAAGGCCAGGCGCGTCTGCTGCGTCAGGGTGTTGATGGCGGTCGATTTGCCGGCGTTGGATCGGCCGACAAAAGCGATCTCGGGCAGGTCGACCGGGGGCAGGTGCTCGAGTTGCGGAGCGCTGGTCAGGAAGTGGGCGGTGTGCAGCCAACCGAGGGCCACGCGCTCGCGTTCAGCGACCTGCGGGTCCACGGCAGGGGCCGCGCGGGGAGGATAAGCGGCGGACTTGGCGCGCGGGGAGGTCATCAATGGGCTTTCGGAACGGGGCGCCATTGTAGAATCGCGGGGTTTTGCGCCATAAATTCGAAGCCCCCGATATGAAGTTGTTTGCCAATATTCTGCTTGCAGCCCTCATGGGCGTCGCAGCCAGCGCGAGTTTTGCAGCCGATGAGCATGCAGCTGCCCCCGCAGCGGCAGCCGCCAAGCCGGCCAAGCCCGATCCCGCCAAGGGCGACACGCTGTTCAATGCGACGCCGGCCAACAGCCAAAGCTGTGCTTCGTGCCACAACGCGGACGGCAACTCGGCCATCGCAGCCAACCCCAAGCTGGCGCAACAACACCCCGAATACATCCTCAAGCAGCTGCAGGACTTCAAGTCCGGCAAGCGCAAGAGCGCCATCATGAAGCCGCTGGCCTCGGCGCTGTCTGAAGAAGACATGCGCAACATCGCCTGGTTCGTCGGCTCCAAGAAGATCAAGCCGGGCTTCTCGAAGGAGAAGGACACGGTCGCCCTCGGCGAGAAGATCTACCGCGGCGGCATCGGCGATCGCCAGATCCCGGCCTGCGCCGGCTGCCACAGCCCGAACGGTGCCGGCCTCCCGGCCCAGTACCCGCGCCTGGGCGGCCAGCACGCCGACTACACCGTGGCCCAGCTCGTGGCCTTCCGCGACAACGTCCGCCTGAACAGCTCGCCCATGAACGGCGTGGCCGCCAAGCTCAACGACCGCGAAATCAAGGCCGTGGCCGACTACATCGCCGGCCTGCGCTGATTTCCGCCGTCGCGCTGTCCAGCGTGAACTAACCGCCGATAAAAATCCCAAACAAAGGGCGGGCCGATCCAGGAGGATGGCCCGCCCTTTTGTTTTTTTCCTCTTTCCTGGTTTCCCTCCGATGACCGTTTCCACCCATGGCCTTCGCGTGCATCGCGGCCCGCAGCTGCTTCGCGCCGCGGTGGAACTGCTGTCGTCGATGCGCTTCGCGATCGCGCTGCTCACGGTCATCTGCATCGCCTCGATCATCGGCACCGTGCTCAAGCAGCATGAGCCGATCAACAACTACATCAACCAGTTCGGGCCTTTCTGGGCTGAGCTGTTCCGCACGGCGCGACTCGACTCGGTCTACAGCGCCTGGTGGTTCCTTCTGATCCTGCTGTTCCTGGTGATCAGCACGTCGCTGTGCGTCGCGCGCAACACGCCGCGCATCCTGATCGACCTGCGCACCTTCAAGGAAGACATCCGCGCGCAGAGCCTCAAGGCCTTCGGCCAGCGCGCCGAGAACCGGCTCGCGGAAACGCCCGACATGGCGGCCAACCGCATCGGCCAGTTGCTCGTGAGCGGCGGCTGGAAGGTCAAGCTGCAGCAGCGCAACGCCAGCGCCGACGGCAAGGCCGCAGCGGGCTGGATGGTCGCGGCGCGCGCCGGCGGTGCCCACAAGCTGGGCTACATCGCCGCCCACAGCGCCATCGTGCTGGTGTGCATCGGCGGCCTGCTCGACGGCGACCTCGTGGTGCGCGCCCAGACCTGGTTCAACGGCAAGAGCGTGTTCACGGGCGGCGGCATGATCGCCGACGTGGCGCCCGAGCATCGCCTGTCGACCGCCAACCCGACCTTCCGCGGCAACATCCTCGTGCCCGAAGGTGGGCGGGGCAACGTGGCCATCCTGAACCAGGCCGACGGCGTGCTGCTGCAGGAGCTGCCGTTCACCATCGAGCTGAAGAAGTTCATCGTCGACTACTACTCGACCGGCATGCCCAAGCTGTTCGCCAGCGAGGTGGTGCTGCACGACCGCGAGAGCGGCGAGCAGGTGCCCGCGCGCATCGAGGTGAACCACCCGGCCAGTTACAAGGGCGTGGAGATCTACCAGTCGAGCTTCGACGACGGCGGCTCCACGGTGAAGCTCAAGGCGGTGCCGATGGCGGCCGCGGCCAAGCCCTTCGAGGTCGAGGGCATCATCGGCGGCCCGAGCACCGAGATCACCAACGGCAAGGACAAGCTCACGCTCGAGTACGCCGCGCTGCGGGTGATCAACGTCGAGAACTTCGCCGACGGTGGCGCCATGGGCAGCGGCGCCGACGTGCGCAAGGTCGACCTGCGCCACGGCATCGAGTCGCGCCTGGGCGCCGCCAACAAGACCAACAAGCCCAAGGTGCTGCGCAACATCGGCCCGAGCATCGGCTACAAGCTGCGCGACGCGGCCGGCCAGGCGCGCGAGTACCAGAACTACATGGTGCCGGTCGACGCCGGCGACGGCCAGCCCGTGTTCCTGCTGGGCATGCGCGAGAAGCCCGAGGAGCCGTTCCGCTACCTGCGCGTGCCGGCCGACGAGCAAGGCTCGATGGACGGTTTCGTGCGCATGCGCACCGCGCTGGGCGACCCCGCCACGCGCGAGCGCGCCATCGAGCGCTACATCGCCAAGGCGACCGACCCCAAGCGCCCCGAAATGGCCGAGCAGCTGCGCATCTCGGCCGCTCGTGCGCTGGCGCTGTTCTCGGGCGCCGAGCGCGCCAAGGCCGACGCCGCGTCGCAGGGCGGCTGGCAGGCGATTGCCGAATTCATGGAAGCCAACGTGCCCGAGGCCGAGCGCGAGCGCGCCGGCACGGTGCTGGTGCGCATCCTCAACGACGTGCTGTTCGAGGTGCTCAACCTGAGCCGCGAAGGCGCCGGCCTGGCCGCGCTGCCGAACGACGAAAAATCGCAGGGCTACCTGACGCAGGCCGTGCTGGCCCTGAGCGACGCGCACTTCTACCCGGCGCCGGTCGCGATGATGATGACCGACTTCACCCAGGTGCAGGCCAGCGTCTTCCAGGTGGCGCGCGCCCCTGGCAAGAACATCGTCTATCTGGGGTGTCTGTTGCTGATCGTCGGTATTTTTGCCATGCTGTACGTGCGCGAGCGCCGCCTGTGGGTGTGGCTGACACCCGGCGGCGGCGCCTCTGGAGACAACGACGGCCGCGAAACGGTCGCCACGATGGCGTTCTCGGTCAACCGCAAGACCCTGGACAGCGATCGCGAATTCGAGCACCTGAAGCACAGGTTGCTCGCCCTGAAGAAAGAAGAACCGGCGTCACCATGAACACCACGACCCTCACGCTCCACGAAAGCTGGCTCTCCCGCCGCAACCTGTTCGACTGGGTGTTCGCGGCGCTGGTGCTGGCCGGCGGCGCGTTCGCCTTCATGCGCCACGCCGGCTCGATGGACAGCTACGAAAAGCCGATCCTCGTGGCGGCGCTGGTCTCGGTCATCGGCATCTGCTGGTTCTGGCGCCCGCTGCGGGTGCTGGCGCTGGTGGTGGCTGCGGCCTCGCTGTTGGCCATCAGCTCCTACCAGGGCGACCTGGCGCGCGCCGACTCGGTGTTCTGGCTCAAGTACTTCCTGTCGAGCCAGTCGGCCATCCTCTGGATGAGCGTGCTGTTCTTCATGAGCACGCTGTTCTACTGGATCGGCTTCGCCGCCGGCAAGCAGCAGGCCGACACCTTCGACCTGATCGGCTCCCGCCTGGCCTGGGCGGCCGTGACCATGGCGCTGATCGGAACCATGGTGCGCTGGTACGAAAGCCACCAGCTCGGCCCGGACATCGGCCACATCCCGGTGAGCAACCTGTACGAAGTGTTCGTGCTGTTCTGCTGGCTGACGGCGGCGTTCTACCTGTACTTCGAAGAGCGCTACAACACGCGCGCGCTGGGTGCCTTCGTGATGCTGGTGGTCAGCGCGGCGGTGGGCTTTTTGCTCTGGTACACGATCGTGCGCGAGGCGCATGAGATCCAGCCGCTGGTGCCCGCGCTGCAGAGTTGGTGGATGAAGCTGCACGTGCCCGCCAACTTCATCGGCTACGGCACCTTCGCGCTCGCGGCCATGGTGGCCTTCGCCTACCTCATCAAGGAACAGGCGAGCGAGACCCGCTGGTACAAGCTCACGCCGATCTGGCTGCTGGGCGTGGCGCTGTGCTTCGTGCCGGTGGCCTTCCGCCAGCGCGTGCAGGAAGCCGGCGGCAGCTACTGGGTGATCTACGCGGGCATCTCGGCGCTGATCGCCGCGGGCATCCTGCTGGGCCGCAAGCGCATCGCGGCGCGCCTGCCGGCCAACGAGGTGCTCGACGACGTCATGTACAAGTCGATCACCGTCGGCTTCGCCTTCTTCACCATCGCGACCGTGCTCGGCGCCCTGTGGGCGGCCGATGCCTGGGGCGGCTACTGGAGCTGGGACCCGAAGGAAACCTGGGCGCTGATCGTCTGGCTCAACTACGCGGCCTGGCTGCACATGCGCCTCGTGAAGGGTCTGCGCGGCACCGTGGCGGCCTGGTGGGCGCTGGCCGGCCTGGCCGTGACCACCTTCGCCTTCCTTGGCGTGAACATGTTCTTGAGCGGGCTGCACAGCTACGGCACGCTGTAAGCGCAGGCCTGGCGCCTTTTGCGAAGAATTGAAACCACGCGCCGCCATGGCGCGTAACCAAACCGGGGCATGTCACGAACTACCCTGAGCACAACGATTCACGCGAAAGGCCTGCCATGTCGTTCCCTTCCCGTTCGCACCGTCGCGACACCCACGGTTTCAACCATCCGCTGTCGAGCGAGATCACGCCGCGCGCCGCCTATGAAGGCCGGCGCGACCTGCTCAAGCTGATGGCCGGGGGCGCGGCAGGCGCCGCGCTGGCGGGCTTTGCCGGGCGCGAGGCCTTCGCCCAGGCGACCGGCCCGCACAAGCTGGCCCTGCTGCCGGGCGCCAAATCGGCCGTGCCGGGCGCGCAGACGATGGAAAAGCTCACCGACTACAAGGACGCGAGCAGCTACAACAACTACTACGAGTTCGGCGTCGACAAGGGCGATCCGGTGAAGAACGCCGGCACGCTCAAGACGCGGCCGTGGACCGTGGAGGTCGAGGGGCTGGTCAAGAAGCCGGGCAAGTACGGCATCGAAGACCTGCTCAAGCTCAGCGCGCAGGAAGAGCGCATCTACCGCCTGCGCTGCGTCGAGGGCTGGTCGATGGTGATCCCGTGGGTCGGCTACTCGCTGGCCGAGCTCATCAAGAAGGTCGAACCGCAGGGCAATGCCAAGTTCGTCGAGTTCGTGACGCTGGCCGACCCGAAGACCATGCCCTTCGTCGGCTCGCGCGTGCTCGACTGGCCCTACACCGAAGGCCTGCGCATGGACGAGGCGATGCATCCGCTCACGCTGCTGGCCTTCGGCATGTACGGCGAGGTGCTGCCCAACCAGAACGGCGCGCCGGTGCGGCTCGTGGTGCCATGGAAGTACGGATTCAAGTCAGCCAAGTCGATCGTCAAGATCCGCTTCGTCGAGAAGGAGCCGAGCACCGCCTGGAACAAGGCTGCGGCGCAGGAGTACGGCTTCTATTCGAACGTGAACCCGAACGTCGACCACCCGCGCTGGAGCCAGGCGACCGAGCGCCGCATCGGCGACGGCGGCGGCCTGTTCGCGAAGCGGCGCAAGACCGAGATGTTCAACGGCTACGAGGCACAGGTCGGCCAGCTCTACGCCGGCATGGACCTGAAGAAGAACTACTGAGCGGGCGCCCCCGCCCGGTCGTTGCGCCATGCTGAACAAGCTGCTCATGCACCCGGCGACCAAGCCGGTCGTCTTCCTGCTGTGCCTGCTGCCGTTCGCGCGGCTGGCCTTCGGTGCCTTCACCGACGGGCTGGGCGCGAACCCGGCCGAGTTCCTGATCCGCGCGACGGGCGACTGGACCCTGCGGTTCATCTGCATCGTGCTGGCGGTGACGCCGCTGCGCGTGATCGCCAAGCTCAACGCGCTGGCGCGCTTTCGCCGCATGCTGGGCCTGTTCGCCTACTTCTACGTGGTGCTGCACCTGCTGTGCTACAGCTGGTTCGACATGGGCTTCGAGTGGGGCGAGATCGCCAAGGACATCGCCAAGCGGCCGTTCATCCTGGTGGGCTTCTCGGCCTTCGTGCTGCTGACACCCCTGGCGGCCACGTCGTTCAACCGCGCGATCAAGGCGATGGGCGCCAAGCGCTGGCAGCTGCTGCACAAGCTGGTTTATGTGATCGCGGGGCTCGGGCTGCTGCACTTCTTCTGGATGCGCGCGGGCAAGAACAACTTCGCCGAAGTGTTCGTCTACGCCGCGATCATCGGGGTGCTGCTGGCGTGGCGCGTCTGGAATTTCGCGCGCAAGCGCCAGGCCAGGCCCGCAGTGGCCGTGCGCGGCAGCGAGAAGCCGCTGCGCACCGGCTGAGACCGGATCAGCCGTCGATCTCGGCGCGCAGCTGGTCTTCCATCGTCTCGCGGCGACGGATCGGCTTCGTTGTAGCGCCGCTCACCAGCACCTCGGCGGCGCGGCCGCGCGTGTTGTAGTTGCTGGCCATGCTCATGCAGTACGCACCGGCCGACAGCACGGCCAGCAGGTCGCCGGCCACCACGTTGAGGGCGCGGTCGCGGCCGATCCAGTCGCCGCTTTCGCAGACCGGGCCCACCACGTCGTAGGTCGGCGCGTCGCCGGCGCGCTCGCGCAGCGGTACGATCTTCTGGAAGGCCTGGTACATCGCGGGGCGCGGCAGGTCGTTCATGGCCGCGTCGACGATGCAGAAGTTCTTGTCTTCGCCGGGCTTGGTGTAGAGCACCTCGGTCACGCAGACGCCGGCATTGCCGACCAGCGAGCGGCCGGGTTCGATCACCAGCTTGCGCTGGCCGAAGCCGCGCGCATCGAGCTTGGCGAGCAGCTGCTGCCACAGCGCATCGGCCTTGGGCGGCACTTCGCCGTTGTAGTCGATGCCCAGGCCGCCGCCGAAGTCCAGGTGATGGATCGGCACGCCGGCCGCCTCGATGGCTTCCACCAGGTCGAGCACGCGGTCGCAGGCGTCCAGGTAGGGCGAGGCTTCGGTGATCTGGGAGCCGATGTGGCAGTCGATGCCGACCACCTCGAGACCCGGCAGCCGGGCGGCGTGCTGGTAGGCCTGCACCGCGCGGTCGTGCGCGATGCCGAACTTGTTGCCCTTCAGGCCGGTGGAAATGTAGGGGTGTGTCTTCGGGTCGACGTTCGGATTGATGCGGATGCTGATCGGCGCGCGCACCTTCTCGGCCAGCGCCACCTCGTTGAGCACGTCGAGTTCGGCTTCGCTCTCGACGTTGAAGCAGGCGATGCCGGCCGCCAGGGCTTGGCGCATCTCGGCGCGCGTCTTGCCGACGCCCGAGAAGATGATCTTCTTCGGATCGGCGCCCACCGCCAGCACGCGCGACAGTTCGCCGCCCGAGACGATGTCGAAACCGCAGCCGGCCTCGGCGAATACGCGCAGCACGCCGAGCGAGGAATTGGCCTTCATCGCGTAGCAGATCAACGCCTCGCGGCCCTCGAAGCCGCGCTGGTAGGCGGCCAGGGCGTCGAGCATCCACTGCTTCGAATAGACGAACAGCGGCGTGCCGTGCGTGCGCGCCAGCGCGTCGAGCGCGACGCCCTCGACGTGCAGCGCGCCGTCGCGGTGGGCGATGTGGGGGTGGCCGGGCAGGGGGGTGTTCGTCGTCATTTCTGGGGGGAGGCGGGGGCGCTGCTGGCTGCGGCGGGCTTGGGGGCCGCTTCATTGTCGGAGGCCTTGGAGCCGCCGGGGGTGAGCAATTGGGGCAAGGTGGCGCGCTGGGCGGCCGCCGGATCGGTCGGCAGATAGAGCGCGCCGCGCTGTCCGCACGCCGCAAGGCCCGCCGCGCTGGCGGCAAGGCAGACCATGAGCGCGGTGCGGGCGCGAGCGCTCACTAGAATTTGGCGAACATTCAACATGCTGAAATTGTAATGACCGACACCGAGTACATGGACCGCGCCGAGGCGGCGCTTGCTGCCATCGAGCAGGGCTGCGACCGCATCAACGACGCGACCGACGCCGACATCGACAACCAGCGGGTCGGCGGGATGATCACGATGTCGTTTCGCAACGGCAGCCAGCTGATCGTGAACCTGCAGAAGCCGCTGCAGGAAATCTGGTTGGCGGCGCGCTCCGGCGGCTACCACTACCGGCATGACGGCCGGGTGTGGGTGGACACCAAGACCGGGGAAGAATTCTTCGGCAACCTGTCGCGCGAAGCGACCCTGCAAGCGGGGCAGCCGCTGGTGTTCGCGGCGGCCTGAGCCGCCGCGCTCCGTCTTTCTTGATCAGTTCCTGAACAGGTCGAGGATGCGGTTGCGCTCCTCGGGCGGTGCAGGCGCGCTGATCGCCGGGCCACTCAGGGCTTCGGCCGGTGCCACCGGCGCGGAAGATTCCACGCCCAGGCTCGACACGCCGCGGCCCGGCGCGTAGTCGTCGTAGTACCACTCGCCGCCGACGCTCACGATGCCCGAAGGCGGCGTGGTCGACAGGTCGGTCACGGGCACGCCCTTGAGGGCGGTTTCCATGTAGTTGATCCAGATCGGCAGGCTCAGGCCGCCGCCGGTTTCGCGGTCGCCCAGGTTGCGCGGCGTGTCGTAGCCGATCCACGAGATCGCCGTCATGGTGGGCTGGAAGCCCGCGAACCAGGCGTCGAGCGAGTCGTTGGTGGTGCCGGTCTTGCCGTAGAGGTCGGGGCGCTTGAGCATCGCCTGCGCCTTCGCGGCCGTGCCGGCGCGCGTGATGGACTGCAGCAGCGTGTCCATGATGAAGGCGTTGCGCTGCGGGATGGCGCGCGACGCTTCGTTGAGCAGTGGCGGCTGGACGTCGACCAGCACGCGGTCCTTGTGGTCGGTGACGCGGGTCACGAGGTACGGATTCACGCGGTAGCCGCCGTTGGCGAACACCGAATAGCCCACCGCCATCTGCATCGGCGTGACGGCACCGGCACCGAGCGCCATCGGGAGGTAGGCGGGGTGCTTGTCCTTGTCGAAGCCGAAGTTGGTGATCCAGTCTTGCGCGTAGCGCGTGCCGATGGATTGCAGGATGCGGATCGACACGAGGTTGCGCGACTTCATCAGCGCCGTGCGCATCGACATCGGACCGTCGAAGCCGCCGCCGTAGTTCTTGGGCTCCCAGGGCTGGCCGCCGGTGGTGCCGGCGTCGAAGAACAGCGGGCCGTCGTTGATGACGGTGGCGGGGGTGAAGCCCTTTTCGAGCGCCGCCGAGTAGATGAAGGGCTTGAAGCTCGAGCCCGGCTGGCGCCACGCTTGCGTGACGTGGTTGAACTTGTTCTTGCCGAAGTCGAAACCGCCGACCAGTGCCTTGATGGCGCCGTCGCGCGGGTCCATGGCCACGAACGCGCCTTCCACCTCGGGCAGCTGGGTGATTTCCCAGGTGTTCTTGGGCGTCTTGGCGACACGAATCACGGCGCCGCGGCGGATCTTGATGTTGGGCGGTGCCTTGTCCGACAGGCCGGACTGCGCGGGCTTGAGGCCGTCGCCCGTGATCTGCACGGCGTCGCCGTTGGCGCGGATGGCCTGGATTTCCTTGGGCGTGGCCTTGAGCACCACGGCCGCCATCACGTCGCCGTTGTCGGGGTGGTCGTTCAGCACGTCGTCCACCGCTTCGTCGAGCTCCTTGGGGTCGTTCGGCAGGTCGATGAACTTCTCCGGGCCGCGGTACACCTGACGGCGCTCGTAATCCATGATGCCCTTGCGCAGGGCCTTGTAGGCCGCGGCCTGGTCGGCGGCGACCAGCGAGGTGTAGACCTTGAGGCCGCGCGTGTAGGTGCTGTCGCCGTACTGGGCGTACATCAGCTGGCGCACGGTTTCCGCCACGTACTCGGCGTGCAGGCGGTTCGGGTCGGCGGCGTCGCGCAGGTGCAGCTCTTCCTTCTTGGCCTCGGCCGCCTGCTCGGCGGTGATGAAGCCGGCCTCCTGCATGCGGTCGATCACGTAGAACTGGCGCCCGCGTGCGCGCTGCGGGTTGTTGACCGGGTTGTTGGCGCCGGGTGCCTTCGGCAGGCCGGCCAGCATGGCGGCCTGGGCGATCGTCATCTCGGACAGCGGCTTGCCGAAGTAGGCCTCGGAAGCGGCCGCGAAGCCGTAGGCGCGGTTGCCCAGGTAGATCTGGTTCAGGTAGATCTCGAAGATCTGGTCCTTCGTGAGCAGGTGCTCCAGCTTGAAGGTCAGCAGCACCTCGTAGATCTTGCGGGTCAGCGTCTTCTCGGAACTCAGGTAGACGTTGCGGGCCACCTGCATCGTGATGGTGGAGGCGCCTTGGCTCTTCACGCGGTTCAGGTTGGCGAGGCCGGCGCGGACCAGACCCTTGTAGTCGACGCCGCCGTGGTCATAGAAGCGGGCGTCTTCGGCGGCGAGGACAGCGTCCTTCACGACCTTGGGGATCGCGGCGATGGGGGTGAGGTTGCGTCGCTCTTCCCCGAACTCGCCGATCTGCGTGCCTTCGGCGGAGAACACGCGCAGCGGCAGCTTGGGTCGGTAGTCGGAGAGTTCCGAGATGTCCGGCAGGTTGGGATAGGCCACTGCCAGGGCCACGGCCACCACGCACAGGATGGAAAGCAGGCCCGCCGCAGCGATGCCCGCCCCCCAGAACACGAAACGCAACAGCCATTTCAGCCAGAAGGGGCGTTCGGGTGGAGGAGTCTTGGCGCGCCCTTTCGGGCTGGAAGTTTCTTGCATGGGGGCCCGGAGAGTCACCGGACATTATAAAAAGCCGCCCCCTCGGCGCCTCCGGATCTTTGTTACCTCGCGCATTCCCTCTCCAGGGGCTAAGCAGAAAGTTACAGAATGCGGCTTTGACGTCACGTTTTGACAACGGTTGTCGGTTCCGGGCTTTCTGCACGCTTGGTGGGCGCTGTGCCTGCTGCTAGCATGCAACCGAACGCATATTTTTCCATTGGTTACAAATAACAGGGGGAGAGGGACCTAACTTGGCTGCTCTTGGATCATTGTTTCGTCGTCAGAACGCCCCCCTGCTGGGACTGGACGTCAGTTCGTCCAGCGTGAAGCTGGTGGAGCTCGGCCGTGAGGCCAGCGGCAAGCTGGTTCTGGAGCGCTGCGCCATCGAACCGCTCGAACGCGGCTGGATCACCGACGGCAACGTCGAGAAATTCGACGAAGTCGCCGAAGCCGTGCGCCGCGTCGTGCGCAAGAGCGGCACCAAGACCCGCAACGTGGCGCTGGCGCTGCCGCCCTCGGCGGTCATCACCAAGAAGATCATTCTCCCGGGCGGCATGAGCGAGCAGGAGCTCGAGATCCAGGTCGAATCCGAAGCCAACCAGTACATCCCGTTCTCGCTCGATGAAGTGAGCCTCGACTTCTGCGTGACAGGACCGAGCACGACCTCCGTCGGCGACGTGGAAGTGTTGATCGCCGCCTCTCGCAAGGAGAAGGTGCAGGACCGCGAGGGCCTGGCGGAAGCCGCGGGCCTGAAGGCCATGATCCTCGACGTCGAGTCGTATGCCTCGCGCCTCGCAACCGCGCGCCTGATCGAGCAACTGCCGGGCAAGGGCGTGGACGCCATCGTGGCGCTGTTCGAAGTCGGTGCCTTCACGACCAGCATGCAAGTGCTGCGCAACCAGGAAGTGCTGTATGACCGCGACCAGGCCTTCGGCGGCGCTCAATTGAGCCAGCTGATCGTGCGCCAGTACGGTTTTTCCGCCGAGGAAGCCGAAGCCAAGAAGCGCAGCGGCGACCTGCCCGACGACTACGGCTCGGGCGTGCTCAAGCCCTTCGTCGAAAGCATCGCGCAGGAAATCGCGCGGGCGCTGCAGTTCTTCTTCACCAGCACGCCGCACAACCGCGTCGACTACGTGCTGCTGGCGGGCGGCTCGTCGTCGCTGCCGGGGCTGACCAATGCCGTGACCCGCCAGACCTCTTTTGCCTGCTCGCTCGTGAATCCGTTCGATGGCATGGACTTCGGCCCCAGCATTCGCGAGAAGAAGGTCCGCCGCGAAGCGCCTTCCTATCTGACCTCCTGCGGCCTGGCCATGCGGAGGTTCCTGCAGTGATCCTGATCAATCTGCTTCCGCACCGCGAAGCCGCGCGCAAGCGCCGCCGCGAGGCCTTCTACGGCACCCTGGGTGGTGCCGCGCTGCTGGGCGCCCTGATCGCCGGCCTCGGTTACCTGTGGTTCGAGGCCCAGATTTCGGCTCAGCAATCGAAGAACGGTTTCCTTCAGGCCGAGATCAAGAAGCTCGAAGTCGAGATCAAGGAAATCTCGACACTGCAGGAAGAAATCGCAGCCTTGCGCGCGCGCCAGTTGGCCGTGGAAGACCTGCAAGGCGACCGCAACCTGCCCGTGCACCTGCTCAACGAACTCGTCCGGCAACTGCCCGACGGCGTCTATCTCACCAGCATGAAGCAGGAGAACCAGACCGTGACCCTGCAAGGCATGGCGCAGTCGAACGAGCGCGTGTCGGAGCTGCTGCGCAACCTCGGCAACAACAGCCCCTGGCTGGTGAAGCCCGAGTTGGTCGAAATCACCTCGGCCAATGTGAACCTGAGCCAGCGCGACCAGCGCCGCGTGGCGAACTTCACGATGCGCATCGGCCTCAAGCGGCCCACCGACGCCCAGAAGGCGGAGGCCGAGAAGGCCCTGGCCGCCAAGGCGCAGGCGAAGGGGTAATCGATCATGGCCATCAGCAACCGATCCCTCCCCAAAGTCGACGTCGCCACCGCATTGCGCAACTTCGGCGACCAGTTCCGCGGACTGAATCCGAACGATCCTTCCATGTGGCCGGCGGTGCCGCGCTACGCGCTGTGCCTGGCCGTGTCCGCGCTGGTGCTGGCGGGCCTGTGGTTTGTCTGGCTCACGAACTCCAACGACGAACTCGAAGCCGAGCGCGCCAAGGAAGTCACGCTCCGGACCGACTATCAGAAGAAAGTGGCGCAAGCCGCCAACCTTGACCTGCTGAAGAAGCAGCGCGAGCAGGTGCAGCAGTACGTGATCCTTCTCGAGAAGCAACTGCCTAGCAAGGCGGAAATGGACGCACTGCTCTCCGACATCAACCAGGCCGGTCTCGGTCGCAGCCTCCAGTTCGAGCTGTTCCGTCCGGGCCAGGTATCGGTCAAGGATTACTACGCAGAGCTGCCGATCGCCGTGCGCGTCACGGGCCGCTACCACGACATGGGCGCCTTCGCGGCCGACGTGGCCAGCCTGTCGCGCATCGTGACGCTCAACAACGTGACCGTCACACCGCAGAAGGACAAGGACGTGCTGACGATGGATGCCACCGCGCGCACCTACCGCTACCTCGACGAAGACGAGCGGGCCGCCCAGAAACGCGCCACGGCGCCGAAGGCGAAGAAATGAAGCCGGTCGCCAAAGTCCTGTGGCTGGCACTGGCCACGCTGGGCCTGAGCGCCTGCGGCGATTCCGACCAGGAAGACCTGCAGCGCTGGATGGTCGAGCAGCGCGCGCAGATCAAGCCCTCGGTGCCGCCGATCTCCGAACCCAAGAAGTTCACGCCGCAGGCCTACACCGAGGCGTCGTCGTTCGAGCCCTTCAACATGCTGAAGCTGACCCAGGCGCTGCGCCGGGAGTCGAACCAGCCGAGCACGTCCGAGCTGATCGCGCCGGAGCTGGCGCGCCGCAAGGAAGCCCTCGAAGCGTTCCCGCTCGACACGATGGCGATGGTCGGCAGCATGAACCGCAACGGCCAGCCGGTGGCGCTCGTGCGTGTGGACAAGCTGCTCTACAAGGTGCGCGTCGGCGAGTACCTGGGGCTCAACTACGGGCGCATCACCCGTATCAACGAAACCGAAGTCGCCCTGCGCGAGATCGTGCAGGACGCCGCGGGCGAATGGATCGAACGCGTAGCCACGCTGCAGTTGCAAGAGAGTGCGAAATGAACCATAAAAAATCAACGATGGCACAGTGGCTGCGCGCCGCCGGGCTGGGTCTGCTGGCTTTCGGTGCCCTGGCCGTCGCCCATGCGCAAAACGCGATCGAGTCGGTGACGAGCTCGACCCAGTCGGGCGCGGAAGTGATCCGCATCGACCTGGCCCAGCCGCTCACCGCCGTGCCTGCCGGGTTCTCGGTGCAGACGCCGGCGCGCATCGCGCTTGATTTCCCGGGCGTGACGAACGCCATCGGGCGTTCGGCCATCGAGGTGAACCAGGGCAACCTGCGCTCGGTCAACGTGGTGCAGGCCGGTGACCGCAGCCGCGTCGTGCTGAA
Organism: Variovorax sp. GW823-FHT04B03; assembly: GCF_058796495.1. NCBI lineage: Bacteria > Pseudomonadati > Pseudomonadota > Betaproteobacteria > Burkholderiales > Comamonadaceae > Variovorax > Variovorax sp. GW823-FHT04B03. The sequence goes on from NZ_JBXAIT010000001.1 coordinate 1,044,065, forward strand.
CCTGAAGCAGGCCACGGCGTACAAGGCCGAGATCCAGGGCAAGTCGCTGCTGGTGGTCCTCGAGCCGGTGGCTGGCACCGCACTTGTCGCTTCCGCGGCGACCACTTTCGCCGAGAACCGCAACCGCGACACGCTGCCGCTGCGCGACGTCGATTTCCGCCTGGGCACCGACAACACCGGCCGCGTGCTGGTCGACCTGCCGAACAACCAGGTCGGCGTCGATGTGAAGCAGCAGGGCAAGAGCCTGGTGGTGGAGTTCACCAAGTCGACGCTGCCCGAAGGCCTGCGTCGCCGCCTCGACGTGGCCGATTTCGGCACGCCGGTGCAGCTGATCACCTCGCAGCAATCGGGCGACCGCGTGCGCATGACGATCGAAGCCAAGGGCGATTGGGAGCACAGCGCCTACCAGAGCGAGAACCAGTTCGTGGTGGAAGTGCGCGCACGCAAGGTCGATCCGAGCAAGCTCACGCAAGGCGTCGGCTACAACGGCGAGAAGCTGTCGCTCAATTTCCAGAACATCGAGATCCGCTCACTGCTGCAGGTGATCGCCGACTTCACGAACTTCAACATCGTGACCTCCGATTCGGTCAGCGGCGCACTGACGCTGCGGTTGAAGGACGTGCCCTGGGACCAGGCGCTCGACATCATCATGCAGGCGAAGAACCTGGGCATGCGCAAGAACGGCAGCGTGCTGTGGATCGCGCCCAAGGATGAGATCAACGCCAAGGAAAAGCTCGAATTCGAAGCCAAGGCGGCGATCGAGAACCTGGAGCCGCTGCGCACGCAGTCGTTCCAGCTGAACTACACGAAGGCCATTGCGATTGCACAGGGCCTGACGGGGACTGGTGCATCGGCGGGTGGCGGCGGTGGTGGTGGCGGCGGCGCGACCTCGCGCATCCTGAGCCCCCGCGGCAGCGTGATCGCCGAATCGCGGACCAACCAGCTGTTCGTGTCCGACATTCCCTCGCGCCTGGCCCAGGTTGCCGACCTGATCCAGAAGCTGGACATTCCCGTGCGCCAGGTGCTGATCGAAGCGCGCATCGTGGAAGCCTCGGACACCTTCGGCAAGTCGCTCGGCGTGCGGATGGGTGGCGGTATCTCCCGCGAACGCGTCGCGTCGGCCAACGGCAATCCGGCCTACGGCACCTTCGGCGTCATGCCTGCCACCACCAACGCCGGCGGCGTCGGCGGCGCAGCAGCCACCTGGACCAACTCCAACTTCATCAACCTGCCCGCCGGCGACGCTGGCGGCACCGGCAACGCCGCAGGCACCTTCGCGATCTCGCTGTTCAATTCGAGCCTGTCGCGCATGCTGAACCTCGAAATCTCGGCCCTCGAAGCCGACGGCAAGGGCAAGCTGGTCTCCAGCCCCCGCGTCATCACGGCCGACCAGACCAAGGCGCTGATCGAGCAGGGCGAGGAAATCCCCTACCAGCAGGCCACCTCCAGCGGCGCGACCTCGATCTCGTTCCGCAAGGCGGTGCTCAAGCTTGAAGTCACGCCGCAGATCACGCCCGAAGGCAACATCATCCTCACGCTGGACGTGAGCAAGGACGCCCGCGGTGTCAACACCTCGGCGGGCCCGGCCATCAACACCAAGCACGTGCAGACCGAGGTGCTGGTCGAGAACGGCGGCACGGTCGTCATCGGTGGTATCTTCGAGCTCACCGAAACCAATGACGAATCGCGCGTGCCGGTGCTGGGTGAAATCCCCTACATGGGGGCATTGTTCCGCAAGCGCGAACGCGTTGCCAACAAGACCGAAATGCTCGTCTTTATCACCCCGAAGATGATTACCGACCGCAACGCCGCGCGCTGACGCGCGGGCGTAGCAGCCACCGCGTGGCGGTCGCACTTGTCGGGTTGCCCGGCGCCGGAAAGTCCGCAGTGGGCCGGCGCTTGGGTGCCCGGCTGAACACCCCCTTCATCGACACCGATCATGTGATCGAGCAGCGCATCGGCTGCACGATCCGTGATTTCTTCGATCGCGAGGGCGAAGCCGCCTTCCGCGACATCGAGCAGGCGGTCATCGCCGACCTGGCCGCCCATCCCCACGGCGTGCTGGCGACCGGCGGTGGCGCCGTGCTGCGCGAGGCCAACCGCCAGCAGCTGCGCGACCATTTCCACGTCATCTACCTGCGCTCCTCGCCCGAAGACCTGTTCCGGCGCCTGCGTCACGACGTCAAGCGCCCGCTCTTGCAGGTGGCCGACCCGCTCGGCAGGCTGCGCGAGTTGCACGATGCGCGCGATCCGTTCTACCGGGAAACCGCCCACGACGTGGTCGACACCGGTCGGCCGTCGATCGCGGTGCTGGTCAACCTCATCGTGATGCAGCTCGAACTGGCCGGGGTGGTCGAACCCGGCGCCCATCCGGAAGAGCCCTCGGACTGACCCCGGCAGGCCCGAGCGCCTAAACTCGCGGCCATGTCCCAGTCTGTTTCGCCCGCACTTTCCGCCCCGCCAAAGCCCGAACGCGTCGAGATCCAGCTCGGCGAGCGCAGCTACCCGATCCTGATCGGCGGCGGCCTGCTGGAAGACCCCGCCAGCTTCGGTGTCGTTCCCGCAGCTGCCAGCGCGCTGATCGTCAGCAACACCACCGTGGCGCCGCTCTACGCCCGGGCCCTGCAAACCGTGCTGGCCGGCCGCTTCCGCACGGTCCACCTGCTCGAGTTGCCCGACGGCGAGGCGTACAAGAACCTCGAGACGCTCAACCTGATCTTCGACGCCCTCCTGGGCCACGGCAGTGACCGCAAGACGGTGCTGTTCGCGCTCGGCGGCGGGGTGGTGGGCGACATGACCGGCTTCGCCGCCGCCAGCTACATGCGCGGCGTGCCTTTCGTACAGGTGCCGACCACGCTGCTGGCGCAGGTCGATTCCTCGGTGGGCGGCAAGACGGCCATCAACCACCCGCTGGGCAAGAACATGATCGGCGCGTTCTACCAGCCGCAGCTCGTGCTGTGCGACCTGGACACGCTGCAGACGCTGCCCCCGCGCGAACTGAGCGCCGGCCTGGCCGAAGTCATCAAGTACGGCCCGATCTACGACATGGCGTTCTTCGACTGGATCGAGTCGAACATCGAGGCGCTGGTGGCGCGCGACCCGGCCGCGCTGGCCCATGCCGTGAAGCGCAGCTGCGAGATCAAGGCGCTGGTGGTCGGCCAGGACGAGCGCGAGACCGGCCTGCGCGCCATCCTCAATTTCGGCCACACCTTCGGCCATGCCATCGAGTCGGGCCTGGGCTACGGCGAGTGGCTGCACGGCGAGGCCGTCGGCTGCGGCATGGTCATGGCGGCGCAGCTGTCGCAGCGGCTCGGCGGTGTCGATGCGGCCTTCGTCGAACGGCTGACTCGCCTGATCGAGCGCGCCGGCCTGCCCACCGTGGGACCGGCGCTGGGCGCCGAGCGCTACCTCGAGTTGATGCGCGTCGACAAGAAATCGGAAGCCGGCGAGATTCGCTTCGTGGTGATCGACCGGCCCGGCTCCGCCGTCGTGCGCAGCGCGCCCGACGCGGTGGTGCGCGACGTGCTCGCGCAGTGCTGCGCGGCATGAGCCTTGCGGCGTACGCCTGCCACCCCGCGCGCTCGCGCGGACGGCGCCACGCGGAGCCGCCCGCGCCCACGCGCGACGCCTTCCAGCGCGATCGCGACCGCATCGTCCATTCCACCGCCTTCCGCCGGCTGGTCTACAAGACCCAGGTGTTCCTGAACCACGAGGGCGACCTGTTCCGCACGCGGCTCACGCATTCGCTCGAAGTCGCGCAGCTGGGCCGCTCCATCGCGCGTGCGTTGCGCCTCAACGAAGACCTGGTCGAGGCGATCGCGCTGGCCCACGACCTGGGCCACACGCCCTTCGGCCACGCGGGCCAGGACGCGCTCAACGCCTGCATGGCCGAGCACGGCGGCTTCGAGCACAACCTGCAGAGCCTGCGCGTGGTCGATGCGCTGGAGCACCGCTACCCGCAGTACGACGGCCTGAACCTCAGCTTCGAGACCCGCGAGGGCATCCTCAAGCATTGCTCGCGCGCCAACGCCGAGCGCATCGAGGCGGCCGAGCCGCAGGGCGTGGCCCGCCGCTTTCTCGACCGCACGCAGCCGGGGCTGGAGGCACAGCTGTGCAACCTGGCCGACGCCATCGCCTACAACGCGCACGACATCGACGACGGCGTGCGCTCGGGCCTGATCAGCGTCGAGCAGCTGGCCGATGTCGAGCTGTTCGAGCGCTACCGCCGCGAGGCGCTGGCCGAGCATCCGCACCTGCAGGGCCAAGGCCGGCGCGTGCTCTATGAAACCATCCGCCGCATGCTCAGCGCACAGGTCTACGACGTGATCGACACGACGCGCGCGGCCATCGAGGCACTGGCGCCCGCCGATGCCGACGCCGTGCGCCGGGCGCCGCCGCTGGTGGCCTTCAGCGGCGCCATGCAGGTGCAGTCGGAGGCGCTCAAGCAGTTCCTGTTCCGCAATCTCTATCGCCACCCGCAGGTCACGCAGACCACCGACCAGGCGAGCGAGGTCGTGCGCGGGCTGTTCGACGCCTACCTGGCGCGCGGCACCGAGATGCCCGCTTCGTACGCCGAGCGCCGCGACCGGCACCGCGCCGTGGCCGACTACATCGCCGGCATGACCGACCGCTTCGCCATGCGCGAGCACGAACGGTTGACCGGCCGCCGGGGCATCGCATGACGGCGGCCGTGCGCTCGAACAGCGCGTCGGCCCGCGTGCCGGCCGCGGCCTTCGCCGTCGTGCTGGGCGGCGTCAGCGCCGCGCTGCACCTGGGCAAGCTGCCGCCCGCCGTGCCGGCGCTGCAGGTGTCGCTCGGCATCGACCTGGTCGAGGCCGGCTTCCTTCTTTCGCTGGTCCAAGTCGCGAGCATGACGCTCGGGCTGCTGGCCGGGCTCGCGGCCGATTCCATCGGCCTGCGGCGCAGCATGCTGATCGGGCTGGCGGTGCTGACGACGGCCAGCCTGCTCGGGGGCGCCGTCGGTGCCGGTCTGCTTGGCGGGTCTCACGCGGTGCTGTGGCTTTTCGTGCTGCGTGCGGCCGAAGGCATCGGCTTCCTGATGGCAGTGATGCCGGGGCCGGGACTCATCCGCGCACTCACACCGGCGGGCGCCGACAAGGCTGCGCTGGGCCTGTGGGGCGCCTACATGCCGCTCGGCGTGGCGCTGGCGCTGCTCATCGGTCCGGCCCTCATCGGCTGGGGCGGCTGGGCCGACTGGTGGTGGACGCTGTCGCTGGTGTCGGCGGGTGCGGCACTCTGGGTGTGGCTGGCGGTGCCGCGCGACCGGCCCCGCGTGGCCGGTGCAAGCCCGCAGCCCGCGTCGGCCGGTTGGGCGTCGCGGCTGCGCGAAACGGTTGGCGCGCGCGCGCCGTGGCTGGTCGCGTTGACCTTCGCCGTGTACTCGTCGCAGTGGATGGCTGTGATCGGTTTTCTTCCAGCCATCTATGCCGATGCCAAGGTGCCGGCCGCCTGGAGCGCGGTGCTGACCGCACTGGCCGCGGCGATGAACATTGTCGGCAACCTCATGGGTGGCCGCTGGCTGCAGCGCGGCGTGGCGCCCGAGCGCCTGCTGCAATGGGGTTTCCTGGCCATGGCGCTGGGCGGTGTCGCCGCCTTCGCGCAGGTGGGGCAGGGGGCCGAGGCACTGGGCCTGCCGCCCGCGCTGCGCTATGCCGCGATCTGCGCCTTTTCGCTCGGCGGCGGCATGGTGCCGGCCACGCTGTTCCTGCTGGGCGTGCGGCTGGCGCCGGGGCCGAGCACCGTCTCGACCACTGTCGGCCTGATGCAGCAGGCGTCGTCGCTCGGCCAGTTTCTGGCGCCGCCGGCGGTGGCCTGGCTCGCGCACCGCGTCGGTGGCTGGCACTGGACCTGGACCGCCACGCTGGCCTGTTCGCTCGCCGGCATGGCGGTCGCCGCGCGCCTCGGGCGCATCCGCCGACTGACGGAGGCCACGGCATGAGCGACCCGACGGTCATCGACGCCGCACAAGCCGAAGCCGACACCCGCCGCTGGCTCGAACGCGCCGTGATCGGCCTCAACCTGTGCCCCTTCGCCAAGGCGGTGCATGTGAAGGGCCAGATCCACTACCTCACCTACCTCGACACCCACGAAGGCCGCATCATCGACGCGCTGCTGGCCGAAGCCCGCGCGCTCGTGGCGCTCGATGCCGAGGTGCGCGACACCACCTTGCTGATCGTTCCCCACGCGCTGGCGGACTTTCTCGACTTCAACGATTTCACCGAGCGCGCCGAGCGCAAGCTCGCCCGCGCGGGCTTCGACGGCGTGCTGCAGCTCGCCAGCTTCCATCCGCATTTCCAGTTCGCCGGCACCGAGGCCGACGACATCACCAACGCCACCAATCGCGCGCCGTACCCCACGCTCCACCTGCTGCGCGAAGACAGCATGGACCGCGCGGTCGAAGCCTTTCCGGAGGCCGAGGCGATCTTCGAGCGCAACATCGAGACGCTCGAAGCCCTGGGCCCTGATGGCTGGACCGCGCTCGATGTCGGCCCGGGAAGCGCCACGCCATGAACAACAAGAACACCATGCCCCGTCCCGCGAAAGCCCACCCCACCAACAAGGCTGCGAAGGCCGAAGCCGAGCTGGCCGAAGTCCTGCGGCCGGGCCAGTCCGTCGAGCTGCTCAAGGAGCTGCACATCCTCACGCGCGAAGGCCGGCTCAACCAGGATTCGCGGCGCAAGCTCAAGCAGGTCTACCACCTGTTCCAGTTCATCGAGCAGCTGCTGCGTGAGCTGCCGGGCGAGGGCGCCGAGGCCACGCTGGCCGACCACGGGGCGGGCAAGTCGTACCTCGGCTTCATCATCTACGACCTGTTCTTCCGCGCGCGGCAGGGCGGGCATGTCTACGGCATCGAAACGCGCAGCGAGCTGGTCGAACGCTCCCGCGCGCTGGCGCAGCAGCTGGGCTTCGGGCGCATGTCGTTCCTGAACCTCACCGTGGCCGAGTCGGCGCAGGCGAGCGAGCTGCCGGCGCAGATCGACGTGGTCACCGCGCTGCACGCTTGCGACACCGCCACCGACGACGCCATCGCCTTCGGCCTGGCCAAGAAGGCGCGCTGCATGGTGCTCGTGCCCTGCTGCCAGGCCGAAGTGGCGGCCTGCCTGCGCGAGACCAAGGCGCTGGCCCTGTCGCGCACGCCGCTGGCCGAGCTGTGGCGCCATCCGCTGCACACGCGCGAGATCGGCAGCCAGCTCACCAACGTCCTGCGCTGCCTGTACCTGGAAGCCAACGGCTACAGCGTGACGGTCACCGAACTGGTCGGCTGGGAGCACAGCATGAAGAACGAGCTGATCCTGGCGCGCTACACCGGCCAGCGCAAGGCGAGCGCGGCGACGCGGCTGCGCGAGCTGCTGGCGCAGTTCGGGCTCGACACGCTGGGCGACACGCGCTTCCGCCTCGCCGATTAAGTACCCGGACGGCGTCGTCCATCGTCCCCATGGCCCGTCTCCCCCGTCTCACGCTGGCCGGCATGCCGCACCACGTGATCCAGCGCGGCAACAACCGCCAGCCGATCTTCGTGGACCGCGCCGACCACGAAAAGCTGCTCGGCCTGCTGGCCGAGAACGCCGTGCGCTTCGGCATCGCGCTGCATGCCTACGTGCTGATGGACAACCACTTCCACCTGCTGGCCACGCCCGACAGCACCACGGGCCTGCCGCAGTTCATGCAGTCGGTCGGGCGCAGCTACGTGCGCTACTTCAACGACCGCCACGGCCGCAGCGGCACCTTGTGGGAAGGGCGCTACAGATCGACCCTGATCCAGACCGAGCGCTACCTGCTGACCTGCATGGCCTACATCGACCTGAACCCGGTGCGCGCCGGCATGGTCGCAGAGGCGCGCGACTTCCCCTGGTCCAGCCACGGCCACTACGCAGGCCTGCGGCAAGACAGGCTGTTGACCCCGCACCCGCTGTACTGGGAACTCGGCAACACGCCCTTCGCGCGGGAGGCGGCGTATGCCGAACTGGTGCGTGGCGGGGTTCGCGCGGCCGATCAGCAGGCCCTGACTGAGGCCACCTTGCGCGGCTGGGCGGCCGGCGACGACGATTTTCTGAACAGCTTGCAGAAGTCCACCGAGCGCCGCGTGATCAAGGCCAAGGCCGGCCGGCCGCCTACGCCCGCCAAAGATACCGACTGAAAGCGGCCGAAAGCCGCGCCCTTGTTGGGCATCGTGCTGCTGTTTTTAATATGTCCCCAATTTGATTCTGACAAGAAAACTCAAGATTTAATAGGAATCTGACCCCTATTAAAGTGTTTGGCATTCTTTGTGCATCGCAATATGCTCCCTTTCCCTGCGAAAACTGAAGGAGCGCGCCATGACGACGGCTGCCGAGATTCAACACCTCCAAGAACACGGTCTGTATTCCGGTGCCGATGAGCACGACGCCTGCGGCGTCGGCTTCGTCGCCCACATCAAGGGCGAGAAGAGCCACGCCATCGTGCTGCAGGGCCTGAAGATCCTCGAGAACCTCGACCACCGCGGCGCTGTCGGCGCCGACAAGCTGATGGGCGACGGCGCGGGCATCCTGATCCAGCTGCCCGACCTGCTGTACCGCGAAGAAATGGCCAAGCAGGGCGTCACGCTGCCCCCGCCCGGCGAATACGGCGTCGGCATGATCTTCCTGCCCAAGGAACACGCCTCGCGCGAAGCCTGCGAACAAGAGATGGAACGCGCCATCAAGGCCGAAGGCCAGGTGCTGCTCGGCTGGCGCGACGTGCCGGTCAACCGCGACATGCCCATGTCGCCCACCGTGCGCGAAAAGGAACCGCTGCTGCGCCAGATCTTCATCGGCCGCGGCAACGACGTGATCGTGCAGGACGCGCTGGAGCGCAAGCTGTACGTGATCCGCAAGACCGCCAGCGCCAACATCCAGCGCCTGAAGCTCAAGCACAGCAAGGAATACTACGTTCCGAGCATGTCCAGCCGCACCGTGGTCTACAAGGGCCTGCTGCTGGCTGACCAGGTGGGCACCTACTACCTCGACCTGCAGGACAAGCGTTGCGTCTCGGCCCTGGGCCTGGTGCACCAGCGCTTCTCGACCAACACCTTCCCCGAGTGGCCGCTGGCCCACCCGTACCGCTATGTCGCCCACAACGGCGAAATCAACACGGTCAAGGGCAACTACAACTGGATGAAGGCGCGCGAAGGCGTGATGTCGTCGCCCGTGCTCGGCGCCGACCTGCAGAAGCTCTACCCGATCAGCTTCGCCGGCCAGTCCGACACCGCCACCTTCGACAACTGCCTCGAGCTGCTGACGATGGCCGGCTACCCCATCAGCCAGGCCGTGATGATGATGATTCCCGAACCCTGGGAACAGCATGCCACCATGGACACGCGCCGCCGCGCGTTCTATGAGTACCACGCCGCCATGCTCGAGCCGTGGGACGGCCCGGCCTCCATCGTCTTCACCGACGGCCGCCAGATCGGCGCCACGCTCGACCGCAACGGCCTGCGCCCCTCGCGCTACTGCGTGACCGACGACGACCTGGTCATCATGGCCTCCGAGTCGGGCGTGCTGCCCGTGCCCGAGCAGAAGATCGTGCGCAAGTGGCGCCTGCAGCCCGGCAAGATGTTCCTGATCGACCTGGAGCAGGGCCGCATGATCGACGACGAGGAGGTCAAGGCCACCCTCGCCAACAGCAAGCCCTACAAACAGTGGATCGAGAACCTGCGCATCAAGCTCGACAGCGTCAAGGCCGAGCCGGCCGCGATCCCCGTGAGCCAGGTCGCGCTGCTCGACCGTCAGCAGGCCTTCGGCTACACCCAGGAAGACATCAAGTTCCTGATGAGCCCGATGGCGCAGGCCGGCGAAGAGGGCATCGGCTCCATGGGCAACGACAGCCCGCTGGCCGTGCTCTCCAGCAAGAACAAGCCGCTGTACAACTACTTCAAGCAGCTGTTCGCGCAGGTCACGAACCCGCCGATCGACCCGATCCGCGAAGCGATCGTGATGTCGCTGGTGTCCTTCATCGGCCCCAAGCCGAACCTGCTGGACATCAACCAGGTCAACCCGCCGATGCGGCTCGAAGTGAGCCAGCCCATTCTCGACTTCGCCGACATGGCGAAGCTGCGCGACATCGGCCGCTACACGCAAGGCAAGTTCAAGAGCTACGTGCTGGACATCACCTACCCGTTGGGCTGGGGCGATGAAGGCGTCGAAGCCAAGCTGGCCTCGCTGTGCGCCGAAGCGGTCGATGCCATCAAGGGCGGCCACAACATCCTGATCGTGAGCGACCGCGGCGTGGGCCCGACGCAAGTCGCGATCCCCGCGGTGCTGGCCCTCTCGGCCGTGCACCAGTACCTCGTGCGCGAAGGTTTGCGCACCACCGCCGGCCTCGTGGTCGAGACCGGTTCGGCGCGCGAAGTGCATCACTTCGGCGTGCTCGCCGGCTACGGCGCCGAAGCCGTGCACCCGTACCTCGCGATGGAAACGCTGGCGGCCATGCACGCCGACCTGCCGGGCGACCTGAGCGCCGACAAGGCGGTCTACAACTACGTCAAGGCCATCGGCAAGGGCCTGTCGAAGATCATGTCGAAGATGGGTGTCAGCACCTACATGAGCTACTGCGGCGCCCAGCTGTTCGAAGCCATCGGCCTGAACACCGAGACGGTGAACAAGTACTTCACCGGCACCGCCAGCCGCGTGGAAGGCATCGGCGTCTTCGAGATCGCCGAAGAAGCCATCCGCATGCACAAGGCCGCCTTCGGCGACGACCCCGTGCTCGCCCACATGCTGGACGCCGGCGGCGAATACGCCTGGCGCACCCGCGGCGAAGAGCACATGTGGACGCCCGATGCCATCGCCAAGCTGCAGCACAGCACGCGTTCCAACAACTGGAACACGTACAAGGAATACGCCCAGCTCATCAACGACCAGAACCGCCGCCACCTCACGCTGCGCGGCCTGTTCGAGTTCAAGATCGATCCGGCCAAGGCCATCCCGGTCGACGAGGTCGAAGCCGCTGCCGAAATCGTCAAGCGTTTCGCCACCGGCGCGATGTCGCTGGGCTCGATCAGCACCGAGGCGCACGCCACGCTCGCCATTGCCATGAACCGCATCGGCGGCAAGAGCAACACGGGCGAAGGCGGTGAAGACCCGGCGCGTTACCGCAACGAACTGAAGGGCATCCCGATCAAGCAGGGCGACACGCTCAAGAGCGTGATCGGCGCGGCCAACGTCGAGGTCGACCTGCCGCTGAACGACGGCGACTCGCTGCGTTCGCGCATCAAGCAGGTGGCCTCGGGCCGCTTCGGTGTCACCGCCGAGTACCTGCATTCGGCCGACCAGATCCAGATCAAGATGGCGCAGGGTGCCAAGCCGGGCGAGGGCGGTCAGCTGCCCGGCGGCAAGGTCACCGAGTACATCGGCAAGCAGCGCTATGCCGTGCCGGGTGTGGGCCTGATCTCGCCGCCGCCGCACCACGACATCTACTCGATCGAGGACCTGGCCCAGCTCATCCACGACCTGAAGAACACCGCGCCGCACGCCAGCATCAGCGTGAAGCTGGTGAGCGAAATCGGCGTCGGCACCATCGCTGCAGGCGTGGCCAAGTGCAAGAGCGACCACGTCGTGATCGCGGGCCATGACGGCGGCACGGGCGCTTCGCCTTGGTCGTCGATCAAGCATGCGGGCAGCCCGTGGGAAATCGGCCTGGCCGAGACGCAGCAGACGCTGGTGCTCAACCGCCTGCGCAGCCGCATCCGCGTGCAGGCCGACGGCCAGATGAAGACCGGCCGCGACGTCGCCATCGGCGCGCTGCTGGGCGCGGACGAATTCGGCTTTGCCACCGCGCCGCTGGTGGTCGAGGGCTGCATCATGATGCGCAAGTGCCACCTGAACACCTGCCCGGTGGGCGTGGCCACGCAAGACCCGGTGCTGCGCAAGAAGTTCTCGGGCAAGCCCGAGCACGTCGTCAACTACTTCTTCTTCGTTGCCGAAGAAGTGCGCCAGATCATGGCCCAGCTGGGCATCCGCAAGTTCGACGACCTGATCGGTCGCGCCGACCTGCTCGACATGCGCAAGGGCATCGAACATTGGAAGGCTTCGGGCCTCGATTTCAGCCGCCTGTTCGCGCTGCCGACCGTGCCGGCCGACGTGCCGCGTTTCCATGTCGAGAACCAGGACCACGGCCTCGAGCGTGCACTGGACGTGAAGCTCATCGAGAAGTCGCGTCCCGCCATCGACAAGGGCGAGAAGGTGCAGTTCATCGAGGTGGCACGCAACGTCAACCGCTCGGTGGGCGCGATGCTCTCGGGCGCGCTGACCAAGGTGCATCCGCAAGGCCTGCCCGACGACTCGATCCGCATCCAGCTCGAAGGCACGGGCGGCCAGTCGTTCGGCGCCTTCCTGGCACGCGGCATCACGCTGTACCTGATCGGCGACGCCAACGACTACACAGGCAAGGGCCTCTCGGGCGGCCGCGTGGTGGTGCGCCCCAGCCTGGACTTCCGCGGTGAAGCCGCGCGCAACACCATCGTCGGCAACACCGCGCTGTACGGCGCGACCACCGGCGAGGCCTACCTGTGCGGCGTGGCCGGCGAACGCTTCGCGGTGCGCCTGTCGGGTGCCACGGCGGTCATCGAAGGCACGGGCGACCACGGCTGCGAATACATGACCGGCGGCACGGTGGCCGTGCTTGGCAAGACGGGCCGCAACTTCGCGGCCGGCATGAGCGGCGGCGTCGCTTTCGTCTACGACGAAGACGGCCAGTTCGCCTCGCGCTGCAACCTCTCGATGGTGTCGCTCGACAAGGTGCTCACCTCGGCCGAGCAGACCGCCAGCGTGCATCGCAAGATCTGGCACGGCGGCGAGACCGACGAAGCGCAGCTCAAGAAGCTGCTCGAAGAGCACCACCGCTGGACCGGCAGCAAGCGCGCGCGCGAGCTGCTCGACACCTGGGCCGAGTCGCGCACCAAGTTCGTCAAGGTGTTCCCGAACGAGTACAAGCGCGCCCTGGCCGAGCTGCACGACCGCCAGGTCGAGTTGGCCAGCAGCGGCAACAACGCCCACGTCGGCCTCGAGCCGCACGCACTGGCCGCGCCCGCCACGGCCGCCGTCTGAGCGCGCCATAGATACGAAGAACAGAGGAAAGCACGATGGGAAAAATCACCGGCTTCATGGAGCATGAGCGCATCGAAGAGGGCTACAAGCCTGTCGAAGAGCGCGTCAAGCACTACAAGGAATTCGTCGTCGGCCTGAACACCGACCAGGCCAAGGTGCAGGGCGCACGTTGCATGGACTGTGGCACGCCGTTCTGCAACAGCGGCTGCCCGGTCAACAACATCATTCCAGACTTCAACGACCTCGTGTACCGCGACGACTGGCAGAACGCCTTCGCGGTGCTCGATTCGACCAACAACTTCCCCGAGTTCACCGGCCGCATCTGCCCCGCGCCCTGCGAGGCGGCCTGCGTGCTCAACGTGAACGACGACGCGGTCGGCATCAAGTCGCTGGAACACGCGATCATCGACCGCGCCTGGGACGAAGGCTGGGTGGCGCCGCGCGTCGCCAAGCACAAGACCGGCAAGAAGGTCGCCGTGGTGGGCTCCGGCCCGGCCGGCATGGCCGCCGCGCAGCAACTGGCGCGCGCCGGCCACGACGTCACGCTGTTCGAGAAGAACGACCGTGTCGGTGGCCTGCTGCGCTACGGCATTCCCGACTTCAAGATGGAGAAGTCGCACATCGACCGCCGCGTCGAGCAGATGAAGGCCGAGGGCGTGACCTTCCGCACCGGCGTGATGGTCGGTGCCGCGAAAGACCCGCTGGGCAAGGGCTCCAAGGTCACCAACCTGGCCAAGGAAACCGTCACGCCCGAGCAGCTGCAGAAAGACTTCGACGCCGTGGTGCTCACCGGCGGCGCCGAGCAATCGCGCGACCTGCCTGTGCCCGGCCGCGATCTCGACGGCATCCACTTCGCGATGGAGTTCCTGCCGCAGCAGAACCGCGTCAACGCGGGTGACAAGGTCAAGGGCCAACTGCGCGCCGACGGCAAGCACGTCATCGTCATCGGCGGCGGCGACACCGGCTCCGACTGCGTGGGCACCAGCAACCGCCACGGCGCCGTGAGCGTCACCCAGTTCGAACTGATGCCCCAGCCGCCGGAAGAAGAGAACCGTCCGCTGACCTGGCCCTACTGGCCGATCAAGCTGCGCACCAGCTCCAGCCACGAAGAAGGCTGCGAGCGCGAGTTCGCCATCTCCACCAAGGAGTTCATCGGCGAGAAGGGCAAGGTCACCGGCCTGAAGACCGTGCGCGTCGAATGGAAGGACGGCAAGATGCAGGAAGTGCCCGGCAGCGAGCAGATCCTCAAGGCCGACCTGGTGCTGCTGGCGATGGGCTTCATCAGCCCCGTGGCCACCGTGCTGGACGCCTTCGGTGTCGAGAAGGACGCCCGCGGCAACGCGCGTGCCACGGTCGACTTCATCGGCGGCTATGCCACCAATGTGCCCAAGGTGTTCGCCGCAGGTGACATTCGCCGCGGCCAATCGCTGGTGGTGTGGGCAATTCGCGAGGGCCGTCAAGCGGCGCGTTCGGTCGACGAATTTTTGATGGGATTCAGCGACTTACCGCGCTGATTTTTGTTTCAGTGAAGCGGCGCCGTTCGCGGCCCCGTTATCATCCGCGGAAACCGCATGCCGGGATGCCTGAGAAGGCGCCCGGCTTTTTTATTGAGATGGACCCAGCCACACCCACGTCTTCCTCCTTCGTCGAATTCCGCGATGTCACGTTCGGCTACGGCGCGCGCGCGATCCTCGACGGCGTGTCGTTCTCCGTGCCGCGAGGCAAGGTGACGGCGCTGATGGGGGCATCGGGTGGCGGCAAGACCACCGTGCTGCGCCTCATCGGCGGCCAGCAGCGCGCCCAACGCGGCGAGGTGCTGTTCGACGGGAAGGATGTCGGTCACTTCGATGTCGCGACGCTGTATGCGGCGCGGCGCCGCATGGGCATGCTGTTCCAGTTCGGTGCGCTGTTCACCGACATCAGCGTGTTCGACAACGTGGCCTTTCCGTTGCGCGAGCACACGCAGCTGTCGGAAGCGCTGGTGCGCGACATCGTGCTCATGAAGCTGGACGCTGTCGGCCTGCGCGGCGCGCGCGACCTGATGCCCAGCGAGGTGTCGGGCGGCATGGCGCGGCGCGTGGCGCTGGCCCGCGCGATCGCGCTCGACCCCGACCTCGTGATGTACGACGAACCCTTCGCGGGGCTCGACCCGATCTCGCTCGGTACGGCCGCGCGGCTGATCCGCCAGCTCAACGATGCGCTCGGCCTCACCAGCATCATCGTGTCGCACGACCTCGAGGAAACCTTCCGCATCGCGGACCACGTGATCATCCTGGCCAACGGCGGCATCGCCGCGCAGGGGCGGCCCGACGAGGTGCGCGAGAGCGCCGATCCGCTGGTGCATCAGTTCGTCAATGCGCTGCCTGACGGGCCGGTGCACTTCCACTATCCGGGCGTCAGTATCGAAGACGATTTCGGGAACCGGGAAGGGGGGCGCTCATGACCTGGTGGAAGCCCGCCGACGTCGGCTTTGCCGTGCGCAGCCAACTGGCCGACATGGGCCATGCGGCCAAGCTGTTCCTGCGCCTGCTCGGCCCGGGCGCGCAGATCATGCGGCGCTTCGGGCTGGTGCGTGACCAGATCCATTTCCTGGGCAACTACTCGCTTGCCATCATCGGCGTGTCGGGCCTGTTCGTGGGCTTCGTGCTCGGGCTGCAGATGTACTACGCGCTGCAGCGCTACGGCTCGTCCGAGGCGCTGGGCCTGCTGGTGGCGCTGAGCCTTGTGCGCGAACTCGGTCCCGTGGTGGCGGCCCTGCTGTTCACCGGCCGGGCCGGCACCTCGCTGACGGCCGAGATCGGCCTCATGAAAGCCAACGAGCAGTTGAGCGCCATGGAAATGATGGCGGTCGACCCGGTGCAGCGCATCCTTGCGCCGCGCTTCTGGGCCGGCGTCATCACCATGCCGCTGCTGGCGGCCGTGTTCAGCGCGGTCGGCATCATGGGCGGCTATGTCGTGGGCGTGCTGATGCTGGGCGTCGACCCGGGCGCGTTCTGGGGCCAGATGCAGGGCGGCGTCGATGTCTGGCGCGACGTCGGCAACGGCGTCATCAAGAGCATCGTGTTCGGTTTCACCGTGACCTTCGTCGCGCTGCTGCAGGGCTTCGAGGCCCAGCCGACGCCCGAGGGCGTGTCGCGCGCCACCACGCGCACCGTGGTGATGGCGTCGCTGGCGGTCTTGGGGCTCGATTTCTTGCTCACCGCCATGATGTTCAGTATCTAAAGGGGCCCCGGCTCCATCGTTCTAGACAGAGAGTGCAAACCATGCAACGTTCCACCAACGACATCTGGGTCGGCCTGTTCGTGCTGATCGGCGGCGCCGCCTTGCTGTTCCTGGCGCTGCAGTCGGCCAACCTGCTGAGCCTGAACTTCCAGAAGACCTACACGGTCACCGCGCGTTTCGACAACATCGGCGGGCTCAAGCCCCAGACCGCGGTCAAGAGCGCTGGCGTGGTGGTCGGTCGTGTGGAATCCATCGCGTTCAACGACAAGGCCTTTCAGGCCGATGTGACGCTGGCGCTGCAAAACCGTTACAGTTTTCCCAAGGACAGCTCGCTCAAGATCCTGACCAGTGGCCTGCTCGGCGAGCAGTACATCGGCATCGAGGCGGGCGCCGAAGAAAAGAACCTGCAAGCCGGCGACACCATCACCGCGACCCAATCGGCCGTGGTGCTGGAGAACCTGATCAGCCAGTTCCTGTACAGCAAGGCCGCCGAGGGGAATACGGCGCCGGGAACAGCCAACAAGAAATGACCACACGACTTTTTTCGTCGACTGCTATTAAAAGTGTAGCTAGCTCCGCCCGTTGGGCCACCGCCACCGTCGGTTTCGCCCTTGTGGCCGGATGCGCCACCGGATCCGGCGCAAGCCCGACCGACCCTTTCGAGCCGTACAACCGCGGCATGACGCGCTTCAACGACACCGTCGACGAGGCCGTGCTGGAGCCCGTGGCCACCGCCTACCAGAACGTGGTGCCCTCGCTGGTGCGCCAGGGTGTGACCAACTTCTTCAGCAACCTCGGTGACATCTGGAGCCTGGCTAACAACGTGGCCCAGCTTAAGCTGCAGAACAGCGCCGAGACCTTCATGCGGCTGAACGTCAACACCTTCTTCGGCCTGGGCGGCCTGCTTGATGTCGCCTCCGAGGCGCGCCTGCCGCGCCACGAGGAAGATTTCGGCCAGACGCTGGGCTACTGGGGCGTGGGCGCCGGTCCGTACGTCGTGCTGCCGTTGCTCGGCCCCTCGACGCTGCGCGACACGATCGCCCGGCCGCTCGACATGTACGGCGACGCGCAGGGCCATATCCACGACATCGCTTGGCGCAATTCGCTGGCGGGCCTGCGTGTCGTGGACACCCGCTCGCGCTACCTGGGTGCCACCCGCCTGCTCGACGAAGCCGCGCTCGACAAGTACTCGTTCACGCGCGATGCGTTCCTGCAGCGCCGCCGCAACCAGGTCTACGACGGCAACCCGCCGGACGACGACAACGCCGGCAAGTGACGGCAAAAGAGGGCGGACGGGGTGGTCCTGCTTGCATCCGGTTGCAAGGCTTCACCTCCGCTTCAGGAACCCGGTCGGCCTGGCGCCTGTCGAAACCGTTCCTGTCTCAGCACGGAGCCATTGGCTGCACCGTGCAGGGAAGACAATTCAACCTGAGGGACTCAACATGAACAACAAGATCTTGCTGCAACGACGCGACATGGGCCGCCTGGCATTGGCCGGCGCGCTGCTGTTCGGCGCCGCCACCGCTTTTGTGCACCAGAGCGCATTCGCGGCCGACGAAGCCCCCGACGCGCTCGTCAAGCGCCTGTCGACCGACGTGCTCGAGACCATCAAGGCCGACTCGTCGATCAAGGCCGGTGACATCAACAAGATCATGCTGCTGGTTGACAGCAAGATCATGCCCAACGTCAACTTCCAGCGCATGACCGCCTCGGCCGTCGGCCCGGCCTGGCGCCAGGCCACGCCCGAGCAGCAAAAGCGCCTGCAGGACGAGTTCAAGACCCTGCTCGTGCGCACCTACGCCGGCGCGCTCGACCAGGTGAGCGACCAGACCGTCACCATCCGCCCGTTCCGCGGCGCCCCCACCGACACCGACGTGCTCGTGCGCACCGAGGTCAAGGGTCGCGGCGACCCGGTGCAGCTGGACTATCGCCTCGAAAAGACGCCGGGGCAGGGCGCCGGCTGGAAGGTCTACAACCTGAATGTGCTGGGCGTGTGGCTGGTCGACACCTACCGCACCCAGTTCGCGCAGGAAATCAACAAGAGCGGCATCGATGGCCTGATTGCCGCGCTGGCCGCGCGCAACAAGGGCAACGGCAAGGGCTGACGGGCGCACGCCATGCTGGTCCTTCCCTCCCGACTCACCCACGACGAGGCTCCTGCCTGCATGCGCATGCTGCAGCAGGGGCTCAAGGGCCAGACCGATTCGTCGTCCACCGTGGTCGACGCCACGGCACTGGCCCAGTTCGATTCCTCCGCGCTGGCGGTGCTGCTCGAGTGCCGGCGCGAATCCAGCGCGCTGGGCCGGGGGTTTTCGGTCAAGGGCCTGTCGCCGCGCCTGCGCGAGCTGGCCGCGCTGTACGGCATCGCGGGCCTTCTGCCCGCTGCACCCTGACCCCCACACCCTAGCGCGTGCGTGGCACTGCTGCGGTCAGCAGCGCGAGTGCCTTGTTCAGGGTCGAGGTCGCGAATCGTTCTCCCTTGGAGTGGCCGATGCGCACGACGACGAGATCGTGCGACGGAATCACGAGCACGAACTGGCCCCCTGCGCCGAGCATGTAGTAGGCCGTCGTCGGCGCCGCAAGTGCCCCCGTTCCATTGATCCAGAAGAATCCCCCGTAGATGGGGCGCTGGTCTGCGGCCCAGGCTGGTGCGGCTGTGCTCACGAAGTTGACGAACCCCTCGGGAAGAATGCGCTCCCCGTTCCACACCCCGTCCTGCAGGTAGAGGTTGGCCAGCCGGGCCCAATCGCGGGCCGACATGAAGTCGTAGCCTTGCGTGAGGAAGTTGCCGTAGGGATCGGTCTCGATCACCATGGAGCGGATGCCGATCTTGTCGAAGATGGCGCGCTGCGGGAACGAGAGGTACTCTTCGCCGCGCTTCTCAACTCCAAGGCGGACCAGGTAGTTGGCAAGCACCGGATCGGTGTTGCGGTAGCGGCCCACCGTGTTGGGCGGCCATTGCTGCGGTCGGGTCGCGGCGTAGTTGAATGCGTTGATCCGGCCCGTGTAGTAGTAGATGTGATCGGGGTAGGTGCCGTTGGGATCGAAGTCCGGATCGTCCGGGGCCTTGATGCGCAGCCCGCTGGACATGCGCAGGATGTCGGCAATGCGGATCTGCTGGCGGCCGTCGCCGGCACTTTGCCATTCGGGAATCGGCGCGGGCTGGTCGAGCTTGTACACGCCCTGCTTGATCAGAACGCCCATCATCGTGGCCACGACGCTCTTGCCCATCGACCATGATTCGAGCGGCGTTGTCGCGTTGATGCCGCTCATGTAGCGCTCGCCGATAAGCCGCCCCTTGTGCGTGACCACGAAGGCCGCGGTGTAGGCCTCCGTGGTTTCGAAGGCGGCGCTGAGGGCCTGATTCACCTTGGCCATGTCGACGTCGGCGGGCGGCGGGTCGTTCGGCAGCACATCGCCCATGGGCCAGGGCACGGTCGTGGGGTCGGCCAGCGCGCTCTTGACATTGACGGGGGTGAAGAGAACGTCGTCCTTGCCGGGCGGCAGCGTGATGCAACCCTGCGAGCCGAAGTGGCGAGCCACCAGCGTCGGACCGCCGTTGGGCATCGTGATGCGGACTTCTTTCTTGGTGCGGTCGACCACCGGCGCACCCACCTTCTTGCGCTGTTCGTACGGCCCCGTGAAGTACCCGACGGTTTCGGCGGCGACCGCTGGATCGAGTCCGGTGATGAAGACCGCCGAGCACATGGCCTTGGCATACCCGGACGTGTTGTGCTCCAGCACATCGCCGGGTGGTGGCACGTAGGGCGTGTCTAGCTCCAGGCACTTGGCGCGCGCAATGAGTGCATCGCGGGCTGGCAGCTGGGCCGAACCGGCAGATGAAGTGCAAGGTTGGGCGGTGCCACCCCCTGCGCCAGCGCCTGCGCCGCCGCCGACAAGGGCGATGCCGCCACCACCTCCGCCGCCACCACCTCCTCCCCCGCAAGCAGTCAGCACCATCGCCAGGAGCAGGGCGGCAACGGTTGGGAGGGGGCTGCGGGTCAAACACTTCATTGGCGTTCCTCGCGATGGGCGGTTGCGGTGCGCAAAATCGGCACCGGCGGGATTGTGGGTGAACTTCGGGCCGATGCCTAGCGCGGCCGGCTCCCCGCGTTCACCCCTGAACAGCGCCGAAAAACCCATCGCCCGTAAAATCGCGGGCTCCCATGCCCGCGATCTCATTCCAGTCGGTCTCCAAGACCTACCCTCCCTCCCGTCAGCAACGCGCCCAAGGCAAGCAGGGGCTGCGTGCGGTCGACGAGGTTTCCTTCCAGATCGAGCCGGGCGAGTTCTTCGGCCTGCTCGGGCCCAACGGCGCGGGCAAAACCACCCTCATCAGCATGCTGGCGGGCCTGTCGCGGCCCACGGCGGGCGCGATCAGCGTGCACGGTTTCGACGTGCAGCGCGACTACGCCGAAGCCCGGCGACAGCTCGGCATCGTGCCGCAGGAGCTGGTGTTCGACCCCTTCTTCAACGTGCGCGAGTCGCTGCGCATCCAGTCGGGCTACTTCGGCATCAAGAACAACGAAGCCTGGATCGACGAGCTGCTGCAGAGCCTGGGCCTGGCCGACAAGGCCACGGCCAACATGCGCCAGCTCTCGGGCGGCATGAAACGCCGCGTGCTGGTGGCACAGGCGCTGGTGCACAAGCCGCCGGTCATCGTGCTCGACGAGCCCACGGCCGGCGTCGACGTCGAGCTGCGCCAGACGCTCTGGCAGTTCGTGGCCAAGCTCAACAAGCAGGGCAGCACCGTGCTGCTGACCACCCATTACCTCGAAGAGGCCGAGGCGCTGTGCAGCCGCATCGCGATGCTCAAGCTTGGCAAGGTGATCGCCCTGGACCGCACCAGCGAGCTGCTGAAGTCGGCCGCGAGCAATGTGCTGCGCTTCAAAACCGACGCCATGCTGCCCTGGGCCATCGCCCAGCACGCGCGCATCACCGGGCGCATCGTGCAGCTGCCGGCGCAGAACGCGCATGAAGTCGAACAACTGCTGGCCGCGATCCGCGAAGCCGGCGTCGCGGTGGAAGACGTGGAAATGCGCAAGGCCGACCTGGAAGACGTGTTCATCGACCTGATGGCGGGCGAGCAGACGCCGCTGGAGGTGTCGCGATGATGGCGGTCACGGGCTGGCGCGCGCTCCTGTACAAGGAAACGCTGCGCTTCTGGAAGGTCGGCTTCCAGACCGTCGGCGCGCCGGTGCTCACCGCGCTGCTGTACCTCATGGTGTTCGGCCATGTGCTCGAAGGCCGGGTGACGGTCTACGGCACCGTGGGCTACACCGCCTTCCTGATTCCCGGCCTCGTGATGATGAGCGTGCTGCAGAACGCGTTCGCGAACAGTTCGTCCTCGATCATCCAGAGCAAGATCATGGGCAACCTCGTGTTCGTGCTGCTCACGCCGCTGTCGCACTGGGGCTGGTTCTTCGCCTACGTGGGCTCCTCGGTGATCCGCGGGCTGGCGGTGGGCGTGGGCGTGTTCGCCGTGACCGTCTTCTTCGCCGTGCCGAGCTTCGTGGCGCCGGTGTGGATCCTGGTGTTCGCGCTGCTGGGCTCGGCCATGCTGGGCACGCTGGGCCTCATCGCCGGGCTCTGGGCCGAGAAGTTCGACCAGATGGCCGTGTTCCAGAACTTCCTGATCATGCCCATGACTTTCCTGTCGGGCGTGTTCTATTCGATCGGCTCGCTGCCGCCGTTCTGGCAGAGCGTGAGCCACCTGAACCCCTTCTTCTACATGATCGACGGCTTCCGCTACGGCTTCTTCGGGGTGAGTGATGCCTCGCCCTGGCTGAGCTTCGGCATCGTCGGTTCCGCGTGGCTGGTGGTGAGCGCGATTGCCGTCCACCTGCTGCGCATCGGCTACAAAATCCGCGGCTGATCCCGCCTTCCAAGACCCCATGACCGCTGACGAACTCCAGACCATCATCGCTGCCCATCTCCCGTGCGAGCACATCACGCTCGAGGGCGACGGCCGACATTGGTACGCGACCATCGTCTCGGCCGAATTCGAGGGCAAGCGCGCCATCCAGCGCCACCAGCGGGTCTACGCCACCCTCGGTGCGAAAATGCACACCGACGAGGTGCATGCGCTCTCGATGAAGACCTACACGCCGGCCGAATGGGCGGCAGTGGACAAATGACTTTCCGGCCCCTGCGGGCCTCCTGATTTCGTTGGATCCTTCATGGACAAACTTCTGATTCGCGGCGGGCGTGAGCTTCGCGGCGAAGTACTCATTTCCGGCGCCAAGAACGCCGCGCTGCCCGAGTTGTGCGCAGCGCTGCTGACCGACCAGCCCGTGGTGCTGCACAACGTGCCGCGCCTGCAGGACGTGTCGACCATGCTCAAGCTGGTGCGCAACATGGGCGTGACGGCCGAGGCCGACGACAACGGCACCGTGCGCCTGAACGCCGGCGAGCTCGGCAACCCCGAGGCCCCCTACGAACTCGTGAAGACCATGCGCGCCTCGGTGCTGGCATTGGGCCCGCTGCTGGCGCGCTTCGGCCACGCCAAGGTGTCGCTGCCCGGCGGCTGTGCCATCGGCTCGCGGCCGGTCGACCAGCACATCAAGGGCCTGCAGGCGATGGGCGCCGAGATCGTGGTCGAGCACGGCTACATGGTTGCGCGCCTGCCCGAGGGCCGCACGCGGCTGAAGGGCGCGCGCATCCTGACCGACATGGTCACCGTCACCGGCACCGAGAACTTCCTCATGGCCGCCGCGCTGGCCGAAGGCGAGACGCTGCTCGAGAACGCCGCGCAGGAGCCCGAGATCGTCGACCTGGCCGAGATGCTGATCCGCATGGGCGCGAAGATCGAAGGCCACGGCACCAGCCACATCCGCATCCAGGGCGTCGAGAAGCTGCACGGCTGCGAGCACGCCGTGGTGGCCGACCGCATCGAGGCCGGCACCTTCCTGTGCGCCGTGGCGGCCACGGGCGGCGAGGCCTTCCTGCGCCACGCGCGCGGCGACCACCTCGACGCCGTGATCGACAAGCTGCGCGACGCCGGCTGCACCGTCGTGACCGAGCCCGACGGCATCCGCATCGGCTCGCAGGGCCCGGCCTACGACCACCTGAAGGCGCAGAGCTTCAGCACCACCGAATACCCCGGCTTCCCGACCGACATGCAGGCCCAGTTCATGGCCCTGAACGTGATCGCGCGCGGCGCCTCGATGGTCACCGAGACCATCTTCGAGAACCGCTTCATGCACGTGAACGAGATGGTGCGCCTGGGCGCGCGCATCCACGTCGAGGGCAAGGTCGCGATGGTCGAGGGCGTGCAACAGCTCTCGGGCGCCACCGTGATGGCCACCGACCTGCGCGCCTCCGCCAGCCTCGTCATCGCCGGCCTCGTGGCCGAGGGCGAGACGCTGGTCGACCGCATCTACCACCTGGACCGGGGCTATGACCGCATGGAATCGAAACTGCGCGGCCTCGGTGCCGACATTGAACGCGTGACGGGAGCCGCCGCATGATCACCCTGGCTCTTTCCAAAGGCCGCATCTTCGAAGAGACGATGCCCCTGCTGGCCGCCGCCGGCATCGAGGTCACCGAAGACCCTGAGAAATCGCGCAAGCTCATCCTCGACACCACCCGCCCCGACGTGCGCGTGGTGCTGGTGCGCGCCTCCGACGTGCCCACCTACGTGCAGTACGGCGGCGCCGACCTCGGCGTGACCGGCCTGGACGTGTTGCTCGAGCATGGCAACCAGGGCCTGTACCAGCCGCTGGACCTGCGCATCGCGGCCTGCCGCCTCAGCGTGGCCGTGCGCGCCGACTACGACTACGCTTCGGCCGTGAAGCAGGGCTCGCGCCTGCGCGTGGCCACCAAGTACGTGGGCCTGGCGCGCGACTTCTTCGCCAGCAAGGGCGTGCACGTCGACCTGATCAAGCTCTACGGCAGCATGGAGCTGGCGCCGCTCACGGGCCTGGCCGACGCCATCGTCGACCTGGTCTCCACCGGCAACACGCTCAAGGCCAACCACCTCGTCGAGGTGGAGCGCATCATGGACATCAGCGCCCGGCTGGTCGTCAACCAGGCCGCGCTCAAGCTCAAGCGCGAACCCATCCGCCGCATCATCGACGCCTTCGCGTCCGCCATTCCCTCCGCCTGAACCTCAAGCCCATGACTCTGCAAGCAGCCCCCGCCCGACTGTCCACGAACTCAGCCAGCTTCGACGCTGAATTCAAGGCGCGGCTGCATTGGTCCGCGGACGCGGACGCGGCGATCGAGAAGGTGGTGGCCGACATCCTCGCCGACGTGCAAAAGCGCGGCGACGAGGCGGTGCTGGAGTACACCAACCGCTTCGACAAGCTCGATGCGAAGACGCTGCCCGAGCTCGAACTCACGCAGGCCGAGCTGAAGGCCGCGTTCGAGGGCCTCCCCGCCGCGCAGCGCGACGCGCTCGAAGCCGCCGCGCGCCGCGTGCGCAGCTACCACGAGGCGCAGAAGAAGGCCTCGGGCGAAAGCTGGAGCTACCGCGACGCTGACGGCACGCTGCTCGGCCAGAAGGTCACGCCGCTGGACCGCGTCGGCATCTACGTGCCGGGCGGCAAGGCTGCGTACCCGTCGAGCGTGCTGATGAACGCCATTCCCGCGCACGTCGCGGGCGTGGGCGAGATCATCATGGTCGTGCCCACGCCGAAGGGCGAGAAGAACCAGCTCGTGCTCGCCGCCGCCTACGTGGCCGGCGTGACGCGCGGCTTCACCGTCGGCGGTGCGCAGGCCGTGGCCGCGCTGGCCTACGGCACGGCCACCATCCCGGCCTGCGACAAGATCACCGGCCCCGGCAACGCCTACGTGGCCGCCGCCAAGCGCCGCGTGTTCGGCACCGTGGGCATCGACATGATCGCGGGCCCGAGCGAGATCCTGGTGCTGGCCGACGGCTCCACGCCGCCCGACTGGGTGGCCATGGACCTGTTCAGCCAGGCCGAGCACGACGAGTTGGCCCAGAGCATCCTGCTGTGCCCCGACGCCGCCTACATCGATCGCGTGCAGGCCGAGATCGACCGCCTGCTGCCGACCATGCCGCGCGCCGAGATCATCGCCGCCTCGCTCAACGGCCGCGGCGCGCTGATCCACACGAAGAGCATGGAAGAGGCTTGCGAGATCAGCA
This sequence comes from Variovorax sp. GW823-FHT04B03, assembly GCF_058796495.1. Lineage (NCBI taxonomy): Bacteria > Pseudomonadati > Pseudomonadota > Betaproteobacteria > Burkholderiales > Comamonadaceae > Variovorax > Variovorax sp. GW823-FHT04B03. The sequence goes on from NZ_JBXAIT010000001.1 coordinate 1,069,478, forward strand.
ACCGCATCGCCCCCGAACACCTCGAGGTGAGCAGCAGCGAACCGCACCGCTGGGAGCCGCTGCTGCGCCACGCCGGTGCGATCTTCCTGGGCAACTTCACCAGCGAGAGCCTGGGCGACTACTGCGCCGGCCCGAACCACGTGCTGCCGACCAGCGGCACCGCGCGCTTCTCGAGCCCGCTGGGCGTGTACGACTTCCAGAAGCGCTCCAGCCTCATCGAGGTGAGCGAGGCCGGCGCGCAGGTGCTGGGCCCGATCGCGGTCACGCTGGCCGAAGGCGAGGGCCTGCAGGCGCACGCCGAAGCCGCGCGCATGCGCCTGCGTAAGATCTGAGGCTCCAACAACTCCGCTTCAGGGAGGAGCACGCCAGATGATTCAACGCCTCTATCGCTCGCGATTTTTCCGCTTCGCCACCGGCCTCGTTGCCGGTGCCGCCTTGCTGGCCGCCTGCACCCAGATGCCGCAAAACCGCGCCGAGACGACGGCGATGGCGGCCACGTCCAGTGCTGCAAAGCCTGCACCCGCGCCGGCCCAACTCGGCACGCAATGGGGCGAGGGCATCGAGTCGAAGACCCGCACGGTGGCCGCCAAGCGCCTGTCCGACCAGCCCGACGACGTGGCCTCGATCGGCTACAACGACGCGGCCAGCGTGCGCCGCGACGCGGGCAGCAACCCCGAGCGCCGGCTGAACCTGCAGCTGGCCCAGGGCGACATCGAATGGTCGGTGCTCGACGAGAACGACCGTCCGCTGCCGCTGCAGCGCGCGCGCCGCGGCCACAGCGACGACATGTTCCGCCTCGCCGGCGTCGAAGGTGCGCGCTACACGCTGCGCTTTCGCAACCTCAGCGATCGCAGCTACGAGGTGATCGCCACCGTCGACGGCCTGGACGTGCTCAATGGCAAGCCTGGCAGCCTGCGCAACGGCGGCTACGTGCTGCGCCCGCAGCAGACGCTCAACATCGAGGGCTTCCGCAAGAGCCAGAGCGAAGTGGCCGCCTTCCGTTTCGCCACGCCGGGCCGCGCCTACGCCGCGAACACCGAGGCCGGCGACGTGCGCAACATCGGCGTGATCGGCGCCGCGCTGTTCGAGCTCGAAGAGCCGAACGCACCGCGCCGTACCCGCCGCGACGCCTCGCCGTCGCAGCCCAGCGCCTTCCCGGCCGACGGCGCGTACGCGCCGCCGCCGCGCTACCGCAAGTAAGCCGGCGAGGCCATGCAACGCGCCGCCGTCCTGCTGTTGCCGCGCCTGCCGGCGCTGCTGCTCGCCCTGGCGGCCGGTGCGATCGGCGCCGGCGCGCAGGCCATGAGCATCCGCGAGCTGCGCACGCTCGAAGCCGGCGAGAAGGACGGCAAGGCCTACGCCAGCTATTACCTCGTCGGCGTGCTTGAAGGCCTGCGCGAGGGCGTCGAGTCGTCGCAGCGCAACGGCCAGGTGCCGCCGTTCTGCATCGAGGGCCGCCGCCTCGAACCCTCGATGGCCCGCTCGCTCTACCAGACCGAGCTGAGCCGCAACGCCGACAGCTACGAAGCCGACATGCCCGTGCAACTGGTCATGGCCGGCGCCCTCCGCAACAGCTACCGCTGCACCCGATGACCGTTTCCGATTCTTCCGCCTCCGACACCCGCCTGCCGCTCGACCGCATCCGCGCCGACGTGCGCGCCATGCACGCCTACGCGGTGCAGGACGCGCGCGGCTTCCTCAAGCTCGACGCGATGGAGAACCCCTACGGCCTGCCGCCCGCGCTGCAGGCCGAACTGGGCGCGCGCCTGGGCGCGCTGGCGCTCAACCGCTACCCCGGCGACCGTGGCGCCGACCTGCAGCGCGCGCTGGCCGCCCATGCGGGCCTGCCCGAAGGCTTCGGGCTGATGCTGGGCAACGGCTCGGACGAACTGATCTCGCTGCTGGGCATCGCCTGCGACCAGCCCGGCGCCGCCGTGCTGGCGCCCGTGCCCGGCTTCGTCATGTACGCGATGAGCGCCCAGCTGCAGGGCCTGCGCTTCGTCGGCGTGCCGCTCACGGCCGATTTCGAGCTCGACGAGGCCGCCATGCTGGCCGCCATCGCGCGCGAGAAGCCGGCCATCGTCTACCTCGCCTACCCGAACAACCCGACCGCCAACCTCTGGGACGACGCCGTCATCGAGAAGATCGTGCAGGCCCAGGGCGCGCAGGGCGGCCTGGTGGTGATCGACGAGGCCTATCAGCCCTTTGCCGCCCGCAGCTACATCGACCGGCTCGCCAACCACCGCCACGTGCTGCTGATGCGCACCCTGAGCAAGTTCGGCCTGGCCGGCATCCGCCTGGGCTACCTCATGGGCCCGGCCGCGCTGGTCGCCGAGATCGACAAGGTGCGCCCGCCTTACAACATCAGCGTGCTCAACTGCGAGGCCGCGCTGTTCGCGCTGGAGCACGCGGCCGTGTTCGAGGCCCAAGCGCGCCAGATCCGCGAAGGGCGCGACCAGCTCATGGCCGCGCTGGCCCGGCTGCCGGGCGTGAAGACCTGGCCCAGCGATGCCAACATGATCCTGCTGCGCGTGCCCGATGCCACCCGTACCTTCGAGGGCATGAAGGCCCGTGGGGTGCTGGTGAAGAACGTTTCTAAAATGCATGAACTGCTCGCCAACTGCCTGCGCCTCACCGTCGGAACGGCCGACGAGAACACGCAGATGCTGGCGGCGCTCGAAGCCTCACTATGACCACCCCCACGACCCCGGGCAGCACCGATCGCATCGCGACGGTCACCCGCCACACCGCCGAGACGAAGATCACGGTCAGCGTCAACCTCGACGGCACCGGCAAGGCCAAGCTCTCCACGGGCATCGGCTTTTTCGACCACATGCTCGACCAGATCGCCCGCCACGGGCTGATCGACCTGGACATCGATTGCGAGGGCGACCTGCACATCGACGGCCACCACACGGTGGAAGACGTGGGCATCACGCTCGGCCAGGCCGTGGCCAAGGCCATCGGCGACAAGAAGGGCATCCGCCGCTACGGCCATGCCTACGTGCCGCTGGACGAAGCGCTGAGCCGCGTCGTCATCGACTTCTCGGGCCGCCCGGGCCTCGTGATGCACGTGCCCTTCACCAGCGGCATGATCGGCACCTTCGACAGCCAGCTCACCTACGAGTTCTTCCAGGGCTTCGTGAACCACGCCTTCGTCACGCTGCACATCGACAACCTGAAGGGCGTGAACGCGCACCACCAGTGCGAAACGGTGTTCAAGGCCTTCGCGCGCGCCATGCGCGGCGCGCTGGAACTCGATCCGCGCTCCGTCGGCGTCATTCCCTCGACCAAAGGTTCGCTCTAAAACTCCCCGGCGAACAGCTATGAAATCTGTAGCAAAAAACTCCGTCGCGGTCGTCGACTACGGCATGGGCAACCTGCACTCCGTGTCGCAGGCCGTGCGCCATGCGGCCGACCAGGTGGGCGTGGAGGTGTTCGTCACCTCCGATCCGGACGTGGTGCGCCAGGCCACCCGCGTGGTGCTGCCGGGGCAGGGCGCCATGCCCGACTGCATGCGCGAACTGCGCGACTCGGGCCTGCTCGAATCGGTGCTCGAGGCCGCGGCCAGCAAGCCGCTCTTCGGCGTGTGCGTGGGCATGCAGATGCTGCTGTCGCGCAGCGACGAAGGCCCAACCGACGGCCTGGGGCTCATTCCCGGCGAGGTCGTCAAGTTCGACCTGGCCGGCCGCCTGCAGCCCGACGGCAGCCGCTTCAAGGTGCCGCAGATGGGCTGGAACCAGGTGCGCCAGGCCCAGCCGCACGCGGTGTGGGCGGGCATTCCCGACCAGAGCTACTTCTATTTCGTGCACAGCTTCTACGCATGTCCGGCGGATGCCCGGCACAGCGTGGGCGAGGCCGATTACGGGGCATGCTTTACCGCGGCCATCGCACGCGATAACATTTTTGCAACCCAGTTTCACCCGGAGAAGAGTGCGGACCATGGGCTGCAGCTGTATCGCAACTTCCTCCACTGGAATCCCTGACCTTATATTCCCGCCCGGGCCGCACCGTTGGCAGCCCGGCTTTCGCACACTCGCGTCACTTCCATGCTCCTCATTCCCGCCATTGATCTCAAAGACGGCCACTGCGTTCGCCTCAAGCAGGGCGACATGGACCAGTCCACCATCTTCAGCGAAGACCCCGCCGCCATGGCCCGCAAATGGGTCGAGGCCGGCGCCCGTCGGCTGCACCTGGTCGATCTGAATGGCGCCTTCGCCGGCAAGCCGCAGAACCATGCGGCGATCAAGGCGATCCTGAAGGAAGTCGGCGACGACATCCCGGTGCAGCTGGGCGGCGGCATCCGCGACCTGGACACCATCGAGCGCTACATCGACGACGGCCTGCGCTACGTGATCATCGGCACCGCCGCGGTCAAGAACCCCGGCTTCCTGAAGGACGCCTGCAGCGCCTTCGGCGGCCACATCATCGTGGGCCTGGATGCCAAGGACGGCAAGGTCGCCACCGACGGCTGGAGCAAGCTCACGGGCCACGAGGTGGCCGACCTGGGCAAGAAGTTCGAGGACTACGGCGTCGAATCGATCATCTACACCGACATCGGCCGCGACGGCATGCTCTCGGGCATCAACATCGACGCCACCGTCAAGCTCGCGCAGGCGCTGACCATCCCGGTGATCGCCTCGGGCGGCCTGTCGAACATGGCCGACATCGACCAGCTCTGCGCGGTCGAGTCCGAAGGCGTCGAGGGCGTGATCTGCGGCCGCGCCATCTATTCGGGCGACCTCGACTTCGCCGCCGCCCAGGCGCGCGCGGACGAGCTGGCCGGCGCCTGACGCCTTTGCTGTAGCGGCGCGTGCTCTCCGCGCTCGCCATTGCCAACTACCGCTCGCTGCGCCAGCTGACGGTGCCGCTGGGCCGCCTCACGATGGTCACGGGCGCCAACGGCAGCGGCAAGTCGAGCGTGTACCGCGCGATGCGTCTGCTGGCCGACATCGCCAACGGCGGCGTGATCCGCTCGCTGGTGCGCGAGGGCGGGCTGTCTTCCACGCTGTGGGCCGGGCCCGAGCGCTTTTCGGCGGCGATGCTGCGCGGCGAGCAACCGGTGCAGGGCACCATGCGCAGCGAGCCGGTGGCGCTGAAGCTGGGCTTCGCCGGCGCCGAGGCCGACGATTTCGGCTACGCCATCGACATCGGCCTGCCGCCGCCGGTCCCGTCCTCGGCCTTCTCGCACGACCCGCAGATCAAGCACGAGGCGATCTGGAGCGGCCCGCTGCTGCGCCCCTCCACGCACCTGGTCGACCGCAAGGGCGCCGCGCTGCGCCTGCGCGACGGCAGGGGCTGGCAGGCCGTCGGCCGGCCGATCCCGGCCTTCGCCAGCATGATGACCGAGCACGCCGACCCGCGCGACGCGCCCGAGATGCTCACGCTGCGCGAGCAGATGCGCTCCTGGCGCTTCTACGACCACTTCCGCTCCGATGCCGACGCCCCAGCGCGCCAGCCGCAGCTGGGCACCTACACGCCTGTGCTGGCGAACGATGGGGCCGATCTGGCCGCGGCCCTGCAGACCGTCCGCGAGATCGGCGACGGCGAGGCGCTCGACAGCGCCGTGGACGATGCCTTCCCGGGCGCCCGCATCGAGGTGCAGGCGAACGGCGACCGCTTTGAGACGCTGATGCACCAGCACGGCCTGCTGCGGCCCCTGACGGCCGCCGAACTGTCGGATGGCACCCTGCGCTACCTGCTGTGGATCGCGGCGCTGCTGACGCCCCGTCCGCCCGCGTTGCTGGTGCTCAACGAGCCCGAGACCAGCCTGCACCCCGACTTGTTGTCGGCGCTCGGCCGCCTCATCGCGCAGGCCGCGCGGTCGTCGCAGGTGATCGTGGTGTCGCATGCGGCGCGCCTGATCGCCGCCCTGGAAGACAGCGACGGCCTGCAGCCGGTGGTGCTCGAAAAGCGCTTCGGCGAGACCCGCATCGCGAACCTCGACATGAGCGAGATTCCGCGCTGGGAGTGGCCGGCGCGGTAGAGAAAAGGGCAGGCGGGCCTATTCCGCCTTCACCGCCATCGTCTGGATGATCGTTTCCAGCTGCGCGCTCATCGGCAGGTTGAGGCTCTCCCCCGAAGGCAGCTTGCGCATGAACCAGCGCTTGTACTGCCGGTGGATCTCGCCGTCTTCCGCCAGCACCTGGAAGGTGTCGACCACCACCTTGTTCAGCTGCGGGTCGCCCTTGCGGTACATGACGGCGTAGGGGTCGTAGGAGAGGAAGTCGCCCACCACCTCGTACTGCGCCTTGGCGGCGTCGCGGGCGATCAGGCCGTAGAGCAGCACGTCGTCGGTGGCGAAGGCGTCGGCCTGGCCTTCTTTCACGAGCGCGAACGACTCGGCATGGTCGCGCGCCACCTTCAGCTCGATGTTGAGCTTGAACTTCTGCGACAGGTCGCGCAGCGTCTTCTCGTTGGTGGTGCCGGCCGTCACGGCCACCTTCTTGCCGGCCAGGTCGCGGAACGACTGGATCGGCGCGCCCTTCCTCACCAGCACCTTGGTGCCCGAGACGAACATCGTCGGCGAGAAGGCCACGCGCTTCTGGCGCTCCAGGTTGCTGGTGGTGGAGCCGCACTCGAGGTCGACCTGGCCGCTGACAACCGCATCGATGCGCGAGTCGGAGGTGACGGGCACCCACTTGATCGTGAGGCTCTTGTTGACCGTGTCCTCGATGGCCGTGACGAGCGCGCGGCACAGCTCGATGGAATAGCCGATCGGCTCCTTGCGCGCATTGAGGTACGAGAAAGGCACCGAGGCCTCGCGGTGGCCGATGGCGATGGTGCCGCTCTCGCGCACCTTGGCCAGCGTGCCGGTGAGGAGCTCCTGCGCCTGCGTGGGGCCGGCCGGCAAGGCCAGGGCCACGGCCGCCAGCAGCCATGCGGCGACGGCGGAGGGCAGCGTGGCGATGCGCGTCATGGCGTGGCGCCTCACGCGTGGGCCGGGTGGGCGAGGGTGGCAGCGGCTTCCTCGTCGAGCACCTTGGCGTTGGCCTCGGCATCGCTCGCGGACAGCAGTTCGCCCTCCCACTTGGCGACCACGGCCGTGGCGATGGAGTTGCCCACCGCGTTGGTGGCCGAGCGGCCCATGTCCAGGAAGGTGTCCACGCCCAGGATCAGCAGCAGGCCGGCCTCGGGAATGTCGAAGTGGTTCAGCGTGGCGGCGATCACCACCAGCGAGGCGCGCGGCACGCCGGCCATGCCCTTGGAGGTGAGCATCAGGATCAGCAGCATGGTGATCTGCGTGCTGATCGGCATGTGGATGTCGTAGGCCTGCGCGATGAACAGCACGGCGAAGGTGCAGTACATCATCGAGCCGTCGAGGTTGAACGAGTAGCCCATCGGCATCACGAAGCTGGAGATCTTGCGCTTCACGCCGAAACGGTCGAGCGCCTGCAGGATCTTCGGGTAGGCGGCTTCGGAGCTCGCCGTAGCGAACGACAGCAGGAACGCCTCCTTGATGAGCACCAGCAGCTTGAACACGCGCGGCCCGAGGAACAGCAGGCCGGCCATGATCAGCACGCCCCACAGCACGAACAGGCCCAGGTAGAAGTCGCGCATGAACACGGCGAACTTGACGAGAATGCCCAGCCCGTTCACGGCCACGGTGGCGGCCATGGCCGCCAGCACCGCCAGCGGCGCGAGCTTCATGACGTAGCCCGTGATCTTGAGCATGGCGTGCGACAGCTCCTCGATGGCGGCCACCAGCGTTTTGGCCTTGTCACCGAGCGAGGCCAGGGCCACGCCGAAGAACATCGAGAACACCACGATCTGCAGGATCTCGTTGTTGGCCATCGCCTCCACGAACGACTTGGGCACCGTGTGGCTCACGAAGTCCTTGAAGGTGAACTTGTTGGTCGCCAGGTTGGCCGAGGCGCCGATGTCGGGCAGCGGCAGGCCCAGGTTCTCGCCGGGCTTGAGCAGGTTGGCCATGACCAGGCCGATCACCAGCGAGATCAGCGAGGCCGTGAGGAACCAGCCGATGGCCTTGCCGAACACGCGGCCCACCGACTTGGCGTCGCCCATGTGCGCGATGCCCACCACCAGCGTGGAGAACACCAGCGGGCCGATCAACATCTTGATCAGGCGCAAGAAGACGTCGGAGACGATGGAGACGTAGTCCGCGATCTCCTTGGCGGCCTTCTTGTCGGGAAAGCTGGTGAAGATCATGTAACCGACGATGATGCCGAGCACCATGGCGATCAGGATCCAGGCGGCCATGGGCAGCTTTTTCTTCATGCGTATCCCCTTTGTCGTGTGAGAGTGGTTCTTTTCGAGTGCACGGGACCGACCCGGCACAGGGTATCCAAGAAAGGCGGATGCACGCAATGGCCCGCTGCCAGGATGCGGCGGCTGCCTACAATTCCTCACATGGATATCCGCTCGATCGAGTTTCGAGGCCAGCCGGCGTTGCACGCCGTGGCGGCCGATGGCAGCACGCTGACGGTGGCGCTGCATGGCGCCCAGGTGCTTTCCTGGGCCCCGGCCCGCGGTGGGGAGCGACTGTATCTGAGTCCGAAGGCCGTTTTTGACGGCCAAACCGCCATCCGCGGCGGCATTCCCCTGTGCTGCCCCCAGTTCAACCAGCGCGGCATGCTCCTCAAGCATGGCTTCATGCGCAATCTGCCTTGGATTCGCGAGGAATCGGGCACGCCCGACACCCTGCGGCTCGTGCTGCGCGACAACGACGCCACCCGCCGGCTCTGGCCGCATGCCTTCGAGGCGCGGATGGACGCCACGCTCGCCGCCGGCCGGCTGCGCACCGCGCTCACCCTGACCAACACCGGCGATGCGCCCTGGCCGTTTTCGGCCGCGCTGCACACCTACCTGCGCGTGGACGACATCGCCGCCGTGCGCCTCGAAGGCCTGCAGGGCGCTGCCCGCTGGGACGCGGTGCGCGACGTGCGCCAGACCGAAACCGCCGCCGCGCTGCAGTTCGACGCCGAGTTCGACAGCGTCTACACCGCCCCGGCACAGCCGCTGCGGCTGGTGCAGCCCGACGGCACGCTCGAAATCACCCAGAGCGAAACCTGCACCGAAACCGTGGTCTGGAACCCCGGCGCCGCGCTCGGTGCGACACTCGCGGACATGCCCCCAGAGGGCTTCCGCCACATGCTCTGCGTCGAGGCGGCCCGCATCGACGAGCCCGTCGTGCTGGCGTCCGGCGCCCAATGGCAGGGCTGGCAACAGCTTTGCGTTCTCTGATTTCCTTCCGGTTCAACTTCCCATGCTTGCCAAACGCATCATTCCCTGCCTCGACGTCACCGGCGGCCGCGTCGTCAAGGGCGTCAACTTCCTCGAGCTGCGCGATGCCGGCGACCCCGTCGAGATCGCCGCGCGCTACAACGCGCAGGGCGCGGACGAACTCACCTTCCTGGACATCACGGCCACCAGCGACGGCCGCGACCTCATCCTCCCGATCATCGAGGCGGTGGCCTCGCAGGTCTTCATTCCGCTGACCGTGGGCGGCGGCGTGCGCACCGTGGCCGACGTGCGCCGGCTGCTCAATGCGGGCGCCGACAAGACCAGCTTCAACTCGGCCGCCATCGCCGACCCGCAGGTGATCAGCGACGCGGCCCAGAAGTACGGCTCGCAATGCATCGTGGTCGCCATCGACGCCAAGCGCCGCAGCCCCGAAGACGCCGCCACGCGCGGCGCGGGCTGGGACGTGTACAGCCACGGCGGGCGCAAGAACACCGGCCTGGACGTGGTGCAGTGGGCGACCGAGATGGCGCGCCGCGGCGCGGGCGAGATCCTGCTCACCAGCATGGACCGCGACGGCACCAAGAGCGGCTTCGACCTGGCCCTGACGCGCGCCGTGAGCGACGCGGTCAACGTGCCCGTGATCGCCTCGGGCGGCGTCGGCAGCCTCGACGACCTGGCCGACGGCATCCAGAAGGGCGGCGCCGACGCGGTGCTGGCCGCGAGCATCTTCCACTACGGCGAGCACACCGTGGGCGAGGCCAAGGCGCGCATGGCCGAGCGCGGAATTCCCGTGCGCATCGACGCCTGAGCGGGACCGGAAGGGTCTTTTCCTATCCTCGACAATATCCCCATGAATTGGCTCGATGAAGTGAAGTGGGACGCCAGCGGCCTCGTGCCGGTGATCGCCCAGGAACAAGGCACGAACGACGTGCTCATGTTCGCGTGGATGAACCGCGAGGCGCTCGAAAAGACCGCCGAGCTGGGCCGCGCGGTGTATTTCAGCCGCTCGCGCAGCAAGCTGTGGTTCAAGGGCGAGGAGTCGGGCCACGTGCAGACCGTGCACGAGATCCGCCTCGACTGCGACAACGACGTGGTGCTGCTCAAGGTGACCCAGCTGGGCCACGAGCCCGGCATCGCCTGCCACACCGGCCGCCACAGCTGCTTCTTCAGCAAGTACGAAAAGGGCCAGTGGACCGTGGTCGAACCGGTCTTGAAAGACCCGGAGTCGATCTACAAATGACCGCCACAGTGAACGATTCGAACACCTCCGACGCGCTCGCCCGCCTGGCCGCGGTGCTCGAGAGCCGCCTGCCCGCGAACGGCGGCGACCCCGAGAAGAGCTACGTCGCCCGGCTGCTGCACAAGGGCCCCGACGCCTTCCTCAAGAAGATCGGCGAGGAAGCCACCGAGGTCGTGATGGCCGCCAAGGACGCCGACCACGGCGGCGACCGCTCGAAAATAGTGAACGAAGTGGCCGACCTGTGGTTCCACACCATGGTGGCGCTGGCCCACTACGGTTTCTCGCCGGCCGACGTGGTCGCGGAGCTCGAGCGCCGCGAAGGCACCAGCGGCATCGAGGAAAAAGCCCTGCGCAAGGTGCAGGCCCGCGAAGCTTCCAACGACTGAATGATCGATTGAAAGGGCATCGACCATGGCCAATGACATCGTGAACGTGGAACCCGACGACTCCCTCAAGACCTGGGGCTGGGTCAGCTACGTGCTGCACCTGATCGTGGCCATCGGCGCGGTCGTGCCGGGCGCGCAGGCCTCCGTGCTGCTGCTGCTCATCGCCCTGCTGATTGATTTCGTGAAGCGCGACGACGCGGCCGGCACCTGGCAGGCCTCGCACTTCAGCTGGCGCATCCGCTCGGTGCTGTGGGCCGGCCTGCTGTACATCGTCACCTCGTGGCTCTGGCTGCTGCTGTTCGTGCCGGGCTGGATCGCCTGGAGCCTGATTTCGCTGTGGTTCCTCTACCGGATCGTGAAGGGCATGATCCGGATGAACGACGGCCGTCCCATGGAACCCAAAGATGTCATCTGATCCGAACTGCGTCTTCTGCAAAATCATCGAAGGCAAGATCCCCTCGCGCAAGGTCTACGAAGACGACGACCTGTTCGGTTTCCACGACATCGCCCCCTGGGCGCCGGTGCATTTCATGCTGGTGCCCAAGAAGCACATCGCCTCGATGGCGCAGCTCACGCCCGAGGATTCGGCGCTCATGGGCAAGATCATGACGCTGGCACCACAGCTGGCGCTGGAGCAGGGCTGCCGGCCCTATCCGGACGGCGGCTACCGGGTCGTCGTGAACACCGGCGCCGAGGGCGGGCAGGAGGTTCACCATCTCCATGTGCACGTCATGGGCGGCCCCCGCCCCTGGCTTCGCGGCTGAGCAGGGTTAAGCCAAACTGTCACATTCCCCCCGACTAAAATCGGACACATTCTTAGGAGTTCTCCATGGGTTCTTTTTCCATCTGGCACTGGCTGATCGTGCTGCTCGTCGTGGTCATGATCTTCGGCACCAAGAAGCTGCGGAACATGGGTTCGGATCTCGGTGGCGCCGTCAAGGGCTTCAAGGACGGCATGAAGGACGGCTCGGCCTCCTCCGACGCCTCCGCTGCACCGGCCCCCACGCAGCAAGTGACCGGCCAGCCGGCCAACAGCGACAAGTCGACGATCGACGTCGAAGCGCGCCAGAAGTCCTGAGCACCGCAGGCACACATCCGTGATCGACCTCGGCATTGAGAAGCTGGCGCTCATCGGCGTCGTGGCGCTGATCGTGATCGGGCCGGAGAAGCTGCCGCGCGTTGCACGCACGGTGGGCGCCCTGCTCGGCAAGGCGCAGCGCTACGTGAACGACGTCAAGGCCGAAGTCAACCGTTCGATGGAGCTCGACGAGCTCCGCAAGATGAAGACCACGGTCGAGGACGCGGCGCGCGACGTGGAGCACAGCATCCACACCGGCGCCAGCGAGTTCGAGAAGCAGTTTTCCGGCGCGTCCGGCGACACCCTGTCGGCACTGGCCGAGCCCGAGCAGGCGGTGCCCGAATACAGGCACCCCCGCAAGAACTGGCGCCTGAAGCAGGGCGCCACGCCGAACTGGTACAAGGCGCGCAACGGCGTGCGTACCAAGGCGCTGTCGGGTGCGGCGCGGGTCGCCCGCTTCCGCCCCCACAAGATCAACTGACGCACGCGCACGCCCCGCGGCGTTCCCGGGCGCCCCGTGCGCCTGTGTCTTCTCCCACGCTTTCTCCTCTCCCATGGCCGATTCCGACAACAAGAACAAAGAAGAAGACGAGCTGGCGGGCACCGAGCAGCCGTTCGTGCAGCACCTGGTCGAGCTTCGGGACCGGCTGCTGTACTGCGTCTACGGCCTCGTGGTCGCGGGCATCCTGCTGGCGATCTGGCCCGGCCCGAGCGGGCTCATGGACATCATCGCCATGCCGATCCGCGCGCACATGCCGCCGGACGCCAAGCTGATCGCCATCGGTGTGTTCTCGCCGTTCTTCGTGCCGCTCAAGGTGCTGATGATGGCGGCCGTGCTGCTGGCGCTGCCCTGGCTCATGTACCAGGCCTGGATGTTCGTCGCGCCGGGCCTGTACAGTCACGAGAAGCGCTTTGCCTTGCCGCTGATCTTCTTCGGCAGCGTGCTGGCCTACGGCGGCATCGCCTTCGTGCAGCTGTTCGTGCTGGACAAGATGTTCGGCTTCATCCAGAAGTTCACGCCCGCGGCGGTGGCGGCCACGCCCGACATCTCGTCGTACGTCGAGGCCATCCTGTCACTGTACATCGCCTTCGGCGTCGCCTTCCAGGTGCCGATCGTGGTGATGCTGCTGGTGCGCTTCGAGATGGTCACCATCGAGAAGCTGCGCTCGTTCCGCGGCTACTTCATCGTGATCGCCTTCGTGGTGGCTGCGGTGCTCACGCCGCCCGACGTGGTCTCGCAGCTCGCGCTGGCGGTGCCGATGTGCCTGCTGTACGAGGTGGGGATCATCGGGGCGCGCTATTTCGCAGGAACGGGCAAGGCGCCCGAGGGTGAAGAAGAGGGTGCCGGCTCGGGGTCTTCCGGCAGTTCCTGATCCCCGGATCGATCGGCTCCTGCCCCCAAAACAAAAGCGGCCCGAGGGCCGCTTTTTTGTTGCTGTCCGATATGCGGCCGGAGCCGCTGTCGTTTCTCGCCTATTCGTTGTTGGGCAACTGCTGCCGGATCGGGCTCTTCGGCCGCAGCCCCGGCGTCACGTCCAGTTCCATCTTGTCTGTGCCGCGCTGCAATGCGAAGCGGGCCGCGTCGCCTGGCTTCAGACCGGCCACGGCGGTCAGCAAGGCCTGCACGTTGTCGGTCTTCTTCTCGCCCACCGAGGTGATCACGTCGCCCGGGCGGATGCCGGCCTTGGCGGCGGGGCCGTTCTGCAGCACGCCGGTGATGATCACGCCCGCGTCGGCCTTCACGCCGAAGGTCTCGGCCAGTTCGGGCGACAGGTCGCTCGGCTCGACGCCGATCCAGCCGCGGCGCACCTGGCCTTCCTTCACGATGCCCTCGAGCACGATCTTGGCCATCGACACCGGGATGGCGAAGCCGATGCCCATGCTGCCGCCCGAGCGCGAGTAGATCGCGGTGTTGATGCCCTGCAGGTTGCCGTTGACGTCGATCAGCGCGCCGCCCGAGTTGCCGGGGTTGATGGCCGCGTCGGTCTGGATGAAGTTCTCGAACTGGTTGATGCCCAGCTGGTTGCGCCCCAGCGCCGAGACGATGCCGCTGGTCACGGTCTGGCCGACGCCGAAGGGGTTGCCGATGGCCAGCACCTGGTCGCCCACCAGCAGCTCGTCGGAGTTGCCCAGTACGATCACCGGTAGCTTGTCGAGCTCGATCTTGAGCACGGCCAGGTCGGTGTCGGGGTCGGTGCCGATCACCTTGCCGCGCGCGTGGCGGCTGTCGTTCAGGGTGACCTCGATTTCGTCGGCGCCCTCGACCACATGGTTGTTGGTGAGGATGTAGCCGTCGGTGCTCACGATCACGCCGCTGCCCAGGCCCACCTGGGGCTGGTCGGCCTGGTCGCCGAAGAAGAAGCGGAACCAGGGGTCGTTGCTGCGCGGGTGGCGCTGCGCGGCCTTGCTGGTGTTGATGCTCACCACCGCCGGCGAGGCCTTCTTGGCCGCCGCGCTCAGGCTGCCCGTGGCGGGCACGGTCGGCGCGCCGCTGGGCGCTTCCACGATGGACACCACGCCGCCCAGCGAGGTCGAGCGCTTATTGATCCACTCGGGCTTGAGCGTCGCGACGACGAAATAGGCCGCCAGCAGGACGGTCACGGCTTGGGCAAAGAGCAGCCAGGTGCGTTTCATGAAAGCTTGAAGAAAGAGCGTTGGAAAAGCGCTGAAAGACGGCGCCGGTTGCAATTGTCCCTCAACCGGCAGGCGCCATAGACCGCGCGGCAGGGTCGAGATTGCGCGGCCTTCGGGACGTGAATACGGGCTAACCCTTAGTATCGGCAAGCGATCCGACCCGGATCGCCCCCTCAGGCCTTCCGCGCCGCCCACCCGGCGGACGCGGCCAGGCGATCCCTTCGTCGGCGTGCCACGCTCTGCCCCTATCCGGTTCAAGGCAGGCGAGCGGCCACGATACCCCTGCTGCCATGACCTCAGAAGCTACCTACGCGGACGGCGCCACGCCCGCTCCGGCGCGCACGCTCGATGCGCGCGACTACAAGACCCTGGCCCTGTCCGCCCTCGGCGGCACGCTCGAGTTCTACGACTTCGTCATCTACGTCTTCTTCGCGACCGTGCTGGGCGCGCTGTTCTTCCCCGCCGACATGCCCGACTGGCTGCGCCAGCTGCAGACCTTCGGCATCTTCGCGGCGGGCTACCTCGCGCGGCCCGTGGGCGGCATCGTCATCGCGCACTTCGGCGACCTGCTGGGGCGCAAGCGCATGTTCACGCTGTCGATCTTCCTGATGGCGGCGCCCACGCTGGTGATCGGCCTCTTGCCCACCTACGCGAGCATCGGCGTCGCGGCGCCCCTGCTGCTGCTGGCGATGCGCGTGCTGCAGGGCGCGGCCATCGGCGGCGAAATGCCCGGCGCCTGGGTGTTCGTCGGCGAGCACGTGCCGGCCAAGCGCTACGGTTTCGGCATCGGCACGCTGACCTCGGGCATCACCGGCGGCATCCTGCTGGGCTCGCTGGTGGCCGTGGCCATCAACCGCCACTACTCGCCGGAGCAGGTGAACGACTTCGCCTGGCGCATTCCCTTCATCCTGGGCGGCGTGTTCGGGCTGTTCTCGGTCTACCTGCGCCGCTTCCTGCACGAGACGCCGGTCTTCAAGGAACTGGCCGGCCGAAAGACGGTCGCCCGCGAACTGCCGCTGCGCACCGTGCTGCGCGAGCACCGCCTGGCGAGCGTGTACGTGGGGCTGCAGACCTGGGTGCTGTCGGCCGCGATCGTGGTGGTGGTGCTGTACACGCCCACCTACCTGCAGAAGGTGCACCACATTCCGGCGGCGCTGGCGCTCGAGGCCAACGCACTCGCCACGCTGACCCTGACCATCGGCTGCGTGATCGTCGGCTGGGCCAGCGACCGCATCGGCACGCGCGCCGTGATGCTCATCGGCTGGGGCGGCCTCTTTGCCACCGCCTACCTGTTCTACACCGGGCTGCCCGGCACGCCGGCCACGCTGTTCTGGCACTACGGGCTGGTGGGTCTCTTCGTGGGCACCATCGCCACGGTGCCGATCGCGGGCGTGCGCGCCTTTCCGGCGCCGGTGCGCTTCACGGGGCTTTCCTTCGCCTACAACATGTCTTATGCCGTCTTCGGCGGCCTGACGCCGGTGATCCTCACGCTCTGGCTGCAGCACGACACCATGGCGCCGGCGCACTACGTCGCCGCGCTGGCGGCGCTGGGCTTCCTGCTGGCCCTGTGGCCCCTGGCCGCACGCGGCCACCCGATGCGCGATGGCGCGCCGGCCGCAGGGAGCGCGACAATGTCGCGATGAGCACCACACGCCACGAACTGCTTCACGCATTCGACCTGCTGCTGGCCCCCGGGCGCTTCAAGGATTACGGACCCAACGGCCTGCAGGTCGAAGGGCGCACCGTGGTCCGCAAGATCGTCTCCGGCGTGACCGCCAGCCGCGCGCTGATCGAGGCCGCGATCCACGCCGAAGCCGATGCCATCTTCGTCCACCACGGCCTGTTCTGGCGCGGCCAGGACGGCTGCGTCACCGGCTGGATGAAGCAGCGCCTGGGCCTGCTGCTGGGTGACGACGTCAACCTCTTCGCCTACCACCTGCCGCTCGATGCGCACCCCGAACTGGGCAACAACGCGCAACTCGGCCTGCAGCTGGGGCTCGTGGCGCACCCGGGGTCGGCCGGGCGTTTCGGCGAGCAGGAATTGGGCTTTCTGGGCGCGCGCGAGAACGGCGAGAACTTCGCCAGCGCCAAGGCCCTGGCGACCCATGTCGAGAAGGTGCTGAAGCGGCCCGTCACGCTGGTCGACACGGCCCACCGCCCGATCAAGAACATCGCGTGGTGCACGGGCGGCGCCCAAGGCTACTTCGAGGCCGCCATTGCGGCCGGCGCCGACGCCTTCATCACCGGCGAAATCTCCGAGCCGCAGGCGCACTACGCCCGCGAGCTGGGCGTGGCCTTCCTGGCCTGCGGCCACCACGCCACCGAGCGCTACGGCGCGCAGGCCGTAGCGGCCCATGTGGCGGCCCAGCTCGGGCTGAAGCACGAGTTCATCGACATCGACAACCCGGCATGAAGGCGCCGATCGCGATCACGCTCGGCGACCCGGCCGGCATCGGCCCCGAGATCATTGCCAAGGCCTTCCGCGACGCGCCCGACGCCGTGCGCGGTGCGTTCGTGGCTGGCGACGTCGGCACGCTGCGAAAAGCCTCGCAGGCGCTCGCGGCGCCGGGGCGGTTGGCGTGGCCTGTCGTGGAGATCGCCAGCGTCGCTGAAGTGGTTGCCGTGCCGCCGGGGTGCATCCCGGTGCTGCAGGTGATCGCGCCGCCGAAGGGCATCGTGCAGGGGCGCATCAGCGCCGAGGCCGGGCGCGCCGCTGGCGACTGCGTGGTGTGGGCCGCGCGGGCTGCGTTGCGCGGCGAGATCTCGGCCCTCGTCACTGCACCGCTGCACAAGGAAGCGCTGGCCGCGGCCGGCTTTCCGTACCCCGGCCATACCGAACTGCTGCAGGCCGAGGCCGCCGCCCACCTGGGCCGCACCGTGGCCGACGTGCCCGTGCGCATGATGCTGGCCAACGACGAGCTGCGCACCGTGCTCGTGAGCATCCACATGTCGCTGCGCGACGCCATCGAGGCCGTGCGCTTCGACGGCGTGCTGGACACGCTGCGCATCACCCATCGCGCGCTGACCCATGCGCTCGGCCGGCCGCCGCGCATCGGCGTGGCCGGGCTCAACCCGCACGCGGGCGAGGGCGGCCTGTTCGGTTCGGAAGAGCGCACCGTCATCGCGCCGGCCATCGAGGCCGCGCGCGCCGAGGGCATCGACGCCCAGGGGCCCCATGCGCCCGACACCGTCTTCATGCGCGCGCGCGCCAAGGCCGGCGTGCCGTCCAGCGGCGAGTTCGACGTGGTGATCGCGATGTACCACGACCAGGGCCTGATCCCGGTCAAGTACCTCGGGGTGGAGAAGGGCGTGAACGTGACGCTCGGGCTGCCGCTGGTGCGCACCAGCCCGGATCACGGCACGGCGTTCGACATTGCGGGCCAGGGCGTGGCCGATGCCTCGAGCCTTGTCGAGGCGTTGCGCATGGCACGAACGCTGGCCGGCGCCTGAGCGCGCTGCCAGTAAGAAAAGCTCAGGGGCGCTTCAGGCTGTCGCGGATTTCGCGCAGCAGCGTGATGTCTTCCGGCGTGGCAGCCGGCGCTGCCGGGGCCGCCTCTTCGGTCTTGCGCAGCTTGTTGATCTGCTTGACCATGATGAAGATGATGAAGGCGAGGATCACGAAATTGACAGCAATCGTGATGAAGTTGCCATACGCCAGCACCGGCACGCCGGCCTTCTTCAACTCCGCCAGCGTGTTCGTCACGCCCGGCGGCACCGTGCCCAGGATCACGTAGAGGTTCGAGAAGTCGAGCTTCCCGAACACCATGCCCACGAGCGGCATGATGATGTCGGCCACGAGCGAGTCGACGATCTTGCCGAACGCCGCCCCGATGATCACGCCGACGGCGAGGTCGATGACGTTGCCCTTGACGGCAAACTCCTTGAATTCGCTGAGGATGCTCATGATTCAGAAAGGGTGCTGAAGACCTGCTGTTGAAAGGGGTGCCAGTATGCCTGCGGAAGCGGGGGGCCAAGACGGGCGGCGCCTCGGGTGATGCGGGACCGCAACTCAGGAATGACCGCTGGCGGCTCCTGCTTGGAACGGACGGAGGGTACCCAGTCTCCGTAGCTAAACCTTGCCGACTACGCTTTGGAACGTCTTGTTTCCAATTTCGCGGGATGGGTAGAACCGGTCGGATACGTCGTGTTTTGCTCTCGAAAAGAAGGCAAAACGGCGCTGTACGGGCATTTCGGAAGCATCCTGGAACGCAGGCAAAGCCCCATTGACAGTGCACTGCACTGGTACGATGAGAGGGGAGCAGTGGGGAGCGGCCGCGCGAAATCGACCTTCAAGACTTCTGTCTGTCAGAGCGCATTCGCCCTGGGTGCGCCAGATTCTTGCGTGACCCCGCGATGAATTCTGCACCTTTGTTGCCTGAATTTGCCAGTTTCAGCGCGACTATAGCTGTTCAAATTTTTACATAAATGGTGCCGCGTAGTGGCGGCGATCACAAGTGTTTGAAAAAGAAGCGCGATACAAGAGAGCGGATGTGCGAGCCTCGCATGCCTTCGGGAATTGCCGTTCTTTCGCCGCTTCGTTGTTGATACGACTGACTGACTGACTTTCAAGGGACCTGAATTGAGAAGAGATGCGAAAGCCCTCGCGTGGGTAGCGCTTGCCGGCGCGGTGTTGCTCCAGGGCTGTGCCGTGGTGCCCGGCATGGGGTCGGTGGAGCCTTACGAAGCAGGCGGTGAGTTGCCGTCGCAGTTCCGCTACCTTCCCGATGAAGCGCCTGAAGGCGAAATCACTCCGATCTCGCTGGCGCTGGTGCGCACGCTGGCGGAGGTGTCGCCGAAGGGGGTGCCGCCTGAGGTGCAGGCGTTGTTTGGCAAAGGGGCTCGCTACACCATCGGGTCGGGTGACGTCGTGGGCGTGATCGTGTATGACCACCCTGAGCTGCTGCCCAATGCGGGTGCTGTGATTTCGCAGTCGGCCGACCCGACTGGTGTGCAGGTGGCGCCAGGCTTCATCGTTGATGCTGATGGTGAGATTGCCTTTCCTTACATCGGCCGTGTGCGCGTGGCGGGCCTGAGCGAAGGCGATGCTTCCGATCTGATCGGCAAGCTGCTCCGGCCGCACGTTCGTGACCCGCAGGTGACGGTGCGTATCCAGTCCTTCCGAAGCCGGCGCGCCTATGTGGAAGGCGAAGTGCGCGTTCCGGGGTCTCAGATCTTCACTGATGTGCCCATGACGCTGAACGAGGCAATCAACCGCGCCGGTGGCATGACGGCCAATGCCAATCGCGCGGCCGTTACGCTCATTCGCGATGGCCGCTCAGTCCCGATCGACATGACCCGGCTGCGTGAGGCTGGCTATGACGGGAACAACATTCCCCTCAAGAACGGCGACACCGTCCGCGTGGCACACCGCGAAGACTCCAAGGTATTCGTCATGGGCGAAATCATGGCGCCTGTTGCCTTGTCCATGCGCAGCAATGGCCGTTTGAGCTTGAGCGAGGCCCTGGGCGAGGCGGGTGGTCCGATGACGACCACCTCCAATGCCGGTCAGATCTACGTGATTCGCCAAGGCGCGACCGGCGCGCCGGCCATCTTCCATCTGAACGCCAAGAACCCAGCGACGATGGCGCTAGCAAGCCAGTTCCGACTGCAGTCGCAGGACGTCGTGTATGTCGACCCGGTGCCGTTGGTCAAGTGGAACCGCGTGGTTAGCTTGATCCTGCCGTCTGCGCAAGTGGTCAACAACGCCAGCGAGGTTTACGTCAGGCATCGCTAGCCAAGCCTGGCCCCAGACCAAGTTCTCGAGGTTCGCGTCACGGGCCTCCTTACTTTTGAAGTCAGCGGCCGTGAATGCGGTGTGGCGGCATGGCTCTTGACTGAGTCTGTCGCCAATTTTTCGTCTCCAGTGCTTTCAATATGCAAGTCATTCAATCAACTCAACCTATCGCGATCATCGGCCTCGGCTACGTGGGCCTTCCCCTCGCTGTGGAATTTGGCAAGAAGCGTCGGGTGGCCGGCTTCGATATCAATGCCAAACGCATCACGGAGCTGCAGGGTGGACACGATCACACGCTCGAAACCACCAGCGAAGAGTTGAAGGCCGCGACGCAGCTGGCATTCACGTCGCATGCCGATGATTTACGCGACTGCGCTGTCTTTATCGTGACCGTGCCCACGCCTATCGACGATGCGAACCGTCCCGATCTGACGCCGCTGGTCAAGGCCAGCGAAACCGTCGGCAAGGTCATGCCGAAGGGGGCGATCGTTATTTTCGAGTCCACCGTCTATCCCGGCGCGACAGAAGAAGTGTGCGTGCCCGTGCTGGAGAGATTCAGCGGTAAGAAATTCAATGTCGATTTCTTCTGCGGCTACAGCCCAGAGCGGATCAACCCCGGCGACAAGGTCAATACGCTCACCAAGATCAAGAAGATCACCAGTGGCAGCACGCCCGAGGTGGCCGATGTTGTGGATGCGCTCTACAACGAGATCATCACCGCCGGCACGCACAAGGCTGCCAGCATCAAGGTGGCCGAGGCCGCCAAGGTGATCGAGAACACGCAGCGCGACTTGAACATCGCGCTGGTCAATGAGCTGTCGGTGATCTTCGAGCGCCTAGGTATCGACACCCTCGACGTGCTCGAGGCCGCAGGCAGTAAATGGAATTTCCTGCCCTTCCGTCCGGGCCTTGTGGGGGGGCACTGCATTGGTGTGGACCCGTACTACCTCACGCACAAGGCGGAGCAGGTCGGGTACCACCCTCAGGTGATATTGGCCGGGCGCCGCATCAACGACAACATGGCGCGCTACGTGGCCCGCAACACCATCAAGCTGATGCTGAAGAACGGCATGGACGTGCCGCGTTGCCGTATCGGCGTGCTGGGCATCACCTTCAAGGAAAACTGCCCGGACATTCGCAACAGCAAGATCGTCGACATGGTTCGCGAGTTCGAGGCATGGGGTGCTTCCGTGGAAGTCGTAGACCCATGGGCTGACGCTGAAGAAGTGACAAGCGAATACGGCCTTCAACTCGGCCAGGTCGATGCAGACCACCCGGTCGATGCGCTCGTCGTTGCCGTGGGCCACAACGAGTACCGCGGCGCGACGATGACCGAACTGCGTGCCCTGTGCCGAGGCGAGCAGCCCGTGCTGGTCGACGTCAAGAGCCTGTTCAACGCACAGGAAGCCCGCGACAGCGGCTTCACCGTGTTCCGCCTGTAAGCCATTTTCCGTTTCTTCCTCGACATGAAAAACTTTGCTCTCATCGGCGCCGCCGGCTACATCGCTCCGCGCCACATGCGTGCCATCAAGGACACGGACAACCACCTCGCGGTGGCCTACGACATCAACGATTCGGTCGGCATCATCGACAGCATCTCGCCGCAGAGCGAGTTCTTCACCGAGTTCGAACGCTTCTACGAGCATGCGCAGCAGCTCAAGCGCAACCCCGCGACCGCGTTGGACTACGTAGCAATCTGCAGCCCCAACTACCTGCACCATCCGCACATTGCCGCGGGTCTCCGCCTGGGTTGCGACGTGATTTGCGAGAAGCCCCTGGTGCCCACGCCGGATCTCATCGACGAACTGCAACGCGTTGAAAAGGAAACCGGCAAGCGTGTCTTCAACATCCTGCAGCTGCGCCATCACGAAGCCATCCTGAAGTTGCGCGACAAGGTGGCAGCGGCGCCCGCGGATACCAAGTTCGACGTCGAGCTGACCTACATCACCTCGCGCGGCAAGTGGTACATGGAAAGCTGGAAGGGCGACAACCGCAAATCATTTGGCGTGGCGACCAACATCGGCGTGCACTTCTACGACATGCTGCATTTCATCTTCGGCAAGCTGCAGCGCAACGTGGTGCACTACAGCGGCACGGCGAAGGCGGCGGGCTATCTCGAATACGAACGCGCGCGTGTGCGTTGGTTCTTGTCCATCGACGCCAACGACCTGCCGGCCGACGTGAAGGGCAAGAAGACCACCTTCCGCAACATCGACGTCAGTGGTGAGAAGCTCGAGTTTTCGGAGGGCTTCACCGATCTGCACACCGTGAGCTACCAGGAAATTCTGGCGGGCCGAGGCTATGGCCTCGAAGATGCGCGCCACTGCATCGAGACTGTCAACGTGATCCGTAGTGCTACACCCGTCCAGGGCGAGCAGGGCGAAGTGCATCCCTTCGTGCGTCATCTCGCCTGACGCGCCGCGAGTTCGGAATGGCATACAAAGCCCACCCCACCGCAATCGTCGACGAGGGCGCCCGCATCGGCGACGGCACCCGCATCTGGCACTGGGTGCACGTCAGCGCACAGGCGTCGATCGGCGAAGACTGCTCCCTGGGCCAGAACGTCTACGTCGGCAACGACGTGACCATCGGCCACAACGTGAAGATCCAGAACAACGTCAGCGTCTATGACGCGGTCACCCTGGAAGACGACGTGTTCTGCGGGCCGAGCATGGTCTTCACCAACGTCTACAACCCGCGCTCGGCTGTCACGCGCAAGGACGAATACCGCCGCACTCTGGTGAAACGCGGCGCGACGCTGGGTGCCAACTGCACCATCGTCTGCGGCAACACCGTGGGCGAATACGCCTTTGTCGGCGCCGGCGCAGTGATCAACAAGAACGTGCCGGCCTATGCACTCATGGTCGGCGTGCCCGCCAGGCAGATCGGCTGGATGAGCGAATTCGGCGAGCAACTCGCGTTGCCGCTGAAAGGCACAGCAGAAGCCATTTGCGCGCACACCGGCGCGCGCTACGTACTCGACGGCAATGCCGTGACCAAGTTGGATGCCAAGACGCCATGATCGAATTCATCGACCTCAAGACCCAGCAAGCCCGCATCAAGGACCAGATCGACGCGGCGATTCAGCGCGTGCTGGCGCATGGGCAATACATCCTCGGGCCTGAAGTGGCCGAGCTGGAGGAGAAGCTGGCTGCCTATACAGGTGCCAAGCATTGCATCACCGTGGCGAACGGCACGGATGCTTTGCAGATCGCTCAGATGGCGCTTGGCATCGGGCCGGGCGATGAGGTCATTACGCCGGGCTTTACGTACATCGCCACTGCCGAGACGGTGGCGCTGCTGGGCGCCAAGCCGGTGTACGTGGACATCGATGCGCGCACCTATAACCTTGACCCGGCATTGCTGGAAGCTGCGATCACTTCGCGGACCAAGGCCATTGTTCCGGTGAGCCTGTATGGGCAGTGTGCGGACTTCGATGCGATCAATGCGATTGCCGCGAAACACGGAATTCCGGTGATTGAGGATGCGGCGCAGAGTTTTGGCGCTACCTATAAGGGGCGCAAGAGCTGTAATCTCAGCACCATTGCGTGCGCGAGTTTTTTCCCGAGTAAGCCGTTGGGGTGCTATGGGGACGGTGGGGCGATTTTCACCAACGATGACGAATTGGCCAAAGTGATGCGGCAGATTGCTCGGCATGGGCAGGATCGGCGCTATCACCACATTCGCGTGGGAGTGAATAGTAGATTGGATACGTTGCAGGCTGCGGTACTCCTAACGAAGCTGAAAATCTTCGACGACGAAATCGCTAGCCGTCAGGGGGTGGCGGCGGAATACGGGCGCTTGTTGGGAGATTTTGGCACTGCGGCCATTCCGTACGTCGAATCGCATAATCAAAGTGCGTGGGCTCAATACACCGTGCGTGTCGACGAACGAGAGGCGTTGCAAGCGCACATGAAGCGGGCTGGAGTTCCGACCGTTGTGCATTACCCGATTCCTCTAAACCACCAGCCGGCAGTTTGCGATGAAAAAATTAGTCTGCCAGCAGGGGATTCTGTTGCTAGGACAGTTCTCAGTTTACCAATGGGGCCGTACTTAAATAAGGACGCACAGCTGCTGATTGCTGAGGGGTTAACTTCTTTTCGAATTGAAAAATGAGCGTAATGCTGCACTCCTCCATTGGCTAGATGGTTGATGTGAAAAAAAAGTATTTTTTTGCCGTCGGGTTTCAGGCGATTGCGCCTTTGCTGCTGCTCACATTTTCAGTGGTTGTCACGCAAACAGCCGGAGTGGAAAGTCAAGGCGCCTTCGCTGCGGCGAAATCTTGGTTCGACCTATTGGTCATAATTGGATGTTTTGGTTTTCCCCAAAGTTCCATACTGGCTATAAATAAATCTGGCGCTTCGCCTAAATGGTTATATTGCGCAACTGCTCTATATTCATTTTTGTTGATCCCCCTTTTTGCGGCCACCTCACTTCTCCTTCAGAAAAGTATTACCCCAACTGCTTTTCTGGCGCTTGCAGCTGCAGTTGGTGCTGCGGCGGCTGTTTTGGCGAACATTTGGCGAGGGATTCTTTTGACCCAAGAGGATGGATTCCGATTCCACGCGATCACGGTACTTCCCACGCTCTCTTTCTTGACCGCCGCTGTGGTTGGAATATTAAGCGGCCGGGATCTGAAGGTCGATACGGCATTTTTTTTCGGTGCCAGTGCTGCAATATTACTGCCGCTAGTGTATTGGAATTTCCCGTTTCGAATGCTTTCAGGAGATTTTTCTCCCGCACCCAAAGTGTCAACTCTAATTTCCAATGGCATGGAAATATTTGTCCAGGCAATCTCAAATGTCTTTCAAATGTTTTTTTGTCTCTGGCTGCTGAAGAAAGAGTTTGATTTGCGCCAAGTTGGATACTTTTCCATGTGTTTGATGCTGGTGAATGCGGTTGCCTTTCCGTTGCAAGCAGTTTCCCCAATCATCTTAAATAAATGGAGTAAGAATTCAAATGGCCACGCACTTCGGGCAGGGTCGCGCGCCGTCAATTTTCTCCTTATATTGCTTTTCTTGGGAGTAAGTATAGGGGGGTGGGGTATTTCTCTCGCCCTTGAACGGTTCTCGGGGAGCAAATTGCAAGCCATGTTCCCGACAATGAGTATTGCTGCATTTGTTCTGATCCCTATGATTTCGCTAAGGATCGACGGGTTAAGACTTTCGGCCGCGGGGGATTTGCGTTTTAACTCAGCGTTGGCGCTTGGTAAATGCACTCTTTTTGCAGCGGCAATTTCCTCGGCTGCATTTCTATTTGATACTAAAGACGGTGCCAAATTGGCGATGATTGGCTGGCTTCTGGCCGAAGTGACGGCGGCAGCTTTTTGTCGCCTAAGGGTTCGAAAAACATTGAAGGCTATTTGAGTGCAATGATAAAAGTTTTTCGAAATTTATATTTGTCCCTAATTCGTTGGTGCTATTATCGATGCGGATGGCTGCGTGCATCCGCGTATGGAATCAATTTGGAGTGGGCGTCACGCGTTAGTCCGTATGCAAAAATTTCCGGCGTAAAGGCGATTGGTGCTGCAACTGTTGGCCGAGATGTTTTAATTGGGCCTGGTACATACTTAAGCAGCGGAGTGGTTCAGTGCGCCCGTATTGGGAAGTTTTGTTCAATCGGCCCGTCAGTAATTATCGGACCCACCGAACATAGATTGGATTTTTGGACCACTTCTCCATATGAAGCCTTGGAGTTCGGTGAGAGACTAAATTCCACGGACAAAACTAAGGTGCCGCCAGTAATTGGTGATGGAGTCTGGATTGGGGCGAGAGTTATTGTTTTGCAAGGAGTGAAAATCGGCGACCGTGCTGTAATCGCTGCTGGTGCTGTAGTAAATCGCGATATTCCCGCTAACGAAGTATGGGGTGGCGTACCAGCGAAGTGCCTAAGAAAAAGAGAGGTCGGCAAATGCAAATTGGCGGACTAATCTTTTATTTTCTGTCAGTGGCAGCATTTTTTGGAATGCTCTTCGGAAAAAGACGGCCGGCACTTCTTGATGGATTTTATTATGCTGTGCCGGTCATCTTCATTTTGACTGAGATGCTCTACGTGCTGCCTCTTGTTATTAGAGCGGCATTGGATATGGAGTTGGACTCGGGCTTGAGTCCATATTATATTGAATTCGTTGAATTTATTCCATTTGCAGCTGTGCTTGCAGGAATTTTCAATCTGGTTTTTTCGTTTTTCTATACTAATCTTCCAGAGCGGAGGTGGAAAGAAATTCGAGCACCTTCTTCTACAAAAAAGAAGGTGCCTTGGCTGGCCATTCTTATTTTGTTGGCTGCCTGCTATTTGATGATTAATCAAATGGCGAATGAATTTGGCGGGATGATTAACTACATATTGCTGGGTTATAAGGTCACCGAAACCTTCACCGGCTCTTCACAATACGCAATAGCATTTGAATGGTTGGTGGTTTCAGCAATAGTGGTGCTCTACACCGGATATTCTCATAAAGACAAAAAGACGATCGTTATCGGCATTTTTTTCGTTCTTCTACTGACTTTGATGTTCGCAATTATGGGGCGACGCGGAGTCTTGGTGGTACTTATAGGTGCGTCCGTCGGAGGGTATCATGTTTTTGTCAAAAAGATTCCTGCTTGGTTTCTCCTTTTTATGGGCGTCATTTGCTTCCTGGCATTAAATTTTATTGGACTAACGCGCGGTGAAAGTTATCAAGATATTTCACAGATATTTGGGGTTTTGGAAGATAGAAGCAATTCAGCCTCTGAAAAAGGGATTGGATTGTTTTATACGTTAACAGAGGGGAATTTTGCAATCCCTTTTGAAACATTTCCTCAGATTATCCGCTCTGTGGGGGAGAGATTTTCTTTTGGTTGGGGAGAGTACTCATTTCGAGCGCTACTCTTCATCATTCCGAGCTTTATCTGGGAGAATCGGCCATTGCCATTATCTAATTGGTATGTGGAACTGTTCTACGGGGAAACTCAAAAAAACATTGGGCGCCAATTCTTCATTCTCACCGCTCCCTATATGGATTGGGGCGTGCTCGGCATGCCTATATTCGGGGTCTTCATGGCTATCCTGCTGCGTTTTGTTGTTCGGATTGCCGCACAAAAGAAGGGGGATCCAATATTTTTGGCAGGGGTATTGATGTTTTTGGGAAATATGCTGAACTTGATTGCAAATGATGTTTTTGCTTTTTCACTCGTATTTTTCAAGGCTGTAGGAATCCCTCTTCTCTTTATGTATTTTAGTAGGCGTATTAGCCTGAGGGGTTAATGTGAAGATTGCATATATAACCTCTACGTTCCCTTATGGTGCAGGAGAAGGATTTCTTGGCGCAGAAATTAGGACGCTCTCAACGTTCATAGACGAGCTGATTGTCGTCCCCGCGCGGCCACGGGGGGCGTTAAGAGAAGAATGGTCCTCTTTGAGTGCGAATGTAAAAATTGAAGCCACCCGATTACTCTCCTATCGAGTCTGGAACGGGGTCGCGCGCAGCTTATTCAAAAATCCGCTGGGCATTTTGAGGGCGTTGATATTTCTTTTGAGGAATTCGGAGTTCAATGCAAAGCTCTTAAAGAACTTGCTTGTTCTTCCGAAGGCAATTTGGCTTTCAAAATATATGGCGAGAAATGAAATATCTCATCTCCATGTTCATTGGGGCGGAACGACATCCACGATAGCGTTGCTATCCTGCCTGATCTCAAAAAAATCATGGTCCCTAACTTGTCATCGGTCGGATATCTATGAAAACAATCTGCTCGCACTAAAATCAGAGAAAGCTCAGTTCATCAGGTTCATTTCTAAGAGGGGCGCAAAAGATGCGCTCGAATATGGCGTGAATTCTGCAAAGTCCGTCATTATCCCTATGGGTGTTTTAATTGAGCGTAGGCCGCCTGTTTTGGAGCTATCTCGAAAACGCGTTGAGATAATTTGTGCTGCAAACCTCATTGAGATTAAAGGGCATAAGTATTTGCTCGAAGCGATAGCAATTTTAAAAGCTAGAGGAAGGGAAGTTCATCTTTCCGTTGCTGGAGAAGGGCCTCTCCGGAAATTACTCGAAGAGCTTACGGCGACCTTGAACTTGCAGGCGGAAATTTCTTTTCTAGGGCAAGTGAGCCATGCTGAATTAATGAGAATTTACCAAGACAGGTTGGTCGATATTTTTGTGCTCCCTAGTGTTGAGCTAGACTCCGAGAACCATGAAGGCGTTCCTGTTTCACTAATGGAAGCAATGTCGTTTGGGATTCCATGTGTCTCGACAAAAACGGGCTCTATCGAAGAACTTCTGGAAGAGAAACTGGGAATGACAGTGGCTCAAAAGAATGCCCAAGAACTTGCCGAAAAAATTGATTCGCTTATTCAAGATCCAGTACTTTATAAAAAAACCTCTACCCTCGGAGGGGAAATATTAATTTCTCGATGGACTTCAAGTTCTTCCGTTATGAACTTACTGAGAGAAATGAAATTATCGAATGCCGAGAAAATTAATTTGGCAATGGATTGATAATGAGGAAAAAAATACTAGTCACAGGTGGAGCCGGCTATATAGGCTCTCACACATCGCTCGCACTGCTTGAAGCTGGTTACGATGTTGTTGTGCTCGACAACTTCAGCAATAGCTCGTTGACAGCTGTCAGCAGGGTAGAGTTAATCACAAGTAAAAAAATACATCTCGTAATTGGCGATGTTAGAGATTCATCGTCCTTAGATGATGTTTTTGCTCAACATCAGATACATGCTGTCTTGCATTTTGCTGGTCTGAAATCGGTTGCTGAAAGCGTTGAGAACCCGGTTGCTTATTATGAAAACAATTTTCTTGGGACCTTGTTTTTGTGTAAGGCCATGAAGCGCGCGAATGTATTTCGATTAATATTTAGTTCGTCTGCGACGGTTTATGGAGAGCCAAGGGAGATTCCTGTAAGCGAGCAATGCGCTTTTGGAAGTCCAGAAAATCCATATGGTCGTTCTAAATTAATGGCCGAGCAAATGCTTCAGGACATAGTAATTTCTGACCCTTCTTGGCATATTGCTGCATTGCGATATTTTAATCCTGTAGGTGCTCACTCTAGTGGCTTGATTGGAGAGAATCCCAATGGGTTGCCTAATAATCTTGTTCCATATATCAGCCAAGTAGGAATTGGAAAAATAGATTTTTTGCGTGTTTTTGGAAACGACTATGCCACCGCCGATGGGACAGGGGTGCGAGACTACATTCATGTCCAAGATTTGGCTGCGGGACATCTCAAAGCAATCTCCGCAATTGAGAATAAGAGCGGATTGCATGTTTGGAATCTGGGTACCGGACGAGGGTATTCCGTCTTAGAGGTTGTTCATGCGTTCGAAGAGGCCAGCGGAAAAAAAATCGCATATAGATTTTTTCCCCGCAGGGCTGGTGATATAGCGGAATGTTGGGCTGATACCAGTAAGGCAAATAGAGAGCTCGAATGGAAGGCTGAGCGTGGTCTTTCTGAAATGATGCTGGACGTTTGGCGCTGGCAATCAAAAAATCCGCAGGGATACGAAGCGACTCTACTTTAGTAAGCTTGAGTTAAGTTTTTTCTGGGTTAGGTGCGAAATTTTCAGAGTGCTAAATCGCGATGATGCGCGATAGGCTTTTTCAGAAGCCAAGGCGCATAAATTTATACTTGGAATTTGTTGATGAGAAAGATTTTTACGGTCGTTGGCGCTCGCCCGCAATTTATTAAGGCAAGTGTTGTCTCTAAGGCCATTCTTGAAAATTCCCTCTTAAAGGAGGTGCTTCTGCATACCGGACAGCACTTTGATCAGAATATGTCGGAAATATTTTTTGATCAACTCAGCATCCCTCGCCCAAGCTACCAATTGGAGATAAATGGCGGAACGCACGGCATCATGACAGGTCGGATGCTGATGCAGATCGAAGAGATTCTCTTAGTCGAGAAGCCAGATATTGTTTTGGTTTACGGTGATACTAATTCGACCTTGGCCGGGGCCCTTGCTGGAGCAAAGCTCCAAATTCCAATCGCGCATGTGGAAGCTGGGCTGAGGAGCTTTAATAAAAGGATGCCTGAGGAAATAAATAGAATACTAACCGATCAGGTGAGTGATATTCTATTTTGCCCAACTGATGCGGCGGTCCGAAATTTAGCTCAAGAGGGCTTCCGGACTGGGAAAGGAGAAATTCTGCAGGTTGGTGACGTGATGCAGGATGCAGCTATTCTCTTCTCGAAGATTGGAAAAATATCAAAGACGGAAGGCTCTGGAGATTTTATTCTTTCTACGCTCCATCGTGCCGAGAACACAGATGATCCAGTTCGTTTGGCATCAATTGTTCAGGCCCTTAATGAGATTCACCGTAACATTGCCCCTGTAGTGATGCCTTTGCACCCGCGCACTCAATTTGCTATCAAAAATGCGGGGCTAGTGTTGCAAGTCGAACAGATTGAACCTGTCGGTTATTTGGAAATGATCGGTTTGTTGCAACGATGTGATCTTGTCCTGACCGACAGCGGAGGACTTCAAAAAGAAGCGTTCTTTTTTGGAAAGTCCTGTGTAACGCTCCGCGATGAAACCGAGTGGGTTGAGTTAATCGAAGCAGGCGCGAATGAGCTTGCTGGAGCAGACACGCAGAAAATCATCAAATCCGCTGCCGAGAATTTCAAACGATCAGTAGTAGATGTGAAAAACCTGTATGGCGGCGGACAGGCTGCGCAGCGAGTAGCCTCGAGGCTCTCTGCCTGACCGTTAGAGAAATGAAAAATATTTGGTATGTGCATCCATACGCGGGCGGGCCAGGAGTTGGCCGTTATAGCCGCCCATTTTTTTTAGCACAACATTGGGCGCGAGAAGGCGCTCGAGTGACCATTTTTTCCGCATCCTCTCATCATCTTTTAGATGTCCCTCAGAAAGAGGGAGGGCGGGTAATTGAAGGCGTGAATTATGAGTTCATAGAAACTCCTGGATATAAAGGGAATGGATTGGGGCGGCTATGGAATATGGCCAGGCTTTGTTTTGGATTTTTAAGAAACTATGGGCGCTACGCAGCTAGATATGGCGCACCTGACGTAGTCATTGCGTCTAGCCCACATCCGTATATATTTTTGGCAACGCATTTTGTTGCTAGGAGATTTTTTGCTAAATCTTTTTTTGAAGTTAGGGATTTGTGGCCGCTCAGCTTGATCGAACTTGCTGGTGTTTCTCCTAGGCATCCATTCATATTCTTCACTGGTCTAGTGGAGAAATTTGCATATAGGCGTGCGGATCGCGTAGTGTCTCTTTTGCCGATGACAGCCGATCACATGATCAGTATGGGAATGTCGGAAAGAAAATGGGCATACATTCCAAATGGCATTGATTCAAGGGAAATGCTTCAGTTGGAACCTAACTGTTCTCTTACTGAGGTAGTCAACAAATGGAAGTCAGAGGGGTGCGTGGTATTTATTTACGCGGGAGCATTGGGAAGGCCAAATCACGTTGAGTCTTTGATTCGCGCGACAAAGATTCTGAAAGAAAAAGAAATTGCTGCTATCAAAGTTATCATCGTTGGTCGGGGGGAGTGCGAGTCAGAGTTGAGGTTCACCGTTAAAGATCTTGCGCTAGAGGGGGATATTCTGGTTTGCGGACAAATTAAAAAATCGGAGGTGGTGGACCTTCTTTATCGAGTCGATGCGGGCTATATTTCTTTGCGCCCAGAGCCGCTATTTCGATTTGGCGTGAGTCCCAATAAATTGTTCGACTATATGTTGGCCAAGCTCCCGGTCGTTTTTGCCGTAAAGGCCGGGAATGATCCGATCGCGGAAGCAGGAGCGGGTTATTCGGTGCTTCCAGGAAATATAGAGGAAATTGCCTTGGCAATGGAAAAAATTTCCCTGCTTTCCGAGAAGGAAAGGGCTGCAATGGGTGAACGTGGTAGAGCCTATGTCTTGGAGCGACATGACTACTCTAATCTTGCCCGATCCTATCTTCATTTAATGAGTTAGCAATGACTTTTAAAAGGCATAGCTAATGAAGTGCTTGGTCACTGGATCGAATGGGTTTATTGGACGTGCTCTGATCCCATTTTTGTTCGCCAGAGGACATAAAGTTCTCGGGTCGGGGCGAGGCACGGGGTCTGGAGCCCTTTCTGCAAGTTACTTTCAAATTGAATCTTTGGATAATGACACCGATTGGCGGGACGCACTAGCTGAAGTCGAGGTTGTCGTGCATTTGGCGGGGCGTGCTCACATTTCAGGTGGCAGGGATTTCGACGCGAACGTTCGAGAATTTGAAAAGGTGAATGTCAATGGAACTTTGAATTTGGCGAGGCAAGCCGCAAAACTTGGAGTTCGAAGATTTGTTTTTATTAGTTCTATTGGAGTCAATGGTGCGAGCAGGCAGCGGCCGTTCACCACTGATGATCCTCCTAATCCAAGCGAGGCCTATGCTGTTTCAAAGTGGAAGGCCGAGGAAGAGTTAAAAAAATTGGCGAGGGAGACAGGAATTGAGCTTGTAATTGTCCGCCCCCCACTGGTCTATGGTGCCGGTGCGCCAGGGAATTTTGGTCGGTTGATTTATTTGGTAAAAAAGAGAATCCCCCTGCCATTCGGGAAGGTTCAAAATTCTCGGACTTTTGTATCAATTTACAATTTAATTGATTTGATTGCTTGTTGCGTGGAGAAGGATGCAGCTGCGAATCAATTATTTTTTGCCGGAGATGGCGAAGATATTTCTACTACTCATCTTTTACGGTTGCTTGGGGAGTCTCTTGGTCGGCCTGCTGTGCTTCTTCCCGTCCCGGTCCGATGCATGGAAAGAGTAGCAAGACTTCTGCGGCGAGAAGAAATCGTTCAGAAGATTTGTGGAGATTTACAAGTTGATATTGGTAAAACTCGCCAGTTGCTTGGATGGGAGCCCCCTTTTTCTGTCGAAGAGGGCATGAAACGAATGGCTTCAAGACTGTAGTGATGAAACGATTTTTAGATTTGTTCTTGCTGTTTTTTGCAGCACCAATTTTGATATTTCCCTTTATTTTGGTGGCACTTGCTGTTCGCGTAACCTCTCCTGGACCGGTACTCTATTGGTCCGATAGAGTGGGAAGAGGGAATCGGATTTTTAAGATGCCAAAATTCCGTAGTATGCGGGTCGGCACGCCTGCTGTGGCCACTCATTTACTTGCAGACCCTGGCAGTTATTTGACTTCAGTGGGGTCATTTTTGAGGAAATCAAGCCTTGATGAATTGCCTCAATTGTGGAGTATCTTGGTTGGGGATATGAGCTTTGTGGGGCCTCGGCCGGCGTTGTTTAATCAAGAAGATCTAATTCGACTGCGGACCCAGCTTGGAGTTCATGAGATGCTGCCTGGGCTTACTGGATGGGCTCAAGTAAATGGAAGGGATGAGCTTCCAATTGAAGTCAAAGTGCAATTTGACTCTGAGTATTGTCGGCGTAAATCTGTTTTTTTTGATATTAGAATTATCTGGCTGACCTTTGTTAAGGTGCTGAGGCGTGATGGTATTGTGCATTGAAATTTTGATTATTCAATGATGTTGAAACGTTTGTTGATTCTTGGCGCCGGCGGGCATGGGCGATCAGTGGCCGATGCGGCTTCATTTAGCTCTACTTATGCGGTTGTCGGATTTCTCGATGACGCAAAAGTGCAGATGCGGCAGGTAGAAGAATGGCCTGTTTTGGGTGAAATAAAAACACTTGCATTGCTTCGCAATAGTGTCGATGCGGTAATCGTTGGCATCGGAGATAATATGGTAAGAGAGGCTTTGCACAAGGAAATCAAAAGGCAAGAGGTCCCCTTGGCAACTGTGATTCATCCGTCGGCCTATGTTTCACCCAGGGCGATTGTAGGTCCGGGTGCTGTCATTCTGGCGGGCGCTAGTGTTGGAATTGGCGCCCAACTTGGCGAGGGAGTTATCGTTAACAGCGGTGCTGTGATCGATCACGATTGTCGGGTAGAAGAATTCGGCCATTTAGGAGTTAATGCGGCTATGTCGGGCGGAAGTACTCTAGGTCGTCGGGCATGGATGCCAATAGGGGCATTGCTACTAAGTGGGGCCACGGTTTCGCCCGATGGAATTTTGCAAGCAGGAGAGGTTGTGGTGGCTTCGAATCGAATCAAAGACGGACAATGAACGAGCATCGCCTGATGGTGTTTTTCCGTTTGGCATTTTGGGTAAGCGTTTTTTTTATTTTTTCTTTGGCACTCGTCCCTGCTAGATCTGCAATTCCATCGACGGGATGGGATAAATTAAATCATTTTCTCGCGTTTTTCTTGCTGGCTATGCTGGGTGGGCGTGCTTATCCAATGAGATTGGGTTTGGTTTTTGGAGGCCTCCTAGCCTACGGGGCGGGAATCGAGATACTTCAATATTTTTCTCCTGATAGATTTGCGGAGTGGGGTGATCTATTGGCCGATGGATTCGGGGTGCTGAGCGGTGGCGCAGTTTTCTTGTTATACGTGCGCATACGGCGAATGCTCATGCGAGTTAATCTTGGCCGCGGCCTCGATACGTAGATGGATTTCTTTGATGTTAAGGACCGTTTCGCTTCCTGTTTGGTTTCCATTCACAGGCTACGTCGTTAACGCTTACAAGCTCATAATGAATCTATGACCACGACAACCTTCCAGCAGCTGCCCTCGGCAACAAGTCGTAGATATTTTTTGTTTGTCGGGTTATGCGGTTATCTGACTTCTTCGGTTCGTGCAGATAACACAGTTACGAAAGCGAAGTCCTATGGTGGCATTTGGGACGGAAAAACCGATGTATCACAGGCGGCACAAGCCGCGCTCAACTCAGGAAGGAAGGTGGTCGACTTCGAACACGTTCTTGCGAGGATTGATAGAGGGCTGATCGTTCCCGCAGGTGTTGAGGCGCGGAATGTGAATTTCATCGCTGGCACTCCTGGCCTTGACTTGTTGCGGGTTGGTAGTGGTTCTTCTGTCAACGGAAAGATCACTGGTAGTGGTGCTGGTGGCGCAACTGTTGAACGCGCCATCAGCCCGAATGGCGATGACGTTCATGATGTGCAACTTGATTTGGAGGTGTCTGGGTTAACAGTGGGAGTCCAGATATGGCCTCGAGGCAACTCTGCCAAGCCTCGGCGATGGTCAGGGAATCTGCGCTTTTCTGGGATAACTGGGGGCGGAATGAACAGCAATGGATATGGGTTGTTGATTGCTGGCGCCGACGATTGCGAGTTCAAAGTCACGTCGATCAATACCCCTCGACATTGTGTTTACATCTCTAACGGATCTAAGAAAAATAGAGTGACGCTCGAATCCGTGGGCAATGCTGGAGCCCCCATCCAACTGGCCGCCTACTCTAATCAGGACTATGTTGAATCTAACTGGGTAACGGGGACGGTTCGAAGCATGCGCGCAGCTTCATCATCAGCGGCGTATGCTGTGAACATCGTAGGCAAGTGTCGATTGAACGAAGTCAGCGTGACGGTGACAGACTCGGAGTTGGCCCAGGGTGCTGTTTTGTTTCGAGCTCTTGATGCTGACACGGTCCCGTACCGGAATTCGGTGAACGTCGATTCGAAGGGGGGTTACTCGGGACCGGGCGTCATCAGATCCGATTCGGCTTACGAGAATCGGGTTCGCATTCGCGGCGAGGGACGCGCTAGGGGAAGCTCGGGGATGGCTGTTGTTTCCGTGGGCATCTACTCGCAGATCATTCCGAGGGGCAAGTACGAGCGAGCACTGTACGTCGATGAATACTCGTGGGATGCGAAGGGCGCCTCTATGCGCGGCGTGGCGGCGATGGCTAGTTACGCGCCCGTGGAGATCAGCGCGACAATGGCAACTGGGCATCGTCACGCACAGCTGCCGGCTACCTATACAGCTGGGGGCGGAAAATTCACGGAATCGAAATCTTCTTCAGAAGGGTCGACGCCGCTCAGATGACTAAGACTAAGGCTCAGGCATTCCTCTAGCTAGAGCAAGGCCGAAGCCTTCGGCATTCGTCTCGTTCAGACTGGAGAGACGCACAATCGTTGCGGCAGACGAATCAAGTTATCGGCATGTCACCGGTGTCACCGGCATGTCTCTAAATTTGGCGGCGCAAAGGACGCTATTTGCCCTGTGCTGCTCGCTCGCCGAGGGCGATTAAGTAGCCTCTTCCTTGTACTTGTATTCAGTGTATCGATAGCCGCCATACTTGTAGCCGTAGCTGCCGTAGTGCCGGCGCGAGAGGTCCATGCCATTGAAGACCACACCATTGACCTCTTGGCCTGCATGCGCAAGACGCTTGACGCTCTCTTTCAGCTCACCTAGTTGGGTCAGGTTGTCGCGAGCGACCAGCAACACGGCACCTGCATGCGCAGCGACCGCTGCGGCATCGGCGGCAACCAGCACTGGCGGGCTGTCAATCACCACCAGATCGTAGCGTTCCGAGAAAGCGTCAAGCAACTCACCCAGGGCCGAGGACAGCATCATGTTGGCGGGGTTGAAGGGGTACGCACCCGTCGTCAGGACGTCCAAGTTCGGGACGACTTGAACATGAATCGCTTGCTCCGGTGTCATCTCGTTCGCTAGCACGTCCGCTAACCCGCCCTTGCGCGGCAGTCCGAAAGCCTTTTGAAGATGTCCCTTGCGCAGATCGGCGTCAATGAGCAGTACGCGCTTACCGGCCTGAGCCATGATGACTGCGAAATTGCCGGAGACGAAACTTTTGCCCACGCCAGGTGTGGCGCCAGTGATGAGCACGCGATTGTTGCCGGTCTCCATCAAAGTCAGTTGCAGGGACACGCGCAGGTTTCGCAGGCTCTCGATAGCAAGACTTTCAGGCGAAGTGACTGCTAGCAATTGCACGCCCTTCGCTCCGCCAGCGATGTGTTCCAAAATCGTTTCCTGCTCGAGCGCTAATGGCACAACAGAGTAAACGTTGAGACCGAGGCGATCTTCAATTTCTTGCGGGGTTTGGATGCCGCTTGAAAGCTTGCTCCGGAGAATGGCAAAGGCCACCCCGGCCAACAATCCGAGTGCCAGAGAAAGTGCGACGATCAATGGCTTCTGCGGTTTAACGGCCTTCTTCGGTTCGATAGCAGTATCGAGTAGTCGTACATTCCCAATCTTGCCTTCCTTTACAAGACGCAGTTGCAGTGAGCTATTGAGCATCGACTTGTAGAGCTCGCCATTGACGCGCACATCCCGCTCGAGCCTCAGGGCGTCGCGTTGGACGGCTGGCATGGCGCTGACGCGGGTCTCGAGTCCTTCCATCTCATGGCGAATGGCCGCGATCTGACCGTCGATCATTTGGACCTTCGGGTTGCTCTCGGTAAAGCGCGAGAGTAGTTCGCGCCGAAGTTGTTGGGATTCCAGCAGCTTGGTCTGCAACTGAACTGACATGGTCAGGGCAGCCTTGGCCTCTTCATCGAAGGCGACGGTGCCGTTCTGGTTGCGAAAGCGTGCGTATGCATCTTCCGAATCTTCGAGTTGCTGCTTGAATTCGGGCAGCTGTCGATCGAGAAACTCAATGGTTTTTTCAGCCTCTGCTGCCTTTCGCTCAATGTTCTGGCGAACATACTGAGTGCCGATCTCGTTGAGTGTGCTTCGCAGCCGATCACGATCGCTGTCTTCGAGCGAAACACTGATCACGTTTGACTGCTTTCCTTGTTCTCCCAGTTGGAGGCGTCTTTGGAGATC
Source organism: Variovorax sp. GW823-FHT04B03 (assembly GCF_058796495.1). Classification (NCBI taxonomy): domain Bacteria; kingdom Pseudomonadati; phylum Pseudomonadota; class Betaproteobacteria; order Burkholderiales; family Comamonadaceae; genus Variovorax; species Variovorax sp. GW823-FHT04B03. Next base: position 1,107,344 of record NZ_JBXAIT010000001.1, read on the forward strand.
TTCAGTCGTTGTGAGCAACGATGCACGTGAGACCAGAAATTCGGCCCCGGATTTTCCATCGAGCCGCGATACCACTAAGGTGATGGCTCCTTCTGGAACCTGTTGGTTGAGCACGTTGCCGACAGTGCCGGTCAATGGTTCGGCAAGATCGGGATGACTCAGTGTGTATTGGCCAGCGGCTAGCGCAGTGATCGTGAAAGGTTTCTGGTCTTCGAACGTGGAAGGCACGTCGAACTTTGCAATGTTGACTGCTTCAGTGCCAGAGACGTAGCCTCCCATGCCAAGAAAGCCTGGGCTAGACAGTTCCTTTGCGCGCCTTGAGAGCCATTCGCCGATAAACGGCAGATAGCGAGGCTGCGCATCGATGTACAACTGCTTTGCTGCGACGGCACCTCCAATGACCAATCGCGAACGGATGATCTGGATTTCGCCCGTGGCTGGCGTCTTCACATCGAAGAGGTTGGCGGTGTCGCCAAGAAAGTTCTTGGCGTCAGGGGCGGAGTCTTCAACCTGAATGAGGAGGTTGGACTGGTAGATCGGCGTGGCCAAGAGCGCGTAGGCCGTACCGATGACGAGGGCGACGGCAGTAACGCCCGCCACCAGCCACTTTCGGTCGAGCAAGATATCGACGTACTCGGACAGGTGAATCGCGTCGTCATCGTCGCGAGCAAGTGCTGCGGAAGGAGCCGAAGTGGAAGCAGAAGGAATCATGAGAGTTTGCGGATGCGTTCAGCCCAGGCTTGGGCGCCGTCGGCGATAAGTTGCAGGGCGTGCTCGAAGGCCGGGCGGCCCATGCGGTAAGGATCGGGAATGTCAACGCGCGCGACTTCGCCCAAGCGAAACAACTTGCCCCGGGTCAACGGATGGCGCTGCCCGATGTGAATCCGTTGGGCTTCATCCATCGCAAGAATGAGATCGGCCTGCTGGCACATCTGCCCTGTAAGTTGGCGTGCCCGGTGGGCTTCGATGTCGATGCCGCATTCGGCCATGAGTTTGCGTGCGATCGGATCTGCTGGGTGCCCAACCAAGGCTCCAGTCCCCGCTGACGTGACTTGAATCTGCGGCAACGCTGCAGCAATCAATGCTTCCCCCATCGGGCTACGGCAGATGTTGCCAATGCATACCACCAGAACAGATTTCATGAGACTTGGCTCCCTGCGAAGGCTTGTGCCCCTGTTGTCAGACTCAACGTATTGCGTGCCGCGTGCGTCATGCCCAGCATGAGCCATATGTCATACAGAAATGTCCTCACCACTTGTTCTTCGTTGAGCGATTGGATCGCGCCATCTAAGCAAGAGAGCCGAAGGATGGCTAGGCACGCCCTTGGCATTGTAGTCAGGACGCTGGCGCCCACTGCCTCGTGGACGTGGTCAAGCCGCAGGCATTCTGGGCTCGAATCGGTCATGGCTGCCAAGGGGACGACTGATCGAGTGGGCTGATCAGTCGCCCTATGACCAAAGTCATGTCGATGCAAAAGATACAAAAAATGACATTATGAGTGTCGCGAATCCCCTGAATTGGGGGGAGGGGTGGGTACCCTTCACGGACAATTGTTGCAGCGCGGCGCACTCCAACGCCGCAGGAGTTTTCAGTGTGATCAATCGTCTGGCTGCGCCCTTGCTTGCCTTGCCGCGCCCTTTGAAGCGCATGCTGGCTCTAGGGGTCGATGCAACGCTCTGCGTCCTGTGTGTCTGGTTGGCATTCAGCTTTCGTTTCGAGCAATGGGTGACGCCGCGTGGCGTTCAGTGGTCAGCCGTCGCGGTCGCTGTAGCCCTTGCGCTCCCCGTCTTTGTGGTGTTTGGGCTCTACCGAGCCATCTTTCGATATGCAGGCACGGCTGCAGTCATGGCCATCGTGCGCGCGTGCGTATTGTTTGGCCTCGGCTATGCGTTGATCTTCTCGGTGGTCGGCGTGCGAGGAGTGCCGCGCACGGTCGGTTTGCTGGTGCCGTTGCTCTTGTTCTTGGCCATCGCCGGCTCGCGCATGTTTGCGCGCTATTGGCTGGGTGGTCTCTACATGAGCGCTCTGCAACGTAAGCAATTGCCTCAGGTTGTGATCTACGGTGCCGGTAGCGCGGGTTTGCAACTGGCTGCGGCGTTGGCTCAAAGTCGGGACATGGTCGTCCGCGCTTTCGTTGACGATGACTCACATCTTCAAGGCAACACGATCAACGGTCTGCGCATTCAGTCCTCGGATTGGCTCACCAACAACGCCGCCAGTTGGGGCATCACGGATGTTCTCTTGGCGTTGCCTTCGGCCAGTCGCGGGCGCCGCGTCGAAATTCTGAACCAATTGTTGCCTTTGCATCTGCATGTACGCATGCTGCCGGGGCTGCTTGATCTGGCCAACGGCAAGGTCCAGGTCAATGATCTGGTCGAAGTCGACATCGAGGACCTGCTAGGACGGGATCCAGTCGAGCCGGTGGCAGACCTGCTGCACAAGCACATCCAAGGCCAAGTGGTGCTGGTGACGGGCGCCGGTGGCTCCATCGGCAGTGAGCTGTGCCGGCAGATTGTTCAGCTGTCGCCTTCCACGCTGCTGCTCGTGGAGCTGAGCGAGTACGCGCTCTATGGCATCCACCAGGAGTTGGAGCAACTGGCACCGACCGTACGTGTCATCCCGCTGCTCGCTTCGGTGTGCGATGCGGCACGGCTGCGTGAAGTGATGCGCGCCTGGCGCCCTGACACGGTCTACCACGCGGCGGCATACAAGCATGTGCCGCTCGTCGAGCACAACCCGGCAGAGGGTGTGCGAAACAACGCGATGGGCACGCTCACGACGGCACGGATTGCCATGGAGTGCAAGGTCCCCAACTTTGTCCTCATCAGTACCGATAAGGCGGTGCGGCCGACGAACATCATGGGGGCCAGCAAGCGCGTCGCCGAAATGGCGTTGCAGGGGCTGGCGCAGCAGAGTTCGGACACCTGCTTCTCGATGGTCCGCTTCGGGAACGTGCTGGGCTCGAGCGGTTCCGTGGTGCCGTTGTTTCGAAAGCAGATCGAGGCGGGTGGCCCGATCACGCTGACGCATGCGGACATCACGCGCTATTTCATGACCATTCCCGAGGCTGCCCAGTTGGTGATTCAGGCGGGTGCGATGGCGCAAGGCGGTGACGTCTTCGTGCTCGACATGGGGGAGCCGGTGAGGATCATTGACCTCGCTCGTCGGCTGGTGGAGCTTTCGGGGCGTACGGTTCGTGACGAGCATTCGCCGGATGGCGATATCGAACTCCAGGTGACCGGATTGCGGCCCGGCGAGAAGCTCTACGAAGAGCTCCTGATTGGTGACAGTGCGATGCCTACAGCGCATCCTCGTGTCATGAAGGCGCACGAGCCCTGCCTGCCTTGGAGCGAGCTCTGGCGCCAGTTCGAGACGCTGAATACGGCACTCGAGAGCAGCGATGTGCCGATGCTGAAGCGGACGCTGACGCAGATGCTTCCCGGTTATCGACCCCACGCGGAGGTGGTGGACTGGGTGCATATGGAGCGTCACCGTGTGCGTGACCGTGCTCTGCCGATCGCGGCGGCAGTCGGCGCTGCGCAGGTGGGTGAGGCCAACCAGCCATCCGCGCCGAATCGGATTGCCGTGGCAATCTGATTCGATAGAACTGCTTCATTTTTTCTCGCCCCGACTCACTGGGGTGATGCTGAAACCAAGAGCCCCGGGTCGGGGCTCTTTTGTTTTCGGCCTGTGGCGCCTATTGCGCCCGCTTGAAGTCGAGGATGTTGTCCCCTGCCTTGGGTGCTTTGTCATCGGGCGGCGAGAAGCTGAAGGCCTTTGGATCCCGTATCGACGTCATCTCGAACAGCGGATTGATCCGCCCCAGCTTGGCGCCGCCGTCGCGTATGAGTGGCGCCCAGGCAAAGTTCGCAGTGAACTTGCTCGAGCGCGGCAACAGTGCGTCGAAGGGGATGGAGACGTAGATGCCCTTGTCGAAGCTGCCTTCGCCGAACTGCGCCGCAGAGACGTTGGTCTTGGTCGCCCAGGCGCCGATCGTCACGCCGTTATCGAAGCGACGGCTGATGTCGAGCGTGACGCCACGGTCGCCTGCAAGATACTGACCAGCGCTGATCCTGGCCTGCACGCCGTTCCAACCGGTGTCCCAATAGAGCGTGGCGTGGCCGGTGTTGACCTTGTAATCGCGCAGGCCCAAATCCTGAGCGAAGTCTCGCTGACGCACATGGTTGACGTCGATGCCAAAAGCGAACTTGCTGCGCCACGGGCGGTAGAGCCACTCGGCGCCGACGCCGGCAAACATCGACTCGAGCGCGCCGCCGTAGACGCTGTAGTACTGGTCTTCGTTCAGCCGGCCCACGTGGGTCAGCTGAAACACTGGCATCGTCAGCCGCTTGGTCGTCGCGTACTCGCGCTGGTAGGTTCGCACGCGGGGGAGGTTACTGGGCGCCGTGTAGGTGAACTTGTCGAAGTTGTCGATCAGGCGCCAGTTCAGCGCGGCGTTCACCCAGGTGCTCGGTGTGAAACGGTATTCCGCAGTGGCCGAAACGCCGAGTTGGTAGAGCAGGAAGGCATCGGGGCCGCCGAGGATCTGCGAGAAGCTCGGGGTCAGGCCGAAGGTGAGTCTTTCGGTGCGCCGCTCCCAAGGGGCCATGGCCGGCGTCTCGCTGGGCGATGCGGCGGCGGTGGCTGTTGGGTCGGTGGGGGTGCGCTGCGGCGACGCCGGCACATAGAGCCCATCTTCGGTCCGGCCGCGCGGCGGGGCGTAGTCACGCTGGTCCGTGGCGCGCAGTTCTGCGGGCGTCTGTGCCTGGTAGTGCGCTGTCACCCACTCGCTGCGATCAACGACCTGCGTGTGCAGTGCTAGTCCGCGCTCGTTGTAATGAAGGATGAAGTGCTTGATCGATGCCGGTGCATCGCGATGCATGACGGCAATGACCTGCTGCACGCGGGCCTCGCGGTACACCGTGTGGCTTTCAGTGATCCACACGTGTGCGCTGTCGCCTTGCGGCGCGATGCGCTGCACGGTCCACTCGGTGCGTGCCTGAATCTCCGCCGCGGTGGTTGCCCAGCCGGGCGGATTGGCTGGCGCTTCCGGGGTGAAGCGAGGCGGAGGCGGGTCTGCGGGCTTGCTGGCTCGCATGTTGGCCATGTTGGTGGACAGGGTCAGGCCCACCATCACTTTGTTGCCGCGTTCCAGGCCGGCGGTGAAGGCCACGCCGGGTGAGTAGCGATACTCCAGTCCGATGTTGAAAGGCGAGCGCTGAACCTGGTTGTTCTGCTGGGGCTCGTTCTTGTAGTTGTTGCCCTCGTACTCGAGCTTGACGGTCAGGGGATCCCAGGGGGTGCGCCATTCGACGCCGCCGAAGAGCGCGGCCGGGCCCCGGAAGAAAGAGTTGAAGTTTGCTTCGCCACCCGTCGACGAACTGGCGGAGCGGGTTCTGAAGCGGTTGCTCAGTGCAAGCAAAGGGTTTCGGATGTTCCCGCTGCTGCCCATGTACCCCCAGCCGATGCCGAGGCTGAAGTCGAGATCACCGTAGCGCTTGTTGGCGACCAAGTACTCGGACGAGAAAAGGCCTGTGCCCCCGAGGTCGCGAAAGCCCAGCGCCAATTCAGGCACATAGGCCGATTCACGCAACAGCCGGACCTTCACGTCGATGCTCTTGTCCTTGTAGCTTTGGCCTGGGGTGTTGGCGAAATAGGTGCGGTTGCTGACTGAGGTGTAGCGAAAGCCCGCCTCCAGCCAGTCCAGTGGTTGGAACATCACGTTCAGTCGCGTATAGGGTGATACGTGGCTGATCGATGTGCGGAAATCACCGGCCTCGCCCATGCGTGCCGTGGGCGTTTGGAGCAGACCTGTTTCGCCCCAGTCGTTGCTGCTTGTGCGCGGTGCTTTGTACTGCGGCGCCGAAGTGTCGGAGCGCACGGAGATGATGCTTTCCGGTGGCACTGACGGCAGGGCAGGCGTACTGATCGCGATGACCGGTTTGGCGGGTGCCAGCGCCGCAGTGGTTGCGCGCAGCGTTGCTGCTTGGGGCGACGGGCCTTGTGTCGCAAGGAACTTGATAATGCCTTCCGACGCGTCGACCAGTTCGGTCATGCCGCGCGGCGCTGCCCAGATCCATGCACCGGGCGCCGGCTCATCGGAGGGGTGACCGTTCCAGGGGGCGATGCCCACGCGTGACGTCCGACCATCGGGCTGTGCAACCCATGCCCAGTCGTGAGTGCTGTCGGGCACGCAGGCGATGACGTAGTCCCAGGCGGTCCGGCCGGCTTCATGCGCCACGTGGCACAACTCGCCATTGGGGCGGACAACCGCGATGGTTTTCAGTTGCGGGGGGGGCGCAACAAGTTGCTGTCCGGTCGACAGCACGGGATCTTGATCCGGGTGCGCCTGCAACCAGCGAGGGTCCACGATGCCCAGCGCCACGCGGCCGGTGATCGGGAGGTTCTGCAGCCACGTGATGAGCTTCAGCCGATCGAGTTGCTCGGAGCGCGGTGCGCGTCTGCTGGCCCCCTCGAGGCGCACGAGCAGGGTGTTCTTCAAGAACTGTTGAGCCAGTCGCTCCTGCGGCACGCGCCATGCCAGTCCGGGCGTTGCAGTGCCTTCTGGTTGACGCAGCAGCCAGGTGCTCAGTCGTTCGCCGGGTCGCACTTCGGCATCGCTTGCAGGTTCAACGGTCGCCGCGTTCTGCGATGGCTCCGCCGCGGCGCCGAGACTTGCCATCAGCGCGCAGGCAAGGGCCGTTCGACGGGGCCAATGCGGGGGGCTGATGGCTCGCAGGAGGAGGGGGCTCATGTACCAGCGCGCGCCGCGGTGCCGGCTGCTGGTGCGGGGGGTGTCCACTGTTCGAAGCTCATGCAGAGGTCGCGGGAAATACATTGCTCCGAATACACGACCTGAGGGGCACCAGAAGCAAATGAAACGCCGAAACGCGCGGGAGGAATGGAGGCTGCCGCAGGACGGGAGACGCTGCGCTCTTCATACCAACGCAAGGCGCTCGCGGACGCGCCGGCGAGCGCGCTGTCGGTGGGCGGCGCGATCGATGTGCGCGCGATGTCGTCGCGGATGCCGAAGCGATAGCCTGGCATCAGGTCGCGTTCGCGCGAGTAGGCCTGCGGGGTGTTGGCGCCGTGGGCTTGCCAGGCGGGTGGGTTGGCAAGTCGAACGTCGCGCCAGTCGATGGACAGCCCGGTCGTGCCGACCAGTTGACCATTCAGAAGTCGGACGACTTCGCCCGTGCCGCTGTACCAAACCTCGACGGGCCCGTCGGCGCGCTGATCGATATAGCCGAGCACCATATACAGGACGCGCCCATCGACGGTGGCCCGCAGGTACCGATAGCTGGGATTGAAATTGGGCTGGGTTGCTGCAGACTCGCCGCGATACAGCAGGCGAGCTGAATCCAGCATGGCTGAAGTTCCGGAGGAGCAACCGCCAACGCCCAAGAAAAACGTTGCCAAAAGGCAACGTTCTAAGAGTCGCGTGGCGGAAGCAACGCGCGGACTTTTCAGCGAATGCCCTCCTTTCAGGAGGGCAACCAGCATTAACGCGTGCCGGTGGTGCCCGTGCCGGTGGTGCCGGTGCCAGGGACGAAGAAGCCGCCGCCGCCGTTGCCGTTGTTGCTGCTACCGAGGGCCAGCATCAGAGCGCCGGTGCCTCCAACAGCGCCCCATTGAGCGGGGGTCAGGCCACCAAGGCCAGCAGCGGTTGCGCTCGGAGCGCCAGCGGGGCCTGGTGCAAATGCGCGAGTGTTGTTGCTTGCGGGCGCAGGGGTAACCTGCGTTTGGGCAAAAGCCGACGAGATTGCCAGGGTGGCAAGGGCGACGGTAGCAACTAGTTTGTTCGTCTTCACAGTGATCCTCTCAAAGGGTTTTTATGCTCTTGACTTGAGGTTAGCAGCATCAGAAGTGTGCCGCAACTAATTTGGCCCGGTGGATGAGGCGTTTACCACGGCATCCTTGTAACTGCGTATTGCCCCGATTCTTGCGGGTGAGTGTGACGGGCACATGTGTATCTCAATGCTACGTAACGTTCCGCCCGCGACAGCCGTAACGACGGCGACTGGCGCGCAGCTCCATCGGCAGGGTCCCGGGCGTTACCGCTGCATTTCTTCAATGAAATCAACGCGCTCAACGAGCCATCGTGGTGATGGGCCGCCTGGCCAACTCCCAGGCATCGTTCCTGCAGTACCCCGAAACGAAAGTTGACATTCAAGGTAGGCCGCGGGGCACAACAAGGGGATATGCGTGGTTCGATTGTCTGAAGGTGTGGGAGCGAAAGGTGTGCGGGTGTGCGAGCGCGCGGCAGATCGCGTGATCGGAGGCGTCTGCTCATGATGAATCACCTGTCCATCAGCAGCGCACATTCGGCGCCAGCACTCGCCGGGCGCTACGCCGCCCTGGGCTGTGCCTTCTTCGGTGCGTTGATCGTCGAGGGCGACCTTGCCCTGGCCGACCGCATGCGACGCCTCCTTTGCGACCTGGCTCCGGGCCGCCGCGTGGTGATCGCCTCCACGCACGCGGAGGCGATCCGTCTGCTGGCCGCGCTGCCCTACGACCTGGTGCTGGTCGACATGCACTTATCCGGTGGTGGCGGCGTCGCCCTCCTGTCGCACCTGCGGCGCGCCTACCCGCAGATCGACGCCATCGCCATGTCGAAGGACGACGACCGCCTGCTGGTCGAAGCTGCGATCTCGTCAGGAGCCTCCGGCTACCTGCTGACGAGCGCCGACGATGTCGAGCTCTCTTTCTTGCTGCGCTCGATCGAGCGCGGCGGTTCGCCGATGGATGCACGCGTCGCGCGCCGCGTCCTCGGCCTGATTGCGGCGTCCGCGAAACCGGAGGGTGCCGAGTCCGCGCTGCGCGACGACGACACGGTCTCGCCCCCGATGCCTGCTCCCGGGCTGCTGTCACCTCGGGAGCTCAATGTGTTGCGCCTGATCGCGCAAGGCTGGAGCAATCGGCAGATTGCCGAAGCGATCTGTCTCTCGATCAACACGGTCGAGTTCCACGCCAAGCGGATCTACCGCAAGCTGGCCGTCAAGTCGCGAACCCAGGCCGTCCGGCAGGCGACCCAGTACGGGCTGCTGAGCTGAGCGCCGAGGGCCGTCGCGTGCTGTCGCGCACGTGCTGCGGCGCCGTGCGCACGCGCGGCAATCATTGAAAAACCCTTTTGCGCCCCGCTACAATCTCGGGTTGACCTTGCTGTGGCAAAGGTCAGCCCCTGCTCCAGCGAAGAAGACTTAGAGGATCCCCATGAGTGACATGACCTCCGGCTCGCCCCGGATCGACACAAGCAAGCGGACGTGGTTGATCGCATCCAGCTGTGCCGGCGTAGCGGGCGGCGTGGCCACCGCAATCCCTTTTGTGAGCACATTCCAGCCGTCCGAAAAGGCCAAGGCCGCGGGCGCCGCGGTCGAAGTGGACATCTCGGCCCTGAAGGTCGGCGAAAAGATCACCGTCGAATGGCGCGGCAAGCCGGTCTGGATCCTCAAGCGCAGCCCTGACCAGGTCGCCGAACTCGCCAAGCTCGATGGCCAGCTCGCCGATCCGCTCTCCAAGCGTCACCCCGACGAATTCACGCCCAAGTACGCACAGAATGGCCATCGTTCGATCAAGCCCGATGTGCTGGTCGTGGTCGGCATCTGCACCCACCTCGGCTGCTCGCCGGTCGACCGCCTGCAGGCCGGCCCGCAACCCTCGCTGCCGAACGACTGGGAAGGCGGCTTCCTCTGCCCTTGCCACGGCTCCACGTTCGACCTCGCCGGTCGCGTCTTCAAGAACAAGCCCGCTCCTGACAACCTCCCTGTGCCTCCGCACATGTACCTGTCCGACACGCGCCTGCTCATCGGCGACGACAGCAAGAAGGCCTGAGGGAGACCACGAATATGGCTGAATTTCACGAAGTTTCCCCCAACGCCCCCGCAGGCGAGAAGCTGCTCAACTGGGTCGACAACCGCTTCCCGCTGACCAAGCTCTGGAACGACCAGTGGGGCAAGTACTACGCGCCGAAGAATTTCAACTTCTGGTACATCTTCGGCTCGCTCGCGATGCTGGTCCTCGTGATCCAGATCGTGACCGGCATATTCCTCGTCATGCACTACAAGCCCGACGCGAACCAGGCGTTCGCATCGGTCGAGTACATCATGCGCGACGTGCCCTGGGGCTGGCTGATCCGCTACATCCACTCGACGGGCGCCTCGGCGTTCTTCATTGTGGTGTACCTGCACATGTTCCGCGGCCTCATGTACGGCAGCTACCGCAAGCCGCGCGAGCTGATCTGGGTGTTCGGCTGCGCGATCTTCCTGTGCCTGATGGCCGAGGCCTTCATGGGCTACCTGCTGCCGTGGGGCCAGATGTCCTACTGGGGCGCCCAGGTCATCGTGAACCTGTTCGCCGCCATCCCGTTCATCGGTCCTGACCTGGCCCTGCTGATCCGCGGCGACTACGTCGTGAGCGACGCCACGCTGAACCGCTTCTTCAGCTTCCACGTCATCGCCGTGCCGCTGGTGCTGCTCGGCCTCGTGGTGGCCCACCTGATCGCGCTGCACGAAGTGGGTTCGAACAACCCCGACGGCATCGAGATCAAGGCCAAGCGCGGTCCCGACGGTCATCCGCTCGACGGCATCCCGTCGCACCCGTACTACACGGTGCACGACATCTTTGGCGTGGTGGTGTTCCTCACGATCTTCTCGGCAGTGATCTTCTTCGCGCCCGAAGCCGGTGGGTACTTCCTGGAGTACAACAACTTCATCCCGGCCGACTCGCTGAAGACGCCGAACCACATCGCTCCGGTCTGGTACTTCACGCCGTTCTATTCGATGCTGCGCGCCACCACCGACGACATGGTCAACGTGTTCGCGCTGATCATCGCGGCCGCTGCCGTCTGGAACTTCATCAAGGGCAAGTCGGGCATGGGCCTGAAGGTTGCCGCCGTGGTCGTGGCCGCCGTCGTGATCTTCCTGCTCAAGACCTTCGACGCCAAGTTCTGGGGCGTGGTCGTCATGGGCGGCTCGGTCATCATCCTGTTCTTCCTGCCGTGGCTCGACCACAGCGAAGTCAAGTCGATCCGCTACCGTCCGAGCTGGCACAAATATGTCTACGGCGTGTTCGTGTTCTTCTTCCTGATCCTGGGCTACCTGGGCATCCAGGCACCCGGCGTCTGGGGCAATCTGGTCATCGGCTCGTTCGCTCTGGACATCGCCCAGACCATCTCGCAGATCGGCACGCTCTTCTACTTCGGCTTCTTCCTGCTGATGCCGTGGTGGAGCCGCAAGGGCGAATTCAAGACCGTGCCCGAGCGCGTGGTCTTCGCCGCCCATTGATGCGCGCACAAGTGCAAGAGAGCTTGAGAGAAACACGATGAAGAAAAGAATTTCCGGCTGGCTCGCTGTCATGGGTCTGGCACTGGGCCTGACCTTCTCCGCGGCCGCATCCGCCGAATCGGGCGGTCTGGCGTGGGACAAGTCGCCCAACAAGACCACCGACGTGGCGGCCCTGCAGAACGGCGCCAAGCTGTTCGTCAACTACTGCCTCAATTGCCACTCGGCCGCCTTCATGCGCTACAACCGCCTGCAGGACATCGGCATCAGCGAGCAGCAGATCAAGGACAACCTTCTGTTCACGACCGACAAGGTCGGCGAAACCATGAAGGCCAACATCGACGCGCGCCAGGCCAAGGAATGGTTCGGCACCACGCCGCCCGACCTGACGCTGGTCGCACGTTCGCGCGCCGGCCACGGCGGCACGGGCCCCGATTACCTGTACACCTTCCTGCGCAGCTTCTACCGCGACGACACCAAGGCCACCGGCTGGAACAACCTGCTGTTCCCGAGCGTCGCCATGCCGAACCCGCTGTGGGAACTGCAGGGCGAGCGCCTGCCGGTGCACGCCAAGGTCGAGCAGCACGGTCATGCCACCGACGTGTTCACGGGCAAGTGGGAGCAAGTGACCCCCGGCACGCTGACCCCGGTGCAGTTCGACAGCGCAGTGGGCGACCTCGTCGGCTACCTGCAGTGGATGGCCGAGCCGGCGCAGAACACCCGCGTGCGCATCGGCGTCTGGGTGCTGCTGTTCCTGGCCATGTCGGTGGTTTTCGTATGGCGACTGAACGCCTCGTACTGGAAAGACGTCAAGTAATTCCGTTCACGCCGATCGGGCGCCTCGTGCGTCCGGTCCCACAGAGTGGGTTGCCCAGGCGACCCACTCTTTTTGATTTTTAGGAGTCTCTCGCCATGATGGTCTTGTATTCAGGAACGACCTGCCCCTTCTCCCACCGCTGCCGCTTCGTGTTGTTCGAAAAGGGCATGGATTTCGAGATCCGTGACGTCGACCTCTACAACAAGCCCGAAGACATCAGCGTGATGAATCCGTACGGCCAGGTGCCGATCCTGGTCGAGCGCGACCTAATCCTGTACGAGTCGAACATCATCAACGAGTACATCGACGAGCGCTTCCCGCACCCGCAGCTGATGCCCGGCGACCCGGTCGACCGCGCCCGCGTGCGCCTGTTCCTGCTCAACTTCGAGAAGGAACTGTTCGTGCACGTGGCTACGCTTGAGAACCGCACCACCAAGGGCAATGAGAAAGCTATCGAAAAGGCACGTTCGCACATCCGCGACCGCCTCACGCAACTCGCCCCCGTGTTCCTCAAGAACAAGTACATGCTGGGCGACAACTTCTCGATGCTCGACGTGGCCATCGCGCCGCTGCTGTGGCGCCTGGACTACTACGGCATCGACCTCAGCAAGAACGCGGCACCGCTGCTGAAGTATGCCGAGCGCATCTTCTCGCGCCCGGCCTATATCGAAGCGCTGACCCCGTCTGAAAAGGTCATGCGAAAGTAAGTAAGCTGCGTGCTTGCTTCCTTCGTTTTTCGCCGCCTTTCATGATCAACGCGCTCGAGTCCTCTTCCACCCGCCCGTACCTCATTCGGGCGCTGTACGAGTGGTGCACCGACAACGGGTTCACGCCCTATGTCGCGGTGCTGGTCGACGACACCGTCCAGGTGCCGCGCGAGTACGTGAAGAACGGCGAGATCGTGCTGAACATCAGCTTCGACGCGACCAGCTCGCTGAAGCTGGGCAACGACTTCATCGAGTTCAAGGCCCGCTTCGCTGGCACGGCGCGCGAGATCAGCGTGCCGGTTGGCCGTGTGATCGCGATCTACGCGCGTGAGAACGGCCAGGGCATGGCGTTTCCGGCACCGGTGCCGGCCGCCACGTCAGACGATGATGGCGATGACGCTGCCACGGCCACTCCTTCGCCGAACAGCGCGCCGCGCATGCCGCTGCGCGATGCCTCGCGCGGCACCGAAGGCGATGCCAGCAAGGTGTTCCACCTGGTGACGGGCGAAGACGGTGACGAGACGGTCGATGCCAGCTCAGAGCCTGCCGATCCGACCGACGAGCCGCCGCGCCCGCCGGCTGGTGGCGGCACCCGGCCCTCGCTCAAGCGCGTCAAGTGACGACGTGGTCGGTCCCAAAGCCGGCCGCTTACAATCACCTTCAGCACTGCTTTTCTTTCAGCCGCTTTAGCTCAATTGGTAGAGCACCCGCCTTGTAAGCGGAAGGTCGTCAGTTCGATTCCGACAAGCGGCACCAGACAAAAAGCCCGACAACGTCCTGCGTTGTCGGGCTTTTTCTTTTCTCCTCGAGCAAAGTTTCATTTGCTCATGCTGGATGCTGGATCGCGATTGGACTGGCGGTAACAATTCAAGATCTTGCTATTCGTTCAGTGAGTAGCCGAGTAGGTTGGCCTGAAATTCAGCCTCTGCCAGGTGTGTGACCCGTAGGGCCGATTCCCATTGGAAATCGTAGTCCATGTCGCAGGCGTCAAAATCAAAATCTATCGTGGTTCCTCTAAAAGAAACCCTAGCTTAGCGCCCGGAGGATAGATGTGTGGACTTCAGCTCAAGCGGTGATGCCAAGAATGAATTGACGCTTGAATGGACTCCTTTGGCTTTGGCGCGTCCATAGTTGCTCCGCTTTGGGGGCACAAAGTGGGAGGTTTCAGCCAATGCGCTGTTACGCGGACCCAGAAACCCAGGCGTCGTGGCGACTCCAGAAATTTTCAGCCCCATATGACTACACCGGATAGACAGTAGAAAGTCCATCCGTTCAACAAAGCCCAGCCCGGCCTCCGCCGAGCTGGGCTTTTTGTCGTCCGGCTCTTTCTGGCGCGTGTTCTGACCTTTTCCGAAACGTCCTGTGCATTCCAAGTCGCACGGCTACGACTTCACATGTCGGCGCCGCGCTTGGCAAGGCAGTCGACGACACGATCTTGCGCAACCGCCGCTGCCTTACTTGCGGCCAGACCTTCTCGGCCTGGCGCCGCTGACCACTCTTCTCACCTCACCTCGTCCCTCTAAAAGGAAACCTTCCCATGGCGCATCTCATCGAAACAATGGCCTACGCAGGCGACACCCCCTGGCACCGCCTGGGTCACCGCCTTCAACCCAAACAGCCCCTCGAAGTCTGGGCCCAGCAAGCCGGTATGGACTGGACCATTCAGGAAGCCCCGGTGCGTTTCATCGCCGAAGGCACCGTGTCATGTGCCAGTAACTCACAACCCGAAGGTGATGCCCTTCAGATCCTGGAATCCTTCGCCGAGCAGAAGGTGCTCTACCGCAGCGACACCCGGGCCGCACTGTCGGTCGTCAGCAGCCGCTACCAAGTCGTGCAACCTCGCGCGGTCCTCGAGTTCTATCGCGACCTCACCGAGGTCGGCGGCTACGAGATGGAGACGGCAGGGGTCCTCAAGGGCGGGCGCAAGGTTTGGGCGCTCGCGCGCACTGACAAGCAGGCCGTGCTCAAGGGAAGTGACACCGTCAACGGCTACCTCTTGTTCGCAACCTCCTGCGACGGCACGCTGGCCACCACGGTCACGCCGACGACCGTGCGGGTCGTGTGCAACAACACCCTGGCCATCGCACTGGACAACACGAGCAACGTGATTCGCGTGCCCCATAACACCTGCTTCGATGCCGGCGCCGTCAAACGACAGCTGGGTATCGCCATCGGACAGTGGGACGATTTCATGTACCGCATGAAGGTCCTGTCCGAGCGCAAGGTCAAGAGCCAGGAGGTCGACGCCTACATCCAGCATGTGTTCTACGGGCCGAGCGAATCGAATGGACTCGCCACAGCTCAGACCGGCACCCAGTCCGCGCCGCGTGCCTGGGCGGCCCGCAAGGTCCTCGAGTTGTACGAAGGCAAGGGCCGCGGCGCCGAGCTCGCTGCAGCCCGTGGGACGACCTGGGGCCTGCTCAGCGCGATGACCGAATTCGTCGACCACGAGCGCCGGGCTCGCGACCGCGAGTACCGCTTGGACAGCGCCTGGTTCGGCCAAGGCGCTGCCCTCAAGCAACGCGCGTTGGCCCATGCGCTGGAGCTCGCCGCTTGACGCGACGGGATCTTCGACCTCCCGTACTTCCACCCCTCAGCTCCTCCACCAAAGCCCCGCCTCTCCACCGAGAGGGCGGGGCTTTTTGCTGGATGGGCGGTTTGAACCTTCAGAAAGAAATCGATGAACTCAACTCCCCGGAACACACAGCGTTCCCCGAGCGCTCGTGCGCGGTCGCGCGCCCCTGCATTGCGCCTGGTGACGACCACTTGTTCACAGAATCCGATATCCGAGCGTTGGCCGGAGATGCGCGAAGCAGGGATCGGCAGTCTCGACGCCGCTGCGGCCGTAGGCCGTGATCCCTTCAAGTCCCCCGTGCGGCTGTGGATGGAGAAGACCGAGCGGCATGACCTGCTGCAGCCTGTCGATCCTTCCCTCGTTCAGTCCGCAGAAACCGCAGCCTATTGGGACCGCCTGCTTGAGCCCATCGTGGCGGCGCACTATGCGCTGCGCACAGGGCGCCAGGTGCTACGCACTCGCGCCTTGCTGCGGCACCCGCAGCACCCCTGGATGCTGGCGCTTCCCGGCCGCGAAGTCGTCGGCGCTCCCGATGTCCAGCTGCTGGAGTGTCGATGCGTCGGCATGCACGCGGCTGAGCTCTGGAGCGCGGGCCTTCCCGCCTACGTGCGGATCCAGATGCTGCATCGGCTGGCTGTCACAGGCGCCCAGGCCCTGGATGTGGTTGCCCTGATCTGCGGCCAGGACCTGCGGATCCACCGGGTCGAACGCGACGAGGTCGAGATCTCCCGACTCATCGATGCCGAGCGCGAGTTCTGGCACTGCGTGGCAACCGACTGCGCGCCGCTGGCGGGCGATCGGGCGGAGGTCTGAGATGGGCAGCATCGTCTACCGGGCCACCAAGGACCAAGCCCTCCATGACGAACTGCATAGCGTCGCAGCCTTTGCTGCGGTGCTGGCACATCGCGCGATCGGCAACCGCCTGTGGTTCCTGGCGCAGAACCGCTCGGGCGAACACGCCGGACGCATCTGGATCGGCCTGACCCTCATCGATTGCAGGAAGGGTGAAGTGGCTGTCAAGAGCATGGACGAGAGCTGCGGGCCGTACTACTTCGACTGTCCCTTGGCCTTCCTGGATCGGGCCAGTCCTCCGACTGGGCCCTACGCAGGCCCATGGCGCGAGAAGGTGCGTGAGTTCCATGCAAACCGGGCCGCCAAACGAGCGGCCATCCGCCCGGGCCTGCGCGTCTCCTACGGCGAATCGACCTACGTGCTGCGCCGAAGTCTCGGCCGCCGTGGCTGGGACGTGGCGCGAGAGAGCGACGGCCTGATCTGCCGCCTGAAATCCCGACAACTCGGCAACGCGACGGTGTTGCCGTCCCAAGAAAAACATCCACAAGAGAAACACCCATGAAGACCAAGTTCCGGCGGCACGCCACAGTGCCGCCCCATACCCGAGACCCCTTCGCCCAAGATGTATTCAAGTGGTCTGCCGACTTCGAGGTCCCCTCGATCGGCGACGACGTGCTCATCCGCATCAACGGAATCGGCCGCGCCAAGGTGGTGGGCTACGCCTCGCAGGGCGGCTACCTGGGCGTGATGACCGTGCCGTACAGCCCGCCCGATTGGTGGATTCGCCAGAACGGACCACCCAGCCCCGACAACGCGGCGCTGACGTTCGGCGCGGAGATCTCGCGCATCGACGCCGGGGAGGGCGCATGAGCGGCACCGCGTTCACCTCGGCCATGCCCCGCACGGTGGTGGTCTTCAGAATCGAGCTTGCCGTCTTCGATGAGGAGGCGCTCGCTGGTGCTGCCAGGGTGCGTGCACGCGAAGATGGCCTGGACGATGAGGCGTGGGCGTCGATGCGCTCGGGCATCTCGGATGACCTGGTCATGCTGCTGGATCCGGGCCTCATTGCCGATGCGGGCTTCGAGATCCTGCAGTCGACATGTGAGGTCTGCGAGGTGAATGAGGGGAGCCTGCATGCCTTCGAGCAATGTTGAATTCGTCACCGAGCTGATGGAGTTCAGCGCTCACGGTGCGCTCATCCAGGCGTTCGTGATGCAGGCGCTGGAGCAGTACGCCAGGCGCGTCGCTGAAACGGATCCCCAGGCGCTGGACACGCCCATGGTCAGTGGTCATGCCTGGCATGGCTGCGCTGTGGAAGTGCGGGACAAGCTGGCCAGAAGGCTCGGCCGCATCGACCCGATTCCCCCGCCCCTTTGTCCGCGCGAGGGCACTGACTCTCGACGGTAGCGCACTCGCTGCAACTGCATTCAGGCGCCCTGCCTGCGCATCGGACCTCCTGGTCCGCCTTCATCCCCTACGCACGCACCCACCACGCCCCGGCCTCTCTGGCCTGGGGCGTGGTGGAGGTGCGCGCGTAGGTCTGGCTCGCCCTTTATCGCCCCTTAGGGCCGGCACTTCATGGCGTCGCCGTCAACGGCTGCGCTCACAACATAGAGGATCAACTTTGTTTATTCCGATCATGGCGGAGGCACACGCTCGCCCGCAATCAACCAGACCGTCCCAGGAACGGCTGAATCACTCTCCTGCAGCTTCCACCAAACAGGACATCTGCACCTATCACCTGGTGCGCGTCAGCCGCAACCGCAAGACCGGTCCGATCCCGGTGACGACGACGAGTGCGAACTCGTGCCCGCCGAGTTGCGGCTTCAAGGGCAATGGCTGCTATGCCGAAAGCGGACCCCTGGCCATTCATTGGCGCAGCGTGTCACAGGGGAGGCGAGGCCACAGCTTCGATGAATTGCTCCAGGAGATCTCCACCTTGCGGCGCCATGCCCTGTGGCGCCACAACCAGGCGGGTGATCTGACACCCGAAGCGCCCGGCGTCATCGATGCCGGCCAGCTCACACGGCTGGCCGTGGCAAATCGGGGGCGTCGCGGGTTCACCTACACGCACTATCCGCCCACCCCTGGCAACCAGGCGGCGATCCTCAATGCGAACCGGCTTGGCTTCACGGTCAACCTCAGTGCCGAGACCTTGGTCCAGGCCGACGCGTATGCGGACCTTGGCATCGCGCCGGTGGTGGTCGTCCTGCCCCAGGGGTGCACCAAGCCAATGCGAACGCCTGCCGGGCGCCAGGTGATCGTCTGCCCTGCCAGCACCGGCAACTCCGATTGCCTGAACTGCGGGATCTGTCAGCAACGCGATCGCGCCGCCATCGTGGGTTTTCCGGCCCACGGCGCAGGTGCCCAGCGCGTGCAGGCGATCTTCTTCAAGGGAAGGCCCTCATGAGAAGCACACCTGACGCGATACCCGCGCAGGGCGCGGCCGGCCAGAAGGAGATGTTCCCGCTCGACGAAGCGTTCTTGCAGCGGGTGGACCGCGTGATGCTGCAGCGCAAGCAAACCGATCCGTTCCAACAGGAAGCGGCTTGGCGCGCCACCGAAGAGGAGGCCAGGTTGCGACAACTCCAGTTTCCAGATGAAGAACCTGTCCGTGTCCCTCTACTTTGAATGCGGCATCAGAACGCCGCTCTCCCGATCTCCCTCTTCTCATCTCGACGACACAGACCCCGGCGCCCTCTCAAGGGACCGGGGTTTGGTCCTTGTGGGGCTGGAGATTCACCTCACCAACCAGAAAGAAAGAGATAAGGACATCGCCATGAACATCTGCTACGGGCCAATTGACTACTTGACGGCCTTCGCATTCGTGCTCGCGACCGGAATCCTCTTGGGCCTTGGGCTGGGATGGAGTTTCTGCAGCTACTTGCGCCGGGACTCTTTTGGGGGCCTTTGAAGGAAACCGGCGAACACCTGACCAGCAGATCACCACATCGCCATCGAGTCGGCCGGCTCGATGGCCACGCCCCATTTCCGCTGGGGTTTCACAACGGCTCGCCCCAGCGGATTGAAGGGGCGGGCTGGACAAGATTTCAATCACATCAAGGATTGCTCATGCACAAAGAACAGGCCTTGACGCCGAACGCTTTCGAGCGCATCGCCGTTGGCAAGGTCGTCATCGCGGATGGCGCCTTCCAGAGAAAGACAACCACATGGCCCATCTCGAACACCTGTTTGTAAGGGGCATCCGCTTCGACACCGAAGTTCAGTACCTCGCACAGGATGCAAAGGGTCTCGTGTACGAGAACCTGCCCATCTGCAAATCGGCATCGGCCGAAACTTGTGCGCTTGCCAGCGTGGTCCAGTGCCTGGCAATACTGGGGCAGTTGTCCCGCCCGCAAATGAGAGAGGCCCAGCGCTTGGCTCGAAAGGCATTGCAGGGAACTAGCGACGACAGCGTTCTGCGCTGCATCGAAGCTGCAGGGTTGCCCATCGTCGCCGAATTGCACGTCTCAGATTCCGGCCAAACGGGCCACCTCGGGGCGATCGCTCTGGAGGCGCTGCGCGCGAGCCACGCATGCCTGGTGCACTTCGAATCCGCCGCCGCCAACCGATGGGCGACGGTGATCGGGGTGGAGTGGGACCGTGCGACTGGCGAGCCCAGGGCGTTGTTGTTGCTGGATGCCGGCGCAAATGAACCCTGGGCCTGCGCCCACAACGTGCGCATTGAACTGCAAGCCGAGGCGGGCAGGTCGGTACGTGCGAGTCCGGGGTTCACGCTGAACTGTCGTCATCTCACGGGCGAGGCCTGTGCGGTTCGTCTGCGCAGCTTGATCGTGTTGCGGCGCGAGACGCCTGCCGGTGTCTAGCTGCGACGAGTGCTGCGCTTCTTGACCGGGTAGGGCCGGGCGGTGCGCGGGGCCCGCGTCAATGTCACATCGAGATCGCGCTGCTGCGGCAAGTCCGGGTCCATCAACTCATGGGCGGGCGCGCCGATGGCTTTGGCAATCAGCTCGATGTTGTCGATGGAGATGTTGCGCTGGCCGCGCTCCAGTGTGCCAACGAAGGCCCGGTCCAATCCGGCCTCGGCGGCCATGCGCTCCTGCGACATGCCCGCGTGAATGCGCATCAGGCGGATATTGCGGGCAAACACCAGGCGAAGAGAAAGAGGGATGGCACGAGGCATGCCCTCGATGCTCGAAAAACGAGGTGTTTGAAACCACGGTGTTTGAAACCCTTTAACATTCGGATGCAATCAACGAAGTGATAGAGCTGCGCGCTGGATCGGGTACTGCCCGGTCCGGCGTGCGTCACCTTAATCAAAAAGGAGATTCAAACACGCCTTTAAAGAGAAGCCAACGAAGACGAAGCCGCATTCAGCGCTGCGATCGAGGGGGCCATCCGGCTCACTCGGAGAAGTCAGTCTCGCGCGGCTCGCCAGGGTGGGGACCTTCCTGCCTTCCTCCTTTCCACTCAAAACTCAACATGGACTCATTGAACATTTATCACTTGCTCATCCTCGTCGGCTTGGTTGTCCCGCCTGCTCTGGGCTGGCGCTTCGCCAAGAAACTGGGCCATCACGGCGCCTGGGGCCTGCTGGCCTGGAGTCTGTGTGTTCCGTGGGCGGGCATCGTCGTGCTGGCCGTCTTGGTTTTCATGAAGCTGCCGTTTGAACGGGCGGCTGAGCGAGATTCCGGTGCAGGGGCGGCGCGTAGCACGCTGTAGTTATTCGGGTCGGCTAAACCCGGTTGGCGCTTTTGTCGACTTCCATCAACGGCCGCCCGCCCAATGGCCGTACACGCCTGATCCGGAAGGCTTCACGGCGCTTTCACTTCCTTTTAAGGGCCTCTCATGAAAACCATGCTCGGCAGCGTCTTCGCTGTGCTCATCGCGATCGTCTGGACGCCCTTGGCGCTCGCCAAGGGCATCGATCCGCTGATTAACCCCGATGCCGTGAAGCACCAGATCGACCGCTCGGCCATGGAGATCCAGATCCAGGGCTGGAGCCGCGATCTCAAGTACCCGGTCTACCCGATCCAGGTGCACGCGGGAGCCGACGGCGTGTACTACACGACCAATGATCGGGCGAGTTCCTACAAGGAATTCGACTTCGACGAACTGCGCTGCGAGATCGGTGATGCCGACCGCGCTGTACTCAAAGCGCCTGGCTATGGCTGCGCCGACGGCGTGTGCATGACCGAGGAAGGTGCCGTGCTCGGCACTGATCCCCGACGGCCGGTGAACAAGAAGCATCGCTGCTGAGCAAGCAGGCCATCGCGCGTGCTCTGCACTCTGACGGTGGCGCCGACATGTTCGGCTTGCACCTTCGCATAACCATTCCTCATCAAGAACTTTCTACATGACTACCTTCAATACGATCAAACTGATCGGCTTCAGTCTCGCCTTGACCGTGATGGCCGGTTGCGGCGACAGCGAGATCTCCGCCGTCAAGGACACGCGCTTGCACGGTGACGAGTTCACGGTTGGCGAGACCTTGAACAAGGTCAAGGAGTGCAAGAGCACCGACTGGACCAGCGAGATCGTGAACAACGCCACGATCGTCACCCACACCTGTACGGTCAAGCTCGATGACGGGTTGCTCAAGTTGGCCAAGCAAGGAGAGCTGGACGCTTTGAAAGCCAAGGCAAATCTCGCCGACCTCTCCGTGACCCACGCGTTGTCGGAAGCCCGCAGCATCCAGGCTAATGCACTGCGCTACAGCCAGGAGCGCGCGGCGCAAGCTTCCCGACGGGTGGCGGAGATCGATCAGCGGATCGAACGCATCGCCACGGCGCAACGTTCGGAATTCCTATCGCTCAGTGGTGATCGACTGCGACGAGGAGAAGCACCACCCGACGCTGCGGCATGGGAAGCGCGTCGTGCCGAGAACTTGGCTGCGGTGAATGGAGAAAAGGAAAAGCTGCTGGCAGAGATCGAGGCCGAAAAGCAGAAGACTCAAGCTGCCATTGATGCAGCCGCCAAGCAGATTGAGGACGCATCGACCTGGAATGAGAAGTACGCGCAGGAGATTCAGCGAACCCATCAATCCATGATCAAGGAAGTAGATGCTTACTACGAGAAGAGCCATACCCTTAAGGTCAAGACGGCGTTTCGATACCGTGAAGCCGGTAGTGCTGAGCCGGTCTCCGCCGCCTTGTTCATTGATGACCTGGAGGGGAGAAGTGCTCTGCCGGTCTATCTCATGGATCCTAATCGCATGCGGGAGTACCTCACCTACCTGACGAAGAGCGGGCTGGGAATGGAGGCCAATCGTTTGTTCGAAGAGCGACTCCCGATTGAACACATCAGCGGCCCTGAGGGCGGCTTCAGATACAAGGCCCCGAAATCTGCGAAATGACTTTCCGCTGACGCCCAGCCTTTGCAATCTGCCTCGGCGGATTAGCGGAGCCTGGGCGAGTCAGCTCTGCTCTTTTTTTTGCTAGGGCATCGCCCTTTTTCCATGCATTGCTCGCAGATATCGAAGAGGCGGCGCGGATGCTCGGATCGCCGAGCAACAACCCTTTTTCATTTTCCATTTACATTCAGACCAAGTAGGCGTCGGATCACTCGCGAGGGTACTTCTGTGACCAGCACAGATAGTCGTGGATGGTGGCGGCGAATTTGTACACCACCATCGGTGGAGAGTCGTAGTCATTGCAATCGTGCTTTGAGTTCATGTACTAATTGAGGGCAGTCTCAAGCTGCCCCTCCTAATTTCTTCATATCACTCTTAAATGGGCCGCTTGGGCAGATCGGATTGGTCTCCGAATAAGAGATGGCGTTCTCTTCTGTTGTTTATTTTTACATGTTTTCCTATTGGTATAGGACTCTCACGTCGAGGGACTAGAGGGGGAGGGTAAATTAGCATGCGCACTTACCGTTTCTCCAATTTCCAATTAGGAGCAGAGAATGGCCAGTTTTCACATCACGGTCAAGACGGGTAAGAAGGGCAGTGCCGCACGGCACTCGAGCTATATCGCTCGTGAAGGTCAATACGCACGAGAAGATAAATCGGCGGATCTCATTGCGACTGGGTATGGCAATCTTCCGCCGTGGGCCAACGGATCGCCTCGAGCGCTGTGGAGTGCAGCCGATAAGTACGAACGTAGTAATGCTGCCGCCTATCGTGAATATGAGGTGGCATTGCCGGTTGAACTGACGGCAGAGCAGAATGACGAGTTGGTCAATTCGTATATTCAGGAGAGCTTCAAAGGCAAGCCCTACCAATACGCCATTCATTGCCCCATGGCCAGCCTTGGGGGCGTTCCCCAGCCGCATGCGCACATCATGATTTCTGAGCGCCTGGACGATCAGCATGACCGGGAGCCGTCTCAATATTTCAGGCGCTACAACCCCGTGCATCCGGAGCGAGGCGGGTGCCGGAAGGACAACTGTGGGCGCCCGCGTGGGGTTCTGGGGGCCGAGGTGACCATGCGGCGCAAGCACTGGGCCGGCAAACAAAACGAGTTCCTGGAGAGGTTCGGGCACGCCGTTCGTGTCGACCATCGCAGCCACGAGGAGCGAGGACTGACTGCCGCTCCGGGCAGGCATTTGGGGCAGGCCGCAGTACGAAGCATGACCCATGGGAGCAAATCATGCAGGCCCAGCACACCGGTTCAACATGAGGGTGCGCAAGAAAAGTAGAGCGTCCAAAGCAAATAGCCGCTACTCCTGCTACAAAGTAGCAGGAGTAGCGGCCTTTTGTGGGGCGACAAGTTTAAAGGCGAGGGTGGCGCTGCCTTCCCGGCCGAGCCAGCCGACAAGGCTTCAGCTCAGATCCGACCCGACGGAAGGCCGCTGAATGGCGGCGGAAACCAGGCCGGCGGGTTTTGGACCGGGAAGAACTCCGGGTTCAAGTGCACGAACGTGGTCTTGTTGCTGAACTCCAGGCGTACATGTCCAGCCCGGACCATGAAGATCAACGCAGCCTCTCGGCGCACAGTGTTGCGAAGAGCGGCCGGGCCGAACTTCAGGATTTCATTGCGGCGAAAGCGTGACATGCCGCCATAGCGCTCGCACTGTTTCCAGAGCCAGCGCCCCAAACTGCCCGCATCAATTTCGTCTTGAGGGATCTCCGGCTTGGCGCCAAAAATCTCCTTATGCTGCATAAGATGTCCGCGGGCAATATTGATCCCACGTTCCGCATTGACCACATTGATCGGGGATGGCCCGTGTTCGATATACTGAAGGACTGCGCTGATGCGCGCCGCCTGCTCCCCAATCTTGGAGGCAGCCTCGGGGATATCCGCGAACGAACCTCCAGGGGCTTGTGCCAATTCGGTCTCATTGAAGAAGTCGATCCAGGGCTTGTAAGCCGGCGGCTCATATTCCATGACGTATTTGCTGGCCGGCGCATCGAAAATATGTGTTGCCTTCAGGATCTCCGTGACCCTGGCCTTGAATTCGTCCGAGCGAGTGCGAGAAATATCCTCGCCGGTGATGATTCGGGTCCCTCGCTTGGGTAGGGCCTGCGAGATTAAAAAACGGGACATGAAGCCGCTGTTGTGGAGCTCGCTGCCCTTGCGTTTCAGGAATTTCTTGAGCACCTCTTCCTGGACAGCGATTGTTACGCCAAAATTCGGGCTGATGATCTTCAGCGTTTCCTTAGTCCTGCGCGCAATTTCAAGATCCTCGTTGCTCCAGAGTGAATTAAACATGCCGAGTGATCGAAAAAGTGCCGATTCGAGAACAACACCGCCTTCGGAGGAAACAATTGCTGCAGTGGGATGCTCCTCGTGCAGTCGTTGAGCTACGGCCTCGGCGGTGGCATCCTGCACGAGCAGTTTGAAACCCTTTGGACGCTTGGGCTTTTCTTTCAGCATCTGCTCGATTTCATCTTGGACTGCCTGCGTCGGTTTGCCTGATTTCTTCAGGCTGGACTTCCGGCGATAGAGGTCTTTGATTTCGGCCTCCCATTCAGAAAGTGCGAGGTGATAGTTGTCGATCTGCGGAAGTATTCGCATTTCCTCCTCGTGCTGGAAATCGGCGATGGGCTGAAAAATGTCCTTGTACACAGTCGTCTTGCGCTCACCGCTGGGAACGATATCGATAAAGGACAGGCTCACGGGGCCCTCTTGCCCACCAGGGCGGCGAACACGGAGGAAGTGCTGGCATGCGAGGGAAGCGACAGACAGGTGCGCAGACGCAATCAAGGACTCGGGTGCCTGGGTGATGCGCTCTGTCGCGAGGACAGACTCGCGAAGCAAGGGCGGGAGGAAGAAGGTCGGGAAGTTCATAAAAAATAGAAAACGATGCGCCGCATCTGAGTACAGAGTGGCGGGTGGGTGTCAGGGATGCTTGGCAGCGTGTCGGCGCTCTGAACTGAACTGCTCGGTTTAGTCGAGACAGTTTTCCTAGAGGACGGCAGGTCGCAATTTTTTGCGGAGTTCCGTTTGCACTCCGTCGGGGTCAAGTATTGCAGGCTGCTGTGGTGACATGCCTCGCTATAGTGATTGCGACAGACTTCGATCAGGAACAGCGGCTTTGCGGCGCGAGCGGAACCATTCGATGGACAGGCACCCGTCGCAGAACTTGCCGTTGAAGCTCTCGTCGGTTCCGCTCTGCTGAGGCTCGCCTGGGTCGTTGAGTACAGTGGCAATGGCAGCGTGCGCGATTAACTCCAGACCCCAGGATGGCCTGGCGGACGAAGTCGGCCCGGTGTCCGAGCCCATGAACAGTAGCGCCCCGTGCAGGCTCACCAGGCGCGACGACGCTCCGATGACGCGCCTGGAGCGAATGGTCTCGGCCACATCGATGGCCAGGCACTCGTGGGTGTATTCGTCCACCACGGTCAGACATTTGATTTGCTGACCGCTGGCAGTGGTGTCGAAGTCGAAGTCGTAGGCTCAGACCATGTTGGGCTTGAACGGCGTGTGGATGCGCGGGCGCACCGAGGCGACGCGCTTGCGCGGCCGTTTTCGGGGGCACCAGCAGGCTTGCCCGGCGCCACAGGCGATGCGTGCGTGACCAACTCCGCTCGAAGCCGCTCTGATGCAGGAACACGCGAATGCGGCGATAGCCGTAGCGCGGATACTGAGCCGAGAGTACCTTCATCGCCGCGAGCACCGGTGCATCCTTGGGCGGCAGGCGCAGCTCGTAGCTGGGCGCGGCGCAGACTCAAGTCCCGTGCGCGCACGAAGGCCAGTTGCCCGCGCCGATCTCCTTGAGGATCTCGAGGTCCAGATCTCTCTCGGCAAGGAGCTTCTTCAGCCGGCTGTTCTCACGCTCCAGGGCCTTCAGATGCTTGACGCCGCGGATCAGCCCACGTCCACCGTCACCCGCAGGAACGTCGCGGCGATCAGGCAGGTGTTGGGGTACTGGCTCTGGTTCTGGCTCTGGAACAGCGTCACCAGCTCCGTGCGCAGTTCGTCGGTGCGCCCCGCCTGGGCTGCCGCGTCGAATGCGTTCATGGTCGGCCCGTAGAACTGCCGGAAGGTGTCGACGAACTCTGCCGGTGAACCCTTGAAGTCGAAGATGTAGCTGTCGCGTTCCCAGCTGATGGCCTCCGAGGCAACGCCCGCCGCGCCAAAGCGCTCGATGATGTTCGGGGTCGAGCCCCAGCCCATCGGGCTCACGAAGCCCTCGGGCGGCGGGGGCGCATACGACGAGCTGATCTTCAGGATCTGCGCCACCAGCGTCGGGTCGTTCGGGATCCAGTTGCCCATGAGGATGCGACCGCCCGGACGCGTGACACGCACCATCTCCCGTGCCACGTCGAAGGGCCTGGGCGCGAACATGGCGCCGAACATGCTGATGACGAGGTCGAAGGACTTGTTCTCGAGCCGCAGCTCGCAGGCGTCCCCTTCCTCGAACCGGCAGCTGGCCGATAGCCCGGCCTGGGCCGCCCGCCGGTTGCCCGCGGCGACCAGGTTGGCGGCGATGTCCACGCCCAGCACCTGCGCGCCGAGTTTCGCGGCCGGGATGGCGGTGTTGCCGTCGCCACAGCCGAGGTCCAGCACCTTCATGCCGGGCGTGATGCGGGCATGCCGCACGACGTCCTCACCGCTCTCGCGCATGCTCTCGGCGATGCGGGTGAAGTCGCCTTTTTCCCAGAGGGCCTTGTTTGGGTTCATGACTTCACCTTCTCGATCATGTGGTCGATCACGTGCGTGTGCTCGTGTTGCGGGCTGAACATCACGATCTCCGCGTCGGCGTCGACCTTGACGTTGTGGCCGGGCGGCCAATAGAACAGGTCGTTGGCCTGGACGGTCTCCTGCTCCCCGGCGTCGTCGGTGGTGGTGATCTGGCCCTTGAGCACGAACCCCCAGTGCGGGCACTGGCACGAGTTGTGGTTGTTCAGGCCCTGGAAGAGCGGCGTCGTGTCGACGCCCGCCGACAGCGTGAAGTACTCGCCGCTGATCTTGCTGTAGCCGGTCGCGTCGCCGAAATTCAAACGCTGCCGGATCAGGGCACCGGGAATTTCCATCTTCACGTCGACGGCGTCTTTTGCGATATGCATGAGGTACTCCTTGAGGGTCCGCGGGCGCGAGGGTGGTGCGTCTATTCGTTGCACCCGCCAGATTCGATAGACGGCATACTGATGCTCCACGCTTGGCGTTCCTGAAACGTTCCCGGCCCGTGCCGGGGGAAAGGAATCGCGATGTCGCCCCCACCGACTCCGCCGTCCGAAGCCGTGTCCATCCGGCTGCTGGGCCCGTTCCGCCTGAGCGTGGCCGGCGACGACCCGCAGATTCCACCGGTGCCGCTGACCCGGCGCGCCGCCGAGCTGCTGCAACTGCTGGCATTGCAGCCCGGACGCAGCCTGGCGAACGAGCAGGTGGTGGAAGCCCTGTGGCCGCACCTGGACCCCGACGCCGGCAGCGCCAACCTGCGCAAGGCCGCGCACCACGCGCGCCAGTTCATCGGCCAGCCCGACGCCCTGGTGCTGCGAGGCGGCCGGGTTTTCCTGTTGCCCGACCAGGCGGTGGCGTGCGACGCCGAGCGGTTCGAGCGCGCAGCGGACGAGGCCCTGCTCAGCGGCGATCCGCAGGCCTGCAAGGCGGCCGCGCAGCTCTATGGTGGCGACCTCCTGCCGGACGCCCGCTACGAAACCTGGACCGAGGCGCCGCGCCAGCGGTTGCGCGACAAGTTCCTGCAGCTGCTGCGCCAGATCGGCGACCTGGAACGGCTGGTGCGCGAAGACCCCACCGACGAGGCGGCCCATGTCCAGTTGATGCGCGAGGAACTGGCGGCCGGGCGACGCTCTTCGGCGCTGCGCTGGTACGGCCACCTGCGCGACCATCTGCAACAGACCCTCGACCTGCGCCCGGGTCCGCCGGCCGAGGCGCTGTACCGCGAATGCGTGGCGGGCCTGGAGGGCGCCGCGCCGCGTTTCGTCGGCCGTGCCATGGAACTGGTGCGCGTCCTGGGGTGGCTGCGCGCCAGCCTCGCGGGCCGTCCGGGGGGCGCGGTGGTGCGCGCACCGGCGGGAATGGGCAAGACCGCGTTCTGCCGCCGTGTCGCCGAGGAAGCGCGGGGCCTGGGTTGGCAGGTGCGCTCGTTGCAGGCCGGCGACTGGACCCGGCCCTACGGCATCGCGGCCGACCTGGTGGAGCCCCTGCTCGGCGAACTGCCCGATGCGGCACAGGCCATCGGTGCGCACGCCCAGGCTGTGCTGGCGCAGATGACCGCCTCGGGCGACGTGAAACCGCTGGCCCTGCCGCTCGGGCGCCACCAGATGGTGGGTGCCGTGCGCCGGCTGCTGCTGGCCACCGCCGCGCAAAAGCCGGTGCTGCTCATCGTCGACGATGCGCACGCGGCGGACGACGCGAGCGCCCAGGCGCTGACGCAACTGGCGGCAAGCGGCCCCCCGGTGTTCGTGCTGCTCGCGTGCCGGCACGCACTGCCGCCCCTGCTGGACCGGAACACCTCACGCTTGCAGCGTGCCGGCCAGCTGGAAGCCCTTGAACTGGGTCCGCTGTCCGAGGAAGAAGCGGCGCTGCTCGCGGCCCGCTCGGCCGATGCACCGATGACGGGCGAGGCCGCCACCGCCATCGCCCGTCGTGCCGAAGGCCTGCCGTTTGCCGTGGTTGAGCTCGCGCGCGGTGCGGCCACCTCAGACGGCGCCACGGCGGTGATGTCCCGCAGCCTGTCGTCGGCCCTGGCCGAACGCCTGTGCGACCTGGACCCCGGCACGACGGAGGCCCTGCGCCGGTTGGCGCTGTCGGCCGAAGATTTCGACGTGGCCACGGCCGTGGCGCTGGCCGCCGACGAGGGCCACGACGCGCTGGCGCGGCTCGACCAGGCGCTGGCCGCAGGCGTGCTGGTGGTGGCCGATGGCCGTTACCGCTTCCGCCACGCCCTCGTGCGGGACGCGCTGGCCGAAGGCATCCCGCCGCACCGGCGTGTGCTGTTGCATCGCGACGTGGCGGCCCGGCTCGCGCAAGGCGGTGCGGCACCGGGCCTGGTGGGCCATCACTGGCTCGCCGCGGGCGATGCCGAGCAGGCGATGCCGTGTGCGCTGGCGGCTGCGCGCCAGGCCTTTCGCCTCGGCGCCTACGAGGACGTGTTGCGCCACGTCGAGCCGCTGCTCGCGCACCGGGCGGCGCAGCCGGAAGCCCTGGCGCTGCGTGCCGAGTCCCTGGACGCGCTGGGCCGGCCAGGCACGCTGGCCGCCTACGATGCGGCCGCCGCCGTCGCGCCAGACGCGCTGTCCCACGAACTGCGCGCCAAGCGGGCCTTGGCGCAAGTGAAGATGAGCGATCCGCCCGGTGCCCTGCAGTACCTGAAGGACGTGCATCCCACCACGGTGGCGGGGCGCCTCGCCGAAGCGCTGGCCTACAGCGGCGCGGCGGCCCTGGGCTTCGGGGACCCCGCCGAAGGCACGCGCCGCTCGGCCGAAGTGCGCCGGATCGCCCTGGAGACCGGCGACGAAGGCACGCTCGTGATCGCCTCCTGGTCGCAAGCCGCGGCGGCGCACGCGCGCGGCGACCTGCACGGCAGCGTGTGGGCCGACCTCAAGGAGACGAGCCACCTGCCGCAGCTGGCGGTGCGCGTGTTCGACGGCCACCTGTGCATCACGCAGCGCTTTTTGTACGGCTCGCGGCCGTATGCCGAGGTCATCGCATTCGCCGATGCGCTGGCCACGGAAGCGCAGCGGCTGGGCGCGGCGCGCGGGCATGCGTTCGCGGTCACGCTGCGCGGCGAGGCCTGGCTGCTCAGCGGCCAGCTCGACGCCGCCGAGCAGGACCTGGTGGCGGGAGGGCGCATGCACCGCGCGATCGGCGGCGCGACGGGCGAAGCGCTGTCGCTGCAGCGCCGTTCCGAACTGGCGATCTACCGCGGGCAGATGGACCGGGCGCGCGGCCTGCTCGATGAAGCGCTCGACGTCGCGCGTCAGTCCGACGTCGGCTTCCACCTGCTGGACCGCATCTACGGCACCCGCATCGCGATGGCCACGCAGCCCGACGCCGCGCTGGGCGTGCTGGAGGAGGCCGAGGCCAACGTGCGCGGCCCGCTGGAAAGCTGCCCCGGCTGCCGCATCACCTTCGCCATCCCGGCCACCATCGCGGCCGCGAGAGCGCACGAGCTGGACCTGGCCGCCAGCCACCAGCAGCAATCCGAATACCTGGCCAACGTGGTGATGAAGTTGCCGGCCTGGTACGCGTCGCTGCACGAGGCGCAGGCCCACATCGAACGGGCCACCGGCCGTGTCGCTGCCGCGCGCGAAGGCTTCGCCGCGGCGGCGCGGGAGTTCCATGCCTGCGGCCATGCGCTGGACGCCGCACGCTGCCGGGAGTTGGCCAGCTAGGAAGTCCGCGTGGCACCGGCGTGACGAGCGGACAGCGAGACGCTGCGCCGCATGCGCCAGGCCGGTTTCACGCCTTGCGCACGAATTCCGACTTCAGCTTCATCGCGCCAATGCCATCGATCTTGCAGTCGATGTCGTGATCGCCATCGATCAGGCGGATGTTCTTCGCCTTGGTGCCGACCTTCACGACCAGCGACGAGCCCTTGACCTTGAGGTCCTTGATGACGGTGACGGTGTCGCCGTCGTTCAGCACGTTGCCGACCGAATCCTTGATGACTCGCCCCTCATCGGCTGCGCTTTCGGCGGCAGCGCCCGAGGCGGACCATTCGTGAGCGCATTCGGGGCAGACAAGGTTGAGGCCGTCTTCGTAGGTGAATTCCGAATGGCATTGGGGGCAAGGGGGCAGAGTGCTCACGGCGGTAGGGGCGGTCCGTATCGGTGGAAGGACGTGGATGTTAGCCCGCGCTCATGGAAGCAGGTCCTGTTGATCCGGCCGCAACGAGCTTGAAGTTTCGGAAGGCGCCATCGTGTTCGCGCCCGTGGAATCCGTGGCCGAGGCCGTTCAGTCCAGCGTGTCGAAGAGCCGGAAGATCCACGACAGCTGGTAAGCCAGCGTGCCCGCGACGAAGGCCGTGTGAAAGCGCGGGTTGGCCGACCGGGCCGCCGCGATGCACAGGCCCACGAGGATGGGCGTGCGGATGAGGTACTCCATCGCAAAGCGGGCGAAGTGCGCCTCGCCCTTGATCAGCGTGTCGACCACGTCGAGCAGGTAGGTGGCGGCCAGCAAGCCGAAGAACCACGCGCGGCGGGCGTAGAAGTAGTCGCGGTAGCTCGCGTAGTCCTGCATGCTGTCGGGAAAGAGCAGCGCGCACAGCAGGAAGAGCAGGATCGCGTAGCTGACGATGAAGGCGTAGGTGCCGAAGGTCCAGCTGTCGATCTGGTACAGGCCGAACTCCCACCACCAGAAATGCACCAGGGCCAGCAGCACCGAGGCGACCCAGGCCAGGTGCACGGCGTAGAGCCGGTACTGCGTGGGGTGCTGCACGATGCGTGCGACGCCCGACAGCAGCCGGGTCACGCCCAGGCCGATGACCATGCCCATCACGACGCGGATGTGCGGAAAGATGTCGTGGGCCGAGATGGCTTCTTGCTGCATGCGAGAGTGCCCGGTCGAATGGATGGACCTCCAGTCTAGGCCGCCCGCGTCACACCTCTGCGCCTTCGACCAGAAAGCGCAACCGTCGCACCCCTTGCCACTCGTCCGCATCCAGCCGGAACGCCAGCTTCACGCGCGGCGGCAGCGGCTCGGTGTGGCTGAACCAGATCGCGTCGATCGGCTGGCCCTGGTGCTTGAGCTTGAGCGCCAGGTGCTTCTCGCCCACCAGCCGCTGCGACACCACCTCGACCTCTTCGCTGAAGGTGGGCGGCGCAAAGCCCTGGCCCCAGACCTCGCGGTGCAGCGTGTCGACGAGGTCGATGCGCATGTACTCGCGGGCGATGGGCCCGTCGGTTTCGATCTGGCGCGTGAGCGCGGCCTCGGCCAGCCATTCGCCGGCGACCTGGGCCAGCGCGCGCTCGAAGACGGGAAAGTGCTCGCGCGCCACGGTGCAGCCCGCGGCCATCGCGTGGCCGCCGAAGCGCAGCAGCACGCCGGGGTGGCGCTTGGCCACGAGGTCGAGCGCATCGCGCAGGTGAAAGCCCGGAATCGAGCGGCCCGAGCCCTTCAGCTCCTGCTCCTTGCCCGGCGCCGCGCTGGCCGCGAACACGAAGGTCGGGCGATGGAAACGGTCCTTGATGCGCGAGGCCACGATGCCCACCACGCCTTCGTGAAAGTCCGCGCCGAACACGCTGATGGCCGGCGGCGGCGCTTCCACGCCTTCGCCATCGGCCGCGAACAGCGACTCGGCCAGCAGCAGCGCCTGGTCGCGCATGCCGCCCTCGATGTCGCGCCGCTCGCGGTTGATGCCGTCGAGCATGCGCGCGAGTTCGTCGGCGCGGCCGGCGTCGTCGGTCAGCAGGCATTCGATGCCCAGCGTCATGTCGGCCAGCCGGCCGGCCGCGTTGATGCGTGGGCCGAGCGCAAAGCCGAAGTCGAAGGTGGTCGCGGCCGAGGCGGTGCGCCCCGCCGCCTTGAACAGCGCCGCCACGCCGGCGGGCATCGCGCCCGCGCGGATGCGGCGCAGGCCCTGCGCCACGAGGCGGCGGTTGTTGGCGTCGAGCTTCACCACGTCGGCCACGGTGCCCAGCGCCACCAGCGGCAGCAGCGCATCGAGCTTGGGTTGCGTGGCGGTGTCGAACACGCCGCGCGTGCGCAGTTCGGAGCGCAGCGCGAGCAGCACGTAGAACATCACACCGACGCCGGCGATGCTCTTGCTTTCGAACTCGCAGCCGGGCTGGTTGGGGTTGACCATCACGTCGGCCAGGGGCAGCTCAGGGCCGGGCAGGTGATGGTCGGTCACCAGCACCTGCAGGCCGCGCGCCTTGGCGGCGGCCACGCCTTCGACGCTGGCGATGCCGTTGTCGACGGTGATCAGCATGTCGGCGCCGGCCGCGGCCACGCGCTCGGCGATCGGCGGCGTCAAGCCGTAGCCGTCGACCACGCGGTCAGGCACGAGGTAGCTCACGTTCTTGCCGCCCAGCAGGCGCAGGCCGCGCACGCCGACCGCGCAGGCGGTGGCGCCGTCGCAGTCGTAGTCGGCCACGATGCACAGGCGCTTGTCCTGTGCGATGGCGTCGGCCAGCAGCACGGCGGCTTCGCGCGTGCCGCGCAGCGTGTCGGGCGGCAGCAGGCGCGCGAGCCCGTCGTCGAGCTCGTCCTTGCCGCGCACGCCGCGCGCGGCGAAGAGGCGCGCCAGCAGCGGGTGAACGCCGGCCTGTTCCAGCGCCCAGACGGTGCGCGGCGGGATGTCCCGGGCAATGATCTTCATAGGGACTCCAGCACCTGCGAGGCGCGGTTGCGGTCGAACAGGCCCTTGGCCCAGCGGGCGAGGCCGCGCGGCTGCACGGTGAAAAGCTGCGCGCCCCGGTCGCCGCACAACGAGAGCGCCACGTCGGTGCCGCGCGTGAGGTCGGCGAGCAGGCCGGCGACCGCGCCGGCGTCCAGCGCCTGCCAGGCGGCGGCCCAGGCCAGGCCGTCGTCGCGCAGCGCGGCGTCGCGCAGCGCGAGGTCGACGACCGGCGTGCGCGCGATGGGTGGCGAGGGCAGGGCGCCGTCCTTCAAGGCGCCGGTGCCGCTGAGCCAGAACGAATTGATCGGCGGCACGCCGCGCGCGGTGCGCTCGTCGTTCACGCGCTGCGTGTACAGCAGCATCTGCATCTCGTTCTGCAGCCGGCGCAGCGGCCGCGAGGCATCGCCCAGCGGCGACCACTGCGAAATGGGGTACCCCACCGCGCGGTCGATGGAGGCCGTGGCCAGCCCGTCGAAGATGGGCGCGCGCGCGAGCCAGCGGCCCGGCGTGTCGCTGGGGTACAGCGCGATGCCGTCTTCCTCGAAGAACGGCTGCGCCACGGTCAGCAGGGCCATCGACTCGGCCGCGTCGATCTCGATGGCCGACGGATCGCCCAGCGCCACGTCGTCGATGCCGACCTGCCAGTTGCACAGCGTCACCTGGCCCCAGGCCTCGTGATCGCCGGGCGCGGCCAGGCCGGTCTTGCGGGCTTCGAGCGCGGCCCAGGGAATGCAGCCGTCGTCGGCGGGAGGCAGGCCCAGCGCGCGGGCCAGGGCGCGTTCGTGCGGCGGGGAGCGGGTGCTGTCGTCCTGCGTGTCGGTGTCGGCGAGCGTCAGGCGCAGCAGCAGGGTTTCGAGGTTCGGCAGCCGCAGGGTCGCGAGCGCCGCGCGGCAAGCCGGGGAACCGCGGCCGGCAAAGGGAATCAACAGATGACGTGGGAGAGGTTCGGCCATTTCCCTATTGTCCG
Source organism: Variovorax sp. GW823-FHT04B03 (assembly GCF_058796495.1). Lineage (NCBI taxonomy): Bacteria > Pseudomonadati > Pseudomonadota > Betaproteobacteria > Burkholderiales > Comamonadaceae > Variovorax > Variovorax sp. GW823-FHT04B03. Next base: position 1,142,136 of record NZ_JBXAIT010000001.1, read on the forward strand.
GGATGCCACAATTCCACCGTATGACCTACCCCCTCGCTCCTCACCCCGAGTATTTGCCGCCCCCCGCGGGTGCGCCCATGCCCCTTGAGGCCACGGGGCGGGGCCGCTGATGCGATTCCCCTACGAACTGCAGCTCGGCTGGCGCTACACGCGCGCAGGCCGTGCCACGCGACGCAACGGCTTCATCTCCTTCATCTCCGGCGTGTCGATGCTCGGCATCGCCCTGGGCGTGGCGGCGCTGATCATCGTGCTCAGCGTGATGAACGGATTCCAGAAGGAAGTGCGCGACCGCATGCTCAGCGTGGTGTCGCACATCGAGATCTTCTCGCGCGACGGCCAGGCCCTGCAGGACATCGACGCCATCATGGCCGACGCCCGCAAGAACCCCGAGGTGATCGGCGCGGCGCCGTTCATCAACACGCAGGCGCTGATCGCGCGCGGCGAAGACATGAAGGGCGCGATCGTGCGCGGCATCGACCCCGCGCTCGAGCCCGAGGTCACCGACACCGGCGGCATCGCCAAGGGCGGCACCTTCGACAAGCTGGTGCCGGGCGAGTTCGGCATCGTGCTGGGCATCGAGCTGGCGCGCTCCATGTTCGTGCAGCCCGGCGACCAGGTCACGCTGGTGGCGCCGGGCGGGCAGGTCACGCCGGCCGGCGTGGTGCCGCGCCTGAAGCAGTTCACCGTGGTCGGCGTGTTCGATTCGGGCCACTACGAGTACGACTCGGCGCTCGCGATGGTGCACGAGAAAGACGCCGCCAAGGTGTTCCGCCTCGAAGGCCCGACCGGCATCCGCCTCAAGCTGAAAGACCTGCACGAGGCGCGCGAGGTGGCCGACCAGCTCGCCGTCACGCTGCCGGGCCAGTTCCTCATTCGCGACTGGACGCGCCAGAACAAGACCTGGTTCGCGGCCGTGCAGGTCGAGAAACGCATGATGTTCATCATCCTCACGCTGATCGTCGCGGTGGCGGCCTTCAACCTCGTCTCGACGCTGGTGATGACCGTGACCGACAAGCGCGCCGACATCGCCATCCTGCGTACGCTGGGCAGCTCGCCGCGCAGCATCATGGCCATCTTCGTGGTGCAGGGCGCCATGGTGGGCGTGATCGGCACCGTCGGCGGCCTGCTGCTGGGCCTGGGCATTGCCTACAACATCGACGTGATCGTGCCCTTCCTGGAGCAGCTCTTCCACGCCAGCTTCCTGCCCAAGGACATCTACCTGATCAGCAAGATGCCTAGCGATCCGCAGCAAAGCGACATCATGCCGATCGCGGTCATTTCCCTCATCCTGGCCTTCCTGGCCACGCTGTATCCGAGCTGGCGCGCCAGCCGTGTGAACCCCGCCGAGGCCCTGCGCTATGAGTGATGTCGTCCTGAAGGCCCGCGGCCTCACCAAGCGCTTCCATGAAGGCCGCATCGACCTCACCGTGCTGCACGGTGTCGATCTCGACGTGCACGCCGGCGAAACGCTGGCCATCGTCGGTGCGTCTGGCTCCGGCAAGAGCACGCTGCTGCACCTGATGGGCGGGCTCGACGCACCCACCGCGGGCAAGGTCGAACTGCTCGGCAAGGACATCGCGCATGCCGACCCTGCCGAGCAGGGCCGGCTGCGCAACCATCACCTGGGCTTCGTCTACCAGTTCCATCACCTGCTGCCCGAGTTCAGCGCGCTCGACAACGTCGCGATGCCGCTGAAGATCCGCCGCGTCGAGGCCGGCGAAGCGTCGCAGGCCGCGGCCAAGATCCTCGCCAGCGTGGGCCTGGGCGAACGCCTGCACCACCGGCCGGCCGAGCTGTCCGGCGGTGAGCGCCAGCGCGTGGCCATTGCGCGCGCGCTGGTCACGCAGCCCGCCTGCGTGCTGGCCGACGAACCCACTGGCAACCTCGACCGCAGCACGGCCGACGCCGTGTTCGCGCTGATGCTCGACCTCGCGCACCGGCACCGCACGGCCTTCGTGATGGTCACGCACGACCAGGACCTGGCCAAGCGCTGCGACCGCGTGCTGCAGCTGGTGGCGGGGCGGCTGGCGGGCTGAGCGTCGGTCAGCCGCTCGAGGGGCGTGCTCGGGCTTCCTGCGGCACACGGGACGCGCGCCACGCGCTGGGGCGCAGGAAGGTCTGACGTTGCAACGAGACCGTCACACGCCGGTGACAGCATGCAAGTTTCCCGACTGGCGTGCGCTCCTTGCAGACTCGACTTTTCTCCCAGCCATGGCTTTCGCATCCTCACGGCGGGCGTGACGATGCGCGCGGCATCGTTGCGCCGCGAGGGTGAGCGAGGTGCACCCTGGGTTCGCGGGCTCGGCAGGCCGCAGCGTCGCACTCTGCGCGCTCGCGCTGTCGTGGCTGGCCGGCACGGCCTGGGCGAGCGACGGATCTGCATCACCGCTGCGTGAGGGCGAGGCCCCGGCCGGCGCGGTTCCAGGCGCGGGTGACGCCGCACTGGCGTTCGACATTCCCTCGCTTCCCCTGGCCGATGCGCTCAAGCGCTATGCCGCCGTCACGCGGCAGCCTGCACTCTTTCGCAGCGAAATCCTGGTCGGGCTGACGTCCTCCGCGGTGCGCGGGCTTTACGCCCCCGACACCGCGCTTGAACTGTTGCTGGAGGGCACAGGCCTGGTGGCCGAAAAGGTCCGCTCGGGTTCGGCCGTCACGCTCGCGCTGAGGCCGGCGCAGGCCCGGGCGGAGGCCCCGCGCGCGGCCAGCCTTGGAAGCCTGGCGGGCTACCCCAGCCTGCTGCAGGCGCGAGTCTGGGAAGCGTTGTGCGGCAATGTGCGCACGCGGCCGGGAACGTACCGGTCCTTGCTGCGCTTCGAGGTGGACGAGGGAGGCCAGCTTCGCCGGCCGCGCCTGCTCGGCCTGACCGGCGACGCGGCCCGCGACGCCGAGATGCTGGAGGTTCTGCGGGGCGTGCGCCTCGCGCATGCGCCGCCGCCGGACCTGCCGCAGCCTTTGACGCTGCTCATCCTGCCCACCGATGCGCGCGGCGGAACGCGCTGCCGCGAGGCGGCCGGCCGCTCGCCGTCCTGACCTGTCCATGGCCGAAGACGTCCGCCCCGTGCTCATGGACTACCTGTCCAGGCACTACGACGCTCTCAAGCGCCAGCTGGGCCGCGCGTTGCGCAATGCAGACCTGGCCGAGGACGCGCTGCACGACACCTGGCTGCGCGTGAACGACCAGGGCGGAAGCGAAGCAGGGCCGATCCAGCGGCCGGGCGGCTATCTCGTGCGCATGGCGTTCAACATTGCGCTGGACATCCAGCGTCGCCAGAGCCGCAACCTGCCTTTCGAAGAAGTCGATGCGCTGATGGAACTGGCCGACACGGCGCCGGGACCCGCGCGGATCGCCGAGGCGCGTTCGCAGCTGGACGCCGTGATCAAGCTGCTGGACCGCATGCCGGCGCGGCGGCGCGAGGTCATCGTGCTCGTGCACATGGAGGGACTGACGCAGCCCGAAGTGGCCCGGCGCCTGGGCATTTCCCTGCGCACCGTCGAATACGAACTCAAGCATGCGCACGACTACCTGAGTGCCCGGATGGCCCATGACAAAAAATAGTTGCGGGATCGGCGCGGCCCGTTCGTCGTACGGAGTGAAGAATCGAATCACCCTGGCGCTCGCAACGGGCCGAGGCCCAGAAGAAGGGGCGCGGCCGTGATGCACGACCCCCTGACGGCACCGGTCGACGATCCCGCCCTCGCGGCCGACACGACGCGGCACGAGGCCTGGGAGTGGCTGCGGCTGCTTCATTCGGGTGCCGTCAAGCCGCAGGACGCCCAGCGCTTCAAGCACTGGCTGGAGCGCAGCCCGGCGCACGCGGCGGTCTTCAAGGAGGCCAGGGCGCAATGGGCCGTGCTCGGTCAGGCCTCTGCCGGCGTGCTTCGCACCAATGCCGATGCGGCGGCGTTTCATGCGCGCCACCATCCCCGGCCGGTGCTCGCGCGCCGCGCCTTCCTCGGTGCGGCAGCGGGCGCGGCGGCCATGGCCGGTGTCGCGGGCGTGGCGGTGTTCCATCCGTCCGCGGGCTTGTGGCCCGCGCCGGCGGGGTGGGGCGGCGACTACCGCACTGCCACCGGCGAGCAGCTGGAGGTGGGCCTCACCGAGCGGGTGCAGGTCACCCTGAACACCCAGACCCGCATCCGGCGCCGCACGGTGGACGGCCGGACGACCGGCGTCGACCTGCTCGAGGGAGAGGCCGCGTTCGATCTGTCGTCGGCCAGCGGCGCACGGCCCTTCGGCGTCGTGGCCGGGGCGGGCCGCAGCCTGGCCGAGTCGGGGCGTTTCGAGGTCCGCTACCTGGACGCCAAGGTGTGCGTGACCTGCATCGAAGGCGCGGTGCGCGTGGAACACCCCGCGGGCGCGCGTGAGCTGCGCGCGCGCCAGCAGACGGTGTACGACGGCACGTCGCTGAGCAGCGTGGCGCTGGTCGGCGCCGCCAACCTGTCGGCCTGGCGCAAGGGCGAGCTGGTGTTCACGCAGGCCCGGTTGTCCGACGTGCTCGACGAGATCAACCGCTACCGGCGCGGCCGCGTGGTGCTGATGAACACGGCCGCGCGCAGCCGCCTGGTCACCGGTAGCTTCTACATCGCATCGCTCGACCTGGCGCTGGTGCAGCTGCAGCATGCCTTCGATCTCGACGCCCGTTCATTGCCGGGCGGGTTGACCGTTCTCAGCTGAATCGGACGGCCGTGGTGCGCGGCCTGAAAAATAAGTTGCGGGGTCGTGGGGCGCCCGTTCGTCGTAGTGCATCGACTCAACTTTCCGGCGGAAACGACTCATGAGCACACGCGGGCCCCTTACACCGATCCACGCAACGAAGGCGCACAACCGGCGGCAGGCGCGGCGCTTTCGCATGGCGCCGATCGCGCGCGCCATTGCCATGACGCTGGCGGCCAACGGCGCCCTGGTGCTCGATGCCCAGGCCCAGCAGGCCTTCAGCGGCGCCTGGTTCGCCAACAAGAGCGCGGTGCAGAACACCGCCTCGGCGACGGGCCGCCTGCCCAACGGCATGCCGGCATCGATGCTGACCAACCCGCTGGAGCAGCGCAAGGCCGGCGAACAGTTGCAGCGCTCCATGGGCAACCTGAACATGGCGGCGCGTTCCATTGCCGCGCAACAGGCGGCGCAGGCGGCCGCACGCGAGGCTGCATCGAACGGGGGCTCGGACATCCCCGACGGCCTGGCCGACGGCGGGCTCAAGGTCGACACCCACAGCCTCACCGCAGGTTGGCTCAATGCCAGGGCGCCGGTGCAGACGGCGGCGGGCGGCCGCACCGTGGTCGGCATCGAGCAGACCGGCGACAAGGCGATCCTGAACTGGGAGAGCTTCAACGTCGGGAAGCACACCACGGTGCAGTTCGACCAGAAGGGCGGCGCCAAGCCCGACGGTACCAACGCATGGATCGCGCTGAACCGTATCAACGATCCGAGCGGCCGCCCCAGCCAGATTGCCGGGCAGATCAAGGCCGACGGCTCGGTGTACCTCATCAACCGCAACGGCATCGTCTTCACGGGGTCGAGCCAGGTGGACACGCGCTCGCTGGTGGCATCGAGCCTTTCGCTGTCGGACAAGCAGTTCAAGCTGGGCATCAACAACCCGCAGGTGCTCTCCAACCAGGGCAACGATTTCCCGATTCCGCAGTTCGGCGAATTCACCTCCGCACGGCCCGAGATCTATGGCGACAACGGCTTCAAGGCCGGCACCGGCGGCGCGCCCGACCGCATGGGCAACGTGGACCGCTTCGATCCCGGCGCGGCACCCGGCGCGGTGCGGGTCGACGCCGGCGCGCAGCTGTCGGCGAGCAGCGGCGGCAAGGTCATGCTGTTCGCGCCCAAGGTGCAGAACGCGGGCCGCATCTCGGCGCCCGACGGCCAGGTCATCCTGGCGGCCGGCGAAAACATCTACCTGAAGACGCCGTCCGCGCAGGACCCGAACGCGCCCCGCGGCCTGGATGTGAGCGCGTCGGCCGTGCCCGGCTGGGCCTTCACCGGCGGCCAGGTGCTGGGCGCACTCAACCTGTCGCCGGTCTATGCCGACGCCAACTTCGTTGCCGGTCTGCGCGATGTCGTCATGCCCGAGATGGCCGCGCGCGCCAAGGCCGTCGGTTACGAGGTGGTCAACACCGGCACCGTGCAGGCTGAGCGCGGCAATATCACGCTGCAGGCGCAGGACGTGCGCCAGTCCGGCGTGCTGAACGCCACGACGGCGTTGAACAACCGCAATGGCTCGATCCTGATGCGCGCGTGGGGCCTGGGTACCCACATGTACGCGGACGGCGTGAACGATTTCATCAACTGGTCGGCCGGCACGCTGACGCTGGGCGAAGGCAGCATCTCGCAGGTCCTGCCCGACGCCTCGGACACCAGCGAGATCGAGGCCTCTGCGCTCGCCACGCGCTACCAGCCCGGCCGGGTGAGCCTGTACGGGCAACTGATCGACGTGCGGGCGAGGGCCGGCGTGCTGGTGCCGGCGGGAACGATCAAGGTCGAATCGGCGGTCAACCCGCTGTTCACGCAGCTTCAGTTTTACAAGCCCGGCAGCCGGGGCGACGCGAGCCGCATCTACGTGGACGGCGAGGCGTTCCTGAGCGTGGCCGGCCTGCAGGGCATGCGCGTGGACATGTCGCGCAACTTCATCGAGGCCGAGATGCGCATCAACGAACTGCGCGACTCGCCGCTGCAGCTCGACGCCTGGATTCGCGGCAAGAAAGTGATCGTCGACCGGCGCGTGAACGGCGTGTTCAGGGACGGTCCGATGGCGGGCGTGCAGTGGGTGCTCGGCCCCGACGGCGTCACCTACATTCCCGGCGCCTGGGTGGGAACGCCGCTGGGCGACGTGACCGGCTGGGTCGGCGTGGGCAAGACCGACCTGCGCGAACTCTCGGCCGACGCGGGCCGCATCGAACTGCGCGCCGGGGGCTCGGTGATCACGCGCGCCGGCTCGATGCTCGACGTGTCCGGCGGCTCGGTGCGCTACACCGACGGCATGAACACGGCGACCAAGCTCATGGGCGCCGACGGCCGCATCCACACGATGGACCGGGCCATGTCCGACACCGGCTACACCGGCATCGCGGGCGAGTTCACGAAAGAGCATCTGCGCTGGGGCGTGAAGACCACCTGGCGCACGCCGCTCATCGGCGCCGACTACAAGGAAGCAGGCTATACCGAAGGGCGCAAGGCCGGCGCGGTGCAGATCCATGCGGGCGACGCCATGGTGCTCGAGGGCGACATGCTGGGCGGCGTGGTGGTGGGCGAGCGCCAGTCGCAGAACCCGGGTGGGAACAAGGGTGGGCGACTGGAGTTGGGCGAGAACACGCCGGACGGCCGGCCCTGGTCGCCGGGCACCATCGTCGTCACGCACGACCCGAAGCGCCTCGCGCAGGACTTCGAAGCCAGGACCAAACTCGGCGACGACTTCTACGTGCAGCTCAAGCCCGACGAACAGAAGTCGCGCAAGCTCACTTTCCTTTCGGACGACATGCTCAGCGATTCGGGCATGGGCACCATCGTGCTGAACACCATCAACGGCGACTTCGAGCTGGCAAGCGGCGCCGCGGTCACCCTGTCGCCGGGCGCGTCGCTGTTCGTGGCGGGTACGGAAGGCTCGACGAACGACATCCGCATCCACGGCCAGATCCGCGCCCCCGGCGGGCAGATCAGCCTGTCCTCGGCCAACGGCTTGCTCGAAGTGGGCGAGCACGGCCGGCTGGACGCCAGCGGGCAGTGGATCAACACTTGGCGCGACGGCGCGTTGCGCGGCGCCTGGGCCGTGGATGGCGGGGCCATCACGGTCAACGTCGGAAAGATCTCGGCCCACAAGGCGGCCGTGTTCGATGTGTCGGGTGGCGGCCGTACGGACCTCGGCAAGAAGGCTTTGCCGACGCTGCGCGTGGGCGATGCGGGCGCGATCTCGCTGACCGGCGTGACACCCGACCTGGACCTGGGCGCGCTGAACCTGCGCGCCCAGGCCGCGGGCTCGGCGGGCAGCCTGTCGCTGGCAACCGCTTCATCCGTGCAGGTCGGCGGCGTTGCGCCCGCAGTGCAGCCGGGCGATACCGCCGCATCAGCGGATGCAGCAGCAGCTGCTGCTGCTGTCGTGCTGCCCGCCACGCTCTTCGGAGAGCGCGGCTTCGGCAAGGTCTCGGTCTCGGTGCGCGGCGAAGGCAAGGGCATCACGCTGCCTGAGGACGCAGCGGTGTCGCAGCAGGCCACCAGCATTGACCTGGGCAGCTTCGCCTGGCGCGATCTGCCCAGCGGGCGCAACCTGGCCGACGTGGCGCCGCTGGGCGTGCTGCGACCCGAAGAGCGTGCGGCGCGAGACCCCGCATCGCTGCGGCTCGGCACGGAAAACGGTCCGATCCGGATGGCGCGCGGCGCCACGGTGCGCACCGACACCGGCGGCAGCCTGTCGCTCAGCGCCGGCGGTGACCTGGGCGTGCTCACGGTGGCGGGCCGACTCGACGCGCCGGCCGGGCACATCGGCCTGAACGGCCGCACGGTCGCCCTCGAAGCCGGCGGCGAACTGCTGGCGCGCGGCGTGCCGCTGATCCACGTCGACAGCACCGGCCGCCGCGTGGGCGAGGTGCGCGACGGCGGCACGGTGACGGTCCAGGCGGGCGAACTGCGGCTCGAGAAAGACGCACTCATCGACGTCTCGGGCGCCACCGGCACGATCGACGATGTCGCCGATGCCGGCCCCTCGGGCACCCGCGTGCCCCGGCCCGCGCAGGCGATCCAGCTGGACAGCAACGGCGGCCTGATCGAGATCACGGGCGCGGGCCTGATCGAAAGCACGATGCGGGGCACGGCCGGCGGACCCGGCGGCATCGGCGGGCGCATCCGCCTGAACATGACCGCGTCGTCCGGCCTGAACGGCTCGCCGCTGGAGCAGCTCGCGCGCGCACTGCCCGACCCCGATTGCTACGGCTTCCGCGTGGACGGCGCGTGCAGCGACTGGAAGCAGGGCCTGGACTTCGACTGGGCGCCCGGCCTTCGCGAATGGGGCTACGACATCGCCGGCCCGATGGTGCTGCCGTCGTCGCTGGCCGCGGCGCTGGCGGACACCAAGGAACTGGTGGTGTCCGACCGGTTGCCATTGCCCGGCCCCTCCAGCCCGCTCGATCCGGCGCAGTTCGGACTGTCCGCGCAAACGCTGGACAACTTCCGCGACATCTTCTTTTCGGGCGGCGAGCTGCTGCGCGACCTGCTCGACAAGCCCGGCCGCCAGTTCGCGCTGACGGTGCGTCCGCAGGCGTTCAGGGACGGCGGCTTTGCCGACCTCTCGCTGGTGAATGCAACGCAAGGCGCGATCCGGCTGGACAACGCGCACCTCGCGCTCGGTCGCTCGATCTCGCTGCAGGGGCCGATCGTCGGGCACGCGGCCTCGTCGTCGTCGCTGCGCGCGCCGCACATCGTGCTGTCGGCCGTGCCCGAGGCGTCGCGGGCTCCGTCGGCAGCATCCGCCGCGGCAACGGGCCAGCTCACCCTGGCCGGTTCGCTGATCGACATCACGACCTCGGAGAACGAGGGCCAGTTCCAGACCGGTGCCGTGCGCATCGGCGGCTTCGGACGCACGGTGCTCGAAGCCGGCGAGATCCGCATGGGTGGCGCGCTGCCCACGCAGATCACCGAAGAAACGAAGCTGCAGGTCAACCTGGACGTCGACGGCCACCTCGTGCTGCGGGCCGGCCAGGTCTACCCGACGACCGCGATGACCGGCGTGGTCCGCGCGGGCGATTCGATCACCGTCGAGCGCGAAGGCGATGCCGACGGCGCGCCGTTGTCGGCCGGCGGCAGCCTGCGCCTGCAAGCGCCGGTGATCGCGCAGAACGGCGTGCTGCGCGCGCCCTTCGGCCAGATCGAACTGGATGCAGGCGAACGCCTGTCGCTGGGCGCGGGCAGCCTCACGTCGGTGTCGGGCGCCGGGGTCACCGTGCCCTTCGGCACGTTGTCCAACAACGAACATTGGCACGACCCGACCCAGGGCGTCGACGTCGCCAATCCGTCGCGCGGCTCCCTGGTTGCGCCGCCCGAGAAGCGCATCACCATGAAGTCGCCCGACGTGGCACTGGCACGCGGCGCGGTGGTGGACATCGCGGGCGGCGGCGACCTGCATGCCTCCGAATTCGTGCCGGGCCCGGGCGGCTCGCACGACGTGCTGGCCATGCCGGGCATGTACGCGATCCTGCCCGGCCAAGCCGGTGCGGCACCTGTGGCTGCCGGCGCGGGCGCTGGCGCGGCGGGGCAGCGTGTCTGGCTCGCCGGCGGCCCCGGGCTGGCGGCCGGCTGGTACCAGTTGTTGCCCGCGCGCTTTGCGCTGCTGCCCGGCGCCTTCGCGGTGCAGGCGACGGGCAAGGCATGGGGCGGCGCACGTGCGCCGGCCACCCGCGCGCCGGACGGCAGCCTGGTCATGCAGGGCCGGGCCGGCGACACCCATGGCGGCCGCCAGGACGCGCGGACCACGGCCTGGCGCGTGATGTCCGGCGGCACGCTGCGCCGCTATTCCGAATACAACGAGGCCACGGCCAACGACTTCTTTTCGTCCGAAGCCTTCAAGCTCACGCAGTACCGTCTCACTGGCCAGGACGTCGTCACGCCCCGCCTGCCGCGCGACGGCGGCGCGGTCGTGTTCGACGCGCAGCGACGCCTGGTGCTGGACGGCACGCTGCGCTCGGCACCCGATGCAGGCGGGCGCGGCGGGCTGGTCGACATTGCCGGCAAGAAAATTGCCATCGTCGGCAGCGGGCAGGACACCGCCAGCCTGCAGGCCGATGGCTACCTGGTCATCGATTCGGCGAGCCTGTCGAACTTCGGCGCCGGCAGCCTGCTGGTGGGCGGCAAGCGCCAGGGCAATGCGCTGGGCCTGGAGCTCGACGTGACCGCGACCGACATCGTCGTGCGGAACAACGAAGGCTCCGAACTCTTCGGTCCCGAAATCATCCTGGCGGCCAGCGACCAGGTCGCCATCGAGGGCGCAAGCCGCGTCAGCGCACGGGGCGCCGGCGGCCGGGGCTCGGGCAACCTGGTCATGAAGCCGAGAGTGGCGGCGGTCTACACCGACCCGGACGGCAACCTGGACGACAACTCCGACGGCGTGATCGACGCCAAGGACGCCATGGACGATGTGCTGACCACGCCCGCCAAAGACTGGGGCGCGCTGGTCCGCGTGACCACGGGCGATGCAGCCAAGGTCATTCGCCAGGGCGTGGACACCTCGCGCGGCGGGCTGGTCTCGATCGGTGCCGGTGCCGTCGTCGACGGCGGCGCGGCCTTGCTCATCGACGCGACGCGCACGACGGAGCTGGCCGCCTCGGCGCAGATCGCCGGCACCGACCTGTCGGTGGCGGCCGGCCGCATCGGCTTCGGCGGCGGCACCGAAGGCATGGTGTTGGACAGCGGCGCGCTCGCGCAACTGGCCCACTCGACACGGCTGACGCTGCGCAGCTACACCGGCTTCGACTTCTACGGCTCGCTCGACCTGGGCGCGGCCGGCCTCAAGGCGCTGACCTTCGATGGCGCCGCGTTCGTCGGGCGCGGCGCGGGCGATGTGGTCATCAAGGGCGAGAGCATCGCGCTCATCAACAGCGGCGGCGGCGCGAACGTGCCGGCCGGCGCAGGTGTGGGTGGCTTCACCCTCGACGCCGCCACGCTCGTGCTGGGCGCGGGCCAGAAGACGTTCTCGGGCTTCGGCGCCGTGACGCTGGCCGGCCGCGATGCCATCGTCGGCGAAGGCGCGGGCGGCATCGACACCGGCGCCGCGCCGCTCACGCTGCGCACGCCGCTGCTCACCGGACGCGGCGGCGCGGCGCAGTCCATTGCCACGGGCGGCGCCTTGCAGGTCGTGGCATCGCCGGAAGGCACGGCCGCACCGTTCGACCTGCAGGAAAGCCTGGGCCTGCGGCTGGGCCTCACCGGCCGCAGCATCGCCTTCGGCGGCCGGGCGGTCGCGCGGGGCGGCAGCATCGACATGACGGCCACCGGCGGCAGCCTGGTCGTGACGCAGGGCGCGCTGATCGACGTGGGCGGCTCGGCCCAGCAGTTCTTCGACGTGGCCGAGCACGCGGATGCGGGGCGCATCACCTTGTCTGCGGCGGGCGGCGACGTGCGCCTGGACGCCGGCAGTCGGCTCCATCTTGCCGCGCACCCGGACGGCGGCGACGCCGGCACGCTGAGCCTGGCGGCATCGCAGGGCGGCACCGTGGTGCTCGACGGCCTGATCGCTGCGCAGGCCAGCCGCACCGGTGGCAAGGCCGGCAGTTTCTCGCTCGACATCGAGGCGCTGCCCGACTTCGCCGGCTTCAGCCAGCGGCTGAACGACGCGGGCTTCAACCGGTCGCGCCAGTTCCGCATCCGCCAGGGCGACGTGGCGCTGGGCGGCTTCACGCAGGTGGAAGACTTCGGTCTCACGGCGGACCGGGGCCGCATCGACATCACCGGCACGGTGGATGCGCGCTCGGCCTACGGCGGCGCCATCCGCATCACGGCCGGCAACGGCGTGGCGATGCAGTCCGGCGCGCAGCTGCTCGCCGGTGCGACCGGCCGCCTCGGCAACGGCCGCGTCACGCTCGAAGCGGCCGGCGGCCAGCTGAACCTCGTGGGCGGTCTGATCGACGTGGCCGGCAACGAAGGCGGCAAGGTGCGCCTGCGCGCGCAACAGAACGCGGCGCATGACGACCTTGCGGTGACTGCATTGCGCACCACCGTCACCGGCGCGCGCTCGGCGGTGCTCGAGGGCGTCAGCACCTACGACGTGAAGGACTACGACGGCGCCACGGTCGATTCGGTCAAGGCCGACGCCATCGCGCATGCCGCGCGTTTTCGCGGCGCATCGGGCGCGGTGGCCGCACGGCTGGGCACGGCCCTGGACGTCATGCCGGGCATCGAGATCCGCAGCGCGGGCGATCTTGCGCTGAACAGCGACTGGAACCTGTACAGCGATTTCCCGAATGCGCGCGAAGGCACGCTGACCTTGCGCGCGGGCGGCAACCTGGCCATCAACGGCCACCTGAGCGACGGCTTCGATGCGGCGGACCGCAGCGGCCTGTTGCAGGCGGGCCCTTCGTGGAACCTGCGGCTGGTGGCGGGCGGGGAGCTGGCCTCGGCCGATGCCATGGCGCTGCGGCCCCTCGTCGCGCAGACCGCGGGCAAGGGCTCGATCACCGTGGGCACGGCCAACACCGCCGTCCCGACGGACGACAACCCGGCGCCCGACAACGGCGCAGGCAAGCTCGTGCGCACCGGCACGGGCGATCTCGAGGTGCGCGCGGGCCGCGACCTTCGCCTGGCGCACAAGGAATCGGTGATCTACACCGCCGGGCGCAAGGACACGACGATGTGGAGCGACTTCTCCACCGCCAACCGCAACGCGAGCTACGGCGTGGAAGGCGGCAACCTCGTCATCGGTGCACTGGGCAGCATCGAGGCCATGCCCTCGGGCCAGCATTTCACCGAATGGCTCAACCGCCAGGGCACGCTCAACGCCGAGCGCTTCTTCGGCGAGTACACCAACGGCGAGAACGCCATGCATCCGGACGGCACCTACGGCCCTGTCATCCACGCGCCGGAGCAGTCGAGCTGGTGGATCGACTACGGGCGCTTCCAGCAGGGCGTGGGCGCGCTGGGCGGCGGCAACGTCAGCGTGGAAGCCGGCGGCGACCTGCGCAACCTGCTGGTCGCCTTGCCGACCCACATGCGCATGCGCGGCGGCCGTTCCGCCAGCGAGGCGATGACCATGGAAATGCGCAATGGCGGTGCCATGACGGTGCAGGCCGGCGGTGCGATCCGCGGCGGCCAGTACTACGTGGCGCGCGGCGCCGGCGACATCCGTGCCGGCGAGACGGCGGTCGGCCACACGGTGGTGCTGACCCGCGACGACAGTGCCGGCGGCTTCACGAAGACGAACTACACCGTGGCCCCGGTGCTCGCGCTGGGCGATGCCACGCTGAGCCTGCGCACGGCGGGCGACCTGCGCCTGCAGACCGTGATCGATCCGCTGCTGGTGACGTACGGCGAAGGCCTGCGCAACGACGGCCAGCTGCTGAACTACGGCGCCTACATGAGCGGCTACACCGACCGCAGCGCGCTCAGGCTCGTGTCGACCGGCGGCAACATCACCTTCGTGAACCGCGCGACGTTCATCTTCCGCGACCTGCTGCTCAACAGCTTCGACACCGACACGCTGGTGGGCTTCGGCGGCAACCGCTATCCGGCGCGCTTCTCGGCGGCCGCGCTGAACGGCGGCATCGCCATCGACGGGCCGCTGCACGTGCTGCCGGGCACCACCAACGACGTGAGGCTGGTGGCGAAGAGCGACATCCGCTTCGACGCGCCACTGCTCATGGCCTATGCCACGCCCGCAATGATGCCCTCGGGCTACATGCCGGCCGGCGCGGGCTCGCCGGTCAGTCAGATGAACATGGAGGACATGCTCGACAACCTGATCGGCCCGGCCTCGTCCACCTTCATCAACACCGCGTACCTGCGCAGCGTCCACAACCCCGAGGTGCTGCCGCTGGCCAACGACTTCGAGCCCAGCCGCATCTATGCATCGCGGGGCTCCATCGTCGGGCTCGACGTGAAGGCCAACGAGCAGACCTGGGTGCGCGCGGGCACCGACATCCGCGGCCTTCGCCTGGCCGGGCGCAACCTGCGCGGCTCCGACGTCACGCTGCTGGAAGCGGGCAACGACATCCTGGCGATGGAGGGCGTGCTGCGCCTGGACCGCGACAACGAATTCCCGGTCGGCCTGACGGGCAACATCGAACTGCAGGGCCCGGGTGCCCTGGTGCTCGCCGCCGGTCGCGACCTGTACGCGGACAACCTGCAGGTGCAGACGCTGGGCAACCAGCGCTACGACAGGGACAACCGCGCACGGCCCGAGTCGCAGGTCAAGGGGTTGCCGGCGCAGGGCGCCACGATCACCGCCATGGCCGGACTGAACCGCGCGGTGGGCTACGAGGCGTTCACGCGCGCCTACCTCGATCCCGTGGCCGTCGCGTCCATACCCGACCACCTGAAGGCCCGCGGAGCCGACGGCACGGTGCTGCCCATCTACTTGACGGACCAGCTCGAAGCGCGCGAAGGCGGACAGGAAAAAACCGTGCGCCGGGGGCTGGTGTCGTACATGAAGGACATGACCGGCGAGACGCTGGCGCCGCTGGACGCGTGGGCGCGCTTCCAGCAATTGCCTGCACTCGCACAGCAGCAGTTCCTGCGGCAGATCTTCCTCATCGAACTGCGCGAAGCCGGGCGCGACCAGAACGAGCCGGGCACCGGCGGCCTGCCGCGCAACGGCGGCTACAACCGCGGCTACACGGCCATCGAGACGCTGTTCCCGGGCGACACATGGAAGGGCGACGTGGCGGCCAACAAGCTGATGCTGCGCACCATGGCCGGCGGCGACATCGACGTGCTCACGCCCGGCGGCGGCCTGCAGGTGGCGGCGCTGGGCGCCGCAGTGCCGGCCGGCTACGGTCTGGTGACGCTGGCGTCGGGGCACATCGGCATTGCGGCCAGGAACGACGTCACCGTGAACCAGTCGCGCATCCTGTCCTTCGTGCCCGATGTCACGAAGCAGGGCAGCGACCAGATCATCTGGTCCACCGTCGGCGACATCGACGCCGGGCGCGGCGCCAAGACCTTGCGCGTGCCCTCGGCGCCCGAGGTGTCCACCGACCTGGACGGCGTGACGGTGATCCGCGAGAAGTCGGACATGAGCGGCAGCGGCATCGGCACCGTGGGCGACGGCGACGTCGACCTGGTCGCGCCGCGCGGCACCGTGAACGCCGGCGATGCGGGCTTGCGCGTGGCGGGCAACCTGAACATCGCGGCGCTGCAGGTGCTCAACGCGGACAACATCCAGGTCAAGGGCGAGACCAAGGGCTTGCCGGTGATCGCGTCAGTGAACATCGGCGCGCTCACCAATGCGAGCGCTGCCGCTGCGCAGGCGACGGCCGCCGCGCAGGACGCGGTGCAGCGCGAGCGCGCGGCCGCGCGGCAGGCGCTGGCGTCGGTCTTCACGGTGCGCGTGCTCGGCTTCGGCAACGAGCCCGCACAAGAGGGGCGCGACGCGCCGGCGCCGCGGTCGGGATTGCAATCCGGGGCGCAGGTCGACTACGACCCGCAGAACCCCGTGCAGGTGGTGGGCATGGGCCGCAAGATCGACCCCAGGCACTGGGCCGCCCTGAGCAGCGACGAGCGTCGTCGCCTGCAGCAGGACCGCTAGGCGGGCAGGAGCGGCATGTCATGGCACCCAGTGTCCTTTGCGAACAGGAAGCACCGGCGCGCGACCAGGCGGCCGATGCGCTGCGGGACGAAGCGCAGCGTCGCCTGGCGCTGCAGGTTTTTCTCTGCGCCAACTACGAAGGGTTGCGGCGCAAGCTGACCCGCCATCTCGGGTGCGCCGAGATGGCCAGCGAATGCCTGCACGATGCCTGGCTGCGGCTGGGCCACCTGCGGGTGGGCGCGCCCGTGGAAAACCCCAGCGCCTACGTCTATCGCGTGGCCTGCAACCTGGCCATGGACCGGTTGCGCAGCGAGGGGGCATGGCGCTATGTGGACGACCCGCACACCGCCGTCGAGTCGGCCATCGACCACGCGCCCGGGCCCGAGGACATGGCCGAGGTGCGCGCCGAAGTCGGTTCGGTCGACCGCGCGATGCAGGGCCTGCCGCGGCGTCACCGGGCGGTGCTCGAGGCCTTGCGCATCGAGGAGAAGACGCGCCAGGAGGTGGCCTCCCATTACGGGCTGTCGCTGCGCAACGTGGATACCGTCCTGCGCCAGGCGCTGGACCATTGCGGCGCGATGACGGGCCGGCCGGTGCTGGCCGGCGTCGGTACACCCCGAAGGGCCGTGGTGTCGCCCCGGATGGCCGCCTGAGTGGCACGTGGCACCGTGGCACCGTGGCACC
Organism: Variovorax sp. GW823-FHT04B03; assembly: GCF_058796495.1. NCBI lineage: Bacteria > Pseudomonadati > Pseudomonadota > Betaproteobacteria > Burkholderiales > Comamonadaceae > Variovorax > Variovorax sp. GW823-FHT04B03. The sequence continues at coordinate 1,159,043 of NZ_JBXAIT010000001.1, forward strand.
ACGGTGCAGCTTGCCACGGCAGGCGCAATGTCACGAAACTGTGGGCTTGTTCGTCAAGACAGTTCAACCACAGGAGCTTTCTTCATGCAGCCCATGTTTTCAACACTGGAAACCGACGACGACACCCCGCCCGCGGCCACGGCCGAGCCGCGCAATTCCTACCTCGAGGAAAAGGCGTTCAAGTCGCGCACGCTGCTGATCTTCGGCAGCATCACCGACAGCGTGGCCGCCGACGTCACGCGCCGGCTCATCGCGCTCGATGCCGACAGCGGCGACAAACCCATCGACATCCTCGTGAGCTCGCCCGGCGGGCACCTGGAATCGGGCGACGCGATCCACGACGTGGTGCGCTTCATCAGCGCGCCGGTGCACATGATCGGCACCGGCTGGGTGGGCAGCGCGGCCACGCACCTGTTTTTGGCGGCGCCGCGCGAGCGGCGCGTGTGCCTGCCCAACACGCGCTTTTTGATCCACCAGCCCAGTGGCGGCGCAGGCGGGCAGGCGACCGACATCGCGATCCAGGCGCAGGAGATCATCAAGGCGCGCCAGCGCATCGCGCACGAGATCGCGCGCGAAACCGGTAAGCCCATCGACGTGGTGCTGGCCGACATCGAGCGCGACCGCTGGCTGTCGGCCACGGAGGCCGTTGAGTACGGGCTGGTCTCGCGCATCGTGCAGCGCAAGACCGAGTTGCGACCGGCCTGATGGGCCTGATCAGGCCTTGGGCTTGTAGGCGACGACGTCGATCTCGACCTTCGCATCGACCATGAGGCGCGCCTCGGTGGTCGAGCGGGCCGGCTTGTTTTCACCGAAGTAGCTCATGTAGACGCGGTTGAAGGCACCAAAGTCGCGCGCGTCGTGCAGCCAGACGGTGCTCTTGCACACGTCGTCGAGCGTGGCGCCGGCCAGCGCGAGCACGGTCTTCAGGTTCTCCATCACCTGGCGCGTCTGCACCTCGATGCCGCCGGCCACGATCTCGCCCTGCGCGTTGGCGGGCACCTGGCCCGACACGTAGACGAAATCGCCCGCGCGCACGGCGGGGGAGAAGGGGCGGGCCTGGCGGTCGGAGGCGATGGGTGGGGCGCCGAGGTATTCGAGGGGCATGGGAACTCCTGTGAGTGAGAGGGGTTGAGTGGGGCGGGTGAGGGCCGCAGTATCCGTCTGATTTGAAAGACTTTTTCAGAATAACCCCTCAACAAGGGTTAACACGGATGATTTGGCATGAAGTCTGCTTCAGAGTTCGGTCTAGAAAGAAAATTTCTTTCATAAATCAGTCCGCCCCATGAAGGAGTTCTCCATGTCTCACGCCGGTCTTGTCCAGCGCCTGCCCCGCCTGTCGAAGCGCAGCCTGCTGGGAGCTTCCCTGCTCGCGATGCTGTGTGCCGCACTGCCTCACCCCAGCGCCCACGCGCAGGGCCCGCGCAACTTCGCCACGCTGGCGATGGTGGCCGAGCCGCAGACGCTCGACCCGATGGCCTCCACGGCCGACCTGGTCGGAACCATCATGCAGCACGTGTACGAGACGCTGTACACCTTCGATGCCAAGTGGAACGTGGTGCCGATGCTGGCCGAAGGCATGCCCAAGATCTCGGCCGACGGCAAGACCTACGCGATCACGCTGCGCAAGGGCGTGGCGCTGCACAACGGGCGCGAACTCACGGCCGACGACGTGGTCGCCAGCCTGCAGCGCTGGATGGACCAGTCGCCGCGCGGCAAGGCCGTGGGCAAGGAAATCGAGAGCCTCAAGGCCAAGGGCCCGCTGGGCGTGGAGATCGTGCTGAAAGCGCCGTACGCACCGCTGCTGTCGCAGCTCGCACTGCCCAGTGGCATGGCGGCCATCATGGCCAAGGACTCCATCGCTTCGCCGCTGAAGGACTTCGTCGGCACCGGCCCCTACAAGTTCAAGGAGCGCCGCCCCGACCAGTTCGTGCTGCTCACGCGCTTCGACAAGTACGCCGCGCGCAAGGAGCCCGCGAGCGGCTACGGCGGCAAGCGCGAAGCGGCCATCGAAGAGCTGCGTTTCGTGCCCGTGCCCAACGCGAGCACGCGCGTCGAAGGTGCACTCGCCGGCCAGTACGACTTTGCCGACCTGCTGCCGGTGGAAGCGCTGCCGCGCCTGGAGAAGGCCGGCGGCAAGACGCTGCCGATCATGACGCCGTCGTTCGGCTTCCCCTACCTCGTGCTCAACACCAAGGAAGGCGTGGCCGCCAACCCGGCGGTGCGCCAGGCCCTGCAGACGGCGATGGGCCAGGGCGAGATGCTCGCGGCCGGCTTCGGCGACACGCGCTTCTTCATCGCGGAAGCGAACCACTTCCCCAAGAGTTCGCCGTTCTACTCGGCGGCGGGCACCGACCAGTACAACCAGCGCAACGCCACCAAGGCCAAAGACGCCGCCGCCAAGGCCGGCTACAAGGGCGAGCCCATCCGCGTTCTGACCAGTCGCCAGTACGACTTCCACTACAACATGTCGCTCCTGATGGCCGAGCAGCTCAAGCGCGCCGGCTTCAAGGTCGACCTCAACGTGGTCGACTGGGCCACGCTGGTGCAACGCCGCAACGACCCGAAGCTGTGGGACATCTACGTGACCCACTCGGGCCAGTTCCCCGAGCCCATGCTCTCGCCGCCGCAACTGGGCGACGGCGCGCCCGGCTGGTGGGATTCGCCCGCCAAGAAGGCCGCACTCAGCGCCTTCAACACCGAGAGCGACCCGGCCAAGCGTGGCGCGCTGTGGGGCAAGGTGCAGCAGGTGGTGTACGACGAGGTGCCGTACATCAACGTCGGCAAGTTCAACGGCCTCTCGGCCAAGAGCCCGGCGCTGGACAACTACCAGCCCGCGACCTGGCCGTTCTTCTGGAACGCGAAGATCAAGTAAGGCCGCAAGCACCGCCATGCCGTCGCGTCGTCAACTTCTGCAAGTCAGCGCACTGGCCTCCGGCCTCGGCGCCCTCGGACTCAAACCATCCATGGCCACTCCCGCTCAAGCCACCACTCCGGGCCCCGTGTACGCCTACGTCGGCACCTACAGCGACGGCGGCAAGCCGTGGCGCGGCGGGCGCGGCCTGGGCGTGCACCAGTTCGTGGTGGACGGCGCGACCGGCGCGCTCAAGCCCATCCCCGGTGCACCGCCCGCCGTGGCGAGCGCGGGCAGCGATGCGAAGCTGCGCAACCCCGCCTCGCTGGCACGCCACCCGACGCTGCCGATGCTCTACGCGGCCAACGAGTTCGAGGCCGGCTCCGTCTCGGCCTTCCGCATCGGCGCGAACGGCGCGCTGTCGTTCGTGGCCGAGATGCCCTGCGGCGGCAAGGACCCGGCGCACCTGAGCGTGCATCCCGACGGGCGCTTCGTGTTCACCGCCAACTACGCCAGCGGCGACGTCAGCGTGATCGCGCTGCGCACCGACGGAACCTTCGATACCGACCGCGCCGCCGTCGTCTACAAGGACGTCGCTGCCTGCGGCGCCGCCACGCCCTGCAAGCCCGGCGCCGACGTGGTGCCGCTGGCCGCGCGCTCGCACGAAGGCTTTGCCACCAGCGACCACGACGGCCCGCACGCCCACATGGTGCAGGCCGACCCGGCCGGCAACTTCATGCTCGTGGCCGACCTGGGGCTCGACCGCGTCATCTCGTACCGCTTCGACCGCGCCACTGGCGTGCTGAGCCAGCCGAGCACGGTGGCCGTGTCCGAGAGCTCGGGCGCGCGCCACTTCGCCTTCCATCCGAACGGCAAGTGGGTCTACCTCGTCAATGAAGAGGCCTCGACCATCGCCTTCCTGCGCTACGACGGCGCCACCGGCGTGCTCACGCTGGTGAGCGAGACCTCGGCGCTGCCCGCCGGCTTCAAGGGCACCAGCTACGCCTCGGGCATCCGCATGCTGCCGGGCGGCACGCACTTCGTGTCGCTCAACCGGCTGCACGATTCGATCTCCATCTTCAAGGTCGATGCCCGCACCGGCGCGCCCACGCTCGTGCGCGAGGAGTGGACGCGCGGCAACTACCCGCGCAGCTGCACGCTCGAGCCGAGCGGGCGCTTTCTCTACGTGTGCCACAACAAGCAGGGCGACAACGTGACCATCTTCCGCGTGAAGAAGAACGGCGACGTGCAGTTCACCGGCCAGTACGTGGCCGTGGGCAGCGCCGCCGCCATCGAGTTCTTGTCATGATCAAGAGCGCATCGCTTCGCTACATCGCCTCGCGCGCGGGCGGCATGCTCATCGTGCTGGCCCTGGTGGCCGTGCTGGTCTTTGTGCTCACGCGCGCCGCTTCGGGCGACCCCATCTCGGTGCTGCTGGGCGACCAGGCCACCGCCGCCGACATCGCCCGCGTGCAGAAGGACTACGGCCTCGATAAACCCCTGCCCGTGCAGTTCGGCTACTGGCTGCGCGAAGTGCTGCAGGGCAACCTGGGCACCTCGATCTTCCTGCAGCGCCCGGTCACGCAGGCACTGTGGGAGCGCGCCGAGCCCACCACCTTGCTGGCCCTGCTGGCCGTGGCCATCGCCGCGCTCATCGGCGTGCCCTGCGGCATCGTCTCTGCGGTGTTCCGAGGCCGCGTGGTCGACCAGTTCTTCACCGGCATCGCGATGCTGGGCGCCAGCATCCCCAGCTTCTGGCTGGGCATCGTGCTGATCCAGATCTTCGCGGTGTCCTTCGGGTGGTTCCCGGTCTCGGGCTACGGCGCGCCCGATGCGCCGTTTGCCGAGCGGCTGCACGCACTGGTTCTGCCCGCCACCGTGCTGGGCCTCTTGAACTCCGCACTCATCATCCGCTTCACGCGGGCCTCGATGCTCGACGTGCTCGGCGAGGACTACGTGCGCACCGCGCGCTCCAAGGGCCTGAGCGAGAGCACCGTCGTCTTGAAGCACGCGCTGCGCAACGCGCTGGTTCCCATCGTCACCGTGATCGGCCTCACCGTCGCGCTGATGATCGGCGGCGCCGTCATCACCGAGACCGTGTTCGGCCTGCCCGGCGTGGGCAATTTGGTGGTCAACGCCGTGCTGCGGCGCGACTACCCGGTCATTCAAGGTGCACTGCTCGTGATCGCCGCGATCTACGTGCTCATCAATTTTTCGATCGACCTGCTGTACGCGGTGGTCGATCCGCGCGTGAAGGTCTGAACGATGCGCATGCCTCGAATGCTCCGCCAGCTGATGCACCGCCGCATCGTGATGGTCTCCGCCCTGGTGCTGCTGGTGATTGCCGTGCTCGCTGTCGGTGCACCGCTGTTTGCTTCGGCCGACCCCAACGACACAGCGGTGCTGCAGCGCCTGAAGGCGCCCAGCGCCGAACACCTGCTCGGAACCGACGAACTCGGGCGCGACATGTATGCGCGCATCGTGCACGGTGCCCGTTACTCGCTCTCCATCGCCGCGCTCACGGCGCTGGGCGCGGTGATCGCCGGCACGGTGCTGGGTTTGATGGCAGGCTTCTTCCGCCGCCTTGATGCACCCTTGATGCGCGTGGTCGACGCCATGATGTCCTTCCCCGACATCCTGCTGGCCATCGCGCTGGTGGCCATCCTCGGGCCGTCGCTGATGAACACCGTGCTCGCGCTGGTGCTGGTCTACACACCGCGCGTGGCGCGGGTGGTGCGGGCCTCGACGCTGGTGGTGCGCGAGCTGCTGTTCGTCGAAGCCGTGCGCGCTTTGGGCGTGCGCACCTCGCGCATCCTGTGGCGCCACATCCTGCCAAACCTGATGTCGCCGATCCTCGTGCAGGTGTCGTTCATCTTCGCCTACGCGATCCTGGCCGAGGCGGGCCTGTCGTTCCTCGGCGTGGGCGTGCCGCCCGAGATCCCCACCTGGGGCACCATGGTCGCGGGCAGCCAGCAGTACGCGCACCAGGCCTTCTGGGTCGTGCTGTTCCCGGGCCTGGCGATCATCTTCACGGCGCTGTCGCTGCAATTGCTCGGTGACGGCGTGCGCGACCTGCTCGACCCGAAGCTCAAGAAGACCTCGTGATGACGAACACCTCCCCACGCCTCACGGTCACCAACCTGAGCACCAGCTTCCCCACCGAAGACGGATTGATCCGTTCGGTGGCCGATGTGAGTTTCTCGATCCAGCCCGGCAAGACCACCGCGCTGGTGGGCGAATCCGGCTCGGGCAAGTCGGTCACCAGCCTCACGCTGATGCGCCTCTTGCCCAAGACCGCCAACGCGCAGGTCAGCGGATCGGCTTCCTTCGTCACCCGTGAAGGCAAGACGCTGGACCTGCTGCAGATCGGCGAGCGCGAGATGCGCTCGCTGCGCGGCAACCAGCTGTCGATGATCTTCCAGGAGCCGATGACCAGCCTGAACCCGGTCTTCACCATCGGCGAGCAGATTGCCGAGAGCGTGCGCCTGCACAAGGGGCTCGACCGCAAGGCGGCCTTGGCCCATGCGCTGCGCATGCTGGAGCTGGTGGAGATCCCGGCTGCGGCCCAACGCATCCACGAGTACCCGCACCAGCTGTCGGGCGGCATGCGCCAGCGCGTGATGATCGCGCTGGCCATGGCCTGCGACCCGACGCTCTTGATCGCCGACGAGCCCACCACCGCGCTGGACGTGACCATCCAGGCGCAGATCCTGGAGCTCATGCGCCGGCTGCAGGCCGAGACCGGCATGAGCATCCTGTTCATCACGCACAACCTGGGCGTGGTGGCGCACCATGCCGACGATGTGGTCGTCATGTACTCGGGCCGTGTGGTCGAGCGCGCGCCCGTGCGCCCGCTGTTCGCGCAGCCCGAGCACCCGTACACGCAGGGCTTGCTGGCCTGCCTGCCGGGCAAGGCGCGCCAGCCCGGCCAGCCCAAGCCCAAGCGCTTGTTTGCGATCCGCGGGCAGGTGTCCAGCCCGTTGGCGCCGCCGCCCGGTTGCGCCTTCGAGCCGCGCTGCGACCAGGCACTGCCCGAATGCCGCAGCGCCATGCCGCCGCTCATCGACATCCGTCAGGACCGCCAGGCGCGCTGCGTGCGCGTGCAGCCCGACCAACCGCTCGCGAGGGCTGCATGATGACCACCGCTGTTTCTTCCTCGCCCCTCATCGAAGTCCGCGGCCTCAAGAAATACTTCGGCAGCAGCGAGCGCCCGGTGCGCGCGGTGGACGACGTGTCCTTCGCGATCCACCCCGGCGAGACACTGGGCCTGGTCGGCGAATCGGGCTCGGGCAAGAGCACCATCGGGCGCACCGTGCTGCGCCTGGTCGAGCGCACCGAGGGCCAGGTGCTGTACCGCGGCGACGACATCGGCGGCCTTTCGGGCGAGCGCATGCGCAAGCTGCGCAGCAAGCTGCAGATCATCTTCCAGGACCCGTACGCCAGCCTGAACCCGAAGATGCGCATCAGCGCCATCCTGGGCGAAGCACTGTCCACGCACGGCCTGCACAAGGGCGCGGCCGCGCGCGACAAGCGCATCGCCGAGCTGCTGGAGACCGTGGGCCTGCGCCCCGAGCACGCCAGCCGCTTCCCGCACGAGTTCTCGGGCGGCCAGCGCCAGCGCATCGGCGTGGCGCGCGCGCTGGCCGTGGAGCCCGAGTTCATCGTGGCCGACGAACCGCTGTCTGCCCTCGACGTGTCGATTCAATCGCAGGTGATCAACCTGCTGGCGGACCTGCGCGAGCGGCTCGGGCTGACCATGCTCTTCATCTCGCACGACCTCGACGTGGTCGAGTATTTGTGCGACCGCGTGGTGGTGCTGTACTTGGGCAAGGTGATGGAAGTGGCCACCACCGAGGAGCTGTTCGCGAACCCCTCGCACCCCTACACCCAGGCGCTGCTGGCCGCGAGCCCGAAGCCTGATCCCGAGATGGCCACCGAGCGCATCGCACTGAAGGGCGACATTCCCAGCCCGATCTCGCCGCCCTCGGGCTGCGTGTTCCGCACGCGCTGCCCGCATGCCATCGAAGCTTGCGCGCAGACGGTGCCCAGCCTCGACGAACTTTCTCCCGGACACTACAGCGCCTGCATCCGTAAAGAACTGCTCTCCAACACCGCCGTTGCACGACCATGACCGACACCGTTTCTGCCACCCAAGACTTCATCGACCCGCTGCTGAGCGACCGCTTCAAGGGCTACCCGCGCACCCAGCCGCCGCGCCTGCGCAGTGAAGTCGGCGCCGCCGGCTGGAACGTGCTGGCCGGCGACTTGCCGCTGCCGCTGGCCGTGCTCAAGCGCGAGGCGCTCGAGCACAACCTGGCGTGGATGCAGGCACGCGTGCGCGAATGGGGCGTCGACCTCGCACCGCACGGCAAGACCACCATGTCGCCGCAGCTGTTCCAGCGCCAGCTCGATGCCGGCGCCTGGGGCCTGACCTTTGCCACCGTCACGCAGCTGGCCGTGGGCGTGGCCGCCGGCGCGCGCCGCACGCTGATCGCCAACCAGGTCGTGAGTGACGAAGACCTCGCGGGCATCCAGCTGCTGCTGGCCGACCATGCGGACCTGCGTGTGGTGTTCCTGGTCGATTCGATCGCGCAGCTGGCGCTGATCGAAGACTGGTCGAAGCGCAACCCCGCCAGCGTGCCCTTCGAGGTGATGCTCGAGATCGGCATCGACGGCGGACGCACGGGCTGCCGCACGCATGCGGAAGCGGTCGCCGTGGCCAGTGCAGTGCGTGCCAGCAGCGCCGCGAAGCTGGTGGGCATCGAGAGCTACGAAGGCCTGAATGCCACCGGGTCCACCGAACAGGACACCGCCTTCGCCAAGGCACTGATGGATCGGATCGAAGCCGTGGCGCGTCACTGCGACACGCAGCAGCTGTTCGAGACCGACGAGGTGCTGGTCTCGGCCGGCGGCTCGGCGATCTTCGACCTCGTGGCGGGGCGGCTCAAGCCTGCGCTGGGCTCGCCCGTGCGCGGCCTGCTGCGCTCGGGTTGCTACGTCACGCACGACCATGGCTTCTACAAGCGCATGGTGAACGTGGTGGATGAGCGCATGGGGTGCGAGTGCGGTGAGGGCCTGACACCGGCGATGGAAGTCTGGGCCAACGTGCAGTCGCGGCCCGAGCCGGGCCTGGCGATCCTGTCGGTCGGCAAGCGCGACATCTCCTTCGACCTGTCGATGCCCGTGCCGATCGCACGCGCAGCGCGCGGCGCGTTGCAGCCCCAGGGCGTGCCCGCCGGCTGGAAGATCACCGCACTGAACGACCAGCATGCCTACCTGCGCTGGGACGAGAGCGAAGAGGCCGATGCACCGAAGGTCGGCGACCGCGTGGGTCTGGGCATCTCGCACCCCTGCACCACCTTCGACAAATGGCACTGGATGCCCGTGGTCGAGAACGACTACCGCGTGAGCGACGCTGTCGCCATGCACTTCTGAAAACGCACCGATGACGCCCTCCTTGCTCCAGAGAATCGCCGAGGTGCGTGGCGATGCGCCGGCCACGCGGCGCGCGATTCTCGACCTGATCCTCGAAGACCCCGACCGCGCGCTCGAAGAGAGCTTCGAGCAGCTGGCCGAGCGCTCGCGCAGCTCGGTGCCCACCATCATGCGCACCTGCCGCGACCTCGGCTTTGCCGGGCTGCGCGAGTTCAAGCTCGCGCTCGCGCAGGAGCTGGCGCTCGGCGGCTCGCCGCTGCACCGCCGCGTCAACATCGAAGACGCCGCCGACGAAGTGGTCGGCAAGATCGCACGCAGCGCCGCGGCCTCGGTCTCGGGCGTGCGCGGCCAGCTCGACATGCAGGTGCTCGACGGCGCGGTGCGCGCCATCGCGGCGGCGCCGCACGTCGACCTGTACGGCGCCGGCGCCACCTCGTGGTTCATGGCCAACGACCTGCAGGCGCGGCTGTTCCGCCTCGGCCTCTCGGCCAACGCCTGGGCCGACTATCACCTGCAGCAGGTGGCCGGCGCGGCGCAGCGCCCGGGCGGCGTGGTCATCGCCATCTCGCACGTAGGCGGCATGCCCTCGCTGCTCGACGCGGTCGACATCGCACGCGGACAGGGCGCCCAGGTGGTCGCGCTCACGCGGCCGGGCACGGCGCTCGCGGCCAAGGCCGACTTCCTCATCGGCCTGTCGGTGCCCGACGACGCGGTGATGCATGTGGGCATCGATGCCTACCTCACGCACCTCACGGTCATCGAGATCCTCACCGTGCTGGTGGCGCAGCGCCGCGGCGAGCCCGCCGTGCAGCGCCTGCAGCGCGCGCGCGAGGCTTTCCAGCGCCACGGCATCGACGCCACCACGCACCCGCTGCAAAGCTGGGATGGCGGCGGCATCAACACGAAAAAGGGAGACAGCGAACCATGAGCGACACCCAAGCCGTGCTGCTCGAAGCCGGCCTCGTGGTCGACGGCTCGGGCGGCCCTTCGTGGCCCGGCGACGTGCTGTTGCAGGGCGACCGCATCCTGGCGCTGGGCGACGGTCTGCGCGCGCGCCTGCCTGCAGGGTTGAACATCGCCGACGTCGACGTGGTCGACTGCCGCGGCAAGGTGATCGCGCCCGGCTTCATCGACGCCCACACGCATGACGACGCCATCGTGCTGCGCGACCCGCTGTGCCTGCCCAAGGTGTCGCAGGGCATCACGACCGTGGTCACGGGCAACTGCGGCATCTCGCTGGCGCCCTACCGCACGCCGCAGTCGAAGCCGCCGCTCACGCTGCTGGGCGCCGACTCGTTCAAGCACGCGACCATGGCCGAGTACCGCGCCGCGGTCGATGCGGTGCAGCCTGCACTCAACGTGGCGGCGCTGGTGGGCCACACCACGCTGCGCTTCGCCGCGATGCAGGCGCTCGACCGGCCCGCCGACGGCGACGAGCTGGCGCGCATGGAAACGCTGCTCGACGACTGCATGGCCTCGGGCGCGCATGGCATGTCGTCGGGCCTGTTCTACGAAGAAGCCTTTGCCGCGCCGGCCGAAGAGGTCACCGCGCTCGCGCGCGTCGTGGCGCGCCATGGCGGCGTGTACGCCACGCACCTGCGCAGCGAGATGCAGCAGATCATCGAAGCGCTGCACGAGGCCGGCGACTCGGCCTTCAGCGCGGGCGTGCCGCTGGTCATCTCGCACCACAAGTGCGCCGGTCCCGCGAACTGGGGCCGCACGAAGGAGACGCTGCCACTGATCGAGGCGCTGTCGCAGCGCCAGGAGATCGCGATGGATGTCTACCCCTATGTGGCCGGCTCCACCGTGCTGCGCGAAGACCTGGTCGACGGCGTGATCGACGTGCTGCTGACCTGGTCCGACCCGCACCCCGAGATGACCGGCCGCCTGATCTCGGACATCGCGCGCGAGTGGGGCACCACCGAGCAGGAAGCCTGCCTGCGGCTGAAGCCCGGCGGCGCCTGCTATTTCCAGATGCAGGAAGAAGACGTGGAGCGCGTCATTGCGCACCCGCTCACCATGATCGGCAGCGACGGCCTGCCACACGACCGCCATCCGCACCCGCGCCTGTGGGGCGCGTTCCCGCGCGTGTTCGCGCGCTACTGGCGTCAGCGCAAGCTCTTCACGCTGGAGCAGGCGGTGCACAAGATGACGGGCATGACGGCGCGCAACCTGCGCATCGCCGATCGCGGCCTGTTGCGCGTCGGCACCATGGCCGACGTGGTGGTGTTCGACCCCGAGACCATCACCGACACCGCCACCTACGACAAGCCGCATGGCGTGAGCCTCGGCGTCGAGCGCGTGTTCGTGAATGGCGTGCTGGCCTACCGCGGTGGCGAGGGCGAGGCGAAAGTGCTGGCGCGCGCAGGACGGATGTTGACGCGCGGGGGGTGAGCGTTCAGGGCGCGGGCCCAGGCCACCGGGTACTTCCCTCCGCGAATGTCCCCCGGCCTGCGGCCTCCTCCTTGATTTCGCTGCGGGAAGCACCCAGTGTCCTGGGCCCGCCGGGCGCCGTCGCTGGGTTGGCCGATCAACCAACGCCTTCAAACAGACGGGGCGCAGCGCGCGAACCCTACGAGGCTTCTTCTTCCGGCTGCGCCTGGAACATCCGCGTGAAGTCGCAGCACGCCTGCGCCAGCATCACGATCGACGAGGTGAGCGCGCTGCGGTGCTCGCCCTTGTGCATGGCGACGTAGCGCACCACGGGCAGCGCGGGCGTCACGTCGAGCACCTCGAGCATGCCGGCGTCGACCAGCGGCGCGAGGCATTCGCGCGGCAGGTAGCTCACGCCCAGGCCCGACACGGTGAGGCCCGTGAGCGCCACGAGGTTGCTCACCACGATCGCGTTGGCGGGCTGCACGCCCTGGTCCTTCATCCATGCGTCGTAGGCGCGGCCGGTGCCCGAGTTGTTGCCCTGCACCAGCATGCGGTGGCGCGCCAGGTCGTGCAGGCGCACGGTGCCGGTGGCCGCGGTCGAGGGAATCACGCCGGGCTTGCACATCCACGCGCTCTTCACCCGGCCGATGACCTTGCTCTGCATGCGCGAGTCGGCGAAGGTATGGGGCACGATGACCACGTCGAGCTCGTCGGCCAGGAGCTTGTCGCGCAGCTGCAGGCTGTCGTCCACGTCGGGTTCGAGGATCACCTTGGGGTAGTGCTGCTGGATCAGGCCGACCAGGCGCGGCAGCCACGTCATGGCGGTGAGCTCGGTCACGCCCAGGCGGATGCGCCGCTCCACCACGCCGGGCTTGCCGAACTGCTCGACGGCGGCGTCGCGCTGGTCGAGCAGCTTCCTGGCGAGCACGAACATCTCTTCGCCCTTCTCGGTGAGGCGCGCCGTGCGCTGGCTGCGGTCGAAGAGTTCGGTGTCGAACAGCTGCTCCAGCTCGTGCACGCGCTTGGAAATGGCCGACTGCGAGGTGTGCAGCTGGTTGGCCGCCTGCGCGAAGCCGCCCAGCCGGGCGATCCAGTACAGGGCTTCGAGTTGCTTGAAGGTCATCACGGCGGGCGGCTCCTGAAAGAAAGAACGCTTTTCTTCATGCGATTCGATCACAAAAAATCGCTTTTAGAAATTCGTCGGGACGCAGAAGATGCGCGCCAGGCCACCGTCATTGCAACCCAAGGAACACACCATGGACTTCAAACTGCCTCTCGCACCTGTCGCATGGGCACTCGCCCTCGTCTTCGCCTGCGGCGCCGCCAGCGCGCAGGACGCCGGCACGCTGCGCAAGATCAAGGACAGCGGCACGATCCAGATCGGCGCGCGCGACAGCCAGATCCCGTTCTCGTACAAGCTCAGCGCCGACAGCGCGCCCATCGGCTTCACCAACGACATCTGCCTGAAGATCGTCGACGCGGTGAAGGCCAAGCTGGGCCTGCCGAAGATCGAGGTGCGCTACACCATGCTCAACTCGACCAACCGCATCCCGCTGCTGCAGAACGGCACCGTGGACCTCGACTGCGCGACCACCACCAACACCACGCAGCGCCAGGCGCAGGTCGACTTCGCACCGAGCCACTTCGTCACCAACATCACGGCCGCCGTGAAGAAGAGCTCGGGCATCAACGCGCTGCCCGACCTCAACGGCAAGAACGTGGCCACCGTCTCGGGCAGCACCTCGATCCAGCTGCTGCGCGGCGCGCGCAAGAGCGGCACCATCGAGGTGAACGAGATCGCGGGCAAGGACACCTCCGACGGTTTCCTGCTGCTGTCCACCGGCCGCGCCGATGCCTACGTGCTCGACGACGTGCAGCTGGCCGGCATGATCGCCAGCGCCACCAACCCGGGCGACTACAAGATCCTCAAGGAGTCGCTGCGCCAGGAGCCCTACGGCATCATGCTGCGCAAGGACGACCCCGAGTTCAAGGCGCTGGTCGACGAGACCGTCAACGGCCTCATGAAGTCGGGTGCCATCGAGCAGCTGTACACCAAGTGGTTCCTCTCGCCGATCCCGCCGCGCAACGCGAACCTCAACTTCCCGATGACGGACGCGGTGCGCGAGATCTACAAGAACCCCAACAACAAGGGCGTCTGACACCATGGCAGCCACACGTGCGGACCTGCCCCGAGGCGAGCTCCTTTCCGATGCGCTGATGCGCCAGGTGCGCGAGCGCTTCCTGGGCATCGAACGCGACCACCACGGCCGCGAGCGCCTGTACTTCGACAACGCCGGCGGCTCGTTCCGGCTCAAGGCCGCGGTCGAGCGCTTCGCGCAGGTCGACGCCATTCCCGACAACGCCGAGCGCATCCACGCCACCGCCGTCGAGCTGCAGGCGATGCAGGCGCGCGGCGCCGACGACCTGCGCACGATCCTCAACGCCACGGGCGGCAGCGTGTACCCCTCGCTCACCGCTTCGGGCGCCATGTTCGACATGGTGCGCGCGGTGGCCGAGAACGTGCCGGGCACGAACATGGTCACGACCGCGCTCGAGCACCCCTCGGCCTTCGACGCCATGCGCCTGTATGCCGAACGCCTCGGGCGCGAACTGCGGGTGGCGAAGAGCAACCCCGTCACCGGCGGCGTCGATGTGGACGCCATCGTGGGGCTGGTCGACGAGAACACCTGTGTGCTCAACGTGATCCATGCGTCGAACATCTCGGGCGCCAAGCTCGACATGGCAGCCATCGTGCGGCGCGCGCGCGAGATCAAGCCCGACCTGTACATCCTCGTCGATGCCGTGCAGCACGCGCCGCACGGCGTCATCGACCTGCAGCAGACGCCGGTGGACGGCATCAACCTCGCGCCCTACAAGTTCTTCGGCTGCCGCGGCTCGGGCTTCTCGTGGATGTCGGAGCGCGCGGCTGCATTGCCGCACCACAAGCTGGCTGGCAAGAAGCCCGGTCATTGGGAGCTGGGCAGCTCGGCGCCGTGGCAGTTCGCGGTGCTCACCGAGATCGTCGACTACGTGGGCTGGCTCGGCGGCCACTTCACCGACGCGACCGACCGCCGCGCCCGCTTCGTGGCGGGCATCGAGCGCATCGAGCTGCACGAACGCGCGCTGCTGGCGACGCTGCTCGACGGCACCGCGCAGACGCCGGGCCTGCGCGCGCTCGACGGCGTGCAGGTGTTCCTCGACCACGAAGACTTGACGCAGCGCGACCTGATCCTGGGCATCGGCTTCGACGGGCTCGACTGCACGCAGGCCGTGGTGGAGTACGGCCAGCGCGGTGTGACGGTGTACGAGCGCGTGGCCAGCAGCATCTACTCGAAGCGGATGCTCGAATCCTTCGGGCTCGAAGGCACCGTGCGGGTGTCGCCGCTGCACTGCCACACGATGGGCGAGATGGAAGCCTTCCTGTGCGTGACGCGCGAGATCGCGGGCGCTTTCACGCCCGCAATCAGCGCGGCGTAGGCCGCGCCAGCGCCGCGCAGGCCGGCGTGTCGTTCGCCTGCCGCAGGTAGGCGAGCAGGTCGGCGCGCTCCCGCGGGTCGGGTACGCCGTCGTAGGTCATGCTGCTGCCCGGCACCATCGCGAGCGGGGCGCTGAGGAAGCGGTCGAGCGTCTTGTCGTTCCACACGATGCGCGACTTCTTCATCGCCTCCGAATACGCGAAACCCGGCACGCTGCCGGCGAGCCGGCCGAACAGGCCGCAGTGGCGCGGTCCGACCCGGTCGGTGGCCAGCGCATGGCAGGCCTGGCAGCGCGCGTAGACCTGCTCGCCGCGCACCGCATCGGGCGTTGCGGCAGCCGCACAGGCCCATGCGGCCAGCAGGCTCGCAGCGAGCCCGCGCCCCGCACGGCTCACGACACGAACGCCGAAGGCACCGGCGCCTCGCCGAGCGCCTGGCGCAGCACGGCCCAGTGCATCGCCTCGTCGCCGAGGATGCTGGCCGCGGCCTTCGACAGCTCGCGGTTGCCGAACAGCGGCACCGCGCCCAGGTAGGCGCTCACGGCGCCTTGTTCAAGCTTCGCGGCGAAGCGCAGCACGTCGGCCTGTGACTTGAGCTGTTCCACCGGGAAGTCGTAGCGCGCCTTGGCCGCGACGGCCTTGCCGCCGAGCTTCGCGATGGTCTTGGCCAGCACGTCCGCATGTTCCTTGTGGTGGCCCTGGAAGGTCACGGCGAGGTCGAGCACGGGCTTCTCGAGCAGTTTGCTTTCCGCGCCGAGCTGGTAGGCCGCGATGGCTTCGAACTCGGCGCCGAGCGCGGTGTTGAGGATCTGCACGTCGTTGCCGGTGGCGCCACCGCTCTTCGCGGCGAGCGCGTCGCGCCCCGCCAGCAGCGCCACGGCGGCGCCCGACAGCATCAGGCCGGAGTGGCCGAGAAAGGCGCGCCGCGCGGCGGCCGGGGTGGGCATCAGGAAAAAGGACATGGTGGGGTCTCCTCGGGGGTGGTGGTTGTGGGAAGAATCAAGGCAGCGCCGCCAGCACGCGCGCCACGATGCGGTCGCAGCGCGCGCCGTCGAACGCGAAGGCATCGCCCGTCGCCAGGTCGATGTCGCGCGACAGGCTTTCGCGCAGCAGGCTGCGGGCGCGGAAGAAGCGCAGCCGCACCGTGGCCTCGGGCAGCTGCAGCGCCTCGGCGGTTTCGCCGACGCTGAGTTCCTGCACCGCGCGCAGCACGAACACGGTGCGGTAGGCGTCGGGCAGCCGGTCGATGCGGCGCTCCATGAGTCGGCGAAGGTCTTCCCGCATGGCGAGGCGCTCCGGTTGGCGGTCGGGGTCGTCGGCGAGCTGCGTGTCGGGGGCATCGTCGTCGTCCCCTGCAGTCGCGCCGCCGTCGAGCGGAATCACCTGCGCACCGCGGCGGCGCAGGCGGCCCAGCGCCTCGTTGATGACGATGCGCACCAGCCAGGTCGAGAGCTTCGCTTCGTCACGGAAGCCGCCGATGGCGCGCCAGGCCCGCAGGTAGGCGTCCTGCAGCGCGTCTTCGGTGTCGGCGTCGCTGTGCAGGATGCTGCGCGCGGTGCGAAACAGCAGCTGGTTGTGGCGCCGCATGATGCGCGCGAAGGCCTGTGTGTCGCCCTGCGCGGCGCGTGCGGCCAGTTCGGCGTCGGACGCGTTCGCGTCGGCATCGGCAGTCAGGGGCAGGGCGGTGGGCGGCATGCGGTGAGTTCCTTCTGCCCATTGGATGGCGCACCCCCGCGCCGTGTTGCAACTTTCTTTTTTGCCTTTCAGACCATCGTCTGCCATTCGATCGTGCACAGCCGCTCGTCGACCACGCCGCGCACGCCCGCGATGCCCTCGGCCGCCACGCGCGCCGCGTCGCGCTCGGCCTCGTTGCCGACCATGCCGTGGTACATCACGATGCCGTTGTCCACCGACACATGCGACCACGCGCGGCTCCACCAGGTCTGCCGCTCCAGTTCGGCCACGAGACGCGCCAGGATCTGCGCGTCGTCGCACGCATCGGCGCTCGCGGTGTCGGCCTCGGCCTGCCGCAGCAGTGCCTTGACCAGGTCGCCGCTCGTCACGATGCCCACCAGCCGGCGCCCGCGCACCACCGGCAGGCGCTGGATGCGGTAGGCGGTCAGCAGCTGCGCGACGCGGGCCAGCGAGAGGTCTTCGGCGATCGACACCGGCTCGCGCGTCATGAGGTCGGCCGCGCGCAGGGCGTGCGCGCGCACGTAGTCGCGCGGCGGTGCGGTGCGCTGCACCCAGCGCTGCCACCACGGATGCAGTGGCGCGCCGCCGGGCTCGGCTTCGTAGCGGTGCAGCAGGTCGGACTTGCTCACGATGCCGACCACCTCGCCCTGGTCGAGCACCGGCACGCCGCTGATGTGGCGCGCCAGCAGCAGCGCGCTGATGTCGCGCACCGGCGTGTCCGGCGCGACGGTGAAGACCGGCGAGGTCATGACGTCCTGTGCATTCATGATGAAGCTCCTTCCTGCGGCCCGCGCGGGGCCTGTGGTGCCTGGGGTGCCTGCTGCGCATCGACGCGCGCGATGTTCTGCTGGTGCGACACCAGCATGGCCGTCAGCTCGCTGTGGATGTGCGCGTCGACGATGCGCGGCAGCAGCGCCTGCAGCTTGCGCACCACCCAGCCCTGGCCGCGGTTGAGCAGCGCCAGGCGCGCGCCCAGTTCCGGCACCGCCATCGCGCGCTCGTAGAAGGCGCCGGTGCGTGTGCTGGGCGTAGCGGCCAGCGACTGGATCGCGTCGATCAGCACGCCGCACCAGCGCACCTCGTCGCGGTGGATGTCGGTCACCAGGCGCTGCAGCGCGGGGTCGTCGGTCTCGGCGGCGCTGCGCAGCGTGATGCGCGCGCCGGCGCGCTCGGCTTCGAGCAGTTCGTTCAGCGCGGCAAGCAGTGCGTCGCGGTCGCCGGCTTCGTGGTAGGCCGCGTCGAGCTCGTCGGCGTAGCAGACCGGCGAGGACACCTCCACCCGCTCGGGAAAACGCAGCCCCTGCGCGCGCAGCGCGGCGGGCGTGTCGGCGAAGGGCGCGGCGGCATCGTCGGGCGGGCAGGCGTGGGGCATGGGCGGCAGGGGACGCATGGGGCGGGGCTCCTGGAAACGTGTGCCTGCCCATGGTGAACCGATGCTTCTCTCCAAGCCAATGAATGTTCATTGCAAATGAGTGCAAAAAAACTAATATGAATCCGATGGACATCGGCCTCGCCCGCACCTTTCTCGAAGTCGCGGCCACCGGCAGCTTCGTGGCCGCGGCCGAGCGGCTGCACCTGACGCAGACCGCCGTCAGCGCGCGCATCCGCCTGCTCGAAGACCAGCTCGGGCGGCGCCTGTTCGTGCGCAACAAGGCCGGCGCGCGGCTCACCGCGTCGGGCGAGCGCTTCGTGGCCCACGCGACCACGCTGGTGCAGGTGTGGGAGCGCGCACGCCAGCATGTGGCGCTGCCGCCGGGGATCGAGGAGGGCGTGAGCGTGGGCAGCGAGCCCAGCCTGTGGCATCCGCTGCTGGCCGACTGGCTGATCTGGATGCACCGCGTCTGCCCCGAGATCGCGCTGCGCGCCGAGGTCGACAGCGCGCAGCGCCTGCTCGACGCCGTGCAGGGCGGCGCGCTCGACCTGGCCGTGCTCTACAACCCGCCGCAGCGCCCCGGCCTCGTGGCCGAGCTGCTGGCCGAGGAGCGGCTGGTGATGGTCACCACCGACCCCGAAGGCCGGCTCGACCGCACGCGCTACGTGTCGGTCGACTGGGGCCCGGCCTTCGCGGCCAACCACGAGGCGGCGTTTCCGGAACTGGCCCATGCGCCGGTGTCGATCTCGCTCGGGCCGCTGGCGCTCACCTACCTGCTTGCGGTGGGCGGCGCGGGTTACTTCCGCATCGGCGTCGCGCGGCCCTTCCTGGCCGACGGCCGGCTGCGGCTGGTGGAGGGCGCGCCGGAGTTCTCGCATTCGGCGCACGCCGTGTATGCGCCGCAGCGCGAGAACGAGACGCTGGCGCGCGTGCGCGCCGGGCTGCGGCTGGTCGCGGCGGCGGAAGAGGGGTGCCAGGGCGGCGGCGTGCATTCGCCGGCTTGAGGCGCCGTCCTGCATCGCCGGGTGCTACTTTCAGGTACTTACGCTCGGGCCACCGGGACTCCGACAATCGGACGCATGCCACCCCGCGCAACGCGGGGAAGAAAAATAAGTTCGGGGAGTTTCATGTCCAACCACGGCAGCGTGCCTGTGCGCATGCGTTCGTCGTCACCATCCGCTGACCGCAGCGCCCTGTGGGCCGAGCTGAGCCAGACGGCGCGGCTGTATCGCCTCGAAGCGCCGAGTGCTTCGTCGTCCTCCAACAGTGCCGCACGCGAGAGCATCGATGCTTTGCGCGTGGAAGGCTGGGTGCAGCGCGAGGCGGTCTCGCAGCTGTTCGAGCTGCGCATCGTGTGCCTGAGCCTGCGTGCGGACCTGGCGCTGTCATCGCTGATCGACCAGCCGCTGACGTTGGTCACCGTGCTGGCCAATGGTTCGCTCGCACGACGCACCGGCCTGATCCGCGCCGTCGAGTCACTCGGCGCCGACGGCGGCCTGGCCCGCTACCGCCTCACGCTCGTGCCCTGGCTCTGGCTGGCCACCCAGCAAGGGCGCAGCCAGGTCTTCCAGCAGCGCAGCGTGGCAGACATCATCGAACGCGTGCTCGCGCCGTATGCCGAGGCCGGCAGCTGGGCCTTCTCCTCCGAAGTGAACGGCTTCCTGGCCGACGCCCCCGTTCGCACCTACTGCACCCAGTACCGCGAGAGCGACTACGACTTCTTCTCGCGCCTGCTGGCCGAAGAAGGCCTGGCCTGGCGCATCGAGGAAGACGCCCAGGCCCCGACCGGCCACAAGCTCGTGATCTTCTCGTCGAACGACACCCAGCCCGCCGATGCAGGCTCGCCCGTTCGCTTTCACCGCAAGAGCTCGCAGGAACGCAGCGATGCCGTGCAGGCGCTGGTGCGGCGCATGCGCCAGTCGGTGGCCCAGGTGCACCTGAGCGCCTGGAACGTCGACGGCAAGCGCCAGCTCACAGGCAGCGCCCCGGCGCGCTTTCCGGTCGGTGGCAAGAACGCCCCGCGCCTGGAATACGACGACGTGCTCGGCCTGAACGACCGCAGCCGCGGCTGGGACACCAACCGCACCGTCGAGCGCTACGCGGCATTGATGATGGAAGCGGCCGAATGCCGCGCCGACCTGATGCTGGGCCACAGCACCGTGCGCACCTTGCGCCCGGGCACGCGCCTCGAGATCGACGACGCGCCCGCGCTGGGCTTGCAGGCCAGGCCCGCGCTGCTGCTGGACACCATCGAGCATGTGGGCATCAACAATCTGCCCAAGGACACGGTGGCATCGATTGCGGCGCAGCTGGGTGCATTGACGGAACACCTCGTGTTCGACCAGCCCTGCGCCCCTGTGACGGCCGAAGCCGACGTGTTCGGGCTGGTGTCTGCAGCAGTGGCAACGAGCAACGACAACCACATCTACCCGCAGCCCCAGAGCCTCGCAACCGCCCAGGCCCAGGGCTACGCCAACAGCTTCTCCGGCGTGCACGCCCCACGCCCCTGGCGCCCCGCACTGGCCGCGGCCGATGGCGCCCGCCTGCACGCCAGGCCCACGGCCAGCGGCGTGCACAGCGCCATCGTGGTCGGGCCTTCGGGCGAGACCTCGCCCAATGGCGCCGACGAGCTGTACTGCAACGACCGTGGCGACGTGCGCGTGCGCTTCCACTGGCAGAACGGATCGAGCGACAACGGCAACAGCAGCAGCAATGGAGACAACGCCCAGGACAACCGCAGCACCCGCTGGATCCGCGTGGCCCAGCGCCAGGCGGGCCCCGGCATGGGCTGGCAGTGGCTGCCGCGCATCGGGCAGGAAGTGCTGGTCAAGTTCGTCGACCTCGATGTGGACCAGCCCGTCATCGTCGGCGCGCTGTACAACGGGCGCGGCGACGGCGGCCTCGCCCCCACGCCCGGCGGCGCGTCACGCGACAGCGAACAGGGCAGCACCGATAACAACGACGTCTTCGCCCAGGCGAGCAACGCCTCGCCCAGCGCCCAGGCCAACCTCGCAGCGGGCCACGCCCCGCCCTGGCACGGCGCCAGCGCCGACGACAAGGGCCACCGCAACGCCGCGGCCCTGAGCGGCTTCAAGACCAAGGAGTTCGGCGGCGAGGGCTTCAGTCAATTGGTGTTCGACGATTCGAACCAGCAGCTGCGCGTGCAGCTGCACGCCAGCACCGCCCACAGCCAGCTGAACCTGGGCCACCTGATCCACCAGGCCGACAACTTCCGCGGCAGCTTCCGAGGCCAGGGCCTGGAGCTGCGCACCGACGGCTATGCCGCCCTGCGCGGCGGCAAGGGCGTCTTGCTGAGCACGTACCACGGCGCAGGCGGCCACAAGCTCGAGCCCGTGGGCGACTTCGCCGCCGGCATGGCGCTGCTCAAGCAGGTGCAGCAGCTGGGCCAGGCCCTGAGCGATGCGGCCAGGACCCACGAGACTGTGCAGTTGGCAGGGCACATCGGGGCCGGCAAGGCCAACGAATCCCAGCTCGACAAGGAGCGCGCCCCCTATGCCGCGATGGAGCGCACCGCCAGCGGCATGGTGGCGGCCGATGCGCTCGACACTGCCTACGCAGATGCGGCAGACAAGGCCATCGCCACCGGCGAAGGCAAGGTGCCGCACACGAGCGATGCCGTGATCGCACTGGCCGCGCGCGGCGGGCTGGCGATGGTGGCGGGCCAGCAGCTGCAGGTCGTCAGCGGCGAGACCGCCACGCTGGCCAGCGGCGGCGACATCAACCTGGCGCTGGCCGATGTGCTGCGCGTGCACAGCGGCCAGGCCATCGGCGTGCTGGCCGGGGCGCAGAAGGCCGATGCGGACACGGGCCTGTCGGTCATCGCGGGCAACGACGACCTGGACTTCCAGGCGCAGCACGACGAACTGCGCGTGCAGGCCAAGGAGGCCCTGAAGATCGCCAGCACCGACCAGACGGTGGAGTTCGCGGCCAAGAAGAAGATCCGCATCGCGACGGCGCAGGGCGCGTCGATCACGCTGCAGGATGGGGACATCACTTTCGAGTGTCCGGGGAAGATCACTTATCACTCGGTGCAGCGGAAGTTGGCCGGGCCGGTGCAGAAGAGCTACCCGCTGCCGGCATTTCCCAAGAGCATCTGCGTGGCTTGCCTCCTGAAGTCGCTCAAGTCGGCGCCAGCCTTCACCCAGGTGGAGTAACGCACGATGAACCTGATCGACAAGCACGCGCCCGGATGGATCGACGCCCTGTTTGCGGACGACGGCCCTCTTGCCTCCGGCACCGAGGGATTTCGCTACGCCTTGATCGATTGCGCATTCGCTCCGCAATGCCATCAGCTGCTCGAGAGCCACCTGGGCTCCGGCTCTTGGCGGTCGCTCTACGAGAACATGCCCGGCGCTTCGGATGAAGTGATCCAGCATTCACCCGTGCTGCTGAACATCGATGCCGGCGAGAGGCCCTTGCTCGATCGTGTGCTGCTGCTGACGAATGGCTTGCCGATGCTCAGCTTCATCCGCTCGAACGAACCGCTCGAATCGCTGTTCGAACGCCTGAGCCCCTGGTGCATCGTGAATGCGGACGGGCAGTATTTCGTGCTGCGCTTTCCCGACACGCGCCGCCTGCCGGATGTGCTGGCCGCGCTGTCTCCGTTGCAGCAGATGGCGTTCTGCGGTCCCGGAGCCACATGGCATTTCCGTCGGCGCGACGCCAGCTGGAGCACTTTCCTTGCCCCGGGGAAAATGGCATCCACGTCGCTGGCTCCATGCGCACCGGTACTCGATGGTGATCAATGCGCGGTGCTCATTGCCGGCAGCGAAGCAGATGAAGTGATCGCGAACCTGCTTCAACTCTCGCCAGCCTACGAAGCGCAGCACCGGCCCTCGGTGCTGCACGCACTGGCCGTATGCGGGCTCGTCGCAGCCGATGCCATGCAGTTCGACACGGTGGCGCAAAGGATGAGGCTGTGTGAAGTTTTTTGGCAGCACCCCGAACTCAGCCACGGCGCTGGCCCGGACCATGAAGCGCTGCGCGCCTTGATGGTCTAGCGCATTGCCACAGGAACAACAGATGATTCTCAAAAACTGGCTCCTTCCCCTCGCGTTTCTTGCATCTCTGGCTACGGCAGGATGTGCCACTGGTCGTGCTGACACGGTTCCAGCCTCGGTCAGCGGCGTCAACTACACCGACCAGGACATCCGTTACCGGCTGTTCGATCCCAAGGACCCGAAGCAGACCGTGGTCGCCTCCGAAGAGATCGGCCCATTCGCCGCAGGGGGCGTGATCTGTTGCTACAACGTGCCGAAGATGTGGGCGCCTGGCATCCAGGTCGGTGTGATCCTGCAGAGCTACGACAACAAGGCGGGCGATTACCGGCCGCGCCAGACCTTCATCGTCGATCTGCCGCCTTACGACAAGAGCGGCAAGGCAGGGGATGTGTGGTTCATCAACTATCCCGATGGAACGGTGGGGGTTGTTTCGACCGCCTATCGTCCCAATGGCGACGAGTGGCCCGGGAAGATCAAGGGGTGGCCCAAGCCTTCATTGGCCTTTCAACGTGAGTTGTGGGAGCGAGACATGCGGTTGGCGCAGGAGAGTCTCAACGCAAGCAAGAAGTCCATGGATGAATTCAATCAGGACCCATTGGCGTCTCTCAAGAAGACTTGGGACTTCTACTTGGAAGAGCGAAAGCAAAAACGACCTCCCAAAGAACTCCAGATGTTTACTGGCCCAGCCGACCCGGAATTTCTCATCCACGAACGCCAGTGGAAGGAAAAATCACTGGAGTACTCCCGCGAAAAGGTCGAGCACCTCATGAAGGTGAAGCCATGACTGCGCAGCTCATTTCTTCTCTGGATGAGCTCGCTTTTTCAGATCTATTGAATCGAGAACGATTTTTCGGAGAGAAACAGAGTGAACGCATCAAGAGAAATTACGAGATAGGTCGGGAGTTGCGCCCCATCGGTCAGCCCGGCAAGTCCTGCGACGTGAACCTCTTCATGGGCTTCTTCTTCGACGGCACGCGCAACAACTACGATCGCAGCACCAGAGAAAAGGATCACACGCACTCCAACGTCGCACGCCTGTACGGTGCCTATCCGGGCCAGCACGTGCCCGGGGTGCCAGCCGACCCCGATGCGCAGTGGACCACGAACCCCGACAACTACCAGCAGTTCTTCAAGGTGTATGTGCCGGGCGTGGGGACGCCCTTCACGCAGGTGGACGACAGCGGCACCGGCAAGGACGCGTTGCTGGGCAACGCCACGGCGCTCTACGGCGAGCGCCGCATCCTGTGGGCGTTGGCGCAAGCGCTCAACTGCGTCTACCGCTACCTCACCCGAAGCGGCAACGGACCAGGGCTGTTCTCCACCGAAGAAGTGCTGAAGTTTTGCAAGGCCTTCGACCTCGGGCGGGAGGAACTGCTGGAAGCGGGCAAAGGGTCCGCCGACAAGCGCCAACGCGAGAACAAGAAT
This sequence comes from Variovorax sp. GW823-FHT04B03, assembly GCF_058796495.1. Taxonomy (NCBI): domain Bacteria; kingdom Pseudomonadati; phylum Pseudomonadota; class Betaproteobacteria; order Burkholderiales; family Comamonadaceae; genus Variovorax; species Variovorax sp. GW823-FHT04B03. Next base: position 1,183,693 of record NZ_JBXAIT010000001.1, read on the forward strand.
CGCCGGACGCTCGAAGCGATGCTCAACAAGCTGCACGAGTCGGTCAAGCCGCACATGATCGATCCCACAACGGGTCAGTGCAGCAAGGTTGATCCGGGGCGCGTGCAGCGCATCTTCGTCAGCGCATTCGGCTTTTCGCGAGGTGCGGCGGAGGCACGGGTTTTCGTCAACTGGTTCCTTGCGATGTGCGAGATCGATGCTCAGCTCCGCGGGCAGACCGGGCCGACACTGGCCTCGTTTCCGGTGACCTTCGACTTTTTGGGACTGTTCGATACCGTCGCGTCGGTCGGTGTGGCGGCCTCGTCCCTTTTCGCCGACGGCCATGGCGGCTGGGCTGACGCTGACACGTCGATGCGCATCCCGGCCGACGTGCCCTGCCTGCACATCGTGGCCGCGCATGAGTTCCGTCGCAGCTTTCCATCGGATTCCATTCATGTCGGCAATACGTTGCCTGAGAACTCTCGGGAGTGGGTGTGCCCTGGCATGCACTCGGACGTCGGCGGAGGCTACATGCCGAAGGAGCAGGGCAAGGGGATCGATGAGGCGGGCGAGGACATGCTTTCGCGCATTCCTTTGGCCCTGATGTACCGCGAAGCACGAATCTTGGGCGTGCCCCTGAAACTGGAACTGGCACGCCCAGTCATCCAGAAGCAATTCATGGTCGCCAAGGACCTGATCCGGGACTTCAACGCTTACCTTGCCGTATGCCAGGTCAAGGAAGGCGTGCTGCGCGACATCATGGCGGAGCAGCGCAAGCTGTTCATCCAGTGGCGCAAGTCCTGGGCTGGCCACGCGGCCACGATGCCGTTCGTTTTGCGCGCTTCGAAGGAAGACCAGGCGGACCTCAAGTCGGCCGACGAGCAGTTCGTCAAGGAAGTGAAGGACTTCGAAGCCTGGCTCAAGAAAAAGAAGCGGATCAGCGGCCGCAACAGCCCCGACGGCACGCCGCACGAAGTCGACAACGTGCCTGGCATCGATTCGGAGCGGGTCGGCGAGTGGGGCCGCATCGAGCCGTACTGGAACGAGCCCGTGCTCACCAGCAAGCTGTTCGAAGACCGCGTGCACGATTCGCACGCATGGTTCAAGCTCACCGGGCCCGAAGCGGCCGAGTTCAAGGAGCAGCTCGAAAAACTGGTGGCCCGGAAGAAAAGAGCGGACGAGGCGCGCGGGCAGATCGATCCACCCAGAGGCGGAGCGCCCGCCGGGCTGACGCGCCGGCAGGAGCAATGGGTGAACCTGTACCTGACCAAGGGCGAGTACGCGCCCGAGTTCACGGAAGGGCGCGAATGGTATGCATGGGGGGCCGGCTACCTGCGCTACCGCCGTGTGTATGCGGGCGCGGACGAGACACGGTTGACCCAGAACCGTCGGCCCGCCGAAAGGGCTTCGCCGGAGCCGATGATGGCCTGATCGGAACGGCAGGGCGGTGTCCTGCCGCTCCTTCGTTCAGAACGGATAGTGCCGCGCCGTCGTCTGCACCGTAATCCACCGCAGCTCCGTGAACGCCTCCACCCCGGCCCGCCCCCCGAACCGCCCGTACCCCGACGCCTTCACCCCCCCGAACGGCATCTGCGCCTCGTCATGCACCGTCGGCCCGTTGACATGGCAGATCCCCGCCTCGATGCGCTGCGCCACGTTCCACGCACGCGCCACGTCGCGGCCGAACACCGCGGACGACAAACCGAACTCGTTGTCGTTGGCCACCGCCACGGCCTCTTCCACGCCGTTCACGCGCACGACCGCCTTCACCGGCCCGAAGGATTCCTCGCGGTAGATGGCCATCGCGGGCGTGACGTGGTCGAGCACGGTGGCGGGCATCAGCGTGTTCTGCGCCTTGCCGCCGCACACGAGCACGGCGCCCTTGGCGAGCGCATCGTCGATCAGGGCGTTGCAGCGGGTCACGGTGCTCATGTCGACGACCGAGCCCAGCACGACGGGGCCTTCGCGCGGGTCGCCGAGCGGCAAGGCTTGTGCGCGGGCGGCGAACTTCGAGACGAATTCGTCGGCGACGGCGTTGTCGACCACGAGGCGTTCGGTCGACATGCAGATCTGGCCCGAGTTGGCGAAGGCGCCAAAGATCGCGCCGTCCACGGCCGCGTCGATGTCGGCGTCGTCGAGCACCACGAAGGGCGCCTTGCCGCCGAGTTCGAGCACGGCGGATTTCAGGTACGTGGCGCAGGTCTGCGCGATGAGGCGGCCCACGCGCGTGGAGCCGGTGAAGTTGACGCGCCGCACGGCCGGGTGCGCGACCATGGCCTCGACCACGGCGCCCGCGTCGGCGGGCGCGTTGGTCACGAAGTTGACGGTGCCCTTGGGCAGGCCGGCCTCGGCCAGCGCTTCAATGATGAGCGCATGCGTCTCGGGGCACAGCTCGGAGCCCTTGAGCACGACGGTGTTGCCACAGGCCAGCGGCGTGGCGATGGCGCGCGTGGCCAGGATCACGGGGGCGTTCCATGGCGCGATGCCCAGCACCACGCCGGCGGCCTGCCGCACGCCCATGGCAAGGCTGCCGGGCACGTCGGACGGGATGACTTCGCCCGCGATCTGCGTGGTGAGTGATGCGGCCTCGGTGAGGATGCCGGCCGCCAGGTGCACGTTGAAGCCGGCCCACAGCGCCGAGGCGCCGGTCTCTCGCGCCATGGCCTGCACGAAAGCGTCGGCGCGCGCTTCGAGCGCGTGCGCGGCCTTGAGCAGCAGGGCGCGGCGTTCGTTGGGGCCGGTCTGCGACCAGGTGGCGAAGGCGCGCTGCGCGGCATCGACAGCGGCGACCGCGTCGGCCGGCGTGGCGGCGGGGGCGCGCGTGGCGATGCCGCCGTCCAGCGGGTTGCGGCGCTCGAAGGTGGCGCCGCCGGTGGCCGCGCGGCGTTCGCCGTCGATGAGCATGGAGATGTCGGTCATGGGTGTCCTTTGCAAGAAAGAAAGAGGAAGAGGGTGGTTCAGGCCGCGCCCAGGTAGGCCTGGCGCACGGCGTCGGAATGCAGCAGCGCCTGCGCTTCGCCCGAGGCGACGACGCGCCCGCGTTCGAGCACGTAGCCGCGGTCGGCGGCCTGCAAGGCCTTGCGCACGTTCTGCTCGACCATGAGCACGGTCACGCCTTGGTCGGCGATGCGGCGCACGATGGCGAGCAGCTCGTCGACCATGCGCGGCGCCAGGCCGAGCGAGGGCTCGTCGAGCATCAGCAGGCGCGGCCCGCTCATCAGGGCGCGCGCCACCGCCACCATCTGCTGCTCGCCGCCGCTCATGGTGCCGGCGAGCTGTGTGGCGCGTTCCTTCAGGCGCGGAAAGTCGTCGAAGGCGCGCGCGAGGCGCTCGGCGCGCAGCCGCGCGGGAATGAGCCAGCCACCGAGTTCGAGGTTCTCGGTGACGGTCATCTGGGGGAACAGCTGGCGGCCCTCGGCCACCAGCGCCAGGCCGCGCCGCACGCAGGCGGTGGCATCGGCGGACGGCAGCGCCGCACCGTCGAGCACCGCATCGCCCGTGCGCGGCAGCAGCCCCGCGAGCGCCTTGAGCAGCGTGGTCTTGCCCGCGCCGTTGGGCCCGAGCACGACGGTGACGCCGGGCGTCACGTCGAGGTCCAGGCCCTGGATGACCTGGAAGCCGTGGTAGCCGGCCGCAAGACCGCGCACAGTGAGTTGCGTGCCGCTCATGCCGTGACCTCCATCTCGTCGCCCAGGTAGGCCTCGACCACCTCGGCATTGCGCACGACTTCGGCCGGCGTGCCGTCGGCGATCTTGCGGCCCTGGTGCAGCACCAGCACGCGCTCGACGTACTTCAGCAGCGTGGTCACGGCATGCTCGATCCACACGACGGCGAGGCCGTGGTCGTCGCTCAGGCGGCGGATGCGCCGCGCCATGGCATCGACCTCCGCCTCGGTGAGGCCGGCCGCCACTTCGTCGAGCAGCAGCACGCGCGGCCGGGTGCCGAGCGCCATGCCGATCTCGAGCAGCCGCTGCTGCGAGGGCGTGACGTCGGCCGCGATCTGTGTGGCGAGGCCACCCAGGCCCAGCATGTCGAGGATCTCGCCGGTGCTGCCCAGGCCTGCGATGGGCGCGCGGCGGCGGCCTGCGAACTGCATGCCGAAGCGCACGTTGTCCTCGAGCGTCATGTCGGCCATCACGCGCGGCGTCTGGAAGGTGCGCGCGATGCCGTGGGCGGCATACAGGTGCGGGCCGCGCCGCGTGAGGTCGACGTCGCCTTCCACCAGCAGCCGGCCCGACGTGGGCATGACCACGCCCGAGATCGCGTTGAAGAAGGTCGTCTTGCCCGCGCCGTTGGGGCCGATGATGCCGACCAGCTCGCCCGCGTGCAGCGTGGCGTTCACGGCATCGACCGCAGTGAGTCCGCCGAAGCGCACCGTGAGGTCACGCGCTTCGAGAAGAGGCGTTGCCTTCATGGCGCATGCCTCCGCAGGGCCGCACGCTTGCGCTGCCACAGCGACGCAAGGCCGTTGGGCAGGTACATCACGCACAGGATCAGCAGCAGCCCCAGCACCATCATGTAGCCGTAGGGCAGCTGCAGCCGCAGCGTCTCCGACAGCAGGCTGAACACGATGGCCGCGGCCACCGGCCCGCCGATGCTGGCGGCCCCGCCGATCATCGCGATCAGCACGGTCTGGAAGCCGATGAAGGGGCTGAACACGGCGGCCGGTTCGATGTAGGTCCAGCGCACGGCCATCGCGGCGCCCACCGCACCGGCGAAGGCGGCGGTGAGTGCGAAGCCGGCGATCTTCACGCGGCGCGTATCCACGCCCAGCGTCTGCGCGCGCTGCTCGTCAGCGCCGATGCCGGCCAGCGCCAGGCCGAAGCGGCTGCGCTTCACGAGCAGCGCGGTGGCAATGGCCGCGCCCGCAATCGCCAGCACCGTGAGGTACACCGTCTCGTTCGACGGCACCACCGTGAGCACGCGGCCCACGGTGCCCGAGACCTGCTTCTCCACGAAGGTGACGGCATGGCGGATCAGTTCGGTCATGCCGAAGGTCAGCACGGCGAAGTAGGTGCCGCGCAGGTGCAGCACGGCCGCGCCCATCAGCACCGCCACTGCGCTCGCGATGGCCGCGCCGCTCAGGATCACCAGAGGCCAGGGCAGCACCTCGAGCAGCGTGGCGCTCGCATACGCGCCCAGGCCGAAGAAGGCCGAGGTGGCCAGCGACAGGTAGCGCGTGGCACCGCAGAACAGCGACCAGCTCGTGGCCAGCGCGATGTACATCAGGCAGCCGAGCGCGACCGAGGCGATGAACTCGTTCGCGACCCACGGCACGGCGGCCGCCAGCACGAGGCCGATGCAAAGCACCCACCACGGTTTGTTTTGAAAGAGGGAAATCATCTTCTGGAGAACAGTCCGTTGGGCCGCCAGATCAGCACGCCGATGAACACGGCATACGACAGCAGCATCTTGAGCGAGGGGCTCGTGTAGTACATGCCCAGCGCTTCCACCACGCCCAGCAGCAGGCCGCCGACGAGGCTGCCCGCGATGCTGCCGAAGCCGCCGAGGGTGATGACGATCAGTGCCGTCACGGTGTAGGGCTCGCCCATCGAGGGCGAGATCTCGTAGGTCATCGACAGCAGCGCGCCGGCCACGCCCGACAGGCCCAGGCCGATGCCGAACATCAGCGGGTGCAGCCGCCTGGTGTTGATGCCCACGAGCTGCGCGCCGGTGGGCGACTGCATCAGCGCGCGCACCGCCTTGCCCAGCAGCGTGAGCTTGAGCAGCGCGATGAGCACGAGGCTCAGCGCCAGCGCCACGCCGAACAGCACCAGCTTGTTGGCGGTGAAGCGCATCTCGCCCAGCTGCACCGGCTCGGCCAGGTAGTCGTAGCCGCGCAGGTCGCCGCCCCACACGAGCAAGGCGGTGTTCTGCACGAAGAACATCAGGCCGAAGCCGACCATCAGGCTGCGCGCCTCGAACACGTCGACGTTCGGCGCGCGCGCCGCCACCTGGCGAAAGCACAGCCAGTGCACCGCCATGCCCAGCGCCATCAGCAGCACGAAAGCCACCGGCATGAACACCAGCGGCGAGACGCCCAGCGCCGTGTGCGCCCACCAGGTGAGAAAGGCGCCGAGCATCAGGAACTCGCCGTGCGAGATGTTCATGATGCGCATCAGCCCGTACTGCAGGTTCAGTCCGATGGCCACCAGCGCGTAGATGCCGCCCGTGATCAATCCGCCGGCCAGGAGCTCGGCCCATCCAGAGAACGACACGCTGTTATTTCCAGGCCGGCTTCGGCATCAGTTGCGCGGTGGCGCGGTCTTTGGGCCACACCACTTCGAAGTCGCTGCCCTGCCACTGCGACACGGTGCCGGGAATCGACGCGTTCTCGCTGCCCTCGAAGCGGATCGGCCCGAGGATGGTCTTGAACTCGTTCTTCGCGATCTGCTCGCGCAGCGCCTTGCGATCGAGGCCCACCTTTTCTACCGCCTGCTGCAGGATCTGCAGGCCGGCCCACGCATGGCCGCTGGCCCAGCGGTCGGGTTCCTTGCCGAACTTTTTCGTGTGCGCATCGAAGTAGGCCTTGGCCTCGGGGCTGGTCTTGCCGTTCCACGAGCCCATGCCGATCACGCCCTCGGTGTTGGCGGCCATCACGTTTTTGTAGAGCTGGAAAGCAGTGCCCACCGAGGCGTAGAAGTACTTCGGGTTGAAGCCCACTTCGCGCGCCTGCCGGCTCGCGAGGATGGTGTCTGGCGGGTAGGTGATGCCGATGAAGGCGTCGGGGTTCAGGTCCTTCATGGTGCGCAGCACGGGCGCGAGGTCTTTCACGCCCAGCGGGTAGCTCTTGCGGTCGAGCACCTGGATCTGCGTCTTCTTCAGCGCGTTGTTCAGCGCCGCGAAGTTCTCCAGCCCGAACAGGTCGTCCATGTAGACGATGGTGATGGTCTTCACGTTCTGCGCCACCAGCATGTCGACCAGCGCGCCCATCATCTTGTCGGGCTGCTGCAGCAGCGAGAAGAAGAAGGGCAGGCGCATGTCGATCAGCTTGCGCGACAGGGCGGTGGGCGCCAGCAGCGGATAGCCGAAGCGGTTGGCCAGTGGCGCGACCGCGAAGTTGGCGCCTGAGCCCCAGGGCGGCAGCACGAGGTCGACCTTGTCGCTGCCCATGAGCTTTTCAAACGTGCGCACGCAGGTCTCGGTCTCGCTGCGGTCGTCGTAGCCGATCAGCTCGATGGGCCGCTTCGTGCCCTTCACCGACAGGCCGCCCGCGGCGTTGACCTGCTCGGCCCACAGCAGGTAGTTGGGCTCCTGGCTCACCTGCGCGCCCGCGGCCCAGGGGCCGGTGCGGGCGATGGCGTAGCCGATGCGAACGGGCGCGCTCTGCGCGAACAGCTGCGGCGCGACGGCGGCCGCGCCCAGCGCGGTGGCCGTGCCCTGGATCCAGTGGCGGCGGGTGGGGTGAAGCATGGAGGTCTCCTTCCGGGCGTCGGTATGCGCCCGCTGACCGGGATCGTAGAAACGCACGCCCTTTGCCGCTGTGCCCGCCGCGCACAAAGCACTTGACGCAGCGTGCAGGCGCCTAGTGGTTAACCCGCAAAGGCGAGGGCTTTGCGGGCACTCCACAATGCGCGGCATCCTGCTGCCGTGTTGCAATCTTTCGTCTTCACCGCTTTCGCCCCATGACCGCGTCCCTGCTCCTGTCCACCGACGCCATCCCGCCGAAGGAACGCGGGCCGCTGTGGTGCGAGTGGGTGTGGCGCCACTTCGGCGGCCTCGGCTCCGACCTGTATGGCGACAGCGATTTCGACGGCCACCTGGCGTCCTCGCACGCGGGCGACGTGATCCTCACGCGGCTCGAAGCCAACCGCCACCGCGTGCTGCGCACCCCGCAGATGGCGCGCCTGAGCGATGCGCCCTACCTGAAGATCGTCGCGCCCTGGCAGGGCTCGGCCGAGGTCACGCAGCGCGGGCGTGCGGCGGCCGTGCGCGCGGGCGGCTGGACGCTGTACGACACCACGCTCGACTACACCGTGGCCAATCCCGAGCGCAGCGACCACCTCATCGTGATGCTGCCAAAAGACCAGATCGCCTCGCCCGCGCTGCCGCTGGGCGACCTCGTGGCGCGGCGCATCGGTGGCGACAGCGGCATCTCGCGCGTGGCGCTGGAGACCATGCGCAACACCTACCTGGAGCTGCCCCACATGAGCGAGGCCGCCGCGCGCGGCGCGGGCGAGCTGCTGATCCAGCTGGTGCGCCTGTCGCTCATGGAACTGGCGGGCCGCAGCACCGCCCAGACCCAGCGCGAGGCACTGAAAGACCGCATCCACCGCCACGTGGCGCAGAACCTGCGCGACCCGGCGCTGTCCATCGACGGCATGGCGCTGGCGCTGCGTTGCAGCAAGCGCCTGCTGCACCAGGCCTTCGCGGGCGACGACGACACGCTCACCGGCTACATCCAGCACCAGCGGCTGGCGGCCAGCATCCGCGACCTCATCGATCCCGCGAACGCCGCACGCTCCATCACCGACATCGCGCTGGGCGCGGGCTTCGGCAACCTCTCGCACTTCAGCCGCGTGTTCCGCGCGCACACGGGCGGCAGCCCGAGCGAGTTCAGGCGGCAGGCGACGTTGCCGCGCTGATTGCGCGGGTGCGCATCGCACACCGCGCGTTGCTTGCAGAATTGCCATGAATGCTTAAGCAGCGCTTGTGTCGAAGCGGGCATCAAACTTAAATCTTCTTGGTTAACTGATTTCGCAACGGGCGTTTTCAGATCAAAAAAAAGATGCTTTAACGCGTGCGCAGCCTCGAGAGCGACGCTTCCCGCTGGTATGGTCGTGCGCGCAATTCAGCTCCACGCCATCACGCCCGTTGTCGACGCATTGGGTATTTGCTTCACATGCCCCTTCGTCACGACCGCATCTTTCCGCGCTACGCGTTCTACTGTGTGCTGGCCGGCTTGGCCGCGATCTATGTCTTCTGCGCCATGGTGTTGGTGCCGGCCAAGATCTACATCCTTCCGTACCTCATCACGCCGGACTTCGTGCGCTACAAGGGCGCCTTCTTCGTGCTGGTGCTGGCGATCCCGGCCGCGATCTACCTGATCTGCTGGAAGGGCAGCGACTTCTTCGCGTGGCTGCGCACCCCGCAGGTGCTGACGCTGACCGCGCACGGCCTGCAGCTGGGCACGCAGACCGTTGCCTTCGCCGACGTGACGCGGCTGCGCCATCGCCACAACCGCAACCACCTGCTGCTCACCACCCGCGACGGCCAGACGCTGCGCCTGCGGCTCGACCTGTGGGACGACCCGTACGCGCTCGTTGCTGAAGTGGAAGAGGCCGTGGGCGAGGTGCTGCGGCACGACGTCGAGCGGCGCTTGCATGCGGGCGACACCGTGCCCTTCGGCGCGCTGGCGCTCAATGCGGAAGGGCTGGTGCACAAGGGCCAGCTCATCGCGTGGTCGAGTATCGACACCATCCGCACGCAGTCGGACGCCGAAGCGATGGACGTCGACGAGCACCTGCTCATCGTCGCCAACGGCAAGACCCGCAAGATCGATCGCTCGAAGATCGACAACGAACCGGTGCTGATGAGCTGCCTCATGCAACGCCTGCCGTCGGCCTGAGCTCCTCTTCTTCTTTTTCTTTCTTCAATCTCCAAAGTACAGCGACTCCAAAATGGAAATCTACAGCTCCGCCAGCCAACAGGAAAAAACCCGCCAGGACCGCCCCGTCTTCTACTCCCGCACACGGCTGATCGCCGGTGCCACGCTCTGGGTGGTGGTCGCGGTCGTGCTCGCCGTGCTGTGCATCCGCGCGCAGGACAAGAACATCGGCATCCTCATCGCGGCGGGCTTCGGCCTGCTGGCCGCGTGGCTGGCCGTCAAGTGCATCCGTACGCTGGCCAACATCGCAACGCCTGCCTTCGTCATCGGCCGCCAGGGCCTGACCTTCGAGAACGGCCTGCTGCTGCCGTGGCACAACATCGTCGAGAACACCTGGGTCAACCAGGACTACATGGGCATTCCCATCGGCAAGCAGATCCAGATCAAGACCGACCTGCCCAAGCCGAAGGCCCGCGTGCTGCGCCGCGCGACGGCGCTGGAGATTTCGGGCGACGAGTACCTCGCCCTGTGCGACGCTTATGCGGCGTGACGGGCAACAACCGGGCGTTTGAGCAGCCCGGCGCCTGCTGGTAGGCTGGCGGGCCGCCATCCTCCGGGCTCGCTTTCGCGAGCCTCCCGCGCATGAATGCCTCTTATCGCCGGCCGGTTCCGCTGAACAAGGCCTACCGTCTCCTGAACCACGGCCCGACCGTCCTCGTGAGCGCCGCGCACGACGGCCGGCGCAACATCATGGCCGCGGCGTGGGCGATGCCGCTGGACTTCGATCCGCCCAAGGTGGCGGTCGTGCTCGACAAGAGCACCTGGACGCGCGTGCTGCTCGAAGGCGCGGGCACCTTCGCGCTGCAGGTGCCCACGCGCGCGCAGCTCGACTTGACCGAGGCGCTGGGCAACAGCTCGGGCCGCGAGATCGCCGAGCGCGACGGCAGCGACAAGTTCGCCGCCTACGGCCTCGCGACCTTCGCGGGCGACGCCACCGGCACGCCGCTGCTCGAGGGCTGCGCGGCCTGGCTCGAATGCCGGCTGTTGCCCGAGCCGCCGATCCAGCAGCGCTACGACCTGTTCCTGGGCGAGGTGATCGCGGCGCAGGCCGATGCGCGCGTGTTCTCGGAAGGCCGCTGGCATTTCGAGGGCCACGACGACCTGCGCACGCTGCACCATGTGGCGGGCGGGCACTTCATCGTGGACGGCGAGGCGGTCGATGCGAAGACGCTGCCGCGTTTGACACCGTAGCCTGCATGCCGGACCTGAACCAGATCATCACCGTGGTCGGCTACAGCCTCATGGGCCTGCTGGCGGCCATGATGGGGTCGCTGGGCCTGGCCGCGCTGTGGACCTGGCGCGACTGGCCCGGCGCCGACCGCCTGACCGGCCTGGCCGCGCGGCTCGCGATCCTCACGTGGATGGTGGGTGGCGTGATGCTGGTCGTCGGCGGGCTGGCGATGGCCGGGCTGGCGGCCTGGGTCATCTTCTGGGCGTCCAAGCCGCTGCCGTCCACGGTGCTCGGTATCGCGGGCTACGTGGCGTCGCGGGCCGTGCTCGTGGTCATGGCGGTGCTGCTGGTGCGTAAGGGCGGGCTGGTGCTCGCGGCCTGGTGGGGCGCGAGGAGAGAAGAGGGCGCGCCCGAAGCGCCAGGCAGCGCTACAGCACGAAAGGAATGAAGCGCCGCGTGCCGCGCATGTAGTCGCGGTAGGTGTCGCCGAAATGCGCGAGGCATTCCTTCTCGTCGCGCAGCGCCGTCAGGAAGAGGAACAGCGTGGCCATCAGCACGAGCGCCAGCGTGAGCCAGGTGAACTGCTTGAGGAACGCGCCCCAGGCCAGCAGCATCAGCGCCGTGTACATCGGGTGGCGGATGTAGCGGAAGGCGCCGGTGGTCACCAGCGCCGAGGTCTTTTCAAAGCCGTACAGGGCCGGGTCGTCGTTGCGCGCCTCGCTCGGCTTGCCCTGCGCCTTGAGCAGCCGCACCGCGTGGATCGGCAGCCAGATCGACAGCGCCAGCAGCACGCACGAGAGCAGCTGCGTGAACGAGAGCGGATCGACATGCCACACCGGCAGGTTCAGCACGATCAGCACCAGCATGCATTCCCACGCGAAGAAGCGGTAGAAGCCGTGCGAGCCGGGCTGGCTCAGCGGCCCGCGCGACACGTACAGCAGCGCGGCCGTGCCGGCGACGAAAAGAAAGAGCTGGAACCAGAGGAGCATGGCGGCCGAATTTACACGGCCCGCAAGACTCAGCCGGAGATCGAAAACCCGCCGTCGACCGGGATGGCGGTGCCGGTCACGTAGTCGGAGGCGGCGCTGGCCAGGAACACGGCGGTGCCTGCGATGTCCGAAGGCTGGCCCCAGCGGCCGGCCGCGGCGCGCGCCTTCACGCGCTCGTACAGGCCCGGGATCTGGGTGCGCGCACCGTCGGTCAGCTCGGTCTCGAACCAGCCCGGAAGGATGGCGTTGACCTGGATCTGGTCGACCGCCCACGAGAGCGCGGTCGACTTGGTGAGCTGCACGATGCCGGCCTTGCTCGCCGCATAGGCCGGGGCGTAGGGCGCGCCGAAGATCGACATCATCGAGCCGATGTTGATGATCTTGCCGCCGCCCGCGGCCTTCAGGTGCGGGTGCGCGGCACGGCTGCACAGGAAGGCGCTGGTGAGGTTGGTGTCCATCACCTGGTGCCACTCGGCCAGCGCGAGCTGGTCGACCGGCTTGCGCACCGTGGTGCCGGCGTTGTTCACGAGGATGTCGAGCCGGCCGCAGCGCGCGGCAACCTCGTCGAAGGCCTTCTGCACCGAGGCTTCGTCGGTCACGTCGAGCGCGAGCGCGAAGCTGTCGCTGCCCAGGGCCTTCAGCGATTCGACCGCGGCGGCCGACTTCTGCGCATTGCGCGCCGCAATGACGACGCGGGCGCCGGCCTTGGCGAGGCCCTGTGCCATGCCGAGGCCGATGCCGCCGTTGCCGCCGGTGACGAGCGCGACTTTTCCTGTGAGATCGAACATCAGGTGGTTTCTGGTTTCTTGGAGACGAGCGTCAGGATATCGTAGCTCGCGACCAGTTCGCCGAGCTGGTTGGTCACCTCCACGTCCCAGGCCACCACGCCCTGGCCCTGGCCGCTCGCGTCCTTCTTGTTGCGGTCGATCTTGCGCTTGCAGGTCAGGCGCGCCTGGATGGTGTCGCCGATGCCCACGGGCTTGACGAAGCGCAGCGTGTCCAGGCCGTAGTTGGCCAGCACCGGGCCGGGCGAGGGCGACACGAACAGGCCCGCGGCCGCCGACAGCACGAAGTAGCCGTGCGCGATGCGCTTGCCGAAGGGCGAGGCCTTGGCCGCCTCTTCGTCGAAGTGCATGTAGAAGTAGTCGCCCGAGATGCCGCCGAAGGCGACGATGTCGGCTTCGCCCACCGTGCGGCGGTGCGTGAGCAGCGAGTCGCCGATGCGCAGCTCTTCGAAGTAGCGGCGGAAGGGATGCACCTCGCTCTCGCGCAGCGCGGCGCCGCGCACGTGCTCGCCGGTGACGGCGGCCAGCATGGTGGGCGAGCCCTGCAGCGCGGCGCGTTGCAGGTAGTGCTTCACGGCGCGCAGGCCACCGAGCTCTTCGCCGCCGCCCGCGCGGCCCGGGCCGCCGTGCTTGAGCACCGGCAGCGGCGAGCCGTGGCCGGTCGATTCGGCGGCGGCCTCGCGGTCGAGCACCAGCAGGCGGCCGTGCCAGGCGGCAGCGACCGGAATGGCCTTGGCCGCGATGGCCGGGTCGCGCGTGACCAGCGTGCCCACGAGGCTGCCCTTGCCGCGCGCGGCCAGTGCCAGCGCTTCGTCGATGCCGTCGTAGGGCATGAGCGTGCTGACGGGGCCGAAGGCCTCGACGTCGTGCGCGGCGTCGTGTTCGAGCGGCTTGCGGCTCAAGAGCAGCGTGGGCGCGAAGAACGCGCCTTCGCTCACGCCGTCGCCCACGGGCGCGAAGCCGTCGCGTTCGCCGTACACCAGCTCCGCGCCCTGAAGCAGCGTGGCGACGCGCTCGGCCACGTCGGCCTGCTGGTCGCGCGAGGCGAGGGCGCCCATGCGCACGTCTTCGCGCGAGGGGTCGCCGATGACGGTCTTGGCCAGGCGGGCGCGCAGCTTCTCGGCCACCGCATCGAGATGCTGGCGCGGCACGATCGCGCGGCGGATGGCCGTGCACTTCTGGCCGGCCTTGATGGTCATCTCGCGCGCCACTTCCTTCACGAAGAGATCGAACTCCTCGTCGTCGGGCGTCACGTCGGGCGCGAGGATCGCGCAGTTCAGCGAGTCGGCCTCGGCATTGAACGGGATCGACTGGCGCACCAGGTTCGCGTTCACGCGCAGCTTGGCGGCGGTGTCGGCCGAGCCGGTGAAGGTGACCACGTCGGGCCCTTCGAGGCGGTCGAGCAGGTCGCCCGTGCTGCCGATCACGAGCTGCAGGCTGCCCTCGGGCAGGATGCCCGACTGCACGATGAGCTTCATCAGCGCCTCGGTGAGGTAGCTGGTGGCCGTGGCCGGCTTGCCGATGCAGGGCATGCCGGCCAGGAAGCTGGGCGCGAACTTCTCGAGCAGGCCCCACACCGGGAAGTTGAAGGCGTTGATGTGCACCGCCACGCCGCCGCGCGGCACCAGGATGTGCGTGCCCGCGAAGCCGCCCTTCTTGCCGAGCGGGAAGGCCGGGCCTTCGTGCACGAGGTTGCCCGAGGGCAGCTCGTTGGTGCCGATGCTGGCGTAGGCGCTGAGCGTGCCGGCGCCGCCTTCGATGTCGATCCAGCCGTCGGCGCGCGTGGCACCCGTGTGGGCCGACACGGCATACAGCGCTTCCTTGTTCGCGGCCAGGTACTTGGCCAGCGCCTTCAGGCGCTCGGCGCGCTGCTGGAAGTCGAGCTTCATGAGCGCGGGAATGCCGACGCGGCGCGCATGCGCCAGCGCCTCGGCGAAGTCGATGGCCTCGGCGTGCGTGCTCGCCACGGCCTGGCCGTTGACGGCGCTGCGCAGCGATTGCGCGGCTTCCTGGCCGATCCAGCGGCCGGCGATGTAGCTTTGAAGGGTGGTCATGGCGCGTGTCCTTTGAAGAGGGAAGGCGCAGCGGCGCGGTGCGCGCGCTGCGCGGGGGTCATTTCTTGTTGCCGATGCCCAGGTAGGTATCGATGATTCGCTGGTCGTGCAGCAGATCGCCGGCATTGCCTTCGAGCGCCACGGCGCCCATCTCGAGCACGTAGGCGCGGTCGGCCACCTGCAGGGCGGCGCGGGCGTTCTGTTCCACCAGCAGCACCGACACGCCGTGCTTGCGCAGCTGCGACACCACGCGCAGCACCTCGCGCACCACCAGCGGGGCCAGGCCCAGCGACGGCTCGTCGAGCATCAGCAGGCGCGGGCGCGCCATGAGCGCGCGGCCGATGGCCAGCATCTGGCGCTCGCCGCCGGAGAGCGTGGAGGCCATCTGCGGACGGCGCTCCTTCAGGCGTGGAAAGATCTCGAAGATCTCGTCCATGCGCGCGCGCTGGTCGCGCTGGCCCTTGCGCCACTGGTAGAAGCCGCCGAGCAGCAGGTTGTCTTCGACCGACATCTCGCCGAACAGCTCGCGCCGCTCGGGCACCAGCGCCACGCCGCGCGCCACCATGGTCTCGACGCCGGGGCGCGCGATGCGCTCGCCGTCCAGCGACAGCTTGCCGGTCGACTGCAGCAGGCCCATGGCCGCGCACAGCAGCGTGGTCTTGCCGGCGCCGTTGGGGCCGATCACGGTGACGATCTCGCCTTCGTTCACGTGCAGGCGCACGCTGTGCACCGCCTCGACGGTGCGGTAGGCGACGCAGAAGTCTTCCAGTTGAAGAATGGGATGGCTCATCGGGCGTCTTCCAGCAGTTCGTCGTCGGCGCCACCGAGGTAGGCCTCGAGCACGCGCGGGTTGGCCTGCACTTCGGCTGGCGTGCCGGTGGCGATCACGGTGCCGAACTCGAGCACGGTGATGCGGTCGGCGAGGTTCATCACGAACTCCATGTCGTGCTCCACCACGAGGATGCCCAGGCCTTCGGCGCGCAGCTGGCCCAGCAGCTCGGAGAGCGCGCGCTTTTCCAGGTGGCGCAGGCCGGCGGCGGGTTCGTCCAGCAGCAGCACCGACGGCTGGCCGGCGAGCGCACGTGCGATCTCGACCACACGCTGCTGCCCCAGCGAGAGCGAGGCGGCCGGCGTGTCGGCATGCGCGCCGAGGCCGCAGCGCTCGATCTGCTTGCGGGCTTCGGCCATCAGCGCGGCTTCTTCGGCGCGGTCCAGCCGCAGCATGGCTGCGAGCCAGCCGCGCTTGGCGCGCAGGTGCGCGCCGAGCGCCACGTTCTCGACCACGCTGCGCTGGCCCAGCAGGCGCACGTGCTGGAAGGTGCGGCCCAGGCCGCGCGACGCGAAGGCGCGCGAGGGGCGGCCCGACATGGCATCGCCTTCGAGCCGCACTTGGCCCGAGCTGGGGTCGTCCACGCCCGAGATCATGTTGAAGAAGGTGCTCTTGCCCGCGCCGTTCGGGCCGATCAGCGCGTGGATCTCGCCGGCCTTCAGCGTCATCGAGATGTCGTTGTTGGCGATGAGGCCGCCGAAGCGCTTGCTGACCGCGTCGGCCTGCAAGAGCAGCGTGCCCGCCGCCGGCAGCACGCGCTGTGCGAGCTGCGCCGTCGGTGCGGCTGCGTTGGCTGCGGGCACCTTGGCCACCGGCCGCACCCAGCGGCTCACGAGCCGCGCCAGCGTGGGCCACAGGCCGTCGGCAAAACGCTGCAGCACGAACAGCATCAGCAGGCCGAACACCACCACCTCGAAGTTGCCGCTGGTGCCCAGCAGCGCGGGCAGGATGTCCTGCAGCTTCTCCTTCAGCAGCGTGATCAGCGTGGCGCCGAGCACCGCGCCCCACAGGTGGCCCGCGCCGCCGACCACCGCCATGAACAGCATCTCGATGCCGATGTTCAGGTTGAAGGGCGTCGGGTTCACGAAGCGCTGCATGTGCGCGTAGAGCCAGCCCGACACCGCCGCCAGCAGCGCGGCCAGCACGAACAGCTTGATGCGGTGGCGCGCCGTGTCGACGCCCATCGATTCGGCCATGAGCCGGCCGCCCTTGAGCGCGCGGATGGCGCGGCCTTCGCGCGAGTCGAGCAGGTTGTGCAGCGCCCACAGCGCCAGCAGCAGCACGGCCCAGATCACCACGCCGAGCGCGCGCGGCGAGGCCAGCGAGACGCCCGCCACCACCAGCGGCGGCACGCCCGTGATGCCGGTCTGGCCGCCCAGGAACTCCATGTTGCCGAGCAGGAAGTACAGGCTCAGGCCCCAGGCGATGGTGCACAGCGGCAGGTAGTGGCCCGACAGCTTGAGCGTGACCGCGCCGAGCGCCCAGGCCAGCGCGAAGGTCAGCACCAGCCCGAGCAGCAGGCCGAGCCACGGCACCAGCGCCGAACCGGCGATGCCGCCGAGCCAGCCCGCGGCCGTGGGCGAGGTGCAGATCCACGCGGTGGCATAGGCGCCCATGCCGACGAACGCGGCCTGGCCGAAGGAGGTCATGCCGCCCACGCCGGTCAGCATGACCAGCCCGGCGGCCACCAGCGCATACAGGCCGATGTTGCTGAGCACCGCGACCGTGAAGTCGGGCAGCCAGCCCCAGGCCAGCGCGAGCGCCACGATGCACACCAGCGTGAGCGTGCGCGGCGTGACCAGCGGACGGCCGGCGTGTGCCGTCGTGGCGGAAGAAGTGGTGGGCGACGCGCTCATTCCTCGTCCTCCACATGATGGCTGCGCAGCGAACGCCACCACAGCACCGGAATGATCAACGTGAACACCAGCACTTCCTTGTACGCGCTGGCCCAGAACGAAGAGAAAGCCTCCAGCAGGCCGACCAGCAACGCGCCCGCGAGCGCCAGCGGGTAGCTCGCGAGCCCGCCGACGATGGCGGCCACGAAGCCCTTCAGGCCGATGAGAAAACCGGTGTCGTAGTAGACCGTGGTGATCGGTGCGATCAGCAGGCCCGACACCGCGCCGATGAGCGCCGCGAGCGCAAAGCTCAGGTCGCCCGACAGCTCGGTGGGAATGCCCGAGAGCCGCGCGCCCACGCGGTTGATGGCGGTGGCGCGCAGCGCCTTGCCGACCATGGAGCGGCCGAAGAACCAGAACATCGCAATCACCAAGAGCAGCGTGACGCCCACCACCACGAGCGACTGGCCGCTCACGGGGATGCCGCCGATGTCGAAGCGCACGTCGGAGAACGGCGTGGTGCGCGAACCTTCGGCACCGAAGAAGAACAGGCCCAGGCCGACCAGCACGCCGTGCAGCGCGACCGAGACGATCAGCAGCATCAGCACCGTGGCATCGGCCAGCGGGCGGTACGCCAGGCGGTACAGCAGCGGGCCCAGCGGCGCGATCAGCACCAGTGTGGTCACCGCCTGCATCGTCATCGACGTGGGCTTGAGGCCCAGCACCAGCACCGCGGCGATGGCCGGGAAGGCCACGCACCAGGTGAAGGCCGAGCGCCAGTCGATGGTCGCGCCGCGCTTCCAGCGCCACACCTCCACGGCCAGCGCCATGACGCCCAACGCCACCAGCAGCCACAGCGTGGCCGGCGTGCGCCCGCCCTGCAGCGCCGCCATGGAGAGCGCACCGAAGGCGACGAACTCGCCCTGCGGAATGAAGATCACGCGCGTGACCGAAAACACCAGCACCAGCGCGAGCGCCATCAGTCCGTAGACCGCGCCGTTCACGATGCCGTCCTGCCCCAGCAACAGGGCAATCTGCAAGTCCATAAAACAACCTTCGGGCGTCGCCCGTGATTCAGATCAGGAACACCGAGGAACCGGCTTTGCCGGGCCTCAGGTGTTGCCCCCGGTAGGGGGTTGGAGAGGCGACACGAAGTGCGCGAAGCCTGGGGGCGAGTTCAGTGCTTCAGGGCTGGAATTTCCAGGCGCCGTTTTCGATCTTGACCATCACGCGCGCGCGCTGGTCCAGGCCCAGGTGGTCCGCCGCGGTCATGTTGAACACGCCGTGCGCGCCCGACACGTCCTTGGTCTGCTCGAGCGCATCGCGCAGCGCGGCGCGGAACTCGGGCGTGCCAGGCTGGGCCTTCTTCAGCGCGACCGGCACGGCCGAGCTCATCAGGAGGCCCGCGTCCCAGGCGTGCGCGCCGAAGGTCGAGACCGTGCCCTTGCCATAGGCGGCTTCATAGGCGGCGACGTAGGCGAGCGCAGACTTCTTCACCGGGTTGCTGGCGGGCAGCTGGTCGGCCACGAGCACCGGGCCGGCCGGCAGGAAGGTGCCGTCCACGTCCTTGCCGCCCACGCGCAGGAAGTCGGCGTTGGCCACGCCGTGCGTCTGGTACATCTTGCCGGTGTAGCCGCGCTCCTTGAGCGTCTTCTGCGGCAGCGCGGCCGGCGTGCCGGAGCCGGCGACCAGCACCGCGTCGGGCTTGGCCGACATGAGCTTCAGCGCCTGGCCGGTGACCGAGGTGTCGGAGCGCGCATAGCGTTCGTTGGCCACGATCTTGATCTTCTTCAGGTCGGCGGCTTTGGCGAATTCCTGCGCCCAGCCTTCGCCGTACGCGTCGGAGAAGCCGATGAAGCCGACCGTCTTCACGCCGTTGGCGGCCATGTGCTCGGCGATGGCCAGCGACATCATGATGTCGTTCTGCGGCGTCTTGAAGACCCACTTCTTCTTGGCGTCCATCGGCTCGATGATGCGGGCCGAGGCGGCCACCGAGATCATCGGCGTCTGCGCTTCGCTGGCCACGTCGATCATCGCGAGCGAGGCCGGCGTGGTGGTCGAGCCCAGGATCACGTCGACCTTGTTCTCGGCGATCAGCTTGCGCGTGTTGTTCACGGCGGCCGTGGTGTCGGAGGCATCGTCCAGCACGATGTAGTTGATCTTCTGCCCGCCGATCGTCTTGGGCATCAGCGCGATGGTGTTCTTCTCGGGAATGCCGAGCGACGCCGCCGGCCCGGTGGCCGAGATGGTCACGCCGACGTTGACGTCGGCCCAGGCCGAGAGGGCCGTGGCGCACAGGGCGGCGATCAGCAGGGGCTTGAAGAATTTCATGGTTGGTTTGTCTCCGGGTTGAAAGGGGAAAGGCCGAGGGAAAAGCCGTGCGTTCAACGCTCGTCGAAGGACAGCGTGACGCGTTCGGTCAGGGGGTGGGCCTGGCAGGTCAGCACGAATCCCGCGGCCACCTCATTCTTGTCGAGCGCGAAGTTTCTTTCCATGCGGACTTCCCCGTCCACGCACTTCGCGCGGCAGGTGCCGCACACGCCCGAGGTGCACGAGAACGGCACCTCGAGCCCGGCTGCCGACGCCGCATCGAGGATGCTGGGCTGGCCCTCGGTGTAGGTGATCTCGCGCTGCAGGCCGTCGCGCACGATGGTCACGCGCGCCTGCTTGGCGTCGCCCGGCTGCGCCTCGTGCACCACCGCGCCGACCTGGCTGGCCGAAGGCAGCGCGACGCCGAAGCGCTCGATGTGGATGCGGTCCTCGGGCACGCCCGCGGCGAGCAGCGCGGCCTCGGCCTCGTCGTTCATCTGGAACGGGCCGCACACGTACACGTGGTCGATCTGCGCGGCGGGCACCACCGAGGCCAGGAACTCGCCGATCTTCTCGCGGTTCATCACGCCGAAGCCCAGCGGCGAATCGGTGTGCTCGTCGGAGAACACGTGCTGCAGCACGAGCCGCGTCATGTAGCGGTTCTTCAGGTCCTCGATCTCTTCCTTGAACATCGTGGACTGCAGCTGGCGGTTGCCGTAGATCAGCGTGAAGCGGCTCTTGGGCTCGCGCGCCAGCACGGTCTTCATGATCGACAGGATCGGCGTGATGCCGCTGCCGCCGGCGATGCCCACGTGGTGGCGCGCGGCCTCGGGCTCGATGGGCACGAAGAAGCGGCCTTGCGGCGCCATTACCTGCAGGCTGTCGCCGGGTTGCAGGTGGGCGTTGATCCAGTTGGAGAACACGCCGCCGCGCACCTTGCGCACGCCGACGCGCAGCTCGCCGTCGTCGAGGCCGGCGCAGATCGAATAGGAACGGCGCAGGTCCTGGCCGTCGATGTCATGGCGCAGCGTGAGGTACTGGCCCTGCGTGAAGCCGAAGACTTCGCGCAGCGCGGGCGGCACCTCGAACGAGACGATGACGGCCTCGTGCGTGTCGGGCTCGATGGCCTTCACGCGCAGGGGGTGGAAGAGGGTGCTCATCGTGGGCGTGCCTCAGATAGGCTTGAAATGTTCGAAGGGTTCGCGGCAGGCCATGCAGCGGTACAGGGCCTTGCAGGCGGTGGAGCCGAAAGCCGACAGGCGCTCGGTGCGCTCGCTCGCGCAGCGCGGGCAGGCGATGCGCTCGCCTGCCATGCGGCCGAAGAGCTTGATCGGCATGGCGGTGTTGGAGGCCTGCTCGGGCGTGAGGTGCGCGGGCGGCGCGATGCCGTAGGCCTTGAGCTTGTCGCGGCCTGCGTCGCTGATCCAGTCGCTGGTCCAGGCGGGTGCGCGGCGCAGCGTGGCGCGCGCACGGCCCAGGCCTGCGTTCTCGATGGCGGCCAGCACGTCGTGCTCGATGGCTTCGGTGGCGGGGCAGCCGGAGTAGGTCGGCGTGAGCACGATCTCCAGGCCGTCGTCGTGCTCGATCACCTCGCGCACGATGCCCAGGTCGCAGACCGACACGGCCGGCACCTCGGGGTCGGGCACGGTGTGCAGCACGGCCCACGCCGCATCAATGCGCGACGCCAGTGCGTTCGTCACCACACGCCTCCGGGGAAGCTGCGCTGCAGGTGCTGCATCTCGGCCAGGATGTAGCCCATGTGCTCGCTGTGCACGCCGTGCTTGCCGGTGCTGCGGAAAGCGGCTTCCTTCGGCATGGCGAGGCCGGCGGCGTCGAGCACCTGCTGCATCTCGGCCAGCCACGGCTCGCGCAGTTCGCTCCAGGCCGGGCCGAGGCCGCTGGCGCTGGCCTGTGCATCGACGTCGTCGCTGTCGAACAGCTCGGGCACGTAGAGCCACAGCTGCTTGAGCGCCTTCTCGGTGCGGCGGCGCGATTCGTCGGTGCCGTCGCCCAGGCGCACGACCCAGTCGGCCGAGTGCTGCTGGTGGTAGCGCGCTTCCTTCAGCGCCTTGCCGGCGATGGCGGCCACCTCGGCGTCGTTCGATGCGGCCAGGCGTTGCCACAGCAGCTTGAGCAGCGTGGCGACCATGGTGTTGCGCAGCACGGCAAAGGCGAAGTCGCCGCGCGGCAGCTCGACCAGCGTGAGGTTGAAGTAGTCGCGCTCGTCGCGCAGGTAGGCGAGCTGGTCTTCGTCGTGCGCGCGGCCGGCGCCTTCGAGCTGGCCGGCGTGCGTGAGCACGGCGCGGGCCTGGCCGACGAGGTCGAGCGCGATGTTGGCCATCGCGATGTCTTCTTCGAGCACCGGTGCGTGGCCGCACCATTCGCCCAGGCGCTGCGCGAGCACCAGGCAGGTGTCTCCGATGCGCAGCAGGTAGTGCACGGCGGGCGTGCGGTTCAGTTCGATCGAGGCTTGCATGGCGTGCCGTTCCTGGCTCACATGTGGTCCACGGACTTGGGCAGCGCGTAGAAGGTGGGGTGGCGGTAGACCTTGTCTTCGGCCGGGTCGAAGAACATGTCCTTGTCGCCCGGGTCGCTGGCCACGATCTGGTCGGAGCGCACCACCCAGATGCTGCTGCCTTCCTGGCGGCGCGTGTAGACGTCGCGCGCCATCTGGATCGCCATCTTCGGGTCGGCCGCGTGCAGGCTGCCGCAGTGCTTGTGATCGAGGCCGGCCTTGCTGCGCACGAACACTTCCCACAGAGGCCACTCTTGCTTCATTTCGGTGCTCATGCTGCTTCCTTCAGAGGTTGTTTGTTGGCGTGGGCGAGGGCGGCTTCGCGCACCCAGGCGCCGTCGTCCCAGGCATCGACGCGGGCCTGCAGGCGTTCGCGGTTGCAGGGGCCGTCGCCGGCGATCACGCGCCAGAATTCGCTCCAGTCGATGACGCCGAAGTCATGCGCCTGGCGTTCTTCGTTCCACTTGAGGTCGGGGTCGGGCAGCGTCACGCCGAGGATCGCGGCCTGTTCGACGGTGGCGTCGATGAACTTCTGGCGCAGCTCGTCGTTGCTGAAGCGCTTGATGCCCCAGCGCATCGACTGCGCCGAGTTGGGCGACTGGTCGTCCGGCGGGCCGAACATCATGATCGAGGGCCACCACCAGCGGTTGACCGCGTCCTGCACCATCGCCTTCTGCGCGTCGGTGCCCTGCTTCATCATCGTCAGCAGCGCTTCGTAGCCCTGGCGCTGGTGAAAGCTCTCTTCGCGGCAGATGCGGATCATGGCGCGCGCATACGGTGCGTACGAGCAGCGGCAGATCGGCACCTGGTTCATGATGGCCGCGCCGTCGACCAGCCAGCCGATGGTGCCCATGTCGGCCCAGCTGAGCGTGGGGTAGTTGAAGATCGAGCTGTACTTGGCCTTGCCGGTGTGCAGCGCGTCGAACATCTGGTCGCGCGAGGTGCCCAGCGTTTCGGCGGCGGCGTACAGGTACAGGCCGTGGCCGCCTTCGTCCTGCACCTTGGCCAGCAGGATGGCCTTGCGCTTGAGCGTGGGCGCGCGGCTGATCCAGTTGCCCTCGGGCAGCATGCCGACGATTTCGGAGTGCGCGTGCTGGCTGATCTGGCGCACCAGCGTCTTGCGGTAGTGCTCGGGCATCCAGTCTTTCGCCTCGATGAAGTCGCCGGCGTCGATGCGCGCATCGAAGCGTTCCTCGAGACGCAGCTCGTCGGCGGAGCGCACGGCCTTCTGCTTGCCGTCGCCTGCGTCCTTGCCCATCGTGTCCATGGCCTGGGTGTACATGTGCGTGTCCTTTCGGTGCGGTGTGTGGGGCGCGCGGGCGCTCAGCGCGGGCGCGTGTCGACGACGCGCCGGGCCTTGCCGGTCTGCGTGCGTTCCATTTCGTCGGGGCCGTGCACGACCACGCGGGTGGAGATGCCGATCAGCGTCTTCACGCGGTGCTGCACCCACTCGGAAATCGCGTTGCGGTCGGCCGCGGCGGCTTCGTGCGGCGTGAGTTCGCAGTGCACCTCGACCTGGTCGAGCAGGCCTTCGCGGCTCACGCGCACCTGGTACAGGCCGGTGAGGGCGCTGTGCGCGAGCACGATCTCTTCCACCTGCGTGGGGAAGACGTTCACGCCGCGGATGATCATCATGTCGTCGCTGCGCCCGACGATCTTGCCCATGCGGCGGAACGACCGCGAGGTGGGCGGCAACAGGCGCGTGAGGTCGCGCGTGCGGTAGCGCACGATGGGCATGGCCTCCTTGCTCAGCGAGGTGAAGACCAGTTCGCCTTCTTCGCCGTCGGCCTTCAGCTCGCCCGTTTCGGGGTCGATGATCTCGGGGTAGAAGTGGTCTTCCCAGATCACCGGGCCGTCCTTGCTCTCGACGCATTCGCTGGCCACGCCCGGGCCCATCACTTCGGAGAGGCCGTAGATGTCGACGGCGTCGATGCCGGCGCGGGTCTCGATGTCGCGGCGCATGGCCTCGGTCCACGGCTCGGCGCCGAAGATGCCGACCTTGAGCGAGCTGTCTTTCGCATCGAGGCCCTGGCGCTCGAACTGCTCGATGATCACCTGCATGTAGCTGGGCGTGACCATGATGATGTCGGGCTTGAAGTCCTGGATGAGCTGCACCTGCTTCTCGGTCTGGCCGCCCGACATCGGGATGACGGTGCAGCCCGCGCGCTCGGCGCCGTAGTGCGCGCCCAGGCCGCCCGTGAAGAGGCCGTAGCCGTAGGCCACATGGATCATGTCGCCGGGCCGTCCGCCTGCCGCGCGGATCGAGCGCGCAACGAGGTCGGCCCAGGTGTCGATGTCTTTCTTGGTGTAGCCCACCACGGTCGGCTTGCCGGTGGTGCCCGACGACGCGTGGATGCGTGCCACCTGCGTGCGCGGCACGGCGAACATGCCGAAGGGGTAGTTGTCGCGCAGGTCGGTCTTCACCGTGAACGGGAATTTCGACAGGTCGGCCAGCGACTTCAGGTCGTCGGGGTGCACGCCCTTGGCATCGAAGGCCTGGCGGTAGTGCGGCACGTGGTCGTAGGCGTTGCGCAGCGTGGCGCGCAGGCGCGTGAGTTGCAGGGCGGCGATCTCGTCGCGGCTGGCGGTTTCGATCGGGTCGAGGTCGCCGGGGGCGGGGCGTTTCACGGTCATGGTGGGGTGTCTCCTCAAGCGGCCGGGACGGCCGGCCGGCCCTTGGCGGTGTACGAGCGACCGCGGAACATCGCGATGCGCTCGCCGCGCTGGTTGGTGATTTCGGTGTCGTACACGCCGGTGCGGCCGGCCTTGGAGACTTCGAAGCAGCGCGCGGTGAGCACGTCGCCCTCGCGCGCCGGCGCGAGGAAGTCGATGGCGAAGCCCGAGGCCACGGTCAGCTCGTTGTACGAGTTGCAGGCGAAGGCGAAGGTGGAGTCGGCCAGCGTGGCCATGAAGCCGCCGTGGCAGATGGCGTGGCCGTTGAGCATGTCGGGGCGCACGCGCATCTCGAGCGTGGCCTGACCGGGGCCGACCTCCACGATGCGCATGCCCAGGCCCTTGCTGGCGTTGTCGTTCGCGAACATGCCGTCGCGCACGAACTCGGCGGTCTGTTGCGGGGTGCGGGAAGCGTCGGTCATCTCAGCGGTCCTTGAACACCGGGGCGCGCTTGGCGCGGAAAGCCTCGACCCCTTCGCGGTAGTCGTCGGCGTTGCCCATCTCGCGTTGGATGCGCGCTTCTTCGGCAAGTGCCGCGCCCAGGTCGAGGTTTTGCGCGGCGGCCATCGCTTCGCGGGTGGCGACGAGTGCGCGCGTGGGCATGCCGGCCAGGCGCGTCGCCAGCGCGGCGGCGGTGTCGGCCAGGGCCGCGTCGTCCACGCACTGCCAGATGAGGCCGATGCGCGCGGCGTCTTCGGCCGGCAGCTTGTCGCCCAGCATCGCGATGCCCAGCGCGCGCGCCGGGCCCACGAGGCGCGGCAGCAGCCAGGTGCCGCCGGTGTCGGGCACGAGGCCGATCTTGGTGAAGGCCTGGATGAAGCTGGCCGAGCGGCCGGCCACGACGAGGTCGCAGCACAGCGCGAGGTTGGCGCCCGCGCCGGCCGCCACGCCGTTGACGGCGGCAACCACTGGCACCGGCATCGAGCGCAGGCGCGCGACCAGCGGGCCGTAATAGGTGGAGATGACGTGGCCCAGGTCCTTGGGCGCGGCGCCCGGCGTGGGGTCGGGCGCGACCGACGGGTCGGCCAGGTCCTGCCCCGCGCAGAAGGCGCGGCCGGCGCCGGTGAGCACCACGCAGCGCACGCTGCTGTCGGCGGCCGCGGCTTCGAGCGCGGCCAGCAGCTCGGCGTGCAACCCGGTCGTGAAGCTGTTGAGCGCCGCAGGGCGGTTCAGGCTCAGCGTGCGGACGGCGCCGGCGTTGCTGATGAGTACCAAAGGCTCAGTCATGCGTGTCTCTTTCATCCTTTGTGGGGACGGCTCGGTGCGTAAACACTATTGACCGACCGTTCGGTTGATTTTAGGATCGACCTCGATTCCGGCACAAGCGGGGTGCCTTCAGGGCAAACCCTGAGGCCTGCGAAAAAACAAGGAGACCGAATGCCCAGCTATTCCATCGACGGCGTGATTCCTGTCGTCGACCCGAGCGCCTACGTGCATCCCACGGCCGTGCTGATCGGCGACGTGATCGTCGGCCCCAACTGCTACGTCGGCCCCTGCGCCAGCCTGCGCGGCGACTTCGGCCGCATCGTCTTGCAGGAGGGCTCCAACGTGCAGGACCACTGCTGCATCCACGGCTTTCCCGACAACGACACGGTGGTGGAGGTCAACGGCCACATCGGCCATGGCGCGATCCTGCACAGCTGCATCGTGCGGCGCGACGCGCTGGTGGGCATGAACGCGGTGGTGATGGACGAGGCCGAGGTGGGCGAGAAAGCCATCGTCGCGGCCTGTGCCTTCGTGCCCGCCGGCATGAAGGTGCCCGCGCGCTCGCTCGCGGCGGGCATCCCAGCCAAGGTGCGGCGCGAGCTCAGCGACGAAGAGATCGCCTGGAAGCTCGAAGGCACGCAGACCTACCAGGCGCTGACGGTGCGCAGCCTGGCCAGCCTGCACGAGGTGGCGCCGCTCGCCGAGGTGGAAAAAGACCGGCCGCGCCTGCCCGCCACCGACGTGAAATCCCTGATCGCCACCCGCCGCGGCTAGCCCTGCGGCTTCATGCAAGATCGAGCCTGCTGCACGCCAGCAACCGACAGACAACCCAGGAAGAAGACCCGATGCCGCGTGGAAGATCCGCCACCTACGACGACCAGCGCGAACTGATCCTCGCGCAGGCCGCCCAGCTGTTCGCCCGCCGCGGCTACCCCGCGACCTCGATGAACCAGGTCGCCGAGGCCTGCAACCTGTCGAAGGCCACGCTCTACCACTACTACAAGGACAAGAGCAGCCTGCTCATCAGCATCGCCGAGACGCACGTCTCGAAGCTGGCGGCCCTGGTGGCCGAGGAAGAGGCCCAGCCGTCCACCGACGAGGAGCGGCTGCGCCGCTTCATCTACCGCATCGTCGAGGAGTACGCCGGCGCGCAGGACGCGCACCGCGTGCTGACCGACGACGTGCGCTTTCTCGAGGACGAAGACCGCGAGCGCGTGCTCGACCAGGAACGCGCCGTGGTCGCGGGCTTTGCGCGCGCCGTGTCGGCGCTGCGCCCCGGCGCGCCGAGCGACGAGCTCGCCAAGCCGCTGACCATGCTGCTGTTCGGCATGATCAACTGGATGTTCACCTGGATGAAGCCCGGCGGCCGGCTCGACCACGCGGCCATCGCGCCGATCGTGGCCGACCTGTTCCTGGGCGGGGTGGGGGCGGTGAAGCTGCCGCCCGCCGTGGCAGAAAACAGCGCTAAAGAATCCGGTTGAACCAGAGCAGCGACAGCCCCGCCGACAGCAGCGTGAGCACCGCCGCGCCCAGCGCGAACAGCGCCGAGATCTCGGTTTCCTTCTTCTCGACGGTGAGCTTGGAGCTCAGCGTCTCGTAGACCTTCTTCAGGTCGCTCGCGGTGCCGGCGTAGAAATATTCGGCGCTGGTCTTGTTGGCGATGGCCTTGAGGGTTTCTTCGTCCAGCCGCAC
The DNA here is from genome assembly GCF_058796495.1 of Variovorax sp. GW823-FHT04B03. NCBI lineage: Bacteria > Pseudomonadati > Pseudomonadota > Betaproteobacteria > Burkholderiales > Comamonadaceae > Variovorax > Variovorax sp. GW823-FHT04B03. Next base: position 1,211,338 of record NZ_JBXAIT010000001.1, read on the forward strand.
GCGCATCGACCAGCCTTCGAAGCCGATGGTCTCGCCGTCGACCGTGCCCACGCCCACCGTGTAGATGCGCACGCCGCGGTCGGCCGCGGCCTTGGCGGCGTCCAGCGGGTCGACGCCGGTGGTGCGCTGGCCGTCGGTCAGCATGATGATCGCGGCCGAGGTGAACGAGCCGGGCGCCACGGGCGTGAACTCCTTGAGCTGCTTCTCGTTCTGGTCGATCGGGATGCCGCGCTGGCGGCTGGGCGCGCTGAACTGCGAGATGTCGATGCCCGCGTCGGGGAACAGCGTGGCCAGCGACACCACGATGGCGTTGCCCGTGGCCGTGGCGCGCTGCAGCTGGAAGCTGTCGATGGCCGTCACGAGGTCGTCGTGGTTGGTGGTGGGCAGCTGCGCCACCTGTGCGCTGCCCGCGAAGGCGACGATGCCCACCTTCACATGGCGCGGCAGGTCCTTGATGAAGCTCTTGGCCGCTTCCTGCGCCGCCACCAGCCGGTTGGGTTGCACGTCGGCCGCGCGCATGCTGCCCGACACGTCCATTGCCAGGATGATGGTCTGCTGGTTCGACGGCAGCACCACCACCGCCATCGGCCGCGCCGCCGCCACGAGCATCGCGGTGATGGCCACCAGGAACAGCAGCGGCGGGATGTGACGCCGCAGGCTCTGGCCCGGGCCCATGGCCTCGCGCACGATCGACAGACTGGCGTAGCGCACCGCCATCTTCTTCTTGCGGCGGATCAGCCAGACATACAGGAGCACCAGCAGCGGCAAGGCCGCCAGCAGCCAGAGGAATTGAGGCCAGAGGAATGTCATGCCGCCACCACCGCCTTCCCGCCACCCGCTGCGACGCCGCGGACCCGGCGCTTGCGCAGGTCCGCGAATCGCACGATGGCTTCGACCAGATCGTCGTTGGTCGAGAGTTCGAGGGCGTCGACGCCGGCCCGGGCCAGCGACTCGCGCAGGGTGGTCTCGCGTTCGGCGGCCAGCCGCGCGAAGCGTTTGCGGAACCCCGCGTCATGGGTGTCGACCCACAGCTGCTCGCCGGTCTCGGCGTCGCGCAGCGGCACCAGGCCGAGGTCGGGCAGCTCGAGCTCGAGCGGATCGAAGAGGCGCACGGCAATCACTTCGTGCCGTTGCACCAGCTGGCCCAGCGGGCGCTCCCAGCCGGGCTCGCTGAGAAAGTCGGACACCACGAACACGGTGGAGCGGCGCGGCATGAGCGCTGCGGCGGAGGTCAGCAGGTCGGCCAGGCGGGTCATGCCTTTCTGCGCGGGCGCGGCTTCGGCCTGGTTCGCGCGCTTTTCCATCGCGTGCAGCAGGTGCAGCACATGGCGGCGGCCGGTGCGCGGCGGGATCACGGCCTCGAGGTCGCGGCCGTAGACCAGTGCGCCGACCCGGTTGCCGTGCCGCGTGAGCAGCCGCGCGAGCACGCCGACGAAGCCGGCCGAGATCTCGCGCTTGGCCTTCAGGCCCGAGCCGAAGTCGACCGAGCGGCTCAGGTCGAGCACGAACCACGCGGCCATCTCGCGGTCTTCGGTGAACACGCGCACGTGCGGCGTCTGCAGCCGCGCGGTGACGTTCCAGTCGATGTGGCGCACGTCGTCGTGGTGCTGGTACTCGCGCAGGTCGGCCAGGTCCAGGCCGGTGCCGCGCATGAGCGTGCGGTAGTCGCCCTGCAGCAGGCCGTCGAGGCGGCGGATCACGGTCCATTCGAGCCGGCGCAGCGCGCGTTCGGCCCCGCCGGCTTCGATCGCGAGCCGTTCGTCGTTCGCGGCCTCGGGGGCCTTACGCCACCAGCTTTTCATGTTCGAGGGGCTTGGGGGGAGCGGGAACGGCCTTCATGATCTTCTCGATCAGCCCGTCGGGCGTGAGCCCTTCGGACAGGCCCTCGTAGGACAGCGTCACGCGGTGGCGCAGCACATCGGGCACCAGCGCGCTCATGTCTTCGGGCAGCGCGTAGCTGCGACCGCGCAGCAGCGCCAGGGCGCGCGCGCCTTCGGTGAGGCTGATGCTCGCGCGCGGGCTGGCGCCGAAGGTGATGAAGCGGCGCAGGTCCTTCAGGCCGTGCTTCTCGGGCGTGCGCGTGGCCGACACGAGCTTGACGGCGTACTGGATCAGCGAAGGGTCGACGTACACGCGCCGCGCCTCGGCCTGCAGCTCGGCCAGCTGTTCGGTGGTGGCGACCGGCGTGGCCGAGACGGGCGGGCCGATCACGCGTTGCACGATCACGAACTCTTCTTCATCGCTCGGGTAGTCGACCATGACCTTCATCATGAAACGATCGACCTGCGCCTCAGGCAGCGGGTAGGTGCCCTCGGTCTCGATCGGGTTCTGCGTCGCCATCACGAGAAAGGGGCGCGGCACCTTGTGCGTTTCGCCGGCGATGGTGACCTGGCGCTCCTGCATCACCTCGAGCAGCGCGCTTTGCACCTTGGCCGGCGCGCGGTTGATTTCGTCGGCCAAAAGCAGGTTGGCGAACACCGGGCCCAGCGAGGTGCTGAACTCGCCCGTCTTCTGGTTGTAGATGCGCGTGCCCACGAGGTCGGCCGGCACCAGGTCGGGCGTGAACTGGATGCGTTTGAACTGGCCGCGCACGGTGTCGGCCAGCGTCTTGATGGTGAGCGTCTTGGCCAGCCCCGGCACGCCTTCGACCAGCAGGTGGCCGCCTGCGAGCATCGCGACCATCACGCGCTCGAGAAAGCGATCCTGCCCCACGACCACGCGCTTCACCTCGTAGAGGATCTGCTCCATCAGCTCGGCGGTGGCGGGGGCTGTTGCAAAGGTCGACGAGGTCGGGTTTTCTGTGCTCATGCGAAGGGCTTTCGAAGAAATCAGAAAGGCGGCGAGCCGGCCGCCGAAGCGGCGTTCTCGATCGGCACCGCGAAGCCGATGCCGATGAAGGTGCGCTGCTGCGTCGGGTTGAGGATGGCGGTGACGATGCCCAGCACCTCGCCGTCCATGTTGATGAGCGGGCCGCCCGAATTGCCGGGGTTGGCGGCGGCGTCGAACTGGATCAGGTTACCCAGCTCCTGCTTGCCCTCGGGCGAGCGGAAGGAGCGCTTCAGTCCCGACACCACGCCGGCCGACACCGAGGGCCCGATGCCGAACGGAAAGCCCACGGCCGCCACCTGGTCGCCGGAGCGCAGGTCGGCGGTGGAGCGCATCACGGCGGGGATCAGGTCGTCGGGAATCTTCTGGGCCTGCAGCACGGCCAGGTCGTTCTCGGGCTGCACGCCGGTGATGACGGCCACCGCTTCGAGCCCGTCGGCGAAAGTGACCTTGATCTTCTCGGCGCCGGCGACCACGTGCAGGTTGGTGAGGATCACGCCCTTGTCGACGATCACCACGCCCGTGCCCACGCCGCGCTCGACCTCGCCCGGCGTGCCGCCGTCGGCGGGCGCCTCGGGCGGCTTGCCCTTGGCCATGTTGCGGCCACGCTTCTGGGTCTTGGCCTCGGGCGTGGCCTTCTCGGGGCCGTAGCCGACCACGCGCACCACCGAGGGCCGCACGATGTCGGCGGCCTTGGCCGCGGGCGAGGGCAGGGTGGCGGTCTGCAGCGTGCGCAGCACGGCGGCGTCGATGTCTTTCTGCGTGAGCGCCTTGGCGCCCTGGCGCGGTGCCCAGAAGGCGCCGCCGGCGGCGATGGCGATGCAGCTGACGGTGAGCAGTGCGAAGGCGCGGCGCCCGGGCTGCCAGCGTGCGCGAGGGGGTGGGGCTTGCACGGCGTCGGCCTCGGCCACAGCCGCGGCATCCGCCGGCGACCCGGCCGCCGGTGCTGCGGCCGGCGGCAGCGTGCGGGGCGAGCGGCTGTAGAAAGCGGGCCTGCGCATCGGAGCACCTCCGGCAAAAAAGGACGCGTGAAGGAGTTCACAGTAGCACGCTTTCCGCGCCTGTGCATCCCTTCGGGCATCATCGCGCGATGGCTGCGTTTGTCGATACCCACTGTCACCTCGATGCGCCCGAATTCGGTGCCGAGATGCCCGTCATCCGCGCCCGCGCGGCGGCGCAGGGCGTGGTGCTGTGCGTCATTCCGGCGGTGGCGGCCTTCAACTTCGCCACCGTGCGCGAACTGGCCCACGCGCAGGGCGACGCCTACGCGCTGGGCATCCACCCGCTGTGCACGGGGCAGGCGAGCGATGCCGACCTGCAGACGCTCGATGCCGAACTGCACGCGCGGCGCGACGATCCGCGCCTGGTGGCGGTCGGCGAGATCGGGCTCGACTACTTCGTGGAAGGCCTGGACGCCGATAGACAGGAACGCTTCTTTCACACTCAGTTGCAACTGGCGCGCAAGCACGGGCTGCCCGTGCTCATCCATGTGCGGCGCTCGGTCGACAAGGTGCTCAAGCATCTGCGCCAGACCGCGGGAGGGCGGCCGTGGCACGGCATCGCCCACGCGTTCAACGGTAGCGAGCAGCAGGCGCAGGCCTGCATCGAGATCGGCCTGAAGCTGGGCTTCGGCGGCGCCGTGACCTTCGAGCGCGCGCTGCAGCTGCGCCGCCTCGCGGCCACCTTGCCGATGGACGCGCTGGTGATGGAAACCGACGCGCCCGACATCCAGCCGCACTGGCTGTACCGCACGCAGGCGCAGCGCGACGCGGGCCAGGCGCAGGGCCGCAACGAGCCCGGCGAGCTGCCGCGCATCGCCGAAGTGGTCGCGCAGCTGCGGGGCATCGACATCGCGTCGCTGGCCGAAAACACCACGCGCAATGCGGTGGCAGCCCTGCCGAAGCTCCAAAGTCTGCTGAACGTGTCGGAGGGGCGTCCGCCCAGCGCGTAGGCCAAGTTCCCGAGTTGCGCCAGCGCAGGTCATCGGGCCCTTTTTGCTGTCATCCTTGAAGTTCGAAGTGACGTTGGTTGTCCAGTGGCACTGTCGTCACTCCGCACTTCACTCAAAAAAGGAGTCTTTCATGACCACATCTTTTGTTCGTACCCTGCCCGTCGCGCTTGCACTGGCGCTGGCCTCCATCGGTGTGTCGGCCATCGCGCAGACCACCGCGGCCGAGCCCACGACCACCGAGAAGGTGAAGGAAGCCGGCAAGGACGCCGTCGATGCGACCGCACGCGGCACCGAAAAGGCCTGGGACGCCACCAAGAGCACGACCAAGAAGGCCGTGAACGCGACCGAAAGCGGCGCCGAGAAGGCCTGGGATGCCACCAAGAGCGGCACCAAGAAGGCAGCCAACGCCACCGAGCGCGGCACCAAGAAGGCCTGGAACGCCACCAAGAACACCACGAAGAAGGCCACCACCGCCACCAAGAAGGCAGCCGTGAAGACCGGCGACGCGGTGGAAACGGCAGGCCACAAGACGGCCGACGGCATGCGCAGCGCCGGCAAGGCGATCGGCGAGAAGGTGCCGGGCACGGCCGAGAACGAAGCGGCCAAGAAGCCGTAACCTCCATGCACCGGGCTTCGGCCCGTGCTTGACGAAAGAACCCGCTTCGGCGGGTTTTTTCATGGGCGTTCAGGCACGCCGCGCGGCAATGCCAAGATACCGCCCATGAAACCGACCGCCGTCCCGTCCCCGACCGTCGCCGCCAGCGCCGCCGCGGTGCTGACCGGCCTTGCGCCCATCGTCTCGCCCCACACACGTGTGCTCATCCTCGGTAGCTTTCCTGGCGTCAAGTCGCTCGAGCGGCAGCAGTACTATGCGCATCCCCAAAATCAGTTCTGGAAGATCTTGCAAGCCCTCTGGCCCGACCCCCTGCTTCCGACGGGCGCAGACAGCTACCGCGCGCGCTGCGACTGGCTGCTCGATCGCGGCCTCGGCGTGTGGGACGTGTACGGCGCCTGCGAGCGCGAGGGCAGCCTCGACACCGCGATCCGCTCGGCGGTCGTGAACGACATCGCCGGCCTGCAACTGCCGAAGCTCGCCGCCATCGCCCACAACGGCGGCGAGAGCTTCAAGCACGCACGCCACACGCGCACCCTCGGGGTGCCGGTGTATTCGCTGCCCTCCACCAGCCCCGCCAACGCGTCGTGGTCCTTCGAGCGCAAGCTCGCGGCCTGGCGCGAGGTCTTCGTTGCCCACCACCTTCTCTGATGGCTTCTTCCGCTTCTTCCAAGAAAACCCTCGTCCTGCCCGAAGTCAATTTTTCCGACTGGGGCGACATCCGCTACCTGCACCTGGGCACCGAATGGGTCCAGGGCTCGATGAAGCTCGACGCGCCTTTCGAGATCGAGCTCGAGTACGTGCAGCGCATGATGGCCTGGCTGCTGTTCGTCGACAGCAAGGGCGTGGGCAACCGCCACGCGATGCAGCTGGGCCTGGGCGCGGCCACGCTCACCAAGTTCAGCCGCAAGACGCTGCGCATGCGCACCACCGCGGTCGAGCTGAACCCGCAGGTGGTGTCGGCCTGCCGCGGCTGGTTCAAGCTGCCGGCCGACGACCTGAAGCTGCGCGTGGTGATCGCCGACGCCGCCGAGGAAATCCGCAAGCCCGAATGGCAGGGCACGGTCGATGCGCTGCAGGTCGACCTGTACGACCACGAGGCCGCCGCGCCGGTGCTCGACAGCGAAGCCTTCTATGCCGACTGCCGCGCGCTGCTCACCGAAGACGGCTGCATGACGGTCAACCTCTTCGGCCGCTCGTCGAGCTACGAGCGCAGCCTCGAGAAAATCGCCGCCGCCTTCGGCGCCGACGCGGTCTGGGCCTTCAAGCCGACGCGCGAAGGCAACACGGTGGTGCTGGCCCAGCGCACACCGTCGCGCCCGAAGCGCGAGGTGCTTGCCGAGCGCGCCCAAACCATCCAGACTCGCTGGGGCCTGCCCGCGCCGAAATGGCTGCGGGTGTTCAAGCCGATGACGCTTTCCCTCACCACCTGATTCCCGCTTCATGAGCGCTGTACCCGCCGCCGCTTCCGCTGCTGCCCGCCACGAAGGTCCGCTCGACCTGCGTCGCCTGATCGAATGGCTCGCCACCGACGGCGTGATCTCGCCGATGGAGGCCAAGCGCACCATCGCGCGCTGCGCCCAGGCCGAGAGCCGCCAGGCGCCGCTGGTGCGCCTGGCCAACGTGGCCATGACGCGCGAGGCCGACGGCAAGCCGCTCGACCTCGAGGCGCTCACGCAATGGCTCGCCGGCCGCGCCGGCCTGGCCTACCTGCGCATCGATCCGCTCAAGGTCGATGTGGGCAAGGTGGCCGATACCATGAGCGCCGGGTATGCCGAGCGCCACAAGGTGCTGCCCGTGCAGGTGCTGCCGAACGAGGTGGTGGTGGCCACGGCCGAACCGTTTCTCATCGACTGGATCGCCGAGGTCGAGCGCCAGTCCAAGCGCACCGTGCGCCGCGTGGTGGCCAACCCGTCGGACATCCAGCGCTACACGGCCGAATTCTTTGCGCTCGCCAAGTCGGTGCGCGCCGCGCAGAAGGCCGGCGGCAACACCGGCGGCGCGAGCTTCGAGCAGCTGGTCGAGCTGGGCAAGAGCACCAAGCAGCTCGACGCCAACGACCAGAGCGTGGTGCAGGTGGTCGACTGGCTCTGGCAGTACGCCTTCGACCAGCGCGCCAGCGACATCCACCTGGAGCCGCGCCGCGAGCAGGGCGTGATCCGCTTTCGCATCGACGGCATCCTGCACCCCGCCTACCAGATGCCCATGGGCGTGATGAACGCGATGGTCGCGCGCATCAAGCTCCTGGGCCGCATGGACGTGGTCGAAAAGCGCCGTCCGCTCGACGGCCGCATCAAGACCCGCAACATGCGCGGCGACGAAATCGAAATGCGCCTGTCGACCTTGCCGACCGCCTTCGGCGAGAAGATGGTGATGCGCATCTTCGACCCCGACACCGCGGTGAAGGACCTCGACGCGCTGGGCTTCGCGCAGCACGACGCGCAGCGCTGGGAACAGCTGGTCACGCGGCCCAACGGCATCATCCTGGTGACAGGGCCCACGGGCTCGGGCAAGACCACCACGCTGTACTCCACGCTCAAGCGCGTGGCGACCGAAGAGGTCAACGTGAGCACGGTCGAAGACCCGATCGAAATGATCGAGCCTTCGTTCAACCAGACGCAGGTGCAGCCGCAGCTCGACTTCGGTTTCACCGAGGGCCTGCGCGCGCTGATGCGGCAGGACCCGGACATCATCATGGTCGGTGAAATCCGCGACCTCGCCACCGCCGAGATGGCGGTGCAGGCCGCGCTCACCGGCCACCTCGTGTTCAGCACGCTGCACACCAACGATGCGCCCAGCGCCATCACGCGGATGATGGAACTGGGCGTGCCCTCGTACCTCATCACCGCCGTGATGCTGGGCGTGCTCGCGCAGCGCCTCGTGCGCACGCTGTGCCCGCATTGCAAGCAGCCCGACGACGCAGTCACGCGCGAGAGCCTCGAGGCCATCGTCAAGCCGTGGCAGATCACCGGTCCGGTGCGCGCCTACAAGCCGGTGGGCTGCGTCGATTGCCGCATGACCGGCTACATGGGCCGCATGGGCCTGTACGAACTGCTGAGCGTGACCGAGCCGTTCAAGGACCAGGTCACCAAGGAGCCCAACCTCACGGGCCTGCGGCGCCAGGCCGTGATCGACGGCATGCGGCCGCTGCGCCTGGCCGGTGCGCTGCGCGTGGCCGAAGGCGTGACGACCATCGAGGAAGTGCTCAGCGCAACGCCTCCTCTCGAGTAGAAACAGGTGCCTCGGGTCTGACGAGGCATGAGTCATTTCGGGTTATCCCTACCCCTTCGGTTAGTGGAATCCACATCGGCCTGACCGGAGGCTGACTCGACAATCCCGCATCGAAATTGTTCGAGGAGACTGTTCGTGAAAATCAAAAGTCAGAAAGACTTTTTCTCGGGACTGATGTTCACCGTCGTGGGCGTGGCGTTCGCATGGGGCGCCACCACCTACAGCGTGGGCAGCGGCGCCCGCATGGGTCCGGGTTACTTCCCGCTCATGCTGGGCATCCTGATGGCGCTGATCGGCCTGGGCATCATGTTCAGCGGGCTCACCGTTGAAACGACCGATGGCGAAAAAATCGGCAAGTGGGCCTGGAAGCAAGTGGTGTTCATCCTGGGCGCCAACCTCGCCTTCGGCGTGCTGCTCGGCGGCCTGCCGAGCATCGGCGTGCCGGCCATGGGCATGATCATCGCGATCTACGCGCTCGTGATCATCGCCAGCCTCGCCGGCCACGAGTTCAAGCTGCCGACCGTGCTGATCCTGGCCACCATCCTGGCCGTTGGCAGCTATGTGGCCTTCATCTGGGCGCTCAAGCTGCAGATCCAGGTCTGGCCGACCTTCATCACCGGTTGAGACGAAGAAAGCTGCTCACACCATGGAACTGTTTGAACACCTCTCGCTGGGTTTTGGCGTTGCCTTCACCTTCACGAATCTGCTGTACTGCCTCGTCGGCTGTATTCTGGGCACGCTGATCGGCGTGCTGCCGGGCATCGGCCCGGTCGCGACCATCGCGATGCTGCTGCCCGCCACGTACGCGCTGCCGCCCGTGTCGGCGCTGATCATGCTGGCTGGTATCTACTACGGCGCGCAATACGGTGGCTCGACCACCGCGATTCTGGTGAACCTGCCGGGCGAATCGTCGTCGGTGGTGACCGTGATCGACGGCTACCAGATGGCACGCAAGGGCCGTGCAGGTCCGGCGCTCGCCGCGGCCGGCCTGGGCTCGTTCTTCGCAGGTTGCGTCGGCACGCTCATTCTTGCCGCCTTCGCACCGCCGCTGACCGAGCTGGCCTTCAAGTTCGGCCCAGCCGAATACTTCTCGCTGATGATCCTGGGCCTGATCGGTGCCGTGGTGCTGGCATCGGGTTCGCTGCTCAAGGCGATCGCGATGATCGTGCTGGGCCTGCTGCTGGGCCTGGTCGGTACCGACGTGAACTCGGGTGTCGCGCGCTTCAGCTTCGACGTGCCTGAACTCACCGACGGCATCGGCTTCGTGGCCATCGCCATGGGCGTGTTCGGTTACGGCGAAATCATCGCCAACCTGTCGCGTCCGGACGAAGAGCGCGAAGTGTTCACCGCCAAGGTCTCGGGCCTGTTCCCGACCAAGGAAGACTTCAAGCGCATGCTGCCCGCCGTGCTGCGCGGCACCGCGCTGGGTTCGTCGCTGGGCATCCTGCCCGGTGGCGGTGCGCTGCTGTCGGCTTTCGCGGCCTACACCATCGAGAAGAAGACCAAGCTGCATCCGGGCGAAGTGCCCTTCGGCAAGGGCAACATCCGCGGCGTGGCCGCGCCTGAAGCCGCCAACAACGCCGGCGCGCAGACCTCATTCATTCCGCTCCTGACGCTGGGCATTCCGCCCAACGCCGTGATGGCGCTGATGGTGGGCGCGATGACGATCCACAACATCCAGCCGGGTCCGCAGGTCATGACCAGCAACCCCGAGCTGTTCTGGGGCCTGATCGCCTCGATGTGGCTCGGCAATGCGATGCTGGTGATCCTGAACCTGCCGCTGATCGGCATGTGGATCAAGCTGCTGTCGGTGCCCTACAAGTTCCTGTTCCCGGCGATCGTGCTGTTCTGCGCCATCGGCGTGTACTCGACCAACAACAACACCTGGGATATCTGGATGGTGGGCGTGTTCGGCTTCATCGGCTACGCCTTCTTCAAGCTCGGCTGCGAACCCGCACCCTTGCTGCTGGGCTTTATCCTGGGCCCGATGATGGAAGAGAACCTGCGCCGTTCGCTGCTGCTGTCGCGCGGCGACTGGAGCGTGTTCGTCACGCGCCCGATCTCGGCCGGGCTGCTGATCGCCGCGGCGCTGCTGCTGATCATCGTGCTGCTGCCCGCGGTGAAATCGAAGCGCGAAGAGGCTTTCGTCGAAGACTGATCGACGGGCTTTCTCTGAACGCACAAACGGCGCCCTCGGGCGCCGTTTTTCGTTGGGGCTTCGCAGTGGCACGATTGATGCGCCGGATTCATATATCTATCCGATAAATCCATTTCCCTTTTCAATGCCCCGCGTGTCCAATCCTGCGGCCACGTCGGACAAGGCGCGCTCCCGACACACCACCTCGGACACAATGAATTCCATGAAACGAACCACCCGCGCCGCGCTTGCCGCGGCTGCGCTGGTGCTGGCCGCGGTGCCCGCACTGGCCCAGAACTACCCGAACCGGCCCATCCGCCTGATCGTGCCGTTCCCGGCGGCCGGCGCCACCGACCTCTTTGCCCGCACGCTGGGCCAGAAGATGGGCGAGAAGCTCGGCGCCACGCTGGTGGTCGACAACAAGCCCGGCGCCGGCGGTGCGATCGGTTCCGACCTCGCGGCCAAGGCGCCGCCCGACGGTTACACGCTGCTGCTCGCGACCACGAGCACGCACGCCATCGGTCCGGCCATCACGCCCAAGCTGCCCTACGACACGGTGCGCGACTTCACGCCCATCGCCCACGTCGGCGATGCGCCGAGCATCATGCTGGTGCCGGTCAACACGCCCGCCAAGACGGTGCGCGAATGGATCGACAACGCCAAGAAGAACCCCGGCAAGCTCAACTACGCATCGAGCGGCAACGGCACCATCGTGCAGCTCACGGCGGAGCTGTTCAAGGCGCAGGCCGGCGTGTTCGTCACGCACATTCCCTACCGCGGCACGGCGCTGGCGGTGCCCGACCTCATCAGCGGCAAGGTCGACGTGCTGTTCGACTCGCTGCCCACCGGCATGCCGCACGTGCGCGACGGCCGCCTGCGCGCACTGGGCGTCACCTCGCTCAAGCGCAGCCCGCTCGCGCCCGAGCTGCCGCCCATCGCCGACACGCTGCCGGGCTTCGAGTCGAACACCTGGTTCGGCTTCTACGGTCCGAAGGGGCTGCCGGCGGACATCGTGGCGCGCGTGAACAAGGCCGCCAACGAGGCGTTGGCCGATCCGGAACTGAAGGACAAGCTCGCCCGCCTGGGCATCGAGCCGGCGAACGCGGGCACGCCCGAGCAGTTCGCAAAGATGGTGGCGGTTGACGCCGCCAAGTGGAAAAAGATCGTCGTCGATCGCAAGATCACGAATGACTAACGAGAGCACGCCGACATGAACTTCGACTTCAACAATCCCTACCTCTCGACCCGCCTCCCGGTCTTCGCACGCAACGTGGTCGCGACCTCGCACCCGCTGGCCGCGCAGGCCGGCCTGCGCATCCTGCAGCAGGGCGGCAACGCGGTCGATGCGGCCATTGCCACGGCCGCCGTGATGACGCTGGTCGAGCCGGTGAGCAACGGCCTGGGCAGCGACGCCTTCTGCATCCTGTGGGACGGCAAGGAACTGCACGGCCTGAACGCCTCGGGCCCCGCGCCGAAGGCCTGGACGCCCGAGTACTTCAAGGCCAAGTACGGCGCCGACGCCGCCACGCCGCCGATGCGCGGCATCGACTCGGTCACGGTGCCGGGCGCGGTGCGCGGCTGGGTCGCGATGAGCGAGCGTTTCGGCAAGCTGCCGTTCGCCGACCTGATGGCGCCCGCCATCGACATCGCCGAGCGCGGCTACCTCGTGCCGCCGGTGGTGCAGGGCAAGTGGGCGGCGGCCACGCCGATCCTGCAGTCGCAGCCGGGCTTCGCCCAGGCCTTCCTGCCCCGGGGCCGCGCGCCCGAGATCGGCGAGCTGTTCCGCTTCACCGCGGCGGCACGCGCGCTCAAGGCCATCGCCCGCACCAAGGGCGAGGCCTACTACAACGGCGAGATCGCCGAGGCCATCGCCAAGTTCTCGCAGGAACAGGGCGGCGCGCTCACCGTGGCCGACATGGCGGCCTACCAGCCTGAGTGGGTCAAGCCCATCTCGCGCGACTACCGCGGCCACACGCTGCACGAGATCCCGCCGAACGGCCAGGGCATCGCGGCGCTGATCGCGCTGGGCATCCTCGAGAAGTTCGACATCGCTTCGCTGCCGGTCGACTCGGTGCAGTCGCAGCACCTGCAGATCGAGGCCATGAAGCTGGCCTTCGCCGACGTGTACCGCTACGTGTCGGAGCCATCGTCGATGACGGTGACCCCCGCGCAAATGCTCGATGACGCCTACCTGGCTTCGCGTGCGAGACTTATCGACGTGAACAAGGCGCAGGACTTCAAGGCCGGCAACCCCGTCAAGGGCGGCACCATCTACCTCACGGCCGCGGACGAGAGCGGCATGATGGTGAGCTTCATCCAGAGCAACTACATGGGCTTCGGCTCGGGCTGCGTGGAACCCGAATTCGGCATCAGCCTGCAGAACCGCGGCCACGGCTTCAGCCTCAAGGCCGAGAGCCCGAACGTGGTGGCACCGGGCAAGCGCCCGTTCCACACCATCATCCCGGCCTTCCTCACCAAGGACGGCCAGCCGGTGATGAGCTTCGGCGTGATGGGCGGCAACATGCAGCCGCAGGGCCACATGCAGACGCTGGTGCGCATGCTCGACTACGGCCAGAACCCGCAGGCCGCGTGCGACGCGCCGCGCTGGCGCTTCAACGCGGGGCTCGAGATCAACGTCGAGGCCGCGATGAATGCCAACACGTTGCAGGGCCTGCGCGACCTGGGCCACCACCTCGAGGTGATCAACGACTCCTACCAGGACTTCGGCGCCGGCCAGTTCATCTGGCGCGCGGGCGAGCCTTCGGTCGAAGGCTACGTGGCTGCGAGCGATCCGCGCCGCGACGGCCTCGCTGCAGGCTACTGAGGATCAAGGGATGATCGGGGGATGAACAAGACAGCCGCATCGGTCGGCATTCCCCCGCACGGACACGAGGCCGCCCGCAAGGGCTACGCCACCGGCCTCGTCCTTGCCACGCTGGGCGCCATCGCGTTCAGCGGCAAGGCCATCATCGTCAAGCTGGCGTACCGCTACGGCGTCGACGCCATCACGCTCATCATGCTGCGCATGCTCTTCGCGCTGCCGCTGTTCGCGCTGATGGCATGGTGGGCCGGGCGCGGCAAGCCCGCGCTCACGACGCGCGACTGGCTCGGCATCCTGGGGCTCGGCTTCTCGGGCTACTACCTCGCGAGCTTTCTCGACTTTGCGGGGCTGGCCTACATCTCGGCCAGCTTCGAGCGGCTGATTCTTTACCTCAACCCCACGCTGGTGCTGTTCTTCGGCTGGCTGCTGTACCGGCGCCGCCCGACGCGCCCGCAGGTGATCGGCATGGTCGTGAGCTACGCCGGCGTGCTGCTGGTGTTCGGCCACGAGCTGTGGACCGGCGGCGACGGCAAGGGCGGCGGCGCGGCGGCTTGGGGCGCGTTCCTCGTGTTCCTGAGCGCGGTGAGCTATGCGGGCTACCTCGTGTACAGCGGGGAGTTCGTCAAGCGGCTCGGGTCGCTGCGGCTCGTGGGGCTGGCGACCACCGTGGCCTGCGTGCTGTGCATCCTGCAGTTCGTGCTGACGCGGCCGATGAGCGCGGCGATGGCGGTGGCGCCCGAGGTGATCTGGCTGTCGGTGCTCAACGCCACGCTGTGCACCGCGGTGCCTGTCCTCATGGTGATGATGGCCATCGAGCGCATCGGCCCCGCCATTGCGGCACAAACCGGCATGATCGGGCCCCTGTCGACCATCCTCATGGGGGTGGTCATACTGGGTGAGCCGTTCACCGCGTGGATCGCGGCCGGCACGGTGCTCGTCATCGCGGGCATCTTCGTTTTCACACGCAAGGGGCGTTAGTCCCTGCAGCATCGATCGATCGATCGACTGGAGCAAACACATGGATCTGGGCATTGCAGGCAGGACCGCACTCGTGTGCGGCGCGAGCAAGGGGTTGGGCTACGGCTGCGCCGAGGCGCTGGTGCGCGAGGGCGTCAACGTGGTGATCGTGGCGCGCGGTGCCGAGGCGCTCGATGCTGCGGCCAAGCAGCTGGTGGCAGCGGCCGGACCGTCGGGTCCGTTCGTCAAGCACGTGGCGGCCGACATCACCACCGAAGCCGGCCGCGCGGCCGTGTTCGCGCTGGGCCACGACTTCGACATCGTCGTCACCAACGCCGGCGGCCCGCCGCCCGGCGACTTCCGCAACTGGGACCGCGAGGCGTGGATCAAGGCGGTCGACGCCAACATGCTCACGCCCATCGAGCTCATCAAGGCCACGGTCGACGGCATGGCGAAACGCGGCTTCGGTCGCATCGTCAACATCACGTCGAGCGCGGTGAAGTCGCCGATCGACATCCTGGGCCTGTCGAACGGCGCGCGCAGCGGCCTCACGGGCTTCGTGGCCGGCGTGGCGCGCACGTCGGTGGCGGCGCAGGGCGTGACCATCAACAACCTGCTGCCGGGCTCCTTCGAGACCGACCGCCTCAAGGGCACGATGGCCGGCGCGGCGCAGAAGTCGGGCCAGGACTTCGACACCGTGTGGGAAGCGCGCAAGAAGAACATTCCGGCCAAGCGCTTCGGCAACCCGGCGGAATTCGGCGCGATCTGCGCGTTCCTGTGCAGCATGCAGGCCGGCTACATGACCGGCCAGAACGTGCTGGCAGACGGCGGCGCCTACCCGGGCACTTACTGATCGACGCAGCGGCGCGCGCTCAGCGCCGCGACGACACCACGATCCCGCCCACGATCAGCACGAAGGCGGCGCCGTGGTACCAGTACGGCGCCTCGCCGAGGAAGGCCGCTGACAGCACGGCCGCGAACAGCGGCGTGAGGTTCATGAAGATGCTCGCCGCCTGCGGGCCCGCGCGTTGCACGCCGGTGCCCCAGCAGCGGTAGGCCAGCACGGCGGGGCCGATGCCGATGAACAGCATCGCCGCAATGAGCGGCCAGCCCAGGTCGATGTGGGCGTCGGTCAGTGTCCATTCGCCGGTGGCCAGCGCGCCCGACCACGCGACACCGAACACCAGCTGTGCCATCAGGAAGGCAGCCCAGTCGCTGCGCACATTGACGGGCTCGTGCGTGCGCGCCAGCAGCCAGCTGTAGAAGGCCCAGGCGATGGTGCCCGCGATCATGTAGAGGTCGCCCGGCACCAGCCGCAGCGCCAGCAGCTGCTGCCACTCGCCGCGGCTCAAGACCAGCAGCACGCCCAGCATCGACAGCAGCGCGCCGCCCAGCGCGCGCCGGCTGACGCGCGCGCCGAAGCACAGCGTGCCCACGGCCAGCATCCACAGGGGCAGGCTGGAGCCCACCAGCGTGACGTTGATCGGCGTGGAGGTCTGCAGCGCCAGGTACTGGAAGGCGTTGTACAGGCCGATGCCCAGCAGGCCCAGCAATGCGTAGCGCTTCCAGTGCGCCCACAGCGGGCTGTCGCGGCGCAGCACCCAGGCCGCCAGCGGCAGCAGCAGCACGAACGCGATCACCCAGCGCACGAAGTTCAGCGTCAGCGGCGACACCAGCGCGCGCACCAGCCGGCCGACCACCGCATTGCCGGCCCACAGCAGCGGCGGCACGGTGAGCAGAAGGGCGGTGAGGGGCGTGAGGCGGTGGTGATTCGATGCGGACGACATGGCCGCCGACTCTACCGGGCCGGCACGGAGACCGTGCCGCGTCGAGAAAAAGCCAAACGTGGCACGATGCCCGTCCCATTCTTTTTTCCCCTGCGTGGAGACAGCAACGATGTTGAGCAAAGCCGTCCGTATCGACCGCCACGGCGGTCCCGAGGAACTGAAGGTCGTCGAGGTCGAGGTGGGCGAGCCCGGCCCCGGCGAGATCCGCATCCGCCACAAGGCCGTGGGCCTGAACTTCATCGACACCTACCAGCGCACCGGCCTGTACCCGTTCCAGATGCCGCTGCAGCTGGGCATGGAAGCCTCGGGCATCGTCGAGGCAGTGGGCGAGGGCGTGACGCACCTGAAGGCGGGCGACCGCGCCGCCTACGCGAGCCAGCCGCCCGGCGCGTATTGCGAGCTGCGCGTGATGCCGGCCAAGTGCGTGTGCAAGCTGCCCGACGACATCTCCTTCGAGACCGGCGCGGCCATGATGCTCAAGGGCCTCACCGCGCAGTACCTGCTGAAGAAGACGCTGCCCGCCGAAGGCCTGCAGCCCGGCGACTTCGTGCTGTTCCATGCGGCGGCCGGCGGCGTCGGCCTCATCGCCTGCCAGTGGGCCAAGGCGCTCGGCCTGCAGCTCATCGGCACGGCCGGCAGCGACGCCAAGTGCCAGCTCGCGCTGGCCCACGGCGCGGCGCACGCCATCAACTACAGCACCGAGAACTTCGCGGCACGCGTGAAGGAGATCACCGGCGGCCAGGGCGTGAAGGTGGTGTACGACTCGGTAGGCAAGGACACCTTCGAAGGCTCCGTCGACAGCCTGCGCCCCTTCGGCCTGCTGGCGATCTTCGGCAACGGCTCGGGCCCGGTGCCGCCGGTCAACCTCGGCCTGCTGGCCTCGAAGGGCTCGCTCTACGTGACGCGCCCGACGCTGTTCACGCACATCGCCACGCGCGAGCGCACGCAGGCCATGGCCGACGACCTGTTCGCGGTGGTGCAAAGCGGCGCGGTGAAGATCCCGATCGACCAGCGCTACGCCCTGGCCGACGTGCAGCAGGCGCACCGCGACCTCGAGGCGCGCAAGACCACGGGCTGCACCATCCTCACGCTCTGAGGCCGGCGCAGCGGCCGGCGGGTGATGTCCTACGCGCGGTGGGGTGTCACACCTTCGACTTTTGGCGGGCGCAATTTGTAGCCTGCACTTGTCCCTTTGCAGAGCCCGCCATGACCACCGTCCGCGCCTTCATCGTCGAAGACAACCCCGCCCAGCGCGCCAGCCTGGCGGGCACGTTGCGCGAGATGGCGCGCATCGATCCGGTCGGCCAGGCCGAGTCGGAGGCGGAGGGCACGCGTTGGCTCACGCGCAACCCGGCGCTGTGGGACCTGGCCATCGTCGACCTGTTCCTGGGCGACGGTACGGGCTTCAGCGTGCTCGAGGCCTGCCGCAACCGCGACCCGAAGCAGAAGATGGTGGTGCTCAGCAACCACGCCACGCCCGAGACGCGCCGCAAGTGCGCGCAGCTCGGCGCCGACGCGGTATTCGACAAGGCCACCGAGGTGGAGGAGCTGATCGACTTCTGCGTGCGCCAGCGGCAGGAGCGCTTCTTCAGCGCGCCTTCGTCGGCGGGGCCGCGGGCGCCTCACTGAGCGCCGCCGTCTCGCGCACCATGCGCCAGACCCGCTGCGCCAGCGGCGACAGCTCGCGGTTGCGTCGCCGGATCAGCATGATCGCGCGCTGCACGTTCGGCACCAGCGGGCGCACCACCAGCCGCGCCAGCCCCTCGGGCGGCAGCGACAGCCCCGGCATCACGCTGATGCCGATGCCGGCTTCGACCATGCGGAACACGGTGGTCGCATGGCCCAGCTGCTGCTTCACATCGCAGCGCGCGCCGTGCCGCTCCAGCGCCTGGTCGATGAGGCGCCGGCTGCCCGAGGCGTGGTCGAGCAGCACCAGCGGCTGGCCGTCGAGCGCCGACCAGTTCACCGACGCCTTCTTTTCCGTCAGCCGGTGGCCGGGCAGCGTGACCACCATGAAGGGGTCGTTGAGGATCGACTCGCAGTGCAGGTCGTCGGCTTCCGAGGGCTCGATCACCACGCCGAAATCGACCTCGCCGCTGCGCACGCTGTCCAGCACGTCCTGCTGGATGCGGTCGAGCAGCAGGAACTGGATGCCCGGCGCCTGCACCGCGCAGGCCGCGATGCAGTCGGGCATGAGGTTGGCCGAGAGCGTGGGGCTGCTGGCCACGCGCACCTTGCCGCCGCGCGCGCTGGCCAGGCCGGCCACGTCCTGCAGGGTCTGGTCGAGTTCGTCGAGCACGCGGTCGAGCCGGGCCGCGAACGAGTGGCCGGCTTCGGTCAGCACCACCTCGCGCGTGGTGCGGTCCAGCAGCTTGAGGCCGAGCTGGGCCTCGAGCTCCGAGATCGACCGGCTCACCGCCGGCTGGCTCAGGCCCACCTGGTCGCCGGCGCGGCTGAAGTTGCGGCCCTCGGCCACCGAGCGAAAGACGCGGAGTTGGCGCAGCGTGACGTTCATGCGCTCAAATCATATATCCATCCGATAAATCCATTTCTCTTTTGAATGGGCGAAAGGTCCAATACAGGCCATGGCACGTTCACGCTTTCTCCCCGACAACTTCACGATCGCGCTCGTCGTGGTCGTCACCCTGGCCAGCCTGCTGCCCGCCAGCGGCCGCGTGGCCCACTTCTTCGAGGGCCTGACCACGGTCGCGATCGGGCTGCTGTTCTTCCTGCACGGCGCCAAGCTGTCGCGCGAGGCGATCCTGGCGGGCATCACGCTGTGGCGGCTGCACCTGCTGGTGTTCGCCTGCACCTTCATCCTGTTCCCGGTGCTGGGGCTCGCGCTGCGGCCTGTGCTGGGGCCGCTGGTGACGCCGCAGCTGTACACGGGCGTGCTGTTCCTGTGCGTGCTGCCGGCGACGGTGCAGTCGGCGATTGCTTTCACTGCGATGGCGCGGGGGAACATGCCGGCCGCCATCTGCAGCGCTTCGGCTTCGACCTTGCTGGGCGTGTTCATCACGCCGGTGCTGGTGAGCTTGGTGGTGCTGCCTGAAGGCGGCGCGGTGGCGTCGTCGTCGTCGCTCGACGCGATCGGGCGCATCCTGCTGCAGCTGCTGGTGCCGTTCGTCATCGGCCACCTGTCGCGTCCGTTGATCGGCAAGTGGATCCAGAAGCGCGCCGCGGTGCTGAAGTTCGTGGACCAGGGCTCGATCCTGCTGGTGGTCTACACGGCCTTCAGCGCGGCCGTGATCGAAGGGCTCTGGAAGCAGATTCCCGTGAGCGCGCTGCTGGGCCTGCTGCTGGTGTGCGGCGTGCTGCTGGCGCTGGCGCTGGGCCTGACGACGTTCATGGCGCGGCGCTTCGGCTTCAACATCGAGGACGAGATCACCATCGTCTTCTGCGGCTCCAAGAAGAGCCTGGCGAGCGGCATTCCGATGGCCAAGGTGCTGTTCGCCTCGCACGCCGTCGGCGCGATCGTGTTGCCGCTGATGCTGTTCCACCAGATGCAGCTGATGGTGTGCGCGGTGCTGGCGCAGCGCTATGCGCGGCGCGCGGCGACGTCCCCTGCGCCTGCGCTTCGCACGGCCGAGTAGTCTGTCCGGCGCCGAGCGTTCACGCACCGGCCGGCGCGTGAACGCAAAACAACACCCGCGAGGGGAGGGCTGGTGTCCACCAGATTCCTCCAATTTTGAACAGGACCATCCGGTCAGCGGCTCGATGAAGAGCAGCTGAAAACCCCGGAGAAACCTGAATGAAGAAATCCCTCACGGCACTCGCCGCGCTGGCCGTCACCGGCCTGGCCTCTGCCCAATCGTCGGTCACCCTGTTCGGCGTCGTCGATGCCGGCGTGAGCTACCAGAGCGCCACCTCGCGCAACCCTGTCACGGGCACCACCAGCAAGCAGAGCCAATGGAGCCTGGCCAACTCGGGCTACAACTCCAGCCGCATCGGCTTTCGCGGCACGGAAGACCTGGGCGGCGGGCTCGCCGCCAGCTTCTGGCTCGAGGCGCCGATCAGCAACGACGACGGCGCCACCGGCATCGCCAACTTCAACCGCCGCTCCACCGTCAGCCTGTCGGGCGGCTTCGGCGAAGTGCGGCTGGGCCGCGACTACACGGCCACGTTCTGGAACGACACGGTGTTCGACCCGTTCGGCACCAACGGCTCGGGCTCGAGCGTGATCAACACGGTGAGTGGCAGCACCGCGCTGGGCAACACGAACTACGTGCGCGCCAGCAACATGGTCGGCTACTTCCTGCCGCCCAACCTCGGCGGCTTCTACGGCCAGCTGCAGTACAGCCTGAACGAGAACACGAAGACCAGTGCGACCGACACCACGGCCGCCACCAGCAGCAGTGCCGGGCGCTATGTCGGCGGGCGTTTCGGCTATGCGAACGGTCCGCTGGACATCGCGCTGGCGGTGGGCCAGAACGTCGCGGCCGACACCACCACGCTCACGCGCAAGGTGCAGACCATCAACCTCGGTGCGTCGTACGACTTCGGTCCGGTCAAGCTCTTCGGCGAGCTGTCGAACGTGAAGAACAAGTTCGACCTCGCGGCACTGGGCAACAGCCGCGACAGCTACAACGGCTACCTGATCGGCGCGAGCATGCCGGTGGGTGCGGGCCTGATCCGCGCGTCGTACTCGACGGTGCGCTACAACGAAGGCGCGGTCGGCGTCACGGGCGACGACCCGCGCGCGAACAAGCTCGCGATCGGCTACGTGCACAACCTGTCCAAACGCACCGCGCTGTACGCCACCGTGGCGCGCGTGAGCAACCGCAACGACGCGAACTACACGGGCAGCCTCACGGCCGCCAGCACCACGGGCTATGGCAGCACGGGCGTGGGCTACACGGGCCTGCCGCGTTCTTCGACCGGCTACGACTTCGGCATCCGCCACGCGTTCTGACCGTTCTCCGTTCGCGTGCGGCGGCATTGCCGGCGCACGCGAACGGTCCCTGTCGTCGAACATGCAATGCATCGATTCACATGATCCGGATTCATCACCTCGCAGGCGTGCTGGCAGCGCTCGGCCTGTCGGGCTGCATCGTGCTGCCGCCTCCTCTTTTTCCGCCCGGGCCACCGCCGGGGTTTCGCGAAGGCCCCCCGCCACGCTGCGGGGCCCCGAGCGGCTGCGCGCGGCCGGCCTTTCCCGAACCGCGCTGAGGGAGCGCCGACCATGTACGGCAATTCACTCGGCCTGGTCATCGCCACGCTCATCGGCCTTGGGCTGACCGGCGTGCTCGCGCTGATGGGCGCGCTGTTCGTCGCCAACGCCCGCGCGGCCGTGCACGCCCGTGGCCTCGCACAGCAGGCCCGCACGCAGCAGCGCCAGCAGCTGGCGGACAGCCGCGTGCAGGACCTGCGGCCATTGCTCGGCACTGAATCTGGCGATGCAATATCTCTGCACCTTGATGTGGACCTGCCCGCGGAAGCGGTGCCGGTCTTCGGCATTCCATCGGAGCTGCGCGAGCTGCTGGCCAAGGTGGCCGCGCATGCCGCGCGCGTGATGGCCGCGGGCGCGACGCTGCAGGTGCGCGCACGCATCGAAGGCACGCAGGCCGTCGTTCACTGGCGCGACCTCGACGCAGACAGCGAACGCCCGCCGCTGGCGCGCTTCTTCGACGCCCTCGACGCCGCCTCGCTGGCCAGTGCGCGCATCTGCGAACGCATCGCGGGGCGCCACGGCGGGCGCATCTATTCGGCGCCGGACGACGGCGGCGTGCTCGGGCTGACGCTGCGCCTGCCGCTGTACGCGCCGGCGGTGGCCGCTGGATCAGTCGACTGAAGTGCGCGTCGGCGCCGATGCGGCCGATACGCCCGAAAGCTCGAGGGCTTCGAGCGCCTCGTACTCCACCGCCAGGAAGTCCACCAGCTTGCGCACCGACGGCAGCAGGCCGCGGCGCGAAGGGAACACCGCGTGCACGATGCCGCTGCGCGGCGCCCATTGCGGCAGCGCGTCGACCAGGCGGCCGGCCTGCAGGTCGTCGCGCACCATCATCGTCGGCATCTTGGCCACGCCCACGCCCTGCAGGGCGGCATGCCGCAGCGCGGCCATGTCGTCGGTCACCAGGCGGGGCTGGTGGCGCACCTCGGCGCTCGCGCCATCGGGGCCTTCGAGCGACCAGGTGTGGTGCGGCTGGGCCGGGCCCAGGTCCAGGCTGGGCAGCAGGCCGATGTCGGCGGGGCTGGCCGGCGCCGTCAGGCCTTCGAGCAGGCGCGGGTGGGCCACCAGCCGCTGCGTGCTGTGGCCCAGCACCTTCATCACGAGGTCGGTGTCCTCGAGCGGCGGAAAGCGCACGCGCAGCGCGAGGTCGAAACCTTCGCGGATCACGTCGACGCGGCGGTTGGTGCTCTCGAGCTGCACGGTCACGCGCGGGCACTCGGTCATGAAGCGGGCGAGCATCTCGGCCACCTGGTAGTACACCAGCGCCGGCGGGCACGACAGCCGCACCAGCCCCTGCGGCTGGGCCTGCAGGCGGTCGATGGCCTCCTGCGCGGCATCGGCCTCGACCAGCAT
Source organism: Variovorax sp. GW823-FHT04B03 (assembly GCF_058796495.1). Lineage (NCBI taxonomy): Bacteria > Pseudomonadati > Pseudomonadota > Betaproteobacteria > Burkholderiales > Comamonadaceae > Variovorax > Variovorax sp. GW823-FHT04B03. The sequence continues at coordinate 1,234,184 of NZ_JBXAIT010000001.1, forward strand.
GGCCACGCAATGCTCGTAGTACTGGCGGCCGATGTCGGTGACGCTGAAGCGGCGCGTGGAGCGCTGGATGAGGCGCACGCCCAGCCGCTCTTCGAGCAGCGCGATGCGCCGGCTCAGGCTCGACTTGGGCACGCTGAGCGCGCGGCCGGCGGGGGCAAAACCACCGTGGTCGACCACCTGGGCGTAGTAGTAGAGATCGTTCAGGTCGCGCATGGCTGGGGGCCCTCCGTGCCGTTGATCGTTCGCCAAATGGAACGATGAGGGCGAATTCTGGCATCTACTCAAAGCATCGTTGCGGCCCCATCCTTGATCCATGGCTTTCCCGTTCCGGGCGAGCCGCCAGATGGAAAGGAACACAGACCATGAAGAAGATCCTCGGCACCTACAGCGCACCGCGCCCGCACTGGGTGGGCGACGGTTTTCCCGTGCGCTCGCTGTTCAGCTACGACACGCTGGGGCGCCACGCCAGCCCCTTTTTGCTGCTCGACTACGCCGGCCCGGCCCGGTTCACCCCGACCGATCAGCCGCGCGGCGTGGGCCAGCACCCGCACCGCGGCTTCGAGACCGTGACCATCGTCTACAAGGGCGAGGTGTCGCACCGCGACTCGACCGGGCAGGGCGGCACCATCGGCCCCGGCGACGTGCAATGGATGACCGCCGGCGCGGGCATCCTGCACGAGGAGTTCCATTCCGAAGCGTTCACGCGCGACGGTGGCGAGCTCGAGATGGTGCAGCTGTGGGTCAACCTGCCCGCCAAGGACAAGATGGCCACGCCGGGCTACCAGGCCATCGTCGATGCGCAGATTCCGTCGGTGCCGCTGCCCGAAGGCGCGGGCAGCGTGCGCGTGATCGCGGGCGACTACCTCGGCCACAAGGGACCGGCCCACACCTTCACGCCCATCGACGTGTGGGACCTGCGCCTGAACCAGGGCGCGCAGGTGACGCTGCCGGTGCCCGAAGGCCACACGGCCGCGGTGGTGGTGCTGCGCGGCACGGTGCAGGTGAACGGCGAGACGGTCGTGCGCGACGCGCAGATGGTGCTGCTCGACCGCGCGGGCGATGCGCTCACGCTGGACGCCAACAACGACGCGGTGGTGCTGCTGCTCAGCGGCGAGCCGATCGACGAACCCATCGTCGGCCACGGCCCGTTCGTGATGAACACGCGCGACGAGATCGTGCAGGCGATGAAGGACTTCGGCAGCGGGAAGTTCGGGCAGATGCCGGAGGCCGTGGCGCACTGAGCGCCCACCGCCGCCCTGGTGGAAGAATCAGGCGGCGGTGAGCATGCCGCGCGTTTCGATGAAGGCCACCACCTCGGCGACGCCCGTGAGCGTCTTGAGGTTGGTCATCACGTAGGGGCGCTGGCGGCGCATGCGCTGGGTGTCCTGTTCCATCACGTCGAGGTTCGCGCCCACGTAGGGCGCGAGGTCGGTCTTGTTGATGACGAACAGGTCGCTCTTGGTGATGCCGGGGCCGCCCTTGCGCGGGATCTTTTCGCCGGCCGCCACGTCGATCACGTAGATGGTGAGGTCCGACAGCTCGGGGCTGAAAGTGGCCGCGAGGTTGTCGCCGCCCGATTCGACGAACACGATGTCGGCGTCGGGAAAGTCTTCGAGCATGCGGTCGATGGCCTCGAGGTTGATCGAGGCGTCTTCGCGGATCGCGGTGTGCGGGCAGCCGCCGGTTTCCACGCCCATGATGCGCTCGGCCGGCAGCGCGCCGGCCACCGTGAGCAGGCGCTGGTCTTCCTTGGTGTAGATGTCGTTGGTGATGGCGACGAGGTCGTACTCGTCGCGCATCGCCTTGCAGAGCATTTCGAGCAGGGTGGTCTTGCCCGAGCCGACGGGGCCGCCGATGCCCACGCGCAGCGGCGGGAGCTTCTTGGTGCGGTTCGGAATGTGGTGCAGGGCGGAGGTCATGGGCGAAAAGGTCCGGTTCGGTCAGCTTCGGAAGAGGCGGGAATATTGTGTTTCATGGCGGGCCGACAACACCGCCAGCAGGGGCGCGAAGGCCTGGCGCTCGTCGTCGCTCAGTTGCATTGCGCGCTCGACGGCCGCAGGGATTTCGTTCGCCAGCCGCGCCAGGATGCGCTGGCCCGCGCTCTGGCCCAGCGGCACGGCCTTGACGGCGGCGGCGACCATGTTCTCGGCCCAGCCGAAGGCGAAGGCCAGGCAGCCGTCCTGCACGGTGGCTTCGGTGCGGCTGGCGGCGAACGCGAAGGCCACGGGGTAGGTCGCGGGCAGGCCGGCGAAGACCTCGGCCGTGTCGGCATGGTGCAGCTTCAGCCACTCGACGAAGGAGCGGCCCATCTGCTCGGTTTGCAGGAAGAACTCGGCGGATTCGCGGGTGTGTAGCACCCAGTCGTTGAGGGTGCGGATGCGTTGTGCGTCGTTCGCGCGCCAGGCGGTGATCGCCTGGGCGGCCAGGGCGAGGTCGCCGCGCGCGAAGCTCAGGTGCAGCTGGTCGGAGAGCCACTCGGTGGCGCTGGCTTCGGAATGGATGCCGGCCCATTCGACTGCGGCCTCGACGCCTTCGGAGTACGAGAAGCCGCCGACCGGCAGGGCAGGGGAGGCGAGCCAGATGAGCTGGAGGAGGCTGTGCGGGGTTGGCATTTTTCAGCGCTGTGGTTCAGGGCGCGTGCGCAGGCCACCGGGTACTTCCCTCCGCGAATGTCCCCCGGCCTGCGGCCTCCTCCTTGATTTCGCTGCGGGAAGCACCCAGTGTCCTGCGCACGGGAAGGCCGTCGTTCATTTCAGTGCGAGTGGCCGTGATCGTCGTCGAGCAGTTCGGGGGCGAGCACGAGGGGCTTCGGGCCGCTGCTGTGCGAGTGCCCGTGGTCGTGACTGTGGTCATGGCCGTGGTCATGGCTGTGGCCGCCATGCGAATGCCCTTGCGCGCCGTACGCGCCGCCTTCGGGCTCGAAGGCTTCTTCGACGGCCACGACGATCAGGTGCATCGAACGCAGCATGTCGGCCAGCACGTGGTCGGGTTCGATCTTCAGGTGGTCGGGCTTGAGCTCGATCGGCACATGCCGGTTGCCCAGGTGGTAGGCCGCGCGCGTCAGGTCGAAGGGCGTGCCGTGGGCGGTGCAGTGCGTGATGCGCAGCACGGGCTGCGGCGCCGCGATCACGCGCACCAGCGAGCCGTCTTCCGCCACCAGCACGTCGCCGCCGCGCACCGCGGTGCCGCGCGGCAGGAAGATGCCGATCTGCCGGCCTTGCGAGTCGGTGGCGTCGAAACGGCTTTTCTGGCGCACGTCCCAATCGAGTTCGATGGTGGCGGCACGCTTGAGCAGCACGGGCGCGAGACCGCGGCCCTGGGGCATGAGTTTGTTGGCGGTGAGCATGGCGGGTTGCGACTCCAGATGAGGCGGAATAATATAACGCTTGTTATAACTTTTGCTCGTGGGAGTCCGCCATGTCCGCACTCAAACTGACCCAGATCGGCAACTCGGTCGGCGTCATCCTGCCCAAGGAGGTGCTGGCCAGCATGAAGGTCGGCAAGGGCGACACGGTCTACCTCACGCAGGCCGCGGGTGGCGGCTTCACGCTCACGCCGTACGACGACGCCTTCGAACGCCAGATGGAGGCGGCGCGGCGCGTCATGAAGAAGCGACGCAACGTGCTGCGCGAGCTGGCGAAATGAGCGCGGCCAACCAGGCCTGGGTCTGGCTCAGCCTGCAGTTGATTCATGCGGTGCATGAAGAGCAGCTGGCCGAGCATGGCGGGCCGGCGGGCGTGCGCGACGAGGGCCTGCTGGCCTCGGCCATGGGCCGGCCGCAGAACCGCGCGCTGTACGAATCGCCCGATGCCGCCACGCTGGCCGCCGCCTACGCCTTCGGCATTGCGCGCAACCACCCTTTCACCGACGGCAACAAGCGAACCGCTTTCGTCGCGATGGAAGTGTTCCTCGACCTCAATGGCTTCGAGTTGGTGGCGTCCGACCATGACTGCGTGCTCATCACGCTGAAGCTCGCCGAAGGCGGACTGGACGAAGACGCGCTCGCCCAGTGGATTCGCGAGCACCTGGCGCCACGCAACGACTGAAGCGGCGCGCGCGGCGCGGGTGAATGAAAACGCAGGCATGGGCACGGTGCAATAAAGGTTTCTCTTCCCGTAGCAAGTACCGGGCCCCGCGCAGGGCTTGCCTGCGCGCCCCATCCGCCCCAGCATGCGCGTCATGAACAGCCTGGCCTACCTGACGACCGACGTGGCGACCCCGCTGCGTTTCGACTACTGGCACGACGTCGTGTGCCGCCACTGCATTCCCGCGGCCAGCCGTGCGATGACGGCCGAGCCGTTCGAAGGGCGGCTCGACGTGCGCGAGGTGGGCGCGGTCAGCGTCAACCGCATGTCGGCGCCGATGCATCACTGGTCGCGCGACGCGCCCCACCTGCGCCGGCATCCGCTGGACGACCTGTGGCTGGCCTTCGTGCAGGAGGGCGAGGGCACCTTGGTGCAAGGCGGGCGGCAGGGGCGGCTGCGCAGCGGCGACATGCTGCTCTACGACGCCGGCCGGCCGTTCGAATGCACGCTGGACGCGCGCTCGGTCTACCTGGCGCGCATGCCGCGCCGGCTGCTGCTGCGGCGCTTCGCGAAGGCCGAAGACTTCACTGCCTGCACCATCGCCGCGGACCGCCCCGGCGCGAGGCCGCTGCACGCGATGCTGCAGGAGACGGCGAACCCGGCCTTTGCGCAGCCGCAATCCGCCGCGGCCGAACGCTTCGGCGGCGCGCTCATCGACCTGCTGGCCGTGACGCTCGAACTGCAGCAGGACATGGCTGGCGACGCCGGTGCCGAGCGCGGCCTGCATGCGCGCATGACGGCCTACATCGAACGCCACCTGGACGACCCGGCGCTGTCGCTCGAGGCGCTGGCGCAGGCGCACCATGTCTCGGCGCGCACCGTGGCGCGGGCGTTCGCGCGCCAGGGCGCCACGGCGATGGGCGCGGTCTGGCAGGCGCGCCTGGCGGCCAGCCGCGAGGCGCTGGTGGGCGGGCGCGCGCACAGCGTGACGGACGTCGCGTTCCAGCACGGGTTCTCCGACCTCTCGCATTTCAGCCGGGTCTTCCGCAAGGCCTACGGCTGCGCGCCGCACACGCTGCTGAAGCCGCGCTGAGCGCCGCGCGCGGGGTGTCCGCCCCAGCACAAGTGCATGTCCGGAAGAGACCAGCGCGGGCCGCCGCGCGCCGATAAGGTTCGCCCGGGGTGGCAGCTTGCCACTTGGATTCGGACCTTCTTTCTCAACCCTACACACGCGGGAGTCAGTCATGGCGGACAAGGAATTGCATCATCTCGAACTGCTGGAGGTCGGCCGGCAGATCCAGTCGCGCGAGCGCTCGTCGGAAGAGGTCACGCGCGCCATGCTCGCGCGCATCGAGGCCGTCGATGGCCGGCTGCGCAGCTACGCGACGCGCATGGACGCGCAGGCGCTCGACGAGGCGCGCCGCGCGGACACCGAGATCGCCGCCGGCCGCGCGCGCGGGCCGCTGCACGGCGTGCCGCTGGCCGTGAAAGACCTGCTGTGGACCGAGGGCGTGCCGAGCGCGCACGGCATGGCGATCCACAAAGCGTTCCGCCCGACGGAAGACGCGACCGTGGTCCATCGCCTGCGCGAAGCCGGCGCGGTGATCCTGGGCAAGCTGCAGCAGACCGAAGGCGCGTTCGCCGACCACCATCCGCAGATCGCGTCGCCGGTCAATCCGTGGGACGCCTCGCTGTGGCCGGGCGTGTCGTCCAGCGGCTCGGGCGTGGCCACGGCGGCGGGGCTGTGCTTCGGCGCGCTGGGCACCGACACGGGCGGATCGATCCGCTTTCCGTCGGCGGCCAACGGCATCACGGGCCTGAAGCCGACGTGGGGGCGGGTGAGCCGCCACGGCGCCTTCGAACTCGCCGCCTCGCTCGACCACATCGGCCCGATGACGCGCAGCGCCGCCGACGCGGGCGCAATGCTGGCGGCCATCGCGGGCGCCGACCCGCGCGACCCGACGGCCAGCACGCTGCCGGTGCCCGACTACCTGGCGACGATGACGCGCGGCCTGGCCGGCTTGCGCGTGGGCATCGACCCCGCCTGGACGCTGGACCGCGTGGACGTACCCACGCGCGCCACGCTCGCGGCTGCGATCCGCACGGTCGAATCGCTGGGCGCTTCGGTGCGCGAGGTGGTGTTTCCCGACACGACGCAGGCCGTGCTCGACTGGTCGCCGCTGTGCGCGGTCGAGACCGCCGTGGCGCACGAGGCGACATACCCGGCGCGGCGTGCGGAGTACGGCCCGGGCCTCTCGGGGCTGATCGATCTCGGGCTTTCGCAAAGCGCCACCGACTACCAGAAGCTGCTGCTGCGCCGCGCCGACTTCACCGGCCGCGTGCGCACGTTCTTCGAACAGGTCGACCTGCTGCTGATCCCGGCCATTCCCTTCGCGGCGCCGACGCTCGAACGCGCCGGCCAGCTCGGCGTGGACCCGGAGCTGCTGGCGGGCATGCTGCGCTACACCTGCCCGTTCGACCTCACGGGCAGCCCCACGCTCACCTTGCCGGGCGGCGCCACTGAGGCGGGCGTGCCGGTGGCCTTCCAGTTCGTGGCGCCGCACTTCGGCGAAGACCTGCTGGTGCGCGCGGGCTGGGCGTTCCAGCGGGCGACCGACTGGCACCGCCGGCATCCGGCCGTGTGAGACGGCTTCGCAATCAAGGCGATCGCCGCGTTGCGTCGCCTTGCCGTGCGTCAGCACTGTCTGCGGCTTCGCGCCTTGCGCTCACCTTGATTGCAAACCCGTCGGACGGCCGCGTTGCGGCCTCCTTCAGAACAGGAAGTAGCGCTGCGCCATCGGCAGCACCTTGGCCGGCTCGCAGGTCAGCAGCTGGCCGTCGGCGCGCACGGCGTAGGTCTGCGCGTCGATCTCCATCTTCGGCGTGTAGCCGTTGTGAATCAGGTCCTGCTTGCGCACGTTGCGGATGTTCTTCACCGCGCTCAGGTGCTTGCTCAGGCCGTAGCGTTCCTTGATGCCCGCGGCCAGCCCGGCCTGCGAGACGAAGGTCAGCGAGCTCTTGGCGAGCGAGCCGCCGTAGGCGCCGAACATCGGCCGGAAGTGCACCGGCTGCGGCGTGGGAATCGACGCGCTGGGGTCGCCCATCGCGGCCATCGCGATGGTGCCGCCCTTGATGATGGTGAAGGGCTTCACGCCGAAGAAGGCCGGCTTCCAGACCACGAGGTCGGCCCACTTGCCGACTTCGATGGAGCCCACCTCGTGCGCGATGCCGTGCGCGAGGGCCGGGTTGATCGTGTACTTGGCCACGTAGCGCCGCGCGCGGAAGTTGTCGTTGCGCTCGCTGTCCTCGGGCAGCGTGCCGCGCTGCTGCTTCATCTTGTGCGCGGTCTGCCAGGTGCGGATGACGACCTCGCCGACGCGGCCCATGGCCTGGCTGTCGGAGCTGAACATGCTGATCGCGCCCAGGTCATGCAGCACGTCTTCGGCGGCGATGGTTTCCTTGCGGATGCGCGACTCGGCAAAGGCCAGGTCTTCGGCGATGCCGGCATCGAGGTGGTGGCACACCATGAGCATGTCGACGTGCTCGTCGAGCGTGTTCACGGTGTAGGGCATCGTCGGGTTGGTCGACGAGGGCAGGAAATTCGACTCGCCCACCACGCGCAGGATGTCGGGCGCATGGCCGCCGCCCGCGCCCTCGGTGTGGAAGGCGCAGATGGCGCGCCCGCCCACGGCGGCGATGGTGTTCTCGACGAAGCCCGATTCGTTCAGCGTGTCGCTGTGGATCGCCACCTGCGTGTCGGTGGCGTCGGCCACGTCCAGGCAGTTGCTGATGGCCGACGGCGTGGTGCCCCAGTCTTCGTGCAGCTTCAGGCCCATGACGCCGGCCTCGATCTGCTCGTGCAGCGCATCGGGCAGGCTGGCGTTGCCCTTGCCGAGAAAGCCCAGGTTCATCGGGAACGCGTCGGCCGCCTGCAGCATGCGTTCGATGTGCCAGGGGCCTGGCGTGGCCGTGGTCGCGAAGGTGCCGGTGGCCGGGCCGGTGCCGCCGCCGAGCATGGTCGTCACGCCCGAGGCCAGCGCTTCCTCGATCTGCTGTGGGCAGATGAAGTGGATGTGGCTGTCGATGCCGCCCGCGGTGACGATGGTGCCCTCGCAGCTGATGATCTCGGTGCCCGGGCCGATGACGATGTCCACGCCCGGCTGCACGTCGGGGTTGCCGGCCTTGCCGATGGCGGCGATGCGGCCGTCCTTCAGGCCGATGTCGGCCTTCACGATGCCCCAGTGGTCGAGGATCAACGCGTTGGTCATCACCGTGTCGACGGCGCCCTGTGCGCGCGTGCGCTGCGACTGCGCCATGCCGTCGCGGATCGTCTTGCCGCCGCCGAACTTCACCTCTTCGCCGTAGCCGCCGGCACGCAGCGTGTAGTCGGCTTCGACTTCGATCAGCAGGTCGGTGTCCGCAAGACGGACCCGGTCGCCCACGGTGGGGCCGAAGATTTCTGCGTAGGCGCGTCGCCCGATGGTGGCCATGTTTTAGAGCTTTCCTTGAACCAGGCCGCGAAAGCCGTAGACGATGCGATCGCCCGAGAAGTCGACCAGCTCGACCGTGCGTTGCTGCCCCGGCTCGAAGCGCACCGCGGCGCCCGAGGCGATGTTCAGCCGCATGCCGCGCGCGGCGGCACGGTCGAAGTCGAGGGCGCCGTTGGTCTCGGCGAAGTGGTAGTGCGAGCCGACCTGGATCGGCCGGTCGGCCGTGTTGCGCACCACCAGCGTGAGGGCGCGGCGGCCGGGGTTGAGCGTGTGCTCGCCGTCGTCGGTGAGGAGTTCGCCGGGCGTCATGGCCGCCTCAGACTGCCTGGGCCAGCAGCGTGGCGCCCAGGGCGACGACGGCGGCGCCGGCCACGCGCGGCAGCCAGGCGTTGGCATGGCGCAGTGCCCAACCCAGCGCGATGCCGGCCGCGTGCAGCAGCAGCGTGGCGCTGACCATGCCGGCCAGCGTGAGGGCCGCGCCGTGCTCGCCCGCGAGTTCGTGGCCGTGCGCCACGCCGTGGAAGACGGCGAACAGGCCCACCACGGCCATGGCGACGCCGGCCGGCAGGTGCACGCGCGTGGCGACCAGCAGGCCCAGCACCAGCAGCGAGGCGGCGATCATCGGCTCCACCGCCGGCAGCTGCACGCCGGCCAGCCCGGCCAGCGCGCCCGCGAGCAGCATGCCCGCGAAGGCCAGCGGCGCCCACAGCAGGTCGGGCCAGGCGCGGCGCGCGACCAGCGCACTCCACAGGCCGACCGCAACCATCGCCGCGAGGTGGTCCGCGCCGGTGAGCGGGTGCATGAAGCCGGTGACGAAACCGTGGTGCACGCCGCCGTCGACGCCCGTGTGGGCGCTGGCGGCCAGCGGCAGGAGGAGGGCGGCGAGCAGGGCAGAAGTCTTTGCGAAGCGCATGAAAAGGTCTTTCTTCTTGTGGCGGAGGTTCAGACGATCGGCTGGTGGACGGTCACGAGCTTGGTGCCGTCAGGAAAACTGGCCTCGACCTGGATGTCGGGAATCATCTCGGCGATGCCGTCCATCACGTCGGCGCGGGTGAGCACGCTGCGGCCTTCGCTCATCAACTCGGCGACGCTCTTGCCGTCACGGGCGCCTTCCATCACGGCGGCGGTGATGAGCGCGACGGCTTCGGGGTAGTTGAGCTTGAGCCCCCGCGCCTTGCGGCGCTCGGCCAGCAGCGCCGCCGTGAAGATCAGCAGCTTGTCTTTTTCGCGCGGGGTCAGTTCCATGGCGGGGGTGGGGTCGGGTGGCGGTCGGTGATTATGGGCAAGGCTGTGGCTTTGCAACAGTCGTGCCCTGTTCGCCAAATGCCGTACCTGATGGCATGAAAGCTGCACCGAAACGGTGTGAATCCCGCCGACCCACCTCTCCTGACCGACGACGCTCCCCAGCGCATCGTCAAGGTGCGGCGCGACTACAACAGCTGGGTCGCGAGCGAAACGCTCGAGGACTACGCGCTGCGCTACACGCCGCAGCGCTTTCGCAAATGGTCCGAATGGCGGGTGGCCAACACGGCCTTCGGGGCGGCCTCGTTCCTGGTGCTGGAGGCGGTCGGCGCCACGCTGCTGGTGCAGTACGGCTTCGCCAACGCCTTCTGGGCGATCCTCGTCACCGGGCTCATCATCTTCCTGGCAGGCCTGCCGATCAGCGTGTACGCGGCGCGCTACGGCGTCGACATGGACCTGCTCACGCGCGGCGCGGGCTTCGGCTACATCGGCTCCACGCTCACCTCGCTGATCTACGCGAGCTTCACCTTCATCTTCTTTGCGCTCGAGGCGGCCGTGATGGCCTATGCGCTCGAGCTGGCGCTGGGCATTCCGCCGGTGTGGGGCTACCTGGTGTGCGCGCTGGTGGTGATTCCGCTGGTCACGCACGGGGTGTCGGTGATCAGCCGGCTGCAGCTGTGGACGCAGCCGCTGTGGCTGCTGATGCTGGTGGTGCCCTTTGTCTTCGTGCTGGTGCGCGATCCTGGTGCGTTCGCGGGCATCACGCACTACGGCGGGGCGAAGTCGGGCGCACAAGGATTCAACCTGCACCTGTTCGGTGCCGCACTGACGGTCGGCATCGCGCTCATCACGCAGATGGGCGAGCAGGCCGACTACCTGCGCTTCATGCCCGCGCGCACCACGGGCACGACGCGCCGCTGGTGGGCCGGCGTGCTGGCGGGCGGGCCGGGCTGGGTGGTGCTGGGCGTGGTCAAGATGCTGGGCGGGGCGGCGCTGGCCTACCTGGCGATCACGCACATGGTGCCGGTGGAGCGCGCGGTCGACCCGAACCAGATGTACCTGGCGGCCTACGAGTACGTGTTTCCGAACTACGGCTGGGCGGTGGCGGCGACGGCGCTGTTCGTGGTGGTCTCGCAGCTGAAGATCAACGTGACGAACGCCTACGCCGGCTCGCTGGCCTGGAGCAATTTCTTCTCGCGCGTGGCGCACAGCCATCCGGGGCGCGTGGTGTGGGTGGTGTTCAACGCGCTCATCGCCTTCATGCTGATGGAGATGAACGTGTTCGAGGCGCTGGGCGACGTGCTCGGCCTGTTCGCCAACATCGCCATCGCCTGGATGATGGCCGTGGTGGCCGACCTGGTCGTCAACAAGCCGCTGGGGCTGTCGCCGCCGGGCATCGAGTTCAAGCGCGCGCACCTGTGGGACATCAACCCGGTGGGCGTGGGCGCGATGGCGCTGGCGTCGGTGCTGTCGATCACCGCGCACCTGGGCGTGTTCGGGCCACTGGCGCAGGCCTTCTCGGCGCTGATTGCGCTGGGCACGGCGCTGGTCGCGTCGCCGCTGCTGGCGTGGGTCACGGGCGGCAAGTACTACCTCGCGCGCACGTCCGACGCGGGCGGCTCCGTGCTGTTCGCGCCGGCCGCGGGCGGGCGCAAGGTGCGCTGGGCGCGGGTCGAGCCGTCGCCGGACGAGGGCGGCAGCTACCAGCGCCTGAAGGTGCAGCACTGCGTGATCTGCGAGCGCGAATACGAAGGCCCCGACATGGCGCACTGCCCGGCCTACCAGGGCGCGATCTGCTCGCTGTGCTGCACGCTCGACGCGCGCTGCGGCGATCTGTGCAAGCCGCACGCGAGCCTGTCGGCGCAGTGGTCCGCCGTGCTGCGCTGGCTGCTGCCGCGCCGCAGCTGGCGCTACCTGGACACGGGGCTCGGGCACTTCCTGCTGCTGATGCTGGTCATCGTGCCGCTGCTGGCCGTGGTGTTCGGCGTGCTCTACCAGCAGGAGCTGCGGGCGCTGAGCGAAGGCGCGCTCGCGCTGGCGGCGCAGGCCGATGTGGGCGGGGCGCTGGTCGCGGTGCAGCAGGCGTCGCTGCGCTCGGGTTTTCTCAAGGCCTACATGGCGCTGCTGGTCATCGCGGGCATCGTCGCGTGGTGGCTGGTGCTGGCGCACCAGAGCCGCAAGGTGGCGCAAGAGGAGTCGAACCGCCAGACCCACCTGCTGGTGCGTGAGATTGCGCTGCACCGCGAGACCGACCGCGCGCTGCAGGACGCCAAGCAGAGCGCCGAAGAAGCCCGCGAGATCGCCGAGCACGCCAAGCTCGCGGCCGACCAGGCGCGGCGCGCGGCGGACCTCGCGAACCAGGCCAAGAGCCGCTACATCAGCGCCATCAGCCACGAGCTGCGCACGCCGCTCAACAGCATCCTGGGCTACGCGCAACTCATGGGCGAAGACCATTCGGTGCCGCCGCACCGCCAGCAGGCGGTGGCCGTGATCAAGCGCGGCGGCGAGCACCTGCTGTCGCTCATCGAGGGCACGCTGGCCATCGCCCACATCGAGGCCGGCAAGCTCACGCTGGACGCGCGGCCGATGCGCTTTGCCGACGCGATGCGCGAGCTGGCCGACATGTTCGAGCTGCAGGCGGCCGAGAAGGGCCTGCGCTTTCGCTTCGAGGCGGCCGGCACGCTGCCCGACGTGGTGCGCGCCGACGAAAAGCGCGTGAGCCAGATCCTCATCAACCTGCTGGGCAATGCGATCAAGTTCACGGCGGCGGGGCAGGTGACCTTGCGCATTTCGTACGCGCGCGAGTTCGCCGCCATCGAGATCGAGGACACCGGGCCGGGCATGACGGCGGCCGACATCGAGCGCATCTTCGAGCCCTTCGCGCGCGGCCACGCGGCGGTGTCGTCGGCACCCGGCGCGGGCCTGGGTTTGACCATCGCGAAGATGCTGACCGACCTGATGGGCGGCGAGATGAAGGTACGCAGCACGCCGGGCGAGGGCTCGCTGTTCTGCGTGCGGCTGTTCCTGCCGCGCGTGCATGAGGCGGTGGCGGGCAGTGCACGCGTTGCGCCGGCACCGCGCGCGCGGCGTGGCTACGAGGGCGCGCGCCGGCGCCTGCTGGTGGTCGACAACGAGGAGGCCGACCGCGAGCTGCTGGGCCATGTGCTCGCGCCGCTGGGCTTCGAGCTGCGCAGCGCGGCCAGCGGGCACGACGCGTTGGACCTCATCGCCGCCGGCTACCGGCCCGACGCCATGTTCGTCGACCTCGCGATGCCCGGCATCGACGGCTGGGAAACCATCCGCCGTGCGCGCAAGCTGGGGCTGGCCGACGCGTCGGTGGCCATCGTCTCGGCCAACGCCTTCGACAAGGGCCTGGACAACGACGTGGGCATCGCGCCCGAAGATTTCTTCGTCAAGCCTGTGCGCCACACCGAACTGCTGGACTGGCTGGAGCGCCGGCTCGCGCTGCAGTGGTCCGACACCGCCGCGCGGCCCGCGCCCGCCGTGGCCGCGCCGCGCGCGATGCAGCCGCCGTCGCTGGCGCGCCTGCGTGCGCTCGACGAGGCCGTGGGCCTGGGCTACTTCCGGGGCATCATGAACCAGCTCGACGACATCGACGCCGCGCAGCCCGAGTGCGCCGCGTGGACCGAGGCCCAGCGCGCGCTGGCCCGCCAGTTCCAGTTCGAAGCCATGGGCCGCGCGCTGGCCGAAGCCGCCGAGGGCGCCGCATGACTTTCTTGTCTCCAACGACCCTGCCCGCTTCACCGCTCGCCCGCACGCTGCGCGAGCAGCAGGGCGCCCACGGCGACCTGGTGCTGATCGTCGACGACGTGCCCGACAACCTCGCCGTGCTGCACGACGCGCTCGACGAGTCGGGCTACACCGTGCTCATCGCCACCAACGGCGAGCAGGCGCTGCAGCGCGCCGCGCAGGCGCGGCCCGACATCGTGCTGCTCGACGCGATGATGCCGGGCATCGACGGCTTCGAAGTGGCGCGCCGGCTCAAGGCCGATGTGGCCACCGCGCACATTCCCATCGTGTTCATGACGGGGCTCACCGAAACCGAGCACCTCGTGGCCGCGCTGGAGGCGGGCGGAGTCGACTACGTCACCAAGCCGATCAAGCCCAAGGAAGTGCTGGCGCGCATGAACGTGCACCTGCAGGGCGCGCGCCGCGCGCGGCAGGAGGCGCATCAGGCCGGGCAGGCGCGCAACGCGCTCGACGCCTTCGGCTACGCGAGCATCACGGTGCGCCTGCCCGAGGGGCGGCTGATCTGGCAGACGGCGCTGGCGCGCGACCTGCTGGCGCGCTACTGCGAGACGCAGGCGCCCGAGACGCCGCCGGCCGTGCTCGGCTGGCTGCGCCAGCACGCGCCCGACGCCCGCGCGCGCGGCATCGAGCCGCCGGCCCTGGTCATCGCGCAGGGGGCCCGCAGCCTGAGCCTGCGGCTGCACCGCCAGACCGGCGAGGACGACGCCGGCGACGAGTGGATGATCGTCATGCGCGAGGTCTCCGACACCGCCGTGATCGAGGCCATGAGCCTGAGCCTGAAGCTCACGGCGCGCGAGGCCGAGGTGCTGTACTGGGTGGTCAAGGGCAAGACCAACAAGGACATCGGCGAGATCCTCGGCAGCAGCCCGGCCACCGCCAAGAAGCACCTGGAGCGCGTGTACGTGAAGCTGGGCGTGGAGACGCGCACCGCCGCGGCGGGCGTGGCGATCAAGCGCATCCGCGAGCTGCAGCCGCAGTTCGAACTCTGAAGGGCGGGGGATGGCGTTGCCGCGTCATGGCGCGGACTTTCCGGCTTCCTAGAATGAGGCAGGGCTCTCTGAGGGAAGCACGAGATGAAGAACAACAACAACCGCACCGCACGCCTGCTTCTTGCCGCAGTCGCGGCGTTGCCGGGCCTCGGCGCGCAGGCCGCCGGCCACTTCGATGTCGACGACGCCGGCACGCTCGACCCCGGCCAGTGCCAGTACGAAACCTGGTGGGGCCGCAGCGGCGCCGAGCCGGTCACGACGGGTTTCCATGTCGGGCCGGCCTGCCGGGTCGGGCCGGTCGAGCTGGGGTTGAACTTCGACCGGCTCTCGGCGCAGGGCGTGCATTCGGTCACGGGCGGACCGCAGCTCAAGTGGACCTTTGCCGGCGCGGCCGCCGACGCGCCTTTCAGCGCCGCCGTGTCGATGGGCGCGGTGGCCGACCTGCGGCGCGGCGGTCGCTGGGGCGGCCAGCTGGTGGTGCCGCTCACCTGGCGGCCCACGGCCAGCCTGCAGATTCACGCCAACCTGGGCGCCGACTGGGCGCTGGGCACTGGCGCGCGCACGCCGCGCGGCGGCCTGGCCGTGGAGTGGGCTCTGAACGACGCCGTGTCGCTGATCGCCGAGCGCAACCGGGCCGGAGGCCTGTGGACCTCGCGCGTGGGCGGCCGTTTCAGCCTGACGCCGCTGATCAGCGTCGACATCAGCACCTCGCGCACCGGGCCGCAGGGCGTGCGCGGCGTGGTGATCGGGCTGAACCACGAATTCAGCTGGAAATAAGTGAAGGAAAACTGAAATCCGCTGCAATGGGATGAACTCCCGTATCGTGGATTTTGTTGATTTTGAATAAGATTCGGTCACATTTATTAACGAGTCAACGATCCGTGACCCCATCGCCCGTTCTGGACTTCAAGTTCACCGCGCCGCCGGAGAGCCCCGCGCAGACCTTCCTGCCGGGCCGGCCGGCCGGGGTGCTCGGCCGCTCGTTCACGCCGCAGCGCAATCCGCGCCTGCAGGGGCTGCAGTGCCTGCGCTGCGACGCGCTGTACCCGGTCACGCTCGCCAACGACGGCTGCCCGGCCTGCCGGCAGGCCGGCTTCCACGTCGGGCTGCGCGCCAGCTACCGGCCCGGCGGCCCGGACGTGGTGCCGATGCCGTACGTGCAGGGCTTCTCGCTCGGCGAGGGCAACACGCCGCAGCACGACATGCCCGAGCTGGCGCGGCAGTTCGACATCGCGCGCCTGAGCATCAAGGACGAATCGCGCAACCCGACCGGCTCGCCGAAAGACCGGCTGACCGCGATGGGCGTGGCGCAGGCGCTGGACGCCGGGGCCCACACGCTGGTGCTCGCGTCGTCGGGCAACACGGCGGTGTCGGCGGCGCACTACGCGTGGGCCGCGGGGCTCGGTTGCGAGGTGGCCTCCTACGAGGCGATGCCCGCCACCTACGCCCGCCAGCTCGACGCGCTGGGCGCGCGGCGCTATGTGTTCGCCGACAACACCGGCCGCTGGGGCTTCGTGCGCGAGCGCTCGCAGTACCCGGGGTATTTCGCGCTGTCCAATTACCGCCTGCCCGCGCTGGGCAGTGCGCCCTTGGGCGTGGAGGGCTACAAGGCCATCGCCGAAGAGTGCCTGAAGGACGGCGGCCTGCCCGATCACGTCGTGGTGCCGACCGGGCGCGGCGACATGGCCTGGGGCATCTACGCCGGTTTTCGCGAGCTGCTGGCGGCGGGGCGCATCGCGCGCCTGCCGCGGATGTGGCTGGTCGAGCCCTTCCCGCGGCTGTCGCGCGTGCTCGGCGGCGGGGCGCTCAACGGCAGCTACCCTGGTCGCACGGCGCAGCTGTCGAGCGCGGGCGCGACGGTCACTTATCTGCAATGGCAGGCCGCCACGGCCAGCGGCGGCGGTGCCGTGGTGGTGGGCGACGACGAGGCCCGCGCGGCGCGGCGGCTGCTTACTGCGGCCGGCGTGAGTGCCGAACTGGCAGCAGCGGCGGGCCTGGGGGCCGTGCGGCAACTGCGCGAGGCCGAGACCATCGCAGCCGACGCGCATGTCGTGATGGTGCTGACCTCCGACGCGTCGAGCGACCCGAGCTGGCCCGACCGCGCCGTGACCGCCTGAGGCGGTGTGCCATCCCGGGGCTCAGCGCCCCGTGTGCACCTTGATGCGGATCGTCGCGACGTCCCAGCCCCGGTTCTTCAGCCGCGTGACCAGCATCGGCGACAGCTGGCGCAGCTTGGCGGCCGCGGCGCTGCCCTTGACCAGCAGGCACCACACGTCGCCCTCGGCCGGCCCCGGCTGGATGGCCGCGCGCATGGCCGGTGGAATCAACCCTTCGATCGCCTTCAGCCGCTCGGCCGTGTCCCGCGCGCGCGCCATCAGGCTCCCCAGGGTGGGGGCGCCTGCCGCAGCATCGTGCAGTGAAATGGCGGGGGGCAGTCGGCGATACATGGGTAATCCAGGGGTTAGAAACAAGACAGCTAAAATGCCCGGTTTGCCGACGCGTGCGTCGGCGTTTGTTCCGGAACGGGGCCATCCGACTTCGAGACTTGCGAAGCTTGCATTCGAAGAAGGTGCGCCCAACTGCTTTCACCATATCTTAGGGAATCCGGTCGCAGTGCCTGTCGTGTCAGGTGCCCGCCCCTCTCCACGCCCATGGCAACCAACTTCCTGACCCAGATCTTCGGCAGTCGCAACGACCGGCTCCTCAAGCAGTATCGCAAGACGGTGACGCGCATCAATGCGCTCGAACCCGAATTCGAAAAGCTCAGCGACGACGCGCTGCGCGCCAAGACGCAGGAATTCAAGGACCGCATCGCCAAGGGCGAGTCGCTCGACGACCTGTTGCCCGAAGCCTTCGCCACCGTGCGCGAAGGCTCCAAGCGCGTCATGAAGATGCGCCACTTCGACGTCCAGCTGCTCGGCGGCATGGCGCTGCACAACGGCAAGATCTCCGAAATGCGCACCGGCGAAGGCAAGACGCTGACCGCCACGCTGCCCGTGTACCTGAACGCGCTGTCCGGCAAGGGCGTGCACGTGGTCACGGTGAACGACTACTTGGCCAACCGCGACGCGACCTGGATGGGCCGCCTGTACAACTTCCTGGGCCTGTCGGTCGGCATCAACCTGCCGCAGATGCCACGCGAAGAGAAGCAGGCCGCCTACAGCAGCGACATCACGTACGGCACGAACAACGAGTACGGCTTCGACTACCTGCGCGACAACATGGTCTACGAGCCCGGCGACCGGGTGCAGCGCGGCCTGAACTTCGCGATCGTCGACGAGGTGGACTCCATCCTGATCGACGAGGCCCGCACGCCGCTGATCATCAGCGGCCAGGCCGAAGACCACACCGACCTGTACCTGGCGATCAACAAGGTGGTGCCGCTGCTCAAGAAGCAGGAAGGCGAAGCCGATCCGCGCACGGGCGAGGGCGTCACGGTGCCCGGCGACTTCACGGTCGACGAGAAAACCCACCAGGTGTTCCTGACCGAAGATGGCCACGAGAACGCCGAGCGCATCCTGGGCGAGCTCAAGCTGATTCCCGAAGGCGCGTCGCTGTACGACCCGGCCAACATCACGCTGATGCATCACCTGAATGCCGCGCTGCGTGCCCGCCACCTGTACCACCGCGACCAGCACTACGTGGTGCAGCAGGGCGAAGTGGTCATCGTCGACGAATTCACCGGCCGCCTCATGAGCGGTCGCCGCTGGAGCGACGGCCTGCACCAGGCCGTGGAAGCCAAGGAAGGCGTCGAGATCCAGGCCGAGAACCAGACGCTGGCCTCGATCACCTTCCAGAACTACTTCCGCCTGTACGGCAAGCTGGCCGGCATGACCGGCACGGCCGACACCGAGGCCTACGAGTTCCAGGAAATCTACGGTCTCGAGACCACGATCATTCCGCCCAACCGCATCAGCAAGCGCGACGACCAGCTCGACCGCGTCTACAAGACCACGCGCGAGAAGTACGAAGCAGCCATCCAGGACATCCGCGAGTGCTACGAGCGCGGCCAGCCGGTGCTGGTGGGCACCTCGTCCATCGAGAACTCGGAAATCATCGACGCCCTGCTCGAGAAGGCAGGCCTGCCGCACCAGGTGCTCAACGCCAAGCAGCACGCCCGCGAAGCCGACATCGTCGCGCAGGCCGGCCGCACGAAGATGATCACCATCGCGACCAACATGGCCGGCCGCGGTACCGACATCGTGCTGGGCGGCAACATCGAGAAGATGATCGAGGCGATCGAGGCCGACGAAGGCCGCGACGAAGCCACCAAGCAGGCCGACATCGCCCACGTGCGCGCCGAGTGGACCAAGGACCACGAGTTCGTGAAGTCGCTGGGCGGCCTGCGCATCATTGCCACCGAACGCCATGAGTCGCGCCGCATCGACAACCAGCTGCGCGGCCGTTCGGGCCGCCAGGGCGACCCGGGTTCCTCGCGCTTCTACCTGAGCCTGGACGATCCGCTCATGCGCATCTTCGCGGGCGACCGCGTGAAGGCGATCATGGACCGCCTGAAGATGCCCGACGGCGAAGCCATCGAGGCCGGCATCGTCACGCGCAGCATCGAGAGCGCGCAGCGCAAGGTCGAGGCGCGCAACTTCGACATCCGCAAGCAACTGCTCGAGTACGACGACGTGTCGAACGATCAGCGCAAGGTGATCTACCAGCAGCGCAACGACATCCTCGACGCGGCTGACCTCACGGCGCAGATCGCCGCGCTGCGCGAAGGCTGCTTCACCGACCTCGCTCGCCAGTACGTGCCGCGCGAATCGGTCGAAGAGCAATGGGACCTCGACAGCCTCGAGAAGAGCCTGTTCAGCGAGTGGGGCATCGACATGCCGCTCAAGCAGCAGGTCGAGGCCTCCGAAGCCATCTCCGACGAGGAAGTGGTCGAGAAGATCGTGGCCTACGCCAACGAGAGCTTCGACGCCAAGGTCGCACTCATCGGTCAGGAGAATTTCACCCAGTTCGAACGCATGGTGCTGCTGCAGAGCATCGACACCCACTGGCGCGAACACCTGGCCTCGCTCGACTACCTGCGCCAGGGCATCCACCTGCGCGGCTATGCGCAGAAGCAGCCCAAGCAGGAATACAAGCGCGAGGCCTTCGAGCTCTTCGGCCAGCTGCTCGACTCGGTCAAGAACGAAGTCACGCGCCAGCTCATGACGGTGCGCGTGCAGTCGGGTGAACAGCTCGAGCAGGCGGCCGAAGAGATGGAAAGCCGCGGCGAGAACGTCTCGAACATCACCTACACCGCGCCCACCGAGACCGGCGAGGTCGAGGTGCGCGTCGACGAAGAGAACCAGCGCCGCCTGGCGGCCGTCGGCACCGGCGCGCTGAGCGCCGAAGCCGCTGCCTTTGCGCGCGTCGGCCGCAACGACCCCTGCCCCTGCGGCAGCGGCAAGAAGTACAAGGCGTGCCACGGCAAGCTGAACTGAGCTGAAGTCCCGCACCTTTCATTGAGAGAAATCCCATGCCCGTGAACCTGTCCGCTCCCGATCCCGCCGCCTTGTTCGCGGTGCCCGGCGTCCGCATCGGCGTGGCCGAAGCCGGCGTGCGCAAGGCCAACCGCAAGGACCTGACCGTCGTGCTGATCGACGAAGGCTCGGCGGTCGGCGGCGTGTTCACGCAGAACCGCTTCTGCGCCGCCCCGGTGCAGGTCTGCCGTGACCACCTGAAGGCCAACTACGGCATCCGCGCGATGGTGATCAACACCGGCAACGCCAACGCCGGCACCGGCGAAGACGGCCTGATGCGCACGCGCTCGACCTGCATCGCGCTGGCGCGCCATCTGGAGTTGGCACCCGAGCAGATCCTGCCGTTCTCGACCGGCGTGATCATGGAGCCACTGCCCGTGGACCGCATCGAAGCCGGCCTGCCGGCCGCGCTGGCCGACGCGTCGGAAAACAACTGGGCCCGTGCCGCCGAAGGCATCATGACCACCGACACGATCCCCAAGGCGTTCAGCCGCCAGGTGAAGATCGGCGGCGCCACGGTCACCATCACCGGCATCAGCAAGGGCGCCGGCATGATCCGCCCGAACATGGCGACCATGCTCGGCTTCATGGCGACCGACGCGAAGATCGACCCCGCGCTGATCCAGCCGCTGGCCACGCAGCTGGCCGACGCTTCGTTCAACCGCGTGACCATCGACGGCGACACCTCGACCAACGACTCGTTCGTGGTCATCGCCACGCAGAAGGCCGCGCACGCCACCATCACCTCGCTCGACTCGGCCGATGGCCAGGCGCTCGTGGCCGCGATGCGCGACGTGGCCCGCCTGCTGGCGCAAGCCATCGTGCGCGACGGCGAAGGCGCGACCAAGTTCATCACCATCCAGGTCGACGGCGGCAAGGACGGGGCCGAGTGCCGCCAGGTGGCTTATGCCGTGGCGCATTCGCCGCTGGTCAAGACCGCTTTCTTCGCTAGCGACCCGAACCTGGGCCGCATCCTGGCGGCCGTCGGCTATGCCGGCATTGCCGACCTCGACCAGACCGGCATCGACCTGTTCCTGGACGACGTGCACGTGGCGGTGAAGGGCGGGCGCAACCCGTCGTACCGCGAGGAAGACGGCCAGCGCGTGATGAAGCAGAGCGAGATCACCGTGCGCATCGGCCTGGGCCGCGGCACCGCCAGCGACACCGTGTGGACCTGCGACTTCAGCCACGAGTACGTGACCATCAACGCCGATTACCGGTCATGAACGAGCAGTTCCAGAAGCTCATCGAACGCGCCGAACAGCTCATCGGCCGCATCGAATCGATCCTGCCCCAGCCACTGGCCGCGCCAACCGACTGGAGCGCCTCCATCGCGTGGCGCTACCGCCGTCGCAGCTCCGGCCATGGTGTGCTGGAGCCCGTGAAGCACGTGGCCACGATGGCGCTCGATTCGCTGAGGGAAATCGACGTCCAGAAGGAAAAGATCGAGCGCAACACGCGCCAGTTCGTCGAAGGCAAGCCGGCCAACAACGTGCTGCTGACCGGCGCGCGCGGCACGGGCAAGTCGTCGCTGATCCGCGCCTGTCTGCAGGCCTACGCGCCGCAGGGCCTGCGCCTGATCGAGGTCGACAAGGCCGAGCTCACCGACCTGCCCGACATCGTCGAGGTGGTGTCGCAGCGCCCCGAGAAGTTCATCGTCTTCAGCGACGACCTGAGCTTCGACGAGGGCGAGCCGGGCTACAAGGCGCTCAAGTCGATCCTCGACGGATCGATTGCCGCCTCGACGCCCAACGTGCTGATCTACGCCACCAGCAACCGGCGCCACCTGCTGCCCGAGTACATGAAGGACAACCTCACGTACAAGCACACGGACGACGGTGAGGTGCATCCGGGCGAGGTGATCGAAGAGAAGATCTCGCTGTCGGAGCGCTTCGGCCTCTGGGTGAGCTTCTATCCCTTCAGCCAGAACGAATACCTGACGATCGTGGGCCAGTGGCTCTCGTCGTTCGGTGTCGACGACGCGGCCATCGCGGCGGCGCGGCCCGAGGCGCTCGTGTGGGCGCTGGAGCGCGGCTCGCGCAGCGGCCGCGTGGCCTACCAGTTCGCGCGCGACTACGCAGGGCGGGCCGGCGCGTGAGCGAGGCTGTGACATCGGCGCGCAAGCACACCGAAGTGGCCGTCGGCGTGCTGATCCGTCTGGCCGACGAGGCGCTGCTGCTCACCACGCGCCCCGAAGGCAAGGCCTATGCGGGCTACTGGGAGTTCCCGGGCGGCAAGATCGAGGTCGGCGAAACGGTCGAGGAAGCCCTGCGCCGCGAGCTGCAGGAAGAGCTGGGCATCACCATCGGCGGCGCCGAGGTCTGGAAGGTCACGGAGCACGACTACCCGCATGCGCTGGTGCGCCTGCACTGGTGCAAGGTGACGGACTGGACCGGCGAGTTCGAAATGCGCGAAAGCCAGGCCATGGCCTGGCAGCAACTGCCGCTCGACGTGGCGCCGGTGCTGCCGGGCGCGCTGCCGGTGCTGCAGTGGCTGGTCGAGGAACGCGGCCTGCCCGCGTCGGCCGCCGAGGCGGTGTCGAGCGTCGCCTGACGACGCACGGCACGACCGTGGTCCAGAAGTAAGAGATATGCATCCCAAGTACCGTGCCGACATCGACGGCCTGCGCGCCGTGGCCGTGGCCTCGGTCGTCATCTTCCATGCGTTCCCGAAGCTGCTGCCTGGCGGCTTCATCGGCGTCGACATCTTCTTCGTGATCTCGGGCTTCCTGATCACGACGATCATGATGCAGAGCCACGCGGCCGGCGATTTCAGCTACCGCGACTTCTATGCACGGCGCATCCGCCGGATCTTCCCGGCACTGATGCTGATGCTGGCGGGCGTGCTGGCCTTCGGCTGGTACGTGCTGCTCAACAAGGAATTCGTCGAGCTGGGCAAGCAGGCGCTGGGCGGCGTGGGCTTCGTGGCCAACTTCGTCTTCTGGAGCGAGGCCGGCTACTTCGACACGGCCGCCGAGACCAAGCCGCTGCTGCACCTGTGGTCGCTGGGCATCGAGGAACAGTTCTACATTTTCTGGCCGCTGCTGCTCGGGCTGGCCTGGCGCCGGCGCTGGCCGATCGTGCGCGTGCTGTGGGTGCTGGCGGTGGTGTCGTTCCTCATCAACGTGACGACGATCCACCCGTTCCGCACGGCGGCCTTCTATTCGCCAGCTTCGCGCTTCTGGGAACTCATGGTGGGCGGCATCCTGGCCTGCATGCGGATGAAGCCGTCGGCACCGAGCGTCTGGCGCAGCCATGTGCAGTCGGTGCTGGGCGTGGGCCTGATCGTGCTGGGCCTCGTGATGATCCGCAGCGACAAGGCCTTCCCCGGCTGGTGGGCGCTGCTGCCGACGCTGGGCGCGGTGAGCTGCATCGCGGCCGGCCCGACGGGTGTGCTGAACAAGTACTTCCTGTCGAACCGCGCGATGGTGTGGATCGGCCTGATCAGCTATCCGCTGTACCTGTGGCATTGGCCGCTGCTGGTGTATGCGCGGATCGTCAAGGGCGCGGAGCCGTCGGTGGGCACGCGCGTGACGATGGTGGTCGCGAGCGTGCTGCTGGCCTGGCTGACCTACCGCTTCATCGAGCGGTTCACGCGGGCCCGCCTGGGCGCGGGCATGCTGCGCACGCTCGTGGGCACCGGTGCCTTCGTGGCCGTGGCCGGCGTGGCGGTGCTCAACGGTTTGCCCGCCCGCCACAACAGCGAGCTGCTGCAGAAGGTGACCGATGCGACGGTGGACGGCGACTACTACGCCGGCTTTTCCTCGGAGAACTTCGGCCCCTACGCGGTGAATCGCATCGGCAACGGCGCCCGCAAGGTGCTGCTGATCGGCGACAGCCACGTCATCGAGTACGGCCCGCGTGCCGCGGAGCTGGCACGCCTCGCGCCCGAGCGCATGGCAACCACGTACTTCTTCACCTACGGCGCGTGCCCGGCCATTCCGAACGTCTTCGCCGAGCAGAACCCCGGCTGCGGCCCGGCCCGCGACCAGTGGATGGCGATGGCGCGCGACCCGCAGATCGACACCGTGCTGATCGGCAGCTGCTGGAACTGCTACTTCACGGGCGATTTCCCGCTGGACTACGTGCTGCGCGCGAACGGTGCGTCGCTCTCCCTGACCCGCGGCGACCGCGCCGGCATCGAGCCCTCGCTGGTGGCGCTGCAGGCGTGGGTGACCGAACTGGTCAAGCAGAAGAAAAAGGTCTATCTGCTGCTGGACAACGCGCTGGGCGACGACTTCGAGCCGCGCCGCATGATCGAGGGCAGCCGGCTGCGCACGCTCTCGGTGGTGGGCAACTCGCCAACCGCGCCCGTGCTCGCCGACCAGGTGAAGCTCAACCAGCGGCTCCTGCAGATCGCGGCCGCCAGCGGCGCGGAGGCGATCGACGTGCTGGGCGCCCTGTGCAAGGACGGCCAGTGCCCGCGGACGATGCCGGACGGTGCGCCGGCCTACAAGGACCACGGCCACCTGCGGCCCGCGTTCACGCGGCAGTTCGCGACCTACCTGGACAAGGTGTTCCTGGAAGAGGGCGTGCAGCCCGCTGCAGCCAACTGACGGCCCCGCAGCTCTGGGCTGCGGCGGCGTGCATGCAATCTATTGCTGCAGCTTGGGATCGCCGAAGGGCTCTTCGTCGGGCGGTGTCTCCGCCGGCATCCTGAATTCCTCGGTCGCCCAGGCGCCGAAGTCGATGCCCTTGCAGCGTGCGCTGCAGAACGGCCGGAACGGGTTGCGCTCCGCATAAATGCTGTCGCCGCCGCAGGTCGGGCAGCGGACGATGCGTTCGTCTTCTTTCTTCTTGCTCACACCGGGCCTCACGCGCAGAGGGTCAGTTCGAAGGGGGTGTCTTCCGTGCTCGGGTGCAGGCGGTCGTCGGCTTCGTGCCGCATGAGCCGCACCGAGACCATGAGGCGGTTGCCGCTGATTTCCGGGACCAGGCCCAGCTTGGGATCGATGCGCAGTCGCAGCAGCTGGAAGCTGCGTCCCTGCGGCAGGTTCTGCTGGAACTGCCCGTGGGTGGCGATCACCTTGTAGGGTACGTCGGCGTCGCGCAGCAGCTTGAGCAGCAGGTAGATCGACGAGGCCAGCGGCGACAGCGTGTTCGACCAGCGCTCCAGGTCGGCGCGGCGGCTGGCCGGCGTGCGGTGCTGCCACGCGTAGTAGGCGGGCAGGTCGAACTCGCAGGTGCCGCCCGGAATGCCGGCGCGGCTGCGGATGCTCATGAGCCACTCGTTCTCGGTGAGTGCCTGTCCCGCCTTGCCGGCCACGCCGTTGAGTGCACTGAAGTTGCGTTCGAGCTGGTCGACCACCTGGTTCAGCACCGTCTCGGCGATGGCCGGATTGCCCCGGTAGCTGTTGAAGACGTTCTTGTGCTTGTCGAGGTCGCGCAGCACGTCGGCCTTGAGGTCGGCGCGCGCCGCCACGTCCATGATCTCGAAGATCGTGACCAGGGCGTAGTGGTGCGAAAGCGGCGATTCCGAGGGCACCAGTTCCCCGAGGCGACGGAACAGATGCTCCAGCCTCAGGTACGTGCGGATGCGCTCGTTGAAGGGGTACTCGTAGAGGATCACGCGTATTTGTCGGTTTCCTGTCGCGGAATCATAACTTCAGGGCGATTTGGAAGGGGGTGTGGGCATCACTTCACGCACCGCGGCCAGCATGCGCTCGCCGAGTGCGAGCTGTCCGTGCATGGACATGTGCGTGTCGTTCGAGAAGTAGAAGTCGCGGATCTGCGTGTGCTTTTCGCGGGTGAAGGCGTACAGGTCGGGGCCCAGCTTCGCATCGCGGAAGCCGCTTTCGAAGTCTTTCGAGAAATCGGGCTTGAGGTAGACCGTGGTCTTGTTGGGCACCACCATCCACAGGAGCGGGATGGTGCTGTGCGCAGCGGTGAAGTTCTTCATTCGCGCCAGCGTGTCGGAGGTCAACGGGCCATTGTCCTCGTCTTCCTGGAAGAAGGGCATCCGGTCGCACTGGCGATGCGAGAAGAATTTGCAACCGTCGGGGACTTTCCTTACCCAGGTGTCACGATCGAAATAGGTGTCTACCGGCGAGTTCTTGGCCTTCCACGTGTGGTAATAGGTCACGACGCCGGTCATGTACTGGACTTCCCAGTTGGGCGCGAAGGCCGGCACGGTCTCGTCGGGCTCGATGAGGGGCTCGGCCTTGGCGCTGTAGGGGAAGATGGTCTTGCCGTCCTTGCAGCGCTCGCTGTAGCGCATGCGCATGTCCAGCAGGCGCTCCACGCTTTCGATGATCACCAGCTTGCCCTTGAAGCCGGAGTCGTGGACCCACTGGCTGAAATCGCCGCACAGCGATTCGCCGTACTGGCCCCAGTAGGAGGTCGAGACCCGGTAGCCGGCCTTGGCAAGCACGGACTGCCAGCGGTGCGTCATGGAGAAGCTGTCGCCGACGACCATCACGTCCGCCTGTTCGATGGGCGTGCTGGCAAGGTAGACCGGGTCGACCTTGGGCGGCGGGTCGCGCCAGCCGAACTCGCGCTCGGACAGGCGTCCGATGCGCGTGAGGTCGCCGTAGGGCACCGGGCTGGTGAGCGAAATGATCCACAGGGCCATCAGGACGAAGTAGCCGAAGAGGAAGAACCGCAGCCAGACTTTCGCGGGCGTCGTGGTCGTCGTCATGTCGAATCAGAATTGGAAATAGAGGAAGGGGCTGTAGCCGCCCAGCTTCGAAACGCACCACGCGAACAGTGCGAAGGTACCGATGGCGAGCACCACGGTCGACAGGCGGGCCATCACCGGGCGGCCGGCCATCGACTTCGGGTGGGGAATCCAGCGCTCCAGGGTGATGGTCGGCGGCAGCGTCAGGCAGATGATGATCGCCACCAGCATGAGCTGGAAGAACTCCGGCTTGCGGAACGGCACCTTGCCGAACTCGCTGAACGCCGAGACCGGCGCGCCGTGCATCCCCAGCATGCCCTTGTAGATGGACATGGCCGTGTTCATGCCGTCGGCGCGGAAGACGATCCAGGCCACCACCACGCACAGGAAGGTCAGCAGCCAGCCCAGCACGCGTGCGATGCGTCCCGGGGTGGCATTGCGACGGACCTTGGCGTTCCAGAGGTGGTTGACCATCAGGAACGCGCCGTGCATCGCGCCCCAGACCACGAAGGTCCAGGCCGCGCCGTGCCACAGGCCACCGAGCAGCATCGTGAGGAACAGGTTCAGGTAGCGCCGCGCCGGGCCCTTGCGGTTGCCGCCCAGCGGCACGTAGAGGTAGTCGCGCAGGAAGGTCGACAGCGAGATGTGCCAGCGGCGCCAGAACTCGATGATGTTGGTCGACTTGTAGGGCGAGCGGAAGTTGAGCGGCAGCTGCACGCCCAGGCACATCGAGAGGCCGACGGCCATGTCCGAGTAGCCCGAGAAGTCGAAATAGATCTGCAGCGTATAGGCCAGCGCACCGAACCACGCGGTGTACAACGTGGGCTCGATGCCCTTGTGAACGCCGTTGAACATCAGGTCGGCGTACTGCCCCATGGGGTCGGCGATCAGCAG
The DNA here is from genome assembly GCF_058796495.1 of Variovorax sp. GW823-FHT04B03. Taxonomy (NCBI): domain Bacteria; kingdom Pseudomonadati; phylum Pseudomonadota; class Betaproteobacteria; order Burkholderiales; family Comamonadaceae; genus Variovorax; species Variovorax sp. GW823-FHT04B03. The sequence continues at coordinate 1,261,687 of NZ_JBXAIT010000001.1, forward strand.
TTTCTTGGCAAGGCCGAAGACGAAGATCGTGAGGCCGATGGCGACCTTGTTCGGGTCCATCCGGTAGGTCGCGGGGTTCGCGAACTGCGGCATCATCTGCGCGTGGTGCAGCACCGGGCCCGCGATCAGGTGCGGGAAGTAGGTGACGAACAGCACGTAGTGGATGAAGCTGCGCTCGTGCACCTTGCCCTGCCAGCAGTCGACCAGGAAGGCGATCTGCGTGAAGGTGTAGAACGAGATGCCGATCGGCAGCACGATGTGCACCAGATCGATCGGCGTGAGACCCGCGGCGACCAGCCCCGCATCGACGTTTTCCAGGAAGAAGTTGGCGTATTTGAAGACGGCCAGCACGCCCAGGTTGATCACCAGCGAGGCGATCAGCAGCGTCTTGCGCTTGCGGTCGTTGCGTCCCGGCGCGGGCGTCAGCTGCAGGCCGAACCAGTAGTTGATGCAGATGGAACCCAGCAGCAGCGGCAGGGCCTGCACGCTCCACCAACCGTAGAAGAACAGCGAGGCCAGTCCGAGGAAGCCGGCGGCGGCGCGGGCGTTGCGCTTGCCGATCAGGAAGAACCCGATCAGGACCAGCGGGAAATAGACAAAAATGAAGGGATACGAGTTGAAAAGCATCTCGGGGAGGGCACTGCAGGGGCGAGCGCCTTTTTGTCGTAATCGTTATAGAGCCGCCGGGGCGGCTGGTCTCGGATTATCGCGTGGTGGCCGCAGCCCACAGCTTCCAGAGACCCCGCACCTCGGTGCCCAGTTCCGCGAGCGTCAACGACTCGTTGTAAATCACGGCGTCGGCGGCGGCCCGGCGCGCCTTGCGCGGCGCCTGCTGGGCGATCACGGCGCGCACGGCCTCGGGCTCCCATCCCGAGCGTGCGACCACGCGCTGCAGCTGCGTGTCTTCGTGGGCATCGACCACCAGCACGCGGTCCACAAGGGCCCGCCAGCGGCCGGATTCGACCAGCAGGGGGACGTCGAACACGACGACGGCATCGTCGCCGGCGGCGGCGGCCTGGCGTTGCGTCTCGGTGCCGATCAGCGGATGCAGGATCGCTTCGAGGCGGGCCTTGGCGCCCGCGTCGGCGAACACCAGCTGGCGCATGGCGGCCCGGTCGAGGCTGCCGTCGGGCGCGATGACGGAAGGGCCGAATGCGGCCTCGATGGCGGGCATCGCGATGCCGCCGGACTGCGCGATGCGGCGTGCGATGGCGTCGGTATCGACCAGCACTGCCCCTTCAGCCACCAGCAACGACGCGACCGTGCTCTTGCCGCTGCCGATGCCGCCGGTCAGGCCGATGCGCTTCACCGCCATGCCGCTGTCGTTCTCAAAGGGCCAGGGCCCCGAAAGGGAAGGCGAAGGGAATCCACTGCTTGACGACGGCGGGACCGGCCACGAGGCAGATCAGGCCGGCGCCGGCCAGGAAGGGGCCGAAGGCGATGGGAATGTCCTTGTGGGCCAGCTTGCCGGCGAAGCGCAGCGTGAGGCCGATCACCGCGCCCACCACCGATGAGACGAGGATGATCGCAATGAGGTAGTCGGCGCCAAGCCAGGCGCCCAGAGCGGCGAGCAGTTTGAAGTCCCCATGTCCCATGCCTTCCTTGCCTGTGGCCAAGCGGTAGGCATGGTACACAAGCCACAGGCTCAGGTAGCCGAACACGGCGCCCCAGACCGCAGTGTTCAGGCTGACGCCGGTCCAGCCCATGGCGGCACCGACCAGGCCGAGCCAGAGCAGAGGGTAGTTCAGGGCGTCGGGCAGGAACTGGGTGTCGAAGTCGATGAGGAACTGGCAGATCAGCACGGCGCCAAAGGCCGCCCAGAGCGCGCCCGTAGGGGTGATGCCGAAGCGGTGCGCGCACAGGGCGAACAGCGCGCCCGTGATCAGTTCGACGAGCGGGTAGCGGGGGCTGATCGAGGTCTTGCAGCTGGCGCACCGGCCACGCAGCACGAGATAGCTGAGCACGGGGATGTTCTGGTACCAGCGGATCTTGTGGCCGCATGTGCCGCAGCGCGAGGCGGGGCGGGTGAGGTCGAAGGGCGGGAGCTTTTCGAGCGCTTCGGCGGCCTTGTCGGCGGCCGCCTCGAGCCCTGCGGGCGGCACGGCCTTCGGACCGAAGACCAGTGACCAGAGCGAAGGCATGTCCTTCGACGACATGAGGTTGGCGACCGCATCGCCCAGCCAGCCCCGGTACATCATGACCGGGGTGCGGTAGATCACCACGTTGAGGAAACTGCCGATCAATAGCCCCAGCACACCGGCCAATGCGGTGTCGAACCCTTGCGACACCAGCATCAGACGACCTGGCCGAGCTTGAAGATGGGCAGGTACATCGACACCACGATGCCGCCGATGATGACGCCCAGGAACACGATGATGATGGGCTCCATCAGGCTGGAGAGGCCGGCGACCATGTCGTCGACTTCGGATTCGTAGAAGTCGGCGGCCTTGCCGAGCATGTGGTCGATAGAGCCTGATTCTTCACCGATGGCCGTCATCTGGATCACCATCGAGGGGAACAGGTTGACGTTGGTCATGGCCGTCGTCAGGCTGGTGCCGGTCGAGACCTCCTGCTGGATCTTGGCGGTGGCGTCGCCGTAGACCGAGTTGCCCGATGCGCCGCCCACGGAGTCGAGGGCTTCCACCAGCGGCACACCGGCTGCGAACATGGTGGCGAGCGTGCGGGTCCAGCGGGCTATGCAGGATTTTTCGATCAACGTGCCGAAGATGGGGAGGCGCAGCAACAGGCGGTCCATGACCTTCTGGACACGCTCATTGCGCTTCCAAGCTTGTAGGAAGAAATAAATGCCACCGCCTAGCACGCCGAAGATCAACCACCAGTAGGAAACGAAGAACTCGCTGATTCCCATCACGATCAGCGTCGGCGCGGGCAGGTCGGCACCGAAGGAGGTGAACACCTCCTTGAACGCGGGGATCACGAAGATCATGATGATCGCCACCACGATGAAGGCCACGACGACCACCGAGGTCGGGTACATCAATGCCGACTTGATCTTCGACTTGATCGCCTCGGTCTTCTCCATGTAGGTTGCGAGACGATCCAGCAACTCCTCCAGAATACCGGCCGCTTCCCCGGCTTCCACGAGGTTGCAATAGAGATTATCGAAGTACTTCGGAAACTTGCGAAAAGCAGCCGACAGCGAGGTGCCGGTCTCGACGTCGCTGCGGATGTCGTTCAGCAGCTTGGCGACGCTTGGGTTCGCGTTGCCGCGGCCGACGATGTCGAAGGACTGCAGCAGCGGCACGCCCGCCTTCATCATGGTCGCGAGCTGGCGCGTGAAGATCGCGATGTCCTTGGGCTTGATCGCCTTGCCCGAGCGCATGCGGCGCTTCTTGATCTTGGAGGCCAGCACGCCCTGGCGACGCAAGGCCGCCTGCACCTGGTTCTCCCCGGCGGCGCGAAGTTCGCCGCGCACCAGCTTGCCGTTGCGGTCCTTGCCTTCCCATTCGAAGACGAATTCCTTGTGCGTGACCTGGGAGCGGGAGGATGCCACTGTTGCCATTCGATCTCCGGTGTTCAGTGTGTTCGTTATAGGTTGGTGCAGGCGACGACTTCTTCGAGCGAAGTGAGGCCCTGCATGACTTTGCGAAGGCCGGACTGGCGCAGCGAGCGCACGCCTTCGGCTTCGGATTGGTTCGCGATGTCCAGCGCACTGCCGTCGCGCAGGATGATTTCCTGGATGGCTTCCGAAATCGGCATCACCTGGTAGATGCCGACCCGGCCCTTGTAGCCGCCGCTGCAGGCGGTGCAGCCGACCGGGCGGTAGGGCTTCCAGGTGCCGTTGATGTCTTCCTCTTTGAAGCCGGCATCGAGCAGGGCTTCGCGTGGGATGTCGATCGGCGCGCGGCACAGCATGCACAGCCGGCGCGCGAGGCGTTGCGCGGTGATCAGGATCACGCTCGATGCGATGTTGAAGGGCGCGATCCCCATGTTGCGCATGCGCGTGAGCGTGGTCGGGGCGTCGTTGGTGTGCAGCGTCGACAGCACCAGGTGGCCGGTCTGCGCGGCCTTGATCGAGATGTCTGCGGTTTCGAGGTCGCGGATTTCGCCGACCATGATGATGTCGGGATCCTGTCGCAGGAAGGCGCGCAGCGCCGCCGCGAAGGTGAGGCCGGCCTTCTCGTTGACGTTGACCTGGTTGACGCCGGGCAGGTTGATTTCCGACGGGTCTTCTGCCGTCGCGATGTTGACGCCCGGCTGGTTGAGCAGGTTCAGGCAGGTGTATAGCGACACGGTCTTGCCCGAGCCCGTGGGGCCGGTCACCAGCACCATGCCATAGGGGCGGCCGATGGCGTGGAGGAGCCGTTCCTTTTCGTCGGCGTCGTAGCCCAGGGCGTCGATGCCCATGCGCGCGCTGCTCGGGTCCAGGATACGCACGACGATCTTCTCGCCGAACAGCGTGGGCAGCGTGCTCACGCGGAAGTCGATCACGCGATCGGGGCCGATCTTGAGCTTCATGCGGCCGTCCTGCGGCACGCGCTTCTCCGAGATGTCGAGCCGCGAAATGACCTTGATGCGCGAGGCCAGCTTGTCCTTGATGACCGTGGGTGGGCTGGCGATTTCTCGCAGCTCGCCGTCGACTCGAAAGCGCACCCGGTAGTGGTGTTCGTAGGGCTCGAAGTGGATGTCCGAGGCCCGCATGCTCACGGCGTCGAGCAGCATCTTGTGCAGGAAGCGCACCACGGGTGCGTCTTCGACTTCGGCAATGGCCTGCTCGTTGGCATCGCCCGAGGTGTCGGCCGTGACGTCGTCGAACTCGAACTCGGTGCCGACGATGCTGTTGATGGTTTCAGCCGCGCTCGCAGCGGCGGCTTCGATCATGCGCGAGAGCTTGTCGTACTCGGCGATGACCCAGTCCACGCCCATCTGCGACGCGAACTTGATTTTTTCCGCGGCCTGCTGGTCCGACGGGTCGGCCGTCGCGACGATCAGGCGGTTGTTGCGCTTGCTGAGAACGACGATGCGGTACGCATGGCAGAGCTTCGGATCGAGCAGGTCCTTGGGCAGGCGCTGGTGATCGATGGCATCGAGGTCGAGCAGCGGGGCTCCGAAGGCGCTCGACAGGGTGTGGGCGAGGTCCGCAGCCGAAACGGCGCCGGTGCCGGTCAGTTCGGCGATGAAGCTGGTGCGGCCGCTCAGCGACTTCTGATAGATGTCTTCGGCTGTCTTCGCCGCGAGCTTGCCGGCCGACACGAGGGCGCGCGCCAGGCCGGGAAGGGCTATCTGCGTAGTTTCTTTAACGGGAATTTCGGCAGCGGCCATTCAGCGAATGCAAAAGATGTGAAAAAGTGCTTCACGATCATCGCTGAACACGCCTGTGCTGTAAATCGTTACACAGCAACAGGGGCTGACATTAACTGGACCAGTCGAGAAAAACTGGTCGGGGTGAGAGGATTCGAACCTCCGGCCTCTACGTCCCGAACGTAGCGCTCTACCAGGCTAAGCTACACCCCGATTGGTTGCAAGAAAAAGAACTCGTCCTAGATGCCAACTCTGTGGAGGTGTTTCAGGCACGTCGCTCAAGCAACTGAGCCGCTAATTGTAGCAAACCTGAAGCGTGCAAATTCGACGGGAGGTCGCGCAATGCATGAATTGCGCGTTCGGCCTCTGCCGCAGCAGCCGCGCGTGAGGCTTCCAGCGCGCCGGTTTCGCGAACGATCTCGACGATTTTTCCCAGCTGTGCGGTGTCGCCGGCCTCGATGGCGGCGCGCACCAGTGCGCTCTGCTCAGGGGTGCCGCGTTGCATGGCAAAGATCAGCGGCAAAGTGGTCTTGCCTTCGCGCAGGTCGTCGCCGACGTTCTTCCCGGTTTCCTGGGCATCGCCTGCGTAATCGAGCACATCGTCGATCACCTGGAAGGCGGTGCCCAGCGCTTGTCCGTAGGTGGCGCAGGCCTCTTCGACTTCGGGCGTCGTGCCGGCCAGCACGGCCGCCAGCCGGGTGCTTGCCTCGAAGAGCTTGGCGGTCTTGGAGCGGATCACGCGCAGGTACGCCGCTTCGTCCAGCGAGGCGTCGTGCATGTTCATCAGTTGCAGCACCTCGCCTTCCGCGATCACGTTGGTCGCTTCGGCCAGGATCTGCATGATGCGCATGTTGTTTGCATCCAACATCATCTGGAAGGCGCGCGAATACAGGAAGTCGCCCACCAGCACGCTGGCGGGGTTGCCGAAGGATTCGTTGGCGGTGGCGCGGCCTCGGCGCAGGGTCGATTCGTCGACCACGTCGTCGTGCAGCAGGGTCGCGGTGTGGATGAACTCCACCACGGCCGCCAGGTTGAAGCGCTGTTCGCCCGTGTAGCCGAGCGCGCCTGCCATGAGCAGCAGCAGCGCCGGCCGCAGCCGCTTGCCGCCGGCCGAGATGATGTATTGCGAAACTTGGCTGACCAGCGGAACGCCGGTGTTCAGGCGTTGGGCGATCACACGGTCGACTTCGACCATGTCGCCGGCAATCAGGTCCAGCACGGTGGCGGTGGGGGAGGTGTCGGCGGCGGGAACTGGCAAAGCGAAGGCGCGGGGCGCTGCGAGGATGAGGGCGGCCCTGGAGGCCGGAACGCGGGAATTATAGGGAGCCGTGCACGATTCCCTGGAGCGTCTCAGCATCGGGGTGGTGAGTGTCCGCAAACCGCGCTATAATCTTGGGCTCTGCGGAATTCGCTGCGGAGACTCATTTCTAAGAGGTTTACATGTACGCGGTCATAAAAACCGGCGGCAAGCAATATCGCGTTGCTTCCGGCGAAAAAATTAAAGTAGAACAGATTGCTGCGGACGTAGGCCAGGAAATCGTGATCGACCAGGTTCTGGCTGTCGGAAACGGCGCTGAAATCAAGGTTGGTACGCCCCTGGTGTCCGGCGCAACGGTGACAGTCACGGTACTGTCGCACGGCAAGCACGACAAGGTCGGCATCTTCAAGATGCGCCGTCGCAAGCACTATCAGAAACGTCAAGGCCATCGCCAGCAGTTCACCGAACTGCAAATTGGCGCGATCGCCGGCTAAGGAGCACATTCCATGGCACAGAAAAAAGGCGGCGGCTCCACGCGAAACGGGCGCGATTCCAAGCCCAAGATGCTTGGCGTGAAGGCCTTCGGCGGCGAACTGATCAGCGCAGGCTCGATCATCGTGCGCCAGCGCGGCACCCAGTTCCACCCCGGCGTGAACGTCGGCGTGGGCAAGGACCACACGCTCTTCGCCCTGGTCGACGGCCACGTGTCGTTCGGTCACAAGGGTGCGCTGAACAAGCACATGGTCAACGTGACGCCCGCGGCCTAAGCCCCGCAGTCACTTCGATCTTTCCGAGGCCCCGCATTGCCGGGGCTTCTTCATTTGTAAACTGGACATCCCATGAAGTTCGTCGACGAAGCCTTCATCGACATCGCCGCGGGCGATGGCGGCAACGGCTGCGTGTCGTTCCGTCATGAGAAATACAAGGAGTTCGGCGGCCCCAACGGCGGCGACGGCGGCCGTGGCGGCCACGTGTTCGCAGTGGCCGACTCGAACCTCAACACCCTGGTCGATTTCCGCTACTCGCGCCGGCACGAAGCCAAGCGCGGCGAGCACGGCATGGGCTCCGACATGTTCGGCGCCGCCGGCGACGACATCGTCCTCAAGATGCCCGTCGGCACGATCATCACCGACGCTGAAACGGGTGAGGTGTTGTACGAGCTGCTCAAGGACGGCGAGGTCATCACCATCGCCAAGGGCGGCGACGGCGGCTTCGGCAACATGCGCTTCAAGAGCGCGATCAACCGCGCGCCGCGCCAGAAGACGCCCGGCTGGCCCGGTGAGAAAAAGAGCCTCAAGCTCGAACTCAAGGTGCTGGCCGACGTGGGCCTGCTGGGTATGCCGAATGCCGGTAAATCGACGCTGATCAGCGCCGTTTCGAACGCCCGCCCGCGCATTGCCGACTACCCCTTCACCACGCTGCACCCGAACCTCGGCGTCGTGCGCGTCGGCCCCGAGCAGAGCTTCGTGGTGGCCGATTTGCCCGGTCTGATCGAGGGTGCCTCGGAAGGCGCCGGTCTCGGTCACCTGTTCCTGCGTCACCTGCAGCGCACCCGCCTGCTGCTGCACGTGGTCGACATGGCGCCGTTCGACGACAGCGTCGATCCGGTCGCCCAGGCCAAGGCGCTCGTGGCCGAGCTCAAGAAGTACGACGCGGCGCTGCACGAGAAGCCGCGCTGGCTGGTGCTGAACAAGCTGGACATGGTGCCGGACGACGAGCGCGCCGCGCGCGTCAAGGACTTCGTCAAGCGCCTGCGCTTCAAGGGCCCGGTCTTCGAGATCTCGGCGCTCACGCGCGAAGGCTGCGAGCACCTGATCAAGGCCGTGTACCAGCAGGTCAAGGCGCAGCAGGTGGCCGAGCACGAAACCGTCGTGGTCGATCCGCGCTTCGTTCCGCTGCCGCCCGAAGGAAACTGAGGGCGTCGCGGCACCTTCGGTGCTGCAAAATGGATAGCAAGCAGCGCAGGCTGCATTCCTGAAACACGCCTTCTTTCTTCATGACCTCGAATTCCGGTTCCACTGCCTTGCGGGATGCCCGCCGTATCGTCGTCAAGGTGGGCTCCAGCCTCGTGACCAACGAGGGGCGCGGCCTCGACGAAGGTGCCATCGGCGAGTGGTGCCGGCAACTGGCCGAGCTGGTGCGCGACGGGCGCGAAGTGGTCATGGTGTCGAGCGGCGCGATCGCCGAGGGCATGAAGCGCCTGGGCTGGAAGACCCGTCCGCACGAAGTGCACGAGCTTCAGGCGGCGGCGGCCGTCGGGCAGATGGGCCTGGCCCAGATGTACGAGACCAAGCTGCGCGAGAACCAGATCGGCAGCGCGCAGGTGCTGCTGACGCACGCCGATCTCGCGGACCGCGAGCGCTACCTCAATGCACGTTCGACCCTCGTCACTTTGCTGCGCCTGGGCGTGGTGCCGGTGATCAACGAGAACGACACCGTGGTCAACGACGAGATCAAGTTCGGCGACAACGACACGCTCGGCGCCCTGGTCGCCAACCTGGTCGAAGCGGATGCCTTGATCATCCTGACGGACCAGAAAGGCCTGTACACGGCCGACCCGCGCAAGGACCCAGGCGCGAAATTCGTGCACGAGGCCGCCGCGGGCGACCCGGCGCTCGAAGCCATGGCGGGCGGCGCCGGCTCGAGCATCGGGCGCGGCGGCATGATCACCAAGATCCTCGCGGCCAAGCGCGCGGCGGGGTCCGGCGCTTCCACGGTCATCGCCTGGGGCCGCGAAGCCGACGCGCTGCTGCGGCTCACGCGCGGCGAATCCATCGGCACGCTGCTGGTGGCGCAGACCGCCAAGCACCAGGCACGCAAGCGCTGGATGGCCGATCACCTGCAACTGCGTGGTGCCGTCATCGTCGATGCCGGTGCGGCTGCCAAGGTGCGCGGCGAAGGCAAGAGCCTGCTGCCGATCGGCATGACGGGCGTGTCGGGTGAGTTCTCGCGCGGCGACGTGATCGCGGTGCGCGACGTCGACGGCGTCGAATTGGCCCGCGGGCTGGCCAACTATTCGAGCGTGGAGGCCCGGCTGCTGTGCCGCAAGCCTTCGGCCGAGTTCGAGCGGCTGCTGGGCTACGCGGCCGAGCCGGAGATGGTGCACCGCGACAACATGGTGCTGATGCCCGGTTGATCTTCAGGGCGGGGCGCCGTGCCCCGCCGTCGCATCAGGGCAGTTCGCGCAGCGGGTTGCGGATGTTCTGCACCATCTCGTTGACCGAGCTGCGCGGTGCGTTGCCGCGGCACAGGCCCTGCGACGCCAGCGCCGGCACGTAGCTGGAGTTCATGTCCTTCACGCGCTTCCACTCGGGCGACTTCGTTTCCTGCCAGGCGCCGTTGTTGTAGCGGGCATAGCTCTTCATCTCGGCTGTCGAGCAGCGCACGCCTTCGTAGAACGCATTGACGGCGCCACCGGCCCGGTTCTGTGCCACCACCACGTAGCGCACGATGCCGTCCTTCGTGATGGCGATGGTGTTCGGGTCGACGCCGAACTTCAGCGTCATGTAGGGCGGCATCGCGATCGGCAGCAGACGGCTTTCGCTGAAGGCGGGCGGCGGCGGCACCGCGGTTTCTTCCCACTCCTTGTCCTGCTCGGTGCTCTTGGGCGCCGGCGGCATGCCGGCCTGGGCCCAGTCGGGGTTGTCGGTGTCGTAGCCGCGGGAGGCGCAGGCGGCCAGCAGGCTGACGCAGGCGATGACGAGCGCACGCTCAGCGTGGCGTCGGGAAAGAAGAAGGCGCGCTGTTCTTGGGAGGAGGTTCATCGCTCGCAGAAGGAATGTCGGGATGCGGGTCGAAGCTGCCGCCGGGCGGCAGGTCGAGGCCCGCAGGTGCTCCATGGTCCAGCGTGTGGCGCTCGAATTCTCGGGCGCGCACGTTGCTGCGCAGGAAGCGGTTGCGGAAATCCTGCCGGGGCAGGTAGCGAGCAAGCTCGGTAAGCGCCATCTCGTAGACGCCGCGCTTGAACTCGACGACCACGTCGAGCGGGACCCAGTAGTCATGCCAGCGCCAGGCGTCGAATTCGGGATGGTCGGTGGCACGCAGGTTGAGATCCCAGTCGTGGCCGACAAGTTGCAGCAGATACCAGATCTGCTTCTGGCCTTTGTAGTGGCCCCGTGCGTCACGGCGGATGAACCGATCCGGCACCTCGTAGCGCAACCAGTCGCGGGTACGGGCCACGATGCGCACATGCTCCGGGTGGAGCCCGACTTCCTCGTGCAGTTCCCGGAACATGGCTTGCTCGGGACTTTCGCCACGGTCGATGCCGCCTTGCGGAAACTGCCAGGAATGCGTGCGTATGCGCTTGCCCCAGAAAACCTGGTTTCTCTGGTTGAGCAGGATGATGCCGACGTTGGGCCTGAAGCCGTCCCGGTCGAGCATAATCAAACCCCAATTTTTGAACTGAGTCGATTATGCATGCCGGGTTGCACTCGGCAAGCGACCGGTTCCGGGCTCTCAGGGTCTCTCCGGGGTGCCTGTCTCCCTCCTCACTTCGAACCCACCTGCGCGATCCCGATGAAAGCTTCCCGATTCTTTGTCTCCACCCTGAAGGAAGCGCCCGCTGACGCCGAGGTCGCGAGCCACCGCCTCATGATGCGGGCCGGCATGATCAAGAAGCTCGGCACGGGCATCTACACGTACATGCCCATGGGCCTGCGCGTGATCCGCAAGGTCGAGGCCATCGTGCGCGAGGAAATGAACCGCGCCGGCGCCGTCGAGCTCACGATGCCCGTGGTGCAGCCGGCCGAGTTCTGGCAGGAGACCGGGCGCTTCGAGAAGATGGGCCCCGAGCTCTTGCGCATCAAGGATCGCCACGACCGCGACTTCGTGATCCAGCCGACCAGCGAAGAGGTGGTGACCGACATCGCGCGCCAGGAAATCCGCAGCTACAAGCAGCTGCCGAAGAATTTCTACCAGATCCAGACCAAGTTCCGCGACGAGCGCCGTCCGCGCTTCGGCCTGATGCGCGGGCGCGAGTTCATCATGAAGGACGCCTACAGCTTCGACCGCGACCTCGACGCGGCCAAGGCCAGCTACCAGGTGATGGCCCAGGCCTACCGCAACATCTTCGACCGCTTCGGCCTGCGCTACCGCGCCGTGGCGGCCGACAGCGGCGCCATCGGCGGCGACCTGAGCGAAGAGTTCCAGGTGATCGCCGCCACCGGCGAAGACGCCATCGTCTACTGCCCCGACAGCAATTACGCCGCCAACATGGAAAAGGCCGAGGCCCTGGCCCCGGCGGGCCCGCGTCCTGCCGCCGCCAACGCGCTCGAGAAGACGCCCACGCCCGGCAAGAGCACCTGCGCCGACGTGGCCGAACTGCTCGGCGTGCCGCTGGCCACCACGGTCAAGTCGCTGGTGCTGGCCACCGACATCCTCGACGACGCCGGCAACGTCAAGGGCGCGCAGATCTGGCTGCTGCTGCTGCGCGGCGACCACGACATGAACGAGATCAAGGTAAGCAAGCTGCCTGGCCTGGACAAGGGCTTCCGCTTTGCCACCACCGCCGAGATCGACGAGCACTTCGGCTGCAAGCCGGGCTACCTCGGCCCGCTGAACCTCAAGAAGCCCGTCAAGCTCGTGGCCGACCGCGAGGCCGCCGTGCTGGCCGACTGGATCACCGGCGCCAACGAGATCGACTTCCACATGACCGGCGTCAACTGGGGCCGCGACCTGCCCGAGCCCGACCTGGTCGCCGACCTGCGCAACGTGGTCGCCGGCGATGCCTCGCCCGACGGCAAGGGCGTGCTGGCCATCGAGCGCGGCATCGAGGTGGGCCACGTCTTCGTGCTCGGCACCAAGTACAGCAAGGACATGAACGCCACCTACCTCGACGAAGGCGGCAAGCCGCAGTTCCTCGAGATGGGCTGCTACGGCATCGGCATCACGCGCCTGCCGGCCGCCGCCATCGAACAGAACCACGACGAGCGCGGCATCATCTGGCCCGACGCGCTGGCACCGTTCACGGTCGTGGTCTGCCCGATCGGCATGGACCGCAGCCCCGAGGTCAAGGTCGCGGCCGAAGCGCTCTACGAAGAACTGCTGGCCAAGGGCGTCGACGTGCTGCTCGACGACCGCGGCGAGCGCCCCGGCGCGATGTTCGCCGACTGGGAACTGATCGGCGTGCCGCACCGCGTGGTCATCTCCGACCGTGGTCTCAAGGAAGGCCAGCTCGAGTACCAGGGCCGGCGCGACACCGCCGCCACCAAGGTGCCCGCGGCCGGCGTCGCCGACTTCATCGCCGGCAAGCTCGCGGCATGAGCGTGGCGGGGGGCCTTTCGCGACGCAGCTGCCTGCTGGGCAGCGCCGTCGCCGGTGCCCTCACTGCTCTGTCGCTGCCGCAAACGGCCTGGGCCGGTGCGCAGATCGAAGAGCCGCTGATCGACTCGGTGCGCACCGCGCTGAGCTCGGCCATCCACAACAAGGCGCCGCCGGTGCCGCAGTTCGCCGACACCGAGGCCCGCCTCGCGTACCTGCGGTGGCTCGGCGAGATGAGCGAGCGCCTGCGCAAGAAGGTCGCCGACCCGGCCACGCGCATCGAGTTCCTGCAAACCGTCTGGTACGAGGCCAAGCGCTCGGGGCTTGACGTGAGCCTGGTGCTGGGCCTGATCCAGGTCGAGAGCAACTTCCGCAAGTTCGCGGTTTCCAGTGCGGGCGCGCGCGGCTACATGCAGGTGATGCCGTTCTGGACCCGCGTGATCGGCGACAGCGATTCGGCCAAGCTGTTCCACATGCAGACCAACCTGCGTTTCGGCTGCGTGATCTTGCGCCACTACCTCGACCGCGAGAAGGGCGACCTGTTCATGACGCTGGGCCGCTACAACGGCAGCCGGGGCCGCGCGCCGTACCCGAACGCGGTGTTCGCGAACCAGCGGCTCTGGGCGTACGTCGACAGGGACCGCTCGGCGGCCTGAAGGTCGTCGCTCAGTCGGCGACCACCGCCTTGGCGGTCGCCGAGCCCTTGGTGACCATCACCTGGTCGATGCGGTAGCTGTCGACGTCCATCACCTCGAAGGTGTAGCCGCCCCAGGTCACGCTGTCCGTGCGCTTGGGCACGCGGCGCAGCATCACCATCAGGAAGCCCGCCAGCGTTTCGTACTCCTCGGCATGCGGCAGCTCGTCGATGTGCAGGGCGCGCTGAACGTCCTGGATGGGCGTGATGCCGTCGATCAGCCACGAGTTCTCGTCGCGCTTCACGATCTGCTCTTCTTCGGGCGTCGAGGTCGACACCAGGTCGCCCATCACCGTGCTCATCACGTCGTTGAGCGTGATCACGCCCACCACCAGGCTGTACTCGTTGACGATGATCGCGAAGTCTTCGTGCGCCTGCTGGAACTGCTCGAGCACCTCGGTGAGCGAGAGGCGGTCGGGAATCACCAGGGCCTTGTGCAGCGTCAGGCCCTGGTCGAAGGCCAGCGGCTGGCCGCTGAGCACGCGCTGGAACATGTCCTTGGCATCCACGTAGCCCAGCACGTGGTCGATGTCGCCGTCGCACACCGGGTAGGCGGAATAGGGCTCGGCCACGATGCGCGCGCGCAGCACCGACTCGGGGTCATCGTGCAGGAACCAGGCGATGCTTTCGCGCGCGGTCATCACGCTGCTGACGAGGCGCGTGTCCAGCTCGAACACGTTGGCGATCACCTGCTGCTCGCGCGCCGCCAGCACGCCGGCCTGCGCGCCGGCCTCGGTCATGGCCAGGATGTCGGCCGAGGTGATCTTGTCGTCGCGCGCCATCGGCATGCCCAGCACCTTGAACAAGAGGTCGGTCGCGCGCGTGAAGAACCACACCAGCGGCTTGAAGGCGGTGATCAGCAGCAGCATCGGCCCGACGATGCGCACCGCGAGCCGCTCGGGTGCGCTCATGCCCAGGCGCTTGGGGAACAGGTCGGCGAACACCAGGAACACCGCGATCACGATCACGAACGAGCACAGGAAGGCGATGTTGGCCGCCACCTCCACGCTCAGCCAGTTCTCGAAGAAGCGGGCGAAATACGGGCTCAGCGAGCCTTCGCCCACCACGCCGCCGAGGATCGCCACGGCGTTCAGGCCGATCTGCACCACGGTGAAGTAGTGGCCCGGCTGCTCCTGCACGCGCAGCACCTTTTCCGCGCGCGGGTCGCCCTCGTCGGCCATCTGGCGCAGACGCAGGCGGCGCGAGGCGGCCAGGCAGATTTCGGCGAGGGAGAAGAAGGCGCTCATCGCGATCAGCAGCGCGATGATGAGCAGGCTTTGGGTGAGGGTCATGGCGGCACGTCGTAGACCGCCATGGTGCCATGACTGGCACCGGGTCCGGGCGCGCGCGGGGCGCGGCGCCCGTCAAACGGGGAGCGGAAGACTCAGGCGGACGCGCCGCCGCCGATCACCTGCTGCAGCTCGCCCGACTCGTACATCTCCATCATGATGTCCGAGCCGCCCACGAATTCGCCCTTCACGTAGAGCTGGGGGATGGTGGGCCAGTTGCTGTATTCCTTGATGCCCTGGCGGATGCCGTCGTCTTCGAGCACGTTGACGGTCTTGAGCGTCTTGGTGTCGACGCCCACGGCCTTGAGGATCTGGATGGCGCGGCCCGAGAAACCGCACATCGGGAAGCTGGCGTTGCCCTTCATGAAGAGCACGAGTTCGTTGGACTTGACGAGGTCGTCGATGCGTTGTTGAGCGTCGGACATGGGGACTCCTGAAGAAAAGTGGGCTGGGGGGATTATTTCACCGTGCGCCAGATGCCGCCGGAGCAGCGCGCGATGCCGGCGAGGTCGTCACGGCTTTGCACCTCGGCAAAGCCGCGTTCGGCCAGCAGCTGGCGCACCGCCTCGGCCTGGTCGTGGCCGTGCTCCAGCAGCAGCCAGCCGCCGTCGGCCAGGTGGGCGGGAGCGTCGCGCACGATCTGGCGGATGTCGTCCAGGCCGTCGGCGCCGGCGACCAGCGCGCGGGTCGGCTCGTGGCGCAGCGCGGGCAGGTGCGGATCGCCGGCGGCGATGTACGGCGGGTTGCTGGCGATGACCGCGTAGCCGTCGGCGGCGCCGTCGAGCCAGCTCGATTCGGTGAAGCGCACCGGCAGGCCCAGGCGCTGCGCGTTGGCTCGGGCCACCGCGAGCGCGTCGGCGCTGGCGTCGACCGCGTCGACCTGCGCATCGGGGCGTGCATGCTGCAGCGCCAGCGCGATCGCGCCGCTGCCCGTGCCGAGGTCGAGCACGCGCGGGGCCGGGCGGCTGTCCGGAGATGCAAGGCAGGCCAGGGCCCACTCGACCAGCGTCTCGGTGTCGGGGCGCGGCACCAGCACGCGGGCGTCGACCTGCAGCTGCAGGCCGTGGAATTCCTTCTCGCCCAGCAGGTAGGCGACAGGCTCGCCCGCCGTGCGGCGCGACAGCTGGCGCGCGAACGCGGGCCAGGCCTCGCCGGGAAACGAATCGGTGTCGTGCGCGAGCAGCCAGGCGCGGTCGTTCACGGGGCGGCCCAGCGCGTGCAGCAGCAGCAGCTGGGCGTCCAGGCGATCGATGCCCAGGGCCATGGCCGCGGCCAGTGCCTGCGCCACGGTGGACGGTGCGGCGGCGTCGGTCATCACGCGGGCAGGCTCGATTCCAGCTCGGCCAGCTGCTCGGCCTCGCGTGCGGCACGCAGCGCCTCGAGCACGTCGCCCAGGTCGCCTTCCATGATGGCGAGCAGCTTGTAGAGCGTGAGGTTGATGCGGTGGTCGGTGAGCCGGCCCTGCGGGAAGTTGTAGGTGCGGATGCGGTCCGAGCGGTCGCCGCTGCCGATCAGGCCCTTGCGCATGGCGGCGTCCTTGGCGGCGCGCTCGCTGCGCTCCTTTTCCTGGATGCGCGCCGACAGCACCTGCAGCGCCTTCGCCTTGTTGCGGTGCTGGCTGCGGTCGTCCTGGCACTCGGCCACGATGCCGGTCGGGATGTGCGTGATGCGCACGGCCGAGTCGGTCTTGTTGATGTGCTGGCCGCCGGCGCCGCTGGCGCGGTAGGTGTCGATGCGCAGGTCGGCCGGGTTGATCTGCACCGCCACGGTCTCGTCGGGCTCGGCCAGCACGGCGACCGTGCACGCGCTGGTGTGGATGCGGCCCTGCGTCTCGGTGGCCGGCACGCGCTGCACGCGGTGGCCGCCCGACTCGAAGCGCAGGTGGCCGAACACGTCGTCGCCCACGATGCGGATCACCACTTCCTTGTAGCCGCCGAGCTCGCTCTCGCTTTCGCTCACCACCTCGCAGCGCCAGCCGGTGCGCTCGCAGTAGCGCGTGTACATGCGCAGCAGGTCGCCCGCGAACAGCGCCGATTCGTCGCCGCCCGTGCCGGCGCGGATTTCCATGAAGGCGTTGCGCGCATCGTCGGGGTCTTTGGGCAGCAGCAGGCGCTGCAGCTCGTCTTCGAGCTGCACCAACTCGGCCTCGGCGCCGGCGATTTCTTCCCTGGCCATCTCGGCCATGTCGGGGTCGTCGAGCATTTCCTTCGCGCCCGCGATGTCGGCCTCGCGCTGCTTGAAGCGCTCGTAGCGGCCGGCGATCTGCGTGACCTCGGCATGCTCGCGCGAGATGGTGCGGTACTGCGCCATGTCGCTCATGATGTCTTCGCGCGAGAGCAGGAAGTCGAGCTCGCCCAGGCGTTGGGCGTAGCGTTCGAGTTGGTGGCGCAGAAAGGATTTCACGACGGAAGGGGCTCGAAAAATGGGGAGGGGAACGCCGCAGTGCAGCGGCAGGGCGCATGAACGAAGACCGCGGCCCGCGCGGCGGGCGGGGCCATCGACGCGCGTCGTCGCTAACGCTCTTTGCGCAGGAACAGGCGCGACAGCGTCTGCGCCGTCTGTTCGCGCGAGGCGGCATCGCCCGCGTGCAGCTCGGCCATGGCGCCATGCATCATCTTCTGCGTGAGGCCGCGAGACATGGCTTCGAGCACGGCCTCGACCGATTCGCCCTTGGCCAGCAGCTTGCGCGCGCGGGCCATTTCGGTGGCGCGCCATTCGTCGGCCTGCGCGTTGAGCTGCTGGATCAGCGGCACGGTGCCGCGCTGGCCCAGCCAGTGCATGAAGCTCTGCACGCCGGCGTCGATGATGACCTCGGCCTGCGCCACGGCGGCCTGGCGGTTGGCTTGGCCCTGCTGCACCACCTGGGCGAGGTCGTCCACGGTGTACAGGTAGATGTCCTCAAGCGCCTTCACTTCGGGCTCGATGTCGCGCGGTACGGCCAGGTCGACCATGAACATCGGGCGGTGCTTGCGCGCCTTGAGCGCGCGCTCCACGGCGCCCAGGCCGATGATCGGCAGCGTGCTCGCGGTGCAGCTGATGACGATGTCGAATTCGGCCAGCCGCGCCGGCAGGTCGGCCAGCCGCATGGCTTCGCCGCCGAAGCGCGAGGCGAGCTTTTCGCCGCGTTCCAGCGTGCGGTTGGCGATGGCGATGGCCTTGGGTTCCTTGGCCGCGAAGTGCGTGGCCGCGAGGTCGATCATTTCGCCCGCGCCGACGAACAGCACGCGGGTCTTGCGCAGGTCTTCGAACAGCTGGCCGGCCAGGCGCACGGCGGCGGCGGCCATGCTGATCGAATGCGCGCCGATCTCGGTCGCGGTGCGCACTTCCTTGGCGACCGCGAACGAGCGCTGGAACAGCTGGTTGAGCGTGCTGCCGAGTGCGCCGGCGGTTTCGGCCGCGCGCACGGCGTCTTTCATCTGGCCGAGGATCTGGGCTTCGCCCAGCACCATGGAGTCGAGCCCGCTGGCCACGCGGAAGGCATGGCGCGCGGCTTCGTCGTCGTGCAGCGTGTAGGCGTGCGAGCGCAGCAGGGCAGGGGCCACGCCGCCGCTCTGGGCCAGCCAGCCGAAGGTGTGGTCGAGCGCGATGTGCTCGGAGGCGCAGTAGATCTCGGTGCGGTTGCAGGTCGAGATGATCGCGGCCTCGACCTGCGGGTGGCTGCTGTTGCCGGCGAAAGAGCTGCGCAGGCTGTGCAGCGTCGGGGCGATCTGGTCGAGCGCGAACGCGAAACGACCGCGCAGATCGAGCGGCGCGGTCGTGTGGTTCAAGCCGAGAGCCCAGACTGACATGTCCATGATTATAAAATCAGCAGCCGGGCGAGGTTTGCCGAGGGGCAAATGGCTTTCCCTATGACAGCCATACGCTTCGCCACATGGCCTCGCGCCCACTCGTGGCCCCCTCATGGACCTGCTGGATCTCTTCAATCACCTGCTTAATTTTGCGGCACCGGCGGCTTTCATCGCCCTGGTGCTCGTGGCGGTCGGGCGCTTCCTCGGCGGCCCGCGCACCGGCATTCCGCGCTGGTGGAAGCAATGGGCGATCACCTTCGGGGCTGGCCTGCTGACCTCGCTGGCCGGGCTGATCCTCACGGGCCGCGACGGTTCGATGGCCACTTATGCCGCGCTGGCGGTGGTCTGCGGCACCGTGCAGTGGCTCGCGATGCGCGGCTGGGGCCGCTGAGCCGGACTGCTCAGTCCAGCCGGCGGGCCATGTAGACCGAGTCCCCGGGGTAGGTCGCCAGCCGGGCCTGTTGCAGGTCGTCGGCCGGCACCGTGGCCGCATAGCCCTGGCGCTCCCAGAACCCGACCGAAGCCTGCACCGACACCAGTGTCGAATGCCGCCAGCCCGCGCGCAACGCGTGGGCCCAGGCGTGGCGCACGAGGCGCGGGCCCAGGCCCAGCCCCGAGGCCTCGGGATGCACCGCCAGGTCGTGCAGGTACAGCGCGTCGGCGTCGGGCGCGACCTCGAAGTCGCCGTGCAGCGGCGTGAGCTTGCCGCGCTGCGAGGGGTAGGCCGCCAGGTAGGCCCGCACGGCGCCGCCGTGCTCGGCCACCCAGCCGGTGTGCGGCGAGGCCGCCAACCGCCGCGCGATGAGCACGCCGTCCTCCACGAACCCCGCGCCGTAGCAGGCGAGCTGGATCGCCAGCACCGCGTCGAGGTCGTCCGCGCGCATGTCGCGCACGAGCAGAAGGGGAGCCGCCGCGTCCATCAGGCCAGCAGCAGCTTGTCGTCGTCCAGCTTCTCGCCGCGCGTCTGCTCGAACATGCGCAGCAGGTCGGGCACGTCCAGGCCCGCGCGCTGGTCGCCGGCCACGTCGAGGATCACCTGGCCCTCGTGCAGCATCACGGTGCGCGTGCCGTAGTCCAGCGCCTGGCGCATGCTGTGCGTGACCATCATCGCGGTGAGCTGGCTGCCTTCGACGATCTTGGCGGTGAGCTCCAGCACGAAGGCCGCGGTCTTCGGGTCGAGCGCGGCCGTGTGCTCATCGAGCAGTAGGATGCGCGAGGGCCGCAGCGAGGCCATCAGCAGGCTCACGGCCTGGCGCTGGCCGCCCGAGAGCAGGCCGATGCGGTCGGCCAGACGGTTTTCCAGGCCCAGCTTCAGGATCGACAGCTTCTCGCGGAACAGTTCGCGCAGGTTGCGGTTGAGCGAGAAGCCGAAGCCCCTGCGCTCGCCGCGCTTCCACGCCAGCGCCATGTTTTCCTCGATGGTCAGCGCCTCGCAGGTGCCGGCCATCGGGTCCTGGAACACGCGGGCCACCATGCCCGAGCGCTGCCAGGCGTTCAGGCGCGTCACGTCCTTGCCGTCGATGTCGATGCGGCCCTTGTCGACCATCAGGTCGCCGCTGATTGCGTTGAGAAAGGTCGACTTGCCCGCGCCGTTCGAGCCGATCACGGTGACGAACTGGCCGGTGGGAATGTCCAGGCTCAGGCCGCGCAGCACGCGGTTCTCGATCGGCGTGCCCGGGTTGAAGGTGATTTCGAGTTGTTGGGCGCGCAGCATCAGTTCTTCCCCTTGAAGAGTCCGCCCAGCTTGCGCTTGTAGGCGGGCACCAGCAGCGCGAACGCCACCAGCACGGCGGTGACCAGGTTCAGGTCCTGCGCCTGCAGGCCCATGAAGTCGGTGTTCAGCGCCATCGCGATGAAGAAGCGGTACAGCAGCGCGCCCAGCACGCAGGCCAGCGTGGTGATGACCATGCTGCGCGCGGGCAGCAGGGTCTCGCCGATGATCACGGCGGCCAGGCCGATCACGATCGTGCCCACGCCCATCGAGATGTCGGCCGTGCCCTGGCTCTGCGCGAACAGCGCACCGGCCAGCGCCACCAGCGCATTGGAGAGCGCCAGGCCCGCCATGGTCTGGAAGTCGGTCGAGATGCCCTGGGCCCGCGCCATGCGCGCGTTGCCGCCGGTGGCGCGCATCGCCAGGCCGGCTTCGGAGGCAAAGAACAGGTCGACGACGATCTTCGCGGCGATCACGATGATCAGCAGCAAGAGCGGCTTGGCCCACTGCTCGGGCATGCCGCCGAAGCTGACCATGCTGAACACGGTGGGTTCGGTGATGAGCGCCACGTTGGGCTTGCCCATCACGCGCAGGTTGATGGAATACAGCGCGATCATCACCAGGATGCTCGCGAGCAGCTGCATGATCTTCAGCTTGACGTTGAGCCAGGCCGTGAGCCAGCCCGAGGCGGCACCGGCCACGCAGGCCACGGCCGTGGCGGCGGCGGGGTTCCAGCCCGCGACGATCAGCGTCGCGGCCACGGCGGCGCCCAGCGGAAAGCTGCCGTCCACCGTGAGGTCGGGAAAGTTGATGATGCGAAACGACATGAAGACGCCCAGCGCGACCAGTCCGAAAATCAGACCGATCTCGATGGCGCCCAGCGAAGCAATGAGGGACATGGGGGCTTCCGGCGGGAGCGCAGTCGGCGGGCCCCGGCGCCCGGCCTGCGCCGGGAGCAGAAGGCCCGCCGGGGCGGCGTTTACTTGGTGCTGACGACCTTCGCCGACTTCAGCAGCGCGTCCGACAGGGTCACGCCCTGCAGCTTGGCCGCGCCGGGGTTCACCACCAGTTCGAAGTTGGTGCTGGTCTGCGAGGCGATGGTGCCGGGCTTTTCGCCCTTGAGGATGCGCACCACGATCTTGCCGGTCTGGCGGCCGATGTCGGTGTAGTTCAGGCCCAGCGCGGCCACGGCGCCGCGCTCGACGGTGGCGGTGTCGGCGGCCACCACGGGCAGCTTGGCCTGCTGGGCCACCTTCACGATGCCTTCGAAGGCCGAGACCACGTTGTTGTCGGTGGGCGTGTAGATCACGTCGGCCTTGCCGACCAGGCTCTGGGCGGCGGTGGGCACGTCGACCGTGCGCGCGGCGGCGGCTTCGACCACCGTCATGCCGGCGGCCGAGGCGGCCTTCTTGAGCGACTCGACGATGGCCACCGAGTTGGCTTCGCCGGGGCTGTAGATCACGCCGACGCGCTTGGCGTTCGGCACGACCTTCTTGATCAGGTCGATGTGCTTTTCGAGCGGCGACAGGTCGGACACGCCGGTCACGTTGGTGCCCGAGGGCTCCCAGTTCTTCACCAGCTTGGCGGCCACCGGGTCGGTGATGGCCGAGTACACGACGGGAATGGTCTTGGTGGCGGCCACGGTCGCCTGCGCCGACGGCGTGGCGATGGCGACGATCACGTCGGGCGCATCGCCCACGTACTTGCGGGCGATCTGGGCGGCGGTGCCCACGTTGCCCTGGGCGCTCTGGTAGGTGAACTTGAGGTTCTTGCCCGCTTCGTAGCCGGCGGCCTTCAGCTCTTCCTTCACGCCGTCGCGCACGGCGTCCAGCGCCGGGTGCTCGACGATGGCGGTCACGGCGACCGACTTGTCGGCGGCCAGGGCCGGTGCGGCGGCGAGCACGCCGAGGGCCAGGGCCACGGCGCTGAAGGGGGTGCGAAGCAAAGCGTTTTTCACGTAAGGGTCTCCGGGTGGGGAAAGGGGTGTGGGTGCGTTCGAAGCCGCCGGCAAGGCACCGGCAAAGCACCAGGGCGCGCAATTCAGCGGCCCGGCGTGGCGCAACGCCGTCCGGGCGCGTCGAAGTCTAGATCGTACTTTGCACAATTAAGGTGCATGAATGCCTCGGGCTTTCCCCGCTTTAGGAAACATAATTGCATCATTGATGCGTATGGGGAGACGAAATTGCAGATCATCGAACTCGACCGGACCGATCGGCGGATTTTGGACCACCTCCAGGCGCACGGCCGCGCGTCCAACCTGGACCTGGCCGAGGTGGCCCAGCTGTCGCCCGCGCAGTGCCTTCGGCGCCACCGGCGGCTCGAGGAATTGGGGCTGATCAGCGGCTACGCCGCGCGGCTCAACGCGCGCCACATCGGGCTGGGGGTGATCGCCTTCATCCACGTCACGATGGCGCGCGGCCACGTCGACGAGCTGCCCAAGTTCCAGGACCTGATCGCCGACATGCGCCAGATCCTGGAGTGCTACTCGGTGACGGGCGACTTCGACTACGTGCTCAAGGTGGTCGCGCGCGACCTGGAGGCGCTGTCCCAGTTCCTGATGCACACGCTGATGCACATGCCGGGCGTGTCGGCGGTGCGCTCCAGCGTGTGCCTGAACGAGATCAAGTGCACGGGGGCGCTGCCGCTCGAATAGAGCGACAACGGCGTCAGGTGCTGGTGGTGCCCGGCAAAGGAGAGGCCGGCGTGGCGGGCGCCGGCGAAGGTTCTGCAGGCAGCACCGGCGCGGGCGCCGCCATCACCAGCGTCGTGGGCGTGGCCAGCGGCAGGTCGGCCTGCTTGAGCGCATCGAGGATCGTGAACAGCAGGTCGCTGCGCACGCCGCCCGCCAGCCGAGGGCTCGGCACGTAAGCGATGGCCTGGAAGATCAGCAGCCCGTTCTCGATGCCTTCGAGCGTGAGCGAGGGCGCCGGTGTTTCCAGCACGCCCTCGTGCGCGCGGCAGGCCTCGAGGATCAGCTCGCGCACGCGCTGCGCGTCGGTGGTCAGAGGCATCGGCAGGCGGATCAGCACGCGGCCCTCGGCGTTGGCCAGCGTCATGTTGCGCACGGTCTTGGTGATGAACTCCGAGTTCGGCACGATCAGCGTCGAGCGGTCGCCCAGCTGGATCTCGGTGGCGCGCACGTTGATGCGCCGCACGTCGCCCTCGGTGGTGCCCAGCACCACCCAGTCGCCCACCTTCACCGGCTGCTCAGCCAGCAGGATCAGCCCCGAGATGAAGTTCTGCACGATGGCCTGCAGGCCGAAGCCGATGCCCACCGACAGCGCGCTCGCCACCCACGCGATGCGCTCGATGCCGATGCCCAGCGCCGACAGCGAGAACGCCACCACCAGGATGCCGCCCACGTAGCCCAGCAGCGTGGTGATCGAACTCTGCATGCCGGGCTCGAACTGCGTGCTCGGCAGGTAGCTGCGCGAGAGCCAGCGCTTGAACACCCGCAGCACGATGAAGCCGATCACCGCCACCGCCACGGCGCTGAGGATCGCGCCCGGCACCAGCTGGAATTCGCCCACCTTCACGCCGGTGCCGAGCTTGCCGCCGCGCTGGAACACCTCGCCCGGGCCCGTGCCCAGCGGCGCGGCCAGCGCCACCAGCATGTAGAAGAACAGCGCCACGCGGCTCAGGCCCGAGAGCACCGTGGCCGCCTGGTCGAGCGTCTGCGGCGCCAAGCCGAAGCTCTTCTGCAGCCGCTGGCCGGAGGCGCTGCGCGAGGACACCACGGCCATGAACAGGTCGTCGGCGAACTTGAACAGCACGTAAAAGGCCGCCGCGACGATGCCGCTCCAGGTGAGCTGCGAGGCCAGGAAGCTTGCCAGCGCCACGTAGCCGAAGGCCACCAGCACCCAGATCGCGATCACCAGCACCACGATCAGCGCCACCAGCACCCCGACCCACATCGGCCGTTCCGGCAGGCCGGCGTCGGGCGCGTCGGCGCGCAGCGCCTTCAGGCGGTACACGACGGTGCCCACCAGCGCGGTGAGCAGCAGCGCCGTCGCCACGTGCGTCGTGACCACGGCGGCAAAGCTGGCGTCGATGAGCGCGTTGATCTCGGCCGGCGTCCACGCCAGCGCGGCCACCAGCGCCACCAGCCACGGCAGCGCCGACAGGCGCTGCGCGGTGAGGTCGGGAATGGCCGGCAGGCGCCACGACGGCCGCCCCGTGGCCAGCAGCCCGCGTCCCAGGCCGATGATGAACGCCATGAAGGTCAGCGTCTGCGCCGCCGATTGCAGCGCCTTGCGCGCCTGCGCGTCCCACATCGCGTGGGCCTTGAGCACTTCGACGACGCCGTGCGCGGCCACGGCGACCAGCAGCACGTGCGTGGCGACGATGGCGATCACCAGCAGCGAGCGGCGCAGCCGCCCGGCCGGCAGCACGCGCGTGGCCAGGCGCGCCAGCCCGCGCTCGGCGGCCCAGACGCCGAGCCAGGCGAGCAGCAGCGCGCCGATGAACGAGGCGATCACCGGCGTGCGGCTTTCGGGCTGCAGCGCCTGATCGAAGCCATCGCCGAGCGCCGCCCCGATCGCCTGCAGCCGTTCGAAGTCGTCGGGCCAGGCCTCGCGCAGGTCGTCCCAGAATTCGCCGCTGAGCGGCGAGGCGGCGCGGCTGGTGAGTTCGGCCTCGAACTGCTGGCGCCGCTGCGACACCACGTCGGTGCCGCGCTGGCGCACGTCGATCGCCAGCAGCTTGGCCAGGCGGATGTCCGCGTCGAGCGCGTTGCGCTCCTTGGTCAGCTGCGCGCGCTGGCGCGTGATGTTGGGGTCTTCGGTGGCGCCGGCGGCGGGCGGGTTGCCGAGTTCGCCGAGGCGCGCGTTCAGGTCGGCCAGCTCGCTGGCGCGGGCGGCGACGAACTTGTCGGCCTGCACGCCGATCTCGTTGATCTGCGCGAGCTGCTTGCGTGCGTCGTCTTCGGCGCCCGGAACGACACTGGCGTTGCCCTTGCCCGAAGGCGCGATGCGGGCGAACTGCGCGCGCAGTTCGGCGATGGTGGGGGGCGGGGCGGCCGCCGCCGCGGTGTTGGCGCTGTTGTTGGGGTTGCCGTTGCCTGCGTTCATGCTGGCGTCCGGCTGCGCGAAGGCGCCGCCGCACGTCAGCAGGGCCCACAGAGCCAGGAGGGCGGGAAGGCGCAGGCCCGCCAGGCGAGAGGTCCGATTCATGGCCGCATCATAGAAGCCGCCATGACGTAAGAACGGGTAAGAAATGCAGCCTCAGCCCGCGGGGCTGAACAGGTCGACCCGGTCGGTGATGATGCCGTCGGTGCCCAGGTCGATGAGGCGCTGCGCGGCCCAGTCGTCGTTCACCGTGTAGCTCAGCGAGCGCAGGCCCGCGCCGTGCACCTGCGCCACGGTGGCGGCGTCCCACAGCGCGTGGTTGCAGACGATGGCCTGACAACCCAGGTTCAGCGCGGTGTCGAGCCAGCCGTTCCAGAGCGTGTCGAGCAGCAGGCCGCGCGGCAGTTCGGGCGCCACGGCCTGCGCGCCCTTCAGCGCATCGACCTGGAACGAGGTGAGCAGCGGCGGCACGGCCGCACCCTGCCACAGGCGCGCGGCTTCGCGCGCCACCACCTCGCCGGTCTCGCGTTCGGTGCCGGGCGTGGGCTTGATCTCGATGTTCAGCAGCAGGTTGTTGGCCCGGCAGTAGCGCGCCAGGTTCTCCAGCGTGGGCAGCGGCTCGCCCGCGAAGGCGCGCGAATGCCAGCCGCCGGCGTCGAGCTGCGACAGCGCGCTCCACGCCTGCTGGCCGCCGATGCCGTGGCCGTTGGTGGTGCGATCGAGCGTGGCGTCGTGCATCAGGAACACCACGCCGTCGGCGCTGAGCTTGGCGTCGCATTCGAACATGCGGTAGCCGTGCGAAGCGCCGAAGCGGAAGGCCGCAAGCGTGTTCTCGGGCGCCAGCTTGCCGGCGCCGCGGTGCGCGACCCAACGGGGGTAGGGCCAGGGGCTGCGTTCGGCCATCGCTCAGTCGGCGCGCTTGCCGGAGCCGGCGTCGAACCAGTGCAGCTTGTCTTCGCGCGCGGCGATCTTCACCGTGTCGCCGGCCACTGGCGGGTGGTCGCCTTCGTCGGTGCGCATGATGATCTGTTCTTCGCCGATGCGGCCGTACACCAGGCGCTCGGCGCCCAGCAGTTCGACCTGCTCGACCTGCACCGTCCAGCCGCTTTCGTCGAGCTTCATGTGCTCGGGGCGGATGCCCAGGATCTGGCCCGGGCGCACGCCCGGCGCGTGCTTGAGCAGGTTCATCGGCGGCGAGCCGATGAAGCTCGCCACGAAGGTGGTGGCGGGCCTGGAATACACCTCTTCGGGCGTGGCGAACTGGTCCATCACGCCGCCGTTCATCACGATGATGCGCTGGGCCAGCGTCATGGCCTCGACCTGGTCGTGCGTGACGAACAGCGAGGTGATGCCGAGCTCGCGGTGCAGCTTCTGGATCTCAAGGCGGGTCTGGGCGCGCAGCTTGGCATCCAGGTTCGACAGCGGTTCGTCGAACAGGAACACCTGCGGCTGGCGCACGATGGCGCGGCCCATGGCCACGCGCTGGCGCTGGCCGCCCGAGAGTTCGCGCGGCTTGCGCTCGAGCAGGTGGCCCAGCTCGAGGATCTTGGCGGCCTTGTCGACGCGCACCTTGATCTCGGCCGTCGGCACCTTCGCGATCTTCAGGCCGTAGGCCATGTTCGCGAACACGCTCATGTGCGGGTACAGCGCGTAGTTCTGGAACACCATGGCGATGTCGCGCTCGGAGGGTTCGAGCTGGTTCACCACCTTGCCGCCGATGCAGATTTCGCCGGCGGAGATTTCCTCCAGGCCCGCGACCATGCGCAGCAGCGTCGACTTGCCGCAGCCCGAAGGGCCGACGATGACGATGAATTCGTGGTCGGCGATCTCGGCGCTCACGCCGTGGATGACCTGGTTGGCTTTCGGCCCGTGGCCGTAGCGCTTGATGACGTTGCGTAGGGAAAGAGCTGCCATTTTTTATTTCTCGGTATCTACAAGGCCCTTGACGAACCATTTCTGCATCAGGATCACCACCAGCGCGGGCGGCAGCATCGCCAGGATGGCGGTGGCCATCACGACGTTCCATTCGTTCTGTCCGTCGCCGCCGGCAATCATTCGCTTGATGCCGACCACCACGGGGTACATGTCTTCGCTCGTGGTCGCCAGCAGCGGCCACAGGTACTGGTTCCAGCCGTAGATGAACTGGATCACGAACAGCGCCGCGATCGAGGTCTTGGACAGCGGCAGCAGCACGTCGAAGAAAAAGCGCATGGGGCTCGCGCCGTCCATGCGCGACGCTTCGGTGAGCTCGTCGGGCACCGTGAGGAAGAACTGGCGGAACAGGAAGGTGGCCGTGGCCGACGCGATCAGCGGCACCGTCAGGCCCGCGTAGGTGTTCAGCATGTTCAGGTCGGACAGCACCTTGTAGGTGGGCAGGATGCGCACCTCCACCGGCAGCATCAGCGTCACGAAGATCGCCCAGAAGCAGATCTTCTTGAACGGGAAGCGGAAGTACACGATGGCGAAGGCCGACAGCAGCGAGATGGTGATCTTGCCGATGGCGATGACCATGGCCGTCACGAAGCTCACCCACATCATGTGCGCCACCGGGGCGTTGGAGCCCGCGCTGCTCTCGCGCCCGAACAGGGCGCCCTTGTAGCTGTCGACGATGTTCGAGCCGGGGGTCAGGGGCATCGGCGCCTGCACGATCTCCTGGGCCGTGTGCGTGGAGGCCACGAACGCCAGGTAGAGCGGGAAGGCGACGATGAACACGCCCAGGATCATGATGACGTGGGCCAGGATGCCCTGCGTGCCGCGTTTCTCAACCATGCTGCGCTCCGCCGAATTCGATTTTTTCTTGTTGCTTCATCAGTACTGCACTTTCTTCTCGACGTAGCGGAACTGGATGACCGTCAGCGCCACCACGATCACCATCAGCACCACCGACTGCGCGGCCGAGCCGCCCAGGTCCAGGCCCTTGAAGCCGTCGTGGTAGACCTTGTAGACCAGGATGGTCGTGTCCTTGCCCGGGCCGCCCTGCGTGGCTGCATCGACGA
The DNA here is from genome assembly GCF_058796495.1 of Variovorax sp. GW823-FHT04B03. Taxonomy (NCBI): domain Bacteria; kingdom Pseudomonadati; phylum Pseudomonadota; class Betaproteobacteria; order Burkholderiales; family Comamonadaceae; genus Variovorax; species Variovorax sp. GW823-FHT04B03. The sequence continues at coordinate 1,290,009 of NZ_JBXAIT010000001.1, forward strand.
TCGCGAAGGTGTCGAAGAAGGCATACACCACGTTGATCACCAAGAGGAAGAAGGTGGTGGGCGACAGCAGCGGGAACTGCACGGTCCAGAAGCGGCGCCATGGGCGCGCGCCGTCGATGGCCGCGGCCTCGATCAGCGACTTCGGAATCGACTGCAGCCCGGCCAGGAAGAACAGGAAGTTGTAGGAGATCTGCTTCCACACCGAGGCCATCACGATCAGCGTCATGGCGTGGCCCGAGTCGAGCAGGTGGTTCCAGTTGATGCCGATCTTGCCCAGGGCATAGGCCACCACGCCCAGCGAGGGCGAGAACATGAAGACCCACAGCACGGCCGCCACGGCGGGCGCCACGGCGTACGGCAGGATCAGCATGGTCTTGTAGAACATGCCGCCGCGCGCGATGCGGTCGGCGAACACGGCCAGCATCAACGACAGGCTGATGCCGATGCCGGCCACCAGCACCGAGAACAGCGCGGTGGTCTTGAACGACTCGGCATAGGCCGGGTCGTCGAACAGGTGGCGGAAGTTGTCGAACCCGACGAACTCGACCGACGTGCCGAACGCGTCCTGCTGCTGCAGCGACTGCAACAGCGCCTGGCCGGCCGGCCAGAAGAAAAACACGAGGATCACCGCCATCTGCGGTGTCAGCAGCAGCCAGGGCAACCAGCCCGAGCGAAAGAAAACGCGTTTTTCCATGAAGCCCCTACATAAAAAATCCCGCCCGGCGCACCCTGGAAGAAGGGCGTGCGGGGGCGGGCGATATTAGCCGGACACGGAGCCCGGTTCTTCAATCGTTAGCTTTTGTTCGCCTTTTGGAAGCGTTCGAGCTGCTCGTTGCCGCGGGTCACGATCGAATCGAGGGCTTCCTTGGCGGTCTTCTTGCCGCCCCAGACCTGTTCGAGCTCTTCGTCCTCGATGGCGCGGATCTGCACGTAGTTGCCCAGGCGGATGCCGCGGCTCTTGTCGGTGACCTTGCGGATCATCTGCGTCACGGCCACGTCGGTGCCGGGGTTCTGCTTGTAGAAGCCCGATTCCTCGGTGAGCTTGTACGAGGCGGTGGTCACCGGCAGGTAGCCGGTGCGCTTGTGGCTGGCGGACTGCACTTCAGGCGTCGAGATGAAGCTGAAGAACTTGGCCACGCCCTTGTACTCGGCCGGCTTCTTGCCCGACATGACCCACAGGCTGGCGCCACCGATCACGGTGTTCTGCGGTGCGCCCGGCACGTCCGGGTAGTAGGGCAGGGGTGCCAGGCCGTAGGCGAACTTGGCGTTCTTGGCCACGTTGCCGTAGAAGCCCGACGACGTGTTGATCATGGCGCACTCGCCCGACACGAACGAGGCTTCAGGCACGTTGCCGCGGCCCTTGTAGATGAACAGGCCCTGCTTGGACATGCTGGCCAGGTTCTCGATGTGGCGCTGGTGCAGCGGCGAATTCACCTTCAGGCGCGCGTCCAGGCCCTGCAGGCCGTTGGCCTTGCTGGCGAACTCCACGTTGTGCCAGGCCGAGAAGCTCTCGACCTGCGTCCAGTTCTGCCAGGCCGTGGTGAACGGGCACTTGTGGCCGCTGGCCTTGAGCTTGGCGGCGGCGGCCACCACTTCGGGCCAGGTGGCGGGTGCCTTGTCGGTGGGCAGGCCGGCGGCCTTGAAGGCGTCCTTGTTGAAATAGAAGATGGTGGTGGAGCTGTTGAACGGGAAGCTCAGCATCTGGCCGTTGGGGGCGGTGTAGTAACCGGCCACGGCGGGGATGTAGGCGGCCGGGTCGAACTTCTCGCCCGCGTCCTTCATGACCTGGCCGACCGGAATGACGGCGCCCTTGCTGGCCATCATGGTGGCGGTGCCCACTTCGAACACCTGCAGGATGTGCGGCGCGTTGCCCGAGCGGAAGGCCGCGATGGAGGCCGTCATCGATTCGTCGTACGTGCCCTTGAAGGTCGGCACGATCTTGTATTCCTTCTGGCTCTCGTTGAACTGCTTGGCCAGGTCGTTGACCCACTCGTTGTTGACGGCGGTCATGGAATGCCACCACTGGATCTCGGTCTGGGCCTGGGCTGCATTGAACAGCGTGGCGGCCAGCGCCGATGCCAACGCGAGCGTCTTGAATCGCATGAAGACTCCTGAAGGGAAAAAATGGAAAGCGCGAATGCTAGGGCATGTGCGTGACACAGCCGCGTCACATTGGGGCACGGACCGAAGGGTTCCTCCAATCGGGGAAACCCCTTTGGCGTCAAGCCCGGCGCGGGTTGCGGGCCTCATGCTGCGCTGCACCATGCTAGCATCGCCCTCCCTTTTTTGGCCTAGCTTGTCGCCATGGCCGGGGCTTCCTTGAGTACGCCATGAGCAGCAAAACCTCCCTCGACAAAAGCAGGATCAAGTTCCTTTTGCTCGAAGGCATCCACCCCTCGGCCGTGGAGGTGCTGCGCGCCGCCGGCTACACCAACATCGAGTCGCTGCCGGGTGCGCTGCCCGACGCCGAACTCAAGGCCAAGATCGCCGACGTGCACTTCGTGGGCATCCGCTCGCGCACCCAGCTGACGGCCGAGGTGTTCGCTGCCGCCCACAAGCTGGTGGCCGCCGGGTGCTTCTGCATCGGCACCAACCAGGTCGACCTCGAAGCCGCCCGCGAACACGGCGTGGCCGTGTTCAACGCGCCGTATTCCAACACCCGCTCGGTGGCCGAGCTGGTGCTGGCCGAAGCCATCCTGCTGCTGCGCGGCGTGCCCGAGAAAAGCGCCGTGGCGCACCGCGGCGGCTGGCTCAAGTCGGCCGAGAACGCCTTCGAGATCCGCGGCAAGACGCTGGGCATCGTGGGCTACGGCTCCATCGGCGCGCAGCTGTCGGTGCTGGCCGAGGCGCTGGGCATGCACGTGGCCTTCTACGACGTGGTCACCAAGCTGCCGCTGGGCAACGCCCGCCAGGTGCGCGAGCTGCACCAGCTGCTGGGCCAGAGCGACATCGTGACCCTGCACGTGCCCGAGACCCAGGCCACGCAATGGATGATCGGCGCGGCCGAGATCGCCGCCATGAAGCCGGGCGCCATCCTGCTGAACGCCTCGCGCGGCACCGTGGTCGAGATCGAGCCGCTGGCCGAGGCCCTCAAGAGCAAGAAGCTGCTGGGCGCCGCCATCGACGTGTTCCCGGTCGAGCCGCGCACCAACAAGGACGAGTTCCAGTCGCCGCTGCGCGGGCTGGACAACGTGATCCTCACGCCGCACATCGGCGGCTCGACCATGGAGGCGCAGGCCAACATCGGGCTCGAAGTGGCCGAGAAGCTGGTCAAGTACAGCGACAACGGCACCTCGACCTCGTCGGTCAACTTCCCCGAGGTGGCGCTGCCGGCGCACCCCGGCAAGCACCGCCTGCTGCACATCCACCGCAACGTGCCGGGCGTGCTGTCCGAGATCAACAAGATCTTCTCGGACAACAACATCAACATCTCGTCCCAGTTCCTGCAGACCAACGAGAAGATCGGCTACGTCGTGATGGACATCGACGCCGCCTCGTCCGACCTGGCGCTGGAAAAGCTGGCGAAGGTAGGCGGGACGATCCGCAGCCGCGTGCTGTTCTGAGCCCGACGGGGCCCCTGCGGGCCCCGCAATAGGGCCGCGATAGGGAATAGCGGCCGGGCACGGCAAAGCCCCCGGGGCCTGCCCTAAAATCGACCCCCCGGCTACATGGGCGCGCAGCGCCTGGCCAAGGGCCCCACCCGATGAATGCTCCGACCGCGTTGAATACGCTGTTGTCACAGGCCGCAGAGCCTGTACGACTGCGCGAGATCCCCTACAACTACACCAGCTTCTCCGACCGGGAGATCGTGATTCGCCTCCTGGGCGAGCGCGGCTGGGACCTGCTGCAGACCCTGCGCGCCGAGCGCCGCACCGGCCGATCGGCGCGCATGCTCTACGAGGTGCTGGGCGACATCTGGGTGGTGCAGCGCAACCCCTACCTCGTCGACGACCTGCTCGACAACCCGCGCCGCCGCGGCCAGCTGGTCGACGCCCTGCGCCACCGCCTGGGCGAGGTGCAGAAGCGCCGCACCCCCGACAGCGACCTGCCGCGCGACCAGCTGGTGGGCGAGCTCACCGGGCTCGTCAGCCAGGCCGTCGCCGCCTTCGACGACACCTTCCGCGACGTCGCCGCGCTGCGCCGCAAGGCCACCCGCGTGCTGGGCCGGCTCACGGCCAAGGACAACATCAAGTTCGACGGCCTCTCGCGCGTGTCGCACGTGACCGACGCCACCGACTGGCGCGTCGAGTACCCCTTCGTCGTTCTGTGCCCCGACACCGAGGCCGAGATGGCGCTGCTGGTCAAGGGCTGCATCGAGCTGGGCCTGACCATCATTCCGCGCGGCGGCGGCACCGGCTACACCGGCGGCGCGATCCCGCTGACCTGGAAGAGCGTGGTCATCAATACCGAGAAGCTCGAGGCCATGACCGAGGTCGAGCACGTCGCGCTGCCCGGCCTGGCCGCGCCCGTGCCCACCATCTGGACCGAGGCCGGCGTGGTCACGCAGCGCGTGGCCGACGCGGCCGAGCGCGCGGGCTTCGTGTTCGCGGTCGATCCCACCTCCGCCGAGGCCTCGTGCGTCGGCGGCAACGTCGCCATGAACGCCGGCGGCAAGAAGGCCGTGCTGTGGGGCACGGCGCTGGACAACCTCGCCTCGTGGCGCATGGTCACGCCGCAGGCCGAATGGCTTGAAGTCACGCGCGTTGGCCATAACCTGGGCAAGATCCACGACGCCGAGAGCGCCGTGTTCGAACTGCAGTACTACGCCGCCGACGGCAAGACCCCGCTGCGCACCGAGCGCCTCGACATTCCCGGCAAGACCTTCCGCAAGGAAGGCCTGGGCAAGGACGTGACCGACAAGTTCCTCTCGGGCCTGCCGGGCATCCAGAAAGAGGGCTGCGACGGCCTCATCACCAGCTGCCGCTGGGTGGTGCACAAGATGCCGGCGCACACGCGCACCGTGTGCCTCGAATTCTTCGGCAACGCCAAGGATGCGGTGCCCAGCATCGTCGAGATCAAGGACTTCATGTTCGCCGAGCAGAAGCGCTCGGGCGTGCTGCTGGCCGGCCTCGAGCACCTGGACGACCGCTACCTCAAGGCCGTGGGCTACGCCACCAAGTCGAAGAAGCACGGCGGCCTGCCCAAGATGGTGCTGTTCGGCGACATCGCCGGCGACGACGCCGATGCGGTGGCCCGCGTCACCTCGGAAGTGGTGCGCATCGCCAACTCGCGCAGCGGCGAAGGCTTCATCGCCATCAGCCCCGAGGCGCGCAAGAAATTCTGGCTCGACCGCAAGCGCACGGCGGCCATCAGCAAGCACACCAACGCCTTCAAGATCAACGAAGACGTGGTGATCCCGCTGCCGCGCATGGCCGAGTACAGTGACGGCATCGAGCGCATCAACATCGAGCTGTCGCTGCAGAACAAGCTCGCGCTCACCGACGCGCTCGAAGCCTTCCTCACGCGCGGCAACCTGCCGCTGGGCAAGACCGACGACGCGCACGAGATTCCGGCGGCCGAGCTGCTCGAAGACCGCGTGGCGCAGGCCGTGGCGCTGGTGCACGACGTGCGCGCGCTGTGGGCCGGCTGGCTGCAGAACGTCGACGCGCTGTTCCCGCAGCTGCAGGACCACACGCTGCGCGCCAGCTGGAAGACCCAGCTGCGCCAGCCGCTGCAGGAGATTTTTTCGGGCGCCGAGTTCGGGCCGATCCTGGCCGAGTGCACGGCCATCCACAAGCAGGTGCTCAAGGGCCGCGTGTGGGTCGCGCTGCACATGCATGCGGGCGACGGAAACGTGCACACCAACCTGCCCGTCAACAGCGACAACTACGAGATGCTGCAGACCGCGCATGCCGCGGTGGTGCGCATCATGGCGCTGGCACGCAGCCTGGACGGCGTGATCTCGGGCGAGCACGGCATCGGCATCACCAAGCTCGAGTTCCTCACCGACGAAGAGCTGCGCCCCTTCACCGAGTACAAGGCCCGGGTCGACCCCGAGGGCCGCTTCAACAAGGGCAAGCTGCTGCGCGCGCCGGCCGGCCAAGCGCAGACCCTGCACGCCGACCTGACCAACGCCTACACGCCGAGCTTCGGCCTCATGGGGCACGAGTCGCTGATCATGCAGCAGAGCGACATCGGTGCCATCGCCGACAGCGTGAAGGACTGCCTGCGCTGCGGCAAGTGCAAGCCGGTGTGCGCCACCCATGTGCCGCGCGCCAACCTGCTCTACAGCCCGCGCAACAAGATCCTGGCGACCTCGCTGCTGGTCGAGGCCTTCCTCTACGAGGAGCAGACCCGGCGCGGCATCAGCATCAAGCACTGGGAAGAGTTCGAGGACGTGGCCGACCACTGCACCGTGTGCCACAAGTGCCTCACGCCGTGCCCCGTGAAGATCGACTTCGGCGACGTGTCGATGAACATGCGCAACCTGCTGCGCAAGATGGGCCAGAAGAGCTTCCGCCCTGGTAACGCGGCCGCCATGTTCTTCCTGAACGCGACCAACCCGCAGACCATCAAGGCGGTGCGCGCGGGCATGGTGGGCATCGGCTTCAAGGCGCAGCGCCTGGCCAACGACCTGCTGCGCGGCCTCGCGAAGAAGCAGACCGGCGCGCCGCCGGCCACGCTGGGGCCTGCGCCCATCAAGGAGCAGGTGATCCACTTCATCAACAAGAAGATGCCGGGCAACCTGCCGAAGAAGACGGCGCGCGCGCTGCTCGACATCGAGGATGCGGACTACGTGCCGATCATCCGTGACCCGAAGACGACCACCTCGGAAACCGAGGCGGTCTTCTACTTCCCGGGCTGCGGGTCGGAGCGGCTGTTCTCGCAGGTGGGCCTGGCCACGCAGGCGATGCTCTGGCATGCGGGCGTGCAGACGGTGTTGCCGCCGGGCTACCTGTGCTGCGGCTACCCGCAGCGCGGCAGCGGCCAGTTCGACAAGGCCGAGAAGATGATCACGGACAACCGCGTGCTCTTCCACCGCGTCGCCAACACGCTCAACTACCTCGACATCAAGACGGTGGTGGTGAGCTGCGGCACCTGCTACGACCAGTTGCAGGGCTACCAGTTCGACAAGATCTTCCCGGGCTGCCGGATCATCGACATCCACGAGTACCTGCTCGAAAAGGGCATCACCCTGGCCGATGCGGGCGGTGGCGGCTACCTGTACCACGACCCCTGCCATTCGCCGATGAAGCAGCAGGACCCGATGAAGACCGTGAAGGCGCTGGTCGGCGACAACGTGCTCAAGAACGACCGCTGCTGCGGCGAGTCGGGCACGCTGGGCGTGTCGCGGCCCGACATCTCGACGCAGATCCGCTTCCGCAAGGAGGAAGAGCTGAAGAAGGGCGAGGCCGCGCTGCGCGAGAGCGGCAATGTTGGCGCGACCGACAACGTGAAGATCCTCACCAGCTGCCCGAGCTGTCTGCAAGGCCTCTCGCGCTACGGCAACGACCTGAACAACGGCCTGCTCGAAGCCGACTACATCGTGGTCGAGATGGCGAACAAGCTGCTCGGCGACGACTGGATGCCGAACTACGTGGCCGCCGCCAACCAGGGCGGCATCGAGCGGGTGCTCGTATGACGGCGGTGGCCGGTTGCCCGCTGTGCGACGCGCCCGGCGGGCGCATCGTGTTCGAAGGCGCGAAGCTGCGTGTCATCCATGCACAGGAAGAAGGCTTTCCGGCCTTCTACCGCGTGGTGTGGCAAGACCATGCGGCGGAGTTCTCCGACCTCGACGCGGCCGACCGCGTGCTGTGCATGGAAGCCGTGGTGCGCGTGGAGCAGTGCCTGCGCGACGCGCTGGCGCCCACCAAGCTCAACATCGCCGCGCTCGGCAACATGGTGGCGCACCTGCACTGGCATGTGATCGCGCGCTTCGACTGGGACAGCCATTTCCCCGGTTCGGTCTGGGCTGCCGTGCAACGGACCGCGCCGGCCGAGCGGCTGGCCGCCGTGCAGGCGCTGCTGCCGCAGGCGGAGGCCGACATGGTCCGTCGGCTGGCGACGCTGGCCTGAGGCCTTCGTTTCTTCTTAGTTGGCCGCGGCGGTGCGCGTCGCGCTGCCTGCCTTGCGGTCCGCGCAGGCCTGTTTGAATTCCGGCGTGGCGCGCGTTTCCTTCGAGAAGCGCTTCGAGGCCACGCTGCCATCCCTGCACACGCGATCGAGCTCGGCCTGCGCGCTCTTGTTGCCCGCATGTGCGGCGTGGGCCAGCAGGCGCACCGCGTGGAAGGGCAGTGCGCCCGAGCTGCCGGGTGACGCGGTCGCTGCAGTGGTCGTCGGCTGCGGTGTTGCTGCAGCCTTGACCGGCTCCGCAGGCAGCGTGCGCGCGATGCCCGCCGAGGTCGGCATGCGCTCGACGGCGGTGAAGTCGCCGCTCTTGCCAGCGCGCTCGACCATCTGCCGGTAGCTGTCCATCATGAACGACGTGTCCTTGGGCGTGAGCTCCTTCGCCGGCTTGGCAAGGTAGGCCGCGACCTCGGGTGGCAGCGCGGCGTTCACGGTGCTCAGTTCATGCGCGCCGCCGAAGCCGCGCGAGCCGGCCTGGGCGGCATGCGCGGCGTCGTCGCCCAGCGCCATCGCGCCCTTGGCGGCCACGCCGGTGGCACCTTCGGCTGCCACCGCACCGGCGCCGACTGCTGCGCCCTTGCCCGCCACACCGGCCGCCTTGCCGGCGGTCGCGGCCTTGCCTGCCGCTTTGCCGATCAGGCCCCAGAAGGCATGGGCCGGTGGGGCGAGGGCGGTGCCCGCGAGCGCGGCGCAGAGGACGAGGGCGGCCTGGTTCGGGCGCGACAGGAGGAGGGGAAAGCGTGTGCGTGACGGCATGCAGCGATGCTAAGCGCAGGCGGCCGGCACGCTGGCGCGGGCTGCGCGGCATACTGCGCGAGTCCCACCCCTTTTCTCTTTTTCTCTTCTTCTTCCGAACGGATTCCCCATGGCAGGTTTGCAAGCCGGCGCGCCGACGCCCCAATCGATCACCGTGCACGGGCAGTCGCGCGTGCTCGAGGTCGGCTTCTCGGACGGCGCCACCTTCCGCATCCCCTTCGAGCTGATGCGCATCTACTCGCCGTCGGCCGAAGTGCAGGGCCACGGCCCGGGGCAGGAGGTGCTGCAGACCGGCAAGCGCGATGTCGACCTGGTCGGGCTGGAGCCGGTGGGCAACTACGCCGTGCAGCCGGCCTTCAGCGACGGCCACAACTCCGGCATCTACACCTGGAGCCTGCTGTACGACCTGGGCGCGCGGCAAGCCGAGCTGTGGGCCGACTACGAGCGGCGCCTGGCCGCGGCCGGCGTGGACCGCGACGCCCCGATGGCCGACAAGGGCGGCCACGCCTGCAGCAGCCACTGAGCGTCGCCGGAACCGAGGGTAAACATACCCTGTTGCTATTGAAAAGATAGCCTTACACACAGCAAAGACGCGCGTTGCGGCGGCCCTCCGTTGGAGGAAAAAGCAACAAATGTCCGCCGTGCCCGCGGGGTCGTCGCCTTGAAGGAATGCCTTCCGGCCTAACATCCAGCGCATGAGTACAACCCACTTCGGCTTCGAGAAAGTCGACGAAAGCGAGAAGGCGCAACGCGTTCGCGGCGTCTTCGACTCGGTGGCCTCGCGCTACGACATCATGAACGACCTGATGTCGGCCGGACTGCACCGGGCCTGGAAGGCCTACACCGTGATGGTCGCGAACGTGGGCGAAGGCTCGCGCGTGCTCGACATCGCGGGCGGCACCGGCGACCTCGCGCTCGCCTTCTCGAAGAAGGTCGGCGCCACGGGCCAGGTGGTCCATACCGACATCAACGAAGCCATGCTGCGCACCGGCCGCAACCGCCTGCTCGACGCCGGCGTGGTGCTGCCCACCACGGTCTGCGACGCCGAGAAGCTGCCCTTTCCCGACGACCACTTCGACGTGGTCACCGTGGCCTTCGGCCTGCGCAACATGACGCACAAGGACATCGCACTCAAGGAGATGAACCGCGTGCTCAAGCCGCGCGGCAAGCTGCTGGTGCTCGAGTTCTCGAAGGTCGCCAAGCCGCTCACGAAGGCCTACGACTGGTATTCGTTCAACGTGCTGCCGCGCCTGGGCAAGCTCGTGGCCGGCGACGATGCGAGCTACCGCTACCTGGCCGAATCGATCCGGATGCATCCCTCGCAAGAGGAGCTCAAGACCCTCATGAAAGAGGGCGGTTTCGGACATGTGGACTATCACAACATGACGGGGGGAATTGCTGCCCTCCATGTTGGAATCAAGTGTTGATCACGATGACGACGCGAATTTTTCGCTCAAGAGGAGACGGCATGAAGAGTTTGGGTTCTTTGTTCTTGGCAGCAGCACTGGTGCTGGTGAGCGTTCAGGCGGAAGCTGCTCGCATGGGTGGCGGCAAGTCCGTCGGTCGCCAGTCGTCCAACGTGACGCAGCGCCAGGCCACGCAGCCCGCGGCCCCCGCGCAGCAGAACGCGACCAATGCGGCGCCCAAGCCCGCAACGCCCGCCGCCGCTGCGCCGAAGCGTCCGTGGGGCGCGATGCTCGGCGGCCTGGCCGCCGGCCTGGGCCTGGCATGGCTCGCGAATTCGCTCGGCCTGGGTGCCGGCTTCGCCAACATCCTGCTGATCGCGCTGCTGGCTTTTGCCGCGCTCGCGGTGTGGCGCATCTTCAAGGCGCGCTCGGCCGCGTCGTCGGGCAACGCCAACCGCCAGGGCGCTTTCGCCTTCCAGGGCGCCGGCAGCCCCGCCGATGCACGCGCACCGGCACAGTACAGCCCGGCCAACGTCGGCAACGACGCCTCGGCACGGCCGTGGGAGCGCAACGCCGCGGCGTTCGACGCCGCGCCGGCATCGCACGGCAGCAGCCTCTCGGCCGCGGGTGCCGCAGCCGGCGGCAGCATGATCGGTTCGGCACTGGCCGGTTCGCAGTCCTGGGGCATCCCCGCGGGCTTCGATGCCGACGGTTTCCTCACCGCCGCCAAGCGCAACTTCGTGACCCTGCAAGACGCCTGGGACCGCGCCGACGTGTCGATGCTGCGTTCCATGATGACCGACAGCATGGTCGAAGAGATCCGCACGCAGCTGGCCGACCGCGCCAGCCACACGGGCGGTGCGCTCAACAAGACCGAAGTCGTGATGCTCGACGCCAAGCTGTTGGGCATCGAAGAGCTGCCCGACGCCTACATGGCGAGCGTGGAGTTCTCCGGCATGATCCGCGAAGACGCCTCGGCGGGCCCGGCCCCGTTCCGCGAAGTCTGGAACATGACCAAGACCGGCAGCGCTGGCTGGCTGGTGGCAGGTGTGCAAGCGCTGCAGTGACAAAAACCTGAGCCACGGCCGTCACCCGGCCGTAGCACTGACGGGATAATGGGGACCATGGCTACACCATCGTCCCCTTTTTCTTTGCTCGGCGACCTGTTCAACCGCATCGGCGAACGCCTGCAACCGCCGGCCTGGGCCGTCCACGAGATCCAGCACCGCGCGGTCCTGTTCCTGAACCACGTGCTGCAGCAGGAACCCGAAGCGCAGCAGCGGCTGCTGCGCCAGCAGGGCAGGGTGGTGCGCTTCCAGTGGCGCTTCGTGACGATGGAACTGGTGGCCACGCCGGCCGGCCTGCTCGACCTGGCACCTGCCGGCTCCACGCCCGAACTCACGCTCACCGTGATCGATGACTCCCCCTTCGACATTGCCCGCGCCACGCTGCGGGGCGACAAGCCTTCCGTGCAGATCGTCGGCGACGTGCAGCTCGCGGCCGAGGTCAACTGGCTGGTCGACCACGTGCGCTGGGACGTCGAGGACGACCTGGCCCGCGTGATCGGCGATGTGCCCGCGCACACGCTGGGCAATGGCGTGCGCCGCGTGGTGGGCGCGCTGCGCCAGTTCGTCGGCGACCGCTCGGCCCGTGCCGGCGGTGCGGCGGGCCACGCCGAATGAGTCGCTTCTATCGCGGCCTGTTCATCGTCTGGGTCGCACTGCGCTATGGCCTGGACGAGCTCGTGCTCACGAGCTTCCAGAAGCCCTGGCTGCGCGTGGTGGCGCGCATCGTCTCCATCGGACGCAACCTTGACGCGCCGCGCGGCCAGCGCCTGCGCGAGGCGCTGGAGCGGCTGGGCCCCATCTTCGTGAAGTTCGGCCAGGTGCTGTCCACGCGGCGCGACCTGCTGCCGCCCGACATCGCCGATGAGCTGGCCTTCCTGCAGGACCGCGTGCCGCCGTTCCCCTCGGCGGTGGCGGTCGCGACCATCGAGCGCGCCTTCCGCCGCCCGGTGAGCGACGTGTTCGTGCAGTTCGACGAAACGCCCATCGCCAGCGCCTCGATCGCGCAGGTGCACTTCGCGACCATCCGCACCAACCAGGGCGAGATCCGCGACGTGGCGGTGAAGGTGCTGCGCCCAAACATGCGCGGCGTGATCGAGAAGGACCTGGCCCTCATGGCCATGATGGCCGGCTGGATCGAGAAGCTCTCGCCCGACGGCAAGCGCCTGAAGCCGCGCGAGGTGGTCGGCGAGTTCGACAAGTACCTGCACGACGAGCTCGACCTCGTGCGCGAGGCTGCCAACGCTGCGCAGCTGCGCCGCAACATGGCCTCGCTCGACCTGGTGCTGATCCCCGAGATGTTCTGGGACTTCTGCCACCCCGAGGTGATCGTGATGGAGCGCATGAACGGCGTGCCCATTGCGCAGATCGACAAGCTGCGCGCTGCCGGCGTCGACATTCCCAAGCTGGCGCGCGACGGCGTGACGATCTTCTTCACGCAGGTGTTCCGCGACGGCTTCTTCCATGCCGACATGCACCCGGGCAACATCCAGGTGAGCCTGGCGCCCGAGACCTTCGGGCGCTACATCTCGCTCGACTTCGGCATCATCGGCACGCTCACCGAGTCCGACAAGGAGTACCTCGCGCAGAACTTCGCGGCCTTCTTCCGGCGCGACTACAAGCGCGTGGCCGAGCTGCACCTGGAGAGCGGCTGGGTGCCGCAGGGCACGCGCATCGACGAGCTCGAGGCCGCGATCCGCACGGTGTGCGAGCCGTACTTCGACCGGCCGCTGAAGGAGATTTCGCTGGGCATGGTGCTGATGCGCCTGTTCCAGACCTCGCGCCGCTTCCATGTCGAGATCCAGCCGCAGCTCGTGCTGCTGCAGAAGACCCTGCTGAACATCGAGGGCCTGGGCCGCAGCATCGACCCCGAGCTCGACCTCTGGGCCACGGCCAAGCCCTTCCTCGAGAAGTGGATGATCGACCAGATCGGGCCGAAGAAGCTGTTCCAGCAGTTGCGGGCCGAGGCGCCGCGCTACGCGAAATTGCTGCCGCAATTGCCGCGTTTGCTGCACGATTTCCTGGAAAATCGGCCGCCCGATCACCGCCGCGAGTTGCAGGAGCTGCTGGCCGCGCAGAAGCGCACCAACCGGCTGCTGCAGGCCATCCTCTATGGCGGCATCGGATTCGTCCTGGGGTTGCTCGCCATGCAAGTGCTGGTGCGCGTGCGTTTGTTCTAGAGGCTGGAGGAGTTTCGCCGTGTTGTTGACGCTGGTCATCGTCTATCTGCTGGTCACCATCGCCATCGGCCTGTATGCGGCCAAACGGGTGAAGAACACCACCGACTTCGCGATCGCGGGGCGGCACCTGCCGCTGTTCATGATCATCACGACCACCTTCGCGACCTGGTTCGGGTCCGAGACGGTGCTCGGCATTCCGGCCAAGTTCATCGAGGGCGGCCTCAGCGGCGTGGTCGAAGACCCGTTCGGCGCGGGCACCTGCCTGATCCTGGTGGGCCTGTTCTTCGCGGGCAAGCTGTACCGCATGACGCTCCTGACCATCAGCGACTACTACCGCGAGCGCTACGGCCGCAGCGTGGAAGTGGCCTGTTCGCTGATCATCATGCTGAGCTACCTGGGCTGGGTGTCGGCGCAGGTCACGGCGCTGGGGCTGGTGTTCAACGTGCTGTCGGCCGGCGCCATCAGCATCCCGCTGGGCATGGTGATCGGCGTGGTCTCGATCCTGGCCTACACGCTGTTCGGCGGCATGTGGTCGGTGGCCGTGACCGACTTCATCCAGATGATCATCCTGGTCGTCGGCCTCGCGGTGATCGCGATGTTCGCGGGCGACATGGCCGGCGGCGCCGACAAGGTGGTGGCCTTCGCGGTCAGCAAGGACCTCTTCAAGTTCTGGCCCGAGCCCAACTGGCACGACATGGTGTTCTTCTTTGCCGCGGCCATCACGATGATGCTGGGCTCCATTCCGCAGCAGGACGTGTTCCAGCGCGTGATGTCGGCCAACGGCGTCAAGGCCGCCACGCGCGGGCCGGTGATCGGCGGCGTGGCCTACATCCTGTTCGCCTTCGTGCCGATGTTCCTCGTGGCCAGCGCGCTGCTGATCATGCCGGAGGAGGTGGCGGTGCTGCTCAAGGAAGATCCGCAGAAGGTGCTGCCCACGCTGGTGCTGCAGAAGATGCCCTTCGTGATGCAGGTGCTGTTCTTCGGCGCGCTGCTGTCGGCCATCAAGTCGACCGCCTCGGCCACCCTGCTGGCGCCCAGCGTCACCTTCACCGAGAACATCTGGCGCCAGTTCCGTCCCGCCGGCACCGACCGCGAGAACCTGATGACCATGCGCATCACGGTGCTGCTGTTCAGCGCCGCCGTGCTGGCCTACGCGATCCGCATGCAGGGCACGCCGATCTACGAACTGGTCTCGGGCGCCTACCAGGTGCCGCTGGTCGGGGCCTTCGTGCCGCTGGTGTGCGGCCTGTACTGGCGCCGCGCCACCACCCAGGGCGCCATCGCCTCGATCGTGGGGGGCATCGGCGTCTGGCTGCTGTTCATGGCCATGCCCTGGGGTACCGCCTTCCCGGCCCAGCTGGCGGGCGTGCTGTCCTCCTTCGCGGGCATGGTCATCGGCTCGCTGCTGCCGCAATGGATAGCGAACACTCACACGCCGCACCGCCTCCTGGCGACCGAGCCGGCCTGACGGCGGGCTGGGCCGCGCCCCCACGGCCCCTGCGGGCGGGGGCGCCCCTATAATCGAGGGCTTTGCGAGCGGCAGCTGCGTCGCTCATTCCCACCCCCGATTTCCCATGCCCATTTACGCCTACAAGTGCAGTTCCTGCGGCTTTGCCAAGGACGTTCTGCAGAAGATGTCGGACACGCCGCTCTCGGTGTGCCCGGAATGCGGTGCGAGCGCATTTGAAAAGCAGGTCACGGCCGCCGGCTTCCAGCTCAAGGGCTCGGGCTGGTACGTGACCGACTTCCGCGAGGGCGGCGGCAAGAAGTCCGAGGCCGCCACCGCGCCCGCTGCGTCCGGCGACGGCGCCAAATCGGCCGACGCTTCTTCTTCGTCCCCCGCCTCCAGCCCCGCACCGGCGCCCGCTCCCGCGCCGGCCCCCGCTGCAACGGCTGCCGCCAAGAGCGGCGACTGACGGAACCCTCTCCCATGTCCGCCCTGCGCAAATGGTTGTTCTCCGGCTTGCTGGTGATCGTTCCGCTGTTCATCACCCTGGCGGTGCTGAAGTGGATCATCGACACGCTCGACCAGACGCTGTGGGTGCTGCCGGGCGCATGGCAGCGCTGGCTCTACGACAACAACATCCGCGGGCTCGGTGTGCTGCTCACGCTGGCCATCCTGCTGGTGGTCGGTGCCATTGCGAGCAACTTCGTCGGCAAGCGCCTGCTCGGCTGGGGCGACGCCGTGGTGCGCCGCATTCCGGTCGTGCGCTCGATCTACTCGAGCGTCAAGCAGGTGTCGGACACGCTGTTCTCCGAGAACGGCAACGCATTCCGCACGGCAGTGCTGATCCAGTGGCCGCGCGAGAGCGTGTGGACCATTGCCTTCGTGACCGGCGCGCCGGGCAACGAGGTGGCCGAGTACCTGGGCAGTGAGGAATTCCTCAGCGTCTACGTGCCGACCACGCCCAACCCCACGGGCGGCTACTTCGTCATGCTCAAGCGCAGTGACTGCGTCGAACTGAAGATGAGCGTGGACGAAGCGCTCAAGTACATCGTCTCGATGGGCGTGGTCGTTCCAGGCGGCCCCTCCTCGGTGGCGATCAAGCCATCCAACTCATAAAAACGAACGCGCCACGACGGCGCCGGAAGTCATCTCTATGGCCATGCGTACTCACTATTGCGGTCTTGTGACCGAAGCCCTGTTGGGCCAGACCGTCACCCTGTGCGGGTGGGTCAACCGTCGCCGCGACCACGGCGGCGTGATCTTCATCGACGTGCGCGACCGCGAAGGCTACGTGCAGGTGGTGTGCGACCCCGACCGCGCCTCGACCTTCGCCGTGGCCGAGAACCTGCGCAACGAGTTCTGCGTGCAGATCACCGGCCTGGTGCGCGCGCGCCCCGAAGGCACGACCAACGACAGTCTCAAGAGCGGCAAGATCGAAGTGCTGTGCCACGAACTGAAGGTGCTGAACCCCTCGGTCACGCCCCCGTTCCTGCTGGACGACGACAACCTGTCGGAAACCACCCGCCTCACGCACCGCGTGCTCGACCTGCGCCGCCCGGCCATGCAGCGCAACATGATGCTGCGCTACAAGGTGACGATGGAAACGCGCAAGTTCCTCGATGCCAACGGCTTCATCGACATCGAGACGCCGATGCTGGGCAAGTCCACGCCTGAAGGCGCGCGCGACTACCTCGTGCCCAGCCGCGTGCACGACGGCAGCTTCTTCGCGCTGCCGCAGTCGCCCCAGCTGTTCAAGCAGCTGCTGATGGTGGCCGGCTACGACCGCTACTACCAGATCGTGAAGTGCTTCCGCGACGAAGACCTGCGCGCCGACCGCCAGCCTGAATTCACGCAGATCGACATCGAGACCTCGTTCCTCGCCGAAGAAGAAATCCGCGAGATGTTCGAAGGCATGATCCGCAACGTGTTCCGCAACGCCGCGGACATCGACCTGCCGGTGTTCCCGACCATGAGCTACGCCGACGCGATGTTCAAGTACGGCTCGGACAAGCCCGACCTGCGCGTGAAGCTCGAGTTCACCGAACTCACCGAGCTGATGAAGCGCGTCGAGTTCAAGGTGTTCTCCAACGCCGCCACCATGGCCGGCGGCCGCGTGGTCGCGCTGCGCGTGCCCGGCGGCGGTGCCGAGGGCGGCCTGTCGCGCGGCGAGATCGACGCGTACCAGGAGTTCGTGAAGATCTACGGCGCCAAGGGCCTGGCCTACATCAAGGTCAACGACGCCGCCGCCGGCCGCGAAGGCCTGCAAAGCCCGATCGTCAAGAACCTGGACGACGCCACGCTGGCCGAGATCATCGCCCGCACGGGTGCGCGCAACGGCGACATCCTGTTCTTCGGTGCTGACAAGGAAAAGGTCGTCAACGACGCCATCGGCGCGCTGCGCGTGAAGATCGGCCACAGCGCCTTCGGCAAGAAGGCGGGCCTGTTCGACGACCGCTGGGCACCGCTGTGGGTGGTCGACTTCCCGATGTTCGAGTTCGACGAGGAAGGCCAGCGCTGGAGTGCCGTGCACCACCCGTTCACCGCACCGAAGGACGGCCATGAAGACCTCATGGACACCGCACCCGAGAAGTGCATCGCCAAGGCCTACGACATGGTGCTCAACGGCATCGAGATGGGCGGCGGTTCGGTGCGTATCCACCGCGAGGAAGTGCAGAGCAAGGTGTTCCGCGCGCTCAAGATCAGCGCCGAGGACGCGCAGCTCAAGTTCGGCTTCCTGCTGGACGCGCTGCAGTACGGCGCCCCGCCGCACGGCGGCATCGCCATCGGCCTGGACCGCCTGGTCATGCTCATGACCGGCGCCGAGTCGATCCGCGACGTGATCGCGTTCCCCAAGACCCAGCGCGCGCAAGACCTGCTGACGCAGGCGCCGAGCCCGGTCGACGAGAAGCAACTGCGCGAACTGCACATCAAGCTGCGCAACACGCCCCAAGCCGCAGCCTGATGCCGGCATGACGACTGGCACCCGACCCTGGAAGATCCCCGAGTCGGTGCTGGTCGTGATCCACACGCCCGTGCTCGACGTGCTGCTGATCCGGCGCGCCGATGCCCACGAGTTCTGGCAATCGGTCACCGGCAGCAAGGATGCCCTCGATGAGCCGCTGGCGCTCACCGCGGCGCGCGAGGTGGCCGAGGAAACCGGCATCCAGTGCGGCGAGGGCACGCCGCTGGCGTCGCAACTGGTCGACTGGCAGCTGCGCAACGTCTACGAGATCTACCCCGGCTGGCGCGCGCGCTACGAACCCGGCGTCACCCACAACACCGAGCACCTGTTCGGCCTGTGCGTGCCCGAACGCCTGACGCCCGTGCTCGATCCGCGCGAGCACACCGACTGGCAATGGCTGCCGTACCACGAGGCGGCCGACGCCTGCTTTTCCCCGTCGAACGCCGAAGCCATTCTGTTGCTGCCAGAATTTGCGCGATGAACCCACCGGCCGCCGCAGCAGCAGCAACGCAGAACCTCCGGGTCGCGACCTACAACATCCACAAGGGTGTGCAGGGGATCGGGCCGGCGCGTCGGCTCGAGATCCACAACCTGGGCCACGCCATCGAGCAGCTCGACGCCGACATCGTCTGCCTGCAGGAAGTGCGCAAGATGAACCGCCAGGCCGCTGCCCGCTTTCCGCGCTGGCCCGAGCTGCCGCAGGCCGACTTTCTGGCGCCCGAGGGCTACACGGCCGTCTACGAGACCAACGCCGTCACGCGCCATGGCGAGCACGGCAACGCGCTGCTCACGCGCTGGCCGGTGATCCGCACTGGCCACCAGGACATCTCCGACCACCGCTTCGAGCAGCGCGGCCTGCTGCATGCCGTGATCGACATCGAAGGGCGCCGGGTGCACGCCATCGTGGTGCACCTGGGGCTCATCAAGGGCAGCCGCGTGCGGCAGGTGGCCCGGCTGCGCGAGTTCATCGAGCGCGAGGTGCCGGCCGACGAGGCCGTGGTGGTGGCCGGCGATTTCAACGACTGGGGCGCGCGCATGCGCTACGCCATGAACGCCATGGGCCTGCGCGACACCAGCGACCTGCGCGGCCCGCGCACGCTCACGTACCCCTCGCGGCTGCCCGTGACGCAGCTGGATTTCGTCTACGGCCGCCAGCTCGAACCGCTGGCCTGCAACGTGCCGCGGGGTCCCATCTGGGCCCGCATGTCCGACCACCTTCCGCTGGTAGCCGACTTCGCGCTACCTAATTGATAGCATTGCTCCGAGAAGGGGCGGGCGTTGCAGCCCGAATCCCCTGGGGCCATTCACTGGTACGATCCCCGCCATGCTGAGGAAAACCGACGTCGAACCGCTTCCCGATCGAAAAGACGATGACGAGGGCACCCCCGTCTCCGTCAAGATCCGCGAGCGACTGAATGCAGCGCGCAAGCGTTTCAACGCCAACGACAACATCGCCGAGTTCATCCAGCCGGGCGAACTGGAGTCGCTGCTCGACGAGGTCGAGGTCAAGATGAAGGCCGTGCTCGAGAGCCTGGTCATCGATGTCGAGAACGACCACAACACCGACAACACCGCGCGCCGCGTGGCCAAGATGTACCTCAACGAGGTGTTCCGCGGCCGCTACGTGCCGGCGCCTCCGCTCACCGAGTTTCCCAACGCCGAGCACCTGAACGAGCTGATGATCGTCGGCCCGATCACCGTGCGCAGCGCCTGCTCGCACCACTTCTGCCCGATCATCGGCAAGCTGTGGATCGGCGTGATGCCCAACGAGCACACCAACGTGATCGGCCTGTCCAAGTACGCACGCCTGGCCGAATGGGTCATGGGCCGTCCGCAGATCCAGGAAGAAGCCGTGGTGCAGCTGGCCGACCTGATCCAGGAAAAGACGCAGCCCGACGGCCTGGCGCTGGTCATGGAGGCCGAGCACTTCTGCATGGCCTGGCGCGGCGTGAAGGAAATGGACAGCAAGATGATCAACTCCGTCATGCGCGGCGTGTTCCTGAAAGACCCGAGCCTGCGCCGCGAATTCCTCTCCCTCCTGCCACGAAAGAGCTGAGCCATGCTGGTCCGACTTCTCTACGCCAGTCGCGCCGTCGATACCAGCCCCGAGGCCATCGAGGCGATCCTCGCGAAATCGCGCACGCACAACCCGGCCTGCGGCATCACGGGCATCCTCTGCTACGGCGCCGGCACCTTCCTGCAGGCGATCGAGGGTGGTCGCGACGCCATCAGCGACCTCTACGGCCACATCCAGCGCGATCCGCGCCACAAGGACGTGGTGCTGCTGCACTACGAAGAAATCTCCGAGCGCCGTTTCGGCGGCTGGACGATGGGGCAGGTCAACCTCTCCAAGCTCAATGCCTCGACGCTGCTGAAGTACTCCGAGAAGCCCGAACTCGACCCGTACAAGGTCTCGGGCAAGGTCTCGCTCGCGCTGCTCGAAGAACTGATGGCCACCGCCGCCATCGTCGGCCGCCACTGATCCCGGTTCGACCGGGGTGCCCCTTTCCGCGTTCGCACTGATCCTGCTGGCTGGCGTCATCCACGCCAGCTGGAACATCGCCGCCAAGAAGGCGAACGGCGATTCGCGCTTCGCGTTCCAGAGCGGCGTGTTCATGGCCGTGGTGTGGGCGCCCGTGGGCATCACGCTCGGCTGGAGCGTCGTGCCGACCTGGGGCACGAAGGAGTGGGCCTTCATCGTGCTGAGCGGCGTGCTGCACGTCTTCTACTACGTCGTGCTGCTGCGCGGCTACCGCAAGTCCGATCTCACGGTGGTCTACCCGCTGGCGCGCGGCTCGGGGCCGCTGCTGTCGTCGCTGGTCGCGATCCTGTTCCTGGGCGAGAAGATCAGCCTCGTCGGCGTGGCCGGCATCTTCGGCGTGGTGCTCGGCGTGTTCCTGGTGGCCGGCGGCCCGCGCCTCTTTCACAAGAAGCATGACCCGGTGCAGCGCGAACGCGTGCACAAGGGCATGCGCTACGGTGTGCTGACCGGCGCCTTCATCGCGGCCTACACGGTCACCGACAGCTACGCCGTCAAGTTCCTCGCCATGTCGCCGATCCTGCTCGACTACATGAGCAACTTCGTGCGTCTTGTGCTGCTGCTTCCCGCCGCGCTGCAGGACCGCGCGACCACCGCGCGCATGTGGCGTGAGCAGTGGAAGTACGCGCTGCTGGTGGCGGCGATCAGCCCCGTCTCGTACGTGCTGGTGCTGTACGCGGTGCAGCAGGCGCCCATCTCGCACGTCGCGCCGGCGCGCGAGGTGTCGATGCTGTTCGCCGCGCTGATCGGCGGGCACCTGCTGCGCGAAGGCGACCGCATGCTGCGGCTGCTGGGTGCGCTGTTCATCGCGGCCGGCGTGATCGCGCTCGCACTGGGTTGACCGAAGGCGGGCGATGCTCTTCGGCTGCGATTTCTCTAGCGCACCGACCGCCCGCAAACCCGTCGTTGTGGCCGTCGGCGAGCTGGCCGGCCCGGACGCCGTCACGCTGACCGGCTTGCACCGCTTCGCCACGCTCGACGCCTGGGGCCAGTGGCTCGACAGCAGCACGCCCGCCTGGGTCGGCGGTTTCGACTTTCCCTTCGGCCTGCCGCGCGAACTGGTCGAGCACCTGCAGTGGCCCACCGCATGGGATGCGCTGATCGCCCACTACGCCGGCCTGAGCCGCGCCGAAATCCGCGACACCTTCGCCGCCTTCTGCGCGGCGCGTCCGGTCGGCGGCAAGTTCGCGCACCGTGCGACCGATGCGCCGGCGGGCTCGAGCCCGTCGATGAAGTGGGTGAACCCGCCGGTGGCCTACATGCTGCACGCCGGTGTGCCGCGCCTGCTCGCCGTCGGCGCCACCTTGCCGGGCCTGCACGCGGGCACGCACAAGGAGCGCATCGCGCTGGAGGCGTATCCCGGCCTGCTGGCCCGCGAGCTGATCGGCCGGCGCAGCTACAAGAGCGACGACCTCGCGCGCCAGTCGCCCGAGCGCGAAGCCGCGCGCGCCGACCTGCTGGCCGCGCTCGAGGCCGGACGCACGCGGCTCGGCCTGCGCCTCCAACTCACGGCCGCGCAGCGCGACGGGCTGCGCGCCGACGCCAAGGGCGACGAACTCGATGCGGTGCTGTGCCTGCTGCAGGCCGCCTGGGCCCAGCAGCGCGCCGGCAGCCCCGGGCCGGGCTACGGATTGCCGGGATCCATGGACCCGCTCGAAGGCTGGATCGTCAGCGCCTGAGCCGCCTGCCGTCGCTTGCTTGTCCTACAGCGCTTCGGGCCTGCGGCGACACCCGGGCGCAGGCGGTGGGGACTAGATTGACTGGCGTGGACCAAGCCGGTCCATGCACCCATTCCGACCGCAGGAGGATTTCCCATGACAACGTCGAACCGTTCCCTCGCTCCCTTTGCCACCTCGCGCACCTGGCTCGCCGTGCTCGCAGCCGGCGCCGCGCTGACCCTGGCCGCCTGCGACAAGCCGGGCAACCAGACCGCCGGTGAAAAGCTCGACAGCGCCGTCGCCAAGACCGAGCAGGCGGCCTCCGATGCCAAGGCCAAGACCGAACAGGCCGCGGCCGACGCCAAGACCGGCATGGCCGGCGCCACCGCCGATGTGAAGGAAGCCGCCAAGGACGCCACCGCCGCCGTGACCGCCACGGTCGACGATGCCGCGATCACCGCCTCGGTCTCGGCCGGCCTGGCCAAGGACCCGGACCTGAGCGCGATCAAGATCGACGTCGACACCAAGGGCGGCACCGTGAGCCTCAAGGGCCCGGCACCGACGGCCGCCGCCAAGTCGCGCGCCGAGGAGATCGCCAAGGCCGTGCAGGGCGTGAAGTCGGTGAACAACCAGCTCGAAGTGAAGGGCTGATCGGCCCTTCCGCCGCGCCCAGCAAAAAGCCCGGTTCGACCGGGCTTTTTCTTGTCTGCGTGCGGCACGCGTTGGCGCGACGTCAGGGCGGGTCTTGCCGTGGCGGCCGCGCAGGCTTCTGCAGCAGCGTGTTGAGCAGGTCGGCCACGTCGGAGGTCTTGAGCACCGCCGCGATCACGGCCGTGGCCGAGAGCAGCCGCCAGGGCCGCACGAGCACCAGCAGCGAGCCCGTGGCGGCCGCGGCGGCCATGAGCTTGACGGGCTCGGTGCGGGCGTAGTGTTCGAGCAGGGGGCGGGCCAGCTGGCCGGCCGCGTGCGCGGGATGGCGGCGCCACCAGCGCTGCACCACGCCGCGCGCCATCGCGCTCCAGACGTTGTGGCGGCGCCCGGGCGAGGCGGGCGGCGCATCACCCGCGTCGGTGTGTGCGTATTCGAGATCGTCGTCGGCGTCGCCGGCGGCAAAGGCGCGATGGGGCGCCGGTGCGTCCGGCTCGCCGCCGTTCAGTTGCCGCACGAGTGCGCGGCGAGAAAGGGCCAGCCGCTGTTGCGGCGTGAGTTGCGGTGCGGCAGGGCGGCGGGGATCAGGGCTGCTCATGGCGGGCTCCGGCGGCATGCAGCGCGTCGAGGTCCGCGGCCAGCTGGGCGCGCAGATCGTCGAAGCCGTAGTTCGGACTCGGGCGGGTGGCGATCCAGGTGCAGATCGCCGCGATGACCACTGCCACGGCAGGCACGGCCACCAGCACCCAGTGGAAGCTGCCGTGCAGCACGCCGAGCAGCACGGCCACGCCGATCAGCCCGAGGGCGAGCACGGCGGTGGCCACGGCCAGGACGCCCGCGACCAGTCGGGCAACCAGGCCGCGTCCCGCCACGGCACTCTCCTGCCGGACAAGGGCGGCGTAGTTGGCGATGTGATCGGCAATGAGCTCCGGGTGCCCGAGCACCGTCGAGAAGATCGGATGAAGCATGTGCGAGGGTGGTCGGGCGGGGTCGGTCGTTCAGTGGCGATGCAACAGCGGATCAGTAGTCGTCGCGGTTGCGGCGGCTGGCCAGCACGATCAGCGCCGTGATGGCGGCGCCGGCAGCGGCGGCCAGCAGCACCGAGCGCACGGGCTGGTCGGAGATGTAGCGGCCGGTCACGTCGGCGGCCTGTTCGATGCGGCGGTGCGCGCGGGCGCTGGTGGTCGAGGCGGCGTCGAGACCGCGCTGCACGGCTTGCTGCACGCGTGCGGCCAACTGCTCGACACCCGGTTCGGCGTCGCGGCGCAGTTCGCGGACCTTTTCGCCCGCCGCATTCACCGCGTTCTGAGCGTAGGCGCGGGTGGTTTCTGCCGCTTCCTGGGCGGTCTGGCGCACGTCGTCGGCGAGTTGCGAAGGGGTCTTGGTCGTGTTCATGGGAGAGTCCTTTCCGGGAAGATGAAATGCGGGAGCCTGTGGATCGTAACTACGCTACTTGCGTCGTAGCAAGCCGGCCAGGAAGCTGGCGATGGCGAGCACGGCAAAGATGATGAAAAGGACCTTGGCGATCCCCACCGCGCTGGCGGCAATGCCACCGAAGCCGAACACGGCAGCGATGAGTGCGATGACCAGAAATACCACGGCGTAGTGCAGCATGCGGAACTCCTTCGAGGCTTCCCTCTTTGTGGTTTGAAACCATGCATCCGGGCGCATCGCTGAAGACGCGGCCCGGTGCCGGATGACACAGGACCCACCTTAAGGGCAGGGCCGCATCGGCCCTGTCAGCGACCGGGGCGGGGGTGCGTAGGAGGCGACCGAGTCGCCGCAGGCCCGGGGCGTGAAGAAATGCCAGCGCCTGCGTCAGGCACCGCGCGACGCGGGGGTGTCGGGGCTCGCCGTCGTGCCGGCCTGCGGTGCCGGCTTCACCACCGGCAGCATCGCGGTGAGCCGCGTGCCCTGGCCGGGCGCCGAGGTGATGGTGAGCTTGCCGCGCGCCGCCTCGACCCGGTGGCGCATGCCCGCCAGGCCGTGCGTCGACGGGCGCATGCGCTGCGCGTCGAAGCCCTTGCCGTTGTCGGCCACCTCCACGATCACGTGGTTGGCGTAGTTCTTCAGCACGATGGTGGCTTCGCTCGCCTCGGCGTACTTGCCGATGTTGGTCAGGCTCTCCTGCACCATGCGGTAGATCGTGAGCTGGCGCGATTCGTCCATGCTCACGGGCTCCAGCGCCATCTCGATCTCCAGGCCCGAGCGCTCTCCGAACTCGCGCCCCAGGATTTCCAGCGAGGCGACCAGCCCGAGGTTGGAGAGCGACGAAGGCCGCAGGTCCTCGATGATGCGGCGCTTCAGCGCGATGCCGCTGTTGAGCAGCTCGGTCAGATGCTGCAGCCGCTGGATCGCGTCGGGCGAGTCGGCCAGGCGCGACTTCAGCCGCGCCACGTCGAGCTTGGCAGCCGTGAGCAGCGAGCCCAGTTCGTCGTGCAGCTCGCGCGCCAGGTAGCCGCGCTCGGTCTCGCGCACGTCCTGCAGGTGGGTGGCGAGTTCGGCCAGCGAGGCGGTGCGCTCGCGCACCTCGTCTTCTAGGGCGTTGCGTTCGCGTTGCAGCGCCTCCTGCTGGCGCTCGCCCACCGAGCGCAGCGCGTGCGTCTGGCGCAGGTACAGGAAGAAGGCGATCAGCGCCGCGAGCGCCACGATGCCGGTGCCGACGCGCGCCAGCTGCAGCGACTTCATCACCTGCAGCTGGCCGGCCTGCAGCGTCGCGTTGCTGGTCTTCACCAGCTCGTTGGCGGTGGCGCGGATGGCTTCCATCTCCTCGCGCCCGACGTCGGTGGTCATGACGAACTTCCAGGCGTCCTCGTTGCCCTCGTGGCGCAGCCGCACGCTCATGTCCATCTCGGCGATCTTGCGCAGCACGTGCTTGGACAGCTCGGACAGCTGGGTGCGTTCGGCCGGGCGTTCGGCGTACAGCTGGCGCAGCGTGGCCAGGTTGCCGTCCACCTGCTTGACCGCGATGTCGTAGGGCTGGCGGTAGGCGGCTTCGCCCGTGAGCAGGAAGCCGCGCTGGCCGGTTTCGGCGTCCAGCATGTTCTGCAGGATCTGGTTGAGCGTGCCGCGGATCTGCTGCGCCTCGTCGATGTCCGCCAGGGCGCGGCTCGATTGCCGGTATCCTGCCTCGTTGATGCCCACGAGGGCCAGTGCGGCCAGCGCCGCGAGCAAGAGGCTCACGGCCATTTTTTGGGGGGCTAACCAGTGCATGACACCCTTAGGGTCGCATTCAATGCAACTTCGTGAATAATTGATAACAATCAGGGACCGGCATGCTGCGGCTTCCAAAGCTGCGGCACAACGACGAAAGTAACAGATGATCAAAATTGGAATTGTGGACGACCACGCCATCGTGCGATCGGGCCTCCGGCAGTTCTTCTCCGAGCACGTGGACCTGCGCGTGGCGGGCGAGGCAGCGAGCGGCCGTGAAGCCATCGAGTTGGTACGCACCACCGAACTGGACGTGCTGGTGATGGATCTCTCCATGCCGGGACAAAGTGGTATCGATGCACTCGCCATGATCCGCGCCAAGGCGCCGGACGTGGGCATCCTGATCCTCAGCGGCTACCCCGAGGAGCACTACGCGATGAACCTGATCCGTCAGGGCGCCAGCGGCTACCTCAACAAGGAATGCGATCCGATCGAGATCGTGAACGCCATTCGCACCATTTCGCTGGGCCGGCGCTACATCACCCCCGCCGTGGCCGAACTGCTGGCCCGCCAGCTCGACCGCAAGGACGACGCCGCGCCGCACGAGCAGCTCTCGGAGCGCGAGTTCCAGGTGTTCCTGAAGCTGGCCAAGGGCGAGACCGCCGGCGACATCGCCAAGACGCTGTCGCTGTCGGTGAAGACGGTGAGCACCTACCGCACGCGGCTGATGGAGAAGATGAACCTGTCCTCCAACAGCGACCTGACCTACTACGCGCTGAAGAACAAGCTCATCGATTGAGCTGCGCCTAGGCATCGCCGGGTGCGGACCGCAGCGCGGCGGCCTGGCGGATGCAGAAGTCGACCAGTGCGTCGATCTCGTTCGACTTGTCGAACACCGCGTCGACCCCGAACTCGGCGCAGCGGCGCCGGATGTCGGGCGTCGCATAGTTGCTGAGCACCACCACCTTCTGGCCGGGCTTGCGCGACTGGCAGGCCTGCAGGATGCCCAGGCCACTTCCCTGCTTGAGAAAGAGATCGACGATGGCCAGGTGCCACTCGTCGGCATGGTCGCGCAGCCAGTCGCGCGCGTGCTGCTCGGTTTCCGCAAAGCCCACGACCGTGGTGCAGGTGAGCTCTTCCAGAGTGCCGATGAGGTTTTCACGGATCGTGGGGTTGTCTTCGACAACGTAGGTCTGCAATCTGGAATCCATGCCGAACCGCGCTTCCTCTGAGGTGGGCAGGTGCTCGTGTCCAAGCGCCCTGCGGAGGAGAGAGCCTGCCCATGGACATTGAGGCTTTCCCGCAGCGGATCATGCAGGGTTCAAGGGCCGCGCGTTGTAGGCGGGTTCTGACGCATGTGCAGGCGGCTGTCTCCACGCCGCCTCGCGCCCGCCCGTAGGCCAAGCCGCACGGGGTCTGCGGCCCGCCGCCGACCCGGTTCGGGCGCGCATCCGGGTAAGAATCGACCATGGCAACCCAATCCCTTCGCACCCGGCCGCGCTGGCAGAAGCTGCTGGCGGCCTTCGTGCTGCTGGTCGCCGTCCTGCTGACCGCGTTCGCGCTCCTCGTGGCCTTCTTTCCGTGGGACACGCTGCGCGAGCCGCTCAACCGCTTCGTGAGCGAGAAGACCGGGCGCAAGTTCGAGATCACCCGCCGGCTCGACGTGGACCTGGGCTGGAAGGCCGCCACCATCCACGTCGACGGCATCGAATTCGCCAACCCCGACTGGGCGCGCGATCCCTACCTGGTGAAGGCCGAGCGCGCGAGCTTCGAGATTCGCCTCTGGCCGCTGATCGACAAGCGGGTGGTCATTCCGAGCCTGGCGCTGACCGCGCCCACCGTCGGCCTGCAGATGGAGCCCGACGGGCGCCGTACCTGGGCCTTCGGCAAGGACACCTCCGACACCGGCACCGTGCCCACCATCGGCCTGATCCAGGTCGACAAGGGCGCCGTCGACTTCCTGGCCCAGCACCTGGGCGTCGACGTGCACGCCGACCTGGACTACGACAGCACCCGCGGCGAGCTGCCGCTGCACTACCGCATCAAGGGCCGCTACAAGGGCCAGCCGCTCACGGCCGACGGGCGCACCGGCAACGTGCTGCAGATCAACGCCGCGGGTGCGCCGCCGTTCCCGCTGGAGATCAACGCCGCCGCCGGCCAGACCCGGCTCAAGGCCAATGGCACGGTGGCTCAGCTCGCGGGCTTCGACGGCATCGACGCCACGTTCCAGATCAAGGGCCAGACGCTGAGCGCGCTGTACCCGCTGCTGGGCATCGTGCTGCCGCAGACCCCGCCCTATGCGCTGAGCGGCGGCCTGCGCAAGCGCGGCAAGCTCTGGGAGGCGGCGGGGCTCAACGGCCGGCTGGGCCTGTCGGACATCGGCGGCGACATGGCCTTCGACCAGGCCGGCAAGGTGCCGCGCCTGTCGGGCACGCTGCGTTCGCGCGTCATGGACATGGACGACCTCGGCCCGCTGATCGGCCTGCCGCCCACGGCGCGTTCGGCCAACGCGGTGGAAGGCGTGGCGCCGGTCGCCTCGGCCCAGCCCAAGCGCCCGCCTGGCGGCAAGGTGCTGCCGACCAACCCCTTCGACTTCGCGCGGCTGCACGCCATGAACGCCGACGTGAGCTACACCGCCGAAACCATCCGCAACGTGCGCGAGGTGCCGCTGGACCGCGGCAGCGCCAAGATCAAGCTGACCGACGGCGTGCTGTCGCTCGACCCACTGGACCTGGGCGTGGCCAACGGCAAGCTCGTGGGCGCGATCCGCATCGACGCCACCAAGACGCCGGCCGACATCCGCGCCTCGCTCGACGTGCGCGGGCTGCGGCTGGCGCGGCTGATTCCCAAGCTGGAGAACTCGGGCAACAGCGTCGGCCGGCTCGACGGGCGCATCAACCTGTCGGGCGCCGGCAATTCGGTGGCCAGCTGGCTCGGCGGCGCGTCGGGCGACATGGCGGTGCTGTCGGGGCGCGGCCAGTTCGGCAACCTGATGCCCGTGTTCGCGACGCTGGTGGGCGGCGACATCCTCAAGTTCCTGCTGCGCGGCGACCGCGACGTCGAGCTGCGCTGCGCCGCGCTGGCCTTCGACGTGAACAAGGGCGTGATGAACGGGCGCACGCTGGTGCTGGACACCACCAACGCCGTCTTCACCGCCACCGGCCAGGCCAACCTCGCGACCGAGTCGCTGGACTTCGTGATCCGGCCCGAGCCCAAGAGCGCGAGCTTCCTGTCGCTTCGCACGCCGCTGGTCGTGAGCGGCACCTTCGGCGCGCCCAAGGGCGGCGTCGAGATCGGGCCGCTGGCCGGCCGCGGTCTGGCGGCGCTGGCGCTGGGCGCCATCAACCCGCTGCTGGCACTGGCCGCGACCATCGAGACCGGCCCCGGCGAGAACGCCGACTGCACGGGCGTGCTGGCGCTGGCGAACCGGCCCACGGCCGGGGCCGCCGCGCGCGGTGCCGCGCGGGCCAAGGGGGCTCGCCAGCCTTAACGAAAGAAAGAAGAGGGCAGGCGGGCGCTCAGGCGCCGGCCTGGGGCCGCTGCGCGCAGACGCTGCAGTGCGGGTCGCGCGAGACGCGCAGCGTGTCGAAGCCGGTGCTGCGCCCGTCGAACATCAGCAGCTTGCCCGCCAGCGACGGCCCGATGCCGGCCAGCAGCTTGAGCGCCTCGCTGGCCTGCAGCGTGCCGATGGTGCCGACCACCGGGCCGAACACGCCGAGCACCGCGCAGCGCGTTTCCTCGAAGCTGGCCTCGGGCGGGAACAGGCAGGCGTAGCAGGGGCAGGTGGCGTCGCGGGTGTCGTAGACGCTCAACTGGCCGTCGAAGCGGATCGCCGCGCCCGCCACCAGCGGTTTGGCATGCGCCACGCAGGCGCGGTTCACGGCCTGCCGGGTGGCGAAGTTGTCGCAGCAGTCGACCACCACGTCGGCCTCGGCCACGAGCCGCGACAGCAGCGCCTCGTCGGCGCGCACGGCGTGGGTCTCGATGGCGATGCCGGGGTTGATGTCGCGCATGGCCTGCGCGGCCGATGCGACCTTGGGCTGGCCCACCCGCGCCTGCGTGTGGGCGACCTGCCGCTGCAGGTTGGTGAGATCGACCTCGTCGTCGTCGACCAGCACGATGTAGCCGACTCCCGCTGCCGCGAGGTACAGCGCCACCGGCGAGCCCAGCCCGCCGGCGCCGATGACGAGCACCCGCCCGGCACTGACGCGTTCCTGGCCGTCGATGCCGAATTCTTCGAGGAGGATGTGCCGCGAATAGCGCAGCAGGTCGTGATCGTCCATGCGCGCCTGCCTGGGCCTGTGCGGGGGAGGGGAAAACGCCGGTGGCGCGAACCGCACGGTGCGTGCGGCCCGCTCGCCGGGATCAGTTTTCCTTCTTCTCGTCCTTGTTGTCGACGATGACCTGCGTCTTGCTGACGAGCACCGGTTGGCCCTTCAGGCGGTTGAGCGCCTGCACCAGCGGGAAGTCCTTGTCGGTGCCGAACTCGGGCACCTTGCGGTCCTGCGGCGGCTTCTTGGCTTCTTCCTCGAGGCGCTTGCGGGCTTCGTCGCGTGCCTTTTCACGCTCGGGGTCCTTGACCTCGGGGCCCTGGCCGCTGGCCAGGTGCTTCTCGAGGTCGGCCTCGCGCATGCGCAGGGCGGCGAAGGGGCTGCCCTCGGCGCTTTCGTCGACCAGCACGTTGGGCACGATGCCCTTGGCCTGGATCGAGGTGCCGCTGGGCGTGTAGTAGCGCGCGGTGGTGATCTTCAGGCCGGTGTCGGGGCCGAGCGGGCGCACGGTCTGCACCGAACCCTTGCCGAAGGTCTGGCTGCCCATGATGGTGGCGCGCTTGTGGTCCTGCAGCGCGCCGGCCACGATCTCGCTGGCCGAGGCCGAGCCTTCGTTCACCAGCACCACCAGCGGCACGTTCTTGAGCGCGGCCGGCAGGTTGCGCAGCGGGTCGCTGCCCGAACGGCGCTGGTAGTACTCCGGCGCCGCCTTGTAGATCGACTTGCTTTCGGCCAGCTGGCCGTCGGTGGTGACCACCGTGACGTTCTCGGGCAGGAAGGCCGCCGACACCGCCACCGCCGCGTCGAGCAGGCCGCCCGGGTCGTTGCGCAGGTCGAGCACCAGGCCCTTGAGGTTCGGGTCTTCCTTGTAGAGCTCCTCGATCTTCTTGACGAAGTCGTCGACCGTGCGCTCCTGGAACTGCGACAGGCGGATCCAGCCGTAGCCCGGCTCGATCATCTTGCCGCGCACCGACTGGGTACGGATTTCCTCGCGCGTGATCGTGACCGGGAAGGTGCGGCTCTCGTCCTTGCGGAAGATGGTCAGCAGCACCTTGGTGTTGGCCTCGCCGCGCATGCGCTTGACGGCTTCGTTCAGCGACAGGCCGCGCACGGCGGTGTCGTCGATCTTGGTGATCAGGTCGTTCGGCTTCAAGCCGGCGCGGAAGGCCGGCGAGCCCTCGATGGGCGAGACGACCTTGATGAGGCCGTCTTCCTGCGAGATTTCGATGCCCACGCCGACGAAGCGGCCCGTGGTGCCCTCGCGGAATTCCTTGAAGGACTTCTTGTCGAAGTACTGCGAGTGCGGATCGAGCCCGGCGACCATGCCCGAGATGGCGTCCGAGATGAGTTTCTTCTCGTCGACCGCCTCGACATAGTCGCTCTTGACCATCCCGAAGACGGCCGCGAGCTGCTGCAACTCCTCGAGCGGGAGCGGCGCGAGCGAACCCCGCGCGACCGTCTGCAGCGAGACGGTGGTCAGGACGCCAGCAACGGCGCCGGCGGCGACCCAGCCGGTGATCTTCAGTTTCTGGCCCATCATGAGTGAAATGTCCTGTATGTCGACGGCTGTCGAACCAATATACACAGCTTGGAAGCAAATTGCCTGCCGGGGTTCCACGGAGGAACCGGCAGGCGGGGTTTTCTTCTTTTGCTTACGTCTTCAGCCCTTGCCCTGCGAAGCCACCGCGGCGGCGGCCTTTTCGGCGGCCGCGGCATCGCCCAGGTAGTAGTGGCGCAGGGGCTTGAGGTCGTCGTCCAGCTCGTACACGAGCGGAATGCCGTTCGGGATGTTCAGGCCGACGATGGCGTCGTCCGAGATGCCGTCCAGGTACTTCACCAGCGCGCGGATCGAATTGCCGTGCGCGGCCACGACCAGGCGGCGGCCGGTGCGGATGGCCGGGGCCATCGATTCGTTCCAGAACGGCAGTACGCGCGCCACCGTGTCCTTCAGGCATTCGGTCAGCGGGATCTGCTCGGGCGAGAGCTTGGCGTAGCGCACGTCGGAGCGCTCGCTGCGCGGATCGTCGGCTTCCAGCGGCGGCGGCGGGGTGCTGTAGCTGCGGCGCCAGACCAGCACCTGCTCGTCGCCGTACTTCTTGGCCGTTTCGGCCTTGTTCAGGCCCTGCAGGCCGCCGTAGTGGCGTTCGTTGAGGCGCCAGGAGTGCACCACGGGCAGCCAGGTGCGGTCGAGTTCGTCGAGCGTGTGCCAGAGGGTGCGGGTGGCGCGCTTGAGCACGCTGGTGTAGGCCACGTCGAAGTCGTAGCCCTCGGCCTTGAGCAGCCGGCCGGCCTGCTTGGCCTGCTCGACGCCGGTTTCGGTCAGGTCGACGTCGGTCCAGCCGGTGAAGCGGTTTTCGAGGTTCCAGGTCGATTCGCCGTGGCGGATCAGTACCAGTTTGTGCATGTCGGAGGCCTTTGGCAGCGCGTGGGAAAACCAGCATTCTAAAATCCCGGGTTTGCCATCCAAGGAACCCCCGTGAAATTGATCGAATTCGTCACCGCGAACTGGATGCTGATCCTGATGGCGCTCACCTCGGGCGGCATGCTGGCCTGGCCGATGCTCCGGGGTGCGGGCGGCGGCACGCTCACGGCCCAGGGCGCCGTGCAGCTCATCAACCGCGAACGCGCGGTGCTGGTCGACGTGCGCGAACCCGAAGAATTTGCGACCGGCCACATGATCGGCGCCAAGAACGTGCCCCTGAACCTGCTGGACGAGAAGCTGGCCAGCACGGTCAAGAACAAGAACGTGCCGCTGCTGCTGGTGTGCGCCACCGGCGCCCGCGCCCAGCGCGCCGTGGCCACGGCCAAGAAGCTCGGCTACGAGCAGGCCCAAGCCGTCGCTGGCGGGCTCAAGGCCTGGAAAGAGGCCAACCTGCCGGTTGAAAAAGCCTGATTGTTCCCAAGGTAGAGCGCATGCAAGCCGTCAAGATGTACACCACCGCCGTCTGCCCGTACTGCACGCGTGCAAAGCAGATCCTCAAGGCCAAGGGCGTCGAGCAGATCGAAGAGATCCGCATCGACACCGACCCGCAAGCCCGCACCACCATGATGGAGATCACCCAGCGCCGCACGGTGCCGCAGATCTTCATCGGCGACACCCACGTGGGCGGCTGCGACGACCTCATGGCCCTGGACAGCCGCGGCGGCCTCGTTCCGCTGCTGCAAGGCGCCTGAAGCCTTTCGCGGCCGGGCGTCACGAAAGTGCGCGGGCCGTCGGGCGATAATCGTTTGTTCCCTCATCTGCAGCCCGCTGCGGGACCCTCTCCCCGGCGGGCATTGTTTTGATCCTCGAAAGTTCAGCCATGGCCGACCAGCAAGCCCAAGATCCCGTGTTCCAGATCCAGCGCGTCTACCTCAAGGACCTGTCGCTCGAACAACCCAACTCGCCCGCGATCCTGCTGGAGCAGACGCAGCCCACCGTCGACATCCAGCTCGGCGTGGACGCCCAGCCCGTGGCCGACGGCATCTTCGAGATCACCGTGTCGGCCACCGTGCAGACCAAGATCGAAGACCGCACCGTGTTCCTGGTCGAAGCCAAGCAAGCCGGCATCTTCGAGATCCGCAACCTGCCGGAAGACCAGATGGGTCCGATCCTGGGCATCGCCTGCCCGCAGATCGTCTACCCGTACCTGCGCGGCAACGTCGCCGACGTGATCCAGCGCGGCGGCTTCCCGCCCGTGCACCTGGCCGAAATCAACTTCCAGGCCATGTACGAGCAGCAGCAAGCCCAGGCCGCCGGCCAGGCTGCCCCCACCCTGGCCCAGTAAACCGGCCGCACGACGCCGCCAGCGCACGATGAAGATCTGCGTTCATGGCGCCGGTGCCTGGGGCACGGCCGTCGCAGTCAACGCGGCGGCCCGCCACGAGGTCACCCTCTGGGCGCGCGACGCCGCCCAGGCCGACGCCATGTCGGCCGCGCGTGAAAACACCCGCTACCTTCCCGGGCTGGCCCTGCCGGCCTCGCTGGCCGTGCGCGCGGGCGACATCGCCCAGGCGCAGGCCGGGGCCGACCTCGTCATCGTGGCCACGCCCATGGCCGCCCTGCGCGAACAGCTGATCGCCCTGCGCGGCACCACCGCCCAGGTGGCGTGGCTGTGCAAGGGCGTCGAGCCCGCGCTCGATGCCTCTCCCACCACCTACGGCCTGCTCGCCCACGAGATCTGGGCGCAGGTCGCGCCTGAACTGAAGGCGGGCGTGCTCAGCGGCCCCAGCTTTGCGCAGGAGGTCGCCGAAGGGCGCCCGACCGCGCTGGTGGCCGCCAGCCCGCACGCCGGTGTGCGCGATGCGCTGGTCGACGCCTTCCACGGCCCGGCCCTGCGCGTGTACGCCAACGACGACATCGTCGGCGTCGAAGTCGGCGGCGCCGTCAAGAACGTGCTCGCCATCGCCACCGGGCTGTGCGACGGCCTCGCGCTCGGGCTCAACGCCCGCGCGGCGCTGATCACCCGCGGCCTGGCCGAAATGACCCGCTTCGGCCTGGCGCTCGGCGCCCGCGCCGACACCTTCATGGGCCTGTCGGGCCTGGGCGACCTCGTGCTGACCGCCACCGGCGACCTGTCGCGCAACCGCAAGGTCGGGCTGCTGCTGGCCCAGGGCCGCACGCTTGCGCAGGCCGTCGATTCGCTGGGCCACGTGGCCGAGGGCGTGTACTGTGCCCGCACCGTGGTGCAGCGCGCGCGCGGCCTGGGCATCGAGATGCCCATCGCCGAAGGCGTGGTCGCGCTGCTCGACGGCCAGGTGAGTCCGCGCGACGCCGTCGCGGCGCTGACCGGGCGCGACCCGGTGCCCGAGTCGGTGCAGCAGCCGCCCGCCGGCCCGGCCTCGCGCCATTCCTCCTGAAGAAGATTAGAGATTCCAGAGACATGAGCCCTCGCTTTGATTTCTCGGCGTCGGCCGTCGCCGCGCTGGCCGAGTCCGACGTCGCCCGCGCCCTGCAGGAAGACGTCGCCGACGGCGACCTGACCGCCTCGCTGGTCGATGCCTCCCGCACCGCCCATGCCCGCGTGCTCGCGCGCGAAACCGCCGTGGTGTGCGGCGCGCCCTGGGTCGAGGCCACCGTGCGGCGGCTCGATCCGCAGGCGCGCATCACCTGGCTTTGCGGCGAGGGCCAGCGCTGCGCCGCCGACCAGCCCGTGCTCGAAATCGAAGGCGGCGCCCGCGCGCTGCTGACGGCCGAGCGCACCGCGCTCAACTTCCTGCAGCTGCTGAGCGCGGTCGCCACCAAGACCGCGCTGTACGCCGACGCCGTGAAGGGCACCCGTGCCCGCATCGTCGACACCCGCAAGACCCTGCCGGGCCTGCGCCTGGCGCAGAAGTACGCGGTGCGCACGGGAGGCGGGCTGAACCACCGCATCGGCCTGTACGACGCGGTGCTCATCAAGGAAAACCACATTGCCGCGGCCGGTGGCGTGGCCGCCGCCTTGCGCGCGGTGGCGCCCGTGGCCGCGCAGGCCGCCTTTGTCGAAGTCGAAGTCGAGACCCTGGCCCAGCTGCAGGAAGCGCTGGACGCCGGCGCCCGCATGGTGCTGCTCGACAACATGGGCCTGTCCACGCTGCGCGAGGCCGTGCGCCTGAACGACGCCGTGGGCGAGAGCCGCAAGGCCGTGCTCGAGATCTCCGGCGGCGTCACACTGGACGGCCTGCGTGCCCTGGCCGAGACCGGTGTCGACCGGATCTCGATCGGCGCGTTGACCAAGGACGTGAAGGCCATCGACTACTCGATGCGCTTCCTGACCCACTGAACCGCCATGACGACCGCTTCCGTCATCGATGTCGACTACGAACAGCCCGCGCAAGGCGCGGTCTGCGACACGCGCCACGCCTGGGCCCGCGTGCCCCCCGAGCCTTCGCCCGACGAGCGCATTGCGCTGAAGGCGCGCATCCGCCGCCTGCTGCGCGAGCGCAACGCGGTGATGGTGTCGCACTTCTACGTGCACCCCGACCTGCAAGATTTGGCCGAGGAAACCGGCGGCATCGTGAGCGATTCGCTCGAGATGGCACGCTTCGGCCGTGACCACGCCGCCGCCACGCTGGTGGTGTCGGGCGTGCGCTTCATGGGCGAGACCTCGAAGATCCTCTCGCCCGAAAAGCGCGTGCTGATGCCCGACCTGGACGCCAACTGCTCGCTCGATCTGGGCTGCCCGGTCGACGCCTTCAGCGCCTTCTGCGATGCGCATCCCGACCGCACCGTGGTGGTCTACGCCAACACCAGCGCCGCCGTGAAGGCGCGCGCCGACTGGCTCGTCACCTCCAGCTGCGCGCTCGACGTGGTGAACGCGCTGCACGCAGCCGGCCAGAAGATCCTCTGGGGCCCCGACCGCCACCTGGGCGATTACATCCGCCGCCAGACCGGCGCCGACATGGTCA
Source organism: Variovorax sp. GW823-FHT04B03 (assembly GCF_058796495.1). Lineage (NCBI taxonomy): Bacteria > Pseudomonadati > Pseudomonadota > Betaproteobacteria > Burkholderiales > Comamonadaceae > Variovorax > Variovorax sp. GW823-FHT04B03. The sequence goes on from NZ_JBXAIT010000001.1 coordinate 1,326,526, forward strand.
GCTGGAACGGCGCCTGCATCGTGCATGACGAATTCAAGGCGCTCGAACTCGAGCTGCTCATGAAGGAACACCCGAAGGCCAAGGTGCTGGTGCACCCCGAGTCGCCCTCGGACGTGATCGCGCTGGCGCATGCGGTGGGCTCCACCTCGGCCATCCTGAACGCGGCGCAGCGCTTCGACGCGACCGAGTTCATCGTCGCGACCGACACCGGCATGCTGCACAAGCTGCGCACGCTGAACCCCGGCAAGACCTTCATCGAAGCGCCCACGGCGGGCAACGGCGGCACCTGCAAGAGCTGCGCGCACTGCCCGTGGATGGCGATGAACGGGCTGGTCGAACTGGCGAACGCGCTGGAGACCGGCGCGGGCGAGATCCACGTCGATCCGGCGCTCGGCGTGCGCGCGCGCGTGCCGATCGACCGCATGCTGGCGTTCACCGCCGGGCTGAAGAACGGCCAGGCGCCGGGCAGCTTGGTGGCCGGTATCGGCGCCGCCTGACCGGCGGCTAGAACTCCACCGTACAGCTGTCGCCCAGCGCCTCGCGCCACACGCGCACGCGCGCCAGCGACGGCCGCAGGTCGGGCAGCGCGTCGGCGATGAACACGCACAGGTTCTCCAGCGTCGGCGGATGCAGCCCCGGCACGTCGTCCAGCAGGTGGTGGTCGAGCTGCTCGCGCACGTCTTCGAGCCGGCGGCGCAGCAGGCCCAGGTCGATCACCATGCCCGTCACCGGATCGCGCTCGCCTGCCAGCCACACCTCCGCGTGGTACGTGTGGCCGTGAATGCGGCGGCTGCCTTCGACCTCGATCTCGCGTTTGAGCGTGTGGGCGGCGTCGAAGAAGAAGCGTTGGCTGATGGTGAAGCGCATCGTCGGAAAAAAGAAACTCTGAAATAAAGGGGCCGCGCGTCAGCGGATGCCCGTGATCTTGTGGGTCTGCACGCTCAGGCGCCACACCGGCTGCTTCATGCATTCGGCGATGCACAACTCGGTGTTGGCGAGCCGGTCGGGCCCGTCCATCGGCTGCAGGAAGCGGTGGGTGAATTCGCCGGTGCGTGCCATCGCATCGAGGTCGATGCCGGCCTGCGGCCACACCAGCTTCAGCTCCTGGCCGCGCTGCTGCACCCAGGGCGCGCCGGCCTTGGGGCTGATGCACAGCCAATCGATGCCCGCGGGCGCGACGACCGTGCCGTTGCTCTCGACCGCGATGCGGAAGTGCCGCGCGTGCAGCGCGTCGACCAGCGCCGCATCGACCTGCAGCAGCGGCTCGCCGCCCGTGAGCACGACCAGCCGGTGCGCGGTGTCGCCGGCGGGCCATTGCGCGGCGATGGTGTCGGCGAGCTGGCCGGCGCTCTTGAACTTGCCGCCCAGCGTGCCGTCGGTGCCGACGAAGTCGGTGTCGCAGAAACGGCAGACGGCCGTGTCGCGGTCTTCCTCGCGGCCGGTCCAGAGGTTGCAGCCGGCGAAGCGGCAGAACACGGCCGGCATGCCGGCCTGGCCGCCTTCGCCCTGCAGCGTGTAGAAGATTTCCTTGACGCTGTAGGTCATGCGGCGAGCGGGGTGTCGATTTCGAGGTTGTCGATGAGCCGCGTGCTGCCCAGCCGCGCGGCGGCCAGGGCCACGAGCGCATCGCCGGGCTGCGGCGCCTGCAGGTCGGCGCGGCGGCGCAGCACGAGGTAGTCGGGCTGCCAGCCGCGCTGCGCGAGCGACTGCATGGCGCGCGCCTCGAGGGCGGCCACGTCGCGCTCGCCGGCGCGCACGGCTTCTGCCATGTCTCGCAGCGCCTTCGACAGCTGCACGGCCTCGGCGCGCTCGGTGGCGCTCAGGTAGCCGTTGCGCGAGGAGAGCGCCAGGCCGTCGTCGGCGCGGAAGGTCTCGCCGCCCACGATCTCGATGGGCAGCGCGAACTGCCGCACCATGTGGCGGATCATCATGAGCTGCTGGTAGTCCTTCTTGCCGAACACGGCCACGCGCGGCTGCACGCACTGGAACAGCTTCATCACCACCGTGCACACGCCGATGAAGAAGCCGGGGCGGAAGTGCCCTTCGAGCAGGTCGGCCAGCGCCGGGTCGGGGTGCACCTTGCAGGTCTGGGGCTCGGGGTAGAGCGCCTTCTCGTCGGGCGCGAACAGCACGTCGCAGCCGGCGGCGCGCAGCTTCTCGCAGTCGCTGTCCCAGGTGCGCGGGTAGGTGTCGAAGTCTTCGTGCGGCAGGAACTGCAGGCGGTTCACGAAGATGCTCGCCACGGTGGCGTCGCCCAGCGGCTTGGCCTGGCGCACGAGCGCGAGGTGGCCCTCGTGCAGGTTGCCCATGGTGGGCACGAAGGCGGGGCGCTGGCTGGAAGACAGGTGCTGGCGCAGTTCGTCGATGGTCTTGGCGATGTACATGGTCGGTGTCCTTCTGGGCTTACCAGGCGTGGAGGCGGTCGTCGGGGAAGCTGCCGTTCTTCACGGCCTGCACGTAGGCCTGCAGCGCGGGCAGCACGCCCGGCGCGTCGGCCATGAAGTTGCGCACGAACTTCGGCATCTTCCCGAGGTTGATGCCCAGCATGTCGTGCAGCACGAGCACCTGGCCCGCGGTGCCCTTGCCGGCGCCGATGCCGATGGTGGCGCAGCGGGTCAGCTCGGCCGTGAGTTCGGCGGCCAGCGCGGCCGGCACCATCTCCAGCACCAGCATGGCGGCGCCCGCGTCCTGCAGCGCGTGGGCCTGCTGCTTGAGCAGCGCGCCGGCGGTGTCGCCCTTGCCCTGCACGCGGTAGCCGCCGAGCGCATGCACAGTCTGCGGCGTCAGTCCCAGGTGGGCGCACACGGGAATGCCGCGCTCGACCAGGAAGCGCACCGTTTCGGTGGTCCAGCCGCCGCCTTCGAGCTTGACCATGTGCGCACCGGCCTGCATCAGCACGGTGGCGCTGGCCAGGGCCTGCTCGCGCGATTCCTGATAACTGCCGAAGGGCAGGTCGGCGATGAGCCAGGTCGTGCCCTGCACGCGGCGCAGGCCGCGCGAGACGCTGTCGGTGTGATAGCGCATGGCTTCCAGGCTCACGCCCACGGTGCTGTTCAGGCCCTGGCAGACCATGCCCAGCGAGTCGCCGACCAGCAGGCAGTCGATGCCGGCCGCGTCGGCCATGGCCGCGAAGGTGGCGTCGTAGGCGGTGAGCATGGCGATCTTCTCGCCGCGCGCATGCATGTCGGCCAGCCGCGGCAGGCTCACGGGCTTGCGCTGTGCCAGGGGCGAGGCGGGCGGCAACGTGCCGTAGGGCGTGGCGGCCGGGACTTCGGACGGTGGGGTGGGTGGGGTAGGGGTGTTCGACATGGTTGGCTTTCTCCCTGCGGGCGTCGGTGGCCGGGCATCCTGAGGGTGATCGAAAGGTGACGAAGGGTGGGCTCAGTCGACCGGCGGCACCAGCACGGTGGGTGCGGTGGGCTCGGCCAGCGAAGGGTAATCGCGACTGAAATGCAGGCCACGGCTCTCGTGGCGGGCCTGCGCGGAACGCACGATCAGCTCGGCCACCTGCACCAGGTTGCGCAGTTCGAGCAGGTCGCGCGTGACGTGGAAGTTCGCGTAGAACTCCTGGATCTCGGCCTGCAGCAGCGCGATGCGGTGGCTCGCACGCTCCAGGCGCTTGTTGGTGCGCACGATGCCGACGTAGTCCCACATGAAGCGGCGCAGCTCGTCCCAGTTGTGGGAGATGACCACGGCTTCGTCGGCGTCGGTGACGCGGCTTTCGTCCCAGGCGGGCAGCGCGGCGCGATCGCGCGACGGCGCCTGCGCAATGGCGTCGGCCGCGGCGCGTGCGAACACCATGCACTCGACCAGCGAGTTGCTGGCCAGCCGGTTGGCGCCGTGCAGGCCGGTGCAGGCGGTTTCGCCGATGGCGTACAGGCCCGGGATGTCGGTGCGACCGGCCAGGTCGCTGAGCACGCCGCCGCAGGTGTAGTGCGCGGCGGGCACCACGGGAATCGGCTCGCGCGTGATGTCGATGCCCAGCTCCAGGCAGCGCGCCAGGATGTTGGGGAAGTGTTCCTTCAGGAACGCGGGCGGCTGGTGCGAGATGTCGAGGTACACGCAGTCCAGGCCGTGCTTCTTCATCTCGAAGTCGATGGCGCGGGCCACCACGTCGCGCGGTGCGAGTTCGGCGCGCTCGTCGTGCTTGGGCATGAAGCGCGTGCCGTCGGGCAACTTGAGCAGCCCGCCTTCGCCGCGCACCGCCTCGCTGATCAGGAACGACTTGGCGTGCGGGTGGTACAGGCAGGTCGGGTGGAACTGGATGAACTCCAGGTTCGACACCCGGCAGCCCGCGCGCCAGGCGGCGGCAATGCCGTCGCCGGTGGCGGTGTCGGGGTTGGTGGTGTACAGGTACACCTTGCCCGCGCCGCCGGTCGCCAGGATGGTGTGCGGCGCGCGGAAGGCCAGCACCTCGTCGGTCTCGTCGTCCAGCGCGTACAGGCCCTGGCAGGACGGGTCGGCCAGCCCGAGCTTGGTGCCGGTGACCAGGTCGACCAGCGTGTGGTGCTCGAACAGCGTGATGTTGGGCGTGCGGCGCACGCGCTCGATGAGCACCTGCTGCACGGCCGCGCCGGTGGCGTCGGTCACGTGCACGATGCGGCGCTGGCTGTGGCCGCCTTCGCGCGTCAGGTGCAGGTCGCCACCTTCTTCCGAGAAGGGCACGCCCAGTTCGCGCAACCAGCCGATGGCCTGCGGCGCGCCCTCGACCACGAAGCGCGTGGCCTCGGGGTCGCACAGGCCGGCGCCGGCGACCAGCGTGTCTTCCACGTGGGCGTCGAAGCTGTCGCCCGCCGCCAGCACGGCCGCGATGCCGCCCTGGGCCCAGGCGCTGGAGCCGTCGTTCAGCGCGCGCTTGGTGAGCACGGCCACGCGGTGCGTGGGGGCCAGGTGCAGCGCGGCGGAGAGGCCTGCGAGGCCGCTGCCGACAATGAGGACGTCGAAGTCGCGAACGGCGGAAGTCACAGGCGTGGGAACCGGTTGGGTCAGGCCGGCGAGTAGGCCAGTCGGACGTAAATAGGGGCGAAGGCCTCGGCCTGCGTGATGTCGATCAGCGTCTCCTTCGCGAGCTCGAGCATCGCGATGAAGGTGACGATCAGCACCGGCACGCCGCGCGAGACGTCGAAGAGCTTCTCGAACTCGACGAAACGCTGACCCTGCAGGTGGCGCAGCACGATGCTCATGTGCTCGCGCACGTTGAGCTCCTCGCGCGAGATCTTGTGGTGCTGCACGAGCTTGGCGCGCTTCATGATGTCGGCCCAGGCGTCGCGCAGCTCGACCACGTCGACATCGGGAAAGCGCGGCTTGATCGACTGCTCGATGTAGACCTGGGCCTTCCAGAAGTCGCGCCCGTAGGTCGGCAGCGCGCTGATGGCGGCGGCCTGCAGCTTGGTCTGCTCGTACTCCATGAGCCGGCGAACCAGCTCGGCGCGCGGGTCTTCGGCCTCTTCGCCGTCGGCCACCTTCTTGGGCGGCAGCAGCATGCGCGACTTGATCTCGATCAGCATCGCGGCCATCAGCAGGTATTCGGCCGCGAGTTCGAGGTTGGTCTGGCGGATCTCGTCGACGTAGCTCAGGTACTGCCGCGTCAGGCCCGCCATCGGGATGTCGAGGATGTTGAAGTTCTGCTTGCGGATCAGGTACAGCAACAGGTCCAGCGGGCCCTCGAAGGCCTCCAGGAAAACCTGCAGCGCCTCGGGCGGGATGTACAGGTCCTTCGGCATCGCGAACAGCGGCTCGCCGTAGAGCCGGGCCAGGGCGACCTGGTCGACGACCTCGGGCATGCTGGCCACGATCGTGCCGTTGTCCTCGTCTGCGCTCATGCGGAAGTTGCTATCAACTTAATAGCTGTGCGCGCAGGCTGGGCGGCGGGATGCCGGGTGGGCACCATTCACTTGGGTTGGGTCTGGTAGACGTACGGCTGCATCGGCACGCGCGCTTCGCTGTACTCCTCGAGCAGGCTGCGGTCGAGGTGCTTGTCCCACAGCAGGGCGCGGCCGGCGCGCTGTTCGGCCTCGAGCGTCGGCTTCTTTTGCTTCATCTCCTCGATGAAGTTCGTGATCTCGGAGGTGTAGTGGGGGCGGCGGAAGATGGACATAGACTGGACCTTTATCGCTCGAATTTTACCGGGGACGGCATGCAACGATTTCAGAAGGGCCGGATCGGCCTCGTGGCAGGACTGCTGGCGGCGCTGATCGGGCTCGCGGGCTGCGATCCGCAGCGCATCAGCGAGCTCGAAGAGGGCGTCTCGACCGAGGCCGACGTGCGTGCGCGTTTCGGCGAACCCGAGAACGTCTGGGACGTGCCCAACGGCCGCGTGCTGGAGTTCAACCGCCAGCCGCAGGGCCAGAAGAACTACATGATCACCATCGGCGCCGACGGCAAGATGAGCGCGCTGCGCCAGGTGCTCACGCCCGAGAACTTCGCCAAGGTGCAGCCCGGCATGATGATGGAAGACCTGCGCAAGCTGCTGGGCAAGCCGGCCAAGGTCACGCCCTATGCGCTCAAGCGCGAGACCGAATGGGAATGGCGCTGGGTGCAGCCACCGAATTCGTCGATGGTCTTCACCGCCACGCTGAACGACGACCAGCGCGTGGTGCGCAGCGGGTCGTCGCCTGATCGGGGCACCGAGGCGCCCTGACAGCTACGCGCCGTGCGACGCGCCGGGCTGGCCCGTCGTCAATTCCTCGGCAAAGCCCGAACGCTCCAGCACCTCGAGCGGCTGCGGCTGCGGCGACTCGATGCGCAGCAATCCGTCGCGCGCCAGCACCGCCCGGTGCAACTGCCGCAGCGCATCGACGCCGGTGGCATCGATGTAGATCAGGTGCGTGGCGTCCAGCACCAGCGTCATGCCGCGCGGCGCGCGCTCCGCGGCGTTCACTGCTTCGTCGAGCTTGGCCGCCGCGCCGAAGAACATGGCGCCGTACAGCCGGTAGGTGAGCACCGGCGGCTGCAGCGTCACCAGCTCGACGCTGAACAGCCCGCTCATGCGGCGGATGAAGAGCGCGCACGCCAGCACGATGCCCACCTGCACCGCCACCGTGAGGTCGAACACCACCGTGAGGAAGAAGGTGCCGAGCATCAGCAGGCGGTAGTGGCGGCTGAAGTGGCGCAGCTGGCCGGGCGTGAACTCACGCCATTCGCCCATGTTCAGCCCGACGAACACCAGGATGCCCGCCAGCACCGCGAGCGGCACGTGGCGCGCCAGCGGCGCCGCCAGCAGCACCACGACCAGCAGCGTGACCGCATGCACGATGCCCGCGATGGGCGAGCTGCCGCCCGAGCGGATGTTGGTCACGGTGCGCGCGATGGTGCCCGTGGCCGGCATGCCGCCGAAGAAGGGCGTGACCAGGTTGGCGATGCCCTGCGCCATCAGCTCCTGGTTCGGGTCGTGGCGCGGCTGGCCACTGACCTGGTCGGCCACGCGCGCGCACAGCAGCGACTCGATGGCGCCGAGCAGCGCGATGGTCAGCGTCGGCGTCACCAGCTGCTTGACGGTCTCCCACGAGAAATCGGGCAGCGCGAAGGCCGGCACGCCCTCGGGAATGCCGCCGAAGCGCGTGCCGATGGTCTCCACCGGCAGCGCGAAGCCCCACGACACCAGCGTGAGCGACACCAGCGCGACGATCGGCCCCGGGATGCGCCCGACGATCTGCACCGGGCGCGTCTGCACCCAGCGTCCGCCCACGCGCTGCACCGCCCGCGCCAGCGCCGAGTCGCCGCGAAACAGCCGCGACCACGCGAGCAGCCCGAGCACGCAGGCCACCCCGAGCGCGAAGGCGTGCGGGTTGAAGGTGTCCAGCCGCAGCGCCATCGCGTGCAGCTGCGAGAACATGTCGGCCGGCATGCGCTCCACCGTGAGGCCCAGCAGGTCTTTCAGTTGCGACAGCAGGATCAGCACCGCGATGCCGTTGGTGAAGCCCACCACGATCGACAGCGGCACGAAGCGCACCAGCCGCCCGAGCCCGAACAGCCCCGCCATGAACAGCAGCACGCCCGCGCAGGCGGTGGCGATCAGCAGGTTGGCCACGCCGTAGCGCTCGACGATGCCGTAGACGATCACGATGAACGCGCCCGCCGGGCCGCCGATCTGCACGGCCGAGCCGCCCAGCAGCGAGATCAGGAAGCCCGCGATGATCGCCGTCCAGATGCCGGCCTCGGGCTTGAGCCCCGAGGCGATGGCAAAGGCCATGGCCAGCGGCAGCGCGACGATGCCCACCGTGGCGCCCGCGCCGAGGTCCCCCAGGAACCGCCCCCGGTCGTAGCCGGCCATCGTGTCCAGCAGGCGGGGGCGAAAGCGGGTGAGGTTCAGCGGCGACGACATGTGCGGTCATTGTGGCCCGGCCGCCGCGGCGGCCCGGCGATTTCCCGGCGGTGAGTACTTTCAGTCAGCTTATCGGCGGCGAGGCTGAAAGATACATTTTTGACGTTTAGAAACAAACGTCAATGAGGTCGCCCATGCACATCCTGCTCGTCGCGAGCGCGTTCAACAGCCTCACGCAGCGCGTGCTGGCCGAGCTCCAGGACCGGGGCCACACCGCGGGCCTCGTGCTGGCGCTCGGCGATGACGAGGCGCTGCGTGAAGCCGTGCGCCAGCACGCGCCGGCATTGATCGTCGCGCCGATGCTGACCACGGCGATTCCCGAGGACGTCTGGCGCGCCCACACCTGCCTGATCGTGCATCCGGGCCCGCCCGGCGACCGCGGCCCGTCCTCGCTCGACCGGACGCTGCAGGGCGGCGTCGACAGCTGGGGCGTCACCGTGCTCGAGGCCGTGGCCGAGATGGACGCGGGCGATGTCTGGGCCTGGTCGCCGCTGAAGGTGCCGCCGCAGGCCGGCAAGAGCGACCTCTACCGCGGCGAGGTGGCCGATGCCGCCGTCGACGCCGTGCTGCTGGCCGTCGAGCGCTTCGCCTCGGGCACCTACAAGCCGAAGCGGCAGAAGGCGGCCGACCTCGCCGCCGGCTGGCGGCCCTTCATGAAGCAGGCCGAGCGCCGCATCGACTGGGCCACGCAGACCACCGAATCGGTGCTGCGGCAGCTGCGCGCGGCCGATTCGCAGCCCGGCGTGCTCGACGAGCTGCTGGGCGCGCCGTGGTACCTGCATGGCGGCCATGCCGAGGACGAGCTGCGCGGCACGCCCGGCGAACTGATCGCCACCCGCGCCGGCGCCGTCTGCCGAGCCACCGTCGACGGTGCGGTCTGGCTCACCCAACTGCGGCCCTGGCGCGAACCGGGGTCCGGTTTGCCGAGCTATAAGCTGCCGGCCGTCGAGGCGCTGGGCGCGCGGCTGCCCGCCGGCCTGCCCGAGGTGCCTGCGCCGCTCGAGTTGCCGGCCGGTCGCCGCACGTGGACCGACATGCGTTACAGCGAGCACGGCGCTGTCGGCGTGCTGAACTTCTCTTTCGCGGGCGGGGCCATGAGCACCGCGCAATGCCGGCGCCTGCTCGCTGCCTACCGCTTCGCCTGCACCCGCCCGACCTCGGTGCTGGTGCTCGGCGGGCTGCGCGACTTCTTCTCCAACGGCATCCACCTGAACGTGATCGAGGCGGCGGCCGATCCGGCCGAAGAGTCATGGGCCAACATCCACGCCATGAACGACCTGGTCGAGGCCGTGCTCACGACCACCGACCGACTCACCGTGGCCGCGCTGGGCGGCAATGCCGCGGCCGGCGGCGTGATGCTCGCGCTCGCGGCCGACGAGGTGTGGTGCCGCGACGGCGTGGTGCTCAACCCGCACTACAAACTCATGGGCCTGCATGGCTCCGAGTACTGGACCTACAGCCTGCCGCGCCGCGTGGGCGCCGATGAGGCCGCGCGGCTCACGCAGTCGGCGCTGCCCGTGAGCGCCAAGCGCGCGGTGGCGCTGGGCTTGGCGCAGCGCGTGCTGCAGGCTGCGCCGGAAGAACTGGGCGACGAGGTCGGCCGGCTGGCCGCGCAACTGGCGGCATCGCCGGACCTGGCCGCGCGCCTGGCGGGCAAGCAAGCGGCGCGTGTGCGCGATGAAGCGGCCAAGCCGCTGCAGGCGTACCGCGACGAGGAGCTGGCGCACATGCGGCGCAACTTCTTCGATCCCGCCGAGCCGCACGCGGCGCTGCGCTCGGCCTTCGTGCGCAAGGAGAAAGCACAGCACACGCCCGCGCACCTCGCGGCGCTGGGCCTGCCGCGCTGAACGGCCGTCAGTCCTTGCTGTCGGGAATCACCGCGTCGGCCGCCGCGCCCACGGCCTTGCCGGTGATGCGCGCGGTGCCGATGGCGGCATCGGCCGCGAGGCCGACTGCGCCGGCGCCCACGCTCACGGCCGTGCTCGCGACGCTGACCACCGCGCAGCCGCTCAGCAGCAGCGCACCCGCGAGGCCGAGTGCGGAAAGGACGAAGGGGCGGAGGCGGTCACGGCGTTGCATGGGCGGATTCTGCACCCGCAGCGCTGGATCGGGCGAGTGACGCCAGGATCGCCTCGCGGTCCTGGTCCAGCCGCGGCGGTTGCCGTCGCACCTGCGTGCGCAGCCCACCGACGTGCACCGGGTTGCCCGCCACCGTGAGCGGCTGGCCGCCCTGCGTGCGCACCTGCACCAGCATCTCGCGCGCCTGCACCTGCGGGTCGTTCACCACCGCCGCCACGTCGTTGTAGTCGCCGGTGGGGATGTTGTGCTGCATCAGCAGCGCCTGCCAGTGCGCGCAGGGCGCGGTCGACAGGCGCTCTTCGAGCAACTGCTTGAGCGCCTCGTGGTGCTGGCAGCGCGCCGGGTTGGTGGCAAAGCGGGCGTCTCCGGCGAGCGCGGGCAGCTCGAGGGCCGTGCACAGGCGCTGGAACAGCGCGTCGTTGCCCGCCGCGATCACGAACCAGCCGTCGGCCGCGCGGAACACGTCGAAGGGCGTGATCGACGGGTGCCGCGAGCCGATCGGCCCCGGCGCGCGGCCTTCGGCCTCCATGCGCGAGATCGCGTTCTCGAGCAGCGCGACCTGGCAGTCGAGCATCGCCACGTCGACCCGGTCCCCCAGCCCGGTGCGCCCGCGCTGCAGCAGCGCGGCCTGCGTGCCGACGGCCGCGTACAGCCCGGCGCCCAGGTCGCCGATCGACACGCCCACGCGCGTCGGCGGCGCGCCCGGGTGGCCGGTGAGGCTCATGATGCCGCCCATCGCCTGCACCACCATGTCGTAGGCGGGGCGCCTGCTGTACGGGCCGGTCTGGCCGAAACCCGAGACCGAAGTGAACACGAGTTTCGGAAAGCGCGCGTGCAGCGTCGGCCAGTCGTAGCCCAGCTTTTCCATCGTGCCGGGCCGGAAGTTCTCGACCAGCACGTCGGCCGTGGCCAGCAGCTGCTCGAAGACCGCGCGGTCGGCCGGTGCCTTCAGGTCGAGCGCGATCGACTCCTTGTTGCGGTTGACCGACATGAAGTAGGCCGAATCGCCCTCGACGAAGGGGCCGATCTGCCGCGCGTCGTCGCCCAGGCCGGGTTGTTCCACCTTGATGACGCGCGCGCCCAGGTCGGCGAGCAGCAGCGTGCAGTACGGGCCCGCGAGCACGCGCGTGAGGTCGATGACGGTGAAGCCCTGCAGCGGGCCTGCCTTGGGTGCGTGCGCGGTCATTCGACGCTCGCGCCCGAGCGCTCGGTGAGTTCCTTCGACTTCGCGCCTTCGGCCAGAGCCCAGGCGCGGAATTCGGCCAGCGACTTCGACGGCGCCGACTCGTTGCCCGACTTCTCCATCCGCGCCTTGACCTCGGGATCGTTCAGCGCCGCCACGCTGGCGTCGAACAGCTTCTGCGCCACCTCCGGCGGCAGGCCGGCCGGGCCGAAGAGGCCGAACCAGAAGGTGTAGTCGTAGCCCTTCACGCCGGCCTCGGCCACGCTGGGCACGTCGGGAAAGAGCGGCGAGCGCTGGCCCGAGGTAACGGCCAGCACGCGCAGCTTCTGGCCCTGCGCCATCGGCAGCACCGAGGGCGGCGTGCCGAAGGTGAGCTGCACGTCGCCCGCGGCCACGGCCTGGATCGACGGCGCGCCGCCCTTGTACGGCACGTGCAGCATCTGCACGCCGGCCGCCTTCTCGAACGACAGGCCCGCCAGGTGCGTCACCACGCCCGCGCCCGACGACGAGTACGCCAGCTTGCCGGGGTTCTGCCGCGCCTCGGCGATCAGCGCCTGCACGGTCTTGGCGCTCACGTCCTTGTTCACCGCGAGCAGCATTGGCGCGGAACTCCAGCGCGAGATCGGCACGAAGCTCTTCGCACCGTCGTACTTCACGCTCTTGTAGAGCAGCTTGTCGCTGCCGTAGAGGTTGGCGCTGCCCAGCAGCAGCGTGTAGCCGTCGGGTGCGGCGCGCGCGACCTGGTCCGACGCGATGGTGGTGCCCGCGCCCGGCTTGTTGTCGATGACGATCGGCTGGCCGAGCAGCTTGCCCAGCTTGTCGCCGACGATGCGCGCCACGGTGTCGGCGCCGCCGCCGGCGGGGAAGCCCACCAGCAGCGTGATCGGGCGCGAGGGGTAGGTGTCGGCCAGTGCGCCGGCCGAGGCCAGCAGCGCGGCGGCGGCGAACGAGAGGGCTCGCAGTTCTTGCTTCATGGGTTGTCTCCTGGGTCTTGTATGGGGAAGGGGCGGGCGCGCTCAGCGGCCCTGGAACACCGGCGTGCGCTTCTCGCGCCAGGCCCGGCCGCCCTCGGCGAGGTCTTCGGAGGCGACGGTGCGCTGCACCTCGCGCGAGATCGCGGCGGCGTCGGCGGTGCCGCGCGCGATCTGGTTCAGGTGCTTCTTCATGCCCAGCAGCGCCAGCGGCGCCATGCCGGCGAGCACGGTGCGCAGGCGCTGCACCTCGGTGTCGAGCGCGGCGGCGTCGTCGACCAGCTGCGTGAGAAAGCCGCAGTCGCGCATGGCGGCGCCGTCGAACTTCTCGGCGGTGAGAAAGAGGCGCTTGGCCGTGTCCAACCCCAGCCGCGACACGTAGCGTTCCATGCCGCTCTGGTAGTAGTGCAGGCCGAGCCGGGCGGCCGGCATGAACATCTCGGCGCTGCGGGCGCCTACGCGGAAGTCGCAGGCCAGCACGAGGTCGGTCGCGCCGCCGTAGACGCCGCCGTGCACCGCCGCGATGGTGACGGCGCGGCAGTTTTCGAACACATCGACCATCTCGCCGAAGCTGCGGCCCTCGGTCTGGCTCTGGGTGGCCACTTCTGATATATCAAATCCGCTGCAGAAGTACTTGCCCTCGGCGCGCAGGACCAGCACCAGCACCTCGGGCGTGCGGTTCACTGTGTCCACATGCTGGATCAGCACGGGAAGATCGTCCGGCGTGAGCTTGTTGGCGGCCTGGGGACGGTGCAGCGTCAGATAGGCCACGTGGCCGTCGATCGCGAGGGTGGGAGACATTGATGTACCAAACAGATGAATTGATATATCTGTAAGGTTAGCTAATATCCAGATCGCCATGCAACCCGCGAAAACCCTCGACACCCACAGCCTGCAGGACCGCATCCGCGCCCGGCTCGAACAAGACATCCTGGGCGGCGTGCTGTCGCCCGGCATGGCCATCGACGAAAAGGCCCTGGCCCTGAGCTTCAACACCTCGCGCACGCCGGTGCGGGAGGCGCTGCTGCTGCTCAGTGCGCGCGGGCTGGTCGACATCGTTCCGCGCACCGGCATCTACGTGCGCCAGCTGCGGGCGAACGAACTGGTGGCGATGATGGAAGCGCTCGGCGAGCTCGAAGGCGTGCTGGCGCGGCTGGCCGCGCTGCGCATCGGCCCGGCGCTGCGCGAGGAGTTGCTGCGCGCCCTGGCCGGCACCGCCGCGCAGGCGCAGGCGGACGACGCCGAGGCCTACCAGCAGGCCAACGCCGCGCTGCACGACGTGATCTACCGCGCCAGCGGCAACCCCTTCATCGTGGAGCAGGCGCAGACCGTGCGGCTGCGCATCTCGGCCTACCGCGGGCGGATGTTCGAGAAGCCCGGCCGGCTCGCCGCTTCACAGCGGGAGCACGAACGGGTGGTCGAGTGGATTCTGAAAGGCCACGCGGACAACGCCGCGGAGGCGATGCGTGACCACATCTCGGTGGGCGGCAAGGTGTTTGCCGACCTCGTGTTGAACAACAAGTTCGGCTAGTTCTTCTTTGCGTCGTCGGGTCAGCGCACGCGCATGCCCGGCGTCGCGCCCGCCCAGGGCTCGAGCACGTGGATGCCCGGGTGGGCCTTTTCGTCGCCGTGGCTCGCGGCCAGCACCATGCCTTCGCTGACGCCGAACTTCATCTTGCGCGGCGCGAGGTTGGCGACCAGCACGGTGAGCTTGCCCACGAGCTGTTCCGGCTGGTAGGCCGAGGCGATGCCGCTGAACACGTTGCGCGTCTTGCCTTCGCCCGCGTCGAGCGTCAGGCGCAGCAGCTTGGTCGAGCCCTCGACCTTCTCGCAGGCCACGATCTTCGCGATGCGCAGGTCGATCTTCGCGAAGTCGTCGATGGTGATGGTCGGCGCGATGGCTTCGCCGCCGGGCAGCTCCTGCGCTTCGGTGGCGACGGGTGCGGCAGCCGCGGCTTCGGGCACGTCGAACAGCTTGTCGACCTGCTTGGGGTCGGCGCGCTGCATCAGGTGCTTGTAGTCGCCGATGGCGTGGCCGGCCGGCAGAGCCTGCGCCGCGTCGGCCCAGACCAGCGGTGCGATCTTCAGGAAGGCCTCGACGTTCACGGCCAGCGCCGGCAGCACCGGCTTCAGGTACAGCGTGAGCAGGCGGAAGGCCTCGATGCACACCGTGCACACGTCGTGCAGGCGCGCCTCGGCGCCTTCCTTCTTGGCCAGTTCCCAGGGCTTGTTCTGGTCGACGTACTCGTTCACCTTGTCGGCCAGCGCCATCACCTCGCGCAGCGCGCGGGCGTAGTCGCGGCCGTCGTACAGCGACTGCACCTGCGAGGCCGCAGCACGCAGCGTGGACAACAGCGTTTCGCCGTCGGCCGACACCGCGCCCAGCTGGCCGCCGAAGCGCTTGCCGATGAAGCCGGCCGCGCGGCTGGCGATGTTGATGTACTTGCCCACGAGGTCGCTGTTCACGCGCGCCACGAAGTCGTCGGGGTTGAAGTCGATGTCCTCGTTGCGGCCGTTGAGCTTGGCAGCGATGTAGTAGCGCAGCCATTCGGGGTCCAGGCCGATCGACAGGTACTTGAGCGGATCGATGCCGGTGCCGCGGCTCTTGCTCATCTTCTCGCCGCTCACCGTCAGGTGGCCGTGCACGTACACGGCGTTGGGCGCCTTGCGGCCGCTGAAATGCAGCATCGCGGGCCAGAACAGCGTGTGGAAGGTGATGATGTCCTTGCCGATGAAGTGCACCTGCTCCAGCTCGGGGTCGGCCATGTACTCGGTGTACGAGATGCCGTCGCCGCCCAGCTCGATGCAGCGCTTGTCCAGCAGGTTCTTGAGCGACGCCAGGTAGCCCACGGGCGCGTCGAGCCACACGTAGAAGTACTTACCCGGCGCATCGGGGATCTCGATGCCGAAGTAGGGCGCGTCGCGGCTGATGTCCCAGTCGCCCAGGCCGCCCTTGCCTTCGTCGTCCTTGTAGAGCCACTCGCGGATCTTGTTCTGCACCTCGGGCTGCACGTGGCCGGGGGCGGCGGTCCATTCCTTCAGGTAGGCCTCGCAGCGCGGGTCCGACAGCTTGAAGAAGAAGTGTTCCGAGCTGCGCAGCTCGGGCTTGGCGCCCGACAGCGCCGAGTACGGGTTGATCAGCTCGGTGGGCGCGTACACGGCGCCGCACACCTCGCAGTTGTCGCCGTACTGGTCCTTCGAGTGGCAGTTGGGGCACTCGCCCTTGATGAAGCGGTCGGCCAGGAACATGCCCTTGGCCGGGTCGTAGAACTGCTCGACGCTCTTGGTCTCGATGAGGCCGTTGGCGCGCAGGTCGCGGTAGATGTCCTGCGCGAGCTGGTGGTTCTCGGGCGCGTCGGTCGAGTGCCAGTTGTCGAAGGCGATGTGGTAGCCGTCGAGGTAGGGCTTGCGGCCCGCGGCGATCTCGGCCACGAAGGCCTGCGGCGTCACGCCGGCCTTGTCGGCCGCGATGGTGATGGCCGCGCCGTGCGCGTCGTCGGCGCACACGAAGTTGACGTCGGCGCCATTCATTCGCTGGTTCCGCACCCAGATGTCGGCCTGGATGTATTCCATCATGTGGCCGATGTGGAACTTGCCGTTGGCATACGGCAGGGCGGTGGTGACGAAGAGCTTGCGCGGGGCGGACATCGGGGAGGGCGCTTTCGGGAGTGACGAACGGAAGGGGCGCGGGGCCCGTGGAGGCGGCCAGGGGCCGCGTCCGGGAACCGGGCATTTTAGGCGGCCCGTCCCGGGGGCGCCGCCATGGGGCTGCTCACCCCGCCGGCGGGGTACCCGGAGTGACCCCTGAGCCCACGGGGGTGTCGCCCGTGCGACGTATGCTCGCAGCCTCTTTACTGAAAGTGAGCCGCCGCCGATGACCACCTCGATCCCCGCAACCCTCATCCCCGGCGACGGCATCGGCCCCGAGATCGTCGACGCGACCCTGGCGGCGCTCGACGCGCTGAAGGCGCCCTTCGTGTGGGACACCCAGATCGCCGGCCTGGGCGGCGTCAAGGCCTCGGGCGACCCGCTGCCCAAGGCCACGCTGGACAGCATCCGCAGCACCCGCCTGGCGCTCAAGGGCCCGCTCGAAACCCCCTCGGGCGGCGGCTACCGCTCGTCGAACGTGCGCCTGCGTGAGGAGTTCCAGCTGTACGCCAACCTGCGTCCCGCGCGCACCATCATCCCGGGCGGGCGCTACGACAACATCGACCTGACCGTGGTGCGCGAGAACCTCGAGGGCCTGTACATCGGCCACGAGCACTACGTGCCCATCGACGGCGACCCGCACGCCGTGGCCATGGCCACCGGCGTCAACACCCGCAAGGGCAGCCGGCGCATCCTCGAATACGCGTTCGACACCGCCGTGGCCACCGGCCGCAAGAAGGTCACGCTGGTGCACAAGGCCAACATCATGAAGGCGCTCACCGGCATCTTCCTGGAGACCGGCCTGGACCTGTACGAAGAGAAGTACAAGGGCCAGTTCGAGCTCGACACCGTGATCATCGACGCCTGCGCGATGAAGCTGGTGCTCAACCCCTGGCAGTTCGACATGCTGGTGACCACCAACCTGTTCGGCGACATCCTCTCGGACCTCGTGGCCGGCCTGGTCGGCGGCCTGGGCATGGCGCCCGGCGCCAACATCGGCACCAACGCCGCGATCTTCGAGGCCGTGCACGGCTCGGCGCCCGACATCGCCGGCAAGGGCATCGCCAACCCGATCGCGCTGATGCTGGCGGCCGCGCTCATGCTCGACCACGTCAAGCGGCCCGAACTGGCCACGCGCCTGCGCACCGCCATCGACCAGACGCTCAACCTGGACAACGTGCGCACCGGCGACCTCGGCGGTAGCGCCGGCACGGCGGCCTTCACGAAGGCGCTGGTCGCGCGCATCCACGGCGGCTGAGAAAAGCAGACAGTGCAGGTCGCATGAAAAAACTGCTGCTGCCTGCGCTGGTCTTCCTGCTCGCCGGCCTGGCGTGGTCCGCCGCCGGCGCCGTGGACGCGCCGCCGCGCTACACCGTCGTCAAGGTCGACCTGCGCACCGACAAGCTGGCGCTGTTCCTGAACGACGACACCGGCACCGCCTTCAAGCGCTTCGACCGGCTCGAGGCCTGGCTGAAGGCGCGCAACAAACAACTGCTGTTCGCGGCGAACGCCGGCATGTACCACGCCGACTTCGCACCCGTTGGGCTGCTGGTGCGCGAAGGCCGCGAGGAAGCACCTTTGAATCTGGCCGACGGCGTCGGCAATTTCTTTCGCAAGCCCAACGGCGT
Organism: Variovorax sp. GW823-FHT04B03; assembly: GCF_058796495.1. Classification (NCBI taxonomy): domain Bacteria; kingdom Pseudomonadati; phylum Pseudomonadota; class Betaproteobacteria; order Burkholderiales; family Comamonadaceae; genus Variovorax; species Variovorax sp. GW823-FHT04B03. The sequence goes on from NZ_JBXAIT010000001.1 coordinate 1,344,358, forward strand.
GTTCCTGGTGACGGCCGAGGGGCCGCGCATCGTCGAGGCGTTGGAATACCCGTCGATCGCTGCGAAGGGCGGTGTGCAGCTGGCGACCCAGTCGGGCCCGCTGCTGCTGCGCCACGGCGCGGTGCACCCGGCGCTCATTCCGAATTCGGATTCGCGCAAGACGCGCAACGGCGTGTGCGTGTCGGGCACCGCCGCGGTCTTCGTCCTTGCCGAGACACCGGTGAATTTCTACGACTTCGCGCTGTACTTGCGCGATGTGCTGCATTGCCGCGACGCGCTGTACCTCGACGGCACCGTGTCGGCGATCTATTCGAAGACACTGCAGCGCAACGACTTCGTGCGCGACCTCGGGCCGATGCTGGCCGTGGTGGCGCCTTGAGGCCCGGCTGCCTTTTCACTTCTGTCCCTGTCTCTTCTTCCTGCGCCATGTCCACACCGCTGCCCGTCCTGTCCCTCCTCGAAACCCGCGTCCTCGGCGTGCTGGCCGAAAAGCAGCGCACCGTGCCCGACAGCTACCCGCTCACGCTCAATTCGCTGGTGTCGGGCTGCAACCAGAAGACCAGCCGCAACCCGGTGCTCGAACTCAGCGAGTCGCAGGTGCAGGCCGCCATCGACAGCCTGAAGGGCTACAGCCTCGTGGCCGAGACCAGCGGCGGGCGCGCTTTCCGCTACGAGCACAACACCGACCGCGTGCTGCGCATTCCGTCGCAGTCGGTCATCCTGCTCACCGTGCTGATGCTGCGCGGCCCGCAAACGGCCGGCGAGCTGCGCATCGCCTGCGACCGCATGCACAACTTCGCCGACATCTCGTCGGTCGAAGGCTTCCTCAACGAACTCGCCGAACGCCCGGCCGGCGCGCTGGTGGTGAAGCTGGCGCGCCTGCCCGGTTCGCGCGAAAGCCGCTGGGCGCACCTGCTGAGCGGCCCGCCGGCGGAAGAGGTGGCGGGGCCGGGCGCCTCGGGCGACGGCGCCTTCGCCACGCACGGCGATTCGCTCGGCGAGGTCGCGGCGCTCAGGGCCAACGTGGCGCGGCTCGAGGCCGAGGTGGCGTCGCTGAAGGCGCTGCTGGGGCGCGTGTGCTCGGAGCTGGGCATTTCTCCTGACGCGCCGGACGTACCCGAGGCCTGATCCCCCGCTTCACAAAGGCTTCATCCAGCCCGCACATTCGCCGCCTACCGTCGGACCCATTGCGAACCCAATGGAGCTCCGACCATGGACCACGGACAAACAGCCGCCTGGCGCGACCCCGCGCCCTTCGACGACATCACCCGCCGCCTGCTGGGCGGGCTGGCGGCCCTGGCCGGCGTGGCCAGCCTCTACGCCTTCTTCTGGTGGGCAGCCTCGGCCACCGGCTTCCTGCTGTTCGACGGCTGGTGGCACACCTGGCGCGGCCTGGGCACGGCCCTCGCGTTCCGCGACGCGGACTCGGCGCTCTACCTGCTGAGCTGGACGCTGTCGGTCCTCGGCGGCGCGATCGGCTGGGTCGCGCTGGTTGCGCTCGCCGTGACCCATGGGCGCGGCTGGGGCGCAGTGGCGATGTGGATCAAGGTTGGCTGCTTCATCGGCGCCATCGCCGGGCTGGCCTTCGAACCCGGTCGGTTGCTGGCGCTGGCACCGATCGTCGGCGCGGTGCTGCTGATGCTGCGGTCGATGTTGTCGGCGCGCTGAGCAGGCTCACGCCCCCGCCGACACCGGCACATCCAGGCTCACCTTCACCGGGTCCATCGTCACCAGCGTGCGAAAGCGCTTGACGTTGTTGCTCTGGAAAAACAGCTGGCGGGTGAGCGCCGTGTATTGCGCCATGTCGCGCACCACGCACACGAGGATGAAGTCCCACTCGCCCGTCACGTAGTAGCACTGCTGCACCTGCGGGCAGTCGCGAAAGCTTTGCTTCATGGCGTCGAGCCGTTCGATCTGCTCGCTCTCGGCCTCGACCTCGACCACGATGGTGAGCGGGTGCCCGAGCGCGGCCGGCGACAGCACGGCGCCGTGGCGCTGGATCACGCCCTCGTCGCGCAGGCGCTTGAGCCGGCGGTTCACCGCCGCCGTCGACAGGTGGATGCGCTCGCCGAGTTCGCCCTGCGAGAGGCGGCTGTCGGCCTGGATCAGTTCGAGCAGGTGCAGGTCGAGGGCGTCGAGGGGCGTCATGAGAAAGGGCGGGCTTCACGCAAAAACGTTGCGTGGCAGCGGCTCATTTTGCGCACCTGTCCCGCTGCGTTGTCAATAGCATCTCGCCATGAAGTTTCCTGACGCACCCCTGCGCGACCAGCTGGCCGGCTGGCGGCACCAACTGCATGCGATGCCCGAGACAGGCTTCGAGGAGGCGAAGACCTCGGCCTTCATTGCCAGCGCGCTGCGGGCGCTGGGGCTCGAGGTGCACACCGGCATCGGCGGCACCGGGCTGGTCGCCAGCCTCACGGTCGGCAGCGGGACCGGCGTGATCGGCCTGCGCGCCGAGATGGACGCGCTGGCCATCACCGAGCTGGCGACCGAGCGGCCCTACGCCTCCGTCACGCCCGGGCGCATGCACGCCTGCGGCCACGATGGCCACATGGCGATGGTGCTCGGCGCCGCGCAGCTGCTGCGCGAGCGGCGCGATTTCGACGGCACCGTGCGCTTCATCTTCCAGCCCGCCGAAGAACACGGCCGCGGCGCCCGGGCCATGATGGACGACGGCCTGTTCGAGCGCTTTCCGGTCGACGAGATCTACGGCCTGCACAACATGCCCGGCTTGCCCGCCGGCACCTTCGCCACGCGCGCGGGCGGCCTGATGGCGAGCGAGGACAACTTCGTCATCCACATCCACGGCCGGGGCACGCATGCCGCGCGGCCGCACATGGGCATCGACCCGATCGTGATCGGCGCGCAGATCGTGCTGGCGCTGCAGACCATCGTCTCGCGCACGCTCGACCCCGGCGCGCAGGCCGTGGTGTCGTGCACCGAGTTCATCACCGACGGCATCCGCAACGCGATTCCGTCGAACGTGGTCATCAAGGGCGACACGCGCAGCTACGACCCCGCCGTGCAGCGCATGCTCGAGGCGCGCATGCGCGAGATCAGCGAAGGCATCTGCCGCATGCACGGCGCGGAGTGCACCTTCAGCTACACGCACGAGTTCGCGCCCACCGTGAACTGGGCCGAATGCGTGCCGACCGCGGTGGCCGCCGCCACGGCCGTGGTGGGCGCCGAGAAGGTCGATGCGAACGTGGCGCCGATGATGATCTCGGAAGACTTCGGTGCCTTCTTGCGCGCCGTGCCGGGCGCCTTCGTCTTCCTGGGCAACGGCGCCGAGGGCGAGCCCGGCGGCACGCCGCTGCACAACGGCCGCTACGACTTCAACGACGCGGTGCTGACGACGGGCGCGCGCTACTTCGCGGAAATCGTGCGCCAGCGGCTTCCTGTGCGCACCGCCGCCTGATCCATTCTTCTTTTCCGGTTTTCTTCCCATGCTCTTCGCCAATCCCCACGCGCAACGGCGCGGCTACGACGCGGCCCTGCAGGCCGTCATGAACATCGCACGCGGCCGCGAGAGCCGCCAGTGGCTGTCCACCTGGAACCGGCTCTCGCCGCAACCGACACCGGCCTGGCCCTTGCGCCGGCTCGCGGCGCAACTGGGCGTCGCGCAGGTGGTCGTGAAAGACGAATCGCGCCGCTCCGCGCTCGGCAGCTTCAAGGTGCTCGGTGCGCCCGTGGCCCTGCTGCGCCTGGTGCTGCGCCGCTGGCCCGAGCGGGGCTGGACGCCCGCCGACCTGTTCGCGGGCCGGCACGCCGAGGCGCTGCGCGACTTCGTCGTCATCAGTGCGACCGATGGCAACCACGGCCGCGCGCTGGCCGCTGCTGCGCAGAGCATGGGCTGCCGCTGCGTGATCGTGCTGCACGCGCAGGTCAGCGAGGAGCGTGAGGCGCCCATCGCCGCGCTCGGCGCCGAGATCGTGCGCATCGCCGGCAACTACGACGCTTCGGTCGAAGAGGCCGCGCGCCTGGCCCGGGTGAACGGCTGGGAGGTGGTCTCCGACACCTCCTACGAAGGCTACGAAGAGATTCCGCGCGACGTGATGCAGGGCTACGGCATCCTCGTCGACGAGCTGCTCGAGAACACCGCGCCCGGCGCGCCGTGCCCCTTCACCCACGTCATCGTGCAGGGCGGCGTTGGCGGGCTCGCGGCCGGCGTGGCGAGCCATTTCTGGGAGCGCTACGGCGCCGCGCGGCCGACGCTGATCGTCGTCGAGCCCGAACAGGCCGACTGCCTGCTGCAGAGCGCGCGCAGCGGTCGCCCCGACCGCGCCACCGGCAGCGTCGATTCCGTGATGGCGGGGCTGGCCTGCGGCGAGACCTCGCCGCTCGCGTGGCGCTTCCTGCAGCCCTCGGTCGATCTCTTCATGACCGTCACCGATGCCGACGCCGAGCACGCCATGCGCACCTTCGCCACCGGCGAGGCGGGCGACGTGCCCGTGCTGGTCGGCGAATCGGGCGCGGCCGGCCTGGCCGCGCTGCAAGTGCTCGCGGCCGACCCCGAACTGGCGCGCGCCGCCGGCCTCGACGCCACTTCGCGCGTGCTGCTGTTCAGCACCGAAGGCGCGACCGCGCCCGGCGTGTACCGCGCGCTGACCGGCCGCACGGGCAAAGAAGTCGTGGCGGCGCAGGCGCAATGGCTGCAGCGCGAAGGCATCGCCGAAGCGGCGTTGATGGCGCGCATCGACGAGCACGCCGCCATCGGCGCGACGGCACAAGGCGGCGTCTGCCGCATCGCGCTCACCGACGCCGACCGCGCGGGCCGCGACCGGCTCGTGCAGTGGATGCGCGACCTGGGCCTCACCGTGCGCATCGACCGCATCGGCAACATCTTCGGCATCCGCCCCGGCCAGCTGCCCGATGCGAAGCCCGTGATGACCGGCTCCCACATCGACACCGTCGCCACGGGCGGGCGCTACGACGGCAACTACGGCGTGCTGGCGGGCCTGGAGGTGGTGCGCTGGCTCAACGAACGCCAGCGCCAGACGCTGCGCCCCTTCGTGGTCGCCGCGTTCACCAACGAGGAGGGCGTGCGCTTCATGCCCGACATGATGGGCTCGCTGGTGCACGCGGGCGGCCTGGCGCTCGACGCGGCGCTCGACACCGTCGCCACCGACGGCGCGCGGCTGGGCGACGAGCTCGCGCGCATCGGCTACGCGGGCAACATGGCCTGCGGCGCGCTGGTGCCGCATGCGTTCGTCGAACTGCACATCGAGCAGGGCCCGGTGCTGGAGGCCGAGGGCGTCACCATCGGCGCGGTGGCCGACCTGCAGGGCATCTCGTGGCAGGAGATCGTCGTCACCGGCCAGTCGAACCACGCGGGCACCACGCCCATGCACCTGCGCCACGACGCCGGCTACTGCGCCGCCGCCATCGCGGTGTTCGTGCGCGAGCTGGCACGCCGCTACGGCGGCAGCCAGGTCGCGACCGTCGGCGCGATCGACCTGCACCCGAATCTCATCAACGTGATCGCGGCGCGCGCCACGCTCACGGTCGACCTGCGCAACACCGACGAGGCGACGCTGAAGGACGCCGAAGGCGAGTTGGCGGACTACCTGCGGCAACTCGAAACAACCGAAGGCGTGACCATCGAAGCCCGCACGCTGGCGCGCTTCGAACCGGTGCAGTTCGATGAACGGCTGGTGCGCCTCGTCGAGGCCAGCGCGCACGCCCGCGGCCTGAGCCACCGCCGCATGACCTCGGGCGCGGGCCACGACGCACAGATGATGGCGCGCATCGCGCCCGCCGCCATGGTCTTCGTGCCGAGCGCGCGCGGCATCAGCCACAACCCGAAGGAGCACACGGCGAGCGCCGACCTGGCGCAGGGCGCGAACGTGCTGCTGGACGTGGTGCTGGGGCTGCTGGACGAGGCGGACTGAGCGGCGGGAGCTCAGCCGGCCGCGTGCGCCGTCACTTCGGCACCCACCCGAAGAACCGCAGCACCTCGTCGCGCTGGCGCATCGCGTCCGCGCGCCCCAGCGCCATGAGCTCGCGCGTGTAGGCCGACTCGAACAGCAGGTAGCTCGCGAGCGCGCCGCCCTTCACGTCGGCCGCGACCTTCGAGCCGCCCAGCAGGTGCCGCACGGCGCCCGGCAGCGCGTCGACGTGGCGCGCTGCGATCATGTCGATGCGCTCCGAGGGCGAGATCACAAGCAGGTCGAGCGGGCGCAGCGTGCTCGCGGCGCGCGCTTCTTCGGGAATGAGGCCCAGCGTGTGGTTGATGCGGCGCAGGCGCTCGATGTCGACCGCCAGCGCATCCAGAAAGATGCTCGACAGCGCATGGCCGGCGATCTGCGCCATGGTCGGGTAGCCGCTGTGGGTGTTGGGCGCGGCCTCGTCGCGCGGCTCGTGCATGCGGCCCGCGCCGATCACCACGATGCGCTGCGCGCCCAGGTGGATCGCCGCCGCGATGGGCGCCGACTGGCGCATCGAGCCGTCGCCGAAGTACTCGGTGTGGCCCGGCGGCATCGGCAGCGCCGTGGCCGGGAATACGAAGGGAATGGCCGACGAGGCCATCAGGTGCGCGTGCGTGATGCGGTCGCGCACCGACAGGCGCTGCGAGCGCACCCAGGGCTCCATCGGCACCGCCGCCTCGAAGAAGGTCACGTGCTCGCCCGAGCTGTAGCTCGAGGCCGTGACGGCCAGCGCCTGCACGTGGCCCTGCTGCATGAGCGTCGGCAGGCGGTCCAGCGGCACCAGGCGTTGCAGCAGGCCGGCCAGCGGGGAGTTGTCGAGCAGCGACTTCGGCTTGATGCGCATCCAGTTGGCGGCAAAGCGCCCCAGGCCGAGCAGCATGCGCCAGCGCGCGCCGCTGCCGAGCACCGAGAGCGAGTCGGCGCGGTAGATCTGCTCGGCGCGGAACTCGCCCCACACCTGCGCGATGTGCGCGACCACGCGGTCGAAGTCGTCGGCGCCGCAGGCCAGCGCCGCGGCGTTGATGGCGCCGGCCGAGGTGCCGGTGATGATCTGGAACGGGTTGCCGCCGCCGATGGCCGCACCCGCCGCCACGGCGTCGCGCCGGATCTCGGCGATGGCTTCGAGCACGCCGACCTGGTAGGCGGCGCGGGCGCCGCCGCCTGTCAGCAGCAGGCCGGTGGCGGGGCTTGTCTCGGGCATTGCGTCGGTGTCTTTTCTTCTTCGGCGTTTTTCGGACGGGAAATGAGCGCGTCCCGGTACGGGCTTGGCGGGCGGAATAGACTACCCGCCATTCAGGAGTTTGATCAATGGCACTCACCCCCGACGGGCTCATGGACGCACTCAAGAGCGTCACGGACCCTAACACCGGCAAAGAATTCGCAGCGACCCGCTCGCTCAAAAACCTGCAGATCGCCGAGGGCGATGTCTCGTTCGACCTCGAACTGGGCTACCCCGCCAAGAGCCAGCACGCGGCCATCCGCAAGTCGCTCGTGGCCGCGGCCAAGGCCGTGCCGGGCGTGGAGAACGTGTCGGTCAACATCGTCACCAAGGTCATCAGCCATGCGGTGCAGCGCGGCGTGCAGCTGATGCCCAACGTGCGCAACATCGTGGCCGTGGCCTCGGGCAAGGGCGGCGTGGGCAAGAGCACCACGGCCGCCAACCTGGCGCTGGCGCTGGCCGCCGAGGGCGCCAGCGTGGGCCTGCTCGACGCCGACATCTACGGCCCGAGCCAGCCCATGATGATGGGCCTGGACGGGCGTCCCGAGAGCATCGACGGCAAGAACATGGAGCCCAAGGAGCGCCATGGCGTGCAGGTGATGTCGATCGGCTTCCTGGTCGACGCCGACCAGGCCATGATCTGGCGCGGCCCCATGGCCACGCAGGCGCTCGAGCAGCTGCTGCGCCAGACCAACTGGAAAGACCTCGACTACCTGATCGTCGACATGCCGCCGGGCACCGGCGACATCCAGCTCACGCTGAGCCAGCGCGTGCCGATGACGGGCGCGGTGATCGTCACCACGCCGCAAGATATCGCGCTGCTCGACGCGCGCAAGGGCATCCAGATGTTCGAGAAGGTCGGCGTGCCGATCCTGGGCATCGTGGAGAACATGGCGGTGCACATCTGCTCCAACTGCGGCCATGCCGAGCACATCTTCGGCGCCGACGGCGGCAAGAAGATGGCGGCCGAGTACCAGATGGCCTACCTGGGCGCGCTGCCGCTGGACATCAACATCCGCCTGCAGGCGGACAGCGGGGCGCCCACGGTGGTGTCCGACCCCGACGGCGAGGTGGCCGGGCTCTACAAGGCCGTGGCGCGCAGCGTGGCGGTGGGGATCGCGGAGAAGGCGAAGGACTTTTCCGCGAAGTTCCCGACGATCTCGATCAGCAAGAACACCTGAGGCCGGGGCGGGGCAGGGCGAGGGCCTGCGCAGGCGCCCCGGACGCGAGCCCGCAAGAAGAAAAAGGACGCACGCAATGAACCTGCTCGCCTCGATGCGCTACCTCGTCGCACTCAGCGAGCACAAGCATTTCGGCCGCGCCGCGCAGGCCTGCCACATCACGCAGCCGGCCCTGTCCAACGCGCTGCGCGCGCTGGAAGGCGAATTCGGCGTCGTCATCGTCAAGCGCTCCCGCGTGTACGTGGGCCTCACGCACGAAGGCGAGCGCGTGCTGGCCACGGCACAGCGCATGCTGCGCGACAACGAGGTGCTGCTGCAGGAGCTGCGCAGCGAGGCCGGCGACCCGCGCGGGCGGCTGCGCATGGCCGCCGTGCCCACCGCGATCCCGATGCTGTCGCGCTTTGCCGCGATGCTGCAGCAGCGCCATCCGGGCATCGTGCCGGCCGTGCTTTCCATGAGTTCGCAGGAGCTGGAAACAGGCCTGGAAAACCTCTCGGTCGACCTCGCGCTGGGCTACACCGAGCGCATGCACCTGCCGGGCGTCAAGCTCAAGGCCTGGCCGCAGAGCATCGAGCATTACTTTTTGCTGCGGCGCGCCAAGAAGCCCTCGGCCGACCGGCTGCGCATCGGCCGCCCCGTCCCCTGGGCCGAGGCCGGCAAGTTGCCGCTGTGCCTGCTCACGCCCGACATGCACAACCGCGCCATCATCGACCAGGCCCTGCGCGAGGCTGGCGTGGCCGCCGTGGCGCCGGCCATCGAGACCAACTCGGTGCTCACGCTCGCGCTGGCCGTGAGCGCGGGCACCGTCAGCAGCGTGCTGCCCGGCGCCATGGTCGCGGCCGTGCGCAGCCACCGCGAACTGGAGGCGCTGCCGCTGGTGGCGCCCGAGGTGCGCACGCCCATCGGCTTCATGACGCAGGAGGGCGTGCGGCCCGCGCGGGCGCTCGATGCGGCGCTGGCCTTCTTGCAGACGCCCGAATGGCAGGCGCAGGCGCGCCAGCACAGCGGCGCGCTCGACGCCGCGTAGCCCGGGCCCACGGGTGCCGATGGCACCTGGATGGTTTACCCTTCCCGCCATCATGAAATCCAAAGCCCAGTTCCGCCTGCGCATCTACCGGGACGACACCATCGCCATCGGCCCCGGCAAGATCGCCGTGCTCGAAGCCGTGGCCGAGACCGGTTCGATCTCGGCGGCGGCCCGCCTGCTCGGCATGTCGTACCGCCGCGCGTGGATGCTGATCGACGAGATGAACCAGACGCTGGCCTCGCCGGCCGTGAACACCGCCGCCGGCGGCTCGCGCGGCGGCGGCACGGCGCTCACGCCCGTGGGCGAGGACATCGTGAAGCGCTACCGCGCCATCGAGAACGCCGCGCGCCTGGCGACGGCGGCGGACGTTCGCGCGCTCACGCGGCTGCTGGCCCCATGAACGCCGCCGACATCGATCCTGTCGTCTGCCGCCCGGTCGGCATCGTGCGCAGCCGCTTCACCGAGACCTCGGGCATGCCCATCCAGACGGCGGGTGCACCCGACGAAGTGGGGCGCCTGGAGGTGTTCGCCGAGTTCGCGCCGGGGCTGCGTGACATCGAAGGCTTCGACTACCTGATCCTCGTGACGCACCTGCACCGCTGCGCGCATGAGCGGCTCGAGGTGGTGCCGTTCCTGGACGACGCCACGCACGGCGTGTTCGCCACGCGCGCGCCCGCGCGGCCCAACCGGCTGGGCCTGTCGATCGTGCGGCTCACGGCGGTGGAGGGCACGACGCTGCATTTCAGCGGCAACGACATGATCGACGGCACGCCCGTGCTCGACATCAAGCCCTACGTGCCGCGCTTCGACGTGCGCGAGACCGAGCGCGTGGGCTGGTTCGGCGCGCGGCTCGATCAGCTGCCGCGCACGCGCTCCGACGGTCGGATGGACTGATCGCCGTCGCCTGACGCATCGCCGCCGGCCGCGCCCGGCAGCAGGTCGCCCTGCCAGCACGACCACACGTCCTGCGACAGCGTTTCGCGCGCCTGCGGCGGCGCCTCGCGGATCGTGCCCATGCTGATGAAACCCGCCAGGTACTCGCCCGGCTGCACGCCGACCTGGCGCACCAGCGTCTCGTCGAAGCAGCGTTCGCCGCTCAGCACGATGGCGCCGTAGCCCAGCTGGTGCGCGGCCGCCAGCAGGTTGCCCAGCGCCGCGCCGGCGCCCAGCCACTGCTCGCGCGCGGGGATCTTGCTGCGCTCGCGCGGCGACACCACGAAGCCCAACAGCAGCGGCGGGCGCGTGGCGTGCTCGCGGGCGCGCCGCAGATCGGTGGGGCTGGCGAGCGGATCGCGGCGCAGCTTCTCCTGTTCGAAGCACCAGGCCAGCGCCTCGCGGTTCTGCGGGCGGAACTCGATCACGCGCCACGGATGCAGCCCGCCGTGGTCGGGCGCGCGCAGGCCGGCCTGGAGGATGGCGTCGAGTTCGTCGGGGTTGGGGCCGGGCGATTGCTGCCGCCGCGGCGACACCGAGCGCCGCGTCAGCAGGACTTCGAGGATGCGTTCCGCACCCGTCATGTGGTGCCACATGGTGGTCATTGCCCGCGCCGGTCGGTCCACGCGGCGCTGCGGCGCAGCACCTCGCCGATGTCCTGCGCGTCGCCCGGCGCCACCAGGAACGACTGGCTCTCGCCGCCCGGCGCGATGATCGACAGCACGAAGCCGCCGGCGTCCAGCGTGCGCTCGATGCGCCATTCGTGCACCTGCGTCACATGGCGAAGCTCGGGCCTGCCGGAGGTCGAGCGGACAACGGTGTCATGAGGGGAAAGGCGCATGGGGCGGATGGACAAAGTCTCCAACGCTGTATTCGCCAGTATATGAAGACCGGCGCATCCGTGCATCCCCGTGGGAACCAGAAGGCCGCTCATGTAACAATTACGCCGTATCTCAATGAACACGACGACCACCTCTTCGCTCATCGCCACCACCGACTGGTCGCCGCTGGTCCTGTCGCTGCAGGTCGCCGCGGTCGCGACCTTGCTCGCGCTGGTCGCGGGCGTGGCGCTGGGCTGGGTGTTCGCACGCAAGCAGTTCACCGGCTCGGGCGTGCTCGAGGCCGTGTTCATGCTGCCGCTGGTGCTGCCGCCCACGGTGATCGGCTACGCCATCCTGGTGGCGGCGGGGCGGCGCAGCCCGCTCGGCGCCTGGCTGCGCGAGCACTTCGACTACACCATCATCTTCAGCTGGCACGGCGCCGTGGTGGCCTCGGCCGTGGTGGCGCTGCCGCTGGTGCTCAAGTCGGCCAGCGCGGCGTTCTCGAACGTCGACCGCTCGCTCGAAGCCGCTGCGAGCACCTTGCGCCAGTCGCCGTTCTCGGTGTTCCTGCGCGTCACGCTGCCGCTGGCCTGGCCCGGCATCCTGGCCGGCACGCTGCTCGCGTTCGCGCGCGCCATGGGCGAGTTCGGCGCCTCGCTGATGGTGGCCGGCTCCATTCCCAAGCAGACCCAGACCCTGTCGATGGCCATCTACGACGCCGTGCAGGCCGGCCATGACGACCTGGCGCTGCTGCTGGTGGTCGTCACGTCGGTGCTGTCGATTGCCGTGCTGGTCGTGTCGAACCGCTTCTTTTCGCTTCGTTGATTCCCCCTTTTTCCAGGAGACTGTGCCCATGCGTCCGTTGCGTCCGTTGCGTCTTTTGTCCGTCGTGCTTGCCCTGGCCCTGCCGTTTGCGGCCGCCGCGCAGCAGATCACCGTGTCCGCCGCCGCGAGCCTGACCGACGCGTTCAAGGAAATCGGTCCCAAGTTCGAAGCCGCCAAGGCCGGCAGCACCGTGCGCTTCAACTTCGCCGCCTCGGGCGTGCTGCTGCAGCAGATCGGGCAGGGCGCGCCGGTCGACGTGTTCGCCAGCGCCGACCAGGAGACGATGAACCGCGGCAACGACCAGAAGCTCATCGACACCGCCACCCGCAAGGACTTCGTCACCAACAGCCTCGTGCTGGTCGAGCCCGCGCAGGGCGCTGTCGGCCTGAAGTCGCTGCAGGACCTGAGCGCCGCAAGCGTGAAGAAGATCGCCGTCGGCAAGACTGCCACCGTGCCGGTCGGCCGCTACACCAAGCAGGTGCTGGACAACGCCAACCTGTGGACCGCGCTCGAACCCAAGTTCGTGCAGGCCGACAGCGTGCGCCAGGTGCTCGACTACGTGAGCCGTGGCGAGGTCGAGGCCGGTTTCGTCTACCGCACCGACGCGGCCGTGGCCGGCGACAAGGTCAAGGTCGCCTTCACGCCCACCGGCCACACGCCCGTGACCTACCCCATCGCCGTGGTGGCCGAGAGCAAGCAGAAGGCGCTGGCCGGCGACTTCATCGCCTTCCTGTCGACGCCAGCGGCCCAGGAAGTGCTCACGCGCTACGGTTTCGGCAAGCCATGATCGATGTCGATCTGCAGCTCACGGTGAAGGACGGGGCCCGGCGCTTCGACCTCGCCGTGCGCTTCCAGACCGACGTTCCCTTCGCCGCGCTCTACGGCCCCTCGGGGGCCGGCAAGTCGCTCACCCTGCAGGCCATCGCCGGCCTGCTGCATCCGTCGGCGGGCCATGTGCGGCTCGATGGCCGCACGCTGTACGACGCGGCGCAGCGCATCGACGTGCCCGCGCCGGCGCGCCGCATCGGCTACCTGTTCCAGAACTACGCGCTGTTCCCGCACCTCACGGTGCGCGAGAACGTGGCCTTCGGACTCACCGCGTGGCACCGCCGCACGCTGCCGGCCCGCGACGCCGAGCGCGTGCAGGCGCTGCTGGCCAGCTTCGGCCTCGCCGCGCTGGCCGACAGCCGGCCTCAGAAACTCTCGGGCGGCCAGCAGCAGCGCGTGGCCCTGGCGCGTGCGCTGGCCTGCGAGCCGCAGGTGCTGCTGCTCGACGAACCCTTTGCCGCGCTCAACCCCATGCTGCGCGCCGAGCTGCGCAACGAGCTCGCGCAGGTGCGCAAGCAATGGGGCATTCCGGTGTTGATGATCACGCACGACATCGAGGACGTGCTGGCGCTGGCCGACGTGGCCTTTGTCTACAAGGACGGGCAGGTGGTGCGCGAGATCGACCTGCACAACGCCGACAGCCGCGACTTTGCGCTGCGGGAGATTGCCGGGGTGCAGGAGGTGGAGGAGACGCCGCTGCGCAGCAAGCTGCGGGGCTTGTTGATGGGTGGCGCGCGCAGCTGATGGCTGTGCACGGCATCGACGCTACAGTCGGGCGATGAAATCAGTCAACGTCTCTTCCGCGCGTTCGAAACCTGCATTTCTGGCGCGAGGCTTGGCGTCCTTGGCTGAAGCGCGTCGCAGCGGTGGGTACGTCGACGCGAACGAGCTGATGCGACGCCTCACGGCGAAGCTCGATCTGGCGGCGAAGCGACAGAAGCCGACTCATCGCTGAGCCCGTCATTTCCATTTTGAATCGCCGCATGTCGCGATTCAATTTGACGCCACGCCCCCGCAGGCCAACACTGCCGCCATGAGCGAGCAGAAGATCGAGTTTTACAAGGGCCCCGCCGGTGGCTGGGGCGCGTTGCGCAGCGTGACGAATGCGCTGCTGCGGCAGGACATTCCGGTTAAGGGCGCGAAGACGCTGCTCTCGGCCAACCAGCCCGACGGCTTCGACTGCCCGGGCTGCGCCTGGCCCGACCGCAACCATGCCTCGACCTTCGAGTTCTGCGAGAACGGCGTGAAGGCCGTGGCCGCCGAGGCCACCGCGCGCCGCGCCGGCCCGGAACTGTTCGCGAAGCACACGGTGGCCGAGCTGGCGCAGCAGAGCGACTTCTGGCTCGAAGACCAGGGCCGCCTCACGCACCCCATGGCCTACGACGCGGCCAGCGACAAGTACGTGCCCATCGACTGGGACGACGCCTTCGCGCGCATTGCGCAGCACCTGAACGCGCTGCCCGACCCGAACCAGGCCATCTTCTACACCTCGGGCCGCGCGAGCAACGAGGCGGCCTTTCTGTACCAGCTGTTCGTGCGCGAGTACGGCACCAACAATTTTCCCGACTGCTCGAACATGTGCCACGAGCCCAGCGGCAGCGGCATGCGCCCGCAGCTGGGCGTGGGCAAGGGCACGGTCACGCTGGAAGACTTCGAGAAGGCCGACGCGATCTTCATCTTCGGCCAGAACCCGGGCACCAACCACCCGCGCATGCTCGGCGAGCTGCGCGCGGCGTCCAAGCGCGGCGCGCGCATCGTGAGCTTCAATCCGCTGCGCGAGCGCGGGCTGGAGCGCTTTGCCGACCCGCAGGACAAGCTGGAGATGGCCACGCTGGGCTCCACGCCGATCAGCACGCACTACTTCCAGCTGCGCGTGGGCGGCGACTTCGCAGCGGTGAAGGGGATGATGAAGCACGTCATCGAGCGCGAAGACGCGGCGGTGGCGCGCGGCGAACCCTCTGTGCTCGACCACGCGTTCATCGCCGAGCACACCCTGGGTTTCGAGGCGCTGGCCGACGACCTGCGCGCCGAATCGTGGCCGCTGCTGGTGCAGGAGTCGGGCCTGAGCGAAGCGCAGATCCGCGCGGCGGCCGACGTGTACCTGGGCGCCAAGCGCGTCATCGCCTGCTGGGGCATGGGCATCACGCAGCACCAGCATTCGGTGGCCACGATCCAGATGATCGGCAACTGGCTCATGCTGTGCGGCCACATGGGCCGCGAAGGCGCGGGCGCCTGCCCGGTGCGCGGCCACAGCAACGTGCAGGGCGACCGCACCATGGGCATCTGGGAAAAGCCGCCGGCCGCGCTGCTCGACCGGTTGCAGCAGGTGTTCGGCTTCGAGCCGCCGCGCCAGAACGGCGTGGACACGGTCGAGGCGATCCAGCTCATGCTCGACGGCAAGGGCAAGGTGTTCTTCGCGCTCGGCGGCAACTTCGCGGCCGCCACGCCCGACACCTACCAGACCTGGAAGGCGCTGCAGCAGTGCGACCTCACGGTGCACGTGACCACCAAGCTCAACCGCAGCCACATCATCCACGGGCGCGAGGCGCTCATCCTGCCGTGCCTGGGCCGCACCGAGATCGACATGCAGGCCAACGGTCCGCAGGGCGTGACGGTCGAAGATTCGATGAGCATGGTGCACATCTCGGTGGGCATCAACCCGCCGGCGTCGGAACTCCTGCTGTCGGAGCCCGCCATCGTGGCGCGCCTGGCAGCGGCCACCATCGGCGCGCGCAGCAGGACGCCGTGGCTCTGGCTGGTCGAAGACTACGCCCGCATCCGCGACAAGATCGAAGCCGTGTTCGACGACTTCAAGGACTTCAACGCGCGCGTGGCGCACCCCGGCGGCTTCCGCCTGCGCAACACGGCGAGCGAGCGCGTGTGGGCCACCGCGTCGAAGAAGGCCGTGTTCTTCACGCACGCCGTGCCGCTGGACACGCACGCCCACCGGGCCCGCGCGCGCTTCGCGTCGCAGCGCGACACGCTGGTGTTCACGCTGCTCACCACGCGCTCGCACGACCAGTACAACACCACCATCTACGGCATGGACGACCGCTACCGCGGCGTGTTCGGCCAGCGCCGCGTGGTGTTCATCCACGCCGACGACATCCGCCAGCTCGGCATGAAGGACGGCGACTGGGTCGACATCCAGACCGTGTGGAGCGACGGGCAGGAGCGTCGCGCCGACCGTTTCAAGCTGGTGGCCTACGACATCCCGCGCGGCAACCTCGCGGCCTACTACCCCGAGACGAACCCGCTGGTGCCGCTGTCGTCGGTGGCCGAGAACGCGGGCACGCCGACCTCCAAGTCGATTCCCGTGGTGCTGTCGCTGCATGTGGCGCCGGTCGCGGCGGAGGCCGACGCCGTGGCGGCATGAGCGATTCCGGGTTCGACGCCGACGCTTTCTCCATCGCGATCCTGCGCGCGCTGGCCGAAGCCCCGGGCGAGGGCGGCATGTCGCTGCCGCGGCTGGGCAAGCGGCTGGGGCAGGGCGCGAGCGTGGTCATGCGCCAGCTCACGCTGATGGGCGATGCCGCGCTGGGCGGCGTGCGCGGACCGGGCTGGGTGCGCGTGGTGCAGCTGGACGATCGCTGGGTCGCGCACCTCACCGACGCCGGGCGCGCGGTCGCCGAGAGCCTGCCGGCTGACGACAGCCGAGACTGAGCGGACAATGGCCGCGGCCATGGAAAACACCCCCGAACCCGACGCCCTGCCGCCCCTCGCGCGGCATGCCGTGCACGTCTTCGGCGAGCGCGGCCTCGCGCCCGAAGGCGTGGTGCGCGACGACACGCTGGCCGCCGAGGTGCCGGTGGCGCTGGTGTTCAACGGCGTCTCGCACGCGGTGATGATGGCCACGCCGCAGGACCTCGAGGCCTTCGCGCTGGGCTTTGCGCTGAGCGAAGGCATCCTCGACAGCGCCGCCGACTGCCGCGGCATCGACGTGCGAACGGTCGAGGCGCTCGATGCGGGCCTGCCCGAGGGCATGCCGGGCATCGAGGTGCAGCTCGAAGTGTCCACGCGCAGCTTCGAACGCCTGAAGGACCGCCGCCGCAGCCTCGCGGGCCGCACCGGCTGCGGTGTGTGCGGCGTCGAAAGCTTCGCGGGGCTCGACCTGTCGCCGCAGCGCGTGCCGCCGCGCGACTGGATCGAGCGCATCGACCTCGCCACCGTGCTGCGCGCCTTCGCCGCCATGCCGCCGCGCCAGGTGCTCAATGCCGAGGCCGGCGCGATCCACGCGGCGGCCTGGGCCACGGTCGACGGCGAACTCACCGACCTGATGGAAGACGTCGGCCGCCACAACGCGCTCGACAAGCTGCTCGGCGCGCTGGCGCGCGCGAATCGGCTGCAGGAGCCCGGCTTCGTGCTGATGTCCAGCCGCGGCAGCCACGAGCTGGTGCGCAAGTGCGCGCGCCTGGGCATCGCGGCGATGGCGACCATCTCGGCGCCGACCGCGATGGGCGTGCGCATGGCCGAGCTCAGCGGCCTGCGGTTCTGGGGGCTGTGCCGCGCGCCGCGCGGTGTGCTTTACGCCAACGGGCTTGGTGCGCCGAGCGCCAGCACCGCGTCGGCCACGGCCTCGATGCCCTGATCCGACAGGTCGGACGCCCCCACGCGCTGGCGCTTCGTCCACGCACGAAAGTGCGTCTCTTGCGACTTCTGGTAGTGCGGGTCGTAGTGCAAGGACATGAGCTCGGCGAACAGGTGCGGCAGGTCGGCCTCATGGGCCCACTGCTGCCAGCGCGTCACCGTTTCCTTGCCCTGCAGTTCCTTGAGCACGCCCATCTTCTCGGCGAGCGCCGCGCGGTCGTCGCCCAGGTAGGCGTAGTCGCGCAGCAGGTAGGCCAGCCGCGCCTCGGGCGTGGCCTCCACCTCGATGCACGGCGCGGCGCGCATCTGCGCCACGAGCGACAGCGGCAGCGACAGCCGCCCGATGCGCACGCTCTCGCCCTCGACATACAGCGGGCGCGAGAGGTCGATGGCTTCGAGCACGGTCGCGATGCGCGTCTCGAAGTGCTTTTGCGAAGGCTGCGGCACGCCCGGCAGCGCGCCGAGCAGCGAGCCCTTGTGGTTGGCGAAGTCTTCGAGGTCGAGCACCTGCGCGCCGCGTTCGGCCAGCGCGTGCAGCACGCGCGTCTTGGCACTGCCGGTGGCGCCGCAGACCACGCGCAGGTCGAGCTGCGGCGTCAGCGCGTCGAGCTGCGAGATCACGTGCCGGCGAAAGCTCTTGTAGCCGCCCGCGAGCTGCTGCGCGTCCCAGCCCACGAGCCGCAGCCAGGTGACCATCGAGCCGCTGCGCATGCCGCCGCGCCAGCAGTAGACCAGCGGCTTCCACTTCTCGGGCCGGTCGGCCAGCGTGTCGCGCAGGTGCGTCGCGATGTTGGCCGCCACCATGGCACCGCCGATGCGGCGCGCCTCGAAGGCGCCGGTCTGCACGTAGACCGTGCCGACGATGTGGCGCTCCTCGTCGTTGAGCACGGGGCAGTTGATGGCGCCGGGAATGTGGTCGAGCGCGAACTCGGCGGGCGAGCGGGCGTCGATGATCGAATCGAAGGCGTGGCGGTCCGCCACCCGGACGGGCTGGCGATGACTCATGGCTGAAGGGACCTCATGCCGCCATTGTCGGCCACTCAGGCGTAGGCGGGACCTAAGCCTTTTCGCAAGCGAGCACTCGCCAAGTCGACGAAGGTGACCAGCACGAACATCGCGATCAGCACCGTCATCGCCTGCTGCTGCTGG
The DNA here is from genome assembly GCF_058796495.1 of Variovorax sp. GW823-FHT04B03. Taxonomy (NCBI): domain Bacteria; kingdom Pseudomonadati; phylum Pseudomonadota; class Betaproteobacteria; order Burkholderiales; family Comamonadaceae; genus Variovorax; species Variovorax sp. GW823-FHT04B03. Next base: position 1,362,855 of record NZ_JBXAIT010000001.1, read on the forward strand.
AAGATCGACAGGTGGAAGTACAGCAGCTGCCCCAGCCCGCCGCCACCCACGAAGCCCAGCACGGCCGCCATGCGGATGTTCATTTCCCAGCGGTAGAGCGTGTAGGCCACCCACTGCGGCAGCACGATCGGCAGGCTGGCATAGCTGAAGGCGGCGACCGGGCCGGCGCCCGAGAGCGCCAGCGCCTGCTCGGGCTCGCGCGGCGCGTTCTCCAGCGCTTCGGCGAAGAGGCGCCCGAGCACGCCGGTCGTGTGCAGCGACAGCGCCAGCGCGCCCGCGAACGGCCCGATGCCGGCGGCCAGCACCATCAGTGCGGCCCACACCAGCTCGGGCACGCTGCGCAGGAAGTTGAGCACGAAGCGCGCGCCATGGCGCAGCGGCCCGCCGATGCGCCCCGACGCCGGCAGCGCGAGCACGGCGCCCGCCATGGCGGCCAGCACGGTGCCCAGCGCCGACACGGCCAGCGTCTGCAGCGCGCCGTGGCCGACCTTGGCCAGGAACTCGGGCGACACGTCGGGCGGGAAGAACTCGGCGATGAACTTGCCCATCAGCCGGAGCGATTCGGCCGAGCCCAGCGCGCCGTAGTCGATGCCCAGGTAGACGAAGCTCGCGACCACGGCCGCGGCGATCAGCGCTACGGCGAGCCAGCAGCGCAGGCACAGGGGAGGGCGTGGTGGCAGCGTCGTCATGCCAGGAGCTTTCGCAGCGCGTTGCTCAGCATGTCGGCCAGCAGCACGAGCGCGAGGAACACCAGCAGGATGCTGCTGGCCTCGCCGCCGTTGAGCATCTTCATCGACTGGTCCATCAGCTGCCCGAGGCCGCCCGCGCCCACGAAGCCCATCACCACCGAGGCGCGCACCGCGCATTCCCAGCGGTACACGGTGTACGAGGCCAGCTCCTGCGCCGTGTGCGGCAGCAGGCCGTAGCACAGCGCCGCGAGCCGGCCGCTGCCGCTTTCGAGCAGCGCGCGCGCGGGGCGCGTGTCGGTCGATTCGAGGATCTCGGCGTAGACCTTGCCCAGCATGCCGCCGTAGGTGATGGCCAGCGCCAGCACGCCGGCCGCGGGGCCGAGCCCGAGCGCGCGAACGAACAGCAGCGCCCACACGATCTCGGGAATGGCGCGCAGCACCATCAGCAGCCAGCGCGCCGCCTGCCGGACGACGCCGGCCTGCAGCCGGCCAGGGCCGGGTCCGATGCGAGAGATGGAGAGCGCGCGCGTGGTCACGAAGCCCAGCGGCGTGCCGATCAGCAGCGCCATGGCGGTGCCGGCCGTGGCCATGGCCAGGGTCTCGAGCGTGGCCTTGGCAAGCAGCGCGAGAAAGGCCGGCGAGCTGTCGGGCGGAAAGAAGCCCGCAAGAAAGCCGCCGATGACCGCGAGGTTGCCGCTGCCGAACAGCGCCCAGGGCTTGAATTCGGAGAGCGCGAGCACCGGCCACGCAACGGCCAGCGCCGCGAGCCAGCCGGCCAGGCGGCGGCCCGCGTGCGGATCGCGCAGGGCGGGGCGGGCGAGTGTCGCCGTCACGGGCAGTCCGGTCGATGGAAGGCTGGCTCGGCGGTGCCGACCGGCGGCGCGACCGGCAGCGGCCCTTGCGTCGCCACGCCGCCTTCGCTCGCATAGAGCGCCTCGAGCAGCGCCGGCGTCACCTGCGCGGCCGGCAGGTCGAAGGCGACCTGCCCGTCGCGCATGCCCACGATGCGCGGAAACCAGCGCAGCGCCAGGTCGACCGCGTGCAGCGACGCGACCAGCGTGGCGCCCGTCGATTCGCTCTGCGCCACCAGCTGGCCCACGGCCGCGTGCGCGAGCGTGGGGTCGAGCGCGGACACCGGCTCGTCCGCCAGCAGCAGCGCGGGGCGCTGGTACAGCACGCGCGCGATGCCCACGCGCTGCAGCTGGCCGCCCGAGAGGCGGTCGCAGCGGTCGAACAGCCGGTCTTCGAGCGCGAGCCGGGCCAGCGCCGCGTGCGCGCCCGCGATGTCGGACGGATAGAAGAGCGAGCCCAGCGCACGCGCCGTCGACCATTGGCCGAGCCGGCCCGCGAGCACGGCCGTGACCACGCGCAGGCGCGGCGCGATCGGCGGTGCCTGGTGCACGGTGCCGATGCGCGCGCGCAGCTGCTTGAGCGCACGCGCCGGCAGCCGCCACGGGTGCTGGCCCAGCGCCTGCACCTGGCCTTCGCCGGGCCGCAGCGCCGCGCCGAGCACGCGCAGCAGCGTGGTCTTGCCCGCGCCCGAGGGCCCGATGACGGCGATGCGCTCGCCGTCGCGCGCGGCCAGCGTCACCCCGGCCAGCGCGCGCTGGCCGTTGGGGTGCACCACGCCCGCGCTGTCGAGCGAAAAACTCATCCGCGCAGTCCGCTCACTTGATGAGGCCGGCCGACTTGCCCGCCGTCTCGATGCCGTCGTAGTTCGACGACTTGGTGGGAATGAACTTGCTCGCGCGCTGTAGCGCCATGATCTCCTTGTGCGCCGGGTTGGCCGGGTCCAGCTTCAGGAAGGCGTCGGTCAGCTTCTTCGTCACGGCGGCGTCCAGGCCGGGGCGCACGGTCCAGTTGTAGTCGTAGTAGGTCGGCGTGGTGGCCAGCACGCGCACCTTGGCGGCGTTGGGGTTCTTGGCCTCGACCAGCTTGTCCCACACCGAGGCGTTGAGCACGCCCGCTTCGGCGCGCGAGGCGGCCACGAAGGCCACGGTGGCGTCGTGCGCGCCCGAGAACGCGACGGTCTTGAAGTCCTTCTCGGGATTGATGCCGGCCTGCAGCAGGAAGTAGCGCGGCATCAGGCTGCCCGAGGTGGACGAGGGCGCGCCGAAGGCGAAGGTCTTGCCCTTCAGGTCGGCCAGCGTCTTGGCGGGGCTGTCGATCGGCACGATGAACTTGCTGGTGAACACCTCGTCCTCCGCGCGCTGCACGATCGGCACCGCGCCGCCGTTGGTGCGGATGCGCGCCTGCACGAAGGTGAAGCCGCCCAGCCAGGCCAGGTCGATCTTGTTGGTGGCCAGGCCCTCGACCACGGCGGCGTAGTCGGTCACGGGCGTGAACTGCACGTCCATGCCGGTTTCCTTCTTCAGGTAGTCGCCCAGCGGCGTGAACTTGCGCTGCAGCTCGGTGGGCGCCTCGTCGGGAATGGCCGACACGCGCAGCACGCCCTGGGCGAAGGCGCCCACGGCGGTGAGGGACAGGGCCAGCGCGAGCGCGAGCCGGGACACGGTTTGTTTCGTTTGCATGGTGTGATGACGCGTTCAGTGGAAAAAGAAAAGGGTGTGTCGGGGCACTCGGGCAGACGGCGGTGCAGGCTTCGATAATCGCGGCTTGTTCCATTCGACCGACCTGCCGCCATGATCGAAGCCGCACCTTCCAAGCTCCTGAATCCGTTGGCGCCGCTGCGGCTCACCAGCTTCTCGCATGGGGGCGGCTGCGGCTGCAAGATCGCGCCGGGCGTGCTGTCGCAGATCCTCAAGAACCATGCGGGCGGGCTGATTCCGCCCGAGCTCATGGTCGGTATCGAGACCGCCGACGACGCGGCAGTCTACCGGCTCAACGACGAGCAGGCGCTGATCGCCACCACCGATTTCTTCATGCCCATCGTGGACGACCCCTACGAGTTCGGCCGCATCGCCGCGACCAACGCGATCAGCGACGTCTACGCGATGGGCGGGCGCCCGATCATGGCGCTGGCGCTGGTCGCCATGCCGATCAACCAGCTGCCGGTGGAAGTCATCGCCGAGATCGTGCGCGGCGGGCAGGACGTGTGCCGCGCGGCCGGCATTCCCATTGCGGGCGGCCACACCATCGATTCGGTCGAGCCGATCTACGGGCTGGTCGCGATGGGGCTGGTGCACCCCAAGCGCGTGCGGCGCAACGCCGATGCGCAGGCCGGCGACGTGCTGGTGCTGGGCAAGCCGCTGGGCGTGGGCGTGCTGTCGGCGGCGCTCAAGAAGCAGCAGCTGTCCGAGGCCGGCTACCGCCAGCTGATCGAGAACACGACCAAGCTCAACACGCCCGGTATCGCGCTGTCGGCGCTCGACGGCGTGCATGCGCTGACCGACGTCACCGGCTTCGGCCTGGCCGGCCACGCGCTCGAACTCGCGCGCGGCGCGGGGCTCGCGGCGGTGGTCGAATGGTCGCGCGTGCCGCTGCTCGACAACGTGATCGCCATGGCCGGCGGCGGGCTGGTCACCGGCGCGTCGGGCCGCAACTGGGCGGGCTACGGCGCCGACGTGCAACTGCACGAGGGCCTGCCGGCCACCGCGCAGGCGCTCATGACCGACCCGCAGACCTCGGGCGGCCTGCTCGTGAGCTGCGCGCCCGAGGCGGTCGAGGCGGTGCTGGAGACCTTCCGCAACGAAGGCTTCGGGCAGGCGGCGGTCATCGGCCACGTGGAAGCTGGCGCGCCGGGCCTCGTCGTGCTGCCCTGAGCCGGGGCGCCGCCGGGCGGGTGGGGTCGTCATCGACAAGCGCTCCTTCGTTTTTTCGCATCGTGCGACAGGTCCGCGCAGCGGGCAACACCTGGCGGCCCCTTCATTCAATAACCCTTGAGTCCGCCGGTGCCGGTAGGCGTCGGCTATCGTTCGCGCCATGAACGCTTCCCTTCGCCTTGGCTGGCGCACGCTCTGGCGCGACCTGCGCGCCGGCGAGCTGCGCCTCTTGATCGTGGCCGTGGTGCTGGCCGTGGCCGCGCTCACGGCGGTCGGCTTCTTCGCCGACCGATTGCAGGGCGGGCTGCAGCGCGACGCGCGCCAGCTGCTGGGCGGCGACGCGGTGGTCGTGAGCGACAACCCGACGCCCGAAACTTTCATCGCGCAGGCGAAATCGTTCGGCCTCGCGGGTACCGGCACCTTCGGTTTCCCCACCATGGCGCGGGCCGAGGACGCCCAGGGCGGTGCCAGCAAGCTCGTGGCCCTGAAGGCCGTGACGCCGGGCTACCCGCTGCGCGGCAACCTGCAGACGGCGACCACGGCCGAGGGCGCGGGCACGGTGACCCGCGACGTGCCGGCGTCGGGCGAGGTCTGGGTCGATGCCTCGCTGCTCGACTCGCTGGGCCTGAAGGTCGGCGACACGCTGCTGCTGGGCGACACCGGCCTGCGCGTGGGCCGCGTGATCACGCTCGAGCCGGATCGGGGCGCGGGCTTCATGAGTTTTTCGCCGCGCGTGATGCTCAACCAGGCCGACGTGGCGCGCACCGGCCTCGTGCAGCCGGCCAGCCGCGTGGGCTACCGCTACGCCGTGGCGGGCGACGACGCCGCCGTGAAGCGTTTCACCGAATGGGCCGACGCCACCATCAAGAAGGGCGAATTGCGCGGCGTGCGGCTCGACTCCTTCGAGGGCGGCCGGCCCGAGATGCGCCAGACGCTGGACCGCGCCGAAAAATTCCTGAGCCTGGTCGCGCTGCTCGCGGCGCTGCTGTCGGCCGTGGCCGTGGCACTGGCCGCGCGCGGCTTCGCGGCCAGCCACCTGGACGACTGCGCCATGCTGCGCGTGCTGGGCCAGAGCCAGCGCACCATCGCCGCGGCCTACGCCTTCGAGTTCGCCGTGATCGGCACCGTGGCCAGCGCGATCGGCGTGGCCATCGGCTTCGCCGTGCACTATGTGTTCGTGCTGCTGCTGGCGGGGCTGGTCGAGACCGCATTGCCCGCCGCCACGCTGTGGCCCGTGGCCTTCGGCCTGGGCATGGGGCTCACGCTGCTGTTCGCCTTCGGCCTGCCGCCGGTGCTGCAGCTGGCGCGCGTGCCGCCGCTGCGCGTGATCCGTCGCGACGTGGGCGGGCTCAAGCCCGCGTCGCTCGCCGTGCTCGGCATCGGCGTGGCGGGCTTCGCGGCGCTGTTGATGGCGGCCAGCAGCGACCTCAAGCTGGGCCTCATTGCGGTCGGCGGCTTTGCCGGCGCCGTGGCCGTGTTCGCGCTGCTGAGCTGGCTCGCCGTGAAGGTGCTGCGCCGCAGCGTCAGCGAGACCACCGCGCCGCGCTGGCTGGTGCTGGCCACGCGGCAGATCTCGGCGCGGCCGGCCTACGCCGTGGTGCAGGTGAGCGCGCTGGCCGTGGGCCTGCTGGCGCTGGTGCTGCTCGTGCTGCTGCGCACCGACCTCGTGGCGAGCTGGCGCAAGGCCACGCCGCCCGACGCGCCCAACCGCTTCGTCATCAACGTGATGCCCGAGCAGAGCGAGGCGTTCCAGAAGACGCTGCGCGACGCGGGCGTCGCCAAGTTCGACTGGTACCCGATGATCCGCGGCCGGCTGGTGGCGATCAACGACAAGCCCGTGACACCCGACGACTACACCGAGGACCGCGCCAAGCGCCTGGTGGACCGCGAGTTCAACCTGAGCAACAGCACCGAGGCGCCCGCGCACAACAGCGTCACCGCCGGCGCCTGGACGCCCGAGGCGAAGAACGAGGTGAGCGTGGAAGAAGGCCTGGCCCAGACGCTGGGCCTGAAGCTGGGCGATACCCTGCGCTTCGACATCGGTGGCATGCAGAACGACGCGCGCATCACCTCGCTGCGCAAGGTCGACTGGGGCTCGCTGCACGCCAACTTCTTCGTGATGTACACCGTGGCCTCGCTGGCCGACGTGCCCGTGACCTACATGGGCGCCTTCCGCGCGCCCGAGACGCGCGGCTTCGACAACGCGCTGGTGCGCAGCTTCCCCAATGTGACCAACGTCGACATGAGCGCCACCATCAACCAGGTGCAGCGCGTGCTCGACCAGGTGGTGCGCGCGGTCGAGTTTTTGTTCGGCTTCACGCTGGCGGCCGGGCTGGTGGTGCTGTTCGCCGCCGTCACCGCCACGCGCGAGGAGCGTGCGCGCGAGTTCGCCGTGATGCGCGCGGTCGGTGCGCGCGCCAGCCTGCTGCGGCAGGTGCAGCGCGCCGAGCTGATCGGCGTCGGCCTGCTCGCGGGCTTCCTGGCGAGCATCGTGGCCTCGGTGATCGGCTGGGGGTTGGCGCGCTACGTGTTCGAGTTCACCTGGACCGCGTCGCCGCTCGTGCCGGTGGCGGGCGCGCTGGCCGGCGCGGTGCTCGCGCTGGCGGCGGGGTGGTGGGGCCTGCGCGATGTGCTGCGCCGGCCGGTGGTCGACACGCTGCGCCGCGCGGCCGAGTAGGGCTGCGCAGGCCCGTACAGTTTTTTTCTTCCGCGATCGGCAGGACGGGGCCGGGGATGCAATACATTCCCCGGCCCCGTATTCAATTCAGAAGAGAAATTCCTGCATGCGCTTGGCGTCATTCCAGATCACCAACTATCGCTCGATCCACGACAGCGGCTCCATCGATTCCTCCCAGATCACAGCGATCCTCGGCCGAAATGACAGCGGCAAGTCGAACCTGCTGCGCGCGTTGCACAGCCTGAACCCGACCGACGGGCTCACGGCACTCAGCCCCATCAAGGACTTTCCGCGGCATCGCCGTCTCGACGAATGCACCGACGACACCCCCGTCGTGCACACGCGCTGGGACCTGGACGCCTCCGAACAGCTGGCGCTCGCCGCCATCTTGCCGCGCGCAGCCGGCGTGCGCCAGGTCACGGCCGGGCGCGGCTACGGCGCCACGCGCACGACCGGCTTCGAGGGCCTGGGCCCGCTGTCGATCGACGTGAGCGACATCAAGGCCAAGGTGCGCAAGATCGTGCCCGCCGTGAAGGCCGCGGCCGAGAAGGTCGCCGACGAGTTGAAGGCAGCGCTCGAGCAGGAGGCCGACGCCTTCGACGCCGCCATGATCCCGAGCCCCGACTTCGTCAAGTGGTCGGCCGGCGCGCTGCTGGCACTGCAGGCGCTGCGCCAGGCACTGGCCACGGCCGGCGCCGAGATCGCCGACAAGCAGGCGCAGATGCTGACCGAGCTCGAGGAGCTGGCACGCACGATCGACAACGACCAGCCCGCGCTGGCCCGCGCCCGCGCCTGGGTGCTGGAGAAGCTGCCGCGCTTCATCTACGTCGAGGACTACGCCTCGCTGCCCGGCCGCCAGAACATCGCCGAGTACCTCACGCGCAAGGGCTGGGGCGAGCGCACGGCGGGCGAGCGCAATTTCGAGAAGCTGTGCCAGGTGGCGGGGCTCGACCCGCAGCAGCTGCAGGACCTGCTGGCGAAGAACGACCTGGCGACGCGCAATCAGTTGGTGAACCGGGCGGGCTCGGTCGTCACGTCGGAAATCCGCCGCGTGTGGAAGGACCGCGAACTCAAGGTCCGCTTCAACCTCGACGGGCAGCACCTGGAGACGCTGGTGTCCGACCCCAACGCCGCCTACGAGGTGGAAGTGAACCTCGACGAACGCAGCCGCGGCTTCCAGTGGTTCTTCTCGTTCTACGTCGCGTTCTTCGCGGACACGAAGGGCGCGGCCGATGCGATCCTGCTGCTGGACGAGCCCGGCCTGCACCTGCACGCGCATTCGCAGGCCGATCTGCTGGCGCATCTGGAGCACGACTTCGCCAACCAGATCCTCTACACGACGCACTCGCCGTTCATGGTGCCGACCCACCGGCTCGACGCGGTGCGCACGGCCCGCATGAGCGAGGCCGCCGGCACGACGGTGAGCAACAAGGCCGAGGGCGATGTGCGCACGCTGTATCCGTTGCAGGTGGCGCTGGCGCTGAGCCAGGCGAAGCCCGTGGCGCCTGTCGAGGCACCCGCCGTGACTGTCGGCGAACAGGCGGAGCGTCAGCTGGTGGAAGCGGCGGCGTAGGCGTACGCCGGACGTCTCAGGCCGCGTACTGCATCGGGCTCACACGGCGCCCACGAGGCGCCGCATGAGCAGGCCCTTCAGGTCCCTGCGCGTGTCGCAGACGACGTGGATGTAGGCGGTGTCCAGTCGCACCTCGTAGATGATGCGGTTCATGCCCGAGATGACCTGCCGGTACTGGGCCGCGTTCAGGTCTTCCAGTTCCTCGGGAATCCGGCCTGCCTGGGGATGGGCAGCGATCATCGCGACGGATTGCTTGATCTTTGCGTAGCTCGCCCCCCAGGTGTCCGTGCCGAAGTTCTTGAGCAGGTAGCGCCTCAGGTCCTTCAGGTCGGCTTCGGCGGACCGCAGGAACACCACCTTCATGGGGCGTCTTCTTGGTCCAGGTCGGCGAACACATCGTCCGCGGAACGGAACTGGCCCTGTTCGATTTCGCGGTTGCCGAGTGCCAGCACTTTCAGCAGCGCGAGGGTCGCTTCCTGCTCTTCGAAAGAGCGGACGTCCATCACCACGAGCTTGGCCTCGCCGTTCTGTGTGATGACCAGCGGCTCGCGGGTGTCCGAGAGGGTCTTCACGATGTCCGCGGCATGGCTCTTGAGATAGCTGATGGGTTTGACCTGCGTGGAGAAATTCATGGGGCTCACCTGCGGTTGTCGATCGGACCGATTATGGTCTGAATTCAGTCTTTCGATGTTTCCGAGCCATCGTCCCTGAACATGTGTTCACCCGCAAAGTCGACAAACGCCCGCACCTTCGGCGACAACTGCCGGCTCGACTGCCACAGCGCCGAGAACTGCCCCTGCCGCACGAGGTGCGCGGCCAGCACGCGCTGCAGCTCACCGCGGCGCAGCGCGTCGCGCGCCAGGAAGTCAGGCATGTACGCAATGCCCAGGCCCGCGACGGCGGCACCCAGCATGGCTTCCATGTTGTTGCAGACCAGGCCCGGCGGCAGCTGGGGCGGCAGGCCGGGCAGGTCCCAGTCCTCGATCTTTCCGCCGGTCACGAACTTGTAGCGCAGGCAGCTGTGGTGGGCGAGGTCGGCCGGCACCTGCGGCACGCCGTGCCGTGCCAGGTAGGCCGGCGAGGCCGCGAGCACGAAGCTGAACGGGCCGAGGCGGCGCGCGACGAGCTGCGAATCGACCAGCTCGCCGCTGCGGATGGCCACGTCGACACCCTCGGCCACCACGTCGACCAGCCGGTCGTTGAAGTCGAGGTCGAGTTCGATCTCGGGAAAGCGTGCCTTGAACGCCGGCAGGATCGGCAGCAGAAAGCGGTAGCCGATGGTCGGCAGGCTCACGCGCAGGCGGCCGCGCGGCGTGGCGACGGCGTCCTGCAGCATGGCGCGCGCATCGCCGAGCTCGTCGAGGATGCGGCGGCAGCGCTCGTGGAACATCGCGCCCTCGGCCGTGAGCCGCACCTGCCGCGTGGTGCGGTGGAACAGCCGCACGCCCATCTGCGCCTCGAGCCGCGCGACGTTCTTGCCCACGGCCGAGGCCGAGATGCCCAGGTCGCGGCCTGCCCGCGCAAAGCTCTGCAGGTCGGCCGCCCGCACGAAGGATTCGAGTCCGCTGAAGCTGTCCATGGGCTTGATTGGCAACCTGGGGTTGGCAGTGTGAGGAGCTGAGGGCCCATTTTCGTTTCATTGAATCCTTTTTATCTTCGCTTCACGCATTTCCCTTTTCCTTCTCCCGCGTGAAAGCCCTCCCGATGTCCTCCTCCGATTCCCACAAGGCCTGGCTGCTCGCCGCCGTCTGCCTGGCCGCGCTCGGCATGCCGCTGAGCTTCACCGGTCCGGCCGTGGTGCTGCCCGCGATCCGCGACGCGCTGGGCGGCACGCCGGTGCAGCTCAACTGGGTGACCAACGCCTTCATGCTGAGCTTCGGTGCCACGCTGATGGCGGCCGGCGCGCTGGCCGATGCGTACGGGCGCAAGCGCGTCTTCCTGCTGGGCCTGGCGGTGGTGGCGCTGAGCAGCGCGCTGCTGACGCTGGCGCCGGGCATCGTCGCCTTCGATCTCGCGCGCGCCGTGCAGGGGCTGGGCTCGGCGGCGGCCTTCGCGGCGGGCACGGCGGCGCTGGCGCAGATGTTCGACGGGCCCGCGCGGTTGCGGGCGTTCAGCCTCATCGGCACCTCGTTCGGCGTGGGGCTGTCGTGCGGATCGATCCTCTCGGGCTGGCTGGCCGACACCGTCGGCTGGCACGCCGTGATGCTGAGCCCCGGCGCCGTGAGCCTCGTCGCGCTGTGCCTGGCCGCGCCGCGCATGCGCGAGTCGCGCAACCCGCAGGCGATGGGGCTGGACGTGCCGGGCACGCTGAGCTTCACGGCCGCGCTGAGCCTGCTCACGCTGGGCGTGCTGCAGGCGCCCGACAGCGGCTGGGGCAGCCCGTGGGTGCTCGCGGCGCTGGCCGGCGCGCTGGCCATGGGCGCGGCCTTCATCGCCATCGAGCGGCGCGTGGCGCATCCGATGCTCGACCTGTCGCTGTTCCGCTTTCCGCGCTTCGTCGGCGTGCAGCTGCTGGCCGCGGCGCCGGCCTATGGCTTTGTCGTGCTGCTGGTGCTGCTGCCGATCCGCTTCATCGGGCTCGAAGGGCGCAGCGCGCTGGAGGCGGGCGGCTTCATGTTCGCGCTGTCGGGGCCGATCCTCATCGTGCCGACGCTGGCGGCGTGGCTCGCGCACCGGTTCTCTGCGGGCGTGATTTCGGCGGTGGGGCTGCTGGTGTGCGCGGCGGGGCTCGTGTGGTTCGCCCGCTGCGCGCCGGGCACGTCGCTGCACGGCCTCGTGGGCCCGCTGCTGCTGATCGGCGCGGGTATCGGCCTGCCCTGGGGGCTGATGGACGGCCTGGCCGTGAGCGTGGTGCCGCGCGAGCGGGCGGGCATGGCGTCGGGCATCTTCAACACGGTGCGCGTCGCGGGGGAGGGCATTGCGCTGGCGCTGGTGGGGGCGGGGCTCACGGCACTCGTGGCGCTGCAGCTGAAGGCGTCATCGTCGCCTTCGTCCGTGGCGGTGTCGCAGGCGGCGCAGCGCGTGGCGACGGGCGACATGGCGCAGGCGCTGGCTTTGCTGCCGGGCATGGATCGCGCGGCGCTGCTGCATGCGTATGGCGTGGCGTTCGGGACGCTGCTGTGCCTGCTGGCTGGCGTGACGGTGTTGACGGCGGTGGTGGTGTTCCTGTTCCTGCGCGGGGAGGTCGAGTCGCACGGCGCGGAGGCTGCGCTGAAATGCTCAACGTCCTGAGCGGGGCGTCACCTCAGTTCAGCTTGATGTTGGAGCCTTCGAGCTTGGCCTGTCCGCTTGCGAGCGACTGCACATTGCTTTCTTTGACCTGCGTGTTGGTGAAGTCGACCGAACGACTGATGGTGTTGCTAACGATCTTCAAACTGCCAATGCGGCCCTGTTGAAGCTCCAACGAATCGATGGTGTTGTCTTCGAGCAGTACCTGAGCGGCATTCAGCCGGCCGCTACGCAGCGATGGGATCTTGTTGTTCCTGAACACGAGACTTTGCGTCAGAACGGGTTGCGGACTCTTGTCGCCAGGTTCAAAACCACCTCCGATACCTGTGCGCTTGCCCGGACCGCCACCAAAAATATTGTTTTCGATAAGAAGGGTGTTGAAGGCCCCCGCGTATACGCTGCAAATGGCGTTGGCGTTGGCGTTGGCGTTGGCGTTGCCGTAGATCTGGCTGTCCTTGAGCACAAAGTTGCGTGCGCCTTCTTTCACAGAAATTCTCAACGTGCCACCCCTTACTCTTTCTATCACTACATCCTCTTTGACTGTGGCGTTGAAGAGATCGATATTTTCCAGCACGGTGTCGCGGATGGTGAGTGACTGCACAAGCGTTCCGCCTCCTGCCATCCGAAAGAGTCCGCGAAGCTTGCAGTTTTCGATCGTGACATGTGATCCACCATATTTCCTTGATGGTTCGCAGATCACGTCTTCCAGTACGCAACCCTGAAGACCAAGCTTGGCGTCTCCATCCAAGTTAAACCACTTGGCGTTGCAGTTGATGAACAGAGCTTCTCCGTGTGTCCCCACGGCACCCCAGTGATTTTTGTCGCTGCTGGTCCCGCGGAAGTCGCAGGATTCAAAAACTGTGTTTTTGCTATGCCTCTCGCCATACATCACTGACTGGCCGATCCAGCCGCAGCGCAAGAATCGGACATCGAGTGTGTCGCCCCAACTCAGCACGCCAGAAAAATTGCAATCAGTAAAGGTGACATTGATGCAGGCACTAAGGCTAATCTCGTATCCGCCGACAAAGTCGCAGCTTACGAAATTGATATTGCGCCATTCAACATCCTCAAAATGTTCACCACTGAACAAGGCTCCTTCAATCCTCAAAAGAGAATCGCTTGTCTCTTTGCGACGTAGCTCGGGATCCTTGAGATAGGAAAATGGCTTTCCAAAGCTTGTGATTTTTGGTTTGGTCGTCATGCTGTGTCCTGATATGGAAAGTAGCGCAGATGCCCATCCCAGTGGAAGTGCGATGAGGAGATTGCGACGGGTCGCCATGGCTGAGCCTCAGCTGCCTTTTCGTTCTATGGCTTGTTTGGAAGGGATGTACCCCTTGTCGGCATACATTGATGCGAGCCAGTCCCAATCGGGTACCTCCCCGCGCTCCTCGGGAGGGCGCAGAAAATTCCACGTGCACCCACCAAAGCTGGCCGATCCCAGCCTCACGCTGAGCGGAAACATCCACGTGTCTGTGCAGTCGATGTCTTTGCTCCAATCGTGCTCGCCGACTTTGGGTTGCTTGAGCAGCACTTCGCAGAATCCTTGCGCCAGAGCTTCTCCGCCATTGGCATCGATGGCGCCGAGCAGGGTCTTCAAGTCTTCGGCTGTGAATTCGATCGATGGGCTCTTGGTGTCCGCGTGAAAGGTCGGCGTCAGGAGGTGCCATGTTGGGGGGCGGGGTTTTTCGAATTCATCTGTGCCGCCCTCGAACGCCCAAATCCGCATCCCCGCAATGCACTCCAGCTTCGCCATCGTGCGACTGAGCACCACCGGCACGCGTCCGCCCCCGGCACTCAGTTCGGCAGGTTCGAATTCCAGCGGCGTCTCTTTCGCCTTGTCTTTGTTCCGCTTCATCACCGTCATGTAGTCCAGCGCCACACAAAGCCGAGGCACCTCGTTCAGCGGCGCGCCAGCGCTTCGGCTGGCGCGTTGCGTGCTGACCTGTCTGATCACCCCGCTGGTCGGTTCCAGCAGTGAACCCGAGGGTGGTCGCAGGGTCCAGCCATCGAGTTCATGATCGAGGTTCTGGCGGCCAATGGGGCCGCCGCAGCTACTGACGATGAAGCGCGTGTGTTGGCGCGCCGGTGCTTTCTGCTCCTTCTGGATGCCGGGGTCGATCGCACTCGTGACCTCGATGACCCGCCCCCCGCTGGCCGGCTGGCGCCAAGCCACGGTGTAGACGCCACTGCGGTGGCTGTGGCCGCTGAAGTGCCAGTCGACCATGGTGTCTGGCGTCACCGCGGGTGCGTCGTTACGATCGGCGGCATTGCCGCTGCCTTCGGTTCGCACGCAGTGCTCGAAGTACTTGTCCTGGTTGATCTCGCAGGTGCCGGTGTTCACGGTGTTGAAGCCCGGCCGGCCTCCGGGCAGAAGCGTGTAGGTGTTGCTGGCGGGCCTGAAGCGCATGTCTTGCGGCTTGGCCGAATAGGCAATGGGCTCGTCGTAATTGATGATGGTGAAGTGGCTCGCAACCGTGAGGCTCGCGCCGGGGCTGGTGCGCTTATGGCGTTGTGCCTGACCGAGCAATCGCAGCTGATTGGTGCTGAAGGATTGCGGTGCACGTGGCAGGATGCCTGCACCTTGCTTGTCGATGGACGTAAAGATCGCGCCCGTGACGATGTTCTTGAAGTTCTCGCCCTGGCCCCAACCCAACGCCGCAATCACCTGTGTGGCGGGGCCGCTCTCGTCAGGCTCGACGCCCAGAGCGATCAGCATGTCTTCCAGCGGAGTGAACAGCGTGTAGAACCAATCGTAGTTGTCCACCTTGTAGTTGTTTCCGGTGAGCGCCTGACCATAGGTTGGACCGTAGGCCAGCGTGGTCTCGTAGATGGTCATGTTGTGGTCGGCCGAGATGCCTTCGTTGGGCATGTTGGCGCTCCACTTGCTGGCGCCGTCGAAGTCAAGGTAGGACGTCTCCAGGTCCTTGATGCCGAGGTTCTTGTTCTTGTTGACCAGCCTGCGCCCGACCTCGGCCTTGAGGCCGATGGTGCTGACCTGGTGCGTGCCACCGCGCGGGGTGTTCACGGTCCGGGTTGCGGTGAAGGGGCGATCGCGCCCGTAGCTGTCGCCCAGCGCGTCGGTGGTGTCCTCCATGACGCCCATGGAGGCAGCCCATTCGTTCAGGCGCGGGCTGATGCCGTAGGGAACCGAATACGCCTCGTGATTGCCGCTGGTCATGAACACGGGCAGCAGCAGCTCGTTGTAGGCGTAGCGCACGAGGCTGAAGGCCAGCATGTCGTCCTGCCCGCGGGGGTACAGGCCAGGTGTGTTGACATTGTTGAGCACGTTGAACTTTTTCCATTGCTCACCAATGCCATCAGGGACTTGGGCGGGATCGATGTTGCGATTGAAGTCGATCAGGTCACCGGTCAGCAGCAGGGCCGTGTCCGGCTTCTTGCCGGCACCGATCTTGTCGAAGAGTTCCTTGAGCGCATTGAAGCTGTTGCACACGCGTGAGCCCACCGGAAGGCTTGTGTACTGCGCGTCTTCGATGACGCGCGCGGGCGACTTGGCCAGCGCGTTGTGTCGCACGTTGATGTGCACATCGCTCAGGTGTCCGAGATTGAGCGGTTCGTTGCCGGCCAGCTTGATGACTGGGTGCCAGGCGGCCAGGCGCTCGGCGCTGTTCGTGATCAGGGTGCGGGCCTTCTGCGCGGTCTGAGGGACGTCGTATTCGAGCAGGCAGGTTTCCTTGCCCTGGCGCGCGCTCGTGGCATTGGCCGCTTGGTGCCGGTAGCGAAGGTCTTCGACCTGGGCGATGAGGAAGGATTCGACCAGCAGATCCTGCGAGTGCACCGTGCTGGCAGCGCAGAGCGTGGGCAGGTTCTCCTTTTGCTGTTGGGTGGGTTCGACCATCCATGCAAAGCTCTTGAAGCTGCCGGACTCCGGCTGCACGCTCAGCGTGGCCAGGTCAAGCTCGACCTCATACACATAGCCTCCCGCGAAGCCCGATTCGGTGTACGCCTTGACTGCCTGTGGGCTGAGGGTGGCGAACACCTCGCCTTTCTGGTTGTAGATGAGCGCGCCTGCATCGAACCTTGCGACTCGCCAGACTCTGATAGCACTTTTGGCCGTGGCGCAGTCTTTGCCGTCACCGGTGAGTTCGCCGGACTGGATGTCGGCGTCGGGCTTGGGACCTTTCATCCCGACGAGACGCAGGTGCCGTGCCACCGTGGCGGCAGCGATTTTCTCGCTGTCGCCGTCCATGGGGATGACCTGAGAGCGCTTGTCCTGCGTGTCCCGCGCTCCGTTGTTGTTGGCGACGCCAAGCGATGCGGTGGCGATGAAGAGGCTGCATTTCTTCTGGCCAGGGCCAATCAGCAGCGGGGCTCCCAGGCTCGGATACAGAATCACTGCCACCTTTTGCGCCGGGTCGCTGCAATCGCACACCGAAGTGCCTGTGTTGGGTTCGTTGGTCATGGAGTACCGCGTTCTGGGACCATGCGCTGAAGCGTTGGCCGGTGAGGAGTGGGGTGAGAGGGACATTCGGGCCTGCGCGTCGCGAAGCCATGACGAACAGCGATTTGCGGTCGCATGCCCAGGCTTCGCCTTCGGCGATCACTGCGTTGATCTGATGGGGACGGTAGCCACCCAGCGTGATCCGGGATTCGGCGTCTTGAGCAGAAGCTCATGTGCAAACAGCTGGCTGAGTCCCTCCTGGTTCGCCAGCCGAACGAGTTCCAGCACGCGTTGTCTCAGGAGAAGGGGGATCAGGGGCGGTTCAATGGAAAGGGGGCGCGGCATCGACGTCTTCCGTGACAAACCAAGAGGTCGAAGCAGTCTGCGGGCATGCCGTCGCACGCACTGCGAACAATCGTCACCCCAAGCGGGCGTGTCTTAGAAAATTGCGATGCGCGTGGAAAAGTGGGGTGCTCATCGCGGCGGCGCGTGACGCTAGCTGGCCTGCGCAGCCCCGAAGATGTCCCGCAGCCATCTCGTGAACACCCGCACGCGCGACGACAGCTGCCGGTTCTGCGGATACAGCACCGACACCGGCATCGGCGGCGGCGCAAAGCCCGGCAGCACCGCCCGCAGGCGCCCGTCCGCCAGCTCGGCCGCCACGCGGTAGCGCGGCACCTGCACCAGTCCGAGGCCCGCGACGGCGGCGCCCGTGTACAGGTCGGCGCCTGTGACTGACACTGTGGCGGCCAGCTGCACGGGCCGGACCTGGCCGTCGACCGTGAACTCGAGCGGCAGCGCCTTGCCCGTGCTGCTCGACACGTAATGCACCGCGCGGTGCGAAGCCAGCGCCGCGAGGTCGGCGGGCTCGCCGTGCGCCGCGAGGTAGCCGGGGCTCGCCACCGTCACCTGCGGCAGCAGCGCCACGCGCTGCGCGACCAGCGACGAATCTTGCAGTGGGCCGGCGCGCAGCACGCAGTCGACGCCTTCGCGCACCAGGTCGACCAGCCGGTCGTCCTCGCCGATGTGCAGCTGCAGGCCCGGATGGCGGGCGAGGAAGGCGGGCAGCGCCGGCACCACGAAGTGCCGCGCCAGCGTGCCCTGCAGGTTCACGCGCAGCAGGCCCTGGGGCGCGGCGTGGGTGAACGCGCCCTCGGCCTCTTCCACGTCGGCCAGCAGCCGCACGCAGCGCTGGTAGTGGGCCTCGCCGTCCTGCGTGAGGCGCACCGTGCGCGTGGTGCGCTCGAGCAGCCGGGCGCCCAGGCGCGATTCGAGCCGCTGGATCAGCGTGGTGAGGGTGGCGCGCGGAATCTGCAGGTCGTCCGAGGCCTGCGTGAAGCTCTGGCGCTCGGCGATGCGCACGAAGGCCTGCATTTCCTGGAAGCGGTCCATGGGGTCGCCCTTCGCGCCTATTGTTTAAGTAAATGGAATTTTATTGACGAATTGGTGCTGATTATCTTTTGGGTGGAATGGCCGACCATTCGCTTCATCCACTCACCACCCCAAGGAATCGCGCCATGAACACCACCGCCACTTCTGCTTCGCTGCCCACCCGCGTCGCCCTCGTCACCGGCGCCTCGCGCGGCATCGGCGCCGCCATCGCCCGCCGGCTTGCTGCCGACGGTTTTGCCATTGCCGTCAACTACGCCGCGGGCGCCGCGCCGGCTGAAGCGCTGGTCGCCGAACTGAAGGCCGCGGGCGCGCGCGCCCTCGCGGTGCAGGCCGACGTGGCGAGCGCCGACGCGGTACGCGCGATGTTCGACACCGTCGAAGCGCAGCTCGGCCCGGTCGACGTGCTGGTCAACAACGCCGGCGTGCTCCAGACCGCGCCGCTGGCCGCACACAGCGACGCGCTGTACGACCAGACCTTCGACATCAACGTGCGCGGCACCTTCAACACCCTGCGCGAGGCAGCGACCCGCCTCGCCGAGGGCGGGCGCATCGTCAACTTCTCGAGCACCACGCTCGCGCTGCACATGCCCGGCTACGCGATCTACAACGCTACCAAGGCGGCGGTCGAGGCCTTCACGCACGTCTTCGCCAAGGAGCTGCGCGGCCGACGCATCACGGTGAACGCCGTGGCGCCGGGGCCGGTCGCGACCTCGCTGTTCCTGGACGGCAAGACCGACGAACAGATCCAGGCCTTCGCCCAGATGCCGCCGCTGCAGCGCCTGGGCCAGCCGGAAGACATCGCCTCGGTGGTGTCGTTCCTGGCGGGGCCGGATGCGGGATGGGTCAACGGGCAGGTGCTGCGGGCCAACGGCGGCGTGGCCTGAATGGCCGCCTCCCACGACATCCACGGAGCACGCACCATGCATCCGCCTTCACCCCACGCGGCCACCCCGCGCTTCTTCAGCCTCGCCTACGCGGCGTTCACGGCCGCCGCGGCCGTGGTGGCCGCTGTCGCCTCGGCGATGGCGCTCGTGCTCGAACTGCCCGTGTGGGCGATGTTCGTCGGCTGGGTGGCGTTCTACACCCGCGGCGCCACCGCACGTGACGGCGTGTTCAACCTCGTCTGCGTGAGCCTGGGCCTGTTGATCGGCAAGGGCGCGGCGCTCGCCATCGCCGCGCTGGCCCCGATCGCGGGCGCCGCGGCGCTGCCGGTGGTGGTGCTGTTCGTGGCGCTCCTCGTGGTGTCGATGCGCAGCGTGCCGCGACTGAACAACCTGCTGTGCTACTTCCTCGGGCTGATCGCGTTCTTCGCGGTCCACCAGCCCCCTTCGCTGTCGCTGTTCGCCACGCTGGCCGGCGCGGCGGCACTCGGATCGATGGCGGCGTGGGTGGCCCACCTGCTGCAGCGCCGCGTGCACTGACCCCCGGACTTTCCTTTCTTCCCTCTCACCTTCATTCAAGGGGTTCCCTCATGCAATCCGTCATCCTCGTCACTGGCGCCGGCTCCGGCATCGGCAAGCTCAGCGCGCAGGCGCTCGCCGAAGCAGGCCACATCGTCTATGCCTCCATGCGCGACATCGCGGGCCGCAACAAGGCGCGCGCGGCCGAGCTGCGTGCCCTGGCCGCGGCCCAGGGGCTTCAGCTGCATCCGCTCGAACTCGATGTGCTGTCGCAGGCCTCCGCCGACGCCGCTGCGGCGACCATCGTCCAGGCGCAGGGCCGCCTCGACGTGGTGATGCAGAACGCGGGCCATCTGGTGGTCGGGCCGACGGAGGCCTTCACGCCGGAAGACATCACCCAGGTGTTCGACACCAACGTGCTCGGTGCCCAGCGCGTGAACCGCGCGGTGCTGCCGTACCTGCGGCAGCAGGAGTCGGGGCTGATGCTGTGGATCAGCAGCACGACCACCAAGGGCGGCTTTCCGCCGTTCATGGGCCCGTACGGCGCGGCCAAGGCGGCCATGGATTCGCTGGCCGTGACGCTGGCCTACGAGATCGCGCGCTTCGGCATCGAGACCTCGATCGTCGTGCCGGGCGCGTTCACCCGGGGCACCGATCACTTTCCGAGCGCGGGCAAGCCCTCCGACGCGGCCATTGCCGCCGCCTACAGCCGCTACGACGGCGTGATGGACCGCATCGGCGAGTGCCTGTCCGCCCTCACGCCTGAGCACGCCGATCCACAGGCCGTGGCCGACGACATCGTGCGCATCGTGGGCCTGCCGGCGGGCACGCGGCCGATGCGTTCGCTGATCGACTTCGTGGGCGACGGTGCGGCCGAGGTCTTCGAGGTGTCGGAGCGCGTGCGCATCGACTTCGCCCGACGCATCGGCATGGGCGACCTGCTCGAGGCGAAGGTCCGGCGCTGAGCGGGGCGCTGTCAAGAAAGGTGGTGGATCTTCCTGTCCAATAGCGGCATGGAACATTCACCGAACGACGTGACAGAGCGCCTGAACGACCTCGAGATCAAGTCGAGCTACGCCGAAGACCTGCTCGAGCAGCTGAACATGACGATCTACCGGCAACAGCAACAGATCGACAGCCTGATCCTGCAGGTCGCGCAACTCAGGCTGCAAAGCCAGAACGCGGGACAGGACGGGGGCGCGCGCAACCTGCGCGACGAACTCCCACCCCACTATTGATAAAGATCGGTCAGCCGTGCGCGTGCCACAGCACGGCAAAGAAGTGGCAGGTGCTGCCGGCCAATACGAACAGGTGCCACACCGAATGCGCGTAGCGCACCTTGTTGTCGAACAGGAACACCACGGCCCCGGCCGTGTAGAACAGCCCGCCGGCCACGAGCCAGGCCAGTCCCGCCGATGACATGCGCTCGTACAGCGGCACCGCCGCCATCAGCGCCATCCAGCCCATCGCCACGTACAGGCCGGTGGACCACAGCGGGTGCTGCAGGCGGTTGAACAGCTTGGCGCCCACGCCCAGCACGGCCGCGGCGGTGATGGCGCCGAACAGCGTCCAGCCCCAGGGCCCGCGCAGCACGCCGAACAAAAAGGGCATGTAGCTGCCCGCAATGAACAGGTAGATGGCCGCGTGGTCGAGCCGGTTGAACCAGGCTTTGGCGCGGCCGATGGGCAGCGCGTGGTACAGCGTGGAGATCAGGTACAGCACGATGGCCGTGCCCGCGAAGAGCGACGCGCCCACCACGGCCGCGGCCTGGCCCTTCTGGGCGGCGCTGTAGACCAGGATCGGCAGCGAGGCGATCGCCAGCAGCAGGCCCAGGCCGTGGCTCAGGGCGTTGAAGAGCTCTTCCATCGCGGTCTGGTCGCGCGCGGCGGACGCCTGCTTTGTCTGCAGATCGGTGGAACGGGCGGGCTGCAGCTGCAGCGGCGGGCTATTCGTCATCAGGAACAGAGCCTCCGGGATCGGTGTTGGTTCCGCAAGAATCGCGAAACCGGCAGATCATGTTACTTGACCTGCTGTTTGCCGAGTTTGCGTGCCAATGTGCGCCGATGCATGCCGAGTCGGCGCGCGGTTTCCGAGATGTTGAAGCCGGTCTCGGCCAGCATTTCGTGGATGCGCTCCCACTCCAGCGTCTTGATCGAGGTGGAGCGGTTGGTCAGTTCGACCTCGGTGGTGCCGGCGGCGCGGCCGAAGGCGGCCTCGATGTCGTCGGTGTTCGAGGGCTTGGCCAGGTAGTGGCAGGCGCCGAGCTTGATGGCCTCGACGGCGGTGGCGATGCTTGCGAAGCCGGTGAGCACCACGATCAGCATCTCGGCGTCGTGCCGGTGCAGCATCTGCACGCAGGCCAGGCCCGAGGCCTCGCCGTTGAGCTTCAGGTCCACCACGGCGTAGCCGGGCGAGGGGCCGTCGCCTTCCTCGAGCAGCGCTTCCACTTCCTCGAGGTTGCGCGCATGCAGCACGACGTAGCCGCGCCGTTCGAACGAGCGCGCGAGCGTGCGCGCGAAGGCCTCGTCGTCCTCGACGATCAGCAGCTGGCGGACCTCGGCGGTGTCGGGTGTGTGGGTCATGGGCTGCTCGGGGCTTGGGGGGCGGCGGTGTCCGCGAGGGGGGCGGCTGCTTCGTCGTCCTCTTCGAGCACGATGGCCGCCAGCGGCAGCGTGATGGTCACGATGGCGCCGCCCTCGGGGCGGTTGCGCACGGCGACGCGTCCGCCCAGGGTGCGCGCCACGTTCACGACCAGGAACAGGCCGAGCCCGCCGCCGGGTCGGCCCTTGCTCGACTGGTAGGGCTTGCCGAACTCCGCGAGGATGGCCGGCATGAAGCCGGGGCCCGCGTCGGTGACGGTGATGGTGAGCGCGTCGGCGTCGTGCGTGGCTTCCAGGCGCAGCCAGTGCGGCGAGGCCTCGAGCGCGTTGTCGAGCACGTTGCACACCATCTGCTTGATGGCCGAATCGGACACCATGGGCAGGTCCTGCCCGAACAGGTTCTCGTAGTCGAACTCCTCGACCGGGCGCGTGGTGCGCCATTCTTCGACGAGATCGTCCAGGAAGGTGCGCACCGTGGTTTCTTCGGAGGACTCGCCGCGCGTCTCGCCGGCCGACAGCAGGATGCCGCTCACGATGCTCTTGCAGCGCTGAATCTGCACTTCCATCTCGGCCACTTCCTGCAGCAGCTCGGGGTCGGAGCTGAAGTGCGGCAGCCGGCGCCAGTCGCCCAGGATCACGGCCAGCGTGGCCAGCGGCGTGCCCAGCTCGTGCGCCGCGCCCGAGGCCAGCAGGCCCATGCGCACGATGTGTTCTTCTTCGGAGGCGCGCTGGCGCAGGTCCGCCAGCCGCGCGTCGCGCACGCGCAGGTTGCGGCTGATGCGGGTGATGAAGACCACCAGCAGCGCCGCGTTGAGCGCGAAGCACACCAGCATGCCCTGCACGTAGGGGCTCCACAGGCCGCGGTCGTGGTCCAGCGGCAAGGGCAGCGGGCGCGAGAACAGCGCCAGGCCCGCGAAGCACAGGCCGGTGATGACCACGATGGTCCAGGTCGACCAGGCCTTGAGCAGCACCGCGCCCAGGATCACCTGCAGCAGGTACAGAAAGACGAAGGGGTTGGTGGCGCCGCCGCTGAGGTACAGCTGGGCCGTGAGCGTGGCCACGTCGACCAGCAGCGCCACGAACAGCTCTTCGTTGGTCACGCGGCCATGGATGCGCAGGCGCAGCAGGCTCACCATGTTGAACAGCGCCAGGCAGGTGAGCACCTGCAGCATGTGGTTCAGCGGCAGGCGGATGCCGAAGCCGTAGTGCACCACGAGGATGGTGGCCACCTGCCCGACCACGGCGAACCAGCGCAGCTGGATCAGCTGCTGCATGTTCTGGTGGCCGATGGCGTTGTCCAGGCTCGCGACGCCCGCGCGCGGGGCGTGCAGCTCGCCGGCCACCGCGACGAGCTTGTCAGTCGCGGCGGGCATCGGCGGGGTCGGGGCGTGCGGCGTCGGCATGCGGTGCATTTTCGCCGTTACCGTCTTGCGATGCCCGTCGGCGCCGGTCGTCGCGCCACACGAACCCATAGGCGCCGAGCACCATCAGCGCCAACCCGTACCAGGTGAGGGCGTAGACGAGGTGGCTGTTGGGGAAGGCGATGACGGTGAGGCCACCGGCCGGCCACGTGGGCGCGGCCTGTGCGGGCGCGGGCCCGGCCTCGGCATCGACGAAGTAGGGCGCCACGTCGGCCAGGCCGCGCGCGGCGGCAATGGCCTGCACGTCGCGCGAGAACCAGCGGTCGGCCGCGGGGTCGTTCGTGCGCAGGAAGCCGCCCTTGGGTTCGGTCAGGCGCAGCAGGCCGGCCACGGTGGTGTCGCCCTGGGGCTCGGGGGCGGTGCGCGCCGCGCGCTCGCGGGCCTCGGGCGGCACGAAGCCGCGGTTGACGAGCACGACGCTGCCGTCGGCGGTGCGCAGCGGGGTCAGCACCCAGAAGCCGGCGCCGAGCCGGGTGCTGGCCTGCACCAGCGCTTCCTTGTCGTGGAGGAACGTGCCGCGAAGGCGCACGTGTCGGTATTCGTCGTTGGCCGCGTTGACTGTGGGCCATTCGGGTCGCGCCGGCGCGTCGGCGGCCGGGGCGTGCACGCGCTGGTCGACGCGGGCGATGAGATCGAGCTTCCAGGCCCTGCGCTCGACCTGCCAGGTGCCGAGCGCAAGAAAGCCGGCAAAGGCCAGGAGGGCGCAGACCGCCAGCGCCGCACGCGTGACAACGGAGCGCGGGCGGGCGGCCGGGGCCATCAGGGCATGTTCTTCATGTCGTGGACCATGGCCGGCATCATGTTGGTGTTCATGTGATACATGACCCACAGCGATCCGGCCAGCGTGATGACCACGAGCACCAGCGTGAAGATCAGCGCCAGCATGTTCCAGCCGCCTTCGGACTTGGCGTCCATGTGCAGGAAGTACACCATGTGGACCACGATCTGCACCACGGCGAAGCCGAGGATGACGAGGGCGGTGGTGCTCGGGTTGGCGATCACCTTGCCCATCACGAGCCAGAACGGGATCGCGGTCAGGATCACGGCCAGCACGAAGCCGGTCATGTAGCCCTTGAAGGTGCTGTGGCTCACGGGGCCGTCGTCGTGGTGGTCGCCGTGACCGTGGCTGTCGTGTGCGCCGTGGCCGTGCGCGGCGGTGGCGGTGTGTGCGGGGGCGCTCATGCCATCGATCCCATGAGGTAGACAAAGGTGAAGACGCCGATCCACACGACGTCCAGGAAGTGCCAGAACATCGACAGGCACATCAGGCGGCGGCGGTTGGCGGCGGTGAAGCCGTGCTTGGGCAGCTGGACCATCAGCACGACCAGCCAGATGATGCCGAAGCTCACGTGCAGGCCGTGCGTGCCCACCAGCGCGAAGAACGACGACAGGAAGGCGCTGCGCTGCGGGCCGGCGCCTTCGTGCAGCAGGTGCGCGAACTCGTACAGCTCCAGGCCGATGAAGCCCAGGCCGAGCAGGCCCGTGATGCCCAGCCACAGCAGCACGCCGCCCATGCGCTTGCGCTGCATCTCGAGCATCGCGAAGCCGTAGGTGATCGACGACAGCAGCAGCAGCGAGGTGTTCATCGCCACCAGCGGGAGGTCGAACAGGTCGGCGCCCGAGGGGCCGGCCGCGTAGCTGCGGCCCAGCACGCCGTACACCGCGAACAGGCAGGCGAAGATGAGGCAGTCGCTCATCAGGTAGAGCCAGAAGCCCAGCAGCGTGCCGTTCTCGGGGTGGTGGTCCTCGTTGCGGACGTGGAACAGGTCGAACGCCGGTGCGTTCGCGTTCCGGGAGGGGAGGGCGGTGGTATCAGACATGGGCGGTGGCCAGCAGGCGCGTGCGTGCTTCTTCGGTGCGAACGACTTCTTCCGCGGGGATGTAGTAGTCGCGCTTGTAGTTGAAGGTGTGGGCGATGATCGCGACCAGCATGGCCACGAAGCCGATGCCGGCCACGAGCCACATCTGCCAGATCAGGGCGAAGCCGCACACCGCGCTCAGCGCCGCGATGACGAAGCCGGCGGCCGTGTTCTTGGGCATGTGCACGGGGCTGAAGCCGTCCAGCGGACGCTGGTAGCCGCGGGCCTTCATGTCGGTCCAGGCGTCGTTGTCATGCACGCGCGGCGTGAACGCGAAGTTGTAGGCCGGCGGCGGCGACGAGGTCGACCACTCCAGCGTGCGGCCGTTCCACGGGTCGCCCGTGGTGTCGCGCAGCGACTCGCGGCGGATGAAGCTCACCACCAGCTGGATCAGGAACGAGGCGATGCCCAGCGCGATCAGCACCGCGCCGAAGGCGGCAACCTGGAACCAGATCTGCAGCGACATGTCCTGGAAGTGGCTCATGCGGCGCGTGACGCCCATCAGGCCCAGGATGTACAGCGGCATGAAGGCCATCCAGAAGCCGACGATCCAGAACCAGAACGAGCACTTGCCCCAGAACGGATCGAGCTTGTAGCCGAAGGCCTTCGGGAACCAGTAGGTGATGCCTGCCAGCATGCCGAACAGCACGCCGCCGATGATCACGTTGTGGAAGTGGGCAATCAGGAACAGGCTGTTGTGCAGCACGAAGTCGGCCGGGGGCACGGCCAGCAGCACGCCGGTCATGCCGCCGATCACGAAGGTGATCATGAAGCCGATGGTCCACATCATGGGCAGCTCGAAACGGATGCGGCCGCGGTACATGGTGAAGAGCCAGTTGAAGATCTTCGCCCCCGTGGGGATCGAGATGATCATCGTCGTGATGCCGAAGAACGAGTTCACGCTGGCGCCGGAGCCCATGGTGAAGAAGTGGTGCAGCCACACGAGGTACGACAGGATCGTGATCACGACCGTGGCGTACACCATCGAGGCGTAGCCGAACAGGCGCTTGCCCGAGAAGGTGGAGACCACTTCCGAGAAGATGCCGAAGGCCGGCAGGATCAGGATGTACACCTCGGGGTGGCCCCAGATCCAGATCAGGTTCACGTACATCATGGCGTTGCCGCCCATGTCGTTCGTGAAGAAGTTGGTGCCGACATAACGGTCGAGCGACAGCAGGGCCAGCACGGCCGTGAGCACCGGGAAGGCGGCCACGATCAGCACGTTGGTGCACAGGGCGGTCCAGGTGAAGACGGGCATCTTCATCATGGTCATGCCGGGCGCGCGCATCTTCACGATGGTGGCCAGCAGGTTCACGCCCGAGAGCAATGTGCCGACCCCCGCGATCTGCAAGGACCAGATGTAGTAGTCCACCCCCACGTCAGGACTGAACAGGATGCCCGACAGCGGCGGGTAGGCCAGCCAGCCGGTCTTGGCGAACTCGCCCACGAACAGCGACGCCATCACGAGGCCGGCGCCGAAGGTGGTCATCCAGAAGCTGAAGTTGTTCAGGAACGGGAAGGCCACGTCGCGCGCGCCGATCTGTAGCGGCACCACGAAGTTCATGAGGCCCGTGACCAGCGGCATCGCCACGAAGAAGATCATGATCACGCCGTGGGCGGTGAAGATCTGGTCGTAGTGGTGCGGCGGCAAAAAGCCCGCGTTGTCGCCGAAGGCGACGGCCTGCTGGGCCCGCATCATCAGTGCGTCGGCGAAGCCGCGCAGCAGCATCACCAGGCCCAGGATGATGTACATGATGCCGATCTTCTTGTGGTCGATGCTGGTGATCCAGTCGCGCCACAAGGTGCCCCACAGCTTGAAGTAGGTCACGGCGCCCAGCAGCGCCAGGCCGCCCAGGATCACGGCCGCGAAGGTCACGAGCAGGATGGGCTCGTGAAGGGGAATCGCCTCCCAGGAGAGGCGGCCGAAGACGAGCTTCGTCAGGTCTAGGTTCTGCAACATCTTAGTCTTCGGTGGTGCACATCGCGGTGACGTACTTGCGCTTGGGCGTGTCGAGGGAGTCGGCCTGCCAGGCCTGCTTGGTGGCGACGTTGAAGGCGCCGGGCTTGCCCAGGCCGCCGTCGGCGTCGATGGCCATCATTTCCTTCATGCACATCTTGTTGCGGTCGACGCACAGGTTCAGGATGGCGTCGTACAGGGCCGGGTCGACCGCGGCGTAGTGGCGCACGGGCTCGCGCTCGCTCGGCACTTCGAGCTTCTTGTATTGCTCGCGGGTCAGCTCGCCCTCTTTGCCGGTCTTGACCTTGGCCACCCACTGGTCGAAGCCGTCATGGCTCAGGCCGTGGAACTTGAAGCGCATGCCCGAGAAGCCCGCGCCGCTGTAGTTGGCGGAGAAGCCGTCGAACTCACCCGGCTTGTTGATCACCGCGTGCAGCTTGGTCTCCATGCCCGGCATGGCATAGATCTGGCCGGCCAGCGCGGGGATGAAGAAGGAGTTCATGACCGACGAGGCCGTGATCTTGAAGCTGATCGGGCGGTCCACCGGGGCGGCCAGCTCGTTCACCGTGGCGATGCCCTGCTCGGGGTAGATGAAGAGCCACTTCCAGTCCAGCGCCACCACCTCGACCACCAGCGGCTTGGTTTCGGCGGGAATCGGGCGCTGCGCGTCCAGGCGGCTCAGCGGGCGGTACGGGTCCAGCGTGTGGGTGCTGATCCAGGTGATCGCGCCCAGCGCGATGATGATCAGGAGCGGCGCGGCCCAGATCGCCAGCTCGAGCTGCGTGGAGTGGTCCCAGTCGGGGCTGTAGGTGGCCTCCTTGTTCGACTGGCGATAGCGCCAGGCAAAGAAGATGGTCAGGGCGATCACCGGAATGATGATGATCAGCATCAGCACCGTGGAGACGACGATCAGGCGTCCCTGCTGGTTGGCGATGTCGCCGGAGGGGTTCAACAGCACCGTGTTGCAGCCCGCCAGGAAAATGGCGGAAAGCAGCAGAAGTGCTCGGCGAAGGGTCTTGAGGATGTGCATGCCGGGAGAGGAAAGTGCGAAGGCCGCGCAAAAATGACCCTGCAATCTACGCCGCCCAAGGGATTCCGCCTATTGGACGTTTTGTCCTATGGCGGTAAACGCAATTCGGTGAGACGCTACAGGGTGTCCAGAATTTCCCCTGTGTCGTGCCCCGGCATGACACCCGAATTACAGCCAGCCAGCTAGCAAGATGACGACGTCCAGCATCAGTCCACCAGGCGCCCAGCCTGTGTCGCACCCGACCGAAGGCGGCGCCCGCGCCGCAGACGCCGACCATTCGCACATCGCCCCGGGCGAGATCGCGGTCGGCGTGGTCATCGGCCGCGCCTCCGAGTATTTCGACTTCTTCGTCTACGGCATCGCCTCGGTGCTGGTGTTCCCGGCGGTGTTCTTCCCCTTCGAGCAGCGCCTGGAAGGCGTGCTCTGGGCCTTCGTGATCTTCTCGTTCGCCTTCATCGCGCGCCCCTTCGGCACCGTGATCTCGATGGCGATCCAGCGGCGCTTCGGGCGCGAGACCAAGCTGACGATTGCGCTGTTCCTGCTGGGCACCTCGACCGCCGGTATCGCCTTCCTGCCGGGCTACGCGAGCATCGGCTTCACGGCCATCGTGCTGCTGTCGATCTTCCGCTTTGCCCAGGGCCTGGCGCTGGGCGGCTCGTGGGATGGCCTGCCGTCGCTGCTGGCGCTGAACGCACCGCCCAACAAGCGCGGCTGGTACGCCATGCTGGGCCAGCTGGGTGCACCGCTGGGCTTCTTCCTGGCCAGCGCGCTGTTCGCGTACCTGTATTCCAGCCTGCCGCTGGCCGACTTCCTCGACTGGGGCTGGCGCTACACCTTCTACGTGGCCTTCGCCATCAACGTCGTGGCGCTGTTCGCGCGCCTGCGCCTGGTGGCCACCGACGAGTACGCGCGCCTGCTCGAAGAGCGCGAGCTGCAGCCCACCAGCGTGGTCGAGCTGACCCGTTCGCAGGGCGCCAACCTGCTGATCGGCGCGTTCGCCGCGCTGGCCAGCTACGCGCTGTTCCACCTGATCACGGTGTTCCCGCTGTCGTGGATCTCGCTGTACTCCGACCAGTCGATCACCGAATTCCTGATCGTGCAGATGGTCGGCGCGGTGTTCGGCGCCATCGGCATCGTGGCCTCGGGCCTGATCGCCGACCGCATCGGCCGTCGCTTCACGCTCGGCGGCCTGGCCGCCATGATCGCCGTGTTCAGCGGCTTCGCGCCCACGCTGCTCGACGGCGGACGCATCGGCCAGGACATCTTCATCGTGCTGGGCTTTGCACTCCTGGGCCTGTCGTACGGCCAGGCGGCCGGCGCCGTGACCTCCAACTTCGCGCCCAAGTACCGCTACGTGGGCGCGGCCCTTACGGCCGACCTGGCCTGGCTGATCGGCGCGGCTTTCGCCCCGCTGGTCGCCCTGGGCCTGTCGGCGCACTTCGGCCTGGCCTTCGTGAGCGTCTACCTGCTGTCGGGCGCGCTCGGCACGCTGGCGGCGCTGGGGCTGAACCGGGCGCTGGCGCGGGACTGATCGGCGTTGCCGCCGTGTTTGCAAAGAAGGGGCCGATGGCCCCTTTTTTCATGGCCGCTGCGTCGCTCGCTTAGGATTCGCCTCGATGTTCACCGCCGCCATTTTTGACATGGATGGGCTGCTGATCGATTCGGAGCGCCCCATCATGGCCGCCTGGATCGCCGCAGCCCGCACGCTCGATGTCGAGCTTTCGCACGCCCAGTACCTGCAATGCGTGGGGTTGGCCATGAGCGAGTCCAAGCAGATCCTTGCCGCGTTGCTCGGCGGCCCCGCCGCCTACCAGCACGCGGCGACGCAGGTGACCGCCGCGCTGCAGCTGGAACGCGCCGACGGCGACGCCCGCCCGCTCTTTCCCATCAAGCCCGGCGCGGCCGAGCTGCTCGCCGCCTTGCGCGGACGCGGCACGCGCTGCGCGGTGGCTTCGTCGTCCACGCGCGGCCAGATCGCGGCCTGCCTGGGCAGCCTCGACGTGCTTCACCACTTCGAGGCCTTCGCGGGCGGCGACGAGGTGGCGCGCGCCAAGCCCGACCCGGCGCTGTACCGCCTTGCGGCCGAGCGCTTGGGCGTGGACCCTGCGGACTGCGTTGCCTTCGAAGACAGCGAGAACGGCGCCAAGGCCGCGCTGGCCGCCGGCATGCGCGTGGTGGTGGTGCCCGACCTCAAGCACCCGCCCGAGGCGATCGTCGCGCAGGCCTTCCATGTGCTCGATTCGCTGCACGACGCGATGCCGCACGTGCCGCGCTGGTTTCCCTGACGCGGTCAGGGCCCGGGTTCAGTTCAGAGCACTTCGTCCCGCAGCTGCGGGAACACCTTCGACACCTTGGCCAGCAGGTAGTCGCCGTAGCGGCCACTGAAGGCGTGCACGTTGGCGCGGTCCCAGCGCTCGGCGCTGTCGTCGAGCGCGTCGGCGCCGGCCAGGCCCTCGATGCGCTGCACGCGGGCCTCGAAGTTCGGGTCGAAGAACAGCGGGAACGACAGCCGGTCGCGACCCGAGGTGTTGCGCTTCACGCGGTGCGGTGTCGACTTGTAGAGCCCGCCGGTCATGCGGTCGAGCATGTCGCCGATGTTGCAGACGAAGGCGCCGGGCACCGGTGGCGCGTCGATCCAGCCGCCCGGCGTGTGCACCGCGAGGCCGCCCACGGTGTCCTGGTGCAGGATCGTGAGCAGGCCGTAGTCGGTGTGCTCGCCCACGCCCCATTGCACGTCCAGCCCCTCGGGCACGGCTTGTGTCGGGTAGTTGAAGAGGCGGAACAGGATCAGCGGGTCGGCCGTGTAGCGTTCGGCGAAATAGGAGGCGGGCAGGCCGAGGCTCAGCGCGATGCCTTCCATGAGCCGGTGGCCCAGCTGCGTGACGGCGTCCATGTACGCGAGGATGGTCTCGCGAAAGTCCGGCACGTCGGGAAAGAGATTCGGCCCGTGCACCGGCGTCTTCGCCAGAACCAGCGGGTGGTCGGCGGGCAGCTCGGCGCCCAGGTAGAGGCCCTCCTTCCAGTCGGGGCGGCCCGAGGTCAGCTCGCCGCCGCGCGGGAAGAAGCCGCGCCAGGCCCGGCCGCCCAGCGCCATGCGCCATCGCATCTTGGTTTCCTCGGGCAGGTCGAAGAACTGGTGGCTCAGGTCTTCGAGACGCTGGATCAGCGCGGCGTCGACACCGTGGCCGGTCACGTAAAAGAAGCCGTGCGCGCGGCAGGCGTCGCCGATCTGCGCCGCCACGCGTGCGCGTTCGGGCGTGCCGGCCACCAGCGGCGCGACGTCGATGAGGGGGAGGGAGGAGTCGGTCATGCGTCTCTCGAAAAAGGCGAACGGATGTCGGACAGAAACTGCTGCGCACGCGGGTGCTGCGGGCGGTTGAAGAAATCGTCGGGCGTGGCGCGTTCGAGCACCTGGCCCTGGTCCATGAAGAGCACGCGGTCGGCCACCTCGCGCGCGAAGCCCATCTCGTGCGTGACGCACACCATGGTCATGCCGTCGCGCGTGAGGTCGCGC
This sequence comes from Variovorax sp. GW823-FHT04B03, assembly GCF_058796495.1. Lineage (NCBI taxonomy): Bacteria > Pseudomonadati > Pseudomonadota > Betaproteobacteria > Burkholderiales > Comamonadaceae > Variovorax > Variovorax sp. GW823-FHT04B03. The sequence continues at coordinate 1,394,316 of NZ_JBXAIT010000001.1, forward strand.
ATCACCAGCAGTACCTCGCCGACCATCTCGGGGTCGAGTGCGCTGGTGGGCTCGTCGAACAGCATCAGCGGCGGCTTCATGGCGAGCGCGCGCGCAATGGCCACGCGCTGCTGCTGGCCGCCCGACAGCTCTCCGGGCCACGCGTTGGCCTTGTTCGCGAGGCCCACGCGCTCCAGCAGCGCCATCGCGCGCGCGTCGGCTTCCTTGCGCGACAGGCCGTGCAGCTGCATCGGCGCCATGGTGCAGTTCTGCAGCACGCTCAGATGCGGGAACAGGTTGAACTGCTGGAACACGAAGCCGATGCGCGAGCGGAACGCGTTCACGTCCAGGCCCGGCGCGTGGATGTCCTGCCCGTCGAGCGTGATGCGGCCCGACTGGATCGGCTCCAGCCGGTTGAAGGTGCGGATCAGCGTCGACTTGCCCGAGCCCGAGGGCCCGCACACCACGACCACCTCGCCCTTGTGGATGGTCTCGGTCACGTCGACCAGCGCGTGGTAGCTGCCGTACCACTTGTTGACTTGTTGGAGTTCGATCATGCGGGCACCTTGATAGGCGCGGCGGGAAGGCCGCGGCGCGCGAGCCGGCGCTCCAGCCAGTAGGCGAAGCGCGAGAGGCCGAAGCACAGGATGAAGTAGGTCAGGCCCAGGATCAGGTAGATCTGCGCCGGCTTGGTGAACACCTGCGTGTTGATCTGCGTGGCGATGAACGACACCTCGGCCAGCCCGATGATGTAGCCCAGCGAGGTCTCCTTGATGGTCGAGACGAACTGGTTCACCAGCGAGGGCAGCATGCTGCGCAGCGCCTGCGGCAGCACCACGAGGCGCATCGCGCCGAAGTAGCTCAGGCCGAGCGCGCGCGCGGTTTCCATCTGCCCGCGCGGCAGACCCTGGATGCCGGCGCGCACGATCTCGGCGAGGTAGGCGGCATCGAAGATCACCAGCGCGATCAGCATGGTGGTGAACTGGTCGGTCTTCACGCCCGTGACGCTGGGCAGGAAGAAGTAGGCCCAGAAGATCACCATCAACAGCGGCAGGCCGCGCACCACGAACACCAGCGCCGTGACGGGCCAGCGCACGCAGCGCCACGGGCTCACGCGCGCCAGCCCGAGCACGATGCCCAGCGGCAGTGCGAGCACCAGTCCGCACGAGGCCAGCAGCAGCGTGAGCACCAGCCCGCCGAGCGGGCCGTTCGGGTACTGGCCGATGAGGAAGTAGACCCAGTAGTCGTGGATGATTTCGAGCATCAGCGCGCCGCCTTCAGATGGTCCGCACCGGGAAGCGGTGGTGGTACCAGGTCGCCAGGCCGGTGATGGCCAGCGACACCGTCAGGTACGCCGCACTCGCGAACGCGAACGACTCGAAGCTGCGGAAGGTCGCGCTCTCGACCTGTCCGGCCTGGTACATCAGCTCGGCCACGCCGATCACCGTGGCGATCGAGGTGTTCTTCCACAGGCTCAGCGTCTGCGAGATGAGCGGCGGCACGGTCACGCGCAGCGCCTGCGGCAGCACCACGCGGCGCATCGTGGCCAGGAAGCTGAAGCCCAGCGCGCGGCCGGCTTCGAACTGCACCGCCGGGATCGAGCGGATGCCGCTGCGGATGTCCTCCGCCATGAAGGCCGCCGTGTACAGCGACAGCGCCACGATCGCACTGTAGGCCTCGATGTGGCCTTCATAGAGCCAGGTCTTGATACCTTCGGGCAGCAGCTCGGGCGCGCCGAAATACCAGAACAGCATGTGGGCCAGCAGCGGGATGTTGCGGATCGATTCCACGTACGCAAAACCGAGCCAGCGCAGCGGCGCCAGCGGCGAGAGCCGCAGCAGCGCCACCACCAGCGCCAGCGGCAGCGCGAAGACGAGCGAGACCGCGAGCAGCTGCAGCGACAGCCACAGGCCCGCGACCAGCATGTCGTGGTACTGGCCGGTCAGCAGCAGCGAATAGTCGAACAGGGGCATGGGAAACGGGAGGCACGGCGAAAGGCGCCGGGGCGCACATGGTACGCATGCGCGCCGTGCCGCTCAAAAGCGAAGGGCGGGTCGCATGGCGGCCCGCCCCTGGTGTGCCGAGCGCGCGGGCTCAGTCGATCTTGTCGGTCTCGAGCTTGAAGTCGCGCGTCTGGAAGCCCGACGCCGTGTTCGGGCCATACCACTTCAGGAAGATCTTCTGCGCTTCGCCCGACTTCTCGAGCTCGCGCAGCGTGTCGTCCACCACGGTCTTCAGGCCGCTCTCGCCCTTCTTGATGCCGATGGCCAGCGACTCGGTGCTCAGGTTCTGCTTGAGCACCACGTACTGCGCCTTCTGCGGGCCCAGCTTGGCGTAGCTGCGCAGCAGCGCGGCCTCGTCGTCCACGTAGCCCACGCCCTTGCCCTGCTGCAGCGCCTGGAAGGCCTGCTGGCTGGTGTCGAAGGTCACGACCTCGGCGGTGGGCACGGCCTTGCGGATGTTGGGCTCCTGCGTGCCGCCGCGGATGGTCAGCACCTTCTTGCCGCCGAGCTGCGGCACCTCGGTGATGCCGCTGGTCTTCTTCACGATGGCCTTCTGGCCGGTGACGAAGGTGGTGAGCGAGAAGTCGATCTGCGCCTCGCGCTCCTTGTTGTGCGTGAGGCCGGCGGCCACCAGGTCCACATGGCCCTGCTGCAGCTCGGGAATGCGCGCGGCCACGGCGATCTGCTTGAGCACCGGCTTCACGCCGATCTTTTTCGCGATGGCGTTCACCAGGTCGACCTCGTAGCCGACGATCTGGCGCGTCTTCGGATCGATGAAGGTGGCGGGCTCGTCGGTGCCGAGCACGCCGACCACGAGTTCGCCCTTCTTCTTGATGTCGGCGAGCTGGTCCGCATGGGCGGCAACGCCGGTCAGCAGGGCGGAAGCGGCAAGGGCCGCGGCAAGCAGGGTGTGGCGCATGGTGGGGATCGTCCTCTCTCCAGAGTGAAATTCAGGCCGGAACCATATCAATAAAACCCAAGATTATTAAATCGTCAATCGACATATGCATATGGGGCTGATGAATCGGCCTGTTGCCGGCTGGGTTAAATTCGCGACGCCGCGACGTGCCCCGCCGCCGTCCCCCGAATGTCTTACCGAGCGAGCTTTTCATGATCATCCAACCCCGCGTGCGCGGCTTCATCTGCGTCACCACCCACCCCGTGGGCTGCGAAGCCAATGTCCGGCAACAGATCGCGTACGTCAAAGCCAAACCCCCCATCGCGGGCGGCGCCAAGCGCGTGCTGGTGATCGGCGCGTCCACCGGCTACGGCCTGGCCGCGCGCATCACCGCGGCCTTCGGCTGCGGCGCCGACACGCTGGGCGTGTGCTTCGAACGCGCGGGCAGCGCGACCAAGCCCGGCTCGCCCGGCTGGTACAACACCGCCGCCTTCCACCGCGCCGCCACGGCCGAAGGGCGCTACGCCAAGACGATCAACGGCGACGGCTTTTCCGACGCGGTGAAGCAGCAGGCCATCGAGACCATCCGCGCCGACCTCGGCCAGGTCGACCTCGTGGTCTACAGCCTGGCCGCGCCGCGCCGCACGCACCCGAAGACCGGCCAGGTCTTCAACTCCGTGCTCAAGCCCATCGGCAAGGCCGTGACGCTGCGCGGCCTGGACACCGACAGCGGGACCGTGAAGGAATCGGTGCTCGAGCCCGCCACGCAGGAAGAAATCGACAACACCGTCGCCGTCATGGGCGGCGAAGACTGGCAGATGTGGATCGACGCGCTACAGCAGGCCGGCGTGCTGGCCGACGGCGCCAAGACCACGGCCTTCACTTACCTGGGTGAGCAGATCACGCACGACATCTACTGGAACGGCTCCATCGGCGCCGCCAAGAAGGATCTGGACGAGAAGGTGCTGGACATCCGCGCGCAGCTGGCGGCCAAGGGCGGCGACGCGCGCGTGTCGGTGCTGAAGGCGGTGGTCACGCAGGCCAGCTCGGCCATTCCGATGATGCCGCTGTACCTGTCGCTGCTGTTCAAGGTGATGAAGGCCGAAGGCACGCACGAGGGCTGCATCGAGCAGGTGCACGGCCTGTACGCCGACAGCCTGTACGGCGCCACGCCGCACCTGGACGACGAAGGTCGCCTGCGCGCCGACTACAAGGAACTGGCGCCGCAGGTGCAGGCGCGCGTGCAGGAACTCTGGCCGCAGGTCACCGACGCCAACCTCAACGAGCTGACCGATTTCGCGGGCTACAAGACCGAGTTCCTGCGCCTGTTCGGCTTTGCCGTCGACGGTGTGGACTACACGGCCGACGTGAGCACCGATGTGGGCATTCCCGATCTGATCCAACTCTAGAGTGCCCCCGAAGGGATACTCGCTTTCATGCAGATTCAAGACAAACCGCCCGCCGGCACGCCCTTCGAGTGGATCGGCGGCGAGCCCAAGGTGGCGGCGCTGGTCGAGCGCTTCTACGACCTGATGGACCTCGAGCCGGCCTACGCGCAACTGCGCGCCGTGCACGGCACCGACCTAGACAACGCGCGCCAGCGCCTGTTCTGGTTCCTGTGCGGCTGGCTCGGCGGGCCCGCCCACTACACCGACCGCTTCGGTCACCCGATGCTGCGCGCGCGGCATTTGCCGCAGGCCATCGGCGGCCACAGCATCGGCATCAAGGAACGCGACCAGTGGCTGGCCTGCATGGACCAGGCGATGGGTGAGACCGGCGTGCCCGAAGACCTGCGCGCACGTCTTAGAGACTCCTTCTTCAAGACCGCCGACTGGATGCGCAACCGCGGCGAGTGACCCGACAACGATTCACGAAAGACTGTTCTCCATGAATTCCATCGTCATCATCGGCGGCGGCCACGCCGCGGCCCAGCTCTGCGCGGGCCTGGCCGAAGCCGGGCAGGGCGCGCGCGTGCACCTGGTCTGCGAAGAGGCCTGCGAGCCGTACCACCGTCCGCCGCTGTCGAAGGCCTTCCTCAAGAGCGCCGAAGAAACCACGCAGCCGCACAAGGCCGCCGACTGGTACCGCGAAGCGGGCATCACGCTGCATCTGGGCGATGCCGCCGTGGCCATCGACCGCGAGGCGCACACCGTCACGCTGCGCTCGGGCGCGGTGCTGCCGTGGGAGCGCCTGGTGCTGGCCACCGGCACACGCGCGCGCCAGATGCCCGGCCTGCCGCAAGGCCTGGAGAACGTGGCGAGCCTGCGCGCCGCCGACGAGGCGCAGCGCCTGCGCGCGCGGCTGGCGGATGCGCAGCAGGTCACGGTGCTGGGCGGCGGCTTCATCGGCCTCGAAGTGGCGGCCACCGCGCAGGCGCTGGGCAAGCGCGTGCAGGTGATCGAATGCGCGCCGCGCCTGCTGGGCCGTGCCGTGTCGCCCGAGCTGTCGGCGCACGTGCTGGCCACGCACCGCACGGCCGGCATCGACATCGTGCTGGGCGCGCAGACCGGCGCCTTCGAGGTCGTGGGCGACCGGCTCGTGTCGGTCGAAGTCAACGGCGTGAAGCAGCCGATCGACCTGCTGCTGCTGGGCATCGGCGCCGTGCCCGAGACCGCGCTCGCGCAGGCCGCGGGCCTCGAGTGCGCCGACGGCATCGTGGTTGACGGCCACATGCAGACCAGCGCGGCCGACGTGCTCGCGGTGGGCGATTGCACGCGCTTCCCCGACCGCCGCGCGGGCCGCGCGCTGCGGCTCGAATCGGTGCAGAACGCGAACGACCAGGCGCGCACGGCCGTGGCCACGCTGACCGGCGCCGCGCGCGATCACGACGCGGTGGCGTGGTTCTGGTCCGACCAGGGCGGCCTGCGCCTGCAGATGGCGGGCCTCATGCCGGCCGAAGGCACGCCGGGCCTGGTGAGCGTGCGCCGCGCGGGGCCGAAGCCCGAGGCGTTCTCGCTGTTCCACTACGTCGACGGCCAGCTCGTGTGCGTCGAATCGGTGAACGCGCCGGTCGATCACATGATGAGCCGCAAGCTGCTCGAAGCGGGCCGCAGCCCCGCGCCCGAGGCGATGGCGGATGCGGCGGTACCACTAAAGAATCACCTGGCCTGAACCTGGCCTAAAGGCTGTCGCAACGGCGCTGCACGGCAGGCCCGGATTCACCGGTCTGTCACCCGGCTTTCGGAGACTGGTCTTCCTCATATCCGCAGGGAGACCTCTCGATGAACAACGCAGTGGCCGCGTCGCTGGCGCGCCTCGCCCCCATGTCCACCTGTGCCGCCGTCCTGGCCGCCGTGCTCACCGCCTGTGGCGGTGGCAACGGAGGCGGCACCACGTTCCCCCCGATCGTTCCGCCTCCTGCACCCGCGCCTGCCCCCGCGCCCGTGGCCGTGGCCGCCGGCACGCGCACCACGGTCGCGCTGCTCGAAACGACCGACCTGCACTTCAACGTGCGCAGCTACGACTACTTCAAGCTCGCCGAAGACAAGTCGTACGGCTACGAGCGCACCGCCACGCTCATCAACGCCGCGCGCAAGGAGTTCGCGAACACGATGCTGTTCGACAACGGAGACACCATCCAGGGCACGGCGCTGGCCGACTACGAAGCGCTGGTCAGCCGCATCCCGTGCACGCAGCCGCTGTCGATGTACAAGGTGATGAACGCCACCGGCTACGACGCCGGCACGCTGGGCAACCACGAGTTCAACTACGGCCTGGACTTTCTCAACCAGGTGCTCGGCGGCGGCCTCGATGTCGAGGGCGTGGACGGCAGCAAGAAGTGCGCAGGCCCGAGCTTCCCGATGGTGGTGGCCAACGTGCACAGCCTCAAGAGCGGCAAGCCGCTCGTGGCGCCCTACACCATCGTCACCAAGCAGTTCACCGCCACCGCGCCGGACGGCAAGAGCGTGACGGTGCCGGTGAAGGTCGGCGTGATCGGCTTCACCACGCCCGGCATCATGAACTGGGACAAGCGCTTTCTCGAAGGCAAGCTGCGCACCGAAGGCGCGGTCGAAGCCGCCAAGCGCTACGTGCCCGAGCTGCGCGAGAAGGGCGCCGACATCGTCGTGGCGCTGCAGCACGGCGGCCTCGACGCCTCGCCGTACTCGCCGACCATGGAAAGCCCGGGCCTGTACCTGTCGAAGGTGCCCGGCATCGACGTGCTGATGATGGGCCACCAGCACGGCCTGTTCCCCGACCGCGGCGCCAAGCCCGGCTACACGCAGCCCGGCGTGGACAACGCCGCCGGCACTGTCAACGGCGTGCCGGCCGTGATGCCCAGCTCGTGGGGCAAGGCGCTGGGCCTCGTGAAGCTCGAGCTCGTGTGGGACGGCAAGGCCTGGGGCGTGGACAAGAGCAAGACGCTGGTCGAGGCGCGTTCGACCCAGATCGGCAAGGGCGTGTACGTCGATGCCGACCCGAGCGTGGCACCGATGGTCGACACCCAGCACCAGGCCGCGATCGACTACGTGAAGACGCCGATCGGCACCACCGACTTCCGCATGAACACCTTCTTTGCCGACGTCGGCGACCCGGGCGCGATCCAGATCGTGAACCAGGCCCAGGCCGACTACGTGAAGACCTACCTCCAGGCCAGCCTGCCGCAGTACGCGGGCCTGCCGGTGCTGTCGGTGAGCGCGCCCTTCAAGTCGGGCTTCGAGGGCGGACGCGACTACACCGACGTGGCCGTGGGCAACCTCGCGATCTTCAGCGCGGCCGACCTGTACCTGTACCCGAACACGGTGTACGCGGTGAAGGTGACGGGTGCCGAGATCAAGGGCTGGCTCGAGGCCGCGGCCAAGCGCTTCAACAAGATCGACCCGGCGCTCACGACCGACCAGTCGCTGGTCAGCCCCTTCCCGGGCTATAACTTCGACATGTTCACCACGCCCGACATGCAGTACGAGATCGACGTGACGCAGGCCGTGGGCAGCCGCATCAAGAACCTCATGTACCTGGGCGCGCCCATCGATTCGGCGAAGGAGTTCGTCATTGCGACGAACAACTACCGCGCGACCAGCGGTGCGAGCTTCATTCCGGCGCTGGACGGGCGCGCAACGATCTACGCCTCGCCCGATGCGAACCGCGACGTGCTGATCGCGTACATCAAGGCGAAGAAGACGATCACGCGCGCGGCCGACGGCGCGGCGCGCAGCTGGCGCTTCACCAAGGTGACGACGGCGGGCAACGTGACGATCACGTCGGGCCCGGGGCAATTGAGCGCGGCCACGGACGCGGGGTTGACGAACATCTCGCTGCTGAAGGCGGACGATGAAAGCGGCAAGGGCCGCTCGGTCTACAAGGTCGATCTGAGCAAGTAAGGGCAGGGCCCGTGCGGCGCCGTGTCAGCGCCGCACGGGCGCCAGCAGCACCACCAGCGCCCCGGCCCCGCCTTCGGCCGGCTTGGCCTGCACGAAGGCGATCACCTCGTTCTTCTGGATCAGCCAGCGCTGCGTCTTGGTCTTGAGCACCGGCTGCTTGCCGGGCGAGCCCAGGCCCTTGCCGTGCACCACGCGCACGCAGCGCAGCCCCTGCTTGTGGGCGTTGCGGATGAAGCCACCCAGCGCCTCGCGCGCCTCGTCGCTGCGCAGGCCGTGCAGGTCGACCTGCCCCTGGATCGCCCAGTCGCCCTTGCGCAGCCGCGCCGTGATGTCGGTGCCGATGCCGGGGCGGCGAAAGCTCATGGCGTCGTCGACGTCGAGCAGCGTGGTCACGTCGAACTCGTCGGAGAGCGACTCGCGCAGCACGCGCTGCTCGTCGAGCTGGTGCTGAAACGGAATGGGCGCGGGCGGCTCGGGCGCGAGCGCCACGGCGGCCTTGCGGCGCAGCGGTTCGGTGGCACCGATGGCGCGCGTGAACAGGTCTTTCTCGGCGGCACGCTTGCGCTCGGCCGCGGCGCGCGCGGCGGCCTCGGCGGCCTCGCGCTCGCGGGTTTCGGCGAGCACGCGCTGCACCTGCTTGAGGTCGGCCAGGTTCTTCAGGGCCGGGGGACGCGAAGACGACGACGCCATCAGAGCAGCCCCCGTTCCGCCATCGAGAAGCTCTGGCCCGGGCTCACGATGACGTGGTCGAGCACGCGCACGTCGACCAGCGCCAGCGCGGCGCGCAAGGTTTGCGTGAGCGATTCGTCGGCGCGCGAGGGCTCGATGCTGCCGCTGGGGTGGTTGTGGGCCAGCACCACGGCCGCGGCCTGGTGGTGCAGGGCGCGGGTGACGACCTCGCGCGGGTAGACGCTGGTCTGCGTGAGCGTGCCGCGAAACAGCTCCTCGAGCGTGAGCAGGCGGTGCTGCACGTCGAGGAACAGCACCGCGAACACCTCGTGCGGGCGCGAGCCGATGTGCATCTGCAGGTACTGCTTGACCGCTTCGGGCGAGTCGAACACCGTGCGCTCCTTCAGGCGCTCGCCCATGGCGCGGCGCGCCAGTTCGAGCACCGCCGTGAGTTCGGAGCGCTTGGCGCTGCCGCCCATGCCCTTGACCTCTTTGAGGTCATCGGGCGCCGTGTGCAGCAGCCCCGACAGCCCGCCGAAGCGTTCGAGCAGTTGCTGGGCCAGCTGGAGCACGTTCTTGCCGGCCACGCCGGTGCGCAGCAGCAGCGCCAGCAGCTCGGCGTCGGCCAGCGCGGCGGCGCCCCGCGCGATGAGCTTTTCGCGCGGCCGGGCGTCGAGAGGGAGATCCTTGAATGCCATGAAACCCTGCTGAAACCTGGGCCGGGGCGAGGTGTTGCCCCGATCCTTAAAATGAGGGCCAGTTTATCGGGACACCTCCCTCGTCTTTGCCCACCTTCGCTGCACCCATGTCCCAAGTTGTGACTTCCGGCTCCTTCCTGACCCTGCACTACCGGCTGGCCGGTCCGGCGGGCGACATCATCAACACCTTCGCCGACAAGCCCGCCACGCTGTCGCTGGGCACCGGCGAGCTCTCGCCGGCCATGGAGCAGCGCCTGATGGGCATGGAAGAGGGCGCGCACGCCACCTTCGAGCTGCCTGCCGGCGAGGCCTTCGGCGAGCGCAACCCCGACATGCAGCAATGGGTGGCGCGCAAGCTGCTGGCCCAGATGGGCGATCCCGACGAGCAGTACGCCGTCGGCGACGTGGTGCAATTTCCCACGCCCGACGGCTCGGGCAGCTACGCGGGCGCGGTCGTCGAGTCGAACGAGACCGGCGTGCGTTTCGACTTCAACCACCCGCTCGCGGGGCAACCGGTCACCTTCGAAGTGAAGCTGATCGGCGTGCTATGAACCCGAACATCGAGGAAGTCCTGTTGGCCGAGCCGCGCGGTTTCTGCGCCGGCGTGGACCGCGCCATCGAGATCGTCGAGCGCGCCCTCGCCAAGTTCGGCGCGCCGATCTACGTGCGCCACGAGATCGTGCACAACACCTACGTGGTGAACGAGCTCAAGGCCAAGGGCGCGATCTTCATCGAAGAGCTCTCCGACGTGCCGCCCGGCTCCACGCTGGTGTTCAGCGCGCACGGCGTGAGCAAGGCCGTGGAGCAGGAGGCGCGCGACCGCGGCTTCTCGATCTTCGACGCCACCTGCCCGCTCGTGACCAAGGTGCACGTCGAGGTGGCCAAGCTCGCCAAAGAGGGCTACGAGTTCATCATGATCGGCCACAAGGGGCACCCCGAGGTCGAAGGCACGATGGGGCAGCTGTCGAGCGGCATCCACCTCGTGGAAGACGTGGCCGACGTGGCCAACGCGTCGCCGCTGCAGACCGAGAAGCTTGCCGTGGTCACGCAGACCACGCTCAGCGTGGACGACGCCGCGGAGATCGCCGCCGCCGTGCGCGCGCGCTTTCCGAACGTGCGCGAGCCCAAGCAGCAGGACATCTGCTACGCCACCCAGAACCGCCAGGACGCGGTGAAGATCATGAGCCCGCAGGTCGACCTCGTGATCGTGGTCGGCAGCCCCACCAGCTCCAACAGCAACCGCCTGCGCGAGTTGGCGCAGCGCCTGGGCACCGAGAGCTACATGGTCGATTCGGCCGACGAGCTCAAGCCCGAATGGTTCGAGGGCAAGTCGCGCATCGGCCTCACCGCCGGCGCCTCGGCGCCCGAGGTGCTGGTGCACGAGGTGATCGAGCGCGTGCGCGCCTTCGGCGCCGTGTCGGTGCGCAAGATGGACGGCATCGAGGAAACCATCAAGTTCCCGCTTCCCAAGGGCCTCAAGCTCGACGACATCCCGCCCCCCGGGCACATCTCCTGAACATCATGAAAAACACCGATTGGCGCTCCGACATCGAGAGCGCCTCCCGCAGGCTGGGCGAACGCGCCGGCCATTTCCTGCGTGAAACGCCGCTGTGGAAGCTGCCGGCCGCCGCCCTGGGCGTGGCCGCGCCGGGCGCCGAAGTGTGGCTCAAGCTGGAGCACATGCAGGTCAGCGGCAGCTTCAAGGCCCGCGGCATGATGAACCGCCTGCTGGCCAACGACATCCCCGCCGCGGGCGTGATCGTGGCCTCGGGCGGCAACGCCGGCATTGCCACGGCGGCCGCCGCCAAGGCGCTGGGCGTGCCCTGCCAGGTGTTCCTGCCGGGCGTGTCGCCCGAAGCCAAGCGCGCGCGCCTGCGGGCGCTGGGCGCCGAAGTGGTCGTGGTCGGCGAGCTGTACCCCGACGCGCTGGCCGCCTGCCTGGCGCGCCAGAAGGAAACGGGCGCCTTGCTCACCCACGCCTACGACCAGCCCGAAGTGGTGGCCGGCGCTGGCACGCTCGGCCGCGAGATCGAGGCGCAGGGCGGCCTGCCCGACGCCGTGCTCGTGAGCGTGGGTGGCGGCGGCCTGATCGGCGGCCTGGCCGGCTGGTTCGAGCAGCGCGCCCGCGTGGTGGCACTCGAGCCCGAGAAGGCCCCGACGCTGTTCCGCGCCCGCGAGGCCGGCGAGCCGGTCGACGTGGACGTCGGCGGCATCGCGGCCGATTCGCTCGGCGCGCGCCGCATCGGCGCCATCGCCTGGGAGATCACGCAGCAGCAGGTGCGCGACGCGCTGCTGCTGTCCGACGACGCCATCCGCGCCGCCCAGCAGTGGCTGTGGAAGGAGCTGAAGCTCGCCGTGGAACCGGCCGCCGCGCTGCCGCTGGCGGCGCTGCAGACCGGCGCCTACGTGCCGCGCGAGGGCGAGAAGGTGTGCCTGATCATCTGCGGGGCGAACGTCGACCCGGCCACGGTCGCCTGAGTCGCCGCAGGCGTGCGAGCGGGGAGGGCGGGCGCGGGCCGGGCGCCCACCTAAAATCTCCCCATGCTCGACATCACCCTGCTCCGCAAAGACCTGGCCTCCGCTGTGGCCGGCCTCGAAAAACGCAAGAAGAACCAGCCCTACCTCGACGTCTCGGCGTTCACTGCGCTCGAGGCCGAGCGCAAGACGCTGCAGACCCGCACCGAGGAAATCCAGGCGCGCCGCAACACGCTGAACAAGCAGATCGGCCCGCTCAAGGCCAAGGGCGAGTCGGTCGACGCGCTCATGGCCGAGGTCAACGCGCTCAAGGCCGAGCAGGAATCGCAGTCCAAGCGCCTCGAGGAAATCCAGCCCGAGCTGCACGCGCTGCTGCTCGCCGTGCCCAACCTGCCGCACGCCAGCGTGCCGCTCGGTGAAGACGAGGCCGGCAACGTCGAGATGCGCCGTTGGGCCCCGAAGGGCGGCGCCGGCGCCAATGCCACGCCGCTGGCCTTCGCGCCCAAGGACCACGTCGACCTCGGCGCGCCGCTGGGGCTCGACTTCGAGATGGGCGCCAAGCTCTCGGGTTCGCGCTTCACCGTCATGAAGGGCCCGATCGCCCGCCTGCACCGCGCGCTGGCGCAGTTCATGGTCGACCTGCAGACCGAACAGCACGGCTACACCGAGTGCTACGTGCCCTACGTGGTCAATGCGGCCACGCTCAGCGGCACCGGCCAGCTGCCCAAGTTCGAAGGCGACCTGTTCGCCGCGAAGAAGGGCGGCCAGGACGGCGAGCCCGCGCCCGACCATTCGGCGCTGTACCTCATCCCGACCAGCGAAGTGCCGCTGACCAACTTCGTGCGCGACGAGGTCGTGCCCGAGGCGCAACTGCCCATCAAGCTCACGGCCCACACGCCGTGCTTCCGTTCGGAAGCCGGCAGCGCCGGGCGCGACACGCGCGGCATGATCCGCCAGCACCAGTTCGACAAGGTCGAGATGGTGCAGATCGTGCACCCCGAGAAGAGCTACGACGCGCTCGAGCAGATGACCGGTCACGCCGAAGCCGTGCTGCAGGCGCTGGAGCTGCCGTACCGCGTGGTGCTGCTGTGCACCGGCGACATGGGTTTCGGTTCCACGAAGACCTACGACCTCGAGGTGTGGCTGCCCGCGCAGAACACGTACCGCGAGATCAGCTCGGTGTCGAACTGCGAAGCCTTCCAGGCGCGCCGCCTGCAGGCCCGTTTCAAGAACGCCCAGGGCAAGAACGAGCTGGTGCACACCCTCAACGGCTCCGGCCTGGCCGTGGGCCGCGCGCTGGTCGCCGTGCTGGAGAACCACCAGAACGAAGACGGCTCGATCAACGTGCCGACGGCGTTGCGTCCGTACCTCGGCGGCCTCGAAGTTTTGCGCGGTTGAAGCGCAGGGCGTCAAAAGTCAGATTTTTCTGGCTATAATCTGAGGCTCGACAGCACCGGAGAGGTGGCAGAGTGGTCGAATGTACCTGACTCGAAATCAGGCGTACTAGCGATAGTACCGAGGGTTCGAATCCCTCCCTCTCCTCCAGATTCAAGCCCCTGTAGCAGCCCTGCTACAGGGGCTTTGTCTTTGGGCCGCCCATGTCGCCTCATGGCGCCCGCTGCTGCGGCTCCCCACACCCCCTGCGCTGCAGCACCGGCAGCAACTGCGGCCCCAGCGACTTCAGCAGCTGCGTCGGCAGTGCGCTCGTGAACCGGTGGCGCGCGGCGTGGGGCTCGTGGACGTAGGCCAGGATCGTGCCGAAGTAGCGGTCGCCGATCATGAACACGAAGGTGGCCGAGCGGTCGATCTTGCGCTGCGAAATCACCCGTCCGCCGCGGCCGGTCTGTTCGTAGCGATGGTCGCCGGTGCCGGTCTTGCCGCCGATCTCGAGGGCGCGGCCGCTCTCGTCCACCAGCGCGCCCTTCAGCCGCCGTGCGGTGCCGTCGTTCACCACCTCGACCAAGGCACGGCGCACCGTGGCGGCCACCTCGGCAGGCAGCACCTGCTGCGCGCTCGCATGGCGCGGCTCCAGCCGTGTCTCGTAGGGCGTGTCGCGCGCGAAGTGCAGGGCGCCGACCCGTTGCGTGGGCAGCCGCATGCCGTCGTTCGCGAGGATGCCCATCAGCTCCGCCAGGGCGGCCGGCCGGTCGCCCGACGCGCCGATGGCGCTCGCGTAAGACGGCGTCAGCGATGCGAAGGGGTAACCCACGCGCTGCCATGAGCGATGGATCTGTGCAAAGGCGTCGAGCTCGATCAGCTCGCGCAGGCGCCTGTCCTGCGCGCTCTTGTGGCGCGTCTTGAAGAGCCAGGCGTAGACCTCCTGGCGTTCGCGCACGCTCGCGTCCAGCACCTCGGTCAGCGAGGCGCCGGGGTGACGCCGCAGGTAACCGACCAGCCAGAGTTCCAGCGGATGCACGCGCGCGACATACCCGCGATCGGCCAGCGACAGGCCGGCGTAGGTGCGGCGCAGCGCCCCCAATGCGCGCGGCGAGTCGGCGCCGCGGCCCAGCCGCTGCACCAGGAGCGCGTCGAGCCGTGCGTCGTCGGCCTCGGGCTCGATGGTGAAGAGCACGCTCGCCAGGCGCGGTGCCGACGGCCTCAGGCCGCGCAGCAACAGCGCCTCGGCGTCCGCGGCCGGCAGGTGCTGGTACTTGCGATGGAAGCGGGTGAGGAAGGCCGAGCCTTCGCGGTCGGCAAAGCGCGCGAGCAGCTCGCGCCGGCCCGGGTCGGCGGGGTCCTTCAGCAGGCGCTCGGCGCCCGACGCGCCGCCGAACATGCGGTGGCGCACCAGGTCGCGCATCAGGCGGATGAACACCAGGTTGACCGAATGCTTGAAGCCTTCGCGCACCGTCATCGAGCTGCTGTTGCGCGAGCGCTCGAAGTTCTCGAACTGGTGCAGGCCCCCGCCGGTGAAGAAGGCCTCGCCGGGGTTCGCCGAGTACTTGCGCTCCATCGCCGCCTCCAGCATTGGCGCAAGACGGCGATCCTTGGCGCGCAGGAGGTACTGCCGCGCCCACGTGCCCAGCGGGTCGCGCGGGTTCGGCGCCAGCGCCGACAGCTGGGCCGGGCTCAGGTCGACCCAGCCCGCGTGCAGCTCGGCCACGAGCTCCAGGTAACTCACCAGGGTGCGCAGCTTGGCGGTCGAGCCCAGGTCCAGCCGCGCGCCCTGGTTCACGTCGAACGGCTGGTCGATGTTGTCGGCCTGGATGCGCAGCAGGTTGCTCCCGGCGCTGCGCTCGAACAGCGTGAAACTGTAGATCAGCGGGCTGGGGTCGGCACCCGGGTCGAGCATGTGGGAGCCCACCAGTCCCGCGGCCTTCGTCGCGGCGGGCGTGCGCAGGCCGGCCAGCACGCGCGCCACCAGCGCCTGCGCCTCGCCGTCCAGGCTGGTCTCGGCCTCGAGATCGAGGCGCTCCAGGTCGTAGGCCCGCGGCACGTCGAGCAGCGTGCCGATGTGGGTGCGCAGCGCGGTCGCGGCCTTGCGCTGCACGAAGTCGGGCCGGGGCGTCGGCGGCAGCGGCGGCTGCAGGTGCAAGGACAGCGGCAGCGCCGCGTCGCGCAGCGTGGGCGAGATCAGGCCAGCCTCGGCCATCAGCCGCAGGTAGCTGTCGGTCAACCGCGCCAGGCCGACGCCGTCGCCGAGCAGGTGCTGCGACGGACGGCGCTGCGCGATCATCAGCGACAGCGCCTGCTTGAAGGCCTCGGCCTGCTGCCGCAGCGCCTCGTCCGTGGGCGCTGCCGCCTCTTCCGCCTGATCGGCGAGCAGGCGGTTGATTTCACCGAAGTCGCGCCCGTACCAGGCCCACAGGCCGTCGCCCAGCCCGTGCACCTCGCCCATGCCCGGGCGTGCGGCCAGCGGCACGGTGTCGAGGTAGTCGACGACGATCTGGCGGCGCCGCGCCTGCGTGTCGTCGCCGTCCTGGTAGGCGCGCAGCGAGGCCGACGCCATCTGGCGCAGCTTGTCGCCGACCGACCCGGTACGGCCCTGCGGCGAATGGCGGTACTTCTCGAGCTGGGTGGCCAGCGTGCTGCCGCCCGTCGCCGTCTGGCCCAGGCCGACCGCGCGCAGCGCCTGCTCGAGCGTCGCCTTGGCAAAGCGTTCCGGATCGATCGCGGGGTTGCGCTGCAGCGGCTGCGCGTCCAGCAGGTGGCGGTCTTCGACGAACAGCAGGGCGCTCACCAGCAGCGGCGGCACCTCCTCGAAGCGCTCGTAGGCGCGCTTGGGCACGCGGGTGTGCAGCAGCGCCGTGTCCCGGCAGTCGCGCACGGTCAGGCCGGCCTGGTTTTTCTCACGGTAGGGCGCGAAGAGCCCGTAGTCCTGCAGTTCGATCAGCCGCGGTGACATGCGGGCCTGGCGGGTGACGACATAGCCCTGCGGCGCCAGGCGCTCGATGTAGTCCGGCAGCTGGTGGTAGCCCAGCCGCTCGTCGTAGGGCCCGGTCCGGGGAAAGCGGATGGCATCGCTGGCACCGTCTTCGACGCTGAAGCGGGCGCCCTCGGCCAGGTCGCGCCACAGGGCCGATTGCAGCCGGGACGTCTTCAATTCGTCCAGCACGAACAGGGCAAACCCGCCTCCCACGGCGAGTCCCGCGCCGATCCAGACAAGCTTCTTGAACCAAGTCATGCTCTGCCTCGCGAACAGTCCACACCATGGGTTCGTCAGTGACGATGATGCGCTTTTTGAGGCGATTTGGCATGCGTGCGACGACGCAATCGGCCGGAGCCATGCACTTCCGCCGTGCGGCAGAAGAGGTACCTCGACACACATGGCGCATGTCGATCTGCACGGACGTGCGGATCTATCTCAGGGCGAACTGACCTGCTAACCCTTCACGACCCCGGACACCCCACTAGTCGTCGGAATCCTGCGGGCCCGCCAGCAGCCCGAGCACCAACCCGCCGAGGACGATGGCCAGGGCAAGAATCAGCGATGCCTCTGCGAGTAGTCTCATGGTGTCCTGCAATGAATCTCCCCCTCACGATGTGGCCTGCCATTGAACGTACGTTCGCTGACTGGCGGCTGAGTGCGGAAGCAGAAGGGTTTTGTGCGGGGCTTCAGCCTGTCTTCAGGTAAGGCGCGGATACTGGCGGCGACGGTCTTCTGGCGTTGGTAGAGGACGCTTCGGCACCCGCCCTTCGGGGTGGTTCCTCGAGGCCGGAGGTCGTCACGGTTTTCTTGTCGCGCGGGCGCATGCTCAGGCCCGCGCGCTTTCGCCGAGCCACACGGGCTCGTTCGAGGTGTCCGGGAAGTCCGCGGTGTCGATCAGAGGCGCCTCGTCGACGTCCGACGCGCACCGCGCGGCCGGCATGTGCCGCAGCTCGTAGCCGCGCCCATACACCGAGACGAGCACGAACTCGCCGCCCTTGTGCAGCGACAGCTTGCGGCGGATGCTGGCCACGCAGCAGTCCAGCGTGCGGCTGGTGCGTTCGATGCGCGCATCCACCCACAGCGAGGCCAGCAGCCAGTCGCGCTCCAGCAGCCGGCCGGCGTTGCGAAACAGCAGCAGCGCCAGTTCGAACTCGCGCGGCTTCAATCGCACCTCGGTGCCGTGGCACACCACCACGCGGCGCTCGCCCAGGAACTGGTAGTCGCCGAAGCACGCGGCCGTGGCGTGCGGCTGCAGCAACGTGCGGTTGCGCCGCAGCGATTCGCGCACGCGCAGCTCCACCTCGAACTCGTCGACGGGCAGCACCGCGAAGTCGATGCTCGCGCCCTGCGTCTCGCCGCCCGCGGCCGACAGCACGTCGACCAGCAGGTCGCGCTGCGAGGCGCGTGCCACCAGGAAGATGGGAATGCGCAGCGCGCGGCACATCGCCGTGAGGATCGGCCACGCGCCTTCGTCCTTCAGCACGACCAGCAGCAGGCCGAACTGCAGGCCCTGGGTGATGGCCAGCAGGAAGTCCGTGCTGTCGTCGAAGCACACGGGATCGCAGCCCATCAGGCGCAGGCGGTTGCCCCAGCCGGCCTGCTGCGCCTCGTCGCAGCCCACCATCGCGACGCGGCGCGCGCCCTGCTGCGCGGCCATCACGCGCGGGCTCCCCGGCGTGCGACCTTCTCGTGGCGGGGCGTTGGCGTGGCAGGAGAGGTCTTCATGTCGGTGGCATCCATGCGAAGGTGGTGAAGGGCGTCCCGGGGCGATGGCGTGGGCTCAGGGGCGGGCGGCGGCCGTGCTGCGCGGCAGCTTCCAGCCGATGCCCGCGTTGAAGCCCCAGTCCCGGCCCGTGCTGGACACGCCCATGCCCCAGGCCATGTCGCCGTCGTCCGAGCTGCGCTTGAAGCCCAGCGCCGCGGCCGAATAGCCCCGGTAGCTGCCGAAGGCCAGGCCGATCGCCTGTTCGCCGGGGCGGTACGTCGGCACGTAGGCGGCCGACATCGCGATGGCCATGGCCGCGCCCGAGTAGGCGATGCGCGCCGTCTCGCCGACGGCCGCGCGCACCGGGTGCAGCTGGCCTAGGTTGATGGCGTCGTCCGGGCGCACGGCGGGCGCCAGTTCGAAGGCATGGGCGCCGGCGCACGCGAGCCACAGCATCAGCACCCGCAGGATCGCGGTGCGTCGGAGGGCGAAACGTGCGGACGCGTTCACGGCTGCTGTTCAGCCGGCGGCCAGCCGGGTGCCCGCGCCGGGCTGCGTCTTGCGCACGCCATCGGGGCCGTAGAAGGGTTGGGCGCGGGCCTGCAGGAAGTGCAGCGCCTGCTGCGTGAAGTCCAGGTGCGCGTACACCAGCGTGCCGTTGTGCAGGTTGCGGTTGCGCGCGTCTTCGGCGAGCGCGAGCAGTTCGCGCCAGGCCTGGCGCGTAGGTTCACCGCCCGCTGCAGCGGCGGCATCCGCACCCGCACGACCGGGCCCGAAGCCCAGCGCCGCCTGCAGCGATTCACGCTGCCGGTCGAGTTCGGCCATGCGGTCCAGCAGCGCGGTCTTGCGGCCGGCGATGGCGTTCAGTGCGTCGAAGACGCTGTCCGACATGGCCTGCGCCTCCTGGTCCAGCGCGACGAGGAATTCCCCGATGCAGCCCGCTTCCGCGCGCAGGTGCGCCAGCAAGGTGCTCATGCCTCGCCCTTCGGTGCGAGCAGCTCGCGCACGCTGGCCAGCAGGCCGTCGGCGATGCGCTCGGGACGGATCTCGTAGCGGCCGGCGCGGATGTCCTCGCGGATCGCGGCCACGCGCGCCGCGTCGAAATCGCTGCCTCCCACGGCGGCGGGCATCGCATGGACGAGCGCGGAAACGGGCGCCGCTTCCTTCGGGCGCTGCACGGCCTCGGCGGGCGTCGACGGAGCCGGCGCGCCCGGTGTGGGCGTGCGATGCAGGGGCGTGGCCGAAGGGGCGGTGGGATCGATTTTCAAGGTGATTCCTCAGGGGCTGACCCGTATATCGGCAGCCGGTGCAAGAACTTTAGGAAGGGCGTGCATGAAGTGAAGCCTGCGCCGACGCGGCGGCCGCTACTGCACCAGCCGGACCTGTCCTTCCTCGTCGGCCACGCCGCGAATCACCCGGCCGTCCAGCGTCTTCGCCTGCACCACCGCGCCCACCGCGGCGCCGCTCAGGGCCTTGGCCTCGGTGCTGACGACAAAGCCCGGCCCCTGCGCCACCACCTTCACGGCCTGGCCCTGCTGGATCACGGCGACGCCGCGCAGCAGCTCCTTGCGGATCGGGGCGCCGGGCGCGACGCGGTTGGCGCTCACCACCCCGACCAGTTCGGCCGTGCTGGTGACCACCGAGCGCGGCAGCCGCGTGAGGTCGCCGGTGCGCTCGACCACGTCGCCCGCGCCCAGCGCCCGGCCCGCGTCGATGGCGCGCGCCGCCACCAGGTAGCGGCCCTCGACCGCGACACGTGCCTGCACGAAGCGCTTCCACGGCCGCTCGGCATGGCAACGCACGCCCACCGAGAGGCGGCCCCACGGCGTGACGCCCGGCGGCAGGAACACCTCGGGGGCTTCGCACGCGGGCAGGGCGTCGGTGCCGCGCCCTTCGAGGCTGACCGTCACCTTGCCCGGCAGGCCGGCGCTTTGCACCTGGAGGTAGGTCTCGACCGCCTTCGCGGCCGCGTCGCCTGCGATCGCGCCGGTCGACACCGCGCACGACAGCCCCATCGCGCAGGCAGTGCGCAGCAGGCGTTGGCGAAGCGGCGAGAGGGTCATCGAAAGCGAAAGAAGAGGGCCAGAGAAATGAGGTCGCCGGTGCGGGAAGGCCGCAACCGGCGCCCCTGGATTCTTATGAATTCGCCCTGCCGGCGAAGGTGCGAGCAGCAGGCGAAACCCCCCTTTGTTCGGGCGATTGCCAACGCGCCGCATGCATAGACTTGCTTTCCATCGGTCGCTGCGCCCCGTGCACTGGCGACGCCTCAACAGATGGAACAAAGATGATCGACAAGCTGGATGCGGCGTTTCGCTTCCACCGCGAAGCGCTCCATCTCCGGGCCCAGCGCCAGGAGGTGCTCGCGGCCAACATCGCCCATGCCGACACGCCGAACTACAAGGCGCGCGACTTCGACTTCGGCGCGCGCCTGAGCGAGGCCGTCGAGCGCGGCCGCGCCGCCTCGTCGGTGTCGATGGCCACCACCTCGTCGCGCCACCTCGCGGGCCAGGCGCAGGCCACGGCCGGCGACGACCTGCTGTACCGCGTGCCGCACCAGTCCAGCCTCGACGGCAACACGGTCGAGATGGACGTCGAGCGCGTGGCCTTCGCCGACAACGCGCTGCGCTACGAGTCGAACCTGACCCTCATCAACGCCAAGATCAAGTCGCTCCTGTCGGCGGTACAGCCATGAACATCTTCGACGTGGCGGGCTCCGCCATGACCGCGCAATCGCAGCGCATGAACGTGACCGCGAGCAACCTCGCCAACGCCGAGAGCGTGGCCGCCCCCGACGGCCAGCCCTACCGCGCCAAGCAGGTGGTGTTCGAGGTGGCCGCTTCGGGCCGGCGCGACATCGGCGGCGTCAAGGTGGCCGGCGTCATCGAAGACCCGTCGCCCGCCAAGCTGGTGTTCGACCCCAAGAGCCCGCACGCCAACGCCGAGGGCTACGTGGCGATGCCCAACGTCAACGTGGTCGAGGAGATGACCAACATGATCTCGGCCTCGCGCAGCTACCAGGCCAACGTCGAGGTGCTCAACACCGCCAAGACGCTGATGGTCAAGACGCTGACCATCGGCCAGTAACCCACGCACGCCCACGCGCCTCCCGCAGGAAGAACACCGACCCCATGGCCCTTTCCGACACCTCGTCCATCAGCGGGCTGAACGCGCCCACGGCGGCGAACAGCAACAACAATGTCTCCAGTGCCGACAGCGAGCAGCGCTTTCTCAAGCTGCTCGTCACGCAGCTGAACAACCAGGACCCGCTCAACCCGATGCAGAACGCCGAGCTCACCTCGCAACTCGCGCAGATGAGCACCGTGAGCGGCATTGAGAAGCTCAACGCCACGCTCTCGGGCCTGGTCAACCAGACCGGCGCCAACCAGCTGCTGCAGGCCACCTCGCTCATCGGCTACAACGTGCTGTCGCCCGGCGACGTGCTCACCACCAAGAAGCCCGAGGACGGCAAGGACCCCGCCACGCAGGCCTTCGCCGTGCAGCTGCCGGGCACCGCCGCCGACGTCGAGATCAAGATCGTCGACAGCACCGGCAAGGTGATCCGCACGCTCGACGCGGGCGCCATGAAGGAAGGCGTCAACGCCGTCACCTGGGACGGCAAGGACGACCTGGGCGTGGCGGTGCCGCCGGGCGCCTACCGCTTCACGGTCGATGCCAGCAACAACGGCACGACGGTGAAGGCCACCGCGCTCACCTTCTCGCAGGTGGCCGCCGTGAAGCAGGGCGCCGGCGGCGTCACGCTGGAGCTGGCCTCGGGCGCCAGCATCGGGCTGGGCGACGTGCGCCTGTTCCTCTGAGCTTTCGTCTTCGTCTTCGGCGTGGCCCGTGCGGGCCGCGCCCTTCGCACTCTTCTTCCTCGCACCGAACAAGGACCCCCTCATGAGTTTCTCCCAAGGCATCAGCGGACTCGGCGTGGCCGCGGCCAACCTCGACGTCATCGGCAACAACATCGCCAACTCGGGCACGGTGGGCTACAAGTCGGCCGCCGCCACCTTCCAGGACGTGTACGCCGGCTCGCGCGTGGGCCTGGGCGCCTCGGTGTCGGGCGTGACGCAGAACTTCACGCAGGGCGTGACGCAGTCGAGCACGCGCCCGCTGGACGTGGCCATCCTCAACGGCGACGGCTTCTTTCGCCTGGCCAGCCCCAGCGGCGAGGTCTTCTACTCGCGCAACGGCCAGTTCACGCGCGACAAGGACGGCTACATCGTCAACGCGCAGGGCCTGCAGCTCACCGGCTACGGCGCCAACGCCAGCGGCGGCATCAGCGGCGGCACGCCGGGCCCGATCCAGGTGCAGGGCGGCATGATGCCGCCCAAGCCTACGGCCAACATCGACGCGCAGTTCAACCTCGACGCGCGCAGCACGGTACCCACCAAGACGCCGTTCAACCCCACCGACGCCGCCACCTACAACTACCCGAACGCCATCGGTCCCATCTACGACTCGCTGGGCAACCCGCACGACGTGGCCGTGTACTTCGTGAAGACGGCGGCCAATACCTGGAACGTGTACGGCACCTCTGACGGCGCACCGCTGAACGGCGGCGCCGCGCTGTCCAACGTCACGTTCGATGCCAAGGGCGTCATGACCGCACCCGCCTCGGGCGCGTTCAACATCGGGCCGCTCACCTTCATCAACGGCGCCTCGCCGCTCACCGCCTCGGTCGACCTCACGGGCACCACGCAGTTCGGCAGCGCCAACGGCATGAGCAAGCTGGGCCAGGACGGCTACAAGTCGGGTGAGCTCACCGCGTTCTCGATCAACCCTGACGGCACCATCACCGGCAAGTTCTCCAACGAGCAGACGCGCCTGCTGGGCCAGGTCGTGTTGTCGTCGTTCGCCAACCCCAACGGCCTGGAGCCCAAGGGCAACAACGTGTGGGCCGAGACGCAGGCCTCGGGCAATGCGCTCACCGGCACGCCGGGCGAAGGCACCAAGGCCGGTTCGCTGGCCTCGGGGGCGCTGGAGTCGTCCAACGTCGACCTGACCTCCGAGCTGGTGAACCTCATCGTCGCGCAGCGCAACTACCAGGCCAATGCGCAGACCGTGAAGACGCAAGACCAGGTCATGCAGACGCTCATGAACATCCGCTGATCGGGAGCACTTCGTGGATCGAATGCTGTATGTCGCCATGAGCGGCGCCAAGCAGGCCATGGAGCAGCAGGCCGTGGTCGCCAACAACATGGCGAACGTCTCGACGCCGGGTTTCCGTGCGCAGATCGCGACCTTCCGCGCCGTGCCCGTGGTCGGCGAAGAAGCGCCCACGCGCGCCTTCGTGGCCGCCACCACGCCCGGCGCCGACTTCACGCACGGCCCGCTCACGCAGACCGGCCGCGCGCTCGACGTGGCCGTGGGCGGCCAGGGCTGGCTGGTGGTGCAGGCGGCCGACGGCAGCGAGGCCTACACGCGCGTCGGCAACCTGCAGATCGGCGCCGACGGCCAGCTCACGACGATGGGTGGGCGCCCCGTGGTGGGCGACAACGGCGCGCTCACCGTACCGCCGGGTTCGGCCGTGAGCATTGCATCCAACGGCCTCGTGGGTTCGCGCGACGCGGCCTCGACCACGCTCACCGGCATCGCCGAGGTGGGCCGGCTCAAGCTGGTCAACCCGCCCGTGACCGACCTCGTGCGCGGCGACGATGGCCTGTTCCGCATGCGCGCCGACCTGCCGCCGGCCGAGGCCGACGAGGCCGTCACGCTCATCTCCGGCGCCATCGAGGGCAGCAACGTGCAGCCGGTCGATGCCATGGTGGCCATGATCGCCAACGCGCGCAGCTTCGAGATGCAGATGAAGTCGCTGCAGACCGCCGACATCAACGCGCAGACCGCCAACAAGCTGCTGGCCTACGGCTGACCCTCTTCCAGGAACTCCTTTCAATGATCCGCTCCCTCTACATCGCCAAGACCGGCCTGGACGCGCAGCAGACGCAGCTCGACGTGGTCTCGAACAACCTGGCCAACGTCGGCACCACCGGCTTCAAGCGCAGCCGCGCCGTGTTCGAAGACCTGGTCTACCAGAACCTGCGCCAGGTCGGCGGCCAGAGCTCCGACCAGACGCGCCTGCCTTCGGGCCTGCAGGTGGGCACCGGCGTGCACGTGGTCGCCACCGAGCGCATCCACTCGCAGGGCAACCTCACCAAGACCGACAAACCGACCGACGTGGCCATCAGCGGCAGCGGCTTCTTCCAGGTGCTGATGCCCGACGGCACCACCTCGTACACGCGCGACGGTTCGTTCCAGACCGACCGCGACGGCCAGCTGGTCACGGCCAGCGGCTTCCCGGTGCAGCCGGCCATCACCATCCCGGCCAACGCCACCAGCATCACCGTGGGCCGCGACGGCATCGTGTCGGTGGTGCAGGCGGGCGGTACCAACACCGTGCAGGTCGGCCAGCTGCAGCTCGCGACCTTCGTCAACCCGACCGGCCTGCAGAGCCAGGGCGAGAACCTGTATGCCGAGACCGACGCCTCGGGCGCACCCAACCAGGTGAACCCCGGCGTGGACGGCGCGGGCACGCTGAGCCAGGGCTATGTGGAGGCCTCCAACGTCAACGTGGTGGAAGAGCTGGTCAACATGATCGCCACCCAGCGCTCGTACGAGATCAACAGCAAGGCGGTCCAGACCTCGGACCAGATGCTGCAGCGCCTGGCCCAGTTGTGATGCGGGCGGGGGTGCGTCTTCTTCGCCGGGCGGCGGCGCTGCTGCTCGCCACCGCGCTGGCCGCCGGCTGCGCGCAGGTGCCGCGCGAGCCGCTGGTGCACCAGCCGATGACGGCGCGCGCCGACCAGTACGCGGCGGTGCAGGCGCGCCGCGCCCCGGGTGCGATCTTCCAGGACGGCCCCGGCGCCAACGCGCTGTTCGAAGACCGCCGCCCGCGCAACGTCGGCGACATCCTCACCATCCTCATCAGCGAGAAGGTCAACGCGACCAAGAACTCGGGCGCCAATGCCAGCCGCACGGGCAACACGACCAGCGTGTTCGCGGCCATTCCCAAGCTCATCGGCGGCCTGCTCGACGGACAGGACACCAAGCTGTCGGGCACCAACACGCTCAATGCCAAGGGCGGCGCCAACGCCAACAACACCTTCAACGGCGTGATCACCGTCACCGTGACCGACGTCATGGCCAACGGCAACCTGCTGGTGAGCGGCGAGAAGCAGATGGGCATCAACCAGGGCACCGAGTACATCCGCTTCTCGGGCGTGGTGAACCCGCGCACCGTGTCGGGCAACAACACCGTGCCCTCGACGCTGGTGGCCGATGCGCGCATCGAGTACTCGGCCAAGGGCTACATCGATGAAGCCCAGCACATGGGCTGGATGCAGCGCATCTTCTTGAATGTGATGCCATTCTGATGACACACCTCCAGTCTTCGCGCACCTCGAATCGCTGGCGCATCGCGGCGCTGTGCGCGCTCCTGTTCATCGCGCCCGCGCACGCAGAACGCCTGAAGGAACTCGCCAGCATCCAGGGCGTGCGCGACAACCCGCTCATCGGCTACGGCCTCATGGTCGGCCTGGACGGAACGGGCGACCAGACGATGCAGACGCCTTTCACCACGCAGAGCCTGAACAACATGCTGCAGCAGCTGGGCATCACGATCCCGCAGGGCGTGAACATGCAGCTGAAGAACGTGGCGGCCGTCATGGTGACGGCCACGCTGCCGTCGTTCGCGCGGCCGGGGCAGAACATCGACGTCACCGTGTCGTCCATGGGCAATGCCAAGAGCCTGCGCGGCGGCACGCTGCTGATGACGCCGCTCAAGGGCGTGGACGGCGCGACCTACGCGGTGGCGCAGGGCAACATGGTGGTGGGCGGCGCGGGTGCGTCGGCCAACGGCAGCAAGGTGCAGGTCAACCAGCTGAGCTCGGGGCGCATTCCCGCCGGCGCGCTGGTGGAGCGCACGGTCGAGGCGCCGGTGGGCGCGGAAGGCGCGTTCACCATCGAGCTGAACCGCTCCGACTTCGGCACCGCGCAGCGCGCCACGGACGCCATCAACCGCCAGTTCGGCGCCGGCACCGCCGAAGCGATGGACGCGCGCGTGATCCGCGTGCAGGCGCCCGAGCCGCAGCGGCGCGTGGGCTTTCTCGCGCAGCTGCAGGAGCTCGAGGTCACGCCCACGCAGGCGGGCGCGCGGGTGGTGGTCAATGCGCGCACGGGCTCGGTCGTGATGAACCAGGCGGTGCGCGTGAAGGACTGCGCCATCGCGCACGGCAACCTGTCGGTGGTGATCAACACCGAGCCGGTGATCAGTCAGCCGGGCGCGTTCTCGGGCGGCAGCACGGTGGTGGCGCAGACCTCGCAGATTTCCGTCAACCAGGGCGGCGGCGCGATCCAGATGGTGCGCGGCGGCGCCTCGCTCGCAGATGTGGTCAAGGGGCTGAACAGCCTGGGCGCCAACCCGCAGGACCTGGTGTCGATCCTGCAGGCCATGAAGTCGGCCGGCGCCTTGAGCGCCGAGCTCGAGATCATCTGAGGCCGCAGTCATGACCATCTCCGCCAACACAGCATGGACCGGCGCCGACGCGGCCAGCCGCAGCGGCGCGCTCGATCAGCGCTTTGCGCTCGACGTGCAGGGCGTCGATGCGCTGCGGCGCACCGTGCGCACCTCGCCCGAAGAGGGCCTGCAGCAGGTCTCGCGCCAGTTCGAGGCGCTGTTCATGAACATGGTGCTCAAGAGCATGCGCGAGGCGACGCCTTCGAGCGGCCTGCTCGACAGCCAGGACCAGAAGGTCTACTTGTCGATGTTCGACCAGCAGCTCACGCAGAACCTTTCGGGGCGCGGCGTGGGGCTGGCCGAGGCGATGCTGGCGCAGCTGCGGCGGCAATTGCCTTCGGCGGCGACCGAAGCCGACGACGGCATCGGCACGCGGCCGATGTCGCTGGAGCCGCCCCCCGGCCTGCCGTACGGCCCGCGCGCGGGCATCCCCATCGGCTCGGCACCCGGCGCGCGCGTGTCGACGGCGGCCGACCTGGGCGTCTATCAAGTCAGGAGCGGCCCCGCACCCGTCGCGAACGCCTCGCTGCAAGGCCAGGTCGATGCGTTCGTGGACCGCATGGGCGCCTCCGCGCAGGCGGCCAGCGCCGCCAGCGGCGTGCCCGCGCCGCTGATCCTGGCGCAGGCCGCGCTCGAATCGGGCTGGGGCAAGCGAGAAATTCGCGCCGATGACGGCACGCAAAGCTTCAACCTCTTCGGCATCAAGGCCGACAAGGGCTGGAAGGGCGCGACGGTCGAGACCACCACCACCGAATACATCGACGGCGAGCCGCAGAAGGTGCGCGCGAAGTTCCGCGCCTACGCCTCGTACGAGGAGGCCTTCACCGACTACGCGCGCTTCATCACGCGCAACCCGCGCTACGCGAACGTGCTGGCCACCGCCGACCCGGCGCAGGCCGCGCACGGCCTGCAGCGCGCGGGCTATGCCACCGACCCGCGCTACGGCGAGAAGCTGGTTCGCATCATGCAGAAGTTCGGCTGAGCCCTTCGCACAGCCTGACTGCCCGGACCCGAGAACAACGACACGAGAGGCCCCGAGAGGAGACAAGCGAATGACGATAAAGAACTGGACGATCGGAATGCGGCTGGGCGCCGGCTTTGCGCTGGTGCTGGCGCTGCTGGTGGCCGTGGCGGGCATCGGCGTGCTGCGGCTGCAGGGCGTGGGCGAGGCCACGCAGGACATGGCCTCGCGCACCCTGTCGAAGGAGCGCCTGGCCACGGCCTGGCAGCTGGGCACGGCCACCAACAGCGTGCGCACCTTCTCGCTGCTCAAGAGCGACGACGCGCAGGTGCAGGCCCACCTGCAAAAGCAGATCGCCGCCACCAGCGCCACCATCTCCGAGACGCAGAAGGCACTCGAGGCGCTGCTCGTGTCGCCGGAAGAGCTGGCGTTGAGCGCCGACATCCAGAAGCGGCGCGGCGAGTACATCGCGCTGCGCCAGCAGATCCTCCAGCTGAAGACCGAAGGCCGCAAGGACGAGGCCGCGACGCGCACCGACTCGCAGCTGCTGCCGATGCTCGACGGCTACGACGCGGGCATCCGCGCCATGGTGGCGCACCAGCAGAAGCACATCGACAGCACCGCCGCCGCCATCGACGCGCAGTACCGCGCGGGCCTCCTCTACATCGTCGCGCTGGCCGCGGCCGCGCTGGCGCTGGGCGCGGTGCTCGCATGGCTGCTCACGCGCAGCATTGCCGATCCGGTCGCCGAGGCGCTGCTGATCGCCGAGACCGTGGCCTCCGGCGACCTGAGCCAGGAGTTCGAGACCGAGCGCGGCGGCGACTTCGGCCGGCTGCTGCGCGGCATGGGCGAGATGGAAGACACGCTCACCGACCTCGTGACGCGCATCAAGGCCTCGACCGATTCGATCGCGGTGGCGTCGCGGCAGATCGCAGCGGGCAACCAGGATCTGTCGTCGCGCACGGAAGAGCAGGCCAGCTCGCTGGAGCAGACGGCGGCGTCGATGGAGGAGCTGACTTCGACCGTGAAGCAGAACGCGGACAACGCGCGGCAGGCCAATCAATTGGCGGTGTCGGCTTCCGAAGTTGCTGTCAAAGGCGGCGCTGTGGTGTCGCAGGTCGTGGACACGATGGGCTCGATCAACGCCTCGTCCAGGAAGATCGTGGACATCATCGGCGTGATCGACGGCATCGCGTTCCAGACCAACATCCTGGCGTTGAACGCCGCTGTTGAAGCCGCTCGCGCTGGGGAACAGGGTCGCGGATTCGCCGTCGTGGCTTCGGAGGTTCGCAGCTTGGCTCAACGCTCCGCAGCCGCCGCCAAGGAAATCAAGACGCTGATCGGCGACTCGGTGGAAAAGGTCGAAGAAGGCAGCAAGCAGGTCGCAGAAGCGGGCCGCACGATGGAAGAGATCGTGGGCAGCGTCAAGCGTGTGACGGACATCATGGGCGAGATCACTGCCGCGAGCCAGGAGCAGACCTCGGGCATCGAACAGATCAACCAGGCGATCACGCAGATGGACCAGGTCACGCAGCAGAACGCGGCGCTGGTCGAAGAAGCCTCGGCCGCCGCGCAGTCGCTCCAGGAACAGGCCGGCGCTCTGGTCGAGGCCGTGAGCACCTTCAAGCTCGACGCCGACGAAGCCGTTGCGGCCTGAGAACGCCCCGTGTCCACGCACTTCCATCCGAAAGCCTTGCGCCGTGTCGGCATGGGCTTCGCCGCATTGCTCCTGCTGCTGGCCGTGGCGCTCTTCCTCGGCTTCCACGTCGGCACCGGCTGCGCCTGGGCGCTTCATGTCGTGTGGGCGCTGGCGGGCGCCGCCTGCCTGACGGGCCTGGGTCTCGCGGGCTTCGCGGCGCATGCGCGGGCCCGTGCAAGTCACCACGACGCCAAGGTCGCCGAGCGGCTGGACCGGGTGTTCCAGCACGTCAACGCCACCGACGCCTGACAGAGAACGCATGCGCCCGCGCCCCGATCCGCACCGATATTCAGAAAAAAGACTCAAGTCTGGCGGCGCGCTGCCGATAACAGGGAGACGGGGTGGCGCAGGCCGCCGTCCCGCCATGCCGTCATGTCATGCCGGTGGCCCGCCGCGCGATGCGGCCACCGTCCCCCGTTATTGAAGGAAGAGAAGCGCAATGAGTTTGAAGGATCTGAAAATCGGCACCCGCCTGGGGCTCGGCTTCGCGGTGCTGCTGCTGCTGATGGCGTTCATTGCGGGCACGGGCGTGCTGCGCCTGACGAACGTGGGGCAGGCGACCGACGAGATGGTGCAGGGCGCGCTGGTCAAGGAGCGGCTGGCGGCCGAATGGCTCAGCCTGCTCAAGTCGAACACGGTGGCCAACTACGCGATGGTCAAGACCACCGACCCCGAGGTGGCGGCCTATTTCGCCAAGCTCCAGGCGGCGGGTTCGGCGCGCATCACGCCGGCGCAGAAGCAGCTGGAAGCCATGCTCGCCACGCCGGAAGAAAAGGCGCTCTATGCCGCGGTGGTCGCGGCGCGCGTCGTCGTGCTCGAGACCGTGGGCACGCTCAACAAGCTCAAGGACGAGAAGAAGATCGACGAAGCCAATGTGCTGGTCGACACCAAGTTCAGCGCGGCGCTCGCCGTCTACGCCGGCGCCGTCGAAAACCTGGCCAACCACCAGCGCGAAAAGATCGACGCCGCCGCCAAGGGCATCGCGGCCGACCACACCGAGGGCCGCACCACGCTGCTCGTGCTGTCGGCCATCGCGCTGGCGCTGGGCGCGCTGTTCGCCTGGCGCCTTACGCTGGGCATCGTGCGCCCGCTGGGCCATGCACTCGAAGTGGCCGAGACGGTGGCTGCCGGCGATCTGAGCGCGAACATCCGCGTGGACAGCCGCGACGAAGCGGGCCAGCTGATGCAGGCGCTGAAGGACATGAACGCCAACCTTGCCAAGGTGGTGGGCGAAGTGCGCACGGGCACGGAGACCATTGCCACGGCCTCGGGGCAGATCGCTTCGGGCAACCAGGATCTGTCTTCGCGCACGGAAGAGCAGGCCAGCTCGCTGGAGCAGACGGCCGCTTCGATGGAAGAGCTGACCTCGACGGTGAAGCAGAACGCGGACAACGCACGTCAAGCGAACCAACTGGCCGTCTCCGCTTCGGAAGTCGCAGTGAAGGGCGGCGCCGTGGTGTCGCAGGTGGTGGACACGATGGGCTCGATCAACGCTTCGTCGAAAAAGATCGTGGACATCATCGGCGTGATCGACGGCATCGCGTTCCAGACCAACATCCTGGCGTTGAACGCCGCTGTTGAAGCCGCTCGCGCTGGGGAACAGGGTCGCGGATTCGCCGTCGTGGCTTCGGAGGTTCGCAGCTTGGCTCAACGCTCCGCAGCCGCCGCCAAGGAAATCAAGACGCTGATCGGCGACTCGGTGGAAAAGGTCGAAGAAGGCAGCAAGCAAGTCGCCGAAGCCGGCCGCACGATGGAAGAGATCGTGGGCAGCGTGAAGCGCGTGACCGACATCATGGGGGAGATCACTGCGGCCAGCCAGGAACAGACCTCGGGCATCGAGCAGATCAACCAGGCGATCACGCAGATGGACCAGGTCACGCAGCAGAACGCCGCGCTGGTCGAGGAAGCCTCGGCCGCCGCGCAGTCGCTGCAGGAGCAGGCCGGCAGCCTGTCGCAGGTCGTCGGCGTGTTCCGCCTCGGCGGCAGCAGCAGCCACGGCAACGCGCTGGCCCTGGCCTGAAGGCGACGCACCGGCCATGCGTGTCAACCTGCCCGTCACCGACATCGAATACGAACTCTCGAAGGAAGAGGCCCTGGTGTCCCGCACCGACCTCAAGGGCCGCATCACCTACGTCAACCCGGCCTTCGTCGCGGCCAGCGGCTTCACGGCCGGCGAACTCCTGGGCAAGGCGCACAACATCGTGCGCCATCCCGACGTGCCGCCCGAGGCCTTCGCCGACCTGTGGCGCACGCTGGACCAGGGCCTGCCCTGGACCGGCCTGATCAAGAACCGGCGCAAGAACGGCGACTTCTACTGGGTGCTCGCCAACGTCACGCCGATCCGCCACCAGGGCCGCGTGGAGGGCTACATGTCCGTGCGCAGCCGCCCCGCGCGCGACGACGTGGCTGCCGCCGATGCGCTCTACCGCCGCATGCGCGAGGGCGAGGCCAAGGGCCTCGAGCTGCTGCAGGGCGAGGTGGTGCGCAGCGGCTGGACGCGTCCGCTGGCGCGGCTGCGGCGCATCCCGGTGCGGCGCCGCGTGTTCGGCGTGACCGTCGTAGCGGCTGCGCTGTCTGCGGGCCTGGGCGCGATGGGCTGGATGGAGGCGTCCCGCCTGGCCGCTGCGTCCGGCGCGCACAGCTGGCTGCCCACCGCCGTGGCAGCGGGCAGCCTCGGCGCCGCGCTGGCCTGGCTGGGCCTCGGTGCGTTCCTCGGGCGCACGGTGTTCCGTCCGCTCGACGAGGCCATCGAGGTCGCGCGCACCATCGCGGGCGGCGACCTCGTGCGCTTCACGGTGCGGCCCGGCGACGAGATCGCGGGGCTGCTGCGCGCGCTGAACCAGATGAGCGCCAACCTCTTCGCGATCGTCGCGGACGTGGGCGCGAACGTCGCCGGCGTGATGTCGGCGTCGAGCCAGATCGCCTCGGGCAACGAGGACCTGTCCTCGCGCACCGAACAACAGGCCAGCTCGCTGGAGCAGACGGCCGCTTCGATGGAAGAGCTGACCTCGACCGTGAAGCAGAACGCGGACAACGCGCGGCAGGCGAACCAGCTGGCCGTCTCTGCTTCGGAAGTCGCTGTGAAGGGTGGGGCGGTCGTGTCTCAGGTCGTGGACACGATGGGCTCGATCAATGCATCGTCCAAGAAGATCGTCGACATCATCGGCGTGATCGATGGCATCGCGTTCCAGACCAACATCTTGGCGCTGAACGCTGCTGTTGAAGCCGCACGCGCTGGTGAACAAGGTCGTGGCTTCGCAGTCGTGGCCTCTGAAGTTCGCAGCCTGGCTCAACGCTCCGCAGCCGCTGCCAAGGAAATCAAGACCCTGATCGGCGACTCAGTGGAAAAGGTCGAAGAAGGCAGCAAGCAAGTCGCCGAAGCCGGCCGCACGATGGAAGAGATCGTGGGCAGCGTCAAGCGCGTGACCGACATCATGGGCGAGATCACGGCAGCGAGCCAGGAGCAGACCTCGGGCATCGAGCAGATCAACCAGGCGATCACGCAGATGGACCAGGTCACGCAGCAGAACGCCGCATTGGTCGAAGAAGCCTCGGCCACGGCGCAGTCGCTGCAGGAACAGGCGGAGGGCCTGGTCCGGGCCGCAGGGGTATTCAGGACCGGGGCGGGCGAGGGTGCCGGCGCCCGGGATGCGTATTGAACGAGGAGAAGAACACATGTTGAACAACACCAGAGACACATCACCGCGATCGAATGGCGCGGCGCCGTCCGCGTCCACCGTGGCCAACCGCCTGGAGGTCGTGACCTTCAAGCTCGGCGACGAGGAATACGGCATCGACATCCAGAAGGTGCAGGAGCTGCGCGGCTATGACGCCGTGACGCGCATCGCGAACGCGCCGGACTACATCAAGGGCGTGGTCAACCTGCGCGGCATCATCGTGCCGATCATCGACATGCGCATCAAGTTCGAGCTGGGCGCACCCACCTACGACCAGTTCACGGTGGTGATCGTGCTGAACATCTCGGGCCGCGTGGTGGGCATGGTGGTGGACAGCGTGTCCGACGTGATCACGCTCACGGCCGAGCAGATCAAGCCGGCGCCCGAGATGGGCTCGGTGCTCGACACCGACTACCTGATCGGCCTGGGCACGCTGGACGAACGCATGCTGATCCTGGTGGACATCGACCGGCTGATGTCCAGCGAAGAAATGGGCCTCATCGAAGCCGCAGCCACCGTTTGAGGACCACCCCATGACATTCTTTTCGAACCTTCGCATCGGCACCCGCCTGACCCTCGCCTTCGCCATCGTGCTGGGGCTGACGCTCATCTCCAGCGCGGTGGGGCTGATGTCGGCGCACAAGAACGCCGAGGCCACGCGCATCATGATGCAGAGCCCGCTGGCCAAGGAGCGGCTCATTTCCGACTGGTACGTGCTGACCTACTCGGCCATCGCGCGCACCTCGATGATCGCGCGCACCACCGACGAAGCGCTGCCGATGCTGTTCGCCGACGTGATCTCCGAGAGCGTGAAGAAGGGCAGCGAGACCATGGCCAAGGTCGAGGCGCTGCTGGTCACCGACGAAGAAAAAGCGACCTACAAGTCCATCGTCGAGCTGCGCGCCAAGTACCAGGCCGCCAAGGACGAGGTGACCCGCGCCAAGGCCAGCGGCAACACCGTCGAGACCGTGCGCGCCTACCAGCTGTCGTTCCAGCCAGCGGCCAAGGCGTACGAGAACCGCGTGCTCGAGCTGCTGGCCATCGAGCGCCGCGCCATCGACGACATGAGCCACGCCATCGACGCGGCGAATGCGAAGAGCTTCAACCTGCGGCTGCTGCTGACGGCGCTCACGGTGCTGCTGGGTGGCCTGTTCGCCTTCTTCATCTCGCGCAGCATCGTGCGCCCGCTGGCCAAGGCCGTGGGCGTGGCCGAGACGGTGGCCGCGGGCGACCTGAGCGCGAACATCCGCGTGGACAGCCGCGACGAGACCGGGCAGCTGATGCAGGCGCTGAAGGACATGAACACCAACCTGGCGAAGGTGGTGGGCGAGGTGCGCACGGGCACGGAGACCATTGCCACGGCGTCGGGGCAGATCGCTTCGGGCAATCAGGACCTGTCGTCGCGTACCGAAGAGCAGGCCAGTTCGCTGGAGCAGACGGCGGCTTCGATGGAAGAGCTGACTTCGACGGTGAAGCAGAACGCGGACAACGCGCGGCAGGCGAACCAGCTGGCCGTCTCTGCTTCGGAAGTCGCTGTGAAGGGTGGGGCGGTCGTGTCTCAGGTCGTGGACACGATGGGCTCGATCAATGCATCGTCCAAGAAGATCGTCGACATCATCGGCGTGATCGATGGCATCGCGTTCCAGACCAACATCTTGGCGCTGAACGCTGCTGTTGAAGCCGCACGCGCTGGTGAACAAGGTCGTGGCTTCGCAGTCGTGGCCTCTGAAGTTCGCAGCCTGGCTCAACGCTCCGCAGCCGCTGCCAAGGAAATCAAGACCCTGATCGGCGACTCAGTGGAAAAGGTCGAAGAAGGCAGCAAGCAAGTCGCCGAAGCCGGCCGCACGATGGAAGAGATCGTGGGCAGCGTCAAGCGCGTGACCGACATCATGGGCGAGATCACGGCAGCGAGCCAGGAGCAGACCTCGGGCATCGAGCAGATCAACCAGGCGATCACGCAGATGGACCAGGTCACGCAGCAGAACGCGGCGCTGGTCGAGGAAGCTTCGGCCGCCGCGCAGTCGCTGCAGGAGCAGGCCGGCGCCCTCGTGCAGGCCGTGAGCGTCTTCAAGCTCGACGCGAACGCGGTCGCGACGACCCGCGCCAGCTTCACGCGCATCACGCCGATTCCCAAGCCGCCGAAGCCGACGCCCAAGCCGCGTGCCAAGGCGCTGCCCACGCGCCGCGAACCGAGTGGCGCACCGCAGCTCGCCATGGCCGGCGACGCCAAGGGCGACTGGTCGGAATTCTGAGTCAAGCGTAAAGACGACGCGCGCCCCTCAACTTCGGGCGCGCGCTGCCGATAACTACCGAGAGGCATCGCGCGCGATGCCGCTCCCACACACCCCTTTGACAGGTAAAGCCTTATGTCCGGAAGCATGTTCTACACAGGTCTGAGCGGCCTCGCGGTCGCCCGCACCGCGCTGATGACCACGGCCCACAACACCGCCAACGTGTACACGGCCGGCTACAGCCGCCAGATCGCGCAGATCGCCTCGGCCGGCGGCATTGCCAGCGGCTCGGGCTTCATCGGCTCGGGCGCCAACGTGACGACCGTGTCGCGCAGCTACGACCGCTACCTCACGGCGCAGCTGGCCACCGCGCAGTCGCAGTCGGCCGCGCTGGCCACCAACGGCGTGCAGGTCAACCGCATCGACCAGCTGCTGGCCGACAAGACCTCGGGCATCGCGCCGCTGATGCAGAGCTTCTTCACCAGCGTGCAGGGCGTGGCCAACACGCCGGCCGACCCGGCCGCGCGCCAGCAGATGATCAGCGCGGCGCAGTCGCTGGCCAGCAAGTTCCGCGCGACCGACCAGTACCTGTCGGACCTGAACACCTCGGTCAACGAGCAGATCGTGGGCAGCGTGAGCCAGATCAACACCTATGCCGCCAAGATCGCCAGCCTGAACCAGCAGATCAGCCAGATGAGCGCGGTGGCCGGCGGCCAGGCACCCAACGACCTGCTCGACCAGCGCGACCAGCTCGTGAGCGAGCTGAGCCAGGTGGTCGACGTGCGCGTGCTGCAGCAGGACGACGGCAAGTACAACGTGTTCATCGCCACCGGCCAGTCGCTGGTGGTGGGCGACCACGCCTCGAAGATGGCGGCGGTGACGTCGTCGGCCGACCCCACGCGCCAGGTGGTGGCGCTGTCGGGCTTTGCCGGCAACACCGTCGAACTGGACGACAGCGCCTTCACCGGCGGCGTGCTCGGCGGCCTCATGGCCTTCCGCAAGGACACGCTGATCCCCACGCAGAACGCCATCGGCCGGCTGGCCATGTCGGTGGCCGACGCGGTGAACGCGCAGCACAAGTTGGGCGTGGACCTGAACGGCGCGCTGGGCCAGAACTTCTTCTCGCAGGCCGTGCCGGGCACGATCGCCAATGCAAGCAACGCCGGCAACCTCGAGCTGGGCGCCACGCTGACCGATGCGTCCAAGCTCACCACGAGCGACTACAACGTGAGCGTGACCGACGTGGGGGGCACGCTCACCTACACGGTCACGCGGCTCTCGGACAAGACGCCGATGGGCAGCTTCACCACCTTCCCGATCAGCTTCGACGGCGTGAGCCTCACGGCCGCGAGCGGCACGGCGCAGGCCGGCGATTCGTTCCTGGTGCAGCCCACGCGCACCGGCGTGCGCGACCTCGAGGTGCTGGTGCGCGACCCGGCCAAGGTGGCCGCCGCCTCGCCCGTGATCACCGGCAACACCGCGGGCAACAAGGGCAGCGGCGCACTGGGCGCGGCCACCGTCGATGCCGCCTACCCGGGCTCGCCGCTGGCCGGCAACGTCACGCTGAGCTTCAACGCGGGCACCGGCACGCTGTCGGGCTTTCCGGCCGGCTCGGCGGTGACCGTCACGCGCGCCGACGGCACCGCCACCAGCTACCCGGCCGGCACGCCCGTGCCCTACACGGCCGGCGCGAAGATGAGCTTCGACGGCATCACCGTGGCCATGACCGGCGCGCCCGCGCAGGGCGACACCTTCACCATCGGCAAGAACACCGGCGGTGTCTCCGACGGCGGCAATGCGCTGCTGCTGGGCGCGCTGCAGCGCAAGACCACGATGTCGAACGGCACCGCGACCTTCAACGGCGCCTACTCGCAGCTGGTGAGCGACGTCGGCAACCGCGCCATGTCGATCAAGGTGGCCGCCGTCACGCAGGACAGCGTGACCGGCCAGATCAAGGCCAGCCAGCGCGCGATTTCCGGCGTGGTGCAGGACGAGGAAACCGGCAACCTGCTGATGTTCCAGCAGATGTACCAGGCCAACGCCAAGGTGATCCAGACCGCGTCGGCCATGTTCGACGCCATCCTCGGCATCCGCAGCTGATCGTTCACCTCCGCACAGATTCCAGGACCCGCGATGCGCATCAGCACCCAATCCTTCTACGAACAGAGCCTGCAGTCGATGGGCCTGCAGCAGCAGAAGCTGTTCAAGGTCCAGCAGCAGCTGGCGACCAACTCCAAGTTCCTGACGGCCGGCGACGACCCGGTGGGCGCGGCGCGCGCGCTGGGCGTGAGCCAGACGCTGGCGGAGGGCGCCCAGTTCACCACCAGCCGCCAGCGCGCGGCGCTGGCGCTGTCGACCGAAGAGAACGCGCTCAATTCGGTGACGGCCATCTTGCAGAACGTGAAGACGCTGGTCGTGCAGGCCGGCGGCGGCGGCCTCTCGGACGCCGACCGCGCCTCGCTCGCCACGGCCATCCAGAGCAGCCTGGAGCAGCTGGTGGGCGTGGCCAACAGCGACAACGGCAGCGGCCAGTACCTGTTCGCCGGCTTCAAGAGCGGCAGCCCGCCCTTCGTGATGGCTGCCGGCGGCGGCGTGCAGTACGTGGGCGACCAGGGCGAGCGGCTGATGCAGATCGACGTGGCGCGCCAGATGTCGACCTCGGACGACGGCCGCAGCATCTTCCAGTCGGTGCAAGGCGGTGCGGGCTATGTGACCTCGGGCTCACCTGCCAACACCGGCTCGGGCGTGTTCGGCGCGGTGAGCATCACCGACGCCACCGCACCGAACTACGGCAAGGATTTCACCATCCGCTTCACCGGCACCGACTACACGGTGATGACCAAGGACACGCCGCCCGTGGTGGCCGCGAGCGGCCCGTTCACCGCCGGCACCCCGATCTCGTTCGGCGGCGTGCAGATCGCCATCAGCGGCACGCCGGCCACCGGCGACAGCTTCGACGTGTCGACCGCACAGAACGCCGGCACCGACATCTTCGCGGCCCTGGGTGAGCTGGTGACGGCGTTGCGCGCACCGCTGAACGGCGGCGGCGCGGCGGCCCAGGCGCAGTTGCGCAACGCCTTGAGCACCGCCAACGTGAAGGTCACGAACGCGCACGACAACGTGCTCACCGTGCTGTCGTCGGTGGGCTCGCGCCAGGTCGAGCTGCAGGCGCTCGACAGCGCCGGCGCGATGAACAAGCTGCAGGAAGAAAGCTACCTGTCGTCGATCGAGGACCTCGATCCGTACACGGCGATTTCCGAGTTCTACCAGCGGCAGTCGTCGCTGCAGGCGACGCAGATGACGTTTGCCAAGTTGAACAGCATTTCGCTTTTCAACTACCTGTGAGGGTGGGGTGGCCAGCGGCTGCGTGCTGGCCACTGGAGGAGGAAGCCCATCGTCGCGATGGGCGCGGGCAGAATGCGTCGGCTGGCTGCCGTCGATCGTCCGCCTGGCAGCCGCGCACCACACCCACCTTCCTCGGAGAATCGATCCATGGCCGACCGTGCATATGGGGCACCGGCACCTGCGACCCGGACCACGCTGGCTGGAGAGCGCTGGTACGGGAAAGACATCGACCGGCAAACCTACACCGCCGTCCTGTTCAGCGATCTGGACATGACGGAGGCCAGAAACACCGGGTCGGTGTTCACCGACTGCACCTTCCGGAGCGCGCGCTTCAATGCGTCGGTCCACACGGATGCGGCTTTCGTCAATTGCACGTTTGTCGCCTGCAAGTTCTTCGATGCCAGCTTCATCGATTGCAAGTTCATCGGCAGCATGTTCGATGGCTGCATGTTCGAGGTGATGAAAGCGGTCGGCGGCGACTGGTCGTTTGCCGGCCTTCCGGGGGCCGACTTGCGCAAGGCGTCGTTCCATGGCACACGGATGCGAGAGGTCGACCTCACGGGCGCACGATGCGACGGCGGCGTGCTTCGCGATGTCGATCTGTCGGGGGCCTGGCTGCACAGCGCCAACTTCTCGCGGTGCGACCTGCGTGGCAGTGACCTGAGCGCACTCGAACCGCAGCACGTACAGCTCCAGGGCGCAGTCATCACCGCCGTGCAAGCCTTGACCATCGCCGAGGCGCTGGGAATGGACGTCAGGCCGGAGGAATAGAAACGAGACAGCGCGGGTGCGATGAACACGAGGCAGGAAGCAAGCTGCCTGCCGTTGGCGTGGGATTGCTTCTCCACTTGCGTCTTGCGAGGCGGGCCACCGGTTCCCGTGGCCTCCCACAAAAGCGGTATTTCGTTTGCGAATCGGCCGGCTAGATTCAGGCGCCATCCTGGAGGAGAAAAGCATGCCGATCGTTCGCACCCTGGCCCTGAGCGTCTTCCTGCTGGGCACGGCCTTGCCCGCCCTGGCTGCGAACGACGGCACCGACAGCCATTGCGTCATCGGCAAGGACAGCACGCTTTTCAACCAATGCAACTACAGCGTCGACGTCGGCTTCTGCGTCGAGAACCCGCGGCAGACCAAGCACTTCTTCGACAGCTCCGAGGCCTTCCAGTGTCCCAACGGCGGACTCAGCACGCTGGGCCCCGGCAAGAAGGAGGGCAACCTCCTTCACGGCACCGTGCACTGGTGGGCCTGCTCGACCAAGCACCGGGGCACGGGCCGCTGGCGGTACGTGGAGGGGCGAGGCTACCGGGGGTACTGCTTCTCCGAGAAAGAGGCGAAGACCGCAAATCCGGCGCCCTCCCAGCGAACGCGCGCCTCCTCGGAAGAATGCAAGGCGCTGCAGCAACGCGCCACGCAGGCCTCGGGCCCTGGTGCGGACCGCGTCCACAACTACACGATGATCGAGTACCTCGATCGCAGCTGCGGCAACCTGACACCCGAAGACCGTGCGGCCACGCGCAAGGTCTATCAGCAGGAGTACGTGCGGCTCGTCTCCGAATGCAGGCATTCGGGCGCCAGGAACTGCGACTCGGCCGCCATGCCGAACGAGGCCGCGGCGCCGGAACGCCCGACGGTCCAGGCGGGCGGCGTTCCCGCGGCGAGAGCATCCTCGCGCAGCGAACCCTCCGTGGACATGCTGATGTCGCGCTGCTCGGACGCCCTGCGGACCGCCATCGATACCTTCTACCAATCGGAGGTGGAGGCCGACCGCTACTACCGCCGCACGCACACCGGGTCGCGCGAGCGCGTGCAGGGCTGGATGACGGAAAAAGCCAGGGTCGAATACGCCGCAGGCGCGCTGGCCGTTCCGCCCCAGTCGCTGGCCGAGTACCACGCCGGGGCCCTGCAGGAGGCGGCGAGCCGGACCCGGCCGATGGGCAATGGCCTGCACGATCCCCATCGCGAACAGGCGCTCCTGCGGGCCTGCTACATGAAGGCCCGCCTCGACAGCCGCTAGAGGCCCCTGCGG
Source organism: Variovorax sp. GW823-FHT04B03 (assembly GCF_058796495.1). NCBI lineage: Bacteria > Pseudomonadati > Pseudomonadota > Betaproteobacteria > Burkholderiales > Comamonadaceae > Variovorax > Variovorax sp. GW823-FHT04B03. Next base: position 1,434,884 of record NZ_JBXAIT010000001.1, read on the forward strand.
GAGCGTCCTGTTCAGGCGCGGATGTGAAGGGGCGCGAACGACTTCACCAGGTCGTCCAACGCCTTCAGCTGCGTGAGGAAGGGCTCCAACTGGTCCAGCGGCAGGGCGCTGGGGCCGTCGCACTTGGCCTGTGCCGGGTCGGGATGCGCTTCGAGAAAGAGGCCCGCCAGGCCCACCGCCAGGCCCGCACGCGCCAGCTCGGCCACCTGCTCGCGCCGCCCGCCGGAGGCGATGGCGTTGGCCTCGCGCTGCTGTAGGGCATGGGTCACATCGAAGATGACCGGCAGGTTCCCGGTGACCTTCTTCATGGTGCCGAAGCCGAGCATGTCCACCACCAGGTTGTCGTAGCCGAAGCAGGTGCCGCGGTCGCACAGGATGACGGAGGAATTCCCCGCCTCCTTGAGCTTCTCCACGATGTTGAGCACCTGCGTCGGGCTCAGGAACTGGGGCTTCTTGACGTTGATGACCTTGCCGGTTTGGGCGAGCGCGACGACCAGGTCGGTCTGGCGGGCGAGAAACGCAGGCAGCTGCAGGACGTCGACCACTTCGGCGACGGGTTTCGCCTGCCAGGGCTCGTGCACGTCGGTGAGAACGGGCACGCCGAACGCCGCCTTCACGGCCTCGAAGATCTTCAGGCCCTCTTCCAGGCCGGGGCCCCGGTAGGAATGGATGGACGAGCGATTGGCCTTGTCGAAACTCGCCTTGAAGACATAGGGAATGCCGAGCTTCTGCGTGACCCGCACGTACTCTTCCGCGGCACGCAGGGCCATGTCTTTCGACTCGAGGACGTTCACGCCGCCGAACAGGACAAAGCCCTTGCTGTTGCTGACGTGGATGGCGGGGGTGATGGCGACGGTGGTCAAGGCGAGCTCCTCTGAAGTGTCTGTTGCCCGCATTCTCGCGGTTCGGCTTCTGGCCCAGAATGGGCCCCTGGCCACGCCAGCGACGTTGAACCCGAACCCCGCCATGCAACCTCAGCTCCGAACCTCCCGTCTCGTCCTGCGCCCGTTCGATCCTGACGACGCCGATGACGTGCAACGCATCGCAGGCGATGTGCGCGTCGCCGAGCCGACCGCGCACGTGCCTCACCCCTATCCGGATGGCGTGGCCAGCGAATGGATCGCCTCGCACGCTCCCGCCTTCCGCGCGGGAACCGACGTCATCTATGCCGTGACCAGCGCCGACACGGGCGAGCTGCTGGGCGCGGTGCAGCTGGCCCACATGTCCACGCTGCATCGTCGCGCCGAGCTGGGCTATTGGGTCGCCTTTGCGCATTGGTCGAGCGGCATCTGCTCCGAAGCGGTCGGCGCCGTGATCCGCTACGCACACGGCGAGCTCGGCATCAGCCGCATCGTGTGCAGCTGCCTGCCGCGCAACATCGGCTCCGAGCGCGTCATGCAGAAGGCCGGGTTCCTTCCGGAGGGGCGCCTGGTGAAGCACGTGAACCACCGGGGCGTCTTCGAGGACATGCTGATCTACGGCCTGAACCTGCCTGGCCGATAGGGGCGGTGCACGAAAGCGACGCGGGGCCGGTGCGCCGTGATCCGCGTTAGGCTGCAGCGAACGCCATGAAAGTACTTTTCCCCAATCCCTTCGGCCGCGCGCCAGCCTCCGCGCAGGCGGTCGACGCGCTGCAGCGCCGCCTCGGTTTCTCGAACGCCTACGCCACCTTCCTGCGAATCCAGAACGGCTTCTCGCTGTACGAGATGGAACAGGCAGGCGACATCGCGGCCTATGTGCAGCCAGACGGCACGGCGAGCAGCGCGTCGCACGCCAACTTCCGGGTGCTCAACAGCTTCGGCGCCTCGGACCCGCACTGCGACCTGGAGACTCTGCAGGCCGAGAGCCTGCTGGCCGACTGGTTTCTGGACATCGGCAGCGACCCCGCGGGCAACCCGTTCGTGGAGGTGCTGCACGGCCGGCACAAGGGCCGGATCGCCAGCCTCGACCACGACCTCTTTGCAGGCAAGCTGGACACGCAGGAATTTCTGGCCGACATGGAGCTGGCCCACCTCCCATCGCTCAGCCTGGACGCGCAGGCCGATGCGCTGTGCGACGAGGCGCAGGGCCTGGTGTGGTTCCACGCCAGCGGCATGCAATCCTTCCTGGACCATTGCATCCACTGCGACGACGATTTCTGGGGCTTCGTGGTGGACGAACGCACGCCCTGACGCAGTCGGCTCAGTTTCTCGCCACGCTCCTGAACGCCGCAGACAGGGCGTCCACGGCCTCGCGCGCCCGACCCTCCCGGACCCGGGAGTGCAGCAGGACCGGCAGGCGCGGCAGGTCGGGCAGACCCAGCTTGGGGCCCACGTCGACGCAGCCCAGGGGCAGCATGCGCGGCGCCAACGCAGCGACGCCCAGTCCGGCCACCACCGCCGCCGCCACGGCTGCGACGCCGCCCCCCACAAACACCTCGGTCCACGGGATGCCGGCCGTGTCCAGGAGCTGCTCCGCCAGCGCGCGCACGCCGCAGGGCTGCGCCATCGTGGCCAGCGGCAGGGGCTCACCCACGCGGTGCTGCCAGCCTGCGGCAGCGAACCAGCCGAAGCGCTCCTGCGTCAGAAGCTTTCCGTCCGTGCGTCCCGCATGCAGCCGGACGATGACCGTGTCGAGTTCGCGTCGGTCGTAGCTCTGGAGCAGGTCGCCCGACGAACCGATCCGGATATCGATCAGCAGCTGCGCGTCTTGCGCGTTCATGCGGGCGATCAGCGCGGGCAACTCCGGGCCTGCCACGTGGTCGCTGATGCCGATGGTCAGCCGCTGGCGGGCGCTGGCAAAGGCCGCCAGCGTGCGATCGTGGACCGCCAGGAGTTCCCGGGCATGTCCCAGGAAGGCGGCACCGCGCGCCGACAGTTCCACGTGCCGCGGTGTGCGCTCCAGGAGCCGGCAGCCCAACCTGTCTTCCAGGCGTTTCAGCTTCAGGCTGATCCCTGCCTGCGTGGTCTGCATGACTTCTGCGGCGCGCGTGAAGCTGCCCAGTTCGGTGATGCGAACGAAGGCCTGAACGGCGTCGAGATCCAGCGGGCGATCAGTCATGACAAAAGATTGTTATTGAGATAAGTATCAATAGCAAATCCGAATACATAACATCCGCTGTTCCAAGATGACCGGAGTAGCGATGCCCACCATTCACATCTCGATGCGCGCGGGAAAGCCCGAGGCCTACCGGCAGGCGATCTTCGACAGCCTCTATCGCGCACTGCGCGACACGTTGAACGTGCCGCAAGACGACCAGTTCATGACGATCACCGAGCACGAGGCCGCCAACTTCCGATATGGAGGCGCCTTCGGCGTCGCGCGCAGCGACGATCTCCTGTACATCCAGATCACCGTTTTCAACACGCGCACCGCGCAGCAGAAGAAGGCGCTGTTCCAGCGCATCGCGCAGCTGCTGGCCGAGAGCCCGGGGATACGGCCGGAGGACGTCTTTGTGACCATTGCCGATGCCCCCAAGGAGAACTGGTCCGTCGGGCATGGGCTGGCGCAATTTGCCTGAGGAATGGCTCCTTCAGCCTCCAAAAGAAAGCCTGCATCCATCGCGCGATTCCAGAAAACTGGTGGACGGAATTTGAAAGAGGCCGGCTTCCTCTTCCCGACCGGACGCTTGCTGACAACGCCACAGACCGCGCGCCTACTTGGCCAGGAGCGACGCAATCGCCGGCCCGGCCAGGCCAGGCCGATGGTGGCACCCAGTGCATCGGCGTGGCCATTGGGACTGTTCATCTCGACATACTCTGCCGGCGTGCCTTGCGCCTTGAGGATCTCCACGGCGCGTTGGGACAGGAGCGGCGGAAAGATCTGGTCCGAGCTGATGCCCACGAACAGCGACCTGGCCTTGATGCGTTCTGGCTTGGCGCTGGGCAGCTGCAAGGCCTTCAGCGTGTACAGCCAGCTGTTGGCGTCCATGCCCTTGGCACGCGCTTCGCCGATCTTCTCGAGGGTGGCATCGACCGCAAACTGGTTCGCGGCCGCTTCGCCGGGGTTCTTGCCCGGGTCGGCCCACTTCTGGCCGAAGGCCTTGTCGGCCCAGGCGAAGCTGAGCGCGTCGAGCGTGACCAGCCGCATGGCCTGCGTCATGCCTGCCAGCGGCTCGGCCTTGCCGTGGTAGTCGCCGTGGGCCCAGTTCGGGTCCAGCCGCACGGCCGCGCCCCACGAGCTCATCTTGGCGATGGCGTAGGCCGGGCTGTCGACGCCAGGACCCACGATGGACACCAGGCGTTGCACGCGCTCCGGATAGGCCGAGGCCCATTCCACCGACATCCAGGCGCCGGCCGACGCGCCCGCCACGGCGTAAAGGGTTCGAATGCCCAACGCATCGAGCAGGGCCTTCTGCACCTCCACCGTGTCCCGCGCCGCCAGCACCGGGAAGCGCGGGCCATACGGTTTGCCGGTGGCGGCGTCGATGCTGGCGGGGCCGGTGCTGACGACGGTGGCCGATGCGCGATTGGGGTTGGACAACGCGTCGGTTGCGATGACGAAGAACCGATCGGTGTCGATCGGCAGGCCGGCGCCGATGATCGTGTCCCAGTAACCCGGCGCGGCGTCGCTCGCTGCATACCGGCCGGCGGCGTGCGAGGTGCCGGTGATGAAGTGATTGATGAGGATCACGTTGTCTCGCGCTGCATTCAGGCGGCCATAGGTTTCATAGCCGATGCGCACGCCCTTGATGACCTGGCCGTTCACGGTCGTGTAGGTGGGCAGGTTGAACACCTGCTTTTCCACGATGCCGTCGAAGGCCTGTGCGTTCGTCGTGACGAGGGCTGCACAGACGGCGGCCGCGGCGCAAAGCAGCGTGTTCGAAAGAGAAGAAGATCGTTGCATGGGGACTCCCGGGTGGTGAGGCCCGCACTGTCGGCGGCCGCAGCCGGGCGCGCATCCGGTTTGGCGCCCAAACGTCCAACCGAGGGTGCCAACGGTCGTGAGGCGGCATCGAGCGGTCGCCGTTCGGGCCCCTCAAACGACGGCTCGAGGACAAACTCGCCCCCACGGGCCCTCGATCGGTGGCGGCATGGCGTGCCAACCTCTACAGTGACGCGATGCATGCAGCCGACTGCCATCCGTGATCCGCGTTGATTCACCCATTCCCGCCCGCTGGCTGGGCGCAGCGCGGCTGACGGCCAGTTCGTTCCTGCTGTGCGCGATCGCGGCCGGGCTGCTCTTCTGGGCCGCTCCTGCACTCGAAACGCCGGCGCGTCTGTTCGTCTTCGTCGAATGTGTCGGCATGGTGTTCATCGCGTGCGTCGCGGTGCTGGGCCGCTTTGGACGACTGCGGCGAATGCAGGCGCTGCCCCGTTGGCTTCTGACCGGCGCGATCGCCATCCCGACGGGGTACTTCGGCGGTCACCTGGTCGCGCTCCTGATATTGGACGAACCGATCGGCCGCGTCGTGGGTCATGACCGCGACTACATGGTGGCCTTCGCCTTCGGCCTGGTGCTGGCCATGTTCGTCCTCTACGTCGCTGCGACGCGTGACCAGCTTGCCAAGGAGGCGGTCGCCCGATCCGACGCCCAGCGCCTGGCCACCGAATCGGAACTGCGGCTGCTGCGCGCGCAGCTCGAGCCCCACATGCTGTTCAACACGCTGGCGACTCTGCGCTCGCTTGTCGACGAAGACCCGCGACAGGCCGAGCGCATGATCGACCAGCTGATCGTCTACCTGCGCAGCACGCATGCAGCGTCTCGCGACGAGGTGACGACGCTGCAGTCGGAGTTCGCCCAGCTGAGGGCGTACCTCGACATCATGTCCTTGCGCATGGGCCCCAGGCTGGCCTACCGGCTCGACTTGCCCGCCGAGCTGGAGCGGATCGCCATCCCGCCGATGCTGTTGCAGCCGCTGGTCGAGAACGCCATCAGGCACGGCCTGGAGCCGAAGTTGGGCGCAGGGGGCGTCGAAGTGCTGGCGCGTTCGATCGAGGGCGGCATCGAGGTCGCTGTGGACGATTCCGGTCTGGGCTTGTCGCCGCACCTGCCCGCTTCGGGTGGCGACGAGGTCTGCGGGGCCGGACTGAAAAATGTGCGTGACCGCCTCCAGACCCGCTATGGCTTGCGTGCGTCCCTGTCTCTGCAGGCCCGATCGCCGTGCGGCGTGCGCGCGGTCGTGAGGATTCCATCGTGAGTGCGTGGCGCGGCGTGATTGCCGAAGACGAGCCGGTGCTGTCGAGAACGCTGCAGCGCTTGTTGCACGAAGCCTGGCCCGAGCTGGAGATCGTGGGCGTTGCCGACGATGGCCTGAAGGCGATCGAACTGGCCCAGACCCTGGCGCCCGATGTGATGTTCCTGGACATCAAGATGCCGGGCAAGACAGGCCTGGAAGTCGCCGAGGCCGTCGCTGACGAGTGGCCCGACGACCAGGCCGAACCGCTCTTCGTCTTCATCACCGCGTACGACAACTTCGCGATCTCGGCGTTCGAGCATGCGGCGATGGACTACATGCTCAAGCCGGCGACGCTCGAACGCCTGCAGGTCTGCGTGCAACGCCTGAAGCACAGGTTGCACGAGCGCGCCCGGACCCCGGCTGCCGGTGGCATGGCGGCCCTGATGGAGCGCGTGCAGTCGATCACCGATCCGGCGGATGCGCCCGAAAAGATCAAGGTCATCCGTGCCGGCGTCGGCAACACCGTGCGGATGATTCCGGTCTCGGAGGTGATCTGCCTGGAAGCCGCCGAGAAGTACGTCAATGTCGTCACGGCCCAGGGCGAGGCGTTGGTGCGCATGAGCCTGCGCGATCTGGTATCGCGCATCGACGCCACCGACTTCACGCAGGTGCATCGCGGCGTGCTCGTCAACATCCACAGCATCGTGAGCGCCACCCGTGACGAGAGCGGGCGCTACAGCCTGTCCGTGCGGGGCCTGGCGCGATCGCTCAAGGTCAGCCGCGCGTTCGGGCACCTGTTTCGCGCGATGTAGCGGCAGCAGGCTTGTTGATGGCCAGGGCCGGGGTCATCGTCTCGGGGCGCGCAGCCTCGCAATGCCGAAGCCCAATGCCACGGCGACACACAAGAATGCCAGCACGGCCAGCCAGGTGGATTGGGTGAAGTAATAGGCGCCCAAGGCCGCACCCGCCGCCACGAAGGCGCCCAGCCATTCCAGGGCGGGGTCGAGCCAGCTCTTCGCAGCGTGCGCCTTGGGTTCCGCGAACGCGCGATCGTGTTCGTCGATCTGCTGTAGGGTCGGCGGTCTGCGGGCCTTCCGTTGTCGCGGGTCGGGGAAGTGTTCTCGCAACGCCGGCGTGGGCCAGGCGCCATCGCTGGATGACGCGAGGCCGCTCAATGTCCAGACCGGGTCCGCGTCGTGCCTCGCAAGATCCGACATCAGGCTTTCGAGCGCCTTGCTGTCGTGGAGACCGTCGATGTCCCCAAGATCGGCGCGCAGCCATGGCTCGGCGTCGGCCGCATCTGGCAAGCCGGAGGTGCGCAACAGGAGGTAGTCCCCGAAGTGCTGCGCAATCAGTGCTTCAAACGACGCGTAGATCGGGCGGTAGCGTTCTCCGACGGCGCCGAGGATCGCTTCACGCCGTGTCGCCAGCCGCGCAACTGCCGCGGCCTTGTCAATGACGAGGTAGGGGTAGGTCGCGTCGGCGCCGAAATCCTCGATGCATTCCTCGCGGTCGACGGCCGAGGCTTCGTCGTCGATGTCGTATTCGTCGAGGAAGCGCGCGTACCGTATGTCGCTGGGGCTGAAGAGGGCCCGCCAGAACAGCGGGAAGAACGCGTTGGCCTCCAGCTCCGTGCCATGGCCGAAGAAACTGCGCCATTCGTTGCGGCTGCCTTCCGGCATCCGGGGCAGGGAGGAGCTGGACAGATAAATGGGGTGTGACATGCGCGACCTTCCGTGTTGCGGCCGGAATCATCTTAGTGGGAGCGGCGCGCCATCCCGTGACCCTGCTGTCCTTCAAACCAGCCGACTGGCCGCAAGCAGCCCTTCACCCCTCAGCGCCGCAACCCCTGCGTGAACCGCAGCATGTTCGAAAGTGACTCCGCAAACCGCGGCTCCAGGAACGCCGCCAGGTGCGGCATCAGCAGCTGCAGCATCACCAGCCCCGCCAGCAGCGTGAGCGGAAAACCCACCGCGAAGATGCTGAACTGCGGCGACGCGCGGTTCAGGATGCCCATGGCGAGGTTGAGCGTGAGCAGCGCGGTGATCAGCGGCAGCGCCAGCAGCAGGCCGCTCGCGAAGATGTCGCCGCCCGCGAGCACCAGGAACATCCAGCCGCCGGCCGCCAGCGGTGCGTCGGCGATGGGCAGCGTGTGAAAGCTCGCGGCCAGCGCCTCCAGCATGAGCAGGTGGCCGTCCAGCGCCATGAAGATCAGCATCGCCAGCATGTTCAGCAACCGCGACACCACCATCGTGCTGCCGTGGCTCATCGGGTCGAAGAAGGACGCGAACGACAAACCCATCTGCAGGCCGATGTACTCGCCCGCGGCCAGCACGGCCGTGAAGATGAGGCGCATCGAGAAGCCCATGGCGGCGCCGATCAGCACCTGCTGCACGATGATCCAGAGGCCGCCTGCCGACACCACGGGCACCGCCGGCAGCGGGCCGAGCGTGGGCGAGATCACCAGTGTGAGCACGGCGGCGATGCCCACCTTCACCTGCCGCGTGGCCCAGGGCTCGCCGAACACCGGCGCCGTGGAGACCATGGCCAGCATGCGAACGAAGGGCCAGAGGAAGGCCACCAGCCAGGCCTCGAGCTGGCCCGAGGTGACGGAGAAAACCGAGGGCGTCACGCCAGCATCTGCGGGATGCTGGCGAACAGGGCACGCATGTAGTCGAGCATGCGGTCGAGCATCCACGGCCCGGCGATGACCAGCGTCGCGAACACCGCGAGCAGCTTGGGAATGAAGGACAGCGTGGCTTCGTTGATCTGCGTGGCCGCCTGGAAGATGCTGACCACCAGGCCGATCACCAGCGCCACCAGCAGCAGCGGCGCACCCAGCAGCAGCGAGATTTCCATGGCCCGGTGGCCCATGGTCATGACGGATTCGGGCGTCATAAGTAGAAGCTCTGCGAGAGCGCACCGATCAGCAGCTGCCAGCCGTCGGCCAGCACGAACAGCATGAGCTTGAAGGGCAGCGCGATGGACGCGGGCGGCACCATCATCATGCCCATCGACATCAGCACGCTCGCCACCACGAGGTCGATGATGAGAAAGGGAATGAAGATGGTGAAGCCGATCTGGAACGCCGTCTTCAGCTCGCTGATGACGAAGGCCGGCAGCAGGATGCGCAGCGGCACGTCTTCGGGCCCCTGCATCTCGGGCGCCTTGGCGAGCCGCGCGAACAGCGCCAGGTCGGTCTCGCGCGTCTGCCTGAGCATGAAGGTCTTGAAGGGCGCGATGCCGCGCTCCAGCGCTTTTTCGGCGCTGAGCTTGCTTTCCGAGAACGGCACGTAGGCCTCGGTGTAGGCCTTGTCGAACACCGGCGACATCACGAAGAAGGTGAGGAACAGCGACAACCCCACCAGGATCTGGTTGGGCGGCGAGGTCTGCGTGCCGATGGCGGTGCGCAGCAGGCCCAGCACGATGAGGATGCGCGTGAAGCTGGTCATCGACAGCAGCAGCGCGGGCAGGAAGGTGAGCGAGGTGAGCAGCACCAGCGTCTGCACGCTCAGCGACCAGGTCTGGCTGCCGCCGGGGCCCGGCGTGCTCGTGAGGCCGGGCAGGCCTTGGGTCCATGCGACGGCGGGCAGCGTGGCAGCGAGCAGCAGCAGGGCGGTGCGCAGGCCGCGGTGCAGGGCAGGGCGCGTCATGGCGCGGTGCGCGCCTTGCCCGCGAGGGAGTCGCGCAGCTTCTGGGCGAACAGGCCCACCGGGTTCTGTGGCGACATGGGTGTGACTGCCGCAGGCGTTGCCTGGGCCGGCAGCGTGTGCAGCGTGCGGACCTGGCTGCTGGTGACGCCCAGCACCAGCCACTGGCCGGCCACGTCCACCACGACCACGCGCTCGCGCGGGCCGACCATGGCGGTGGACACCACCTTCACCACCTGGCCGCCGCCCAGCCGCTGCAGGCCGAAGCGCCGCGCCAGCCACGCGCACAGGAAGATCAGGCCGACGACCGCCGCCATGCCGAAGCCCGCCTGCAGCAGGCCCGCGCCGCCGACCGCAGCGGGCGGCGCGGCTTCGCGCACCGGCGTGGGCACGGTGGGCAGCGCCGCATGCGCTGCATGAAAGCCCAGTGCGAGCAGCGCGGTGCCCCGCGCGAGCAGCGAAGACACCCGCGCCAGGTTCATGCGCGCGCGAGCTTCTGCATGCGCTCGGAGGGCGTGACGATGTCGGTCAGGCGGATGCCGTACTTCTCGTTCACCACCACCACCTCGCCTTGAGCAATGAGGTAGCCGTTGATCAGCACGTCCAGCGGTTGTCCGGCCAGGCCGTCGAGCTCCACCACCGAGCCCTGCGACAGCTGCAGCAGGTTCTTGATGGTGATGCGTGTGCGGCCGATCTCGGCGGTGAGCTGCACCGGCACGTCGAGCACGCGTGCGATGTCCACGGGCGTGGCGGACGATGCAGCCGGTGCATCCTGGATCTGCTGGAAGACCTGCGCCGTTGCGGGAGCCACGGCCGGGTCGGGCGCGGGCGCGCTCGCCGCGGTCTGCTCGGCCAGTGCGCTGGCCCAGTCGTCCGCGTCGCTGGCGGCAGAGGTGTTGTCAGTCATGGTCGTTCTTCGAATCGCTGTCTTGGTGGGAGATCATGTGTTGCACGCGCAGGGCGTAGCGCTCGTTGGAGGTGCCGTAGCCGCAGGCCATCACGGGCACGCCGCCGACCTTGGCGACCACCGTCGCCGGCAGCTCGATGGGAATCACGTCGCCCACGCGCAGCTTCATCACCTCGCCCAGCGTCGAGGGCATGGTCACGAAGTCGGCGGTGAGCTCGACGTCGGCGGCCTGCATCTGGCGCGACATCTGCGTGACCCAGCGCTTGTCGACCTCGACCTCGTCCTGGATCGGGTTGGACAGCAGGTCGCGGATCGGCTCGATCATCGAGTAGGGCAGGCACACATGCAAAAAGCCGCCGATGGGGCCGAACTCGATCTGCAGCGTGGTGTTGATCACCACCTCGTTGGGCGCCACGATGTTGGCGAGCTTGCCGTGCATCTCGGCGCGCACGTAGTCGAAGGCCAGCGGAAACACCGGCTGCCACGCGTCGCCGTAGCACTGCAGCGACAGGTCGAGCAGGCGCTTGATGATGCGCTGCTCGGTGCGCGTGAAGTCGCGGCCTTCCACGCGCACGTGGTAGCGCCCGTCGCTGCCGAACAGGTTGTCCACCACGAGGAACACCAGCTTCGGGTCGAACACGAAGAGGGCGGTGCCGCGCAGCGGCTTCATGTGGACCATGTTGATGTTCGCGGGCACCGGCAGGTGCCGCACGAACTCGCCGAACTGCTGAATCTGCACCGGCCCCACCGAGATGTCGGGGCTGCGACGCATGAAGTTCAGCAGCGCGCTGCGCAGGCCGCGCGCAAAGCGGTCGTTGATGACCTCCAGCGTGTGCATGCGGTTGCGCACCACGCGGTCGGGCGCACCGAGGTCGTAGGCCGGCAGGCCGTCGGGCGGCGGCGCGGGCGCGGCGGCCTGGTCGAGGTCGCCGCCGGTGACGCCCTGCAGCAGCGCATCGACCTCGTCCTGGGAGAGCACCTGTTCATACGCCATGGATCGCGGGTCCGCAAACGGGCATCGTCGTCACTGCACGACGAAGGAGTTGAAGGACACGCTCGCGATGCCCAGCTCGGGCAGGCCCTCGGCCAGCGGCGCGTTCAGCGCGCTGTGAATCTCCGTGGCCAGCCGGGCCTTGTCTTCCGAGGTGACCAGCGATTCGGGCGGGCGGTTCGACAGCAGCACCAGCAGGCGGCTGCGCAGCTCGGGCATGAACTCCACGATCTGCGCCTTGGCCTGCTCGTCGCGCACCTTCAGCGCCATGCCGATCTGCAAAAAGCGCGAGCGGCCTTCCGATTGCAGGTTGACGGTCAGCGGCTCCAGCAGCAGGAAGATGGGTTTCTCGGGCACCGGCGCCTTGGCCGCCTCGGCGGCAGCGTGTTCGGTGAAGCGGGGCAGCACGAAGACGTACGCCGCCGCGCCGGCCGCAGCCAGACCGAGCACGGCCACGAGCCCGATCAGCAGTTTCGAGGTGCGGCGCGAGGCCGGCGGGTCGGTCGCGACCGACGCAGCCGCGGTGGCGGCGGGAGAAGAGGTAGCCATGGTGAAACGGTGGACGGGTCCGATCTATTCTTTGCGAAGTCGCCCGCCGGCGAACGGCCGAACAAGCGCACAAAGGCGCTTCACATCCGTTCATTGCGGGAGGCGGGCGGGGCGGTTTCAGGCGAAGGTGTCGACGCCCGGGCCCGTGCGTGGGGTGGCAACGGGGCGGGGTGCTGCGGTTGCCGTGCGGGCGATGTCGGTGGCAGCGGAAGTGCCCTGCGGTCGCCATGCGCCCTGTCGTTGGTGTTGTTGCTGCTGTTGCTGCTGCGCGAACGCCGCGTCCTGCCCGAACGGCGCGCGCGTGTCCGCGCCCACCGAGGTCTGGCCCAGCGTGATGCCCTGCTCCGACAGGCTGGTGCGCAGCTGCGGCAGCGCGGCCTCGACGGCCTTGCGCACGCTCTCGTGCGCCGACACGAACGCGGCCTGCGCCTGGTGCTCGCCGACCGACAGCGTGACCTTCAGCGGGCCGAGGCCGGCGGGGTTGAGGTTCAGCTCGGCCGTGTGCGTGCCGGTGAGGCTCATGCGCGCGAGCTGCTGACCGAGTGCGGGGGCCCATTTCTCGCTGCCGACTTCGGGCGCGAGCGTGTGCATGGCGGGGCGTGCGGCGGGGCTTTCGGTCGTGCGTTCGGTGGAAGCGGCGACGGGATGTTGAAGCGCGAACGGGGTGGTGGATGGGGTCGCCGCGTCGTCGCCTGAGGTCGTTGCGGGGACTGCGGCGACGGGTGCTGCTTCTGTCGTCGCAAGCTTCGCATCGCCGGCGGGTTGGGCTTGCGCGGCGGCTGCGAGCTGTTCGGTGGTGGTGGCGCTCACGGTGCGCGGTGCGCCCGCGCGGCCCGGTGCGGCGGTGCCGACGGGCGGGCCGGCGGGTGCGGCGGCCGGCTTCTTGCCATCGACAGCCATCGGCTGCGCGGCCACGGCGGCGCGCACGATCTCGTACAGCGAGGGCGGTGCGGCGTCGTCGGCTTCAGGCGCTGCGCTTTGTGTGGCGGCGGTTGCGGTGGGGGCGGAAGCGTCTTCGGTGGCGATGGCGGGCGCGGGTGCGGCGGCGGCGTCGCTGCTCAAACGCACCGTGCCCGCAGGCAGGCCGGCTTGCGCGTCAGGCGTGACCGGCGCCAGCGAAGTTTCTGGCGTACCGCTGCCCTGCGTGGCCGCACCTCCCGCGAGCACCAATGCCTGTTGCGGCGTGACGGCCGCTGCGAGAAAGGCGAGGTCGGGCTCCGCAGGCTGCGCGTCCCGGATCTCTTCCGCAAGGTCCGTCTTGCGCAGCGGCTTGGCATCCGCCACCACGGTGTCGGCATCCGACGCCTTCTCGGCCTGGCTCGCACGCGAACGTTCGAGCGCGGCACCGAACGCGTGGCCCTGTGCTTCGTCGGCACTGCGGCCACGTGCGCCGCCCTGCGCGACCGGCGAGGAGGCGGCAGGCGTGACGGTCGGCGGGATCATGGGAGGCATGTCGGTTCCTGGAGGAGATTCAGTGGGTGGGGTGCGAGGCGCGGTCGAAGAACTGGCGGGCGGCGCGTTCGTCGCTGTCGCGCTGTTCGCGCTTGGCCTGCGCCATCAGTTCCTGCGCGCGCACGCGATCGGCCAGCGTGTCGAAGGAGCTGAGGCGGCGCTTCTCGCGCTGCCAGTCGGTGCGGCCCCGGTCGAGCTGGTGCCCGGCCCGTTCGGCGATGGCACGCTGCTGCGCGATCGCGTGGTCGAGCGTGCCGAGGAAGTTGCGGTAGTTGCGCCACTGCGACGACGGCAGGCCGCCGCGCATCAGCGTGTCCAGCTGTGCGTGGTAGTCCTGGCGGTACTGCAGCAGCAGCTCGAGCTTCTGCTGCGCGCTCAGGTGCGCGCTCTGCAAGGCGCCCAGGCGGCGCGCGGCGTCGTCGGTCTGGCTCTGCGCCAGGTCGATGAGCATGCCGAGGGGAAGCTTGCTGCTGCTCATGGGCGTCCTGGGGAAGGTATGTTCGTGAACAGGCTGTCCATGTGGGCGATGGCCTCCTCGTAGCCGGTGCGCTCGTGCATCGACTGCTGCAGGAAGGCTTCGATGCGCGGGTACATCGCGATCGCCTGGTCCAGCTGCAGGTCGTGCCCCGGCGCGTAGGCGCCGACGCTGATCAGGTCGCGGTTGCGCTGGTAGCGCGACAGCATCTGCTTGAAGCGACGCACGGTGTCGAACTGCGCGGGCGCGATCAACGACGTCATCGCGCGGCTGATCGAGGCCTCGATGTCGATGGCTGGGTAGTGCCCCGCCTCGGCCAGCGTGCGCGAGAGCACGACATGGCCGTCCAGGATCGCGCGCGCCGAATCGGCGATCGGGTCCTGCTGGTCGTCGCCTTCAGAGAGAACGGTGTAGAAGGCGGTGATCGAGCCGCCGCGCCCCTGCGCATCGCGCGCACCGTTGCCGGCACGCTCGACCAATGCCGGCAGCCGCGCGAACACCGAAGGCGGGTAGCCCTTGGTGGCGGGCGGCTCGCCCACGGCCAGCGCGATCTCGCGCTGCGCCATCGCATAGCGCGTGAGCGAATCCATGATGAGCAGCACGTCCTTGCCCTGGTCGCGAAAGTACTCGGCCAGGCAGGTGGCGTAGGCCGCGCCCTGCAAACGCAGCAGCGGCGAGTTGTCGGCCGGCGCGGCCACCACCACGGCGCGGGCCAGGCCCTCTTCGCCCAGCGTGTTCTCGATGAAGTCCTTCACCTCGCGACCGCGTTCGCCGATGAGGCCGACCACGATCACCTCGGCGCTGGTGTAGCGCGCCATCATGCCCAGCAGCACGCTCTTGCCCACGCCCGAGCCCGCGAACAGGCCCATGCGCTGGCCGCGGCCGACGGTGAGCATCGCGTTGATGGCGCGCACGCCCACGTCGAGCACCGAGTCGATGGCCGCGCGCGACAGCGGGTTGATCGGCGGCGCCGCCAGCGGCACCTGGCGTGCCACGTCGAGCGGGCCCAGGCCGTCGAGCGGCCGGCCGGCCGCATCGACCACGCGCCCCAGCATGCCTTCGCCCACGGGCAGGCGCTTGGTGTGGGCGTCGCCGGTCGCACCGGGCTCGCGCAGGCCGGGCCGCGCGAACACGCGCGCGCCGGGCAGCAGGCCCGCCACCTCGGTCTGCGACATGAGAAAGAGACGGTCGCCCGCGAAGCCCACCACTTCGGCTTCGGCATGGCGCTGCGGATGGCCGGGCGGCAGTTCGATGAGGCAGTCGCTGCCCACGGGCAGCTGCAGGCCCACGGCCTCGAGCACGAGGCCGACGGCGCGCGTGAGGCGGCCCGAGGCGGTGGTGGTCGTGCAGCGGGCGACGTCGGCGCGCGCCTGTTCCAGCACGGCGCGCACGCTGTTCAGATGAGGGTTGGTGGCCGTCGTCTGCATCGGCTCAGGAAGCGTCGCCACGCAGCGCCGCACCCACGCGCTCCCAGCGCGTGGCCAGGCTGGCGTCCAGCTCGCCGGTGGCCGACTGCACGCGGCAGCCGCCGCGCGCCAGGCTGTCGTCGGCGCGCAGCTGCCAGCCGGCCGCCTCGATCTCGTTGCCCAGGCTGTTCTTCACCAGGGCCAGGTCGTCGGGGTGCAGCAGCAGGCGCGGTTCGCCGCGCAGCGCGGGTTCTGCGTGCAGCAGGTCGCGCACCAGCGGTAGCACCCACTCGGGCTCGGCCTGGTAGGTGCGGTGCACCACCTGGCGCGCCACATCGAGCGCGAGCGCGAGCACGGTCTCTGCCAGCTCGACTTCGGCGCCGCGCAGCGCCTCGGGCAGCGAGCGGGCCAGCGCGCGCAGGCGTTCGGCGTGCACGCTGGCGGCGGCGAGGCCGGTGGCCAGGCCTTCGGTGTGGCCGACCTGGCGGCCTTCGGCCAGCCCGGCGGCGCGGCCCTCGGCCTCGCCCGCGGCGCGTGCTTCCTTGCGGATGCGGGCCAGCTCGGCGAGGTCGACCTTGGGCGCGGGGGGCGCAGCAGGCGGGGAAGGGCGCTGCACGGTTTGACGCGAGAGGGCCGTGCCCGACGGCGCCTTGCCATCGAGCGTGCCCATCTCCCAGCGCTCCCACGCCGACAGCGCCGGGGTGCCTGCGCCGGCCTGGCGCGCAGCCGCGTGGATGGCGGCGAGGCGCTCGCGCGAACTGTTGGAGGCGCCGAAGGCGCCGGGGTCAGACGAAGTCATCGGTGCCAGGCGCCGCGATCACGATCTCGCCGGCGTCCGCCAGACGGCGGGCGACCTGCAGGATGGCCTTCTGTTCGGTCTCGACCTGCGACACGCGCACGGGACCGCGCAGCTCCATGTCCTCGCGCAGCGTTTCTGCGGCGCGCTGCGACATGTTGCTGAGGAACTTGTCGCGCAGCTCCAGCGGCGCGCCCTTGAGCGCGATGATGAGCGAGTCGCTCTCGATGTCCTTGAGCAGGCGCTGGATGCTGCGGTCTTCCAGGCCCAGCAGGTTCTCGAACACGAACATCTCGTCGACGATGCGCTGGGCCAGCGCCTCGTCCTGTTCGCGCACATGGGCGATGGCTTCTTCTTCCACCGTGGTGCTCATCAGGTTGACGATCTCGGCCGCGGTGCGCACGCCGCCCAGGCGGCTGCGGCGCAGGCCCTGGCCGGCGAGCATTTCGGTCAGCACCTCGGTCAGCTCGTTCAGTGCCGAGGGCTGCACGCCGCCGAAGGTGGCCACGCGCATGATCACGTCGTGGCGCAGGCGCGCGGGCAGCTTCTCGAGCACCTCCGACGCCTTCATGCGGTCCAGGTGCACCAGCAGCGTCGCGAGGATCTGCGGATGCTCGTCGCGGATGAGCTCGGCCACCTCGCCGGCCTCGAGTTCGTTCAGGCGCTCGATGCCGCCGTGCGGCTCGTCGGGCTGCAGGATGTCCTCGAGCAGGTTGCTCGCGCGGTCGTCGCCCAACGCCTTCTTGAGCACCGCGCGGATGTAGCTGGTGGAGCCCAGGTGCAGGGCCGACAGCTGCTCGGTCTCCTGGCGGAACTCGGCCAGCACCGAGGCCAGCTCGTCGCGCGACACCGCGCTCAGCTTGGACATGGCCAGCCCCAGCGCCTGCACCTCGGAGGTGGGCAGCAGGTGCAGCGCGGCGGCGGCGCGGTCTTCGCCCAGCGCCATGAGCAGGATGGCGCTCTTGCGGGTGCCTGCTTCGCTGCTAGTCATCGGAGTGCATCCAGTGCTGGATCAGGGCGGCCACGAGCTTGGGGTCCTTGTCGGCGGTCTGCTGGGCGTAGTCCATGTCGGCCTTCTGGCGTGCGGACTCGCGCTGCTGCAGGGTTTCTTCGGGCTCGGCCGGGGCCGTGCCGGTGGGGGCCACGGCGCTCGCATCGGCCACGGGCGGTGCGGGCGGCGGCGCGGCCAGGTGCCGGCGCATCAGCGGACGCCCCACGGCGAACCAGGCGAACAGCGCGAGCAGGCCGATGAGCAGGTAGGGGACCAGCGTCTTGCCGAACGCGAGGTTGTCGCGGTCGCGCCAGAACGGCACGTCGGGCGCGGGGCCGGCGTCGCTGTCGCCGTCGCGGGCGAAGGCGCTGTTGACCACGTTGAGCGAGTCGCCGCGTTCCTGGCTGAAGCCCATCGCTTCCTTGGCGAGGTTGCGGATCTGCTCCAGCTCGGCCGGCGCGAGCGCGCGGGCGCTGGTCTTGCCGGCGGCATCGACCGTGTCGCGGTGGTTCACCACCACGGCGACCGACAGGCGCTTCACGCCGCCGGCGGCCTGCTGCACGTGGCGGATGGTGCGGTCGAGCTCGTAGTTGGTCGTGACGTCCTTGCGCGTGTTGCTCGGGCCGGCCGGTGTGGGCGCGGGAGCCGTGTTCGCCGTGCCCGGTGCGTTGGGCGCATTCGGCGGTTTGGGCGCGGTGATCGGCGCCGTCGGGTTCACCGGCGGCTGGTTCGACAGCGCGCCCGGCACGCCGCCGGGCGGCGCGCCGTTGTGCTGCGCCGATTCGCTGGACTGCTGGCTGCGGATCGCGGCCTGCGCCGGGTCCTGGTTGGGTCGGTACTTCTCGTCGGTGTGCTCCACCACCGAGAAGTCGATCTCGGCCGCGACCTGCGCGCGCACGTTGCTCGCGCCCACCAGCGGCTGAAGAATGGCTTCGATGCGGCGCACGTAGCCCTGCTCGATCTCCTGCGCGTACTTGAGCTGGCTCACGTCGAGGCCCTGGCTGGTGCCGCGCGCCGACGACAGCAGGTTGCCGCGCTGGTCGACCACCGTGACGCTCTTGGCGTCCAGGTCGGGCACGCTGCTAGACACCATGTGCACGATGGCGCTCACCTGGCCTTCGTCGATGCTGCGCCCGCGCATCAGCGTGAGCACCACCGAGGCCGAGGGCTTCTTCTGGTCGCGCACGAACAGCGACGGTTTGGGCAGCGCCAGATGCACGCGCGCGGCCTCGATGCTGCCGATCGATTCGATGGAGCGCGCCAGCTCGCCCTCGAGCCCGCGCTGGTAGTTGACCTGCTCGGCGAACTGGCTGGTGCCGAACTTCTGGTTGTCCATCAGTTCGAAGCCCACGCCGCCGGCCTTGGGCAGGCCCTGGGCCGCGAGCTTCAGGCGCGTTTCCGCCACCTTGTCGCCCGCGATCAGGATCGCACCGCCGCCCTCGGCGAACTTGTAGGGCACGTTCATCTGCTGCAGCGACGCGATGATCGCGCCGCCGTCGCGGTCCGACACGTTGGTGTAGAGCACCTTGTAGTCAGGGCCGCGGCTCCACAGGAAGAAAGCGGCCGCCACCGTCACCAGCGCCGCGGCGCCAAGGATCAGCGGCAGCCGGGGCTGCGCGCGCATGCGCTCCAGCATCGGGGGCAGGCCGTTGGCGCCCGCCGCCAGGCCGCCCGTGGGCGCGGCCGTGCTCATCGGCACGCCTTCGCCGGGGCCGTTGCGCCGCGCAGGGCCGGCGCCGGTGTGAGAGAGGGAATTCGGTGTTGGGATGTCATGCCGGTGGCCGGCGACGTCGTGCGCGGCCTGTGGTTTCGCGAACGATTGTCAGCAGGCGATGGGGAATTCGATCGGTCGAACAGCCGGGGGTTTTGCCCTCAGTTGCGCGTTTGAATGGGGGTCTTCCCTTGATACGCTGCCTGCCGGTTGGAGCGCTCGCGCGCTCCGTGTCAAGTCAGCTGGAAGTGAACTTTTCCCCATGTCCATCAATGCCATCGAATCCGTCCTGCAGCAGATGCGCGCCACCGCGCTCGCCAGCGGCATGGGGCCCACGACGACTGCGCCGGCCGGCGCGGGCGGCTTCGCGGCCGAGCTGCAGCGCTCGCTCGCCAGCATCAGCGGCGCGCAGCAGCAGGCCTATGCGCAGGCCGAATCCTTCGAGCTGGGCAAGCCCGGCGTGGCGCTCAACGACGTGATGGTCGACCTGCAGAAGGCCAACGTGGCGTTCCAGACCGGGCTGCAGGTGCGCAACCGGCTGGTGACGGCCTACCAGGAAATCATGAGCATGCAGGCATGACGAGGCAGGGGGCGGCAACGTAGAACTTTTTTCGTTGCGGCCCTAAAGGTTTGCGGACACCCGCCGATATCCCCTTCAACGATGGCTTGAGTCTCACCGTGGAAGCGGGTCCAGCGTTACGGCCGATGGCCGGAGTCCACAACCTTTTGTCAATCAGGAGTCGAACATGGCGCAAGTCATCAATACGAACAGCCTTTCTCTTCTCACGCAGAACAACCTCAACAAGTCGCAATCGGCCCTGAACACGGCCATCGAGCGCCTGTCTTCCGGCATGCGCATCAACAGCGCCAAGGACGACGCCGCCGGCCAGGCCATCGCCAACCGCTTCACCGCCAACATCAAGGGCCTGACGCAAGCCGCGCGCAACGCCAACGACGGCATCTCGATCGCGCAGACCACCGAAGGCGCGCTGACCGAAGTCAACAACAACCTGCAGCGCATCCGCGACCTGTCGGTGCAAGCCGCCACCGGCACCAACTCGGCCACCGACCTGGACTCGATCCAGTCGGAAATCGGCCAGCGCCTGGACGAAATCAACCGCGTGTCGGAGCAGACCCAGTTCAACGGCGTGAAGGTCCTGTCGGCCAACGCCGGCAAGCTGACGGTGCAAGTCGGCGCGAACGATGGCGAAACCATCGACATCGACCTGCAGGAAATCAGCGCCAAGACCCTGGGTCTGGAAAGCTTCAACGTGAACGGCACGGGCACGCTGAACAAGGCCGCCACCAAGGACGACCTGACGCTGGCTGGCGCTGTCGCCAACGGCGCACCGGTCAACGGCACGCAGAAGTACGACGTCACGGCCACCAACACGCTGGCCACGCGCAGCCAGCTGCTGGCGGGCGCCAAGGCGGGCGACTCGGTCGTCACCGCAGGTTCCACCTACACCTACAACGCTGCAAAGTCCGCCTTCACCTTCGGTGAAACGGGTCGCACGAACGCTGCCACGATCGCTTCGCTCCAGCCCGCAGCGGGCTCGAGCAAGACCGCCACGGTCACGATCGGCGGCACCTCGCTGGACGTCAAGATCGACAGCGCCGGCACGATCACGGCGACCGACGGCTCTGCATTGTTTGTCGACAACGTGGGCAACCTGACGCAGAACAGCGCTGGCGCTGGCGTTCAGGCAGCCACGCTGACGAGCCTAACGACCAGCATGGCGTCGGCTACCGGCACGGGCGGCACCATCAAGGTCGGCGGCACCACCTACACGGCAACCGCCGGTGCAGCCAACTTCGACGTGACCGGCGACGAAATCTCGGCCGCTGCGCTGAACGACAAGCTGGCCGCAGGTGCTGGTACCGCCGTGGCGGCATCGACCATCGGCGGCGTGGCAGGTGTCACGATCACTGCTGGCGGCACGGTTGCTGGCGCCTACGTGGGCGCCGACGGCTCGCTCGGCAACTCGCTCACCACCGTGTCGACCTACAGCGTGCACAGCAACGGCGCAGTGACCGACGGCGCTGGCAATGCGGTCTACGCCGATTCGGCCAAGGCCGGTGCCTTCACGCTGAACGCCCGCAGCGGCAAGACCTCGACGGTCGACCCGCTCAAGGCCCTGGACGCCGCCCTGTCGAAGGTCGACAAGCTGCGCTCCTCGCTGGGTGCGGTGCAGAACCGTTTCGACTCGGTGATCGCCAACCTCGGCACCACCATCACCAACCTGTCGTCGTCGCGTTCGCGCATCGAAGACTCGGACTACGCCGTGGAAGTGTCGAACATGACGCGCGCGCAGATCCTGCAGCAGGCCGGTACCTCGGTGCTGGCCCAGGCGAACCAGACCACGCAAGGCGTGCTGTCGCTGCTGCGTTGATTCGCTGAGACCGCCGGGCGCCCCTCACGAGGGTGGCGCCCGGTGCCTTGTTTTTTTGCTCGCAGGCCTTCGGGGCGACCCGAAGCCGCCTGCGTTGTCCTGTGCGGCCACGCTGGTGGCGAGGCCGCACAGGACAACGAACTCCAGAAGAAGAACGCAGACCATGTCCCAGCCCGTACCCGCCGCCTCCGCCGTGGAAAGCCCCTGGCTGCAGCAACTGCTTGCCGGCCGCACCGGCGGTGCCGCTGCGGCCGCCGCCGAGGCCGCCGCACTGCGCAAGGCCGAGGCCGAAGTCGAGGAGGCGACACCGGTGCAGATCGAGATGGCGGTGAAGTCCGTCAACGCCTCGCTGGAAAGCCGCTCGATCAGCCTGCAGTTCGAGGTCGACCGCGACACCGACAAGCTCATCGTCAAGGTGGTCGACCGCAGCAACGGCGAAGTCATTCGCCAGATTCCGACCGAAGAGGTCGTTCGCATCGCCAAGGTCATGGACCGGCAGGCCGGGCTTCTGGTGAGCCAGCAAGCCTGATCACGACCCGCTCCAGACCTCTTCATTTCATTCGCATTTCAGGACACCCCCGACATGGCATCGATCAGCAGCATCGGCGTTGGCGCCAACCTTGACCTGGGCGCATTGCTCACCCAGCTGCAGACCGCGGAGAACCAGCCGCTGGTGGCCCTGAAGGCCAAGCAGACCAGCTACAACAGCAAGCTCTCGGCCTACGGCACGCTGCAAAGCGCGCTCACCGGCATCCAGGCGGCTGCCAAGAAGCTGGGCGACCCGGCGCTGTTCCAGGCCATCACCGGCACGCCGAGCGTGAGCGGCATCCTGGCGGCGAGCGGCACCGACCCGAGGTCGGTCGGCACCTATGCCATCGACATCTCGCAGCTCGCGCAGGCGCAGTCGGTCATCGCGAAGGGCCAGACCAGCACCACCAGCGTGATCGGCAGCGGCAAGATCACCATCGACTTCGGCAAGGTCTCCGGCGGCACGCTGGACCCGGCGACCGGCCAGTACACCGGCGCCACCTTCGACAAGGACGCCACGCGCATTGCCAAGCCGATCACCATCGATGCGACCAACAACACGCTGGGCGGCATCCGCGACGCGATCAACGCGGCCAACGCCGGCGTGTCGGCCACCATCGTGAACGACGGCAGCGGCACGCCCAACCGGCTGGTGCTCACCTCCACGCAGACGGGCGAGGCCTCGGCCATGCGCATCTCGGTGGACGGCGACGCTGCGCTGCAGAACCTGCTGGGCAACGACCCCGCCGGCACGCAGAACCTGAAGCAGACCGCCGCGGCGCAGAACGCCAAGCTCACCGTCAACAACATCGCGGTCACCAGCACGAGCAACTCGGTGACCGACGCCATCCAGGGCACCACGCTCACGCTGGTGCAGACCGGCAAGCTCAGCCTGGTGATGAAGGCCAACACGACGTCGGTGAAGACGGCCATCACCGATTTCGTGAAGGCCTACAACGCGCTGCAGAGCACCGCGAAGTCGCTCACGGCCTTCGACACCGACGCCAAGGCCGCCGCGCCGCTGGTGGGCGACTCGACCTTGCGCAACCTGCAGACGCGCATCCGCCAGGCGCTGGTCGCCCCGCAGGTGGGCGGCCCGAACGACCTGAAGGTGCTCACGTCCATCGGCATCTCGTTCCAGAAGGACGGCACGCTCGCGATCGACAACGACAAGCTCGACAAGGCCATCGACACCAACCTGGAGGGCGTGGCGAAGCTGTTCTCCAGCGGCACCGGCAGCACCGCCGGCTACGGCAAGCAGCTGACGGCGCTGGTCGACGACCTCACCGGCACCAAGGGCGCGCTCAAGGTCGCCACCGATGGCGTGACGAGCTCGCTCAAGCAGCTCGACACCCAGTACACCGCGATGAAGGAGCGTGCCGACGCGACGGTGGAGCGCTATCGCAAGCAGTTCGTGCAGCTGGACGTGGCGATGAACAAGATGAACGGCACGCTGAAATACCTCGCGCAGCAGTTCGACGCGATGAACGCCAGCAAGGGCTGAGGACAGGACGCGACATGTACAGCTCTCACCACTCCCGCACCGGTGCCGGCGTTTACGCGCGCGTCGGCGTGGAGACGCGCGCCATGAGCGCGTCGCCGCTGCAACTGATCCACATGCTGTTCGACGGCGCGAAGACCGCCATCGGCGCGGCGCGCCTGCACATGACGGCCGGCGACATCGGCGCCAAGGGGCAGGCGATTTCGAAGGCGATCAACATCGTCGACAACGGCCTGAAGGCCAGCCTCGATGCCGAGGCGGCCGGCGAGGCCGGTGGCGACATCGTCGGCAACCTGTCGTCGCTGTACGACTACGTGGTGCAACGCCTGCTGCTGGCCAACCTGCGCAACGACGTGCAGGCGCTGGACGAGGCCGACCGCCTGCTCGATCACCTGGCGTCCGCCTGGCGCGAGATCGACGACAGGCCCTCCAACTGATGATGCAGAGCGTGACCTGGGGGCAGGAACAGATGGCCGTGCGCAGCGAGATCGTTCATTGCTACGAGCAGCTGGCCGCGTGCATCTCGACGATGCTGGCGCTGGCCCGTGCCAAGGAATGGGGGCAGCTGCCCGAGCTGGAGGCCCGCTGTTCGGCGTCGGTCGAGCGCCTGAAGGCGATCCAGCCGCTGGCGTCGCTGGAGCCCGCGCAGCGCGACCTCGTGCTGCGCCTGCTCGAGCGCATCTGCACCGAGCAGGCCGAGCTGTCGGGGCTCATCAAGCCGCAGCTCGACGACCTGATCCGCCGCATGGATTCGCTCAACCACCAGAAGAACCTGGGCAAGGCCTACGGCCTGGCGCACTGACGCGAACCGACAGGACGACACCACCGTGGCCATGCTGGGACTCACCGGACTGATCGACGCACTGAGGGCCGCGCGCCTGACGCCGCCGCTCGACCTGCTCGGCCTGCGGCCCGAGACCACGGTGGGCGCGCCCGGTGCGGCGGTGGCCGTTCCGAAGACGGCGAACGACGTGCGCCTGCCGTCGCGTGCGGCGCTGGACCGGCTGGTGCCGTCGGGCGCGTCCGGTGGCGATGGGGCTGCGCCTCCTGCCGGCGGTGCGCCGCCTTCGATCGACACCCGCCTGTCGCTGGCCGCGCGCGTGATCGGCGCGGTGCTGGCCGACCTGCAGGCCGCGCCGGGGCCGGTGCGGGGCGAGGCGCCGTTGCTGCTGCCCGTCGCGCGCCAGGGTACGAACACCGCGGCACTCGCGGGCACGCTGGCGCAGACGGTGGCGGACAGCGGGCTCTTCTACGAATCGCACCTGGCCGAATTCGCGGCCGGCACGCGCACGCTCGCGCAGATGGCGCGGGAGCCGCAGGCGCGCTGGGCGAGTCCGGTGATGGTGGCGACGACGACAAGCACACCAGGGCAGGGCGTGGTGGCTGCGGCGACGGCGCTGGCTGCGGTCGATGTTGCAACGCCGCCCGCGCCGAATGCGCAGGCGCAGGCCCCGCAGGTCGACGCGCCGGAAGCCGACATCGCACAAGCAGCGCGTGGCGCTGCGCGCAGCGAGACCGCCGCCGCGCCCGCACCGGATGCGGCGCGCGTGCAGGCGGCCTACGGCCTCTCCGAGGCCCCGTCGGAAATGCCCGCGCCCCGCCTCGCAGAACACGCGCGCGCTGCGGTCGACGTCACCAGCACGCCGGCCCCGCGCAGCGCCGAAGTGATCCACCCGCAAGCCGTCACCGTCGTGCACCAGCAGCTCGACCTGCTGGCCAGTGCCGCCTTCCGCTGGAGCGGCCACGCCTGGCCCGAGGTGCCGATGGCGTGGACCATCGAGGAAGAACCCGCCAGCTCCAACGCACGCGAAGGCGAACCCGCCGAGGAAGAAGCCGCGCGCCGCTGGTCGACCACCGTGTCGCTCGTGCTGCCACGCCTGGGCGAGGTCGACCTGCGCCTGAGCCTCAGCGGCCCGACCGTGCAGGCGCAGCTGCAGGCGCGCGAGCACGCCACCGTGGCCCGCCTGCGCGGCGACGCCGGCCGGCTCGCGCAACGCTTCGAGGCTGTCGGTCTTCAGCTGCAGCAGCTGCAGGTCACGGAGAAGGCGGCGGCATGAGCGATGACCTTCGCAACCGCCACAGCGCCGTCGTGCTCTCGCATGCGGACACGCGCAAGGCCCCCGTCGTCGTCGCCAAGGGCTACGGCGTGGTGGCGGAATCGATCCTGCGCGAGGCGCGCGCGCACGGGCTTTATGTGCATGCGTCGGCCGACCTCGTGAAGCTGCTGATGCAGATCGACCTCGACCGCCAGATCCCGCCGCAGCTGTACCAGGCGGTCGCGGAAGTGATGGCCTGGATTCACCGGCTGGAAGGCGGCGCCGAGGCTGCGGCGCCTTGATCGGCGGTTGTTCTATGGAAAGTCATTGACCTATTGAAAGACCCTGAATAAAGCCGCCGATTAACGCTCGGAGGTGCTCGATAGTCTTTATAAATTCAATTGGCGAGGGGATTGCCAATTGCCGGA
The DNA here is from genome assembly GCF_058796495.1 of Variovorax sp. GW823-FHT04B03. Classification (NCBI taxonomy): domain Bacteria; kingdom Pseudomonadati; phylum Pseudomonadota; class Betaproteobacteria; order Burkholderiales; family Comamonadaceae; genus Variovorax; species Variovorax sp. GW823-FHT04B03. The sequence continues at coordinate 1,460,795 of NZ_JBXAIT010000001.1, forward strand.
ATACGCACGCCCGTAACAATTGCTTGCGCTCCGTGACTGCGCGCCGGTGCCAGGACTGAAACCGCTTCCCCAGAGGGAGGTCTGAAGCCTTCCGTCGGAAACCTCGTCAAAACCCTTTTACTTTTTGCTCTACTTTGTCTTCGAAGTGTAAATAAGTGTGTATATAATGTATACATGTTGGATGGACGTGCGGAGTCGACATGGAATCGGAAATGGAAGTAGACGTGGAAAATTGCAATGTCAACGCAGGCGGCGTGATTTCGAAGGAAATCGGCGAGATCAATCTGGCCTACATGCTGCTCGCGCAGAAGCTCGTGAAGCGGGACCGGGCGGAAGCCATGTTCCGCCTCGGCGTGGGGCGCGAGCTGGCCGATCTGCTCATGAACATGTCGCTCAGCCAGATCGTGAAGCTGGCCGCGTCCAACTTCCTGCTGTGCAGCTTCCGCCTGGACGACCGGCCCATGTTCGCCGTGGTCGGCGAGGGCAAGGAGCCCGCGCTGCAGCAGGCCCACATGTCGATCCTGATGAGCGCGCGCCAGGCACAGGCCCAGCCGCAGATGCGCAAAGCAGGTTCGGCCAGCGCATGACTGCCAAGAGCATCCTGGGCGAGGTCCGGCAGGTGCAGCTCGCGGTCGAACTCATCGGCCTGGGTGCGCGCCTGCAGTTCCTGGAGGCCGTGGTCGCGCTCAGCCGCGAACGCCTGATCCGCCTGTACAAGGAACTCAAGGGCGTCTCGCCGCCCAAGGGCCTGCTGCCGTTCTCCACCGACTGGTACATGACCTGGCTGGCCAACATCCACTCGTCGATGTTCTACAACATCTACCGCTTCATGCGCGACGAGGCCGGCGAGGGCGAGCTGCCCGCGCTCATCAAGGCCTACCGCCTGTACACCGAGCAGGTCGAGTCGCAGGGCAGCGAGGTCGTGCTCGACTTCACGCGCGCCGAGACCATGGTGCGTTTCTTCGACAGCGACATGCTGCAGCTGAGCCCGTGCAGCCGCTGCGGCGGCCACTTCGTGGCGCACGCCCACGACCACAAGCACGGCTACGTGTGCGTGCTGTGCCGCCCGCCTTCGCGCGCGGGCAAGGCGCGCAAGCCCAAGCTCGAACCGGTGCGCCGCGGCGGCCTCATTGCCGGCGGCCCGGTGCTCGACATCGGCGGCGCCGTCTCGTGAAAGTGCCCCGGCGCCCGGCGCGGGTTTTTTGTTTTGGACGCCTCAGGGCATAGGGGAAGCGCGTGCTGGTTCTGGTGGGATATCTGGTGGTGATCGGCGCCGTCTTCGGCGGCTACGGCCTCATGGGCGGGCATTTCGGCGTGCTGTTCCAGCCCGTGGAGCTGCTCATGATCGGCGGCTCCGCGCTCGGCGCGTTCATCGCGGGCAACAACGGCAAGACCATCAAGGCGACCATCCGGGAGCTGCCGCTCTTGCTGCGTTCGTCCAAGCACAACCGCCAGCTCTACATGGACCTGCTGGCGCTGCTGTACGAGCTGCTCGCCAAGGCCCGCAAGGAGGGCATGATGAAGCTCGAGTCCGACGTGGAAGCGCCGGAGCAAAGCGAGATCTTCGGCCGCTACCCGACCATCCTGGCGCACGAGGGCATCACCGTGTTCCTGTGCGACTACCTGCGCCTGGTCATCAGCGGCAACACCGACGCGCACGAGATCGAGGCCCTGATGGACCACGAGATCGACACCATCCGCCACGAGGCGGCGGTGCCCGGCCACAGCCTCTCGCGCGTGGGCGACGCGCTGCCTGCGCTGGGCATCGTCGCGGCCGTGATGGGCGTGGTGCATGCGCTGGGCTCGGCCCACCTGCCGCCGTCGGAAATGGGCGCGCTCATCGCGCACGCCATGGTCGGCACCTTCCTGGGCGTGCTGCTGGCCTACGGCTTCGTGTCGCCGCTGGCCTCGCTGATCGAGCAGAAGGTCGAAGAGGGCATGAAGATCTACCAGTGCGCCAAGGTCACGCTGCTGGCCAGCCTGAACGGCTACGCACCGCAGCTGGCCGTGGAGTTCGGCCGCAAGGTGCTGTTCTCGACCGAGCGCCCCTCGTTCACCGAGCTGGACGACCACGTGCGCGAAGTCAAGGCGCGCTGATTCCCCGACGGCCATGAGCGACGCGAAGCCCCGCATCATCATCAAGCGCGCCCACGGCGGCGGGCACGGCGGCGGCCATGCGGGCGGCGGCTGGAAGATCGCCTACGCCGACTTCATGACGGCCATGATGGCCTTCTTCCTCGTCATGTGGCTGCTGTCGATTTCGAGCCCCAAGCAGCGCGAAGGCATTGCCGAGCACTTTCGCATGCCGCTGCGCGTGGCGCTGGCCGGCGGCGACAAGAGCAGCATGAGCACCAGCATGATTCCCGGCGGCGGCGCCGACGTGATGCACGCCGAGGGCGAGGTGCGCCACACCGAGGCCGACAGCGAAGACGCGGCCGACGCCAGCCGCCTGGCCGAGATGAAGAAGAAGCTCGACGAGCTGATCGAGAAGAGCCCGGTGTTCCAGCAGTTCCGCTCGCAGATCCTCATCGACATCACCACCGAAGGCCTGCGCCTGCAGATCGTGGACAGCGAGAACCGCCCGATGTTCGAGCTGGCCAGCGCCCGCGTGGTGCCGCACATGCGCGCCATTCTTCGCGAGCTGGCGCCGGTGCTCAACGGCCTGCCCAACAAGCTCACGCTGTCGGGCCACACCGACGCCATCGTCTACACCAACGACCGTTCGTACGGCAACTGGGAGCTCTCGGCCGACCGCGCCAACGCCTCGCGCCGCGAGCTGGTCACGGGCGGCATGACCGAGGACAAGGTGCTGCGCGTGATCGGCCTGGCCGACAGCATGCACCTGGACCGCGCCGACCCGCGCAACCCCATCAACCGCCGCATCAGCATCATCTTGCTGAACCACCGCACGCAGGAGCGCATCGAGCGCGAGAACAGCAACGACGCCGGCGCCACGCGCATCGGCCTGCCGCCACCGGCCGCGCAGGCGCGCACCGCGGCGGGACACACGGCGGGATAACAAGAACAAGGAAGCGGCCTCGCGCAAAAGCGCGGGCCCCGGAGCACCACAGATGGACCTCAGTCAATTCACCCAGGCCTTCTTCGTCGAAGCCATCGAGCTGCTGGCGGAGATGGAGCAGCTCTTGCTCGACCTCGACGTCGAGGCGCCCGACGGCGAGCAGCTCAACGCCATCTTCCGCGCGGCGCATTCCATCAAGGGCGGCGCGGCCACGTTCGGTTTCACCGCCTTGACCCACACCACGCACGTGCTCGAAACGCTGCTGGACAGGGCCCGCCACGGGCAGCTGCACCTGAGCGCTCCGATGATCGATGCCTTTCTGGAAACGAAGGACGCCTTGCAAGAACAACTCACCGCCTACCAGGCCGGCAAGGAGCCGGACGCCGAGAGGGTCGCCCACATCTGCGGCGTGCTGCAGCAGCTGGCGATGGAGAACAACGCCGCCGCGCCGGTGCCTGCACCCGCGCCCGCACCGGCGCCTGTCGTGCAAGCCGCTGCGCCGGCCGATGAAGGCTGCAGCAGCAGCGACGGCGTGCTGGTCGTGCGCTTCGCGCGCCTGTCCGACAGCGAATGCGAGCTGCTCGCCGGCGAGCTGGCCAACCTGGGCACCGTGCTGACGCGCACGCGCAGCAACGACCAGCTGACCGTGCGGCTGGCCACCACCTGCGACCCCGACGACATCGTGGCCGTGTGCTGCTTCGTCATCGACGAATCGCAGATCGACATCACGCGCGAGGTGGCCGACGTTGCCCCACCCGTGGTCGCAGTGGCAGAGCCCGTCGTGCCGCCACCCGCCGCACCGGCCCCTGCATCGGCCGCCGCCGCGTCTGCGCCCGCCAGCGCCAAGGAGTCCAGCTCCATCCGCGTCGACGTCGAGAAGGTCGACCAGCTCATCAACCTCGTGGGCGAGCTCGTCATCACGCAGTCGATGCTCACGCAGGCCGCGACCGTGCTCGACCCCGTGGCCTACGAGCGCTTCCTGAGCGGCCTGGGCCACCTGGAGCGCAACGCGCGCGACCTGCAGGAATCGGTGATGTCCATCCGCATGATGCCGATGGACTACGTGTTCAGCCGCTTCCCGCGCGTGATCCGCGACGTGAGCGCCAAGCTCGGCAAGCAGGTGCGCCTGGACACCTACGGCAAGGAGACCGAGCTCGACAAGGGCCTCATCGAACGCATCGTCGATCCGCTCACGCACCTCGTGCGCAACAGCCTGGACCACGGCATCGAGGCCCCCGAGGTGCGCCTGGCCAAGGGCAAGGACGCCACCGGCCAGCTGCTGCTGTCGGCACAGCACCACGGCGGCAACATCGTGATCGAGGTGAGCGACGACGGCGCGGGCCTGAACCGCGAGCGCATCCTCGACAAGGCGCGCCAGCAGGGCCTGCCGGTGAGCGACGCCATGCCCGACGAAGAGGTGTGGCAGCTGATCTTCGCGCCCGGCTTCTCCACCGCCGAGCAGGTCACCGACATCTCGGGGCGCGGCGTGGGCATGGACGTGGTCAAGCGCAACATCCAGGAGATGGGCGGCCATGTGGAGATTCATTCGCGCGGCGGCCAGGGCACGTCCACGCGCATCGTGCTGCCGCTCACGCTGGCCATCCTCAACGGCATGTCGGTGCGCGTGGGCAGCGAGGCCTACATCCTGCCGCTGAGCTACGTGATCGAGTCGCTGCAGCCGCTGCCGGAGCACCTGCACTCCATTACCGCCGACGGCCACGTGATCCGCGTGCGCGGCGAGTACCTGCCGCTCATCGAGCTGCACCGCGTGTTCGACGTGGCCGGCGCGCAGACGCAGCCCACGCAGGGCATCCTGGTGATCGTGCAGGCCGACGACAGCCGCTTCGCGTTGCTGGTCGACGAGCTGCTCGGCCAGCACCAGGTGGTGGTGAAGAACCTGGAGACCAACTACCGCAAGGTGCCCGGCATCTCGGCCGCCACCATCGTGGGCGACGGCAGCGTGGCCTTCATCGTCGACGTGGGCGCGATGCCGCGCATCCAGCGCGCACAGGCCGCCAGCGCGGCGGCCCTGGCGGGCGCCGCGCGCCGCACCGACGCATTGGCGTCCTGATCCCGACGCGAGGGACGGCCGCATGAGGTTCGATTTCTTCCGGCGCCCCGGCGTCGACGGCAACGGCGCGCAAGCCGACACAACGCCCGCCATCACGCCCGCAGTCGGTGCCGACGGCCATGTGGCCTACGCCATGCTGCTCGACGGCAAGCGCCGTGTGGTCGGCTACCGCATGGCCTGGCGCGCGGCCGGGCAGGGCACCGACGCGGGTGCGGCGGCCGGCGTCAAGGCGCTCATGGACACGCTGGGCCTGCACCTGAACCCGGGCGGCCACGGCTGGCTGCTGGGCGGGCAGATGGTGTTCGTCGACGTCACCGTCGATGCGCTGTTCCAGAGCGAGCTGCAGTCGCTGCCGCCGCGCAACGTCGTGCTGTGCATGAAGGCCGACGAGCTGATGGACGCCGACATGCGCTCCATCCTGCTGTTCCTGCGCGAGCAGGGCTTCGGCTTCATGCTGTGCGGCGGCGTCGCGCTGCCGGACGACGACGAGCTGCGCGCCATCGTCATGCACCGCGAGGTGCTGCCCTCCCAGTTGGCGGACGTGTCGCCCTCCGGCCCGGCGCCCATCGCCGCGCGCGTGGCGAACTGGGCCGAGTTCGAGGCCTGCGCCGCGCGCGGCGTGCAGGTCTTCGTCGACGGCGCCGTGCGCCTGCCGCCAGCGCGCGACAGCGCCGACGCGCTGCAGCCCGAGTCGCAGCTCATCGTGCACCTGATGCAGATGATCCTGCGCAACGAGGACGTACGCGCCATCGAGGGCGCACTCAAGCACGACGCGGCGCTCACCTACCGGCTGCTGCGCTACATCAACTCGCCCTCGGTGGGGCTGGCGGTGGAGATCCACTCGCTGCGCCATGCGGTCGCCATGCTGGGCTACTCGCCGCTGTACCGCTGGCTGTCGCTGCTGCTGGCCACCAGCAACAAGGTCAGCTCGCCCTTCATGATGAAGAAGGCCATCCTGCGCGGGCGTTTCGTCGAGCTGATGGGGCAGGGCATGCTGCCACCCAGCGAGGCCGACAACCTGTTCGTTGCCGGCATGTTCTCGCTGCTCGATCAGCTGCTGGGCGTGCCCATGGAAGGCGTGCTGCGCAAGGTGCAGCTCACCGAGGCGGTGCAGCAGGCCATTCTGTCGCGCAGCGGCGTCTACGGCCCCTTCGTGGCGCTGGCCGAAAGCTGCGAGACCGACGACGGCCGCGCGGCGCGCCTGTCGGAGGCGCTCTTCCTGAGCGCCGCGCAGGTCAACGCCGCGCAGCTGTCGGCGCTGGTGTGGGCGCTCGACGCCGGCCCGGCCGTGACCGCACCGCCTGCCTGACCCCCGGAAATGCAAGGCTTTTGCGCGTCTGATCGGCCGATTGGAAACGGCGGTTTCCGTGACCATTGAAAGTCACGCTTCCAGGCTGGCTGTGACGACCGAGTTCCACTTTACCGACCACGACTTCTCCAGAATCCGGACCCTCATCCATCGCCGCGCCGGCATCGCCCTGGGCGAGCAGAAGCGGCAGATGGTGTACAGCCGGCTGTCGCGGCGCCTGCGCGAGCTGCAGCTGCCGGCGTTCGCGCCGTACCTGGACCAGCTCGAGGCGCGCCACGACGGCGACGAGTGGCAGCTGTTCATCAACGCGCTCACCACCAACCTGACCTCGTTCTTTCGCGAGGCGCACCACTTTCCCACGCTGGCCGACCATGTGCGCAAGCGGCCGGGCCCGGTCACCGTCTGGTGCGCAGCCGCCTCGACGGGCGAGGAGCCGTACTCGATCGCCATCACGCTGATGGAAGCGCTGGGCGAGCGCGCGGGCTCGGCCCGCGTCATCGCCAGCGACATCGACACCGCGGTGCTGGCCAAGGCCGCCACCGGCGTCTTCACCACCGAGCAGGTGCGGCGCCTGTCGCCCGAGCGGCTGCGGCGCTTCTTCAACAAGGGCACCGGCACCAACGCCGGCAAGGTGCGCGTGCGCCCCGAGGTCGCCACGCTGGTGAAGTTCTCGCGCGTCAACCTGCTGGACAGCGCCTGGTCGGTGAAGGAGCCGGTGGACGCGATCTTCTGCCGCAACGTGATGATCTATTTCGACAAGCCGACGCAGAAGAAGGTGCTCGACCGCTTCGCGCCGCTGCTCAAGCCGGGCGGCCTGCTGTTCGCCGGGCATTCCGAGAACGCCTCGCTCGTCAACCCGGCCTTCCGCCCGCTGGGGCAGACGGTGTACGAGCTGTCGCGCACGCCGTCGGGCATCGCATGAGCCTGGCGAGCCACCACTACTTCGACCGCGATGTCGGGCGCATGGCCGTCAAGCTGCTGCCCTCCGAGTACTACGTGACCACCGACCACACCGTGCTGAGCACCGTGCTCGGCTCCTGCGTGGCCGCCTGCCTGCACGACGCGCAGGCGGGCGTGGCCGGCATGAACCACTTCATGCTGCCCGACGACGGTGAGCCCGGGGGCGGCTCGATGCGCTACGGCGCCTACGCCATGGACGTGCTGGTGCGCGAACTGGTGCGCGCGGGCGCGCGGCGCGAGCGGCTGCAGGCCAAGGTGTTCGGCGGCGGCGCCGTGCTGGCCGGCATGACCACGCTCAACATCGGCGACCGTAACGCCGACTTCGTGCTGCGCTACCTGGAGGCGGAACGCATCGAAGTGGCGGCGCAGGACCTGCGCGGACCGCATGCGCGCCGCGTGTGCTTCCTGCCCGAGAGCGGCAAGGCCGTGGTGCGCCGCCTGCGCGCGCAGACCGAGGTGCTGCGGGTGCGCCGCGACGAAGGCGAGCTGCTGCGCCGGCTGTCGGTGCCCGCCGCGCCGCACGAGATCGACAGAACCAAAGGAAGCCGGTGAGCCTGCCAAGCAAGAAAAAGATCAAGGTGCTCTGCGTCGACGATTCGGCGCTGATCCGCAGCGTGATGAGCGAGATCATCAACAGCCAGAGCGACATGACCGTGGTCGGCACCGCGGCCGACCCGCTGGTGGCGCGCGACCTCATCAAGGTCACCAACCCCGACGTGCTCACGCTCGACGTGGAAATGCCGCGCATGGACGGCCTGGAGTTTCTCGAGAAGCTCATGCGCCTGCGGCCGATGCCGGTGGTCATGGTGTCCTCGCTCACCGAGCGCGGCTCGGAGATCGCGCTGCGCGCGCTGGAGCTGGGCGCCATCGACTTCGTGACCAAGCCGCGCCTGGGCGTGCGCGACGGCCTGCTCAACTACACCGAGCTCATCGCCGGCAAGATCCGCACGGCCGCCAGTGCGCGGCTGCTGCCCGCGCGCCCAGCGGCCACGGCGGCGCGGCCCGCCCACGAGGCGGCGCCCGAGGCGCTGCTGCGCAGCCCGCTGCTGAGCACCGAGAAGCTGCTCATCATCGGCGCCTCCACCGGCGGCACCGAGGCCATCCGCGAGGTGCTGCAGCCGCTGCCGCCCGACGCGCCCGCGGTGCTCATCGCGCAGCACATGCCGGCCGGCTTCACGCGCTCCTTCGCGCAGCGCCTGGACGGCCTGTGCCGCATCCGCGTGAAGGAGGCGGAGCAGGGCGAGCGCGTGCTGCCGGGCCATGCCTACATCGCGCCGGGCGGCTTTCACCTGTCGCTGGCGCGCAGCGGCGCCAACTACGTGGCGCACCTGGACCAGGAGCCGCCCGTGAACCGCCACCGGCCGTCGATCGACGTGCTGTTCGATTCGGCGGCGAAGCACGCGGGCAAGAACGCCATCGGGATCATCCTCACCGGCATGGGCAAGGACGGCGCCGAGGGCCTGCTGCGCATGCGGCGCGCGGGCGCGCACACGCTGGCGCAGGACGAGGCCAGCTGCGTGGTCTTCGGCATGCCGCGCGAGGCGGTGGCGCTGGGCGCGGTGGACGAGGTGTCGCCGCTGAACGAAATCAGTCGCCGCGTGATGGCGCACCTTCGCACGTTCGGTGAACGTGCGAACCGGGTATGACGAGTTTGAACAACGACCTGTGGAGCTGGAAAAAATCGTGATCGACAAGAGCATCAAGATCCTGGTGGTGGATGACTTCCCGACCATGCGGCGCATCGTGCGCAACCTGTTGAAGGAGCTGGAGTTCCTCAACGTCGACGAGGCCGAGGACGGCGTGGCCGGCCTGGAGAAGCTGCGCGGCGGCAGCTTCGGCTTCGTGGTCTCCGACTGGAACATGCCCAACATGGACGGCCTGACCATGCTGCAGACCATCCGCGCCGACCCCGAGCTGAAGACGCTGCCGGTGCTGATGGTCACGGCCGAGGCCAAGAAGGAAAACATCGTCGCGGCCGCGCAGGCCGGCGCCAACGGCTACGTGGTGAAGCCCTTCACCGCGGCGACGCTGGAAGAGAAGATCACCAAGATCTTCGAGAAGCTGGCCAAGGCATGAGCCAGGACACCGCCGGCGCGGCAGACGCCACCAACAACACCACCGAGGAACTGCTGGGCCGCATCGGCCACCTCACGCGCCAGCTGCGCGAAGGCCTGCGCGAGCTGGGCCTGGACAAGCAGGTGGCCAAGGCCGCGCAGGCCATTCCCGATGCGCGCGACCGCCTCAACTACGTGGCGGCCACCACCGAGCGCGCGGCGCACCGCGCGCTCAACGCCATCGACGTGGCGCAGCCGCTGCAGGAAGCCCTGGCCACCGACGCCAAGGCCCTGACGCAGCGCTGGGACCAGTGGTTCGAGAACCCGATCGAACTCGACCAGGCGCGCGAACTCGTGCTGGACACGCGTGGCTACCTGAACGACGTGCCCCAGCGCGCCAGCGCCATCAACACGCAGCTCATGGAGATCCTGATGGCGCAGGACTTCCAGGACCTCACCGGCCAGGTCATCAAGAAAATGATGGAAGTCGTCAACGACGTCGAGACGCAGCTGCTGCAGGTGCTCATCGACAACTCGCCGCCCGAGAAGCGCCACGAGGCCGTGCAGAGCCTGCAGAACGGGCCGCAGGTGAAGCCCGGCAACCCCGACGCCGTGACCGACCAGGCGCAGGTCGACGACCTGCTCGAAAGCCTGGGTTTCTGAGCCGCTCGCAGCCTGCTTGATTGGCCGAATTGCAGGGCGATACCGGCCCTGATCGGCAGATTGTTCCGCACCACCGGAACCAATAATTTGGTTCTGGGCAAGGCGTACTTCGCCAGTGCTGGTTCGGAGCATGAATGGCTGAGGAAAGCGATCTCGAGAAAACGGAACCCGCCTCCGAGCGGCGCCTGGAGAAGGCGCGCGAGGAAGGCAACGTGGCCCGTTCGCGCGAGCTCACCACCTTCGTCATGCTCGCCACCGCGAGCGCCGGCCTGTGGCTGGCGGCCGAGTCGCTCGGCGCGAGCCTGAGCGGCGCGCTGCGACGCGGCCTGCAGTTCGAACGCGCCAGCGCCTTCGACCCCGCGCACATGCTCTCGCAGAGCGGGCTCATGGTGCTGCATGCGCTCGTGGCCATCGGGCCGCTGTTCGCCATGATGGTCGTGGCCGCCGTGGCCGCGCCGCTGATGCTCGGCGGCTGGATGTTCTCCGGCAAGGCCGTTGCACCGAACTTCGGAAAACTCAATCCCCTGGCCGGCATCGGCCGCATGGTCTCGGCGCAGGCGCTGGCCGAACTCGTGAAGGCGCTGGCCAAGTCGGCGCTGATCGGCGGCGTGGCGTGGTGGGTCATCGTGGACGACATCGAGGCCGTGATGGCGCTCATGTCGCAGCCCGCGCACGAGGCGCTGCCGCACGCGCTGGTGCTGGTGGCCAAGCACTGCGCGCTGATCGCCGCCACGCTCTTTCTCGTCGCGCTCGTCGACGTGCCGTTCCAACTCTGGAACTACTACCGCAAGCTGCGCATGTCGCGCGAGGACGTGCGCCAGGAGCACAAGGAAAGCGAAGGCGATCCGCACATCAAGGCACAGATCCGCCGGCAGCAGCAGCAGATGGCGCGCCGCCGCATGATGGCCGAGGTGCCCAAGGCCGACATCGTGCTCACCAACCCGACGCACTTCGCCGTCGCGCTGCAGTACCTGGACAGCGACATGCGCGCGCCGCGCGTGGTGGCCAAGGGCACCGAGCTGGTGGCCGCACGCATCCGCGAGATGGCCAGGGAGCACAAGGTCGCGATCCTCGAAGCGCCGCCGCTCACGCGCGCGTTGTACCGGCACACGAAGCTGGGCGAGGAGATTCCGGCCGGGCTGTACACCGCCGTGGCCGAGGTGCTGGCCTGGGTGTACCAGCTCAAGCGCTGGAACAGCGAGGGCGGCGAGGCGCCGCGCACGCCGACCGACCTGCCGGTGCCGGCCGACCTGCAGTATTCGCCGGCGGTCGCATGAACGGATTGAACGAACTGATGCGCCTGCCGGCGCGGATCTTCTCCGGCTCGCAGTTCAAGGGGCTGGCGGGCCCGATCCTCATCATCCTCATCCTGAGCATGATGGTGCTGCCGCTGCCGCCCTTCCTGCTCGACCTGCTGTTCACCTTCAACATCGCGCTGTCGGTGATGGTGCTGCTGGTGAGCATGTACACCATGAAGGCGCTGGACTTCGCGGCCTTCCCGGCGGTGCTGCTGTTCTCGACGCTGCTGCGCCTGTCGCTCAACGTGGCTTCCACGCGCGTGGTGCTCATGCACGGCCACACCGGGCCCGACGCGGCCGGCAAGGTGATCGAGGCCTTCGGCCACTTCCTGGTGGGCGGCAACTTCGCGGTGGGTGTGATGGTGTTCATCATCCTCGTGCTCATCAACTTCATGGTGATCACCAAGGGCGCGGGCCGCATCGCCGAGGTGGGGGCGCGCTTCATGCTCGACGCCATGCCGGGCAAGCAGATGGCGATCGACGCCGACCTCAACGCCGGCCTGATCGGCGAAGAGATCGCCCGCAAGCGCCGCGCCGAGGTGGCGCAGGAGGCCGACTTCTACGGCTCGATGGACGGTGCCAGCAAGTTCGTGCGCGGCGACGCGATCGCGGGCCTGCTCATCATGGTGATCAACATCATCGGCGGGCTGGTGGTCGGCATGCTGCAGCACGGGCTCGACTTCTCCACGGCCGGCAAGACCTACACGCTGCTGGCCATCGGCGACGGCCTGGTGGCGCAGATTCCGGCGCTGGTGATCTCCACCGCGGCCGGCGTGATCGTCTCGCGCGTGACCACCGACGAGGACGTGGGCAGCCAGCTCACGGGCCAGCTCTTTTCCAACCCGCAGGTGCTGTTCCTCACGGCCGGCATCGTCGGCCTGCTGGGCATGATCCCTGGCATGCCGAACCTGGCCTTCCTGCTGATCGCGGGCGGCCTGGTGTGGCTCGGCAAGCGGCTGCTGCAGCGCAAGCCGCAGGCGGCCGCGCAGCAGGCTGCCGCTGCCGCCGCCACGCAAGGGGCGGGCGTGCCCGCCTCGGCCGAGCAGGCCGAAGCCACCTGGGACGACGTGGCCATGGTCGATCCGCTGGGCATGCAGGTCGGCTACCGGCTGATCCCGCTGGTGGACCAGTCGCAGCAGGGCGAGCTGCTGGGCCGCATCAAGAGCATCCGCAAGAAGATCGCGCAGGAGCTGGGCTTTTTGGTGCCGGTGGTCCACATCCGCGACAACCTGGAGATCAAGCCCAACGCCTACGTCATCAGCCTGAAGGACGTGGAGATCGGTCGCGGCGAGGCCTTCCCCAACCAGTGGATGGCGATCAACCCCGGCCAGGTGACGGGCACGCTGACGGGCACGCCCACGCGCGACCCGGCCTTCGGCCTGGAGGCCACCTGGATCGACGCCAGCCTGCGCCAGCAGGCGCAGGTGTACGGCTACACCGTGGTCGATGCCTGCACCGTGATGGCCACGCACCTGAACCACCTGATCCACACCCATGCGGCCGAGCTGCTGGGCCGTCAGGAAGTGCAGCAGCTGCTCGACCAGATCGCCAAGACCGCGCCCAAGCTCACCGAAGACCTGGTGCCCAAGGTGCTGTCGCTGAGCACGCTGCACAAGGTGCTGCAGAACCTGCTCGACGAAGAGGTGCCGATCCGCGACATGCGCACCATCCTCGACGTGATGGCCGAGCACGCGCCCACGGTGAAAGACCCGACCGAGCTCACCACGCTCACGCGCCTGGCGCTGGGCCGCGCCATCACGCAGCAGCTGTTCCCGGGCGACGAGGAGATGCAGGTGATCGGCCTGGACGGCTCGCTCGACAGCGTGCTGCAGCAGGCCCTGAACAACAGCAGCGGCATCGAGCCGGGCATTGCCGACAACCTGCTCAAGCAGGCGCAGGCCGCCATGGTGCGCCAGGAGCAGATGGGGCTGGCGCCGGTGCTGGTCGTGCAGCACGCGCTGCGCGTGCTGCTGTCGCGCTTTTTGCGGCGCAGCCTGCCGCAGCTCAAGGTGCTCTCGCACGCCGAGATCCCTGACGCCCGGACCATCAAGATCACCGCCGCCATTGGAGGACGAGCCGTTTGAATTCACAGACCGACGTGCGCACCACCGCACGCAAATTCGTCGCCGCCACCGGCCGCGAGGCCCTGCGCCTGGTGCGCGAATCGCTCGGCGCCGAGGCCATCGTGCTCACGCACCGTGCCACCGCGCAGGGCGTCGAGATCGTCGCCATGGCCGAGGGCGATGTGCAGCAGACCGTGCAGGCCGCCGTGCCCGCAGCCGCACCTGCCACGGCCGCACCGGCCGACCCCACCGTGCTCAGCGAACTCCATTCGATGCGCGGCATGATCGAGGAACAGCTCGCCAGCGTGGTCTGGAGCGACAGCCAGCGGCGCGACCCGGTGCGCGGTCGCCTGCTGCGCACGCTGCTGGGCGCCGGCTTCAGCGCGCGCCTGTCGAAGGCCATGCTCGAGAAGTTGCCCACGGGCCAGAGCTACGCCGACGGCATGGCCTTCGTGCGCTCCGAGCTCGTGCGCGCGGTGCCGGTGCATGAGGACGAGGACGCGCTGTTCGCGCAGGGCGGCGTCTATGCCTTGATGGGCCCGACCGGCGTCGGCAAGACCACCACCACCGCCAAGCTGGCGGCGCGCTGCGTGATGCGCTTCGGCGCCGACAAGCTCGCGCTCGTCACCACCGACAGCTACCGCATCGGCGCCTACGAGCAGCTGCGCATCTACGGCCAGATCCTCAACGTGCCGGTGCATGCCGTGAAGGACGCGGCCGACCTGCAGCTGGTGCTGCACGACCTGCGCGACCGCCACATGGTGCTCATCGACACCGTCGGCATGAGCCAGCGCGACCGCGCCGTGCCCGAGCAGATCGCCATGCTCGGCAGCAGCCAGCGGCCGGTGAAGCGGCTGCTGCTGCTCAACGCCACCAGCCACGGCGACACGCTCAACGAGGTGGTGCACGCCTACCGCCAGGGCCATGCGCTGGCGGGCTGCATCTTCACCAAGGTCGACGAGGCCACCCACCCGGGCGCGCTGATCGACACCGTGATCCGCCACCGCCTGCCCGTGCACTACATCTCGGGCGGCCAGAAGGTGCCCGAGAACCTGGTGCGCGCCGACCGCGTGCAGCTGGTGGACAGCGTGTTCCAGCCGCGCCAGCACAGCCCGCTCTTCGTGCCGGCCGAAGCCGACCTGCCCGACGAGGCCGCGCCTTCGCCGCAAGCGCAGGGCGAGACCGATCGCCTGCGCCTGCGCTACCAGAGCCTGATCCGTGCGATGGCGCACGACGCGCAGGAGCTGGCGACGACTGCTGGCGCGCTGGCCGGTGCGCACATCGGCTTCGACGGCGCGCGCACGCTGTGGCGCCAGGCCGGTGACGAGGCCATCGATGCCAAGGCTGTGCTGCACGAGCTGTCGACGTTTGCGCGCGGCGAGCTGGTTTCGGGCTGTGACACCTACGTCCTCGCGTTGGCCGGGCAGGTGGGCCTGCGCGCGACCGACAGCGGCGACGCCTACGTGTGCCACGGCAGCCTGCTGCTGTCGGACCGCAGCGGCCTGCCGCTGGCGGCGCCGAACCAGTGGCTTTCGACTGCTGCGGCGCGCCAGTCGGCCGCGCCGGGCCAGCGTCAGGCGCAGTGGCTGCAGCAACAGGATTTCGGCAAGCGGCTCGTGCATGTGCTGGGCAAGCCGCCGGCCCTGGAGCAGATGCTGGCGTGGCAGGCCGAAGGCATGCAATGGCTGGCGCGCGCGCCCGGCAGCACGGCCGTGACGGACCTGCGCACCGGCACCGCGACCACGCTCGCGCGCCTGGCCTTCGCGTTCGACGATGCGACCGAGCGGCCCGTGCGCTATCGCGGCAAGGCTGCACTGCAATGCGAAGCGCAGGTCGAGGTGTTGCCACGCACCGCCATCGACCGCGACACCCTGCCCACGCTGCGCTGCATCTCTGTGCGCGTGGTCGATGCGCGCAGCCGCAAGCTGCTGTCGCAGACCTGCGTGCTCACCAACCTGGGCGACGAAGTGGGCGCACCGCAGCTCGCGCAATGGCAGGGCTGGGCCGCCGACGCCGAGCCGTGTTTCCGCCTGCTGCGCGACGGCGTGCAGCTCGTGGGTGGCATGGGCGAGCCCGGCGATCCGCACATGATGAAGCGCCTGCTCGTCGCCGGCCAGGTCACGACCACCGTGTGGCGCCTGCTGCAGGCCGAAGGCGAGTGGGCCGACCGCACGCGCCTTCTGCTGGGCCAGCTCACGGGCCGCGCCGCGCGCGCCGGCCGCGCCCTGACGGGCGGCGCGCTGTACGCGGGCGTGGGCAAGCTGTTCCTGCTGCTCGATGCGCTGGGCGCCGAATCGGCAGCGCCTGCGCAAGCGCCGCGCGCGTTGGAACGCCTGGGCTGAAGGCGATGGGCGCACGCGTCACGGACCAGGCCGATGGGCTGCGCCGGCTGCTCGGGCAGGCGCCGGTGCGCGTCGTCGCGGTGGCGGGCATGGGCCCCGGCGCGGGCGCGACCACGGCCGCGATGAGCCTGGGCGCGGCGCTGGCGCAGCAGGGCAAGGACGTGCTGTTGCTCGACGAACACCACCCCAAGGTGCGCTCGGTGTGCGATGTGTGGGCGCTGGGCCCGCGCGGCACGCTGGCCGATGTGGCGAGTCGGCGGTTGCGCATCGACCAGGCCGCAGCGAGCGCGGTGTGCGGCGTGCAGGTGCTGCCCGCTTCGCCCGGCACGACCATCGACCCGCGCACGCTGTGGCCGCGCGGCATCGTGCTCGTCGATGCGGCCTTCGACGACGAAGGCTGCCTGTCGCCGCTGGCGCAGGGCGCCGACGAACTGCTGCTCGTGCTGCAGCCGCACCCGGCGGCCATCACCTCGGCCTACGCCGGCATCAAGCGCCTGCACCGCGCGCATGCGCTGAAGCAGCTGCGCTTCCTGCTCAACGGCGTGGCCGATGCCGGCACCGCGCAGCAGGTCATGCACAACCTCGCGCAGGCGGCGAGCCGTTATCTCGCGCTGTCGCTGATGCCCGTGGGCTGGGTGCGCACCGACCCGTGGCTTGCTGATGCAGCGCGGCTGCGCCAGACCGTGGTCGAGGCCTTTCCGGCCAGCGCGGCGGCGGTCGATTTCCGCGCCATCGCCGACGACATGGGGCGCTGGACCTGGCGCACGCCCGCGCGGCCGGCCGTGTTCCCGCAGGCGCTCGCGGCCTGAGACACGACCACGAGGACGGACGGCCGTGTACACCGCACAGGGCACCATCGAGAAATCGCATCTGCTGGAACAGCACCAGCCGCTGGTGCGCCGCATCGCGCTGCAGATGATGGCGCGGCTGCCGGCCAGTGTGGAGCTGGACGACCTGATCCAGGCCGGCATGCTCGGCCTGCTCGACGCATCGAGCCGCTACCAGGACCACCGCGGCGCGCAGTTCGAGACCTTCGTCAGCCAGCGCATCCGTGGCGCCATGCTCGACGAGTTGCGCGCCAGCGACTGGGGTTCGCGCGGGCTGCGCCAGTCGGCGCGCGGCATCGAGAAGGCGATCCAGGCGCTGGGCCACCGGCTGGGCCGCGCGCCCACCGAAGGCGAGATCGCGAAGGAGCTGAAGGTCGACCTGGACACCTACCAGTCGATGCTGCAGGACATCCAGGGTTGCCAGCTGCTGTACGTGGAAGACTTCGCCAAGGGCGACCCCGACAACCCCTTTCTCGACCTGCATGCGCAGGAGGCGCGCAAGGGGCGCGGCGACTTCGACGACCCGCTGGCGCGCCTGCTCGAAAGCGGCTTTCGCCACCAGCTGGTGGACGCCATTGGCGCGCTGCCCGAGCGCGACCAGCTGCTGCTCAAGCTCTACTACGAGGAAGAGCTGAACCTGCGCGAGATCGGCGCGGTGCTCGAGGTGAGCCAGTCGCGCGTGTGCCAGCTGCACGGCCAGGCGGTGAGCCGGCTGCGTGCGAAGCTGAAGGACTCTTTGTAGAGAACCTCAGCTGGCGTAGCGTGCATCCAGCGCATCGAGCTCGGGCTTGCGCACCAGCCGCTGCCGTTCGGCGAAGGGCGCGACCAGCGACGGGTCCTCGTCCATGCGCCGCGTGTCGCGCAGCACCGTGAGCGCCTTCTGCATGCCGGCCAGCGCGCCCTGCAGCGCGGCGTTGGCATACAGCACGATGCCGTAGCCGAGGCCGCCGAGTTCCTCGGCGCCGAAGATCGGCGTCTTGCCGCCGATCACCATGTTCATGAGCTGCGGCTTCGCCAGCCGCTGCGGCAGCGCACGGATCTCGTCAGCCGTGGTGACGGCCTCGACGAACAGGATGTCGGCGCCGGCCTCGCTGAACTTCTGCGCGCGCTCGATCGCGGCCTCGAACCCCAGCGTCGCCGCCGCGTCGGTGCGGGCCATGATGAGCAGGTCGGGGTCGGTGCGCGCATCGACCGCGGCCTTGATCTTGTTGACGGCTTCCTCGGTGGAGATCACCTCCTTGCCCGAGAAATGGCCGCAGCGCTTGGGCGCGACCTGGTCCTCGAACTGGATGCAGTCGGCGCCCGCGCGCTCCAGCACGCGCACCGTGTGGCGCACGTTCAGCGCGTTGCCGAAGCCGGTGTCGGCATCGACGATCAGCGGCAGGTTCACCGCGTCGCGGATGCGCGCCGTGTGGTCGGCGATCTCGTGCAGGCCCATGAAGCCCTGGTCGGGCAGGCCGAACCACATGTTGGTGACGCCCGCGCCGGTGACGTAGATGGCCTCGAAGCCCAGGTCTTGGATGACGCGCGCCGAGAGCGCGTTGAAGGCGCCCGGCACCAGCACGCCGCGGCGGGCCTCGGCCAGGGATCGGAGGGTCTTGCGAGTCGACATCGGAATTTCCTGTGAATGGATCTGAAAGCTCAAAGGGTGTCGCCGGGCACACGCACCCAGCCTTCCATCAGCACGCGGGCGCTGCGGCTCATGACGGCCTTGGTCACCTGCCACTCGCCATCGACCTGGCGGGCCTGCGCGCCCACGCGCAAGGTGCCCGAGGGGTGGCCGAAGCGCACGGCCTCGCGCGCGCCGCCGCCGGCCGCGAGGTTCACCAGCGTGCCGGGAATGGCAGCGGCCGTGCCGATGGCCACCGCCGCCGTGCCCATCATGGCGTGGTGCAGCTTGCCCATCGACAGCGCGCGCACGAGCAGGTCGATGTCGCCAGCCGCCACGGCTTTGCCGCTCGACGCCGTATAGCCCACAGGCTTGGCCACGAAGGCGACCTTGGGCGTGTGCTGGCGGCTGGCCGCTTCGTCGAGCGTGCGGATCAGGCCCATGCGCAGCGCACCATGCGCACGGATGGCTTCGAAGCGGGCGAGCGCGGCATCATCGCCGTTGATCGCGTCCTGCATCTCGGTGCCCGTGTAGCCAAGCGCCTCGGCGTTCACGAAGACGGTGGGGATGCCGGCGTTGATCATCGTGGCCTGCAGCGTGCCGAGGCCGGGAACCTCCAGGTCATCGACGAGGTTGCCGGTCGGGAACATCGCGCCGCCCGCGCCGTCTTCTTCGGCGGCGGGGTCCATGAATTCGAGCTGCACCTCGGCCGCGGGGAAGGTCACGCCGTCGAGTTCGAAGTCGCCGGTCTCCTGCACCGCGCCGCCGGTCATCGGCACGTGCGCGACGATGGTCTTGCCGATGTTGGCCTGCCAGATGCGCACGACGGCCACGCCGTCGCGCGGCACGCGCGCTGCGTCGATGAGGCCGTTGCTGATCGCGAACGGGCCCACGGCCGACGAGAGGTTGCCGCAGTTGCCGCTCCAGTCGACGAAAGGCCGGTCGATCGACACCTGGCCGAACAGGTAGTCCACGTCATGGCCGGGCCGCTCGCTCTTCGAGAGGATCACGGTCTTGCTGGTGCTCGACGTGGCCGCGCCCATGCCGTCGATCTGCTTGCCGTAGGGGTCGGGGCTGCCGATCACGCGCAGCAGCAGCGCATCGCGCGCGGGGCCCGGCACCTGCGCGGCCTCGGGCAGGTCCTGCAGGCGGAAGAACACGCCCTTGCTGGTGCCGCCGCGCATGTAGGTGGCGGGGATCTTGATCTGCGGAAGGTGCGGCATCGTCAGTCGGCTTTCGTGGCGGCGAGGAAGTCCTGCGCAAAGCGCTGCAGCACCCCGCCGGCTTCGTAGATGGAGACCTCCTCGGCGGTGTCGAGGCGGCAGGTCATGGGCACGTCGAGCCGTTCGCCATTCTGTCGGTGCACGACCAGCACGAGGTCGGCGCGCGGGGTGCGCGCGCCGGTCACATCGTACGTTTCGGTGCCGTCCAGGCCCAGCGAGAGGCGGTTGGTGCCGGGCTTGAATTCGAGCGGCAGCACGCCCATGCCGATCAGGTTGGTGCGGTGGATGCGCTCGAAGCCTTCGGCCGCGATCGCTTCCACGCCGGCCAGCCGCACGCCCTTGGCGGCCCAGTCGCGCGACGAGCCCTGGCCGTAGTCGGCGCCGGCCACGATGATCAGCGGCTGCTTGCGCAGCATGTAGGTCTCGATGGCCTCCCACATGCGCATCACCTCGCCTTCGGGTTCCACGCGCGCCAGCGATCCGGCGCGCACCGTGCCGTCGGCCTTGCGCACCATCTCGTTCTTCAGCGTCGGGTTGGCGAAGGTGGCGCGCTGCGCCGTGAGGTGGTCGCCGCGGTGCGTGGCGTAGGAGTTGAAATCGTCCTCCGGCAGGCCCATGCGGTGCAGGTACTGGCCGGCCGCGCTGTCCAGCAGGATCGCGTTCGACGGCGACAGGTGGTCGGTCGTGATGTTGTCCGGCAGGATCGCCAGCGGACGCATGCCCTTCAGCGTGCGCTCGCCTGCCAGCGCGCCTTCCCAGTAGGGCGGGCGGCGGATGTAGGTGGAGGCGGGGCGCCAGTCGTACAGCGGTGCCACCTGCTCGCCCGTGTCGGGCTGGATCGCGAACATCGGCTCGTACACCTGGCGGAAGTGCGCGGGCTTCACGCTCGCCTTGACGATGGCATCGATTTCTTCGTCGCTGGGCCAGAGGTCCTTCAAGCGAATCTCCTTGCCGTCGACCACGGTGAGCACGTCCTTCTCGATGTCGAAGCGCACCGTGCCCGCAATGGCGTAGGCCACCACCAGCGGCGGCGAGGCCAGGAAGGCCTGCTTCGCATACGGGTGGATGCGGCCGTCGAAGTTGCGGTTGCCCGAGAGCACGGCCGTGGCGTACAGGTCGCGATCGACGATCTCCTGCTGGATGGCCGGGTCGAGCGCGCCCGACATGCCGTTGCACGAGGTGCAGGCATAGGCGACCACGCCGAAGCCGAGCTGTTCCAGCTCGCCCATCAGTCCCGCATCTTCCAGGTACAGCGTGACCGCTTTCGAGCCGGGCGCCAGCGAGGTCTTGACCCACGGCTTGCGCGCCAGGCCCACGCGGTTGGCGTTGCGCGCGAGCAGGCCCGCGGCGATCACGTTGCGCGGGTTGCTGGTGTTGGTGCAGCTGGTGATGGCCGCGATGATCACTGCGCCGTCGGGCATCTGGCCGGGCACCTCGTCCCACGGTGCGGCGATGCCGCGCGCCGCGAGGTCGGCCGTGGCCACGCGCGCATGCGGGTTCGAGGGGCCGGCCATGTTGCGCACGACCGTCGAGAGGTCGAAGTGCAGCACGCGTTCGTATTCGACCTCGGCGAGCGTGTCGGCCCACAGGCCCGCCTGCTTCGCATAGACCTCGACCAGGCGCACCTGCTCGTCGGCGCGGCCCGTGAGGCGCAGGTAGTCGAGCGTCTGCGAATCGATGGCGAACATCGCGGCGGTGGCGCCGTACTCGGGCGCCATGTTGGAGATGGTCGCGCGGTCGCCCAGCGTGAGGCTGGCCGCGCCTTCGCCGTGGAACTCCAGGTAGGCGCCCACGACCTTCGCCGCGCGCAGGAACTCGGTGAGCGCCAGCACGACGTCGGTGGCCGTGATGCCCGGCTGCGGCCGGCCCGCGAGGCGCACGCCGACGATGTCGGGCAGCCGCATCCACGAGGCACGGCCGAGCATCACGTTCTCGGCCTCGAGCCCGCCCACGCCGACCGCGACCACGCCCAGCGCATCGACGTGCGGCGTGTGGCTGTCGGTGCCCACCAGCGTGTCGGGGTAGGCCACGCCGTCCTGCGCATGCACGACGGGCGACATCCGCTCCAGGTTGATCTGGTGCATGATCCCGTTCCCCGGCGGGATCACCTCCATGTTGCGGAAGGCCCGCTTCGTCCATTCGATGAAGTGAAAGCGGTCTTCGTTGCGCCGGTCCTCGATGGCGCGGTTCTTCGCGAAGGCATCGGGGTCGAAGCCGCCGCACTCCACCGCCAGCGAGTGGTCGACGATGAGCTGCACCGGCACCACGGGGTTCACCTGCGACGGGTCGCCGCCCTGTTCGGCGATGGCGTCGCGCAGGCCGGCCAGGTCGACCAGCGCGGTCTGGCCCAGGATGTCGTGGCAGACCACGCGCGCGGGGAACCACGGAAAGTCATGGTCGCGCCGGCGCTCGATGAGTTGCGTGAGGCTTTGCACGAGGATCGCCGGGTCGCAGCGGCGCACGAGGTTCTCGGCATGCACGCGCGCGGTGTAGGGCATCGTGGCCCAGGCGCCGGCCTGGATGGCTTTGACGGCTGCGCGCGCATCGAAGTAGTCCAGCGCGGTGCCGGGAAGGTTCTTGCGGTAGTCGGTGTTCATGGGGGGGCGCTTGTCGCTCGGCACCCGCGCGCAGGCACGGGCGCTTTTCTTCTTCTCGTGTTTTTACTTCCGATCCTGGATCGGCGCGAACTTCAGGTCTTCGGGGCCCGTGTAGTTGGCGCTCGGCCGGATGATCTTGTTGTCGATGCGCTGCTCGATGATGTGCGCCGCCCAGCCCGAGGTGCGCGCGATGACGAACAGCGGCGTGAACATGGCCGTGGGCACGCCCATCATGTGGTAGCTCACGGCGCTGAACCAGTCGAGGTTGGGGAACATCTGCTTCACGTCCCACATCACGGTCTCGAGCCGCTCGGCGATGTCGAACATCTTGGTCGAGCCGGCTTCCTGCGACAGCGTGCGCGCCACGCCCTTGATGACCACGTTGCGCGGGTCGCTCACGGTGTAGACCGGGTGGCCGAAGCCGATCACGACCTCCTTGGCTGCGACGCGGCGGCGGATGTCGGCCTCGGCCTCGTCGGGCGCGTCGTAGCGCTTCTGGATCTCGAAGGCCACCTCGTTCGCACCGCCGTGCTTGGGGCCGCGCAGCGCGCCGATGGCACCGGTGATGGCCGAGTACACATCGGAGCCCGTGCCCGCGACCACGCGCGCCGTGAAGGTGGAGGCGTTGAACTCGTGCTCGGCATAGAGGTTGAGCGAGGTGTGCATCGCGCGCTCCCACTGCGCGCTGGGCTTGCGCCCGTGCAGCAGGTGCAGGAAGTGCGCGCCGATGGAGTCGTCGTCGGTCTCCACCTCGATGCGCCGGCCCTGCGTCGACCAGTGGTACCAGTACAGCAGCATCGAGCCGAGCGAGGCCATCAGGCGGTCGGCGATGTCGCGCGCGCCGGGCAGGTTGTGGTCTTCCTTCTCGGGCAGCAGGCAGCCCAGCGACGAGACGCCGGTGCGCATCACGTCCATCGGGTGCGCGCTGGCGGGCAGCTGCTCCAGCGCCTCCTTCAGGCTCGCGGGCAGGCCGCGCA
This sequence comes from Variovorax sp. GW823-FHT04B03, assembly GCF_058796495.1. Classification (NCBI taxonomy): domain Bacteria; kingdom Pseudomonadati; phylum Pseudomonadota; class Betaproteobacteria; order Burkholderiales; family Comamonadaceae; genus Variovorax; species Variovorax sp. GW823-FHT04B03. Next base: position 1,483,807 of record NZ_JBXAIT010000001.1, read on the forward strand.
TGGCCTTGAGCTTGGCCTTGTAGGCGCGCAGTTCGGCAGCCGTGGGCAGCTTGCCGTGCACCAGCAGGTGCGCGATTTCCTCGAACTCGCAAACCTCGGCGATGTCCAGGATGTCGTAGCCGCGGTAGTGCAGGTCGTTGCCGGTGCGGCCTACGGTGCACAGCGCGGTGTTGCCGGCGGTCACGCCCGACAGGGCGACGGATTTCTTGGGCTTGAAGCCGGTGGGGGTGGCGGTGTCGTTCATGCGGGTTCCTTGTCTGTGGGCACGGGGTGCAGGTAGGTGTTGCGCAGGCGCGCGGGACGGCCGCGGCCATCGACGGCCACCATCTCGAACAGGCCTTTCAGCGAAGGGCGGGCTTCGCCGTCGGGCGGCTCGGCTGCGCCGGTGACGCAGACCGTGAGCGAACTGCGCCCGGCGCGCGTCACCCAGGCCCGCATGCGCAGCACATGGCCGACGGGCACGGGCGCCAAGAACTGCGCGTCGCCCAGGCTGGCCATCACCACGTCGGACTTCGCGAAGGCGCGCGCGGCGAGGAACGCGGCCTTCGACATCAGCAGCAGGGCGTTGCCGCCGAACAGCGTGCCGTAGTGGTTGGCGTGCTCGGGGAACACGATGTCGGTCAGCTCGATGGCGGCGGATCGGTTTGTCATGCTTCGCAATTTACGCAATCGAACGCCCATAATGAAGGCCTGAATTGGCGAATCATTGCGAATGAAGACGGATGATTTTGCAAATATTGCGAATTTCGCAAAGACCCACGAGGTGACCCGATGAGCAAGACCTTCATGGGCGTGCGCCTGCGCACGCTGCGCGCTGAACGCGGCCTCACGCAGGTGGCGCTGGCCCAGATGCTGGGCCTGTCGCCGAGCTACCTGAACCAGATCGAGCAGAACCAGCGCCCGCTCACCGTGGCGGTGCTGCTGCGCATCAGCAAGACGCTCGGCGTCGACGTGCAGCAGTTCTCCGAAGACGAAGAGGCGCGGCTCGTGGCCAGCATGCGCGAGGCGCTGGCGGACAACCCCGGCGGCGAGGCCGTGGCGCTGCCCGAGCTGCGCGAGGTGGCGTCGCAGATGCCGGCCGTGGCGCGTGCGCTGCTCGCCTTGCACCGCCGCCACCAGGAGGCGCAGGAGCGGCTGGAGCTCATGGCCGCCGAACTCGGCGACGGGCGCGGCGACATCTCGCGCAGCCGGCCCATGCCCTTCGAGGTGGTGCGCGATTTCTTCTTTGCCCACCAGAACCATTTCGACCCGCTCGACACCGCCGCCGAATCGCTCGCCGCCGAGGCTCGCGCGCAGGGCGGACCGCTCGCCGAATGGCTCCAGCAGCGGCTTCTTTCGGCCCACGGCGTGCGCGTGGTGCCGGGCGACGAAGGGGAGGGCGCGCTCGACAGCCAGCGCCGCTACGACCCGGCCCGCCGCGTGCTGCGCCTGTCGGCCGGCCTGGAGCCGGGCCAGCAGGCCTTCCAGCTGGCCACGCAGCTGGCGCTGCTGGAGCAGGCCGCGCTCATCGAGTCGCTGGTCGTGCAGGCCGATTTCGGCGACGCCCCGGCCCACGCACTCGCGCGCATCGGGCTGGCCAACTACTTCGCGGCGGCCGTGCTGTTGCCCTACGGCCCGTTCCTGCAGGCGGCCGAGGCGCTGCGCTACGACATCGACCTGCTCGCGCGCCAGTTCGGCGTCGGCTTCGAAACCGTGTGCCACCGCCTGAGCAGCCTGCAGCGCCCGGGCGCGTCGGGCGTGCCCTTCTTCTTCATCCGCGTGGACCGGGCCGGCAACATCTCCAAGCGGCAGTCGGCCACGCACTTCCACTTCTCGAAGACCGGCGGCACCTGTCCGCTGTGGAACGTGTACGAGGCCTTCGCGCAGCCCGGGCGCGTGCTGCCGCAGCTGGCGCGCATGCCCGACGGCCGCGCTTACCTGTGGATCGCGCGCACCGTGTCGCACGGCCAGCGCGGCTTCGGCTCACCGAGCAAGACCTTCTCGATCGGCCTGGGCTGCGACATCCGCCACGCCCCGCGCCTGGTCTACGCCAAGGGCCTGGACCTGAAGGACCCCGACGTGCCCACGCCCATCGGCATGGGTTGCAAGGTGTGCGAGCGCGTGGCCTGCCCGCAGCGGGCGTTCCCGTTCATCGGGCGGCCGCTGGATGTGAACGAGAACGAAAGCAGGTTCACGCCCTACGCCGTGGCCGGCGCGTAGGGCGGTGGTGCGTCAGTCGCCCTGCGCAGGCTGCTGCGTGCCGGACGCCTCGCTCCACCCACCCCCCAACGCCTTGTAGATCGCCAGCCGGTTCGTCTGCTCCGTGAGCTGCAGGCCGATCAGCGTCTGCTGCGCCGCATAGTCGCTGCGCTGCGCGTCCAGCACGTCGAGGTAGTTGGCGGCGCCGCTCTTGAAGAGCGACTGCGAGAGCGCGAAGCTGCGCGAGGTGGCGGCGCGCAGCGAGCGCTGTGCGTCGAGGCGCTCGGCCAGCGTGCGGCGTTCGGCCAGGGCGTCGGCCACTTCGCGGAAGGCGGTCTGCACGGCCTTCTCGTAGGTGGCGATCTGGATCTTCTGCTGCGCCTGCGCCACCTGCAGGTTGGCGCGATTGGCGCCGCCGTCGAAGATCGGCACGCTGATCGACGGCGCGAAGCTCCAGGCCTTGCTGCCGCTGGTGAACAGGCCCGAGAGCGTGCTGCTCGCGGTGCCGGCCGACGCGGTGAGCGCGATGCGCGGGAAAAAAGCCGCGCGCGCCGCGCCGATGTCGGCATTGCTCGCGCGCAGCGCGTGCTCGGCGGCGCGCACGTCGGGCCGCTGCTGCAGCACGTTCGACGACAGGCCGGCCGGCGGCACGAGCAGCTGCGCCACGTCGGCGGTCGTCGCGGCGCTCGGCAGCAGCTCGGGCGGCGGCGTGGCGCCGACCAGCAGCGCGAGCGCATTGCGGTCCTGCTCGACCTGGCTGTCGAAGGCCGCGGCGTCGGCGCGCGCGGCATCGACGGTGCTCTGCGCCTGCGCCAGCGCCAGGCCCGACTGCGCGCCGAGCGCATGGCTGCGCTGCACCAGCTCGAAGGACTTGCGCTGGCTCTCGAGCGTGCCGCGCGCCAGCTGCAGGCGCTGCTCGTCGGCGGCCAGTTGCAGCCAGGCCGTGGCGACGGATGCCACGAGGCTGATCTGCGTGCTGCGCTGCGTCTCCTCGGTCTGGAAGTAGCCCTGCAGCGCCGATTCGCCGAGGTTGCGCACGCGCCCGAACAGGTCGAGCTCGTAGGCCGTCATGCCCAGGTTGGCGCTGTACTGCGAGGCGATGCGCGATTCGCCGCTGGTCGACAGGCTGCCCGGCGTGCGCGAGCGCGTGCCGGCTGCGCCGGCGTTGACGGTGGGGAACAGGTCGGCCCGCGCGATGCCGTACTGGGCGCGCGCACGCTCGATGTTGAGCGCCGCCACGCGCAGGTCGCGGTTGTTGGCGAGCGCGAGTTCGATCACGCCCTGCAGCTGCTTGTCGACGAAGAAGTCGCGCCAGCCGATGTCCAGGGGTGTGGTCGTCGTGACGCCGGCCGAGGGCAGGTTCGATGGCACGGGCGAGGCGGGCGTTTCGTACGCGGGCGCGAGATTGACGCAGCCGGCGAGCACGGCCGAGGCCAGGGCGGCGCAGGCCAGTGCGCGCAGGGGAAGGCGGGGCAGGGTGGTGCGCGTCATCACTGGGCTCCCTGTTCCGCGGGCAAGGCATCCGGCGGCGTGTCGGCCGGCTTGCGGCGGCCTTCCAGCCAGCCGCGGATCATCGCGAAGAACAGCGGCACGAAGAAGATGCCCAGCGCCGTGCCGACCACCATGCCGCCCAGCACCGCGGTGCCGATCGATTGGCGGCCGCCCGCGCCCGCGCCGGTGCCGATGGCCAGCGGCAGCACGCCGAAGCCGAAGGCCAGCGAGGTCATGAGGATGGGGCGCAACCGCAGCCGCACGGCCTCCAGCGTGGCCTCGATCACGCCCTTGCCCTGCTCCTGCAGCTGCTTGGCGAACTCGACGATCAGGATCGCGTTCTTGGACGACAGCCCCACCGTGGTCAGCAGGCCGACCTGGAAGTACACGTCGTTGCTCAGGCCGCGCAGGCTGGTGAACAGCAGCGCGCCGACGATGCCCAGCGGCACCACCAGGATCACCGAGAACGGCACCGACCAGCTCTCGTACAGCGCCGCAAGGCACAGGAACACGAACAGGATCGAGATGGCATACAGCACCGGCGCCTGCGCGCCCGACAGGCGCTCCTGGAACGAGGCGCCGGTCCATTCGTAGCCGATGCCGGCGGGCATCTGCTTCATCACTTCGTCGACGGCGGCCATGGCGTCGCCCGAGCTCACGCCGGGTGCGGCATCGCCGACGAACTCGTAGCTGGGGCTGCCGTTGTAGCGCTGCAGCTGCGGCGAGCCATACGTCCAGCGCGAGCTGGAGAAGGCCGGGAACGGCACCATCTGGCCCAGGCTGTTGCGCACGCTCCAGCGGTCGATGTCGGTGGGCAGCATGCGAAAGGCCGTGTCGCCCTGCATGTACACGCGCTTGACGCGGCCGTTGTCCAGGAAGTCGTTGATGTAGGTGCCGCCCATCGCGCTCGACAGGGTGCTGTCGATGTCGGACGTGGCCAGGCTGGCCGCGCCGGCGCGCGCGTCGTCGATGTCCACCGCGAACTGCGGCGTGTCGTCCAGGTTGTTGCTGCGCACGTTCGCCACCTCGGGGCGCTTGGAGAGCAGGTCGATGAGCTGGTCGCGCGCCTTCACCAGCGCATCGTGGCCCAGCCCGTTGATGTCCTTCAGGTGGAAGTTGAAGCCCGCGTTGGCGCCGAGCCCGCGCACCGCCGGCGGCAGCAGCACGAAGATGCGCGCGTCGCGGATGGTCGAGAGCTCCTTGTTGGCGCGTCGCGCGAGTTCGGCGGCCGACTGGCCGGCGCCTTCGCGCTCGGCCCAGTCTTTCAGCTTCACGAAGGCGCGCGCCGAACTCTGGTCGCCGTTCTGCCCTGTGATGACGTTCACGCTCACCACCTCGGGTTGCTTCGTGAAGTAGTCCTGCATCTGCGTGACCACCGGCTGCAGCCGCGCATCCGACGCGCCCGGCGGCAGCGTCACCTGCACCTGCAGGAAGGCCTGGTCTTCGTCGGGCAGGAAGGAGGTGGGCAGGCGCATGAACAGCAGCGCCATCACGGCTGCGATCAGCAGGTACACCACGAGGCTGCGCTTGCCGCGCCGCACGATGCCGCCGACGATGCCCTGGTAGCGGTCGGCGCCCTGGTCGAAGCGGCGGTTGAAGCCCGCGAAGAAACGGTCGACCGCGCCCAGCACGCCCTTGCGCGAGGCCGCGTGGCCGCCCTTGGCGACCGGCTTGAGCAGCGTGGCGCACAGCGCCGGCGTGAGCGTGAGCGCCACGAACACCGACAGCGCCATGGCCGAGACGATGGTGATCGAGAACTGGCGGTAGATCACGCCGGTCGAGCCGCCGAAGAAGGCCATCGGGATGAACACCGCCGACAGCACCAGCGCGATGCCCACGAGCGCGGGCGTGATCTCGGCCATCGACTTGCGCGTGGCCTCCTTGGGCGACAGGCCCTCTTCGTGCATCACGCGCTCGACGTTCTCCACCACCACGATGGCGTCGTCCACCAAAAGGCCGATGGCCAGCACCATGCCGAACATGGTGAGCGTGTTGATCGAGTAGCCCGCCACGGAGAGCACGCCGAAGGTGCCCAGAAGCACCACCGGCACGGCAATGGCCGGGATCAGCGTGGCGCGGAAGTTCTGCAGAAAGATGTACATCACCAGCACGACCAGCACCATGGCCTCGGCCAGCGCCTTCACCACCTCGTCGATCGACGCGCTCACGAAGGGCGTGGTGTCGTAGCTCACGAAGGTCTGCATCTGGTTCGGAAAGAGCGGCTGCAGCTCGGCCACCTTGGCCTTCACGGCCTCGGCCACCTGCACCGCGTTGGCGCCGTCGGCCAGCACGATGCCCATGCCGGCGCCCGGGCGACCGCCCAGCACCGAGCGCACCGTGAGGTTCTCGGCGCCCAGTTCCACGCGGGCCACGTCGCGCAGGCGCACCACGGCGCCGTCGGGCGTGGCGCGCAGCACCACGTTCTCGAACTCCTCGACCGTCTTCAGCTTGCTGCGCGCCGTGATGGTGGCGTTGAGCTGCTGCTGCGCACCAGCCGGCAGCGCGCCGAGCTGGCCGGCCGAGACCTGCGCGTTCTGCGCGGTGATGGCGTTGCCCACGTCCGAGGGCATGAGCGCGTACTTGCGCAGCTTGTCGGGGTCCAGCCACAGGCGCATGGCGTAGCCGGTGCCCAGCGTCTGCACCTCGCCCACGCCGTCGACGCGGCTGATGACGTCGACCAGGTTGCTGCTGATGTAGTCGCCCACGTCCACCGCCGAGGCGCTGCCGTCGCCGGAGAACATCGAGACGATCAGCAGGAAATCGTTGCCGCCCTTGGTGACGGTGACGCCGCGGCTTTGCACCTGCTGCGGCAGGCGCGACATGGCCTGCTGCAGCTTGTTCTGCACCTGCATCTGGGCCACGTCGATGTTGGTGCCCGCGTTGAAGGTGAGCGACAGGCGCGCCACGCCCGACGAGTTGCTGGTCGACTGCATGTACAGCAGGTTGTCCAGCCCCTTCATCTGTTGCTCGATGACCTGGGTGACGGAGTCTTCGACCGTCTTGGCCGAGGCGCCGGTGTAGGTGGCGTTGATGGACACGCGCGGCGGCGCGATGTCGGGGTACTGCTCGAGAGGCAGCGTGCGGATGGCCATCAGGCCGGCGAGCATGACGACGATGGAAAGCACCCACGCGAAGATGGGGCGGTCGATGAAGAACTGGGCCATGGCGGGGCCTCAGCGCGCGACGGTGGCGGAGGCGGCGTCGGGCGTGGCGCTCGCGATGGCAGCACCGGCCGGCTTCGCGCCCAGGTCGACCGTGCGCACCTTGTCGCCCACCTTCACGCGCTGCGAGCCTTCCATGAGCACGCGGTCGCCCGCGGCCAGGCCGTCGATCACCTGCCAGCGCGTGCCGACGGCGCGGCCGATGCGGATGGGCCGCTTCTGGACCTTGTCCTCGGCATCGATCACCAGCGTGGAGGCGCTGCCGTCGGGCGCGCGCGTGACGGCCTGCTGCGGCACCAGCAGCGCGGCGTCGTTCACGCCTTCCTGCAGCACGGCGCGCACGTACATGCCGGGCATCAGCAGCTTGTCGGGGTTGGGCACCACGGCGCGCAACGTGACGCTGCCGGTGCCGGCATCGACCGTCACGCCGCTGAAGGTGAGGCGGCCGGCGTGCGGGTAGGGGCTGCCGTCTTCCAGCAGCAGCTGGATGCGCGCCTCGGCGTCGCTGGCGCGCTGCAGCCGGCCGCTGGCCAGCTCGCGCTTCAGGCGCAGCAGCTCGCTGCTCGATTGCGTGACGTGCACATGGATCGGGTCGAGCTGCTGCACGGTGGTCATGGCCGCCGCCTGGTTGGCTGTGACCAGCGCGCCCGGCGTGACCGTGGACAGCTCGGCCCAGCCGGTGATCGGCGAGGTGATGCGCGTGTAGCCCAGCTGGATGCGCGCGGTCTGCTCGGCGGCGCGGGCCACGCCGAGGTCGGCCTCGGCCTGCTGCTCGGCGGCCTGGGTCTCGTCGAACACCTGGCGGCTGATGGCGTCGATCTTCACCAGCTCGGCATTGCGCTTGGCCACGGTGCGGGCCGTGGCCAGGGCCGACTCGGCCTTGCGCACGCTGGCCTGCGCGCTGGCATGGGCGGCCTGCAGCGAGGCGGGGTCGAGCTGGTAGAGCACCTGGCCGGCCTTGACCTGCGAGCCTTCGGTGAAGAGCCGCTCCTTGAGGATGCCGCCGACCTGCGGGCGGATCTCGGCGATCACCGGGGCCGCGGTGCGCCCGGGCAGCTCGGTGCTCAGGGCCAGCACCTCGGACTTGAGCGTGACGATGCCGACTTCTTTTGCCGGGGCGTTGGCCGCCTTGGCCGCGCCGGCGGCCTCCACATTGGTGCGCGAGCACCCCGCGAGGGCGGCGGCGATGCACAGGGCCGTGAGGAGCGGGGCGGAGCGGGAGGCAAAGTGGACGGGCATGGACAGGCAGAAGTAACGAAAGCCAAAGATGGAGCGGGCTCGCGCCGTCGAGTTCAATGCCGCGGCGCGGGGGCGGCGAACTTTACAGAGCGGAAACCGTGCCATGTCCCGAGGGGACGGGCGGGTGGCGTCGAGTGTGCGGCCCCACAGTTAAGCGGGTGTGAAGCGGGGCATTGCCCGCATGAAAAACCCGCCTGAAGCGCTCTCTATGGCTTCTTCTTCGCCTGCGCGACCAGGAAATCGACCAGCAGCGGCAGCGGGCCGACCTCGTTGTCGGTGCGGTAGAGGATGCCCAGCGGCGCGATGGGCGCGTTCATGCGCAGCGGCAGCTCGGCCACGGCCGCGCGGTCGAGCTGGTCGAGCACGGTGCGCGGCACCGGCACCACCACGTCGGGCTGCGAGAGCAGGGCGCGCACCAGCTGCGGCGTGAGCACCTGGATGGCATGCGGGCGCGGCACGATCCGCTCGGCGGCCCAGGCGGCCTCCATCACCTGGCGCACCGCGAAGTGCGCGGGCGGCAGCACCCAGCGCGAATCGGCGAGGTCGCGCAGCCGCAGGCGCTTGCGCTGCACGGCCGGGTGGCCGATGCCGGCGATGACCACCACCTCGTCGCTGCGCAGCGGCACGAAGCGGTGGGCGTCGGGCACGCGCGCGGGCTGGCGCAGCAGCACGGCGTCGAAGGCGCCCGCGCGCAGGCCGATCGTGAGCCGCTCGATGTTGCCCTCCTCGATGAACAGGCGCAGCTTGGGGTGCTTCGCATGCAGCAGGTTCAGCGCGGGCTGCAGCACGCTGGCGATGGCCGCCTCGATGGCGCCGATGCGCAGCGCGCGCGTCTCCTGCGCGGCCAGCGCCGCGAGGCCGTCGCTGGCCACCTGCATGGCGTCGATCACCATGCGCGCGTGCAGCGCCAGCAGCCGCCCGGCTTCGGTGATGCGCATGCCGCGCGCGTGGCGCTCGAACAGCGGCGTGTCGAGCAGGCCCTCGACCTCCTGCAGCATCTGCGTGGCCGCCGGCTGGCTGATGTGGATCGCCTCGGCCGCGCGGCGCAGGTGCGAGTGCGCGGCCAGCGCGTCGATGAGCTTCAGGTGGCGCAGGCGCAGGCGCGCGAGCAGCCGCTCGTGCAGCACGGAAGACGGGGTGGGTGTGTCGGCGGCCATCGATAGGCAATCATTATCAGTCGATGCAAAAGCGATTGGACGCCAATCGGTGGCCTTCCTACGCTCACGGGGTCGGGCGGCAGACAAGGGCGCATCGGCTGCCGGTCCGACGGGGCCGTGCGGACGAAGGGCTCCCGCCCGGCGGGTCCTTCCCTTTCTTGCTTTTCAGACAACACATCATCATGTCCCACCGATTCCGTCCGGCCGCGCGCCTGTGCCTGCCCATCGTCCTTGCCGTCTCGTCCCTGTGCGCCTCGGCGCAGGAGGCGCCTGCTGCCACATCGCCCGCGCCGGCCGCTGCCGTGCCGCTGTACCCGCTGATCGCCGAGCGCTCCAAGGCCATCGAGCAGAAGGTGATCGACTGGCGCCGCGACATCCACCAGCACCCCGAGCTGGGCAACCAGGAAAAGCGCACCGCCGCGCTGGTCGCGGCCCACCTGAAGGCGCTGGGCTACGAGGTGCGCGAAGGCGTGGCCGTGACCGGCGTGGTCGCCACGCTGCGCGGCGGCAAGCCCGGCCCGGTGGTGGCGCTGCGCGCCGACATGGACGCGCTGCCCGTGAAGGAACAGGTCGACGTGCCCTTCGCCTCCAAGGCGCGTGCCCAGTGGGGCTTCGCCACGGTCGACGTCATGCATGCCTGCGGGCACGACGGCCACGTGGCGATCCTCATGGGCGTGGCCGAGGTGCTGGCCTCGATGAAGGCGCAGCTGCCCGGCACCGTGAAGCTGATCTTCCAGCCGGCCGAAGAAAAGCTGCCCAATGCCGAGATCGGCGGTGCGCGCCGCATGCTGGCCGAAGGCGCCTTCGACGCGCCCAAGCCTGACGCGGTGTTCGGCTTGCACCTGGTCTCGGCCCTGAACACCGGGCAGATCGGCTACAAGAGCGGCCCCATCACCGCGAGCTCGGATACCTTCAAGGTCAGCGTGAAGGGCCGCCAGACGCACGGCTCGCAACCCTGGAGCGGGGTCGACCCGATCGTGCTGGGCTCGCAGATCGTGCTGGGCTTCCAGACCATCGCGAGCCGCCAGGTCAACGTGACCAAGGAGCCCTCGGTGCTGAGCGTGGGCACCTTCAATGCGGGCACGCGCTACAACATCATTCCCGACTCTGTGGAGATGAGCGGCACGCTGCGCACCTACGACGACGAGATGCGCCAGTTCATCATCCAGCGCATGGGCGAGACCGCTTCGCACATCGCGCAAAGCGGCGGCGGCACGGCCGAGGTCCGCGTCGAGGCCGACGGCTACGCCCCCACCGTGAACGACCCGGCCCTGACTGCCAAGATGGTGCCCAGCCTGCAGCGCGTGCCCGGCGCCACGCCGATCGTGATTCCCAAGGGCACGGGCGGCGAAGACTTCTCGTTCTTCGCGCAGAAGGCCCCCGGCCTGTTCGTGATGATCGGCGCCACGCCGCCCGGCCGCGACGCGAACAAGGCCGAGCCCAACCACTCGCCGCGCTTCTTCGTCGACGAGGCCAGCCTGCTGGTGGGCGTGCGCACGCTGACGCAGCTGACGGTGGACTACATGGCGGGCGCGCAGCGCTGACCTGAGCGAATCGGCTGCGCCAGCGCATCCGAAAGCGGAAACAGGTGCTGCGCGATGAAGTCCACGAACACACGGATCCTGGGCGACAGCTGCCGGCTCGACGGCCACAGCACGTGGAAGATCATGTGTTCGCGGTTGTGGTCGTCCAGCACCGTGACCAGGCGGCCCTGTTCCAATTGCTGGCGCACGGCGATCTCCGGCACGCAGGCAATGCCCAGCCCCTGCTCGGCAAAGCAGACCTGCGGATCGAGCGTGTTGGTCACCATGCTGGCCGGCAGGTCGATGGCGGGCGCGCCGGCCGCAAGGCCCAACGGCCACACGTCCAGCTTGCCGGTGCTGGGAAAGCGGTAGAGCAGGCAGGCGTGGCTTGCCAGGTCTTGCGGTTCGCGCGGCACGCCGGCCCGGCGAAAGTAGGCCGGTGCACCGACGATCACCTTGCGGCACGAGCCGATGCGGCGCGCCATCAACCGTGAATCGCTGGGCTCGCCGGTGCGGATGACCGCGTCGAAGCCTTCCTCGATGACGTCCACCAGCCGGTCGGCGTAGTCGATGTCCAGTTCGATGTCGGGGTAGAGCCGCTTGAACGCCGCCAGCTTGGGCATGAACAGCGTGCCCACCGACGGCAGGCTGATGCGCAGCTTGCCGCGCGGTGCGCTCTGTGTCTGCAGCAGTTCCGCTTCGGCCGATTCCACCTCGCAAAGGATGCGCCGGCAGCGCTCCAGGAACAGCGCGCCTTCCGGTGTCAGGTGGACGGTGCGCGTGGAGCGATGGAACAGCCGCACGCCCAGCCGTTCTTCGAGCCGCACGATGGCCTTGCTGACGGCCGAGGCCGAGATGCCCAACTGCTGCCCCGCGGCCGTGAAGCTGCGCGTTTCGCCGGCGCGAACGAAGACGTTCAGCGAACCCAGGTTTTCCATGGAGCGACTTTGATTGATGACTGGAGAGTCACATGTATTTGAAACTTTAGCCCATTTTTCATTGATGCATTCCCGCCCACACTGCGGTGGACGCCAACGCGGGCCACCCGGCCAACGCGGGCACAGACGATGGAAAACAACTGAATGACCACCACAACCGCCACCGGGGGCGAGCGCACTGAACGACTGCCCGTGGCCGCCTTGCTGGCCATGTCGATGACCGGCTTCCTGGCACTGCTGACGGAAACGATGCCGGCCGGCATGCTCTTGCGCATCAGCCAGGACCTGGGCGTGTCGGAAGCGTTCGCGGGCCAGTTCGTGACCCTCTATGCCATCGGCTCGCTGGTTGCGGCCATCCCGCTGACGGCGGCGACGCTGGGCTGGCGGCGCCGACCGTTGCTGATCGCGGCGCTGGTCGCCGTGCTGGCCTTCAACACGCTCACGGCGCTGACGTCGAGCTATGCCGTCGCGCTGGTTGCGCGTTTCATGGCCGGCATGGCGGGCGGCTTGATCTGGGGGATGCTGGCGGGCTATGCGCGGCGCATGGTGCCCGAGCACCTCAAGGGGCGCGCGCTGGCAGTGGCAGGGCTGGGCGCACCGCTGGCGTTGTCGCTGGGCGTCCCGCTGGGGACGTTGATGGGCGCCACGCTGGGCTGGCGCACCGCGTTCGGCGGCATGTCGCTGCTCACGCTGGCGGTGATGGCCTGGGTCTTCCTGCAGGTGCCCGACTATCCGGGGCAGACGGCCGAAAAGCGCGCGCCGGTGCGCCGGATCTTCGTCACGCCCGGCGTGCGACCGGTGCTGGCCGTGCTTGCGCTGTGGGTGCTGGCGCACAGCATTCTCTACACCTACGTGATGCCGTTCCTGGCGCCGGCCGGCCTGTCCGATCGGGTCGATGCGGTGCTGCTGGTCTTCGGCGTGGCATCGCTGGCCGGCATCTGGATCAGCGGGCTGCTCATCGACCGCATGCTGCGCTCGCTGGTGCTGCTCGCCCTCGCGGGCTTTGCGCTGGCGTCGCTGGCCCTAGGCGTCGCCGGCACGCAGCCGGTGGTGGTCTATGTCGCGGTGGCCGCGTGGGGGCTGACCTTCGGCGGCTCCGGGGCCTTGCTGCAGACCGCGTCGGCCGAAGCAGCCGGCCCCGGCGCGGACGTGGCGCAATCCATCCTCGTCACGGTGTGGAACATCGCCATTGCGGGAGGCGGCATCGTCGGTGGCGTGCTGCTGGAGACATCGGGCGTCGGCGCTTTTCCATGGGCACTGCTGGCGCTGTTGCTTCCCGGCCTTCTGATTGCCTGGACATCGCGTGCGCACGGGTTTCCCGCGAAGCCACACCGGTCGCCCCACTGATTCCGAAGAGCGCGGGGCATTTCGCGCGCAACGGGCGGGGCCCGCGAGAAAGGCAGGGGCTCGCTCAGAGCCAGTTGCCGCCCTGCGGCATCTGGATCTGCTCGGCCGGGTCGCCGCCCGTCACGAACGAGCCGATGACGATGCTCAGCAGCGAGACGAAGATGCTCGCGAACAGCGCGGTCCAGAAGCCCGACACCTTGAAGCCCTTCACCAGCGCCGCCACCAGCAGGATCATCAGCGCGTTGATGACCAGCAGGAACAGGCCGAAGGTCAGCAGCGTCAGCGGCAGTGTCAGGAAGATCAGCAGCGGCTTGACGATGGCGTTGGCCAGGCCGAGCAGCAGCGCCGACACGATCAGCGCCGAGGTGCTGTCGAACTTGAGCCCCTTGAAGAGATGGCTGGCGACCCACAGCGAGATGCCGGTGATGGCCCAGTGGACGAGGAAAGGGGTGATGTTGTTCAGCATGGCGTGCGGTGTGTGTCGGCAGCCCGCATGGTAAACGGGGCGTCGCGGCGGACCGCTGCGCGGGGCGGGCGGATTTTCTGCGGTTACTTCCCGAAACCATGGCCGACAGGCCGTTAAGATCGCGAACTTCCGGCGCCTGCGCAGGCGCCTGTCTCCATCTTTCTCTGGTTTGGCCGAATCCACCACGGTCATGCATCCATGGCGAATGCGTCGATCGCAAGCGTGACACCCGCTCCGGCGTCGGCCGACGAGGCCGAGTCGTGGGTGCGCGGGGAACTCATCCGCAGCCTGATGCGCTCGGCGCGCGGCTCCTACCTCGTCTCGGCGGCGCTCATGCCCGCCATGGTCGGCCTGAGCTGGGGCCACGTGCCCCGCTGGGAGCTGCTGACCTGGCTGGCCGCCGGCATCATCGCCACCGCCTGCCGGGCTTGGGGCGCGCGCGTGTACGCCGTGCGCTATGCCGGGCGCAGTGCCGTCGCGCAGCAGCAGTTCACCGACCGCTACGGCTTCGTGTGGAGCACCAGCGCGGTGGTCTGGGGCTGCTCGGTGCTGCTGTTCTTCGAGCGCACGCCGCAGGTCAACCAGTTCATGAGCTGGCTCATCGTGGCCGGTGTGGGCACCTTCCCGCTCAACGGGCTGGCGCTGCACCCGCCGCTGCTCAAGCGCTACGTCAACACGCTGTTCATCACCATGCTGGGCGCGGTGCTGGTGCGCCTCGTGGCCGTCACCATGCAGCACCCGCATTTCCAGTACGGCTACCTCATGCCGCTGCTGCCGGCGCTGCACTGGTTCCTGCTGCTGCGCGCCGGCCGCAACATCCATGAGACCGCGCGCAACAGCCTGGAGCTGCTGTTCCACAACCACATCCTGATCAAGTCGCTCACGCAGCAGCGGCAGGCGGCCGTGTCGGCCGTGGCCATGAAGAACCGCTTCCTGGCCAGCGCCGCGCACGACATGCGCCAGCCCGTGCTGGCGCTGTCGCTGTACGCCGACTGGCTGCGCAACGAGCCCGAGCTGGTGCTCGAACTGGCCCCGAAGATCGTGCGCGCCACCCACGCGGTGAACGCGCTGTTCGACTCCATGTTCGACCTCGCGCGCATCGACGCGGGCCAGGTGCGCCTGCACATCGAGCGCGTCGACGTGGCCGAACTGCTGCACGACCTGGAGCTGCAGTACCGCCCCGTGGCCGAGAGCCGGGGGCTGGACTTCCGGGTGCACGTGACCGAGGGCTCGTTCCTCACCGACCCGATCCGCGTGCGCCGCATGATCGGCAACCTGCTGGCCAATGCCATCAAGTACACGACCGAAGGCGGCGTGCTGCTGGCCGCGCGCCAGACCCGCGAGGGCATGCGCGTGGAGGTGTGGGACACCGGCATCGGCATCGCGCCCGAGCACCTGCGTGACGTGTTCCTGGAGTTCTACAAGGTCGCCGACCATGCCGGCACCTCCGACGGCTTCGGCCTCGGCCTGGCCATCGTCGCGCGGCTGTCGCACGTGCTGGGCCACCCGGTCAGCGTGCGCTCGCGCCTGGGCAGCGGCAGCGTGTTCCGCGTGGCGCTGCACGACGCCGACGAGGCGGTGGCGCAGGCGCGGGTGAGTGCGTCGGGCGGCTGAGCACGAGAGCGACGCGCCCATAAAAAAACCGCGCTGTTGCGCGGTTTTTTCCTTCCAGTAACACCGAGGAACCGGCTCTGCCGGGCCTCAGGTGTTGCCCCCTGCAAGGGGGTTGGCGTAGCGACACGAAGTGCGCGAAGCCTGGGGGTTAGCCAGACAGCAGCCCATTCGTTCTTGCATAGTGCAAGGCCTGCGTACGGCTCTTCACGCCCAGACGGCGGAACAGGCGCCACAGGTGCACCTTCACCGTGTGTTCGCTGATCTCCAGGTCGGTGGCGATGTCGCGGTTGCTCATGCCCTTGTCGAGCATGGCGATCAGCTGGGTCTGGCGCTTGGAGAGCTTGCCGCTGTTGGCGGCCGGCATCTCTTCGGTGTCGTCTTCCGATCCGGCCATCAGCAGGCCGCGCAGGGCGGCTGCCAGCTCGTTGGAGCTGGCCGACTTCTCGATGTAGGTGTCGGCGCCAGCCTCGATGCAGGCGTCTTCCATGTCGGCGGCCGGGGCTGCCGAGTACACGGCGATCGGCACGTTCGGATAGACCTGCTTGACCGCGATCACGCCCGAGACGCCATTGGTGTCCGGCAGCTTCAGGTCCAGGCAGAAGAGAGTGGGCGCGCCACGCTGCTGGACCGAACTGGCGAGCTTGTCGAGCCGCTCGAGCTCGACGATGTTCTCGGCGGGGCGCAGGCGACGCAGGACCATCACGATCGCGTCGCGCATCAGGGGGTGGTCGTCGATGACATAAATGCTCATGTTTTCTTCCTTTGTGATCGCACCGTCTTCTCTCTTGTCACACCCGCCGACGGATGGCCCGCGGGTTGTTGCCGGATCAATGTCCCTGGGTGGTGGACGTTGCCTCCGCCAGTGCCTCCAGCGCCTCGGTGGCGGCGCGAGCCTGTTGCGCGTCGACCGGTTCGAGCTGCGCGGCCAATGCCGTGAGCGCCGCGCCGCGTTGCGCCTGCAAGTCGGCGATGGTACGGCCCGCTTCCTGCGGCGACGCGAATCCACGGCTTTGCAAAAGGGTTTCGCCGCGCGCATCGAGCAGCTTGAAATAGAACAGGCCGTCGGCCTTCTCGCGGTATTGCTTGAAGCTGGGCTTCGCCACCTTGGCGGCCTTGGCACCGGCGCCGTCGCGGCCCGCCGCGAGGTTGCGCAGGCCGACCGCATGGCGCAGCGAGGTCATGAAGGGGCGGGACAGCTTGCGCGCCTTCTCGGCGCCCAGCAGCAAGATGCGTTCGATCTCGGCCGGGTCGTTCATGAGCGCCTCGTAGCGCGCGCGCAGCGGCGCCACTTCGCGGTCGATGCGCTCGAACAGCACCTGCTTGGCGTCGCCCCAGGCGATGCCGTCGGCGTACGCCTTGCGCAGGGCCTCGGTTTCTTCGGCGCTGGCGAAGGCCTGGTAGATCTGGAACAGGGCCGAGCCCTCGGTGTCCTTGGGCTCGCCGGGCGCGCGCGAGTCGGTGACGATGCTGGCAATCTGCTTTTGCAGCTGCGCGCGCGGCGCGAACAGCGGGATCGTGTTGTTGTAGCTCTTGCTCATCTTGCGGCCGTCGAGGCCGGGCAAGGTGGCGACCGCATCGTCGATCTCGGCGTCGGGCAGCGTGAAGTGCTCGCCGTACTGGTGGTTGAAGCGCTGCGCCATGTCGCGCGCCATCTCGATGTGCTGCACCTGGTCGCGGCCCACGGGCACCTTGTGGGCGTTGAACATCAGGATGTCGGCGCCCATCAGCACGGGGTACATGAACAGGCCCGCCGTCACGTCGGCGTCGGGCTCCTCGCCCTTGGCGATGTTCTTGTCGAGCTGGGCCTTGTAGGCATGCGCGCGGTTGAGCACGCCCTTGCCGGTGACGCAGGTCAGGAACCAGGTGAGCTCGGTGATCTCGGCGATGTCCGACTGGCGATAGAAGGTGACGCGTTCGGGGTCGAGGCCACAAGCCAGCCAGCTGGCGGCGATCTCGAGCGTGGAGCGCTGGATGAGCGCCGGCTCCTGCACCTTGATGAGCGCGTGGTAGTCGGCCAGGAAGAAGTAGCTCTCGACGCCGGCCGCGACGCTCTGGCGCACCGAGTGGCGGATGGAGCCGACGTAGTTGCCGAGGTGGGGCGTGCCCGACGGCGTGATGCCGGTCAGGACGCGCAGGGGAGCTGGAGAAGACGAAGCCATGTGACGGAAGGAGAAACTTAGAGCAGCATTGCCTTGAGCGGCGTGATGAGCAGGTTGACCACGAAGTAGCCGGCATCCATCAGCGGGCGCAGCCAGTAGTTGCTGACGATGCCGGCGAGCACCAGCGCCATCACGATGAAGAAGCCGTAGGGCTCGATGCGCGCCAGGAAATTCTGCGCCGGGCCGCTGGGCAGCAGGCCGGCCAGCACGCGGCCGCCGTCGAGCGGGGGCAGCGGGAACAGGTTGAAGGCCCACATCACGAGGTTGACCAGCACGCCGCCCTGGCACATCTTGATGAAAAAGGTTTCACTGACGCCGGCCGCGACGATCACGATGAGCAGCACGGCCCACAGGATGGCCTGGATGAAGTTGGAGGCCGGGCCCGCGAGTGCGACCCACACCATGTCGCGCTTGGGATGGCGCAGGCGGTTGAAGTTGACCGGCACCGGCTTGGCATAGCCGAACAGGAAGGCGCCCGAGGTCGCGAAGTACAGCATCAGCGGCATCAGGATGGTCCCGATGGGGTCGATGTGCTTCATGGGGTTGAGCGTCACGCGGCCCATCATGGCGGCGGTGTTGTCCCCGAAGTGGCGTGCCACGTAGCCATGCGCCGCTTCGTGCACGGTGATCGCGAAGATCACCGGCAGTGCGTAAATCAGAACCGTCTGTATCAGATTGGAAATATCCACTGCGCGATTGTGTCAGAGAGGAATGGGGCGGCCGAGCCGTTCGTCAGAGGCCAAGCACCGCGAGCGCACCCCGGCCCTGGCGCACCACGACCGGGTCGTCGCCTGTGCCCATGGGCGTGAGGTCGACCACGGTGGTCGGCTGCGACGGGCAGGCGCCGGCGTCGATGACGGCGCCGATCTGCTTCTCGAAGCGCTCGCGGATTTCCTGCGCGTCGTTCAGCGCCTCGGTCTCGCCGGGGGCGATGAGGGTGGTGGCCAGGAGCGGCGCGCCGTGCAGTTCCAGCAGCTCCAGCAGCACCTTGTGATCGGGCACGCGCAGGCCGATGGTCTTTCGCTGCGGATGGCTCACGCGGCGCGGCACTTCCTTGGTGGCTTCGAGCAGGAAGGTGTAGGGGCCGGGCGTGGCGGCCTTGAGCAGGCGGTACTGCTTGTTGTCGACGCGCGCGTAGTTGGCCAGCTCGCTCAGGTCGCGGCACAGCAGCGTGAGGTGGTGCTTGTCGTCGACCTGGCGGATGCGGCGCAGCTGGTCGACCGCGTCCTTGTCGTCCAGGTGGCAGGCCAGCGCGTAGCTGGAGTCGGTGGGCACCGCCACGACCTCGCCGCGCGCGAGCAGCGCCACGGCCTGCTTCAGCAGGCGCTGCTGGGGGTTCTCGGGGTGGACTTCGAAGTACTGGGCCATGGTGAATTGCTCCTGATCAGGATTCCGCCGGTTCGATCGGCACGCGCCGCTCGCGCACGGTGAGCCACGCGCCGGCGGCGCCGCACACGGCGATCATCGCCATGCCGATCAGCGAGAAGCGGTCGGGCACGTGGGAAAAGATGAGCCAGCCGCCCAGCATCGCAAAGGCGATCTGCGCGTACAGGTACGGGGTGAGGGTGGACGCCGGCGCGCGCTGGTAGGCCAGGATCAGCATGAAGTGTCCCACCGTGCCCATGAAACCCATGAGGCACAGCAGCGCCCACCATTCCCACGAGGGCAGGGCGGTCCAGGCGAAGGGCACGGCCACCGAGGCCAGCAGCGTGCCGACCCAGCCGGTGTAGAAGTGCATGGTCAGCGGGTTCTCGGTCTGCGCGAGCTTGCTGGTGAGCACCTGGAACCAGGCATTGGTCAGCACCAGCCCCAGCGGCAGCAGCACGGCCCAGCTGAAGCTGCCGCCGCCCGGACGCAGGATGACCAGCGTGCCGATGAAGCCACCGGCCACCAGCGTCCAGCGCAGCGGCGACACCTGCTCCTTGAGGGTGGTGGCGGCCAGCAGCGTGATCACCAGCGGCGCGATCAGCACGATCGACGTGAACTCGGCCAGCGGCATGTAGCGCAGGCTCAAAAAGGCAAAGAGGCTCGAGCCCAGCAGCAGCGCCCCGCGCAGCGCCTGGTAGCGCGGGTGCTGCGTACGCAGCAGGGCCGTGCCGCGCAGCGGCAGCAGCACCAGCGTGGTGGCCACGGCCTGGAAGGCATAGCGGAACCACACGCCCATGAGGATCGGCACGGCCAGGGTCGAGTACTTGGTGGCCGTGTCCAGCGTGGCGAAGCAGGCCACCGCGAGGATGACCAGCCCGATGCCTGCCAGGATGCGTTCGGATTCGGTGCGGCGGCGGGTTTGCGCCGCGGCGCGTGCCTGGGCGAGCGCGGCGCTGGCCGCGTTGTCGATGCCGGGCCCGGGGCTCTGGCTCACTGCTGGATGCGGTGGCCGAGCAGTTCCCACACCGGCGTGAGGCTGCCGGGCAACGGTGGCAGCTTGCCGAGATCGCAGTGGCTCTCGTCGGGGCTGTGGAAATCGCTGCCGCGCGAGGCGGCGAAATCGAACTCGAGCGCCTTGTCGGCGTACTCGACGAACTCGGCCGGCGTGTGGCTGCCCGTGACGACCTCGATCGCCTGGCCGCCGTGCGCCTTGAATTCGAGGAACAGCGCGTACTCCTCGTTGGCCGTGAACTTGTAGCGGCCCGGGTGCGCGATCACGGCCATGCCCTTGGCGGCGGTGATCCAGTGCACGGCGTCCTTCAGCGAGGCCCAGCGGTGCGGCACGTAGCCCGGCTTGCCTTCGGTGAGGAACTTGCGGAACACCTCGGGGGTGTCGCGGCAGTGGCCCTGCTCGACCAGGAAGCGCGCGAAGTGCGTGCGCGAAATGAGTTCGGGGTTGCCGACGAACTTGAGCGCACCTTCGTAGGCGCCGTGGATGCCGACCTTGGCCAGCCCCTCGGACATTTCCTGCGCGCGCTTGCCGCGGCCGCCGCGCGTGTCGTACAGGCCCTGCGACATGGCGGCGTCGTCCGGGTCGAAGCCCAGGCCGACGATGTGCACGGTTTCGTTCGCGAAGGTCACCGAGATCTCGGTGCCGGTGAGGTAGCGCATGCCGTTTTCGCGCGCGGCCGCGGCGGCGCGGTGCTGGCCGCCGACCTCGTCGTGGTCGGTGAGGGCCCAGAGCTCGACCCCGTTGGCGGCGGCGCGGGCGGCCAGCGCTTCGGGCGTCAATGTGCCGTCGGAGACCACGGAGTGGCAGTGAAGATCGGCATTGAGAGTAGAAGACACCGGCCGATTCTAGGCGCTCTCGCCCGCCGACACCGGCGTGTGGATGCTTCGGTCTGCTACTAGATAAATAGCATTAACCTCATCGCCCAAGCGGCCTGGCGCGCGCCGTCCTGCGGGGCGGCGCGTTCGCGCTCAGGCGCGCAGGTCGTGCCTGACGAGGTCGGCGGCGCGCTCGGCGATCATGATGATCGGCGCGTTCGTGTTGCCCGACACCAGCCGCGGCATCACCGAGCCGTCCACCACGCGCAGCCCTTGCAGGCCATGGACCCGCAGGCGGGCATCGACCACCGCGGCGCCGTCGTCGGCGGGACCCATGGCGCAGGTGCCCACCGGATGGAAGATGCTGCCGCCGCGGCGGCGCACCCAGTCCAGCAGCTGCGCGTCGCTGGCCAGCGCGGGCCCGGGCTCGTGCTCCTGCGCCAGGTAGCGCGCCAGCGGCGGCGCGGCGGCGATCTCGCGCATCTTGCGCACCAGCCGCACGGCCAGCGCGCGGTCGGCTTCGTGCGACAGGTAGCGCGGCTGGATCGACGGCGCCGCCAGCGGATCGGCCGAGCGCAGCATGATCTCGCCGCGGCTGTGCGGGCGCAGCAGGCAGGCCGACAGCGTCACGCCCGGGAACGGATGCGGCGGCTGGTGCGGCCGCTCGAAGCTCACCAGCCCGAAGTGGATCTGCGCATCGGGCCACCCCGCGGCCTCGTCGCCCGCCGCAAAGAAGGCCCCGGCGCGGTAGACGCCGCCATTCAGCGCGCCGCCGCGCGTCAGCAGGTAGCGCATGAACTCGCGCGCGCTGCGCCAGCGGCTGTGGGCGATGTCGTTGAGCGTCTCGATGCCCTGGCAGCGGTAGCTGGGCCGCACCTGCAGGTGGTCCTGCAGGTTGCGCCCCACGCCCTCGAGCGGCGCCACCACCGGCAGGCCCAGGCGGCCCAGCAGCCCGGCCGGCCCCACGCCCGAGAGCTGCAGCAGCTGCGGCGACTGGATGGCACCGGCGCTCAGGATCACCTCGTGCCGCGCCGAGACGCGTTCGGCCTTGCCGTCGCGCACACAGTCCACGCCGACGGCACGCCGCCCCTCGAAGCACACGCGGGTCGCCTGCGCGCCCGACAGCACGCGCAGGTTGGGCCGGCCCCGCGCCGGCGCCAGGAAGGCCCGCCCGGTGTCCATGCGCCGGCCGTGGCGCGTCGTCATCCGGAAGTAGCCGGCGCCGCTGTTGTCGCCGCCATTGAAGTCGCACGTGGGTGCGATGCCGGCATGCGCCGCCGCGGCGATGAAGGCGTCGGACAACGCATCGCGCGGCAGCGCGGACACCCACAGCGGCCCATCGGCCGCGGGCTGCGACCGGTCGAAGTAGGGGCGCACGCTGTCCCAGTCCCAGCCCGGGTTGCCCAGGGCGGCCCACTGGTCGTAGTCGGCGCGATGGCCGCGCAGGTACAGCATGCCGTTGATCAGGCTGGAGCCGCCCGGCCCCCGCCCGCGCGGCCAGGGCAGGCGGCGCTGCGCCATGTCGGGCTCGGGGTCGGTTTCGAAGCGCCAGTCGTGCCGGGGGTGGCCCACCGTCTTGAAGTAGCCGATGGGAATGCGCAGCCACGGGTTGCGCGACGGTTGTCCCGCCTCGACCAGCACCACTTGCAGCGCGGGGTCTTCGCTCAGGCGGGCGGCCAGCACGCAGCCCGCCGAGCCGCCGCCGACGATCACGATGTCTGCCTGCATCGCGCGCGCTCAGTCGGCCTTGATGCCGGCGTTGCGGCCCAGGCGCAACCACTTGTCCGACTCGGCCGCCAGCACGGTGCGAAAGCGCGCCGGCGTCATCGGCTCCGGTTCGAGCGCCAGCGTGGCCAGGCGCTCGCGCACCTCGGGGGCGGCCAGCGCCTTGGCAAGCGCGTCGCCGAGCCGCTCGACGATCTCGCGCGGCGTGCCGCTGCGCACCGTCATGCCGTCGAAGGAGCGCAGTTCGAAGCCCGCGTAGCCCTGCTCGATCATCGTGGGCACCGCGGGCAGGGCTGGCAGGCGGTGCGCGCCGGTCACCGCGAGCGCGCGCAGCTTGCCGGCCTGGATCTGCGGCAATGCGGCGGAGGCGGTCAGGAACATGGTGTCCAGGCGCCCGGCCAGCAGGTCGCCCACCGCCATCGGGAACTGGTTGTACGGCACGTGCGTGAGCTGGCTGCCCGTCTGCTGGGCGAACAGCGCGCCGGCCAGGTGCGCCGGCGTGCCGTTGCCGCCGGAGCCGAAGCTCAGCGTGCCCGGCCGCGCCTTGGCCGCGGCCTCCAGCTCGCGCGGCGAGCCCAGCGCCGAGCCGGCGGGCGCCACCAACACGTTGTAGCTCCAGGCCGTCATGCCGACCGGCTCCAGGCTCTTGAGCAGGTCGAGCGACTGGCCCGGGAACAGCAGCGGCGCCACCAGCGAGGCCGACGACAGCATGTAGACCGTGTAGCCGTCGGCCGGCTGGCGCAGCACCTCGCCCAGGCCCACGGTGCCGGCCGCGCCCGGCCGGTTCTCGACGAACACGGTCTGGCCCAGCCCGCCCGCCATGCGCTCGGCCACCACGCGGCCAGCCACGTCCGCCGGCGTGCCGGGCGCCCACGGCACGATCAGGCGCACGGGCCTGGACGGGTACGCCTGGGCCGCGGCGCCGGCGGGCAGCAGGCCGGCCAGCAGGGCAGCGGCCATGAGGGCGGCGCAAAGGAATCGCTTCGTCGGTTCGGTCATCGCGGGTCTCCGGGGTGCCAGGGGGTGGGCGGATTCTGGGCAGGCCGGGGGAGGGCGACAAATGAGAAATCCGAGCGTACTCATACCGTTGCCGATATAAATGGCCATGGCCTCCTTCCTGGAACGAAACCTCACGCTGCGCCAGCTGCGGCTGCTCAGCCAGCTGGGCCGCACGCTCAGCCTGAGCAAGTCGGCCGAGCTGCTCAACACCACCCAGCCCGCGCTGTCGCGCACGCTGGCCCAGCTCGAGGCCACGCTGCAGGTGCGCCTGTTCGAGCGCACCACCAAGCGCATCGCGCCCACGGCGGCGGGGCTGAGCATGGTCCGGCACGCCGACCGCGTGCTGGGCGAGCTGATGCTGGCCGAGGAGTCGCTGCGCGACCTGCGCGTGGGCGTGAGCGGCGAGCTGCGCCTGGGCGTGCTGCCCGTGTTCTCGGCGCAGCGGCTCGCGGCCGCGCTGCTGCAGGCCTCGCAGATGCTGCCCCACGTGCGCCCGATGGTGCAGACGCTGGAGATCGAGGACCTGCACGGCGCGCTGCAGGACGGGCGCATCGACCTCATGCTCGCGCACGCGGAGTGGACGGTCGACCTCAACCGCGTCGAGGTCACGCCGTTGTACGAGGAGTTCAGCAGCATCGTGGCGGCGCCGCGGCACCGGCTGGCGCTCAAGCGCGCGCCGACCTGGGCCGAGGCCGCCAACGAGCGCTGGGTGCTGCCGCCGCACCGCACGCCACTGCGGCCCAAGCTGGACCGCATGCTGTCGGTGCACCGCCGCCCGGGCGGCCCGCATCCGGCCGACATCCAGGCCGACTCGGCCCCGCTCGCGCTGCACCTCGTGCGCAGCTCGGGCCTGCTGTGGGCCACCGCCAACCACTACGCCGAAGACTTCGAGCGGCGCGGGCTCGTGCGCCGCATCGCCATGCCGGGCGAACTGCTGCGCGGCCCCATGTGCGCCTTCCGCCTGCGCAGCGAGGCGATGAACACGCCCACGCGCGTCTTCCTGCAATGCATGCAGGACGCGGCCGCCGCGCCGCTGCCGTCGTCGGACTGACCGGGCCGGCGCTGCGGCGCCTCAGCGCTTCTTGCGAAACGCCGTCCAGGCGGCCACGGCGGTGAAGGTGGCGACGATCGCCACCACGATCCAGAACCCGTGCTTGTGCTCCGCCAGCGGAATGCCGCCCACGTTCATGCCGAACAGGCCGGCCAGGATGTTGATCGGCAGCGCCAGCACCGTGACCACCGTCAGCACGAACAGGCTGCGGTTGTTGTCCTCGTTGACGTTGGCGGCGATTTCTTCCTGCAGCAGCTTGATGCGCTCCTGCAGCGCCTGCATGTCGCGCAGCACCACCGAGAACTCCTCGGTCGAGCCGCGCAGCTCCTGCACGTCGGGCTCGGCCATCCAGGCCGGCGGACCCTGCAGCAGGCGAAACAGCGCGGCCGGCTCGGGCGCCAGCAGCCGCTGCAGCCGCACCAGCAGCCGGCGCAGCACGCCCAGGCGCGCGCGCTTGTGGTCCAGACGCCCGGCCAGCAGCTCGTCCTCGATGCGGTCGATGCGCGAGGTGACGCCGCGCACGATCTTCACCAGCACGTCGGCCTGCGCGCGCAGCAGGTGCTCGAGCAGCTCGGTGCTCGAGCGCGGCGCCTCGCCCGCCTTCACGGCCGTGCGCAGCGCGTCGACCGAACGCAGCGGCTTGGTGCGCGCCGTGACCACCAGGCGCGGGCCGACGCTGATCCACAGCGTCGAAATGTCCGAGGGCTCGAAGCTGAACTCGAAGTGCACGTCGTTGATGACCGCGATCAGCGAGTCGTCGGCGCGCTCGATGCGCGTGGAGGGCAGGCCTTCGTGCAGCGTCTCGTAGAAGGTGTCCGACAGGGCGGCGTGCCGCACCAGCCAGCGTTCGGCGTGCGCATGGCTCAGGTTGAAGTGCAGCCACACGTAGGCGTTGCTGTCGCCGAGCTGGCCGGCATCCGCCAGCCACGCGGCGGCCTGCGCCGAATCGATGGCCCGCGCGGGCTCCGGCGCCGCGGCGTCGAACAGGTAGCCGCAGATCAGCCCGGCTTCGTCGCCGCCATAGGACTGCGCGGCGAGGTCATGAAATACCGACAAGGTGCGTGGTCAGAAAAGACATGTGAACAGGCAGACGCCCGTTTGGCGGGCTGCCAGCATGCCCCGGATGGTGTTCGTGCCATGTGACAACGGCGTGTCGGCTTACAGAAAACAGCCGCAAAACCGTCACGCCGCCGTCATGCGGCGGGGGCAGCATGCTTTTTGTCTACCCGCCACTCTTGCCCCTTTTCATCATGCTGACGAGCGCACTTCCCGACCACGAAGACCTGATGCAACGCATCGCCCGCGACCTGATCGACAGCTACGACGAAGAACTCGAACTGGAGATCGAAGACCGCAACCTCGACGGGCTCGACCCCGGCTCGGCCGTGTCTTCCGTGTCCGACAAGGCGGCGCGCCAGGCCTATTTCAAGGAACTCTTTCGCCTGCAGGGCGAGCTGGTCAAGCTGCAGGACTGGGTGCAGCACAGCAAGCAGAAGGTGGTCATTCTTTTCGAAGGCCGCGACGCGGCAGGCAAGGGCGGTGTCATCAAGCGCATCACCCAGCGCCTGAATCCGCGCGTGGCCCGCGTGGCCGCGCTGCCCGCGCCCAACGACCGTGAACGCACGCAGTGGTACTTCCAGCGCTACGTGGCGCACCTGCCGGCGGCCGGCGAGATGGTGCTGTTCGACCGCAGCTGGTACAACCGCGCCGGCGTCGAGCGCGTGATGGGCTTTTGCAGCGACGACGAGTACGAGGAGTTCTTCCGCACCGTGCCCGAGTTCGAGAAGATGCTCGTGCGCTCGGGCATCAAGGTCATCAAGTACTGGTTCTCCATCACCGACGACGAGCAGCACATGCGCTTCCTGGGCCGCATCCACGACCCGCTCAAGCAGTGGAAGCTCAGCCCCATGGACCTCGAGAGCCGCCGCCGCTGGGAGGAATACACCAAGGCGAAAGAGATCATGCTGGAGCGCACCCACATCCCCGAGGCGCCGTGGTGGGTGGTGCAGGCCGTCGACAAGAAGAAGGCGCGCCTGAACTGCATCAGCCACCTGCTGGGCCAGTTGCCTTACCAGGAAGTGGCGCACGCGCCGGTCGAGCTGCCGGCGCGCGAGCGGCATGACGACTACCTGCGCCAGCCCGTCCCCGCCAGCATGATCGTGCCGGAAATCTACTGAAGGCTTCGCGGCCGTTTGGCCGCCCGGCGCTTTGCCTGCACACTGCGCCATGGCCCGTCGCTCCACCGCTTCTTTCTTCGCCCGCGCCTATGAGCGCAACCTGAAGGCGCTCACCAAGCTCACGCTGAGCAACGGCAAGCGCGTGGCCGGCCAGGTGCAACGCGCGACCGCCAAGCGGCTCAAGCCGCCGCCCGGCAAGGGCGACTGGATCAGCGGCATGGCGATGGGCGCGGGCGGGGCGCGCGGCTATCACCTGTTCCGTCCGGCCGACCTGGTGCTGCAGCCCGGCGAGAAACTCCCGCTCATGGTCATGCTGCACGGCTGCGGCCAGACCGGTCGCGACTTCGCGGCCAGCACGCGCATGAACGCGCTCGCGGTGCGCCAGCGCTTTCTCGTGCTCTACCCCGAGCAGGACCGCATCGCCCATCCGCAGGGCTGCTGGAACTGGTACGAGCGCCGCTCCGGCAAGGCCGACGCCGAGGCCGCCACGCTGATGGCCGCCGTCGACCAGGCCTGCATGCTGTACCCCGTCGATCGCGACCGCGTGGCCGTGGCTGGCCTGTCGGCGGGCGCGAGCATGGCGGCGCTGCTGGCCACGCGCTACCCGAACCGCTTTCGCGCGGTGGTCATGCACTCGGGCGTGGCGCCCGGCGCCGCGAAGTCATCGGCCACCGCGCTCGGCGCCATGCGCGGACAGCACGTGCCGCCGATGCCCGTCACCGCGGTCGGCAAGGCCATGGGCGCGGCGGCCGTCTTCACGACGCTGCCGCCGATGCTGGTGCTGCACGGCGATGCCGACGCCGTGGTGGCGCCCAGCAATGCGATGAGCAGCGCGGCCGTCTGGGCCACCGCCGTGGGCGCGCACGCCGGCATGGCGCGCGACCTGCAACGCGGCCAGCGCCGTGCCATGCGCGTGACCGACTTCAAGCGCCAGGGCCGCACGCTGGTCACGCTGTGCGAGATCGCGGGGCTCGGCCACTCGTGGAGCGGCGGGTCGCGGGGGCAGCTGTTCAGCGACCCGCTCGGGCCCGACGCCACGCGCATGACGTGGGCCTTTGCGTCCGCGCAGTTCGACAAGCGCTGAGCGCGCGGCGCCCTGCGCGCATGACCTCGCAGGTCATTGCCGCGATGCCGGCCGGTGCCGACAGTGGGGGCCATGACCTCCTCGAACCCTGCCGTTTCTTCTGCCCCATCGATCGCGTCCGCCACACCGGGCCCGCTGGGCCTGTGGGTCATGCTCAGCGGCACCTTCCTGGTGGTGCTCGATTTCTTCATCGTCAACGTCGCGCTGCCATCGATGCAGCACGACCTGCAGGCCAGCGCGGGCACGCTGCAGCTGGTGGTGGCGGGCTACGGCCTGGCCACTGCCGCGGGCCTGGTCACGGGCGGGCGGCTGGGCGACCTGTTCGGCCGGCGCCGCATGTTCATGCTCGGCCTGCTGCTGTTCACGCTCGCCTCGGCCGCCTGCGGCGTGGCGCCGAACGCCGGGCTGCTCGTGGCCGCGCGCCTGCTGCAGGGCCTGGCCGGCGCGCTGCTGCAGCCGCAGGTGCTCGCGATGATCGGCCTGGCCTACGCGGGCGAAGACCGGACGCGCGCCTTCGCGGCCTACGGCCTCACGCTGGGCCTGGCGGCCACGCTGGGGCAGCTGGTGGGCGGCGCGCTGATCCATGCCGACCTCGCGGGGCTCGGCTGGCGCAGCTGCTTTCTCATCAACGTGCCCATTGGCCTGCTGGCGCTGGTGCTCGCGCCGCGCGTGGTGCCGCCGCTGGCGCAGGGCCGGGGCGACAGCCGGCTCGACCTCGCCGGCATGGCGCTGGTCGCGGCCGGTTCGGTGGCCGTGGTGCTGCCGCTGGTCGAAGGGCGCCAGCAGGGTTGGCCGCTGTGGAGCTGGCTGTACCTGGCCGCCGCCGTGCCGCTGTGGGGCCTCTTCGCGGGACAGCAGCGCCGCCTTGCGGCACGCGGCGGTGCGCCGCTGGTGGCGCCGGTGCTGCTCGCCAACCGCCGCTTCGTGGCCGGGCTGCTCACCACGCTGGCTTTCTATGCCGGCAACGCCTCGTTCTACTTCGTGCTGGCGCTGTACCTGCAGCAGGGGATGGGGCTGGGCGCGCTCCACTCGGGCATCGTCTTCACGGCGCTGGCCGTCGGCTTCTTCGCGACCTCGATGGCCGGCGCCCGCATCGCCCGCCGCTTCGGCGGCACGCCCCCGATCGCGCTCGGCGCCCTCGTGCTCGCGGCGGGGCATGCGTTGCAGTGCGCCAACGTGGCCGGCTGGCCGGGCCATGCGCATGTCGTGGCGTGGATGGTGCCGCTGCTGTTCGTGCAGGGCGCGGGGCTCGGCATGGTGATGGCGCCGCTCGTGTCCACCGTGCTGGCCGGCCTGCCGCCGCAGCACGCGGGCGTGGCTTCGGGCGTGCTGTCGATGGTGCAGCAGGCGGGCAATGCGCTGGGGGTGGCGTTGGTGGGGATCCTGTTTTATGGGCAGTTGGGGCACGGCGGCGACGTCGCAGGCCATGCGAGCGCGCTCGGCGTCGCGTTGCTCTACCTGATGGGCACGGCCTTGCTGGTGGCCGTGTTGCATCGCGCAGGCGTGCGACAGCGTCAGGTGGTGGCAGGCGGGGGCAAGTCGGACAGCGCCGAGGCCACGCGCTGACAGGCGACGATGAGGTCGCGAACGATGCGTTCGTCGATATTCATGTCGCCTTCGTATTCACCGAGGTTGCGGATCTCGTGCCCCTTGGCCAGCACGCGCCAGACTTCCGGCCCCAGCGCCAGGGTGTGCGGCAGCACCTGGAAGACGATGAAGCGGTTGCCCGATCGATAGCCGTGCCATCGCAGTGCAGCGAGGCACAAGGCGTGTGCCGCGTTGTAGGCCAGATCGAAGCGGCTTTCCAGCGAGAGCTGGGTGACCTGCGCATCGGCCAGGCGAGCCAGTCCGGAGCGAAGCAGGCCCGCGAATTCGCGCGCATCGGGTGCTTCGGCCGTCAGCGGTTTCGACGGGCCGCACAGGTTGTCAAGCGGGGAGGGCATGCGCGTCGCCGATCACCCAGAGCTTGGGCTGTGCCATGACGCGCGTGACGAAAGATTCGCCGTCCTTGAGCTTTCGCATCAGTTCTTTCCTCGTGAACAGGGTCGGGTTCACTGTACGGCCGAGGCGCGCAGAGACGGCGTCGAGGGCGAGAAAGAGGTCCGAATAGGCAAGTTCTTCACTGATCAGCAGCAGGTCGATGTCGCTGGCGGCGGTGTCGCTCTTCTTGGCCACCGAGCCGAAGACGAAGGCCGCGTCGATCTTGTCGGCCACGGGCGCCAGTGCATCGCGCAGCGGGCCCGCGAGCCCGAAGGTCTTGCGCACGATGCTGCACAGCTCCTCGAAGATCGGTGCGTCCGCGTTCGCGCGGTAGTGTTTCTGGTTGCCGACACGCGACGTCGTGAGCAGCCCGCTGTCGGTCAGCTGCTGGAGTTCTCGCTGCACTGCGCCCGAGCCCGCACCGGTAAGCTTGATCAATTCACTGGAAAAGAAGCTCCGGTCCGGCTGCCCGAAGAGACAGCCCAGCACGCGTTGCTGCGTGGTCGTGAACAAGGCGTCCGCCAGGCTGGCGGACTTCTCGACAACCGGTGCCGGTGATTTCAATTTACCCATTTTGGGTATGTTAATGCCCAAAATGGGTTTCTCCAACCCTACAGGAATGCCATGGCCGATGACCTGCAATCGCTGACCCAGGCCTTGCGCGACTTCGCGCAAGCCCGCGACTGGGAGCAATTCCACTCCCCCAAGAACCTCGCCGCCGCGCTGTCGGTCGAGGCGGCCGAGCTGCTCGAGCATTTCCAGTGGCTCACCGAAGCGCAAAGCCGGGCGCTGCCTGAAGAGAAGCGCGCCGAGATCGGCACCGAGATCGCGGACGTCCTGCTCTACCTGCTGCAACTGGCCGACAAGCTCGGCATCGATCCGGTCGAGGCAGCGAAGCACAAGATGCTCGCCAACGCCGTGAAGTACCCGGCCCCGCCGCCCGCCTGAGTACCTCCGTGTACGCCACCCGGCGTATTTCCCCTTTGTGGTGCGTTCCGCAGACTCCTCTCCATCGCCAGCCCCGCGCTGTCGACAAGGTTCAACCCACCCGGAGCAGGAGTCCACATGCAACGTCGTTTCACACTCAAGGCGCTCACCGCCGCCGTCGCGCTGGCCAGCATTTCTGCTGCCCCCGCATTCGCTGCCGACACCATCAAGGTCGGCGTGCTGCACTCGCTGTCGGGCACGATGGCCATCTCGGAAACCGTGTTGAAGGACACGGTGCTGATGGCCATCGACGACATCAACAAGAAGGGCGGCGTGCTGGGCAAGCAGCTGGAGCCCGTGGTGGTCGACCCGGCCTCCAACTGGCCCCTGTTCGCTGAAAAGACCAAGCAGCTGCTCGGCCAGGACAAGGTCTCGGTGATCTTCGGCTGCTGGACCTCGGTGTCGCGCAAGTCGGTGCTGCCGGTGGTCGAGGAAATGAACGGCCTGCTGTTCTACCCCGTGCAGTACGAGGGTGAAGAGCTCTCCAAGAACGTGTTCTACACGGGCGCCGCGCCCAACCAGCAAGCCATTCCGGCCGTCGACTACCTCATGAGCAAGGAAGGCGGCGGCGCCAAGCGCTGGGTGCTGTTGGGCACCGACTACGTCTACCCCCGCACGACCAACAAGATCTTGCGCGCCTACCTGAAGAGCAAGGGCGTGGCCGACAAGGACATCGACGAGAAGTACACCCCCTTCGGCCACAGCGACTACCAGACCATCGTCGCCGACATCAAGAAGTTCTCGGCCGGCGGCAAGACGGCGGTGGTCTCGACCATCAACGGCGACTCCAACGTGCCCTTCTACAAGGAACTGGGCAACGCGGGCCTGAAGGCCAAGGACGTGCCGGTGGTCGCCTTCTCGGTGGGCGAGGAAGAACTGCGCGGCGTGGACACCAAGCCGCTCGTGGGCCACCTGGCGGCATGGAACTACTTCATGTCGATCAAGAACCCGACCAACACCGCGTTCATCAAGCAGTGGAGCGACTACGCCAAGGCCAAGAACATCGCCGGCCACAAGGACAAGCCGCTCACCAACGACCCGATGGAAGCGACCTGGATCGGCATCCACATGTGGAAGCAGGCGGTCGAGAAGGCCAAGTCGACCGACACCGACAAGGTGATCGCGGCGATGGCCGGCCAGACCTTCACGGCACCGTCGGGCATCGTCTCGAAGATGGACGAGAAGAACCATCACCTGCACAAGAGCGTGTTCATCGGCGAGATCAAGGCCGACGGCCAGTTCAGCGTGGTGTGGAAGACGCCGGGCCCGGTCAAGGCCAAGCCGTGGAGCCCGTACATCGAAGGCAACGACAAGAAGCCCGATTACCCGGCCGGCAAGTCGATGTAAGTGTGTTTCTCCCTCCCCCGCTGGGGGAGGGCAGGGGTGGGGGCTGACGGCGGTCGATTCGAGCACTGCGCTTGTCCGGGCGCCGCGTGCCCCCACCCCGACCCTCCCCCGAAAGGGGAGGGAGCCTTACCAACTTCCAAGTTCATGATGCTTCGACGAACCCTTCACTGCGCTTTCGCCGCCATGCTCCTCGCAGCGTCGGCCGCCCATGCGCTGACCGCCGACGAAGCTCGGGCCATCGCCTCCGGCGAGTCCGAAGCCCGCATCGCCGCGCTCAACAAGGCCGTCCTCACCGCCGACGACAAGACCGCCGCGTTCATCCAGGCGATGTCCGACGACGCCGTGAAGTACACCGAAGACAAGGTCTTCGTGATGAAGGACGACAAGGGCTACGACCCCGTGACGGGCGTCGAGCTGAAGGTGCCCGACACCGCCGAAGACGTCGTCAACAACAACCTCATGCGCGGCGCGCTCGATGCCGCACAGGCCGCGCTCAAGCTCACGAGCACCGACGACGCGGTGCGCGCCGAAGCCGCGCAGGCGCTCTTCAAGGAGCCCGACGAGTCGCGCATCCCGATGGTCGAGAAGGCGCTGGCCGCCGAGACCAACCCGAAGATCAAGGCGCAGCTCGAACTCGTGCGCGCCGCCAGCATGCTCACCAGCGCCGACAAGGCCAAGCGCCTCGCCGCCGCCAAGGAGCTGGGCAACAACCGCAGCCCCGACACCAAGCTGCTGCTCAACCAGCGCCTGGCCGACGAGACCGAAGCCGACGTCAAGGCGGCCATCACCGCATCGATCGCCAACATCGACGGCGCGCTGGTCTGGGGCGACCGCATCAACGCCGTGTTCAGCGGCATCAGCCTGGGCTCGGTGCTGCTGCTGGCCGCGCTGGGCCTGGCCATCACCTACGGCCTCATGGGCGTCATCAACATGGCGCACGGCGAGCTGATGATGATCGGCGCCTACGCCACCTACGTGATGCAAGGCATCTTCCAGAAGTACATGCCCGAGGCGGCGTTCGGCTGGTACCTGGTGGCCGCCATTCCCGTGTCCTTCCTCGCCTCGGCGCTCGTGGGCGCGGTGCTCGAACGTGGCGTGATCCGCTTCCTCTACGGCCGTCCGCTCGAGACGCTGCTCGCCACCTGGGGCATCAGCCTGATGCTGCAGCAGCTGGTGCGATCGCTGTTCGGCGCGCAGAACG
Organism: Variovorax sp. GW823-FHT04B03; assembly: GCF_058796495.1. NCBI lineage: Bacteria > Pseudomonadati > Pseudomonadota > Betaproteobacteria > Burkholderiales > Comamonadaceae > Variovorax > Variovorax sp. GW823-FHT04B03. The sequence continues at coordinate 1,516,826 of NZ_JBXAIT010000001.1, forward strand.
TCGGCGTGGAAAACCCCGGCTGGATGAGCGGCGGCTTCACGATGCTGAGCAACGTCACGCTGCCCTGGAACCGCATCTGCATCATCGTCTTCGCCGCGCTCGTGCTGCTCGCGATGGGCTGGCTCATCGGCAAGACGCGCCTGGGTCTGTTCGTGCGCGGCGTCACGCAGAACCGCCCGATCGCCTCGTGCATGGGCGTGAACACCGCGCGCATCGATACCTACGCCTTCGCGCTCGGCTCGGGCATCGCGGGCCTGGCGGGCTGCGCGCTGAGCCAGATCGGCAACGTCGGCCCCGACCTGGGCCAGAGCTACATCGTCGACAGCTTCATGGTGGTCGTGATGGGCGGCGTCGGCCAGCTCGCGGGCACCGTGTATGCGGCGCTGGGGCTGGGCATCCTCAACAAGTTCATCGAAGGCTGGGCGGGCGCGGTGCTCGCGAAGATCGCGGTGCTTGTCTTCATCATCATCTTCATTCAAAAGAGACCTCAGGGCATCTTCGCCATGAAGGGCCGGAGCGCAGAGGCATGAGCAAGGTCGTACTTCCCACCAAAGGCCCGCTGCTGAGCGGCAAGGGCTGGACAGCCTTCTTCGTCGCATTGATCGTCGTGTGCGCCGTGGCGCCCGTGCTCAACATGTGGGTGCCGGCCGACAGCCCGCTGCACATGAGCGACTACGCCGTGGCGCTGGTCGGCAAGATCATGTGCTACGCCATCTGCGCGCTGGCCATGGACCTGATCTGGGGCTACACCGGCATCCTGTCGCTGGGCCACGGCCTCTTCTTCGCGCTGGGCGGCTACATGATGGGCATGTACCTCATGCGCCAGATCGGCCGCGACGGCAACTACAAGAGCGACCTGCCCGACTTCATGGTGTTCCTCGACTGGAAGGAGCTGCCCTGGCATTGGACCTTCAGCGGCAGCTTCGGCATGACGCTGCTGCTCATCGTGGCGGTGCCCGGCCTCATCGCTTTCGTGTTCGGCTTCTTCGCCTTCCGCTCGCGCATCAAGGGCGTGTACTTCTCGATCATCACGCAGGCCATGACCTTCGCGGCCATGCTGCTGTTCTTCCGCAACGAGACCGGCTTCGGCGGCAACAACGGCTTCACCGACTTCAAGCGCATCCTGAACATCCCGATCGCCACGCAGGAGATGCGCATGACGCTCTTCGCGCTCACGGGCCTCACGCTGCTGGGCTTCTTCCTGTTCGCCAAGTGGCTCATCGGCAGCAAGTTCGGTCGCGTGCTGCAGGCCATTCGCGATGCCGAAACGCGCGTGATGTTCTCGGGCTACAACCCGCTGCCCTACAAGCTCACGATCTGGGTCATATCGGCCGTGATGTGCGGCGTGGCCGGCGCGCTGTACGTGCCGCAGGTCGGCATCATCAACCCGGGCGAGATGAGCGCGGCCAACTCCATCGAGATCGCGGTGTGGGCCGCAGTCGGTGGGCGCGCCACGCTGATCGGTCCGATCATCGGCGCCTTCATCGTCAACGGCGCAAAGAGCTGGCTCACCGTGGCCTACCCCGAGTACTGGCTGTACTTCCTGGGCGCCTTGTTCATTGCTGTCACGCTGTTCCTGCCGAACGGCATCGTGGGGTTGGTGCGCAAGTGGCTCTCGCGCGAGAAGACACAGAAGGCCGCGGCGCCGGCCGCGAAGGACGCGCGGCGCGAGCCCGGCGCCGCGCACGCCGAGCCCGAAGCGACGGTGCAGGCGCCCCTGGTCGCCGACGTGAAGGGAGCCCGCGCATGACGCCCGACCTGATGGAAGCCGGCGCCGAGCGCGCCGCACGCGCGGCCGGGCTGCACGCCGCCACAGGCCAGACCGAATCGGGTGGCCGCACCGCAGGTTTCAGCCGCATCGCCACGCCGGGCGAGGTCGACGTCACCCACGGCCGCATTCTGTACCTGGAAGACGTGAGCGTGAGCTTCGACGGCTTCAAGGCCATCAACAAGCTCTCGCTCGACATTGCGCCGGGCGAGCTGCGCTGCATCATCGGCCCCAACGGCGCGGGCAAGACCACGATGATGGACATCATCACCGGCAAGACCCGACCCGATTCAGGCACCGTGTTCTTCGGCAGCACCATCGACCTCCTGCGCCACCGCGAGGCCGACATCGCGCAGCTGGGCATCGGCCGCAAGTTCCAGAAGCCGACGGTGTTCGAGCACCTCACCGTGTTCGAGAACCTCGAGCTCGCACTGAAGACCGACAAGGGCGTGCGCGCCTCGATGCTGTTCAGGCTCGACTCGGCGCAGAGCGATCGTCTGGCCGAAGTGCTGGAGACGATCCACCTGGCCGACAGCGTCTCGCGCCTGGCCGGCAACCTGAGCCATGGCCAGAAGCAGTGGCTCGAAATCGGCATGCTGCTGATGCAGGACCCGAAGCTGCTGCTGCTCGACGAGCCCGTGGCCGGCATGACCGACGAGGAAACCGCGCGCACGGCCGAGCTGTTCCTCACGCTCAAGGGCAAGCATTCGCTGATGGTGGTGGAGCACGACATGAGCTTCATCCGCACCATCTCCGAGATCGTGACCGTGCTGTGCGATGGCTCGGTGCTCGCGCAGGGCACGCTCGATGAGGTGCAGGCCGACGAGCGCGTGATCGAGGTCTACCTTGGCCGGTGAACTTGTCGCCGCGGCCAAAGCCGCCGGCATCAACGCCACGACCAGCGCCCGGTGTGCGGTGCGGCGTGGGCGGCCCCTCTGTGCCGCCGAGGAGCGCAGCGATTCGCGGATCAGGGCTCGCAGCTGTCTGAGCGCAGCGAGTTCTGCGAGGCCCCGCGAAACGCGAGCACCGCAGGGCAGCCCGAAGGGCCGGCACAGTGAGACCGACCGCGCCGTGTCGCACACCGGGTGCCCCCGATAAAGACCAATGAAAGCATCCCACCATGCTGACAGTCAAGAACATCCACCAGTACTACGGCGGCTCCCACATCCTCAGAGACGTGAGCTTCGAGGCCACGCTCGGCAAGGTCACGGTCCTGCTCGGCCGCAACGGCGTCGGCAAGACCACGCTGCTGAAGTCGCTCATGGGCCTCGTGCCCATCAAGAGCGGCAGCATCGAGCTCGAAGGCAAGCCGATCCACAAGGCCACGCCGTACGACAGGGCCAGGGCCGGCATCGGCTTCGTCCCGCAGGGCCGCGAGATCTTCGCGCGGCTCACGGTGGAAGAGAACCTGCGCATGGGCCTGGCCTACAAGAGCGGCGGCACGCCCATTCCTGCGGAACTGTTCGAGCTGTTTCCCGTGCTCAAGCAGATGATCAACAGAAGAGGCGGGGACCTGTCAGGCGGGCAGCAACAGCAGCTGGCCATCGCCCGCGCCCTCGCGCCCAAGCCCAAGCTGCTGATCCTCGACGAGCCCACTGAAGGCATCCAGCCCAGCATCATCAAGGACATCGGCCGCGTCATCCGCATGCTCGCCGACCGCGGCGACATGGCTATCGTGCTGTGCGAGCAGTACTACGACTTCGCGCAGGAACTGGCCGACGACTACCTCGTGATGGAGCGCGGCGAAGTCATTGCGCGCGGCCTGGGCAAGGACATGGAAGCGCAGGGCGTGCGGCAGTTGGTTGCCATCTGAATTGCAAGACGGTACAGACGCGGCGCACGAGAGCATCTTCACAATTTAAGGGTTTACCCTAGAATCGGGCCTTGCCCGCGTCCGCCGGGCACCCCCCAGGAGCCCGGCCTTGAACGCCTCACCGTCCGCCCGCGAAGGCGCGGAAACCACCGCCATTGCACCGTCCGTCTCGTCCGCCCAGTTCCTGCGCGCGGTGCTCGCGCTCGGCGTCGGCGGCTTTGCCATCGGCACCGGCGAGTTCGTCATCATGGGCCTGCTGCCCGAGGTTGCGAAAGACATCGCCGTCACCATCCCGCAGGCCGGCCACGTCATCAGCGCCTATGCGCTGGGCGTGGTCATCGGCGCGCCCGTGCTCGCGGTGCTGGCCGCCGGCTGGGGCCGTCGCGCGCTGCTGATCGCGCTGATGGCCGTGTTCGCGGCCGGCAACTTCGCCAGCGCGATGGCGCCCGGCTACCTGTCGCTCAACCTGCTGCGCTTTGCCACCGGCCTGCCGCACGGCACCTACTTCGGCGTGGCCGCGCTCGTGGCCGCCACGCTCGCGCCGCCGGGGCGCCGCGCACGCGCCGTCGGCCTCGTGATGCTGGGGCTCACCGGCGCCACGCTGGTCGGCGTGCCCATCGCGGCGTGGCTGGGCCAGCTGTTCGGCTGGCGCGCGGCCTTCGTGTTCGTGGGCGTCATCGCGCTCGTCGCCGTGGCGCTGCTGCGCCGCGACGTGCCCGACATCGCACCCGCCGCCGGCGCCAGCCCCTGGCGCGAACTCGGCGCACTCAAGCGCAAGCAGGTGTGGTTCACGCTGGGCATCGGCGCCATCGGCTTCGGCGGCATGTTCGCCGTGTTCAGCTACATCAAGCCCACGCTGATCGAAGTGGCCGGCCTGCCGCTGGGCGGCGTGCCCTTCGTGCTCGCGCTGTTCGGCCTGGGCATGGTCACGGGCAACCTCGTGGGCTCGCGGCTGGCCGACAAGTCGCTCATGCGCACCATCGGCGGCGTGCTGGTCTACGCGGCGCTCGTGCTCGCCAGCTTCACCTTCGCGGCGCACCACGTCGTGACGGCAGCCTTCACCGTGTTCCTCATCGGCACCACCGTCGCCATCGGCCCGGCCCTGCAGATCCGCCTGATGGACGTGGCCGGCGACGCACAAACGCTCGCCGCCGCGCTCAACCACTCGGCCTTCAACATGGCCAACGCCCTTGGCGCCTGGCTCGGTGGCGTCGCCATCGCGGCCGGCCTGGGCTGGACCTCGACCGGCTGGGTCGGCGCGCTGCTGGCGCTGGCGGGCGTGGGCATCTTTGCCTGGGCGGTCGCGAGCGCGCGTGCGGATGCGCGGCGGCCGGTGGCTGTGGTTTGCGAAGGGTCGGTGGGCTGAGACGCCGTTCTGCAGTGGCGGTGCTGTAAGAGAAGGGCGCCAGAATCAGGCACGTTCCTGACGGCTGGAGTCCATGCAGATCCTTCGAGTGTTTGTGGCGGTGTGCCTCGCGGCGATGGGCGTTGCCATGCTGTGTGTCGCGCTGCTGTCGGCGCTTGATGCCGCGGTCATTCTTTCTTCTTACGGCAAGGTCGAGGGTGTCGTCACCGGCGCCGGCAACACAGAGGTCCGGGTCGACTACGTCCGGCCCGACGGCCGACGGGCTGTCTTGTACGCACGCAGCGGCGGCAAGTTCGATCCACGCCCCGTGGGCAAGAAGGTCGCGGTCCTGCTGCCCCCGAAAGATCGGTTGGACGGCTCGCTCAAGCCGATCCTCAAGGACGACCTGAACCCCGTCGCCATGGAATTCATGTTCGCGGTGCTCTTTCTCGTAGGCGCATTGGTGATCTGGGAGGGACGCTCCGGTGGTGCTTCTTCGCAGTCGAGCGAAGACCTGCGAACGAGGGGCGTCGACACCCATCCGAAAGAGCCCGAGCGGCCAGTGCGCCCGCAGGCGTCGATCGACTTCGAGCACGCGAGCGCCAACACCCGCGAGATGGATCTCACGCAGCTGGCGCGCCTGCAGGCGTTGATCGACCGCGAGTACACGAGCGTCGACACCCGGCAGAGGGAGCTCGACCGGCAAGCGCGCCTGCAGGCATCGATCGACCTCGAGATCGCCGAGCGACGCGCCAAGAAAGACGCCCGATGACCCCTCCGTTTTTCACCCGCCGACGCCTGCTGCACACCGGCCTCGCCGCCGCCGCGCTCGGCCATCCCTTCCTGCACCTGCGCGCCCAGCCCTTGGCGGCGCGCGATCCGTTCACGCTGGGCATCGCCTCGGGCGCGCCACTGCCGGACGGCATGGTGCTGTGGACGCGGCTCGCGCCCGAGCCGGTGCAGGGCGGCGGCATGGGCGATGCGCCTGTGGCGGTGCAGTGGGAGGTGGCCGAGGACGAGCGCTTTCGCCGCATCGTGACCAAGGGCACGGCCAGTGCCACGGCCGACCTCGCGCACGCGGTGCACGTCGAAGTGCAGGGCCTGCGCCCGGGCCGCCCCTACTGGTACCGCTTCACCGCCGCCGGCGTGCGCAGCCCTGTCGGCCGCACGCGCACCGCGCCGGCCGACGATGACGCCGCCGTGCAGCCGCTGCGCTTCGCCTTCGCCTCGTGCCAGCAGTACGAGGAGGGCTACTACGCCGCCTACCGCGACATGGCCGCGCAGCCGCTCGACTTCGTCGTCCACCTCGGCGACTACATCTACGAAAGCACGCGCGGTTCGCACAACGTGCGCCGGCACGAGGGCGGCATTCCCACCGACCTGGCCGGGTTTCGCAACCGCTACGCGCTCTACAAGACCGATCCGCACCTGCAGGCCGCGCACGCCGCCTTTCCCTGGCTCGTGACCTGGGACGATCACGAGGTCGCCAACGACTACACCGATGACGTCTCGCCACGCACGCCCGACCCGGCGCAGTTCCTGGCGATCCGCGCCGCCGCCTATCAGGCCTGGTACGAGCACATGCCCGTGCCCGCCTCCATGCGCCCGCGCGGTGCAGGCGCGACCATCTACGGGCGCCATCGCTTCGGCCGCATGCTCGACGTGATGCTGCTCGACGGCCGCCAGTACCGCTCGCACCACGCCTGCCTCCCGGGCCGCAGCACCAAGCCGCTGGTCGACTGCGCCGACCGGCTGGCCCCGGAGCGCAGCCTGCTCGGCATGCAGCAGGAAGCCTGGCTCGCGAACGAACTCGCCACGCCGCCGGCGCGCTGGACCGTCATCGCCCAACCCACCTTGCTCGCCGAAGCCGACCGCCAGCGCGGCGCGGGGCACGGCTACTGGATGGACGGCTGGGACGGCTACGCCGCCGCGCGCACGCGCCTGCTCGACGCGCTGACCGCCAACCCGTCGCGCGGCGGCGATGCGCTGGTGCTCGGCGGCGACGTGCACGCCTTCTGGGCCGCCGACCTGCACCGCGAGCCGCAGGGCCCCGTCGTCGCGACCGAGTTCGTCGGCGGCGCCATCACCTCCGAAGGGCCCAGCGCCGCCAGCGTGGCCCACATGCGTGCGAAGAACGAACACCTGCGCTACGGCCGCGCCGACAAGCGCGGCTACGGCCTCATGACGCTCGACGCGCGCGGCTGCGCCGTCGAGTTCCGCGCGGTCGACGACGAGAAGAACGCCGATTCCGCCGTCGCGGCCATGGCCCGCTTTTCTGTCGAACGCGGCGCGCCCGGCGTGCACCTCGAATCCACCTGAATCTCCAGCGCCTGCAGGAATGCGCGGCCGTGCCTATGATGGCCGCCGCCTCTTTTCCTCCCTCTCCCACCTTCTCGGAGCGAGCCTGCATGAGCATCCCCACCACCCGCCTGGGCCGTACCGGCCTCACCGTGTCCCGCCTGGCCCTGGGCACCATGACCTTCGGCCTGCAGACCGACGAGGCCGTGTCGCACCAGATCCTGGACAAGGCCGCCGACGCCGGCATCAACTTCCTCGACACCGCCGACGTGTACCCGCTGGGCGGCACCATCGAGACCACCGGCCGCACCGAAGAGATCATCGGCAACTGGCTCGACAAGCAGGGCCCCGCCGGCCGCCGCCGCTTCGTGGTCGCCACCAAGGCCGTCAACAAGGTCGGCCCCAACCCCTGGGACCAGGGCGCCTCGCGCAAGCACCTGCTCGACGCCATCGACCTCTCGCTCAAGCGCCTGAAGACCGACCACGTCGACCTGTACCAGCTGCACATGGACGACCGCGAGACGCCGCTCGAAGAAAGCCTCGAGGCGCTCGACGTCATCGTCAGGTCGGGCCGTGCGCGCTACATCGGCGTGTCGAACTTCCTGGCCTACCGCCTGGCCCGCGCGCTGGGCAAGGCCGAGCTGCACCGCTTCACGCGCTTCGTGTCGGTGCAGCCGCGCTACAGCCTGCTGTTCCGCGAGATCGAGCGCGAGCTGCTGCCGCTCGCGGCGGAAGAGGGCCTGGGCGTGATTCCCTACAACCCGCTGGCCGGCGGCCTGCTCACCGGCAAGTACAAGCCCGGCGCCAAGCCCGAGGAAAACACCCGCTTCACCCTCGGCACCGCCGGCGGCATGTACCAGGACCGCTACTGGAACGACCGCAGCTTCGACACCGTCACCCAACTGCACGCACTGGCCGAGGAAGCCGGCGTGCCGCTGGCCACGCTGGCCGTCGCGTGGGTCATGGCCAACCCGCTGATCACCGCGCCGCTGCTGGGCGCCAGCCGCCCCGAACAGCTCGACGCCACCGTGGCCGCCGCCAGCTACGTGCTCGACCCGGCGCTCAAGCAGAAGCTCGACGCGCTCACCGCCGAGTACCGCAAGGGCGACGCGCCCCGCTGAGCGAACGGGGGCGTGCCGGCGCCCCGGATGGCCTGCGCGCAGTACGTGCTTGGGCCATGCGGGAGAATCGCGCCCGGCATGACCACATCCCACACCCCCTCCCGGCGCGCCGCCCTGCGGCCCCCGGCAACGACCGAACGGCGGCCCGCATGGCACAGCTGATGTCGCTGCTGGTGCAGAACGCGATCCTGGTGGTGTTTGCCGCCAGCTTTGCCGCGCGCCTGGGCCTGCCCGTGCCGGCCGCGGCCGTGCTGGTCGTCACCGGCGCGCTGCTGGCGGCGGGCGACGTGTCGGTGGTCGGCGTGGTGCTGGCCGCCGTGGTCGCCAACCTGCTGGGCGACGGCGCGTGGTTCTATGCCGGGCGCCGCTTCGGCTACCGCTTCATGCGGCTGCTGTGCCGCATCTCGCTGTCGCAGGACTCGTGCGTGCGGCGCGGCGAATCGCTCATTTCCGACTGGGGTGGCATGTCGCTCGTGGCCGCCAAGTTCGTGCCCGGCGTGTCCGTGGTGGCGCCGCCCATGGCCGGCGCATTGGGCATGTCGGTGCGGCGCTTTGTCGGCTTCGACATCGTCGCCGCGCTGGTCTGGACGGGCCTGTTCCTCGGCCTGGGCTGGCTCTTTCGCGACCAGATCCAGCAGGTGCTCGCCGTGCTCGCGCAGGCCGGCGGCATTGCCACCGCCGCGCTGGGCGTGGTGCTGCTCGTGATGCTCGCCGTGCGCTACTGGCGCCGCCGCGCCTTCGCGCGGCTCACCGGCATGCCGCGCATCAGCGTCGACGAACTGTTCGACCTGATGAGCGGCGACGTGCCGCCGCTGGTGATCGACGTGCGTGGCGAAGCCGGCGTGCAGGTCGACCCGCGCCGCATTCCGGGCGCGCTGTCGTACACCCTCAAGGCGCTGCAGCAGCGCAACCTGGACCTCACCATCGACCCCGACCGCGACGTGGTGCTGTACTGCAACTGCCCCAACGAAGTCTCGGCCGCGCAGGCCGCGCGCGTGCTGCTGGCGCGCGGGGCGCGGCGGGCGTTGCCGCTGACGGGGGGGCTGGATGCGTGGGTGGCTTCGGGGCGGCCTACGAGCCTGCACTGACCTGCTTCGCAGCTGCTCATCGCAGCTGTTGTGTCATTGGGCACTCCAGAACGAGCCGGGCGGGCAGGGGTGAGTCCTGCCAGCCGGGTACGTCCTTCTTTCGGTAGGCCGCCAGCGAGGGATAGCCGTCCGCCGTCCAGTCGGTGCCGTCCACCTGTTCGAGCGCGACCACTTCGTACAGGCACTTGGCGTCGCGTGCCTTGAAGCGAAAAGCCATCCGCCCGGGTTCGCCGGGGCGGCTCATGTCCAGCACCTCATAGCTGCTGCGTGCGCAGCGGCTGAAACTCGATCGCCATTCGATGGTCTGGCTGCGCACATGGAGTACGCCGTTGCATGCCCGGCCCGTGCCGGTGAACTTCCCGGTGAATGTGTGGGCGTGCGCGGGACCAGCCATAACTGCTGAGCAGGCGAGTGCCAGGAGACGCCGCCCGATGTTTCGGCCTACTTGCATGCGGTTGCCTCGGAGCCTCTGCGAACGGCCGCCAAGGCATAGCCGAGCTTGTCTGCATACGTCGCATCGCCATCCACGTTGTAGTAAGTTGCCGCTCCCGACACCGTGATGGGCTTCCAGCCTGTGATGACCCTCTGAACCGAGGCCCTCTGGTAGTGCAGCACCTCGCCGGGCCGAAGCATGTGTGCGGACGGATTGAGCCGCTTCATCACCTCTGGCGTGCTGCCTTTCGCTCTGGCGATGCTGTTCAGGGTATCGCCAGCTTTCACGACGACCTGATGGGTGCGGGTGTCTGCATCGGGCACGCTCTGAAAGGAGAAATTGGCCATGCGTAGCAGCAGATAGCCGATGCCCGCCCGGATGTTGTCGGCAGGCGCGCGGCGCACGCCGTCGACGGAGAGGCTTCTGCGGTAAGAGGGCGGGAGGATCAGGTCACCGCCGTCCTTGCCACCCAGCAGCGCCTGGAGGCCCAGATCTCCTGTATTGCCGATCTGCATCGGGCGGGTCTTCCACTGCGGCCGTTTGGCCCCCGTTTCGACCCACAGCATGGCCTTCACCAGGCGCCAGTCCAACGGGACGTAGCCCTTGGTTCGAGAGAGGTGCATGTCGTATTCATGGACGGCCGAGCGGATCTCGCAGTCGTGGCTGTCCCACTTGTCGTCGGCGTTGTCGATGCCGCGCTTCCAGCCTTCATTCTCTGTCTCGGCTGCCGTCGTCTTTTGCGTCTTGCGCATACGTGCTCCCTCTTCCGTTTGTTGATGTCCCCGTGTTGTAGGCCGGTTCGGCGCTGCACACTGTCACCCAACGTCACCCGGTCCTTCTTCCCCGAAATTTCTCCGCGAAGCCGCGAGGTCAGCTCCCCGCCCACCCCCAGTGGTAGTCTCCCTCCCCGATGAACCTCCGCACCAAGATCGTCGCGCTGGCCGTTGCGCCCCTGCTGGTCGCGCTGGTGCTCGTGGCCCTGGCTGTGCGTCACCAGGAACACGACCTGGCCCAGCGCGAGCGGGCGCTCATCGAGCGCAGCTACATGGCCCAGCGCCGCAGCGAGCTGCGCAGCTACGTCGACCTGGCCGTGAGCAACCTGCTGCCGCTGTACGAGTCGGGGCTGGACGACGAGGCCACGCGCACCGAGGCCCTGCGCCGCCTGGCCACGCTCAACTACGGCGACGACGGCTACTTCTTCGTCTACGACATGGACGGCAACTCGCTCATGCACTCGCGCCAGCCCGAGCTGGTCGGCCAGAACCTGTGGAACCTGCGCGATTCGCATGGCCGCTTCACCATCCAGGAGCTGATCAAGGGCGCGCGCGACAAGGGCGGCGCCTACGTCGAGTACGAATGGCGCAAGCCCTCCAGCGCGCAGATGGCGCCCAAGCTCGGCTACGTCACCGCGCTGCCGCGCTGGAACTGGATGGTCGGCACCGGCCTGTACCTGGACGACATCCAGTCGACCATGGACACCCTCGACCGGCAGATGAACGCCAACGTCACCGCCACGCTGCTGTGGATCGCCGGCATCGCCGCGCTGTGCCTGGGCGTGGTGAGCGCGGCCGGGCTGCTGCTCAACCTCAGCGAGCACCGCACCGCCGAAGCCAAGCTGCGCCTGCTCGCGCGCCGCGTGGTGCAGTCGCAGGAAGAAGAGCGCGGCCACCTCGCGCGCGAGCTGCACGACGGCACCAGCCAGACGCTGGTGTCGGCCAAGCTGCTGATCGAATCGGCGGTGGAGCAGCTCGACCGCGCGCACCAGTCGCCGCCGCCCGCGCTGGGCAAGGCGCTGCAGCGGCTGAACGATTCGCTCACCGAGGTGCGCCGCATCTCGCACCGGCTGCGCCCCGCGCTGCTCGACACCCTGGGCCTGCCCGCCGCGCTGGAGCGTCTGGGCGCCGAGTTCGGTGAAGAAGGCGGCGTGGACGCATCCATCATGGTCGAGGGCGAACCCTTCGAGCTGTCGCAAGAAGCCAAGACCGCGCTCTTTCGCGTCACGCAGGAAGCGTTGACCAATGTGCGCAAACACGCCCGCGCGCAACAGGTGCACATCGCACTGGGCTTCGACGAAGAGGCCGTGCGCCTGGAGATCAGCGACGACGGCGTCGGCTTCAACGTCGAGGCCATGCAGCTCGACCCGCAGCGCGGCATCGGCCTGCGCAACATGCGCGAGCGCATGGAGTCCATCGAAGGCCGGCTGCGCATGCGCTCGGGCCGGGGCCACACCTCCATCGTGGCCGAAGTGCCCGTGCGGCGCGCAAAGCCAGAATAGCGGCCATGAAAGAAGACTCCGCCGCTGCTGCTGCTCCTGTTGTCGTGCGCCTGTTCCTGGTCGACGACCACCCGCTGGTGCGCGACGGCCTGCGCGCACGCCTGGGGGCCATGCCCGGCCTGGAGATCGTGGGTGAGGCCGGCAGCGCGGCCGAGGCGCTGGCACTCATCGGCCCCGCGCAGCCGCACCTCGTGCTCATGGACGTGGGCATGAAGGACATGAACGGCATCGAGCTGGCGGCGCTGCTGCTGCAACAACAGCCGCAGCACCAGCTCGCGCCGCACATCGTGATGCTCAGCATGTACGACAACCCCGAGTACGTGCAGAAGGCCCTGCAGGTCGGCGCGCGTGGCTACGTGCTGAAAGACGCGCCGGCCGCGGAGATCGTGGCCGCCATCGAGGCCGTGTCGGCGGGCGGCACCTTCTTGAGCCCGGCCGTGTCGAAGAAGCTCTTTCGCAACCAGACCCCGCGCCCGCTGCTCACGCCGCGCGAGAGCGAAATCTTGAGCGCGCTCGGCCGCGGTGAATCGAGCAAGCAGATCGCACGCGACCTCGGCCTGAGCGTGCGCACCGTGGAGGCGCACCGCCAGAGCATCAAGCGGCGCCTGGGCATCGAAGGGCAGGCGGAGCTCATCAAGTACGCGGTGGAACACGCGCGGGAGTTCGGCGGGCAGGGTTGAGGCGCTGCTGTCGATGCGGGGCTTGGGCCCTGCTTTCAGGGCCTGACTGTCAGGGCTTTGTGAATCGCCGCTGCCGCAGCGCGATTACTTGCGCGAACCGCGCATTCCTCGGCGAAATATCTCTGTGCGCCGGGCAGGACTTCTCTACAGTGAATGCCCCTGCGATGAAACGACCCGCCATGTGGGCGAGGAGGGCAGCACACACCACACCACGGACCACTGACTGATTGAGTGAATGAATGAACCGCTTCGCCTCACGGCGGGCCATAGATGCAGATCGATCGATGCGAACGTGAGGCACAAAAGGCGACGGCCACGGTGCGCGAACACCATGACCGTCTAACCAAGTGACGTGCAAGCTTTGATAAGGAGCACAACAAATGGCTAAACGAATTATGGCCCGCGCTACCGCGCCGGCCTCTCCCCACGCGACCACCCCCAACGCAGCAGACCTGTTGGAATGCAAGCTGGAACAACTGAACTCACTGCTGTGGTGCTGCCATGGCGCCGGCGATGGGTGGTTCGAAGAGGCGGGGGCCGGGCATCGGGACAACCTGCTTTGGATCGCTTCGGATTTGGCGCGGGATGCGGCGGCGTTGTTTCAGGAGAGTGGGGGAGGGTGAGAGTTTGGCGCCGGTATTGGATACCGGGGTGGCTGCTTCAGACTGATTGCTGCCGCTCGGGGCGATATGCATCGAGGGCGGCTTTGCGACCCGGCGCGGACTTCCGCCTCGCAAATCTGCCCGGGCCGTCTGACTGAAGTGGACACGAACCAGCCGATGCGCTCGTGTCAATAAACGGAGGTTCCAAACGCTCTGTGGCTCGGGCGACTGCTCGCATGCGTTGTGTCTTCAGTCTCGCCAAAGCGACGCAACAAGGCACATACGGTCGGTCCCCCAGGAGGCTCTACAGCATGGTTGTCGATGTCAGTTCGCAGCGTCTCGTCGAGCGTTGGCGTGTCGCCCCTGGCCAGTCGAACTTCGATCGACCACACAATGGCGTCACGAAGGATTTTCGGCATGCTGCGCCCACTGAGGTAAGTCCGAAGCAGCGACTCGGCGGTGAACTGGGAAGGTGTCATGGGCCCCTCCGTTGAAGAAGTTGAAGCCGCCACACTACCGCGCAGGAGATTTTTCGACCGTGCGCTGGCGCACAGACCGAAAACAAAAGGCGCGCCATGATCTGGTTGACGGCCATCCGGCGCTGGTAGAGGAAGCTTAAGCACCCGCCCATCAAGAGCGGCGCCTCGATGCCGGCGGGCCGTCACCTCGCTGGATTTCATGGCAAAGGCCAAGCACTTGGGCCTGCGGAGCGATCAACTCCCGTTGTCTTACGGCCGCGAAGCGCCAAGCGTGTGATAGTGCACAGCCGCCCCCAAGAAAGATTCTCGCAATGTCCGATGCTCCCTACTTTCATGATGCCTCTGGCTCCGTCCGCTTCTGGGTGGACCTGGAGGGCAACCGGTTCGTGAGTGCCAGCGTCGGGAGCCAAGCGCTGCGCTATCACTTTCACACACCCGAGAGCGCCGATCCGCTTGAAACCTTCGGCCACCATGTCGAAGAGATAGAAGCCGCGGTGCGGCGGCGTCTCTCACAGGGAGCCATGGAGCCGGTGATGCTGCGGGAGAACGACCTTCATGCTCCTGCCGTGTGAATGGCAGGAAGGCCGCCCGTCATGAGATCAACCGCGCGTAGTTGCGCTGGTTGGCCCGGTAGCAATCGCACGCCGCATTTTCCAGTCCCTGGCGATCCGTGATCGTGATGGCGCCGCGGCGGTATTCGATCAGCCGACGCTCGTGCAGTGCCGTCGCTGCATTGGTGATGCCGACCCGGCGCACCCCCAGCATGCGACCCAGTACTTCATGAGTCAGTGCCAGGTGTGCGGAGTGCGCGCAATCCTGCGTGGTCAGTAGCCAGCGCGCCAGGCGCTCCTCGATCAGATGGAAGCGGTTGCACAGGCCCGAGCGACCCAGCTCCATCAGCAGCACACAGACGTAGCGGTTGAGAACACGCCTGAGCATCGTGTTGTGCTCCAGTTCCTGAGCAAAGGACTGCGCTGTCAGGCGCCAGGCCAGACCGCCGCCTTGAACGAACGCTCGCAACGGTGCGCTCTGAACACCCAGCGACAGTTCGTAGCCCAAGGCGCCCTCGTTGCCCACCAAGCCTGTTTGCAGGCCGTCGTGGCCATCCGCCGTGGAAACCAGCGAAACAAAGGCGCTCGTGGGAAAGTGGATGTGGTGGATGGCATCGCCCGGCTCATAGAGCGTCTGGGCTGCGGCCAGTGGCACGCTCTCGCATTTTTCGAGCAGACGCGCCCTGACCATCGGCGGCAGCACTTCGAGCAGACGGTTGTGAATGGGGCGGGTCGGATGGGATGTCACAGAGCCCCTGTTGAGAGGGGCCAGCGCGAAAATGCGTGACCCGCCGCATTGTTGCCGATGCGATGGCTCACGTCTGTGCGGCGGCGCACCGAGCGTGACCATCGGCGCGGCGAATCAGCTTGCCACTTGGCGAGGCAGCAGCCGATCTGTTTCGCGCTTCACGACCTCATAGCATTCACATACCTGCTGTTCCAGGCCCGGGCGGTCGAGCACCGTGATGTGACCTCGGGCGTGCTTGATCAGGTTCAGACGCTGCAATTTGCCTGCCGCCTCCGTCACGCCTTCGCGTCGCACGCCGAGCATGTTGGCGATCAGCTCTTGCGTCATGACCAGTTCATTGCCGGGCAATCTGTCCAGGCTCAACAACAGCCAGCGGCACAGCTGCTGCTCGAGCGAATGATGCCGGTTGCACACCGCCGTTTGCGACATCTGGGTGATGAGCGACTGGGTGTAGCGCAGCAAGAGGTGAAGCAACGGGCCCCCCTTGTCCGTCAGCTCCTGAACGTGGGTGGCACTCAGCCTGAAGGCCTTGCCTGCACTTTGCACCACGGCACGATTGGGGGTGCTACCTCCGCCCATCAGGAGCGACACGCCCACCATGCCTTCGAAGCCGACGACCGCGATCTCCGCCGACTGCCCGTTCTCCAGCACGTACAGCAGGGAGACGATGCAATCGACGGGGAAGAAAACGTGTCGCTGCACCACCCCCGACTCGTAGAGCACCTCCCCGAGACGCAGCGGCACCAATTCCAGGAACGGCTCCATTCGGGCCATCACCTCGACAGGGATGGCATCCAGCAGTTCGTTGTGTGCAGCGGCCCGACGCAACGAAGAAGAACGAGGAGGCAATGCCATGGGCGAGATCTGCTTCCAAATTTTCATGATTCTGCGACTGAAATCCGGCGTCTGTGCGCTGGCGTACCAATCGCCGGGACATTTTTTGGGGGGGCTTGGTGCGCCAGCGAACAGTCAGGGACTCACTTTCTGGCTAGCGTGGGCCCCCCAGAACCTCGCTTTGGAGAGCAACCCCATGTACGCCATGAGCCCCGCGGGAATCGACACCGAGAACCTGGTGCGCACTGGCTTGTACGGCCGTCAATTGCCGCTGCCGCCCAACACAGACCCAGGAAATCCAATGCGCATACATCTGCTCCGCCGCCTTTGCCGCGCGCGACCGCCTGTGCCGACCGATGATCTGGAGGAGACTCGAATGCGCGGAGTGCTGCGCAGCGCGGGGTTGAACGAGGCCGAACCTCCGTCCCCCGCTGTACCCACGTGGGCGAGTCGTCTGTTCAGGCCGGGCCACCGTGATGCGCGTGACGCCCAAAAGGCATGCTGCATCGGAACAAGCGCATTGAGCCCGTAGCATGGCCAAGCTTCTCGTGCACACAGCGACGGTGACTCTCAGCTTGCCGTTCGACATTGACGCGGACGCCGAAGTCGCAGCCCTTCGCGGCGCAGGAATCCCCGTTGATGCGCTCGGCAACGCAGAGTCTGGCTACCTGTTCGTGCGGCTCGCCAACAACCGCTGCGACAACATCTTCCGGTGGTTTCCCAACAAGAAGTTCTCCAAACCCTGAGAGGCTGCATTGATCTCTACGTCGGCGGCGAATGGCAGCGGGGATTTTCGGGGGTCGATTCTTCTGACGCGGGAGGCTACCCCTTGCTTACGGCCGGCGATCTTGATTGGGGGGGCACATGGGCTCATGCGAGTGCGATGCGCCATTGAACTCAAAGCAGACGTCCGTCGCTTCGCAGTCGATTTCTACAATCGCTGCGAAGCGGACTTTCTCGACTGCTGGTTGTAGGACGGCATAGGGCCCACTGCGGTCTTCCGACATTGTCCAAAGCTGCCGGTCGTCGCGCCACTAAGAGACATCTCCTTCCATGCATTGTCTAGCCAGGCACGCTGAATAAAACCCAACCATGTCCGCCGCTGTAGTCCCACGCCCCCAGTGCACCGCTTGCCTGCGCCCGCTCAGCGCCTGCATTTGCCGCTGGGTCGCGCCCACTGCCCACACGGTGGAGGTACTAGTGCTGCAGCACCCGTTGGAGGTACACCAGGCCAAAGGCAGTGCCCGCCTGCTGCACCTCAGCTTGGCGCACTGCCGCTTGGTGGTGGGTGAGGCATTTGCCGTGCCCGTCTGGCCGGTGGACGGCAAGCACACGCTGCTGCTGTACCCGGACAGTCTGCAAGATAGCGCCCCGGACCTGCGGGTCCCACCCCCGCTACCGACCGAGTGGCCGGAAGCCCCGTCGCGCCTGCGCCTGGTCGTGCTGGACGGCACCTGGCGCAAAAGCCGAAAGATGCTCTACCAAAGCCCGCCACTGCAACAGTTGCCCCGCTTGGCCCTGCACAACCTGCCGCCTTCGCACTACCGTATCCGCAAAGCCCATGGGCCCGACCAACTGTCCACGCTGGAGGCGACCTGCTACGCCTTGTGCCAACTGGAAGGCGGTGCGGCGCGGTTCCAGCCCTTATTGAATGCCTTCGACGGGTTTGTCGAGTACTTGGAGCAGGCTGGCGGGCAGCGAAACGCGCAAACCGACAAGTCCTGCCCTCGATCAAGGGATACAGGGTTCATTTAAGCGACCAGGTGAATGGCCGGTTCTGGCCGATAGTACCCATTCGCGCGAGGCCGAGGGATGTCGGCAACCGCTGCATTGCCGACATTGCGGAACTACGAAACGGATCTGAGCGATCTTGCTTTGATACCCTGTAAGTTGTACCTGCCCGAAGCTTCTCGTGATGCCCGACCTCCCTTTCAGCCCCGCCGCCGACCGCAACAAACAACCCATCCTCGATGCCTTGACCCGCATCCTCGATGAGCGCGGCACCGCCTTGGAAATCGCCTCCGGCACAGGCCAACACGCCGCCTGGTTCGCCGCTGCCTTGCCCTCATGGACCTGGCAGCCCACCGACGCAGACGCCCGCTCGCTCCCCGCGATCGCCAGTCGCGTCGAGCAAGCCGCGCTGCCCAATCTGCGCCCGCCGCTGCTCCTCGACGTGATGGCGCCGCAGTGGCCCTTGCAAGGCCCTGCGTTCGCTCAAGAAGGCAAAGAAGAAGAGAAGTTCGACGCCATCTACTGCGCCAACATGCTGCACATCGCACCCTGGCCCACCTGCGCCGCGTTGATGGCCGGTGCCGCGCGGGATCTGCGTGCCGGCACCGGCCTGCTGATCACCTACGGGCCTTACTTCGAAGACGAAGCACAGCACGGCCCCACGGCGCCGAGCAATCTGGCGTTCGACGAAGACCTGCGCGCGCGCAATCCCGCGTGGGGCATTCGCCGGCTCGACGACGTGGTGGCAGAAGCGCGCCGTGTCGGCCTCGCATTGCGCGAGCGGCACGCGATGCCGGCGAACAACCTGCTGCTGGTCTTCGGCTTCAGCTGATTGGCGAGGAAGGGCGAGGGCGTTGTCGCCCGCCAAGGGCCTCTGCATTGCGATCCGGCCCACTCGCGCTAGAGTCGGGCCACGTCCACAAGACCGGCCTGCGCCCATGCTCGACACACCATTGCCGACGCCTCCTCATTCCCCCGCATCGCTGTCGCTGCTGCAGCAGCGGCTCCTGTTCCGACTGATCCCCGCCGTCACCGCCTGCCTCCTGGCCATCGGCTGCGCGAGCCCGCCGCCCGCGCGCGCGCCCGGTGGTTCGGTGCCCAGCAGCAACATCCCGCCGTTGACGTCGGAGCAGTCGAACAGCATCACGATCCATGCGCTGGGGCTGGTCGGCACGCCGTACCGCTATGGCGGCAACTCGCCCGAGGGCGGGTTCGATTGCAGCGGGCTCATCGGCTACGTGTACCGCCACAGCGTGGGGCAGGTGCCGCCGCGCACGGTGTCGCGCATGGCGGGCTTCGGTCGACCGGTGCCGATGTCGGAGCTTCGCTCGGGCGACCTGGTGCTGTTCGGCTCGGCGTCGCCCACGCATGCGGGCATCTATGTGGGCGATGGGCGCTTCGTGCATGCGCCGTCCACGGGCGGCGAGGTGCGGCTCGACCGGCTCGATGGCGTGTACTGGTCGCGCCAGCCGACGCAGGCGCGCCGGCCCGGCTGATCCGACGAATCCGGCTCGCGCGTTACGCGCGCGGCGACTGCACGTGCTCGGGCCGTACGCCGATGCCCACGGCGCGCGCCGGCAGGGTGCGCAGCCACGGCCAGCGCCCCAGCAGGCGCAGGGCCCAGGGCATGGGGCGGGGCGCGGTCGACGCCGCCGCCCTGCGGCTGAGCACGGGCATCAGCACGCGGTCCTGCACGAGGCGCTGCGCGGCCTGCGTGACGCGCACGGGCCATTCGCGGCGGCGCTGCAGCTGGGGCAGCAGGTTGTCGATTTCCTTGTCGGTGGCGTTGCCGACCAGCGACGCAGCGAGCAGGTTGGCGGCGGCCACGGCGTCCTGCACGGCGAGGTTGATGCCGACACCGCCCACGGGCGACATGGCGTGTGCGGCGTCGCCGATGCACAGCAGGCCAGGGCACGACCACGATTCGAGCCGGTCGACGGTCACTTCGAGCAGCTTCACGGCCTCCCAGTCGGGCAGGGCCTCGGGCAGGCGGGTGGCAAAGAAGGGCGCGATGCGCGCGATCTCGGCGTGGAAGGCGGCAATGCCGCGCGACTGCAGTTCGGCGCTGCCGCCCTTGCGGATGACGAAGGCGCATTGCCAGTAGTCGCCGCGGTTGAGCGTCACCAGGAGGTGGCCTGCCGCGATGTGGCCGCCGGTGGCTTCGGGGTCGCCGGGGCGCTTGGGAAGGCGCATCCACAGCACGTCGATGGGCGCGCCGTAGCTGATGTGCGGCAGCGCCGCGGCGTCGCGCAAGGTGGAGTGGCGGCCGTCGGCGGCCACGATGAGGGAGGCGTGCAGCTCGATGTCTCTCGGGCCGCCGCTGTCGGGGCTGCGGGCGCCGACGCGCACTTTCACGCCATTGACGCGGCCCTTGTCCTGCAGCAGGCCGACGGCCTCGGCGTCGGTCCACAGCTCGAAGCCGGGGTAGCGCCGCGCCTCGTCGCACATGAAGTCCAGGAACTCCCACTGCGGCATGAGCACGAGGAAGCGGGCGTGCGTGGGCAGCCGCCTGAAGTCGGCAATGGTCACGCCGCGGCCCTCATAGGTGCCGCGCAGCTCCTCGATGCGGTTGTGCGGGCGCTGCAGGAAGGCGTCGAGCAGGCCGAGTTCGTGCAGCACTTCGAGGGTGGAAGGGTGCACGGTGTCGCCCCGGAAGTCGCGCAGGAAGTCGAGGTGTTTCTCGAGCACGACAACGGGCACGCCCGCGCGCGCAAGCAGCAGGCCCAGCACCATGCCGGCCGGGCCGCCGCCGGCGATGCAGCAGCGGGGCGACGTGGTGGGAGCGGGCGCAGAGGTGGTGTGGGTGTCCATGGCTCCGATCGATCCGGTCGCGCCATGGGTGGCGTGGCCTGTGGGGTGCGCAGTGCGTGCACCCTCGGTGCACGCACTGCGCGGCCGGACCGCCGGGGCCCGGACCTCAGGGCTGCATGAAGCTCACGCGTTGGGCGATGAGCACGCCGTCGACCACGCGGTCGCCGACGACGGTCACGCGCTTGCCGTTGCCCAGGTCGGTGGCGGTGCCGTTTTCGAAGATGGTACCGGAGCCGCTGGCATCCACGCGCTGGCCGCGCACGGTGAAGTCGGCGGCCGACACGTAGCCGCCGATGGCGCCGATCACGGTGAACGACACCGGCCCGCCGGTGCCGGGCACGTGGCGGATGCGCAGTTTCTTGACCACGAGCACCTGGCCCGAGAGGAAACCGTCGACCTCCACCTTCACGCCGTTGCCGATGGAGCCGCTGGGCCCGCCGGTGATCTGGGCGTTGCGCGCGTCGATCTTGTTGCCCAGCACGCGGAAGTCGCCCAGCGCGGCGAAGTCGGTGATCACGCCGGCCAGCTGCAGCGCGATGCCGTCGGCCGAGGGAATGGCGTACCAGCCCTGCACCTGGGTGGCGGTGAAGCGGCCGGCGGCCGGCGCCGCCGTGCCGCGCACGCGGACGATGGTGCCGTTGGCCAGGCTCGCGGCATCGATGCCGGGGCCGAAGGCGGCGCCGCCGAAGTCGATGGTCAGCAGGCCGAGCGTGAACTGCTGGCCGCCGCGGTCGAGGTTCTGCACGGTGCCGGTCACCAGCGGGGCGGTGGTGGCGGGCGCCACCAGCACGCGCGTGGCGCGCAGGATGCCCGGGGCGGCGGGCAGGCCCCACACCTGCACCACGGCGGTGTCCACGAGGTCGGCGGCGCCCTTGGCGTCGCCCCAGACGGTGGCGTTGTCGGTTGTCACGCGGGCGCCCATGACGGTGAAGCTGCCGTCCTTCAGGTCGATGGCCGACACGGCGCCGCGCAGCTCGGCGGCCGAGACGACCGTGGCGGCGATGCCGTTGTTGAAGTCGGCGTCGACCTTGCCGGCGATGCGCGCGCTCATGCCGATCTGCAGCTCGGTGGTGTCCTCGAGGCTGAAGGTGGCGCTGTCGGTGTTGTAGCGCAGGCCGTTGAGGATCACGCTGCCCAGGCCGTCGGCCGCGCCGATGCCGGCGGCGTCGGCGGTCACGCCCGTGCCGCCGGAGCCCACGCCCGAGCCGTCGCCGTTGGTGTTGCCGGCGGTGCTGTCGCCGCCGCCACCGGTGCTTCCGGTGCTGCCATTGCCCGTGCCGCTGCCGGAGCCGGCGTCACCCGAGCCGCCGTCGCCGCCCCCACCGCCGTTACCGGTGGCCGTGGTGCCGGCGGTGCCGAAGCCCGGCGTGCCGCCACCTCCACCGCCACCGCCGCCTCCCCCGCAGGACAGAAGCAGGGCCATGGCGCTGGCCATCAGCAGGCCGCGCACGAGTCGCAAGGAAAGGGGAGGCGTGTTCATCGGGGGGACTCGTTGTGCTGGGGCGCGCCGGGGGTGGGCGCGCCTTCTTCGTCTTCGTAATACGTGTAGATGCCGACGCGGATGCGCGCCTTCGCGGTGGCCTTGGCCTCAGGGGGCACGCGGTCGACGGCTTCGGTCATCTCGCGGGCCAGCTCGTGGTGCAGGCCGGCCCAGCGTTCGCGCACGAGGCGTTCGATGGCCGTGCAGTCGGCCAGCGTGAGCCCGCGCGCGTACACGGCGCGCTCGAGCATGCGGGGCTGTTCGCCCAGGGTGTTGGAGACGGCGGCCAGCAGGTGGTCGCGGCCGTTGTCGCCCAGGAAGGCGAGCATCGACTGCAGGTCTTCCACCGGCACGAAGCCGTCGGCCGTGAGTTCGGCGGTGCCGTCGCTCTCGGCCACCATCTGCAGGCGCACCAGCTCGTCGAGGATGGTGCGGTGGTGCACGTTGCCCCGGCTGGCCAGGCGGGCCACGCGCTCGAACGAGGGCCCGTCACCCTCGGTGACGACGGGCAGGCGGCGCAGGGTGTCGTCGTCGGTGGTCATCTGTAACCACAACGTAAAAGTCTTGGCAGCCGCTGACAGCTCGGTGTGGGGCAGGGGGTCGACGGTGGCGCGGACCTTGGCGGTGACGACCTTGCGGTTCAGCCCGGTGGTGACCGAAATCTGGCTGAGGTTGGGCTTGGTCACGCCCTGGGCGCGCCAGGTGCGCTGGGCTTCCTCGATGAGCAGGTCGCGCAGCAGGGCTTCGAGGTGCGGGTGCTTGACGCCCATGCCCAGCGCCAGCCGGACCACGGGCCTGAGGATGCGAGCGCAGGCGGCAAGGGCCCAGTCCAGCCGGTGTTCCATGAATGCGGGAGCGTTGTTCCTGGTGATGGTCGTCAAGGCAAGAGAGGCGGGACCGGCGCCCGGGCTTGCCACAGGGCCCTATTGTCGTTCGTCCGGCGGACCCCCTCGGCCGGCCCGGGTCAGGTCGCGGCGCAGGTGCCGCCGCTGGACCGGGTGACGGTGGTGCGCCCCGTGGCGCTGATGCTCACGGCGCGCGACTGGTCGGCGCTCGGGGTGGCGCGGCAGATGGTGATGCTGCTCCGGCCGGCGCCCAGGCCGGTGGCCTGGAACACGATGGCGCTGGCGCCATCGGCCTCGCGCAGCCGGTAGCCGCTGGCGGCCGCGGGTTCGACGCGCAGCACCTGCGTGTCGCTGCGCACGATCCAGCCGGCTTCCCACTGCCCGTTGGTGCTGCAGCTGGTGCCGTTGGCCGAGGCGCACAGGGTGACGGGCGCGTTGCGCTTGATGGCCTCGCTGCGCGCCAGCTGGCTGCCGGCGACCAGCGCGGTGCTGTAGCTGCTCAGGCGGGTGGACAGCCGGATGCCGTCGAACGAGGGCACGGCAATGGCGATCAGCACCACCAGCACGGCCAGCGTGACCATCAGCTCGATGAGCGTGAAGCCGCGCGGCCGGGTGCGGGCCTGCCTGGGGTGGTCGTGGCGCATGCGCGGGTGCACGGTTTTACTTCTGGATGAACCAGTAGACCCGGCCCTTGGGCTGCTTGAACGCGGCCTTGGGCGCGGTGCCCTTGGGGCTGAGGAAGGAATTGGGACTGGCGCCGATCACCACGTCGCGAATGCTGCCGTTGTCGAGCTCGACCCGACCCACGACTGGTGTGGGCGCGAGCCCGCCACCCACCACGTTCTGGAAGCGTCCGAGGGTGCTCTGGGCCGCGGCGTTGACGTACGAGACGTTGTAGACCCGTGCGGTGCCGAGGTCGGCCTTGCACGTCAGCGTGTTGGGGACGGTGGGCGTGTGGGTGTTGAAGGTGGTGACGCCGTAGGCGGTCACCGAGCCGGTCACGACCTGCTCGCCGGCAGCGAGGGCGAGGTACCAACCCTTCTTGGTCGCAAGGTCCGCGGACGTCGGGTCGTCGGTCGTGGTGATGGCCTGCAGCGAGGCATGGCACAGCAGCTCGTTGCTGGTGCCGGTGCCGCAGCGGGTGAGGACGGCCTCGCTGCTCAGCCAGTTGTCGTCGGTGGGCTTGTCCACCAGCATGTAGAAGCGATTGGCCACGCTGAGGGCCGAGGTGTAGCGGCGCAGCGGCTTCTCGCGGTCGCCCGAACCCAGCAGCACGACGTAGGAGCCGGTGTCCTCCAGCACGTCGGGGCCGAACATGAACTTGCGGTTGGGCGTGCAGGTGGTCACGGTGTCGCAGCCGAGCGAGGCGATCTTCTTTAATTCCCAGGCGGACGGTGCTGCGGTGCCGATCTTGATGCGGTAGACGTTGCCGCCCAGGTCGGCGGCGTAGGCGATCTTGGCGACGCCGAGCGCGTCGGTGACCACCGTCACTTCGCCGACCACCGGGCGTTCCGTGGTGAACACCTTGCGTTGCGCGCCGGTATCGGCGTCGAGCACATAGATCCGGTTGCCCTTCACGCCGCTGCCGCAGGCCTGGGTGGCGCTGTTGGTGTCGGCGTCCTCACACTTGTCGTAGCCGCCGCCGAAAATCAGCAGCGGCGAGTTGCCCGACGCGTAGCCGCTGGCCTTCAGCACCTTCGGTGCCGACCAGGTCTGGCCGATGCCTTCGAAGTCGCTGTCGCAGTCGGTGTCATTGGACTGGTTGGGGCAGCCGCGGCGCCATTTCAGGGAGGGCGCAGCCGGGTCGGACACGTTGAAAGCGTACATCTGCCGGCCACCGCGGCGCATGCTGGCAAACAGCCAGGCCGTGTTGCCCTGGCGGTAGGCGGATACCGCGCCGTCCATGCCGTAGGCCTTGGGGGCCACAGTGGTGCCGGTGGGCACGGGCATGCCGGGGAAATCGATGCGGACGTTGTTGTCGTACAGCCGCTTCAAGCTGCCATAGAACTCGGGCGGAACAAAAGACCACAGCTCGGCGCCCGCGGCAGCCGTGCCGATGGCTCTGCTGCGGTTGCCGTTGATGGCTCGCAGCGCGCCGTCGTTGCCGCCGTAGAACACCACCACCTGGGGCGCCGTGGCGGTTCCGTAGTCGATGGCGACCGGCCGTGAATGAACCACGTCGCCATGCACGGAGGGACGCATGCCGCCGGTGGTGACCAGCGTGCCATCGGCCCGGGCCCTGTCATCGCCCTTGTTGTCGAGGCCGCGTACCCAGTCGATCAGCTTGTCGCGGTCGGCATCCACGGCGACGCCCAGGTCGCCCTTGTTGATGGCGCTGTTGCCGGTGGAGAAGTTCGTGAGTGTGCTGCAGCCGGTTGCGGCGCAGGTTTTCATGTTGCGGCTGGCCACGGTCAGGCTGCGCAGCATGTAGCCCTGCGCACCTTTTTCCACCACATCGCCGTCGGGGCTGTCGGACAGCTTGTTCTGACCCAGGCAGCCGCCCGAGGGACGGTCCGCGGGCAGGAGGAAATCCCAGTAACTGCCCCCGCTCCCCTTCGCGGGTGTCCAGAAGCTCTGGGCGCAGGGGTCCACGAAACCGGTGTTGTTGTTGATCGCGTTGCCGTCGACGGCATCCTGCAGGAGAAGTTGGCCGCCGCTGTCCAGTCCCAGTTTGTATTGCTTGAGGTTGCCGTACCAGCGCGGGCGCGCGCTGCGATCGGGGCGGAACATGCCGACGAACACCTGGTTCAGGTAGGTGCCCTGCGTGTTCACGCTCACGGGCAGGCTCACCGAGGAAAAGACGCTGTTGACCGCCTGGATCTTGCTGAAGATCTTGGCGAGCGCATCGATGAGCGCGGTGTTGAGATTGGTGCTGCCGGACAGGTCGAAGTACTCACCGTCGGACCTGTCGGCCATGCTCCGGAGCAACGCCGTCCAGCCAGGGCCTTGGCCGCCGGTCGCGCGGACGGCCTCGATGGTGTAGACCTTCACGCGCATGCTGTCCCTCAGGAAGCGTGCCCATTCGTCGGCGGGGTTGTCTTGCGAGCCGCTGACGCCCAGCACGATGGGGGTCGTGTCGCCGCCGGCCTGGCGCAGGGCCTCGGTCGAGATCTGGATGTCGTTGGTGTTGTCTTGCGCCGCGCCGTTGCTGATGTAGATGATGAAGGTGCCGGTGCAGTTCTCGGTGCTCGGCGGGATGTAGCGGGCGCCGTTGAACGAACTGAGCGCGTTGCCCGCCAGCGCATAGATCTGGTTGGACGCGGCGGTCCCGCGTGTATTGCCCAGATAGTCGGTCTTGAGCTTGTTGTTCCCGGCGATCGGCGCGCCGCCGGACAGGTAGCGGTAGACCTCCGCCATCGTCTTGCCGGCCTTGCCGCCGTTGGACTTGTCGGCGGTCTTGTCCAGGCTGGCGAGCATGCTGGTGTACGTGATCTTGGTGTCGCCGTCCAGCGTGCGCACGGCGGCGCGCACGTAGCCGCCGTCCGAGTTGGAGTTGCCGCCACCGGTCTCCGTGAACATCATCAGGCCGATCTTGAACTGGTTGGGGTCAAGGCTCCTGAAGGCCGTCTTGAGCGCGTCGAGTTCGGCTTCGAAAGGCTGGTTCCAGTTGGCCGTGTTGTCCAGCACGAACAGCACGTTGGGCATCTGCCCGGCCGCCTGGTTGTATTCCACGAAGAGATCGATGTCCTCCGCCTGCGCCGCTTGCATCGGCAACGCGAGCAGCACGGCGGCCCACAGCGTGGTGAGTAGTTTCCTTGTCATGGCGGGGACCCGTTCATCGTCGTGGTTCAAGAGGCGGCTGGCGCGGGTTCGGCTGGCGCGACCGGCGGCGGCGCGCACAGCGCTTCGAACTGCGCCTTGTTGAGCAGCGCCCGCACGCCCTGGCGCACGGAGGTGGTGGTGCCGGTGGCGCCGGGGGTGGTGTCGGTCACGGTGGTGCTGATGTCCCACACGGTGTTGTACTGGTCGGGCAGGGCCGCGAGCCCCGAGCCGCTGCTGGACGCGCCGCCCGTGATGCCGCCCGGGCCCGTGCTGCCGCCGCCGCCGCTGTCGACGGCCTTGGTGGCGCGCACGCACACGGGCGGGGCGACGGTGACCGTGTAGTCGTTCAAGCCGTCGTTGTTGATGTCGACCATGCTCACGGTGCCCTGCGGCGGCGCGAGCGACGGGGTGCCGTCGCTGCCGGGCACCAGCAGGCTGGCCGCGACCTCCTCGATCGCGCGGTTGGCGGCGGCCACGGCTTCGTTGCGGGTCTGCAGGTTGCCCACGGCCTTGAGGTTGGCGCCGCTGAGGTTGAAGGCGGCGGTGACCACGAGCGTGATCAGCAGCAACATGATCATCCCGATGATCAGCGCGGCGCCGCGCTGGGTCTGGGTGGAGCGGCCGGCGCGCACGCGTGGCTTCATGGCGTTTCCCTCCGGCCGGTGACGTTGGTCAGGCGCACGGTGGTCGCGAACGCGTGCCGCTTGTAGTGGTCGTTGAACGGCGCGAGCGTCGCAGCGCCCATCTGGTACCTGCGCGTGTCGGTGTGGCCCGGCGAGATGGTGGTGGCGCGCGCGAGCACATACAGCTTCACGGCCACCGCGTTGACCAGCTGGTCGGCGGTGCAGGTCGCGCCGCAGTGCACGAAGGCGCCGTCGGGGCTGCCGTCGCCGCGGTTGGACGGGGTGGACTTGTTCGCCGGGTCGGCCCAGGCGATGGCCTGGGCATAGTTGACGGCGGCGCCGGTCTTGCTCAGCGTGTCCAGGCCGAGCTCGACGCGAAAGCCCTCGACGCCTTCGATCAGCGCTGTGGGCGGCTGCTGCGCGAGCGTGCCGCCCACCAGGTCGAAGCGCGAGCGTGCCAGCGTGGGAATTCCGTCGTTTTCGGCCTCGGCGTAGTCGCGCACGTAGTAGATGTCGGCCACCAGCTTGCGCTTGGGCGAGGCGCTGGTGCAGTCCTTGAGGAACATCTGGTCGAAGGCGCCGGTCGAGAGGTCGAACGACGAGGGCTTTTGCGTACCGCACAGCGACGACTGGAAGTACATCGCGCCGGCCACGTCGGCGTCGCAATGGGGCGTGCCGGGCAGGCAGGTTTCGGCATGGCGCACCACGAGGATGTCGGTGCCGGTCTTGTGGTGCGTCAGCAGGTCGGTGCAGGTGGCCGGCACGCTGCTGTAGACCTGCACGGGCAGGTCGAGCAGCTGGCGCTTGTAGTCCTCGGTCCAGTTCGCCGCCGAGTAGGCCAGGCACGGGTCGGGCACGTTGCCGGTGGGCACGTGCGTGGGCGCGGCGCTGACCGTGAGGTCGTCGAACTCGGGCATGTAGTTTTCCCAGAAGCCCGCGTGCGAGATCTCGTTCTCGAGCACGAAGATGCTCAGGCGCCCGGTTTCGATCTGGCGGTTGACGCGTTCCATCTCCCGCTGGGAGCCGCTCACGTTGAGGAACAGCGTGAGCAGCGCGGCCATCACGATGAGCATGATGGTGATGGCCACCATCAACTCGATCAACGTCAGCCCGCGCTGGGCGCGGCGTGCGGTGGGGCGCAGGTTCATGAGAGCGATCCGATGCGCACGAGCGTGGTCACGGTGCGGCGGCACAGGTCGTTGATGCACTTGGTGCCGGTGTCGTAGAGGTCCTTGCCGCAGGCCACGCCGGCCGGCGGCGCCGAGATCGGGCCCAGGCCCTGCCAGGCGACCGTCACGAGGTACTCGTTGTTGCCCATGTCTTCCACGCAGCCGCGCCCGCCGATGACGGTGCCCAACTTGTCGTTGCCCGAGAACTCGGCCGCGCCCTGCAGCGCGTTGCACCACTCCCTGGCGTCGATCTGCTGGCGCGTGCCGGTGCCGGTGGGGCAGGCATCGGTGCCACCCAGCGGTGCGCTGGTGGCGTAGCTGGCCGCCACGCGGCGGTTGATGGCGATGCGGTTGGCCATGTCGTTGAGCAGGATCAGCGCCTGCGAGCGCTGGTACGACTCCATCTCGGAGGCCTGCAGCCGGGCCTGCAGGCCCACGAGGCCGAACAGGCCGAAGGCCAGCACGAGCAGGGTGACCAGCACTTCGATCAGCGTGGCGCCGCGCTGGCGCTGCAAGGCGGGGCTCACCATTTGTTGGACGGCGTCTTCACGCCTTCGCTGGTGAGCCCGAGGTTGCCGTCGCTTTGCTGGCTGCCGATCGCGGTGAAGGTGATCGTGAAGGTGGGCGGGCCGGATTCCTGCAGCGCGACGTCGTAGCTGTAGTTGCTGCTGACTTCGGCGGGCAGGCTGTAGCCGCTGGCAGTCAGTGCCGTCTTGTCGGCGTAGCCGCGGTTGGCAATGAGGAACTGCTGCTGCCGGTTGGCGATGTCCATCATCTGCGCCTGGGCCGCCGAGCGCTTCGATCGCACGATGTACTGCTGGTAGCTGGGCAGGGCGATCGACGCCAGGATGGCCACGATGGCCACCGTGATCATGACCTCGATCAATGTGAAGCCGCGGGGGGCGCGTGCCTGCGAATGCTGGGTCATCGTGGACTCGTCAGAGATGTTTCACATTGTTAGTGAATGTGAATTTATCACATCTAATGTGAGCGCAACGGATTTGCGGCGCTTCCGGCGGCCGTCCGGCGGCGGCGATCCGGGCGTGGATAGGGGTTATCCATTAGGCAATTCCACCCGCCCGGCCCGCGCAGTCCGACGGATGCGGCCCGGCGGCGGGCGGGGAACACTCGCCCGGTTCATATCGAGGAGACATCCGCATGCCCAACATTCGCCGCCATCTGGTGTGGCTGGCCGTGGCCGTGCTCGGCGCTTTCGCGCTGGGCACCGTCGCCCTGAGCCGGGGAGAGAGCATCAACGCCCTGTGGGTCGTGACCGCCGCGCTCTGCACCTACCTGATCGCCTACCGCTACTACAGCCTGTTCATCGCCGACAAGGTGCTGGGACTGGACGCCAACCGCAAGACGCCCGCGCACCGCCACAACGACGGCCTGGACTACGTGCCGACCGACAAGAACGTGCTGTTCGGCCACCACTTCGCGGCCATTGCGGGCGCCGGCCCGCTGGTGGGCCCGGTGCTCGCCGCGCAGATGGGCTACCTGCCCGGTTTGCTGTGGGTGCTGGCGGGCGTGGTGTTCGCGGGGGCGGTGCAGGACTTCATCATCCTGTTCATCTCCACGCGCCGCGACGGCCGCTCGCTGGGCGACCTGGTCAAGCAGGAGATGGGCGTTGTGCCCGGCATGATCGCGCTGTTCGGCACCTTCATGATCATGATCATCATCCTGGCGGTGCTGGCCCTCATCGTGGTGAAGGCGCTGGCCGAATCGCCCTGGGGCAGCTTCACGGTCGCCGCGACGATTCCGGTGGCGCTGTTCATGGGCGTGTACCTGCGCTACATCCGCCCGGGCCGCATCGGCGAGGTGTCGGTGATCGGCTTCGTGCTGCTCATGGCGGCCATCTTCGGCGGCCAGTGGGTCAGCCAGCACCCGGTGTGGGGCCCGGCCTTCACCTTCGACGGCAAGGCGCTCACCTGGATGCTCGTGGGCTACGGCTTCGTCGCCGCCAGCCTGCCGGTGTGGCTGCTGCTGGCGCCGCGCGACTACCTGTCGACCTTCCTGAAGATCGGCACGATCATCGCGCTGGCCATCGGCATCGTGGTCGTGATGCCCACGCTGCAGATGCCCGCCATCACGCAGTTCGCGCAGGGCAACGGCCCGGTGTGGTCGGGCAGCCTGTTCCCGTTCCTGTTCATCACCATCGCCTGCGGCGCCGTCTCGGGCTTCCACGCGCTCATTTCTTCGGGCACCACGCCCAAGATGCTCGACAACGAACGCCACGCGCGCTTCATCGGCTACGGCGGCATGCTGGCCGAATCCTTCGTCGCCGTGATGGCGCTGGTGGCGGCCTCGTGCATCGAGCCGGGCATCTACTTCGCGATGAACAGCCCGGGCGCGCTGGTCGGCACCACGGTGCAACAGGCCGCCGCAACGATCTCCGGCTGGGGCTTCGTGGTCACGCCCGAGATGCTGCTGCAGACGGCCAAGGACGTGGGCGAGACCACCATCCTCGGGCGCACCGGCGGCGCGCCGACGCTGGCCGTGGGCATGGCCCACATCCTTCACCAGGTGATCGGCGGGCAGGCCATGATGGCCTTCTGGTACCACTTCGCGATCCTGTTCGAGGCGCTTTTCATCCTCACGGCGGTGGACGCCGGCACCCGCGCCGGCCGCTTCATGCTGCAGGACCTGCTGGGCAGCTTCGTGCCCGCGCTCAAGCGCACCGACTCGCTGCCGGCCAACCTGATCGCCACCGCGCTGTGCGTGGCGGCCTGGGGCTACTTCCTGTACCAGGGCGTGGTCGATCCGCTGGGCGGCATCAACACGCTGTGGCCGCTGTTCGGCATCTCCAACCAGATGCTGGCCGCGGTGGCGCTGATGCTGGGCGTGGTCGTGCTGTTCCGCATGAAGCGCGAGCGCTACGCCTGGGTGGCGGCGGCGCCGGCCGTGTGGCTGCTGGCCTGCACGCTGACGGCGGGCTGGCAGAAGATCTTCTCGAGCGATCCGAAGATCGGCTTCCTGTCGCACGCGGCCAAGTACGCCGACGGCCTGGCCAACGGCGTGCTGATCGCGCCGGCCAAGACGCCCGAAGCCATGTCGCGCATCGTCTTCAACGACCGGCTCGACGCGGCGCTGTGCGCGCTGTTCATCTTCGTGGTGCTGAGCGTGCTGGTCTACAGCATCAAGGCCTGCCTGGCGGCCCGTGCTGCCCACCGGCCGACCACGCAGGAGACGCCGTTCGAGGCGATGGGCGCGGCCTCGTCCGCCGCCCACTGACCGAGCGCAAGCACGCCATGGGCCTCGCCATGCCGGAAGCCGGGCGCTACATCGCCCGCTCGATCAAGCAGTCGCTGCGGCTCATGGTCGGCCTGCCCGACTACGACGTCTACCTGACGCACATGGCGGCCACCCACCCGGACCGGGCGCCGATGAGCTACGAGGAATTCTTCCGCGAGCGGCTCGAGGCGCGCTACGGCGCGGGCAAGGGCCGCTGCTGCTGACGGGTAGCGGATGACAGAGAGAAAGGGGCGCATGCGATGCGCCCTTTTTTCATGTCACGAGGCGCCGAGGATCTGCGCCATCCGCAGCGCCGCCGGCGAGAGCGGCCGGTTCTTCAGGGCCAACCGGTACAGCGGCCGCGACAGCACCGCGCCCGGCAGCTTCAGCTCGCGCAGCGTGCCCAGCGCGAGCATGTCGGCCACCACCACGCGCGGCAGCATCGAGATGCCGACCCCGCTGGCCACGGTGCGCGCAATGGCTTCGTTGCTCGCCATTTCCATCCACGGCGGCGCGTCGATGCCGTGCGCCGCGCACAGCGCCTCGGTGGCCTGGCGCGTGCCCGAGCCCGGCTCGCGCAAGATCCAGTTCTGCCGGCCCAGCAGCGCGGCCGTCACGCCGCGCCGGGGCAGGGCGGCATCGGGCGGCGCGACGATGGCGAGCGGGTCAGTGGTCCATTCGCGCACTTCCACGCGCTCCTCGTCCACGCGGCCCTCGACCAGCGCGAGGTCGATGCGGCATTCGAGCAGCTGCTCGCACACCCACTGCGTGTTGCCGACCGTGACGCGCGGCACCACCGCCGGGTAGGCGGCGCAGAAGGCCGCGATCTGCGGCGGCAGCCAGTAGCTCGCCACCGTGGTGCTGGCGCCCAGCGTGAGGCTGCCGCGCTGCACGCCGACGCGCGCACGCACGTCGTCCAGTGCCGCGCGCTCCATCGCGAAGATGCCGCGCGCATGCGTGAGCAGCGACGCGCCGGCCTCCGTGAGCCGAAAGCCCTTGCCCGCGCCGCGCTCGATGAGCGTCAGGTCGAGCTGGTGCTCCAGCTCGCGGATGCCCTTGGACACCGCCGGCTGGCTGATCCACAGGCCCTCGGCCGCGCGCGAGAAGCTGCCCGCTTCGGCCACGGCGACGAACAGGCGCACCAGATGCAGGTTCAGGGTCATAACTTAACTTCATGCATTGGTGAAGTTTATGTCTTTGACTCATGGGGTGTCGATTCCTAAAGTCGGGTCCATGTCCTCCCTTGCCGCCTCCTTGCCCGGTTTCTCCTTCGTTCGCCGCTGCGGCCCCGGCGTGTTGCTGTCTGCACTGCTGGCGGCCGCCGCCGCGCTGCTGGCCGAATGGCCGCCGATGGTGCACCTGGGCCTGAGCGCGCTGACGCTGGCCATCGCACTGGGCATGGTGGCGGGCAACACGGTGTTCCCCGCGGTGTCGGCGCGCACCGGCGCGGGCGTGGACTTCGCGCGCAGCGCCTTGCTGCGCGCGGGCATCGTGCTCTACGGTTTTCGCATCTCGCTGAGCGACATCGGCGCCGTCGGCTGGCCCGGCGTGCTGATTGCGATGGCGATGGTGGCGCTGACCTTCGGCCTCGCGGTGCGCATCGGCACGCGCTGGCTGGGGCTCGACCGCGAGACCGCCGCGCTCATCGGCGCGGGCAGCGCCATCTGTGGCGCCGCCGCCGTGATGGCGACCCAGCCCGTGGTGCGCGGCGAAGAGCACAAGGTGTCGATCGCCGTCGCCACGGTGGTGGTGTTCGGCACGCTGTCGATGGTGGCGTACCCGCTGGTCTATCCGTACCTCGGCCTCACGGAACATGCCTTCGGTCTCTTCGCGGGTTCTACCATCCACGAGGTGGCGCAGGTGGTCGCGGTCGGCGAGGCCGTCAGCCCGGGCGCGGCCAACGCGGCGGTGGTCGAGAAGATGCTGCGCGTGATGATGCTGGCGCCGTTCCTCATGGGCCTGTCGTTCCGCGTGGCGGCCTCGACGCCGGGCGCGGCGAGCCTGGGCGCGTGCTGGCGCCAGGTGCGCGTGCCATGGTTCGCGGTGCTGTTCATCGCCGTGAGCGCCGTGCATTCGCTCGACGTGCTGCCCCGCGCACTCGTCGCCGCGCTGGTGCAACTCGACACGCTGCTGCTCGCCACCGCCATGGCCGCGATGGGCCTGCGCACCAGCGCTGCCAGCCTGCGCAAGGCGGGGGCGCAACCGCTCAAGCTCGGGGCGCTGCTGTTCGTGTTCCTGACGGCCGGCGGCTATGCGGTGAATGCGGCCGTGCTGGCGATGTTCTGAACGAATTTCGCGCAGGGCTCAGGCGGCGCCTGAGGCGTCCTGCGTGAATTCCAGTTTCTCCTGCGCGCGCCTTCGCGGGACCATCGGTGCCACGCAATTCGTGGAGAAAAAACCGATGTCATCCGAACTCAACCAGATCGCCAGTTGGTCGCTGCGCTGGCGCATCTTTCTGTCAGGCACGCTGTGCCTCGTCGCCGCCATCGCCGCGGCCAAGCCCTTCGACGCGAACGTCGACCTGCAGACCGAGCAGCGCTACCAGCTCGCCCTCGAAGCGCAGGCCGCACGCGACTACCGAACGATGCTCGAGCAACTGCGCCAGGCCGCCACCGAAGGCCATCCCGAGGCGCAGGAGATGCTGGGCATGGTGCTGCTGACGGGGCCCACGCTGTACGGATCGGCCGTGAAGGCCGACCGCTGCGAAGCGCGCACGTGGATGCTGCGCGCCGCCGGGCAGGGCAGCGAAACGGCCAGGGTGCAGCTGGCGTTTCTCAACAGGCTGCGCAGCGCGCCGTCCGGAAAGATCGCCTGCGGTTGATGGCGAGTGCGGCGCGGCCATACTCGGCGCTCCTTCACGAGCGCGCCGTTGCATGCCCACTCCTTCTTCTGCGGACCGACTGATGCGCACCGTGTCCTGGCGCCTGTTCGCGTGCGTGCTCGCGCTCGCCGGGTGCACGGCAACAGGAAACAAGCCCGACGCGACCGTCACCCGGACTTCTGACGGCTACGAGGTCACGCTCTACGCCACCCGGGGCTTGATGGTGCATGACCCTGTGTCGCTGATCTTCCACCGCAGCTACGAACTCGAATCCCGCATCCGGGTGCCGTCGATCGAAGGGCGCATCGACGCAGCCGACGCCTCGGTGTACGAGGTGAGCGAGTTCGACAAGGCGGCGCAGAAGAAGGCGCCTTCCACGCACCCTGTCGATCTCCGGCTGCGGGAGCACTACGAGAAGGAGCGCAGGCCGCGCCTCACGGGCGCGCTCGTTTTCTCGGGCAAGACGCTGACGGTCGACGTGCAGGCGGTGGGGCAGAACGGTTCGTCCCCGTATCCGTTCAACGGTACCTACCGCCTGAAGACACGAAAGTAGCGGCGATTGCCGCCTGCTCCTCAGGTCGCCCAGATGCGCGGCGTGGCCGCCGGCAGTTGCCACAGCTCGCCGCGCCACGCCTGCCAGACCTGCCGCAGCAGCTGCATCGCGGGCTCGACCACCGGCGCGAGCACGCGCAGCACCACCACTTCCGCATGCGGGCTGGTCGCGCCCGCGCTCTCGTGCAGTTCGTGCGCTTCGAGCAGCGTGCGCGCCTGCGCCAGCAGGGCTTCGCGCCGTGCCTTGGCCATCGGCGAACCCGCCACGACGAACAGCGAGGCCAGGCAGCGGTGGCCGCCCAGCCCCAGCGGGCTTTGCAGCAGGCGGTGGTCGCTGGCGTCGATGCGCCCGCGTTCCAGCCACACGCCGGGCGCTTCGATGTGCTGCAGGTAGGTGCCGCGTTCGAAGGGCTGGTGGGCGTTGGGCAGGCCGAGCGCGCACACGTCCCAGCCGATCATCTCGGCGCCCGGTGCGACCTCGAGCGTGAGCCGGTTCTCCGCCTGGCAGCCGCTGTAGCAGATGGCTTCGAGCGGCAGCCATTCGAGCCGCGCGCCCTGTGCGAGGCGGATGCGCGTGCGTTGCAGCGCGGTCTCGCCTTCGGAGCGGTAGAAGCGCGAGGCGCCGGGCGTGGTGATCAGGCCGTGGCTGTCATCGGCGGCCTCGATGTCGATGTCGAGCGTGTCGCCGCCCACGAGACCGCCGGGCGGATGCACCAGCACGTTGTGGCACACGGCATCGCCTTCGGGATAGAGGCTCTGCAGGATGCGCAGCGGGCCGTCGTGGCGAAAACGGGCGACGCTGCGGTCGGCTTCGTTTTGGTAGGCGAGGTGGAGACGGGCGTGCCAGGGCATGCGGGGAGTCTAGTGCGCCGGCTCAGGTCTTCCAGGCGCCGTCATGCGCGGCGGCGGCTTCGTCGATGAGCGCCGGCCCGATGCACTCGATGGCATGCGGCGAAGCGCGGAACACGTCGCGGCACGACAGTTCCGCGTCGCGCTGGTCCTGCCGCTCGCCGCGGAACACACGCAGCCGCTGCGCGTCGATGCCGAACACCACGCGGCCGATGTTCGACCAGAAGATCGCGCCCGCGCACATCACGCACGGTTCGCCTGAGGCATAGAGCGTGGCGCCGGCCAGCTCTTCGCGCGTGAGGCCGCGGCCGGCCAATGCGCGCAGCGCGTTCACTTCGGCGTGCGCGGTGCAGTCGCCGGTTTCGGCGTTGCTGTTCGCGGCCTCGGCCAGCACCTCGCCGGCGGCCGAGACGATGACCGAGCCGAAGGGCCGGTTGCCGCGCCGGCGCGCGGCATGCGACCACACGATGGCCTTGCGCAGGTAGCGGCCGTCGCGCTCGTCGAGCGTGGTTTCTTCGGGGAGGGCGGGAATGGAAGGGTCAGGAAGGTTCATGCCTTGGGTGCGGGAAGAAGGCGCTCGCTGCGCGCAGGCAGCATTGAGCTATTGAAGAGGGCGTCGGCCGAGGGCCGCGTCTTCAGGCCGAAGGTGTCGGCCACCTCGTCGACCTGCTGTTCGAGCGTGAGCTTGCGGATGTCGCCCAGCCCGTGGCCGCGCGTGTCCGCCGCGCCCACGTACTGCGCCGTGAGGCCCCAGCGTTCGAGTTCGACCTTCTCGTCCAGGATCGGTTCGCGCTGGCGCATGGCCGCGATGCTGGGCATCGGGTTGGCAAAGGTCTCGACGATGGCGCGGTTGGTGGCGCGCAGAAAGGCCGCCACCACCTTCGGGTTCTGCGCAATGAGGTTGCTGCTCGCCAGGATCGCATTGCCGTACAGGTTGACGCCCGCATCCGAATACTTGAGCACCGACAGCTCGTCGACCTTCATGCGCGCGAAGAGCGAGACGGCCGAGTCGTGGAAGTAGGTGGCGGCATCGACGTCGCCGCGCACCATCACGTTGTCGCGCGCGCTGAAGTCGGTGGTCTGCCACTGGAAGGCGTCGCCGCGCATGCCCTGCCTGCGCGCCACCATCGGCCAGGCGCGGCGCGTGGACTCGACGGCGGCGGCCGCCACCTTCTTGCCGGTGAGGCTCTTGAAGTCGGTCGTCACGCCGCGGTCCTTGCGTCCGATGATCACGAACGGTGCACGGTTGTAGTACTGGTACACGGCCTGCACCACCGGCGTGCCCGGGTTCTGTGCGTTGAACTCGACCAGCGAGCTGATGTCGCCCAGACCCAGCTGGTAGACGCCGCTGGCGATGCGGGTGATCGACGCGACCGAGCCGGCGCCGGTGTCGATCGTCACGTCCAGCCCTTCGTCGCGGTAGTAGCCCTTGGCCTGCGCCAGGAAGAAGGGCGCGGTCTGGCCGTTGATGCGGAAGTCGAGCGTGAACTTGAGCGGTGTGAGCTTGCCGCCCTGCGCGAGCACGGCAGGGGCGGCGAGGGTGGCGGCAGCGGCGGCAAGAAAGGATCGGCGTTGCATGGTGGGGCCTCGGAGTCGGTGGTCTTGACGGATGCCTCCCACCGCGGGCGGGAGGCGCCTCAAGAGCAATTTCCGGGCGGGCGCACGGGGATGGTGCGTGCGCTGCTGAACGCTTCTACTCTTGCTCGCTGTCTTGCATGAGGCATGCCAGGGTGCGGCGCTCGGGCATGGCGGCAAGGGGCTTGGACGTGCGACAAGGGCGCGCCACAATCCGGGCGCGCTAATTGCAAGTCGATCGGCGCAGAGTAGAAGCGTTCAGCCTCGCGCATGCCTTTTCAACCGGCATGCCGACGAAGCAGGAAATTGCTCTTTCACGTTCGTCCCACACGCACATCGAAGGAGTTCGCCCATGCTCGTCACCCGACAACCCGTCTTCCGCAAGTTCTGGCATGCCGTCATGCCGCTCACCGAACTGGCCCACGGCCCCAAGCCTTTCCGGCTGCTGGGCGAAGACATCGTTCTGTTCCTCGACGCCGACGGCCAGCCGGCTGCCCTGCGCGACCGCTGCTGCCACCGCACCGCGAAGCTCTCGAAGGGCTGGTGCGTGGATGGCGAAGGCAAGGCCTGCGGGCAGGGCGCGATCCAGTGCGGTTACCACGGCTGGACCTACGACCGCAGCGGCCAGGTGGTGCGCATCCCGCAGTACGAGCCCGACCGCAAGATTTCTCCCGAGTACAAGACCACGGCCTACCATTGCACCGCGCGCTACGGCTACGCCTGGGTGGCGCTGGAAGAACCCATCGCCGACATCCCGGTCATTCCCGAGTTCGACGATCCGGGCTACCGCACCATCTTCCAGTTCTACGAGGAGTGGCAGACCAGCCCGATGCGCGCGCTCGAAAATTCGTTCGACAACTCGCACTTCAGCTTCGTGCACCGCGCCACCTTCGGCGTGGCCGCAAGCCCGAAGCCGAGCAAGTACGAGTTGGTGGAAAACGAAGCGGGCTTCTACGCCGAGACGGTGATCGAAGCGACCAACCCGGTGAAGTTCCACGCGATCAGCGGCGTGACCGACGCGATCACCACACGCCACATGCGCAACGCCTACTTCCTGCCGTTCGCGCGCCGCCTCGACATCGAGTACCCGAGCGGCATCCGCCACATCATCATCAACTGCTTCACGCCCATCGACGACGGGCGCATGCAGTTGTGCCAGTGGCTGTTCCGCAACGACACCGAGGCCGACTGCGCGGCGCAGATGCTGATCGACTTCGACGAGGAGATCACGCGCGAGGACAAGGACATCCTCGAATCGACCGACCCCGATGCGCTGGTCGACACGCGGCGGCGCGGCGTGGAGTACTCGATGGAGTCCGACCGGCCGGGCATGCTGATTCGCAAGCACCTGATGCAGCTGCTCGCCAGGCACGGTGAGGCGGAGGTGCACCGGGGCATGACGATCCCGATCGCGAAGGCTGCCTGAACGGGCTACCGCTGCAGGCCCCGCGTGCGCGTGGCCGCAGCGGTCGGGGATTCACACCTTCTCAGGCCTTCACGAACGCGCCGTGCAACCCCAGCGGCAGCGCGTAAGGCAGCGTCGCCTGCGCCACCGGCCCGGCGGCCAGGTGGTCGGCGGCGAAGCACGACAGCACCGTGCGCTGCCGGCCGAAGTCCAGCGCCGTGCCCAGCACCCAGCCGGGCTTCGCGCCATCCGGCACGAAGACGTGCTCTTCCACGATGGCCTGCGCGCCGTAGCTGAAGCGCTGGCTGCGTCCGCTCTCGATGTCGGTGCGCGCGACCGCGCCGAAGCCGGGCACGTCGGCGCGTGTCTGCGTGGCGTGCACCACCTGGCGGTGGCGCAGGCCGACGCGGCGCGGGTCGATGCGGGGGAACTCGGCTTCCAGCGGCAGTTCGCGCTGCGTGGCCTTGCCAGTGCCCAGGTCGAGCGTGGCGACGGTCAGGCGCGGCTCGTTGCGGCGCACGCGGCGCGCGCGCATCACCTCGCGGTTGCTGGTGAACACCGACTCGGCGTTCTGCGTGCGCACGTAGTCGATGTGGATGCGCGCACCGCGCGGCGTGTCTTCTTCCCACGCATTGCCGACGTGGAACAGGAAGCCGGCCGGCAGCTCCAGCAGCTGGCGCTTGTCCCAGTCCTGCTTGTCGACCACCAGCGCGCGCATGCCGAGCTCGGGCCGCCAGACGTGGGCGTCGAGAAAGCTCGCGCCGGCCTCCTTGCGCTTGCTGTCGTACACCAGCGGCGGCATGAGGAACACGAGGTGCCGCGCGGTCACGGCGAAGTCGTGGACCATGGGCAGCTCGGGCACCGGCACCACGGCCGCGCGGCGCAGCGCGCCGCCGGGTGCGATCTCGTACAGCGCCAGCAGGCTCTGGCCCGAGCTCACGCCGAAGTTCCACACGGTGCCGTCCGGGTCGACCTTGGGGTGGGCCGAGAAGGGCATGCCCGCGAGGTCGGCGCGCCAGGTCTTCACGCCCAGCGTGTCGAGCGTGCGCGCATCGATGCGCGTGGCCGAGCCGCCTTCCCACAGCGCCAGCACCTCGCCCTGCATCGGCAGCACGCTGGTGTTGGCGACGTTGATGGCGTCGGCCGAGGTGGGCGGTTCCACGCCCGGCGGCATGGTGCCGAAGGCTTCGGTGAGGTGGCGGCCGGCCTTCACCTCGGCCACGCGCTTGGGCGTGGCGACGTAGCGGCCCTGGTGGCGCACGTCGGCGCCCTCGATGACGAAGCGGTGCACCATGCCGTCGCCGTCGAACCAGTGGTGGTAGCGCTCGCCGCCGAGATCGTGACCGGCCGGGCCGATGCGAAACAGCGTGCCGGCGACGGCGTCGGGAAAGCGCCCGCGCACGGTGGCGCGGGTCAGGGGCAGGTCGCCAGGCGGCGTGGCGAAGCCGATCTTCCAGGGCGCGTCGGCGGCTTCGAACTGGGCTTGCCAGTCGTCGGTGGTGCCGGCCGCGCGTGCGAGCGGGGCGAGCAGGGGCAGGGCGCCGGCCGTGGCCAGCAGGCGCAGGAGTTCGCGTCGTTCCATGGCCGTGTCTCCTCAGCGCAGGTGGATGACGGCCTGCGCGTCGGCGTCGATGCGCAGCGCCGCGGCCTCGAAGTCGGGCGCGCCGCGGTTGCCCTTGGCGTCGTTCGAGAAGCCGTAGCGTTCGATCGGCATGCCCACCAGGTTGGTGTCGAGCTTGCCGTTGCCGTTCTCGTCGGCGAACACGCGCAGCGCGTAGCGGCCTGGTGCCAGGTCGGTGAAGACGAAGCGGGCCTTGCCTTCGCGCATCGGCGCGGTCTGCGAGGCGAAGGCCTTGCTGTCGGCGTAGCTGGCGGCGTCGTTGTACAGCGCGACGTAGAGCGTGGCGCCGGCAGCCGGGCCGTCGGCGATGCGCAGGTTCAGGTCGGCGGCCAGGGCGCCGAGCGGGGCGAGCGCGGCAGCGGCGATCAGGCCGCGCGCGGCGGGGCGGGAGAGGAAAGCGGGAAGGTGCATGGCAGGCCTCGTGGTGGGTGGAGGGCCCGACGATCCCGCAGTCGCCGGGCGGTGCCCAGCGTCATGCGACGGAATGCGTGATTGCGCGCGCGAAATGCGCGCAGAAGGAGCGAACGCCGCGGCCCGGGAAGGGCCGCGACCGGTGTCAGGCCTTGTCCTGCCCGTCCTTCGGGGCCTGCGCGGCCTCTTCGACCGCGTGCCCCGTGCCCACATGGCCCGAGTCCGCAAACAGGCTCCAGGCCGCCATGAACAGCGCCGCGATCACCGGTCCGATCACGAAGCCGTTGATGCCGAAGATCGCCATGCCGCCGATGGTCGACATCAGCACGATGTAGTCGGGCATCTGCGTGTCCTTGCCCACCAGCACGGGGCGCAGGATGTTGTCGACCAGGCCGATCACGAACACGCCGATGAAGATCAGCACGCCGCCCTGCCAGAAGTGCCCGGTGGCCAGGTAGTAGATGGCCACCGGCCCCCAGATCAGCGCCGCGCCCACGGCCGGCAGCAGCGACAGGAAGGCCATCAGCACCGCCCACAGCAGCGCGCCCTGCACGCCCAGGAACCAGAAGGCCAGCCCGCCGATGGTGCCCTGCGCAATGGCCACGGCCACGTTGCCCTTCACGGTGGCGCGGATCACGGTGGTGAACTTGTTCAGTAGGTAGTGCGTGTGCGGCTTGGCCAGCGGCAGCGCGTCGCGCATGGTCTTCGACAGCGAAGTGCCGTCGCGCACCAGGAAGTACAGCAGGTACAGCATCACGAAGAAGCTCACCACGAAGTCGAAGGTGTTCTGCCCGATGGCCAGCGCCTGGCTGGCGATGAGCTGGCTGGCCTGGCCCGCGATGGCCGAGACGCGCGCCTGCCAGGCCGCCATGTCGCCCAGGTTGAAGCGCTCCACGATGTTCAGCAGCCACTGCGGCGTGGCGTTCAGGATCTGCTGGAAGTAGGCCGCGAAATTGATCTGGCCCGAGCGGATGCTCTGGGTGATCAGCGCGATCTCCTGCACCAGCGACACGCCCACCATCGCCAGCGGCAGGATCACGATGAACAGGCAGATCGCCAGCGTGGACATCGCGGCCACGTTGCGCCGGCCGGGCATCTTCTTGAGCAGCCACTTGAACAGCGGCGTGAACAAAATCGCCAGCGCCACCCCCCAGAGCACCGCGCCGAAGAACGGCATCAGCACCCACAGAAAGGCGACGGTGACGGCGGCAAGCAGGGCGAGGAAGACGCCGCGCTGGAGTTGGGGAGAGTTCATAAGTGTCTCGGACTGTAGCCGAGCCGGAACCCGCCGCTGTGTCAGCCGGCGCGCCCTTGTGCGGCGCAACAGGGTTGCCCAAGAAAAACGCCGCAGGCGCAGGGCCGGCGGCGGGTGTCAGCTATGCAATCGATAGCTGATGGCGGCACAAATGCACAGCTTCAACGCCTGGCGGCACGCGGCAGCGCCACCGGCGCGAGCGTGGCGCGCAGCCGGCTCGGCGCGTCGGGCTCGGCGGTGGCGTCGACTTCCAGCGCCCGTTCGACATTGCCGATGTGGTCGAGCATGAGCTGGCGCGCCTGCTCGATGTCGCCGGCCTCGAGCGCCGCCACGATGGCGCCGTGCTCCGCGCACGACTGCCCGGCCTCGTGCTTCGATTGGTAGAGCGTGGCCGCCAACGTGGTGCGCGCCGTGAGGTCGCGCAGCACGTCGACCAGCAGCTGGTGGCCCATCTGCTCGGCCAGGCAGACATGGAAGTCGGCCAGCAGGAAGGCGCGCGTGGCGGCGTCGG
The DNA here is from genome assembly GCF_058796495.1 of Variovorax sp. GW823-FHT04B03. Classification (NCBI taxonomy): domain Bacteria; kingdom Pseudomonadati; phylum Pseudomonadota; class Betaproteobacteria; order Burkholderiales; family Comamonadaceae; genus Variovorax; species Variovorax sp. GW823-FHT04B03. The sequence continues at coordinate 1,559,513 of NZ_JBXAIT010000001.1, forward strand.
CGCCTTCGATGGCGCGCTGCTCGTCGGCGATGTGGTCGCGCAGCTTGCGGATCACCTGGCCCAGCGGCCGGCCTTCGCTCGCGGCCAGGATGCCGGCCTCGACGATGCGGCGCGCCGAGAAGGCGTCGCGCGCTTCTTCGGCCGAGGGCTCCACCACGTACCAGCCGCGGCGCGACTGCACCTCGACGAAACCGCGCGCCTGCAGCTGCATCAGCGCCTCGCGCACCATGGTGCGGCTGACCGAGAAGTTCTCGGCCAGCGCCTGCTCGCCGAGCCGGTCGCCGGGCGCGAGCTTCTGCGCGAGGATGGCCTCGACGACGCGTTCGGCGATGGCGGTGGGGCTGACGTCGGCGGGCATTTTTTTCAGTGGGCGGTGGAAGCGGCGGTGCCGGTGTTTACCACGGGCGCCTCGGCCAGCGGCTCGTCGTCGGGCGAATAGGTGCCGTCGAGCACGGCATGGGCACGTTCGCGGTCGATGTCGCCTTCCCACGCGGCGATCGCCACGGTGGCCACGCAGTTGCCGATCAGGTTGCCCAGCGCGCGGGCGATGCCCATGAACCAGTCGACCGACAGCACCAGCACCAGGCCGATGGCGGGAATCGCCGGAATCGCATGCAGCGTGGCGGCCAGCACCACGATCGCCGAGCCTGGCACGCCGTGCGCGCCCTTGGAGGTGACCAGCGCGATCGCCAGGATGGTCAGCAGGTCGGCCATCGAGATCGGCGTGTTGGTGGCCTGCGCAATGAACACCGCCGCCAGCGTGATGTAGATCGAGAACGCGTCGAGGTTGAACGAGTAGCCCGTGGGAATCACCAGGCCCACCGTCGAATCGCGGATGCCCATGCGGCGCAGCTTGGCCATGATCTGCGGCAGCACGCTGTCCGACGAGGTGGTGGCGAACACGATGGCCAGCTCTTCGCGCAGGTAGCGCAGCAGCTTCCAGAGGCTGAAGCCCGACATGCGCATCACCAGCCCCAGCACCACGAACACGAAGACCAGCACCGCGCCGTAGAAGAGGGCGACCAGCATGCCCAGCTGCTTGAGCGAGCCGATGCCGTACTTGCCGACCGTGAAGGCAATGGCACCCAGCACGCCCAGCGGCGCCAGCTTGATGATGATCCCCATGATCTTGAACAGCACCAGCGAGAGTGCATCGACCACGGCCGCCACCGGCGCGCCGCGATCGCCCAGCAGCGACAGCGCGCAGCCGAACAGCACCGCGAACAGCAGCACCTGCAGCACGTCGCCCGTGGCGAAGGCGGCCACCACCGTGGTGGGAATGAGCTTCATCAGGAACTCGACCGTGCCGCCGCTGGTGAGCTTGTCGGCGTTGGAGGCGTAGGCGCTCATGGCGCTCGCGTCGAGCGCCTTGGGGTCGACGTTCATGCCCACGCCCGGCTCGAACACGAAGGCCAGCACCAGGCCCATCGCCAGCGCGATGGTGGTCAGCACCTCGAAGTAGATCAGCGCCTTCACGCCGACCCGGCCCACGCGCTTGAGGTCGCCCGCGCCGGCGATGCCATGCACCACCACGCAGAACACCAGCACGGGAATGATCATCTTGATCAGCTTGATGAAGCCGTCACCCAGCGGCTTGAGCTTGGCGGCGAACTCGGGGGCAAAGAGGCCGACGAGCACGCCGATCACCAGTGCGATGACCACCTGTCCGAAGAGCGATTTGGCAAAGCGAGGCATGGAAATCTCCTGTCGTTGTCGTGTCGAGGTTTTGCATGCAAGGATCGCTTTTTCTTGCATACAAGAACTGTAGGCAAGAAGATTGCAGGGGGTTCAGAGGGTATTCCCGGGGCGTTCCGGTCGACGGGGTACCCCCGCCGCGCGCCGGGGCGGTGAGACCTGTGCGGGGCGGCTACTCGATGAAAAGCAGCGCCGGGCATTCGAGCGACGCCCGCACGGCCTGCACGAACTCGGCCGCCAGCTGGCCGTCGACCACGCGGTGGTCGAAGGACGAGGACAGGTTCATCATGCGGCGCGCCACCACCGCCCCGCCCAGCATCACCGGGCGCTGCACGATGCGGTTGACGCCGACGATCGCCACCTCGGGCGCATTGATGATCGGCGTGGAGGCGATGCCGCCCAGCGCGCCCAGGCTGGTGACGGTGAGGGTCGAGCCGCTCAGCTCGTCGCGCGTGGCCCGGCCGGCGCGCGCGGCATCGGCCAGCCGGGCGATCTCGGTCGCGCTCGACCAGAGGTCGCGTGCTTCCGCATGGCGCAGCACCGGCACCATGAGGCCGGCCGCCGCCTGGGTCGCGATGCCGACGTGCACCGCGCCGTGGCGCGTGAGCACACCCGCCTCGTCGTCGAAGCGGGCGTTGATCTGCGGGAAGCGCGGCACCGCCAGCACCACCGCGCGCACCAGCAGCGGCAGCAGCGTCAGGTGCGCCCGCTCGCCGCCCCAGCGTTCGTTGATGCGGGCGCGCAGCAGCTCCAGCTCGGTCACGTCGACCTCCTCGACGTAGGTGAAGTGCGGAATGCGGCGCATCGCGTCCTGCATGCGCTGCGCGATGCGGCGGCGCACGCCGGTCACGGGCACGGCCTCCTCGTCGTGGCGCTCGGCGTAGCGCGCGGCATCCGGCGCCGGCGGACCGGGCCGGCGCAGCAGCCAGGCGTCGAGGTCCTCGTGCAGGATGCGGCCGTCCGCGCTGCTGCCCGGCACCTGCCGCAGATCGATGCCGAGGACCGCCGCCCGATGGCGCACCGCGGGCGCGGCGAGCGGCTTGCCGGCCGCGGGACGCGCGCGTTCGGCCGGTGCCGGTGCAGGCACCGCTGCAGGCGCCGGCGCCGATACGACCGGCACCGCTTCCTTCGCTTCGCCGCCGGCCGCCACGTCGATCCGAATCAGCTCCGCGCCCACCGCGATCTGCTGCCCCACCTCGCCGCCGAGCGCGACCACCCGGCCCGCGGCCGGCGAAGGAATCTCGACGGTGGCCTTGTCGGTCATCACGTCGGCCAGCACCTGGTCTTCGGCCACCGTGTCGCCGGGCTGCACGCGCCACGCCACCAGCTCCACCTCGGCAATGCCTTCGCCCAGGTCCGGCACCTTGATCGTGAGCGTGCCCATTCAGTTCTCCATGGCGCGGCGCAAGGCCGCGCCGACGCGCGCCGGACCGGGGAAGTAAGCCCACTCCTGCGCATGCGGGTAGGGCGTGTCCCAGCCGGCCACGCGCCCGATCGGCGCTTCCAGGTGGTGGAAGCAATGCTCCTGCACCAGCGCCGTCAGCTCGGCGCCGAAGCCGCTGGTGCGCGTGGCCTCGTGCACGATCACGCAGCGGCCGGTCTTCTTCACCGAGGCGATCAGCGTCTGCAGGTCCAGCGGCCACAGGCTGCGCAGGTCGATGATCTCGGCGTCGATGCCGGTCTCGCGCGCGGCCGCTTCGCAGACGAAGACCATGGTGCCGTAGCTGATCACCGTCAGGTCGGCGCCGGGGCGGAACACGGTGGCCGACTCCAGTGGCACCGTGTAGTAGCCCTCGGGCACCTCGCCCAGCGGATGCGCCGACCAGGGCACCAGCGGCCGGTCGTGGTGGCCGTCGAAGGGGCCGTTGTACAGCCGCTTGGGCTCCAGGAAGATGACCGGGTCGTCGTTCTCGATCGAGGCGATCAGGAGGCCCTTGGCATCGCGCGGATTGGAGGGCATCACCGTGCGCAGCCCGCACACGTGCGTGAACAGCGCTTCCGGGCTCTGGCTGTGCGTCTGGCCGCCGTAGATGCCGCCGCCGCAGGGCATGCGGATGGTGATCGGCGCGGTGAAGTCGCCCGCCGAGCGGTAGCGCAGGCGCGCCGCCTCGGACACGATCTGGTCGTAGGCCGGATAGACGTAGTCGGCGAACTGCACCTCCACCACCGGGCGCAGGCCGTAGGCGCCCATGCCGATGGCCGAGCCGACGATGCCGCCCTCGTTGATCGGCGCATCGAACACGCGCGAGTGGCCGTACTTGGCCTGCAGGCCTTCGGTGCAGCGGAACACGCCGCCGAAGTAGCCCACGTCCTGGCCGTAGACGATCACGTTGTCGTCGCGCTCGAGCATCACGTCCATGGCGGAGCGCAGGGCCTGGATCATCGTCATCGAGGCCATGGCCGTCACCCCTCGGATGCCAGCTGTTCGCGCTGGCGCTTCAGGTGCTCGGGCATGTCCTTGTAGACGTCCTCGAACAGGGCGGCGTCGCCCGCGACATGGCCGTCGGCCATGGAGCCGAAGCGCTCGGCCTCCTTCACCGCGGTGTTCACCTGCGCTTGCATGTCGGCCTGCGTCTGCGCGTGCTCCTGCTGCGACCAGGCGCCGATCGCCGTCAGGTGCTGCGCCAGACGCGCGATCGGATCGCCCAGCGGGAAATGCGCCCAGTCGTCGGCCGGGCGGTAGCGCGACGGATCGTCCGAGGTCGAATGCGCACCGGCGCGGTAGGTGACCCACTCGATCAGCGTCGGCCCCAGGTTGCTGCGGGCGCGCTCGGCCGCCCAGCGCGAGGCCGCCAGCACCGCCAGGAAGTCGTTGCCGTCGACGCGCAGCGACGCGATGCCGCAGCCCACGCCGCGCGCCGCGAAGGTGGTCGCCTCGCCGCCGGCGATGGCCTGGAAGGTCGAGATCGCCCACTGGTTGTTGACCACGTTGAGGATCACCGGCGCGCGGTAGACGTGCGCGAAGGTCAGCGCCGTGTGGAAGTCGGACTCGGCGGTGGCGCCGTCGCCGATCCAGCCCGAGGCGATGCGCGTGTCGCCCTTGATCGCCGAGGCCATGCCCCAGCCCACCGCCTGGATGAACTGCGTGGCCAGGTTGCCCGAGATCGAGAAGAAGCCGGCCCGCTTCATCGAATAGCACACCGGCAGCTGCCGCCCCTTGAGCGGGTCGCGCTCGTTGGACATCAGCTCGCAGGTCAGCTCCAGCAGCGTCACGTCGTCGCGCGCCAGCAGCAGGCCCTGCTGGCGGTAGGTGGGAAAGCACATGTCGCCCTGCTGCAGCACCAGCGCGTGGCCGGTGGCGATGGCCTCTTCGCCCAGGCACTGCATGTAGAAGGAGATCTTCTTCTGCCGCTGCGCGATCAGCATGCGGGCGTCGAAGGCGCGTGTCTTCATCATCGCGCGCAGGCCGCGGCGCAGCAGCTCGGGGTCGGCCGTCGGCGCCCACGGGCCGACGGCGCGGCCTTCGTCGTCGAGCACGCGCACCAGCGTGTAGGCCAGGTCGCTGGTGTCGGCGGGCGATGCGTCGACCGGGGGTTTTCGCACCTCGCCGGCACGCGACAGGTGCAGGTAGGAGAAATCGGTCTCGTGCCCCGGCCGCCCGGTGGGCTCCGGTACATGCAGACGAAGAGATGTGCCTTGGCTCATCGCGTTGTCTCCGCGCTCGATGGCATCGCGCGCCACCACAGCCTAGCGAATTTCGGGCGCGGGCGCAGCCGGTCAAGTGCGTGTTTCGCAGGCGACCGGGGCGCAGGGGCGGGGAGGGGCGCGCGGCCCGCGCCGGCACCCGTGTCTTCCCCCTTGCCTTTCCCGGCGCGCCTCTGCACTGTCCTTCCACCCTGTGGCCCGCGGCGCATGAACGACCTGGAACCTCCACCTCCTCTTTCCGAACCCGGCCGCAGTGCGTCGAGGGCGAAGTCCGCCGACGCGGCCGGATGGCGCCGCTGGCTGCCGGGACTGCGCACGCTGCGCGGGTACGAGCTGGCCTGGCTGCGGCACGACATCGTGGCCGGGCTGGTGCTGACCACGATGCTGGTGCCGGTCGGCATCGCCTACGCGCAGGCGTCGGGCGTTCCCGGCATCCACGGCCTCTACGCGACCATCGTGGCGTTGCTCGCGTACGCCGTGTTCGGCCCCAGCCGGATCCTGGTGCTGGGCCCGGATTCCTCGCTGGCGGCCCTCATCCTGGCCGTCGTCCTTCCGCTGTCGGGCGGCGACCCGCAGCGCGCCATCGCCCTGGCGGGCCTGATGGCGATCGTGTCGGGCGCGGTGTGCATCCTCGCGGGCGTTGCACGCCTGGGCTTCGTCACCGAGCTGCTTTCCAAGCCGATCCGCTACGGCTACATGAACGGCATCGCGTTGACCGTGCTGATCAGCCAGCTGCCCAGGCTGCTGGGTTTTTCGGTCGAGGGCGATGCACCGCTGGCGACCCTGAAGGCCATCGCCGTGTCGGTGATGGAGGGCAAGACCCACGCGACCACGCTCATGGTCGGCGCGGGCACCCTGGCGGTCATCCTGCTGCTCAAGGGCCGCCGGCGCGTGCCGGGCATCCTGATCGCCGTGGTGGGCGCGACCGTGGCCGTCGGCGTGCTGGGCCTGGCGACGCGCGAGGGGGTGCCGGTGCTCGGCGCCCTCCCGCAAGGCCTGCCGGCGTTCGGCATCCCGTGGATCACGGCCGCCGACATCGGCCCCGTGCTGATCGGCGGTTGCGCCGTCGCGCTCGTCTCGTTCGCCGACACCAGCGTGCTCTCCCGTGTCTATGCGGCGCGCACCCGCACCCACGTCGACCCGAACCAGGAGATGGTGGCGCTGGGCGCCGCCAACCTGGCGGCCGGATTTTTCCAGGGCTTTGCCGTCAGCAGCAGTTCGTCGCGCACCCCCGTGGCCGAGGCCGCGGGCGCCAGAACCCAGCTGACCGGCCTCGTCGGCGCGCTGGCCGTTGCCCTGCTGCTGGTGGCGGCGCCGGACCTGCTGAAGAACCTGCCTACTAGCGCACTGGCCGCGGTCGTGATCGCATCGGCCATCGGCCTCATCGAGGTCGCCGACCTGCGGCGGATCTACCGCATCCAGCGCTGGGAGTTCTGGCTGTCGATCGCCTGCACGGTCGGCGTGGTCGTGCTGGGCGCTGTCGAGGGCATCGGCCTGGCCATCGTGATCGCGGTCATCGAATTCCTGTGGGATGCCTGGCGCCCCTATTCCGCGGTGCTGGGGCGCGCCGACGGCGTCAAGGGCTACCACGACATCACGCGCTATCCCGACGCGCGCCTCATCCCTGGCCTGGTCTTGTTTCGCTGGGATGCGCCGTTGTTCTTCGCCAATGCCGAGCTGTTCCGCGACCGGGTGGGCGACGCCATCGCGTCGTCGCCCGCGCCGGTGCGCTGGCTGGTCGTCGCGGCGGAGCCCGTCACCAGCGTGGACGTGACCTCCGCCGACATGCTGGCCGAGCTGGTCGACAGCTTGCGCGACGCCGGCATCCAGCTGTGCTTTGCCGAGATGAAGGACCCCGTCAAGGACAAGCTGAAGCGCTTCGGGCTCTTCGCGCGGCTGGGCGAAGCCGCGTTCTTTCCGACCGTCGGTGCCGCCGTCAGCAGGTACCTCAAGACCCATCCGGTGGAGTGGGTCGACTGGGAAGACGAGGGGCGCTGAGCCCTTGCGGCCCGCGGCATGCGCCTCCCATGGATGGGGGAGGCGACGTTTCGAGGCGGCTCCTAGCATCCGCGCACCCACAACGAGGAGCCTCCCGATGAAGATCGCCTTTACTTCCTGCTTCAGTGCCCAGACCTTCAAGGAACAACCTGTCTGGACCCAGGTGGGCGCGTCCGGCGCCACGCACCTGGTGCTGTTGGGCGACTCGGCCTACTACGACGCGGACGGCTCCAGCATGGGCGCGGTCAAGGCCATGGGCGCGAACGACTTCGCGATCCACGCCTTCGGCCGGCTGCGCGACCAGCTGAACCAGAAGGAGTTCGCCAAGCTGGTGCGCAAGACCGACCTGCAGATTCATCCGATCTGGGACGATCACGACTTTCTGTGGAACGGCGCCTGCGGTGCGCAGATCGAGGGACAGCCTTCCTACCGGCACCTGCTGGACCCGACCCGCGCCGCGTTCCAGGAATACCGCAAGGCGCTGGATTCGAACGATCCGAAGACCTTTCCCAAGGCCGGCGATCCCTGGGCCTCGGGCGTTCCCGAACCCGGCTACCGGCCCCTCATGCTGAGCAATACCGGCGACGCGGATGGCCCGGTGATGCTGCACCTCACCGACGGCCGCAGCTACAAGACCAAGGGCGGCGCGACGGCGGTGCTCGGCAGCGCGCAGATGAAGAAACTGAAGAAGGCCATCGAAGACTCGGACGAGAGGACCGTGCACCTGATCGCCAGTGGCCTCACCTTCGAAGCCCGCCACGGCGAGACCTGGATGGACTGCGCGGCCGAACACGCCGCGATCCTCAAGCTGGCGGAGAAGCGCCGCATCCTCATCCTCAGCGGCGACGTGCACGAGAACCGCTTCGCCGTGCCGTGGCCGGCCGGCCCCTGGAGCCTGTTCGAAGCCACGTCCTCCGGCGCCGCGCTGCGCACGGCCGTCACCGTCGGTGCGCTGCAGCGCAACTGGGGGCTGGTCGACATCACGAAGGACCAGGTGAACATCGAGCTGTCGCAGCTGAACATGGACACGCGCCGCCGCGTCATCGACCGCAAGAAGTGGAAGATGCTGTAGGCGTGGCGGTGAGCGAACTCACGGGCCGCTCCTGCGGCTTGCGAAGCAGGATCACGAGTCCGGAGATCAGGAAGTAAACGGCGCCCACCGTCGCATAGCCTGCGAGCGTCTGCAGGACCGGGGCATCGGTGCCTTGCCGTGCGACGAAGAGGCCGCCGGCCAGCGCAGACTGCGCGCCGCTCAGCATCATCACCCACTGCCCCCGATGGCTCTTTCGGCGGCGAACGGCCGTCGCCAGCTGCAGCAGGCCCGACACGATGGCCCAGACGCCGAAGATGGCCAGGCCGATCTGGAGCCCGAGCACCAGGGAGGCCACCACGGCCGCGGTGACCAGCGCGCTGATCCACGTGTTCAGCATCTGGCTGGGGTTGGCCCGGGGGCCGCCGGTCATCCGGGCGTCCACCAGGTTCGCCAGCGCGTCCCACGCCGGATAGACGACCAGCAGGATCGTCGTCAGCACCGGCGACTGCCTGGCGACGCTGAAGGCCAGCGCGACCCACACGAAGGAAAAGGCCGCGCGGGTGAAGTAGAGCTTGCGCAGCCAGGCGGCCGGCTGCAGAGGGGGTTGGATGATGTCGGACATGAAAGGGGGGAGGTAGGAGGAGGGGCGCGCCTCGCACGAGGCGGGTGCAACGATTCTTCTGCGTTCCCCCGGACCACGGTATCGGTCGAATGACCGACACGCGCCGAACCGGCGGCTGTGCGATGCTGTGCGCTCGCCCCCCGCGATCCCATGCCCGAAGACACCACCCTCACCGCTTTCGACGCGGCCCGCGCGCTCGCCTTCATCGGCGACCTGAGCATGGGCCAGCCCATCGACCATTCGCTGCGCACCGCCTGGCTGGCCGGCATGATCGCGACACAGGCCGGCTGCCACGCGGCGCAGGTCGAGGTCGCGCAACACGTGGCGCTGCTGCGCTGGTCGGGCTGCACGGCGAACGCGCAGGAGTTCGCGGACTTCCTGGAAGACGATGTGCTGGGCCGGAGAGCCCTTCTGGCCTCCGCGCAACCGCGCCTGCGCCAGCCCCACCAGGCGTCCATTCCCGGGGCCGTCGTGGCGATGGCCCAGATCCATTGCGAGATTGCCGGCGACATCGCGAACATGCTCGGCCTGGGGCCCGAGGCCGAAGCCGCACTGCGCGCCGTCTTCGAAGCTTTCGACGGCAGCGGCGTCCCCGGCCTGCTGCAGGGCGACGGCGTTCCGCTGGCCACCTACGTCGTGGCCCTGGCGAGCGATCTGGAAATCTTCAGCCGCCTCTACGGGCTCGATGAAGCCCTCACGCTCGCGCGGGGGCGCGCCGACAGCCTCTACCCCGGCTTCCTGGTCGACGCTTGCGCACCGCACGCTGCGGCGTGGATGACGCGGCTGGATGCTTCGCCTGCGCCGTGGACCGATGCCGCCGATCCGCCGGTGTCGATGCGCCGGCGCGTCGGGCTGGAACTCGTCGGCGACGTGAGCGACCTCAAGCTGCCGTGGATGACGGGCTACTCGCGGCGCGTGGCCCGGCTGGCGCGCGACTGCGGCGCCCAGCTGGGCATGAGCGAAGCGATGTGCCATCGCATCCACCGGGCCGGCCTGATCCACGGCATCGGGCGGGCCGCGGTGCCCAACGCCATCTGGAATGCGCCCGAGCCGTTGCCGGCCGCGTCGATGGAGCGCCTGCGGCTCGTGCCGTACTGGACGTCGCGCGCGGCGGGGCAGATCGACGGTCTCGCGGCAGAAGCGGAGATCGCCTCGTTCGCCTTCGAGCGGCGCGATGGCTCCGGCTACTTCCGTGGCCGCTCCGGCGCGTCGATGCCGCTCGAAGGGCAGGTCGTTGCGGCGGCCGAGCAGTGGGTGTCGCACCGCACCCGCCGTCCGTGGCGACCCGAACTGACCGATGCGCAGGCACGCGATCGCCTGCAGGCGGACGTCGAGGCCGGCCGCTTCGACGCGGAGGTCGTCGGTGCACTGCTCGCCTGCGCGTTGTCGGGCACGCCCGCGAAGCCCGTGGCCCCTGCGCAGGACGACGCGTCACTGTCCCAGCGCGAGCTGGACGTCCTGCGCTGCATCAGCCAGGGCGACAACACGAAGCAGGTCGCGCGTGCGCTGGGCATCAGTGCGAGCACGGTGCGCACGCACGTCGAACGCGTGTTCCGCAAGCTCGGTTGCTCGACCCGCGCGGCCGCCACGCTGAAGGCCTCTGCCAGAGGCCTGCTGTAGCGGGCCGCGCTATCGTTCAAGCCGCCACTGGTTCTGCTCGGGCGGCCCGTGCAGGCGCTCCAGCATCGAGCTGCCCGCGCAGCATCTCCCACCGCACGCGCGCCGACACGATGCTTTCTTCCTTCACATGCCCGAAGCCCCGGATCTGCTCCGGCAGGCGCGCCAGCGACAGGGCGGTGTCGAAGTCGACGCGCTCGAAGCGCGCGAGCAGGTCTTCGACCATCGCGCGGTAGTCGGCCACGAGCTGGCGCTCCATGCGGCGCTCGGCGGTGCGGCCGAACGGATCGAGCGCCGTGCCGCGCAGGCCGCGCAGCTTCGCGAGCACGCGGAAGGCGCCGAGCATCCACGGGCCGAAGCTGGTCTTGACCGCGCGGCCTTCGGCATCGCGCCGGCCCAGCACCGGCGGTGCCAGGTGAAAGCGCAGCACCGGCTTGCCTTCGAACTGCTCGCCGAGCTTCTCCATGAAGCGCGGATCGGCATACAGCCGCGCCACCTCGTACTCGTCCTTGTAGGCCATGAGCTTGAACAGGCCCGAGGCCACGGCCTTGGCCAGCACGGTGCTGCCGCGTGTGCGTTGCTCGGCCTCGCGCACGCGTTCGACGAGGTCCGCGTAGCTGCGCGCGTAGGCTGCGTTCTGGTACGCCGTGAGGAACGCGGTGCGGTCGGCCACCAGCGCTTCGAAGCTCTGGGGCTTTTGCAGCGACACCACCTGCGCCGGCGCGGCCTGGCGCGTGACGGCCGCGAGGTCGAGCGCTGCCTTGCGGCCCCAGCGGAACGCGGCCTGGTTGGCCTTCACGGCCACGCCGTTGATCTCGATGGCCTTGTCTAGCGCCTGCGCCGACAGCGGCACGAACCCCTTCTGGAACGCGAAGCCCAGTAGGAACAGGTTGGCGGCAATGGCGTCGCCCATGAGGCGCGTGGCCAGCTGCGTGGCGTCGATGAAGTCGGCGCGGCCTTCGACCGATTCCTCGATGAGCGCACGCACCTGCGTGGCCGGGAACTGCCAGTCGGGTTGCTGCGCGAAGTGCCCGGTCGGCTGCTCGAAGGTGTTGACCAGCGCATAGGTGCGGCCCGGCCGCATGCGCGCGATGGCGTCGGGCGCGCCGGCCGTGAGCATGTCGCAGCCCAGGATCAGGTCGGCCTCGCCGGTGGGAATGCGCTGCGCCTTCAGCTGCGCCGCGTCGCGCGCAATGCGCACGTGCGACGTGACCGAGCCGTTCTTCTGCGACATGCCCGTCATGTCGAGCACGCTCACGCCCTTGCCTTCGAGGTGCGCCGCCATGCCGATCAGCGCGCCGATGGTGATCACGCCCGTGCCGCCGATGCCGGTGATGAGGATGTTGTGCATGCCGTCCAGCGCGAGCGGCGCCGGCGCGGGCAGAGCGGGTTCCTCGGCGGCCTTCACGGCCACGGGCGCGTGCTTGCGAGGCTTCACGCCTTCGACCGTCACGAAGCTCGGGCAGAAGCCCTTGATGCACGACTCGTCGGCGTTGCACGCGCTCTGGTCCACGCTGCGCTTCAGGCCCAGGTCGGTTTGCTTCGGTAGGAGGGCGGTGCAGTTCGATTGCTCGCCACAGTCGCCGCAGCCTTCGCACACGGCGTCGTTGATGAACACGCGCCGTGCGGCAGGCGGGAACTCGCCCTTCTTGCGGCGGCGGCGCTTCTCGGCCGCGCACACCTGGTCGTAGATCAGCACCGACACGCCCTCGAAGCCGCGCAGCTCGCGCTGCACCGCGTCCATGTCATCGCGGTGGTGCACGCTCAGCGCAAAGAGGCCGTCGCGGTCGGGCGGCAGCAGGCTGCGGTCGGCCCAGCGTGTCGGGTCTTCGGCCACCAGCGCGATGCGCTTCACGCCTTCGGCCGCCACCTGGTGCGCGATGCGCGGCACGGTGATGGGCCCGTCGACCGGCTGGCCGCCCGTCATCGCGACCGCGTCGTTGTAGAGGATCTTGTAGGTGATGTTCACGCCCGCCGCCACGGCCGCGCGAATCGCCAGCGAACCCGAGTGGTAGTAGGTGCCGTCGCCCAGGTTCGCGAACACGTGCTTGCGCTTGGAAAACCACGCCTGCCCGAGCCACGGCGCGCCTTCGCCGCCCATGTGCGTGGTGGTGCGGTTGTGCTCGGGGTAGATGGCGGTGGCCATCACGTGGCAGCCGATGCCCGCGAGCGCCAGGCTGCCTTCGGGCACCTTGGTCGAGGTGTTGTGCGGGCAGCCCGCGCAGTACCAGGCCGGTCGCGAGGGCGTGGCCACGGCCTTGCCGAGCACCACGTCCTTCGCGTCGAGGATCGCCAGCCGCATGCGGATGCGGTCGCTGGTGTGAAAGCGCGCCACGCGCCCGGCGATGACGCGCGCGATCTGCGCCACCGAGAAGTCGGCCGTGGCCGGCAGCAGCCACTGGCCGCGCGGGTGCGCGCCCCATTCGCCCTGTTCGTCGAACTTGCCGATCACGCGCGGGCGCACGTTCTCGCGCCAGTTGTACAGGTGCTCCTTGAGCTGGTACTCGACGATCTGGCGCTTCTCTTCGACCACCAGGATTTCTTCGAGCCCGTCGGCAAACTCGCGGATCGAGTCGGGCTCCAGCGGCCAGGGCATCGACACCTTGAACAGGCGGATGCCGATGCGCGCAGCCTCGTCGGCGTCGATGCCCAGTTCTTCCAGCGCTTCGAGCACGTCGCGGTACGACTTGCCCGAGGCCACGATGCCCAGCCGCGCCTGCGGCGAATCGATGGTCACGCGGTTCAGGCGGTTCTCGCGCGCGTAGGCGATGGCGGCGTAGATCTTGTAGTCCTGCATCAGCGCTTCCTGCTTGCGCGCCTGCACGCCGAGCGTGTCGGTCGACAGCCGCGCATGCACACCTCCGGGCGGGAACACGAAGTCCTTCGGCAGCCGCGTGTGCACGTCAAGCGCGCCGGCGGCAATCGAGCCCGACGACTCCACCGTGTCGGCCAGCGCCTTGAAGCCGACCGGCAGACCGGCAAAGCGCGACATCGCAAAGCCGTGCAGGCCCAGCTCGATGTACTCCTCCACGCTCTGCGGGTAGAGCATGGGGATCATCGAGGCGGCGAACAGGTGGTCGCTCTGGTTGGGCAGGGTAGAGGAAGACGCGCCGTGGTCGTCGCCCGCCACCAGCAGGATGCCGCCCTGGGGCGACGTGCCCGCGTGGCTCATGTGCTTGAACACGTCGCCGCAGCGGTCCACGCCGGGCGCCTTGCCGTACCACATGGCGAACACGCCATCGACCGCGCTCTCGCCGGTCAGGTGCACCTGCTGCGTGCCCCACACGGCGGTGGCGGCCAGCTCTTCGTTCACGCCGGGCAGGAACTTGACGGCATTGGCTTCGAGCTGCGGCTGGGCTTTCCACAGCGCTTCGTCCAGGCCGCCGAGCGGCGAGCCGCGGTAGCCCGAGACGAAGCCCGCGGTGTTCAGGCCGGCCTGCTGGTCGCGCCATTTCTGCACGAGCATGAGGCGCACCAGCGCCTGGATGCCGCTGAGGTAGATCCGGCCTTCGGTGGCCGTGTATTTGTCGTCCAGCGCAACGCTGGCGAGTTCGTGGGTTGCCATGAGAGAAAAGACTCCGGGTAGGACTCGTGGAATGCGGGCGTGGCCCCGGTAGAGGGCCGGCCCGCGAAACGCCTCGCCGGGGTTGCCGCCGAGACAGCGACGATTCTTTCGCACCCCGGCCCGAAAGTGCTTCTTCGTTTCGAGGGAGAAACCCGCATTCCGGAAGAACCATCGCCGCCGCCGTCGATTCGCCGAAAGGCCTTCGGCCACGCGCCCACAACCGCGCAGGCCCGACAATGTCCGCCCGATCGACCGAGGACCCGATGAGACCCGACCTGGATTCGCTGGCGCTGTTCCTGCGCGCCATTGAGCACGGCAGCCTGTCCAAGGCGGCCGCCGAGAGCCACATGGTGCTGTCGGCCGCGAGCCGGCGCCTGGCCATCCTCGAGAGCCAGCTCGGCGTGGGGCTGCTCAACCGCACCTCGAAGGGCGTGACGCCCACGGGCGCGGGCGAGTCGCTGGCCATGCATGCGCGCCAGATCCTGCGCGACGTGGACCGCATGCGCGCAGACCTGTCCGACTACGCGCAGGGCGCCACCGGCCGCGTGCGGCTGCACGCCAACGCGTCGGCCATGGGCCAGTTCCTGCCCGACGACGTGGCGAGCTTTCGGCTGCGCTACCCCGAGATCCGCGTGAGCGTGGAAGAGCACCGCAGCGTCTACATCGTGCAGGCGATTCGCGACCGTCAGGCCGACGTGGGTGTGATCACCAGCGAGGCGGTCGACCCGGCGCTGCACTTCATTCCGTACCGCACCGACCGGCTCGTGGCCATCGTGCGCCAGAAGCATCCGTGGCGCGGGCGCGAGGTGTCGTTCGAAGAACTGCTCGACTTCGATTTCGTGGGGCTCGAAGACGACTCGGCCATCTCCCGCACCATGGAAGACGCCGCGATGAGCGCGCGCAAGGTGCTGCGCCTGCGTGTGCGCGTGAAGAGCTTCGAGGCCGTGTGCCGGATGATCGAAGCGGGAATGGGCGTGGGCATCCTGCCCGAGGGGGCGGCGGTGACCTACCGCAAGGAGATGAAGCTGCGCTTCATCAACCTCACCGACGCGTGGGCTTCACGCCGGATGTACCTGTGCACGCGGCAGGAGGCGTTGAGTTTTCCGCAGCGTCGGTTGGTGGACCATCTGTTGGCGCGGGGGATGCCGTAGGGCGCGGGTTCATTCGGAGCGACGCAGGAACACATGCATGGCGCGCTCGCCCGCCACCTGCCGTTCGCAGCGGTAGCCCAGCGCTGGCAGGTCCAGGCCTGCGAAAAGCGCTTCCCCCTGGCCCAACAGCACCGGCCGCAGGGCCAGGTGCAGTTCGTCGATCAGGCCGGCCTTCAGGTATTCGCGCACGGTGGCCACGCCACCGCCCACCCGCACGTCACGCCCACCCGCGGCGGCCCGTGCCTGCGCCAGTGCATCGTGGATGCCGCCGGTGACGAAGTGGAAGGTGGTGCCGCCTTGCATCGTCAGTGGTGCGCGGGCATGGTGGGTCAGCACGAAGACCGGCACGTGGTAGGGAGGCTCGTCGCCCCACCAGCCTTTCCAGCTCTCGTCGGGCCAGGGACCGCGCACCGGCCCGAACATGTTGCGCCCGAGGATCCAGGCCCCCATATCGGCGAAGCCTTGCTCGGCCATCTCGTTGTCGATGCCGGTCTCGCCATTGGTCTCGCCCGTCTGAAGCATCTGCTGCCAGACACGCGTGGGCATGAACCAGTCCATGAGTTCAGGGCCGCGAACGCCCAGCGGATGCGCCAGACTCTGGTCCGGGCCGGCCGCGAAGCCATCGAGCGAAACACCGAAGCTGCGCACAAGCAATCGAGGCATGGGGTCGTCTCCTGCAAAAGCGGAGACGCAGTGTAGACCTTGCAACACCGTTGAAAGAGGAGCCGAAGGACATGACACTCAAACGAATGGACAACATCCTGATCGTTGTCGACGATCTGGAAGCGGTGAAGGCATTCTTTGTCGCGCTGGGCCTGAAGCTCGAGGGCCAGACCACGGTGGAGGGGCCTGCTGTCGGCAGTCTCATCGGGCTGGGGGATGTCCGGGCCACCCTCGCCATGCTGCGAACGCCCGATGGGCAGGGAATCGAACTGGACAAGTTCCACACGCCGGATGCGGTCCGGTTCGGGCCTGTGAATGCGCCAGTGAACACCCTGGGTCTTCGCCGCATCATGTTTGCTGTCGATGGCATCGATGCGGTCGTTGCGCGGATGCAAGCCCATGGCGCGGAACTCATCGGCCAGATGCAGTACGAGACGTCCTACCGGCTCGCGTACATCCGGGGGCCCGAGGGCATCATCGTCGGGCTTGCCGAGCAGCTCGGCTGAGGCTCAAAAAAAAAGCCCCTGCCGCCCGGCAATCGGGCCACAGGGGCAAGTGGCGCATCAGCCTTTCAGCCGAGCACCTCGGTCACGATGCCTGCGCCGACGGTCTTGCCGCCTTCGCGCATGGCGAACCGCATGCCGTTCTCGATGGCCACGGGCTTGTTCAGCTCGAAGCTGATCTGCGCCTGTGCGCCCGGCTCGACCATGCCGGTCTCGGTGTCGACGCGAATGACACCCGTCACGTCGGTCGTGCCGAAGAAGAACTGCGGCTGGTAGCCCGAGCCGAACGGGGTATGGCGACCACCTTCGTCCTTGCTGAGGACGAAGATCTGTGCGCGCCCCGTCCGGTACGGCTTCAGTGCACCGGGCTTCACGACCACCTGGCCTCGCACGACAGCGTCGCGCTTGACCCCGCGCAGCAGCAGGCCAACGTTCATGCCGGCCCGCGCCTCGGCGACGTCCTTGTGGAAGGACTGCACGCCGGTGACGACCACCTGCTCGTCGCCGTCCGCGCTGAGCCCGACGATCTCCAGGCTGTCACCCACGCGGATCACGCCGCGCTCGACACGGCCGCTGACCACGGTGCCGCGGCCCGCGATGGTGTGCACGCCCTCGACAGGCATCATGAACGGCGCGTCGTAGTCGCGCACCGGATCAGGAATGCACGCGTCCAGCGCATCCACGAGTTCGACGATGCATTGCACGTCCGGGCCTTCGAGATCGCCGCGTTCGGCGGCGGCCAGGGCCTTCAGCGCGCTGCCGAACACGAAGCGGGCCTCGTGGTAACCGTGCGCGGCCAGCAGCGCGCCGATCTCCATTTCGATCAGCTGCTCGATCTCCGCACGGTCACTCGCGGCAACGAGGTCCATCTTGTTCACGAACACCACCATGTGGCCGACGTTCACCTGGCGCGCCAGCAGCACGTGCTCGATGGTCTGCCGCGCGGCGCCTTCGGTGCCGTCCACCAGCAGGATCGCGCCGTCCATCTGCGAGGCGCCGGTGATCATGTTCTTGATGTAGTCGGCATGCCCGGGGCAGTCGATGTGTGCGTAGTGACGGCCGTCCGACTCGTACTCGACGTGCGAGGTATTGATCGTGATGCCGCGCTCGCGCTCTTCCTTCGCGTTGTCGATCTGTCCATAGGACAGCGCATCGCCGCCAAAGCGCGCGGCCTGCACGAAGGTCAGAGCAGCCGTCAGCGTCGTCTTGCCATGGTCGACGTGACCAATGGTTCCGACATTCACATGAACCTTCTTGTTCATCATGTTTCTCTCCAGTTTGAGATTGAAAAACCGATGCGATTCGCTGGCCAGGCGAAACGGTCGGCGGGTTGTCGGTGCGCGCGCACCAAACTCGCGGTGCCCGCCATGCGGGCAATAAAAAAAGCCTGCCGGGGTGGACCACCCGACAGACTTTTTTTCTTGCCTGAAGGATGGACCTCCAGGCGCACGAGGGCCTGAAGGCTCTACACGAACCACTCCACGGAGTTGACGCACAGCACTGCGCCGGCAGCGCGTGCGGCGGAAGAAAGAAGCTCTCGTTCGGGGCTCATGTCCAAATCTCCAAGTGGGCAAGCGGAAAACAAAAAACCCGGTGGCTTGAGGCCTACCGGGTCTTGTGAAACTCAGGAGGCCGAGCCTCCAGGTGGAAAGGCTCTAGGAACGCAATTCGGCAAAAAAGGCGCGCAGCGAAGTCACTGCGACTGCGCGGGTCATCGATGCATCTTGCTTGGTCAGGAACTGCTTCATGGGGCTCTCGTGCGGTTGGTGTTGGCCGCAACGCGATGGTTGATCTTTGGGGGAGCGCAGGCTAACACCGCGATGGCGATCCTGCAACAGGAGCGTTGCACGCACGCAGCAATGGTTGCGCAGTGCTTCGTCGCAGATGCCGACAGGTCGCGTTCGTGGCGTCGTGGTGCAGGCCGATGCAGATGATGGCCGGTTGGGTGACGGATTCTTCGCGAGGAACTGAGGGGCCGGGAATGGCAGCAAGGGGCCCTAGGCGGCTGTTGCCCCGGGCGAGAAAGCAGACGTTCAGAACCCCTGAGCGCCCAGCGCCTAACCGTTGTAGATGTAGAAGACCTTCCGCAGGCTTGGAGCAACTATCAATATTCCGGTGCGCTCGTGCGAGAGGAAGCTCCCGCCATTGGCGAGTGCATCGTTGATTTGCTGTCTGACCGTTGGGTCGATATCAATGCCAAAACCATAGCGATTCAAATAGTCCGCTACGTCAAACGAAAAGACGCTGTTGGCGTGAGCGTCGGAGCCTTCCAACTGGGCAGGCGTCGTTTGCCAAGAGTGAGCTCTGCCAAGTCCGTTGGCGAGCGTCTCCGGCGGCAAGTCCTGCAGATAGCGAATTCCTTGATTCTGAATGGCTGTTGCGGTGGGGACTGGCAGGGCATATGCGATGACACCTGTCTCATTGCCTCCCGGACCGAAGCCCCAGGAGTCCCCCTTCGCATATCGAACCCCAGTCACACCCAGCCCCGTGGGAACGAAGCCGAGTCTGTGCCTTTCCCGCGCAAGACCAGCAACAAAGTATGCGCAGGCACCCAGCATCGCAATGGTGCCGACGCAGATGGTCAACCTTCTCGCGGTCGACTTGAGCGTGTTTAGGGGCATTCGGAATCGGAAGAGCTGCGTTCTATGCCTACGTTAGCGGCGGAGCGCTGAGGTTGTGCGAAGTCAGTGTGAAGACTCGATGGAAGGCGGCTCCTGACCGAACACGGGCATGGCGGTTTCTAGGATGTCGGGGCGCCGGTTCCATCGATAACCTCTGCTGATGCCCCCAATTCTCGAAGAGAGAGCACGAACTGATGTGCTTCCGCGTCAGGAACCTCGACTCGCTGACGTTCATCGCGGAGCACTCCGTCGGTAATGGCCTTGGCTTTCGCCAATCCCACGCCGGTTGCAGCTCGCAAGGTCGTTGTGCAGGAGACCTTCAGAAAACCAGGTCGCCATCCGGTGATTTCAATGATTGCCATCGTCAGAAGGTATTCGCGTTGAGGGTCTCGTCGAATGACTGGTTTTGGCCGACTGTAGCCGCCTACAACCGATCAGCCGGCTAGATTCCCGTCAGTCGCATCGCAAAGCCATTGCTCAAACCATTCGACCGGCATGCGCACCTGCTCAAACGAGCCAGTGCGAAGTTCCTGGAACGAGTACGTGTTGGTAAGAAATAGGTCCCACTGGGTGTCCACGGCAGTGAGGATGGGGAGTAGCCGCTCGACGTCGGGGGGAGCATCCACCTCCAGGTACTGACACCAGAATTGGTCACACCACTCCGCAATTTTCTCGTGCGAATATGGTGAGCCCGCGGACAGCGCACCCCAACGTAGCATCTGAACGGCTGCCGCGACGGTGAACGGCATATCAACGGGTGCATGTGATGGTGTGCTCATTTGAAGGCTTCGCGCGAATGTCCGGTCGTGGCCGACTGGCGCCAGCCAGCATGCTACCTTCCGGACCGATACGGCTCGTTGGAATCACAGATGGACGTACATCAGCTTCGCCGCCCGCACCGACCCGGTTGGTTGCCCGTTGTCGACGCCGCGCGTTGCACGGGCTGCGGCTGGTGCGTCGCCGCGTGCGACCTTCACCTTCTCAGTCTCAAAGTCGAGCAATGGAAGAAGTTGTCGACGCTTCAAGACGCGGATCGGTGCACGGGCTGCAGCGATTGCGCAGTGACTTGCCCTTTTCATGCGATCACCATGCGAAAGGGCTGAAACGCCCTCGGCGTCCGGCTCGCCGCCCAGGCAATCCGCAGACCCGGGCGCGTGAGCCGGACGGTCGCGGGTGTCACGCCCCGTTCGACCATCCCGAAGAAGTCCCTTCCCGAGGCCTCTCACCTCGGCTCAGCTTTTGGACTTTGCGTATTCCTCTGCGCTCATCATCTCCAGGCCGACGAACGGCGCGTTGCCTTCGACCCATGCGTCGTGACCCGGCGGAATGGTGTACGACATGCCTTCCTCGATGACGGTCTGCGAGCCGTCATTCATTTGCACGGTGATCCGGCCGGACACTGCATACCCGACGTGAGCCACCTGGCAACTGTCCGTGCCCACGACCGGCTTGATGCACTTCGACCAGCGCCACCCGGGCTCGAACTTGAAGCGTCCGAGCGTGTAGCCCTCGAGGCGGACCACTTCGACGCGGGTCTTTTCGGGCTGTCGAACCTCGTCCGGTTCGTCATGGGATTTCGTCTGAAGCTTGCTGACGTTCATCGGGCTTGCCATCGCGACTCTCCTTGCGACACGAGTGAGCAAACAGTCCGCGGCAGTCTCGTGCCGAACCGCACGTGAACGATGGAATGGTAGTCCTGGGCCACGCGTGCAGTGATCTATTTCTTGCACGAAAGCGCCGCTCTTTCGAAGAGCGTCATGTGGCAGTTTGCGTAAGCCGGGTTACAGAAAATCTTCGTCCACCACCAGCGACAGCACGGACCAGCGCAGTCGTTGGGCCCAGTTCGATTCGGGCTCCCGGTGCAGCACCCAGCGACGTCCGTCGCGCAGGAAGCTCCATTGCAGGCCACCCCGCAGAGGTACCTCGCTCACGGTGAAGCTCGCGGGCATGCGCACGCGCTGGATCAGGTCGGCCAGTTCGCCGGCCAGCGCGGGGCTGTCGACGATCAGGCCCAGTTCGGTGTTGCAGTGCGCCGAGCGCCGGTCCATGTTCATCGACCCCACGTAGAACCAGCGCCGGTCGACCACCGCCAGCTTGGCGTGCAGGCGCCCGAGCGAGCCGCGGCCGCTGTCGGTGTCGCTCCAGGCGGGATGCGCTTCGCTGGCCGGCATCAGCTCATACAGCATGGCGCCCATCTGCAAGAGGGCGCTGCGGTAGCGCGCGTAGCCATAGTGCACCAGCGGCTCGTCGGTGGTGGCGAGCGAATTGGTCATCACCGACACGCGCGCGCCCTCGCGGCTCGCATGGCTCAGGGCCTCGATCATGCGGGGCATGGGCACGAAGTAGGGCGAGACGACGAGCACCTCCGAGCGCGCGGTCCGGAACAGGTCGAGGTTCGCGGCCATGACCGCGCCCTCGCGGCCTTGGGGCGCTGCGGCTTCTTCGACGTTGCCGCCGGCATCATCAGCGAAGCGGCCTGGCACCGCCGCGTCCGCAACCACGCGCACCTGCGCAGGCACCAGCGCGACGCGCCCCTGCGCCAGCTGCGCACCGACCGGGCCGCGTCCCAGCGCATCGGGTTCGTCGGCAGGCGGCATGAAGCGCGCGAGGTCACGCACCAGCGCGGCGAAGCGTTCGCGCGCAGGAGCCGCTGCCGGGGCGCTTTCGGCCGCGATGGCTTCGAAGGGGTACGACAACGGCCCGTTCCAGAAGGCGTCGAAGCTCGCCGACAGCGCGCGCACCGCCGGCCCGGCCACCAGTGCGTCCATGTCGATGAAGTTCGCCGGCTTGCTGCGCCCGAAGTACTCGTCGGCGATGTTGCGTCCGCCGGTGATGGCGAAGCTGTTGTCGGCAATGAAGAGCTTGTTGTGCATGCGCCGGTTCACGCGGCCGATCTCGTGCAGCGACAGCAGCACGCGCGTGCGCAGGCCACCGCTGCGCACCGGCAGCGGGTTGAAGACGCGAACCTCCACGTTGGCGTGCGCAGCCAGCCCGGCCAGCATCTCGTCGTCTCCGCCCGCGTACAGGTCGTCGACCAGCAGGCGCACGCGCACGCCGCGCTGCGCCGCGTCGCGCAGCTCGCGCAGGAACTGCCGCCCTGCGCTGTCTGGGGCCACCACGTAGTACTGCGCGTCGACGGTGTGCCGTGCGGCCTGCGCGAGTGCGATGCGTGCGTCGAGGGCCTGGTCGCCGCCCGGCAGCAGGCGTACGCCGGATGCATCGGGCATCGCGGACATCGCGCTGTCCGCAGCCGGCAGCGACGCGGCGGCGATGCGCGCCAGGGGGCTGTCCCCGAGGTCGGTGCGCGCGTGCGACGCGACACGGGGTACCTCGTTGGGCAATGCAGCGCAGCCAGCGAGCAGCGAGGCGGCGAGCATGGCCGCGGCGCACAGCCAGCGGGCGAGCGCCGCATGCTGCAGCGCCAGGATGCACAAGCGGCACGCAAGGGGTTCCCATGCGGCACGCAGCGCGGCAAGAGACTGGGGGGTGTTCATGGCGGACCTCGGTGCATCGGATGCGAAGTGGCGATCGATGCAGCCAGTTTTCCGCGCGGCGCCCGCCGCAACCATTGCGCGCAGCGCCTAGTCCCCGGCGTGGCCGTCCGACTAGGCCTTTGGTGTAGGTGCGCACGCTCGCTTCTTGGGGGGCTTTGCGCTAATCTGCATTCAGGACGGGGAGGGTCACCGTAGACGAGAGGCCTGTATGAAGGTTCTGCTGGTCGATGACCACGAGATCGTCTGGAACGGCACGCGCCTCCTGCTGGAGCGCATGGCCGCCGAGATCGAACCCGGCCGTCCCTTCCATTTCGACGCCGTGCGGGACGCCGAGCAAGCCTGCCAGCGCGACCCCACCGGCATCGACCTGCTGCTGCTCGACTACCACCTGCCCCAGCTGTCCGGGTTGGCGGCGCTCAAGGCCGTGAAGGCGCATTTCGAGGCCACGCCCGTGTGCATGCAGTCGGCGGAAAGCTCGCCGCAGCGCGTGCGCGAGGTCATCGAGGCCGGCGCGGCCGGCTTCATTCCCAAGTCGTACCGGCTCGAGGACATGGAGGCCGCCCTGCGCGTGGTGCTGCGCCACAAGATCTACCTGCCGGCCGAGTTCGTGCTGGCCGACGACGTGACCCGCGCGCGCGACCCCGACGAGCTGCCGCGCGAAGACCTCGCCGGCTTCCTGCGCGTCGAGCTGTCGCCGCGCCAGCGCGAGGTGCTGGCGCTGGCGATGCGGGGCATGCCGGTCAAGCTGATCGCGCGCCAGCTGCTCATTGCCGAGGGCACCGTGAAGGTGCACCTGTCGATGGTCTACCGGGCGCTGGGCGCGCGCAACCGCACCGATGCCATGTGCCGCGTCTTCGACGCGCAGGCGGCATGGGCGCTCGAGGCTGCGTGAGCATGCCGGCCGCGCTGGACGATCTGGACGAACGGCGCCTGCAGGTGGTCGCCGAGCAGGCCGTGGGGTTGCGCTGGCAGATCCTGCTCACCGCCGTCGTCGTCGCGGCCATCGTCTGGCGCGATGTGCCGACGCCCTGGGTGCTCGGCTGGTTCGCGGCAGTGATCGCCAGCCGCGAGTGGCGCGCCGCCGCGCTCGCGCGCATGGCCGCCGACCGCGCCCGCCCCATCGCCGCGCGGCTGCGCGCCACCGTGCACTGGAACGTGCTGATCGGCGCCTGCAACGGCTCCGCGGCGCTGTTCATGGCCCGGCTCGACCCGACGCTGGACGCGGTCCTCACGATGATCCTGGTGTCCTGGGGCGCGGGCGCGGTGTCGACCAGCGCGACCGTGATGCCCGCCTTCCTGGCCTACGCAGGGCTGCTCTTCGTGCCCACGGCCGCCATGTGGCTGGCGGCCGGCGGCTGGCTCGGCGGGGGCGTGGCCGCGCTGGTGCTGATGTTCTTCGGCGTGCAGACGCGCTTTGCCCGGCGCAACCTGCAGACCTTCGAGGAGTCGTTCGGCATCCGCGCCGAGAACCAGGCGCTGGCCACCTCGCTGGAGTTCGAGCGCGCGCAGCTGGCCATCGCGCGCGACCAGGCGGTGCGCGCCAACAACGACAAGAGCCGCTTCCTGGCCGGCGCCAGCCACGACCTGCGCCAACCCCTGCAGGCGATGGCGCTCAACGTGGGGGCGCTGCGCCACGTGGCGATGGCGTCTGATGCGCGCGCGATCGTCGAGGTGGTCGACAGCAGCCTGGAGCAGCTGCGCGCCATGCTCGACGCGCTGCTCGACGTCTCGAAACTCGACGCCGGCGTGGTGGTGGCCCAGCCCCAGCGCGTGCAGATCGACCGGCTGCTGACCGCCGTGATGGCCAGCTTCGGCGCCGCGGCGGCGGCGCGCCGGGTCGCGCTGCACACCGACTGTCCGCCCGGCCTGGCGGTGCGCACCGACCCCGACCTGCTGCGCCGCATGCTGGCCAACCTCGTGGACAACGCGATCAAGTTCTCGCCCGCGGGCGGGCAGGTCGAGGTGCGGGTCCGCACGCAGGACGCATCGGACGCCGAGGTCGAGCTGACCGTGCAGGACAGCGGCCCCGGCATCGCACCCGAGAACCACCGGCTCGTGTTCGAGGACCTGGTGCAACTCCAGGCGTCGGGCTCCGGCACCACGCCTGCCGCGGGACATGGCCTGGGCCTGGGCATCGTGCGGCGCATGGCCGAGCTGCTGGGCGTGCCGGTCGAGCTCGAGTCCCGCCTCGGCGCGGGCGCCTGCTTTCGCCTGCGGCTGCCGCGCGCCGCGCCTGTCGGTGCCGACGGCTGCGAGGGGGAGGGCGCCGGCGCGACGTGGAGCCTGGCCGGGCGCTGCGTGCTGGTGCTGGAGGACGACCCTATGGTGCGCGGCGCCTACCTCAACGCGCTGGGCGCGATGGGCTGCCGCGTGCTGTCCGCCGCCGCGCTCGACGAAGCGCTGGCGCAGGTCGACGAGCCCGATGCGGTGGTGCTCGACTGCCGGCTCGGCGGCGGCGTCTCGGGCTTCGATGCCGCCGGGCGCCTGCGCGCGCAGCGCTCCGCACAGCCTGCGCTGCCCATCGTCATGGTCACGGCCGACACTGACCAGGCAGTGGTCGAGGCGGCGCGACAGCAGGCGCTGCCGCTGCTGCGCAAACCTGTCGACGACCAGACGCTCGGCCGCGCGCTGGCCGCGGCCATCGGGCATTCCTGAATCCGCGATCCATTCCGCGAGGAGCCGAACATGAACGACGGTGGCCGCGACGATGAGGATGACCCCGGAGACCGCCTGCTCTCGCAGGGCGCCGAGGTGCTGGTGCGCGAGATCGACGCGGCGCCGCCCGACGCGCTGCACTGCGATGTGCTGGTCATCGGCAGCGGCTACGGCGGCGCGGTGGCGGCGGCACGGCTGGCGGGCGCGCTGTCGCTGGACGCGGCGCCCGGCATCGCACCGGGCGCCGTGCCGATCAAGGTCTATGTGCTGGAGCGCGGCAGCGAATACCTGCCCGGCGAATTTCCGGCCACCTTCGCCGAGCTGCCGGGGCATGTGCGCTTCAGCATGCAGGACGGCAAGCCTGCGCGCGGCAATGCCTCGGGGCTGTTCGATCTGCGCCTGGGCGGCGAAGTGAACGCGCTGCTCGGCAACGGGCTGGGCGGTGGGTCGCTCATCAATGCGGCGGTGATGGAGCGCGCCACGCCCGATGCCTTCGAGGGCGGCGCCTGGCCCGGGGGCCTCGACCTTGCCGCGCTGGCGCAAGGCTATGGCAAGGCCGAGGCCATGCTGGGCCTGGAGCAGATCCCCGAGAGCGTGTCGAAGCTCGACTCCTTGCTGAATGCCGGCGCGCGGCTGCATGCGGCGGGCGGCAAGGCCCATGTCGCCATCGCCTTCGCCGACGGCACGCGCACGCCGGCCCAGGTGGCGATGCACCGCTGCCTGCGCTGCGGCGACTGCGTGAGCGGCTGCAACCACCGCGCCAAGAAATCGTTGGACACCAACTACCTCGCGCTGGCCCATGCACGGGGCGCGCGCCTGTTCACCGGCGGCACCGCGCACCGCATCGCGGCCCTGCCGGGAGGCGGCGGCTATGCCGTCGAGTTCTTCTTCACCGACCGGCGCAAGGCGCGCACCGACAACGCCCGGCCCTACGTGGTGCGCGCGCGGCGGGTGGTGGTGGCCGCCGGCACGCTGGGCTCCACCGAGCTGCTGCTGCGCTCCAGGGGCCCGGGCCTGCCCATATCGCAGGCCGTGGGCCGCGGCTTCTCGGCCAACGGCGACATGATCGCGGTGGCGGCCGCGCAGAACGACGAAGCGCTGTCCTGTGCGCCCGAAGGCGAGGCGCCGGCACAGCGCGGCATCGGGCCGACCATCACCGGGCTGCTGCGCACCTGCGCGAAGCCGGGCGAGCGCCCGCTGGTGATCGAGGAGTTCGCCATTCCCGCGCCGCTGCGCCGCCTGCTGGCCGAGGTGGTGACCACCACCGACGCGCTGCAGGCGCTCGCGCACATGGACCTCGACCTGCACGCGCCAGACGAAGGGCGCGATCCACTGGCCGTGGACGACGACATGCTGCGCCGCACGCCGGTCTACGGAATGATGGGCGACGACGGGGCGGCCGGCCAGATCGGCTTCGTCGGTCATGGCGGCGAGGGCGCCGTGCTGGCCGACGCGCAGGTGCGTGTGGCGTGGCCGAAGGTGGCCGCACTGCCCGTGTTCGAGGCGCAGATGCGCGCCCTGCATGCGGCCCACGATGGCGCGGGCGGACTCGGCGGGCGCGTGCTGCCCAACCCGCTGTGGAAACCGATACCGCCGTTCGGCAGCCTCGCCGACCTGGTCGGCCAGCTGGAGGGCGTGGGCTCGGTGCTCACCGTGCACCCGCTGGGCGGTTGCCGCATGGCCGATCGGTGCGAGCGCGGCGTGGTCGACAGCTGGGGCCGCGTCTACGACGGCGCTGCGGGTGCTTCAGCTGCGCCGTCGCTGCTGCCGGGTCTGGCGGTGCTCGACGGCTCGATCGTGCCGGTGTCGCTCGGCATCAACCCCTCGCTCACCATCGCCGCGCTGGCCGAGCGCGCGGTGCCTGTGCTGGCCGAGGACTGGGGCCTGGCGCTGGCCGGTTCGCCACAGCCGCCGCCGTCGCAGCGCCCGTTGCGCCGCGACCTGACCCGTCCCCGCGCGCCCGCGCCCACGCGCGTCTCGCTGCGCGAGCGCATGACGGGCCGCGTGCACATCGACGGCCAGGCCTTCGCGCTGAGCGCCGAAGTCGAATTCGAGCCGTTCGACGTGCCGAGCCTGCGCGCGACGCCGCGCGTGCTGTCCCAGCCGGTGGTCGTCCTGCGCTTCGGCAAGGGCGACGACGCGCCCGTCGCGCATTGCACCGGCACCGCATCGATGCTGGTGCGCGAGAAGAGCGACAGCATCGAACGCATCCTGCGCAGCCACGGGTTGGCACGCAAGAAGCTGCTGGCGCTGGTGCAAAGCCTGCTGGACGCGCGCGCCGCATCGGCCGGCGCCGCGATCGATGAGGACGATGCCGTCTTCGAGGGCCCCGCCATGGCTGATCTGCTGGCGCTGTGCTCGCACCTGGGGCAGGTGCGCCTCATCGAGTACGACTGGACGGTGGCGCGCATCGCGCACGGCGCGCCGCTGAAGGAGGGCGATCGGCTGCGGCTCACCAAGCGCATCGCGTTCGTCGAAGGCGGCAACCCGTGGCGGCAGCTGAGCGAGGGCGAGCTGCAGCAGCTCGGCCCCGATGCGCCGAAGTCGCTGGGCCGGCTGGTGCTGGACCCTTCCTACTTCGTCGAGACGCTGCAACCCCTGCTGCGCGTCGAGCACCAGCAGGACATGCCCAACCAGCTGGCGGACCTGGCCGAACTGGCGCTGTGGGTGCTGCGCATCGTGCTGCAGGTTCACCTGTTGCACTTCGTGCCGCCGCCCGACTCGCCGCAGCACGACTGGGAGCGCCTGCCGGGCGAGGTGTACGGCGTGCGGCCCGAGCCGGTCGAGCTCGTCACCGCGGCGGGCCCGGGCAGCGCGCCGCCGCGGCTGTTGTCGCGTTACCACCCGCCGGTGCGCCGCGCGGGCACGCGGCCCGTGATGCTGATCCACGGCTATGGCGCGAGCGGTTCCACCTTCGCGCACAAGAGCATTCCCGGCAACCTGGTGCACAGCCTGCTCGCGGCCGGGCGCGAGGTCTGGGTGCTCGACCTGCGCACCAGCATCGGCTTCCCGAACCGGCCGCGGCGCTACTGGTCGTTCGACGAGGTGGCCGAGACCGACATTCCCGACGCCTTGCGCACCGTGCAGGCGGCGCATGCGACGCCCGACGAAGCGGCGCCCATCCAGGTCGACGTGGTGGCGCATTGCATCGGCGCCGCCATGTTCAGCGTGGCGGTGCTGTGCCTGCCGGGGCTGCATGCGTCCATCGGCGCGGTGGTGCTGTCGCAGGTGGGGCCGCTGCTGCGTGCCACGGCCTTCAACCGCTTCCGGGGCTATGTGGCGGGCTACCTGCAGCAGTTCATCGGCATCGACGAGTTCGACACGCGACCCACGCTCACGCGCATGAAGCGCCTGCTTGTCGACGGCCTGCTGGCGACCTTTCCCTACCCCGACGACGACGGGGAGGCCGAGCGTCTGCGCGAGGCGCCGGGCTTCGCGGCCGTGCGGCACCGGGCCGACGCCATCTTCGGCCAGACCATGCGGCTGCACAACATCGGCAAGGACACGCTCGATGCGCTCGATTCGATCTACGGCTTCGTGAAGGTGCGCGGCCTCGCCCAGGTCGGCAACTACGCCCGCGAAGAGGTGCTGACCGATGCCGGCGGGCAGGGCCATGCGGTGGGCTTCGAGCAGGTCGGCCAGCGCTTCGGCTTTCCGGTGTTCATGCTGCACGGGCAGCGCAACGCGGTGTTCGACTGGCGCGGCTCGTACGACAGCTTCTGGCTGCTCAAGCGCGTGTTCGGCAAAGACGAAGGCCTGCCGCGGGAGCCTCCGCAGCTGCCGGAGCCGTCGGACGCTTCGAAGCCTTCCGGGAGCGACCTGTTCCTCGGCGAAGGTACCCCGCACCAGCTGCTGGTGCTCGGCGACTACGGCCACCAGGACACGCTGATCGGCGAGAAGGCCTGCACCGACGTGTTCCCGCACATCGTGCGGTTTCTCGAGGCCTTCGACCACAAGCCCGGCCGCGGCAACCCGGTGCCGCCCGACTGGCGGGCCAGCCTGCCGTGGACCGGCCCGTGGCTCGGCCTTGCGAGCCGGTCGGCGGACAACGCGGGCCGGCTGCATTGCCGGCTGGCGCTGCGTCCGCCGCCCGCGCATGTGTCGGCGCGCGCCGTGGTTTTCGTGCCCGCGTGGCGCCGCGACGGGCGCTGGTGCTTCGACTTCGCATGGATGGTGGGCCTGGAGACCACGCGCGAAAAGCTCCTGCAGGAGGCGGTGGAGATCGACCTGTTCGACGACCGGCTCGCCGACTACCAGGGCTTCGCGGTGCTGACGGCGCACGACGACCTGCCCATGGCGCGCGGCCCCCTCGAGGTGCTGGGCCGGAGGCTGTCGGCCGGGCTGTTCGCGCAGCCGCAGGACGAGCCCATCGAGCCCATCCGCAACCAGGTGATGAAGACACTGGACGCCGCCACCAACGCGCAGCGCGAGCGCGCCGTGGTGCGCCTCGACCCCGCATGGACCGGCGCCGTGCAGCGCGAGGGCGAGCCCGCACAGGCCTCGCTGTGCTTCGTGCTCGCCAGTTGCCAGTACGTGCCGGGCCTGGTCGACCGGGTGCCCGCGCAGGCGTCGTACCGGCGGCTCGCGCAGCGGCTCGAGGTGCTCGCGCCGCCGCACAAGCCGCAACTGCTGGTGCTGGCAGGCGACCAGGTGTATGTCGACCAGACCGCCGGGCTCTTCGTGCCGGCGGGCGGCGACGACGTCGGCCAGGCCTATGCGCTCACCTTCAGGCTGGAGGCGCTGCGGCAGGTGATGGCCTCGCTGCCGACCTGTCCGCTGCTCGACGACCACGAGGTGATGGACGACTGGGAGCCGGGCCCCGACCCCTATGGAACGCCGGCCGTGCGCGCCGCGCTCGACGGCTACGTCGCGCAGCAGCACAAGCTGGTGCGGGGCATCGGCCCGCAGCGCGACCCGCGTCCCTTCGACTACCGCATGGCGCCGGCCGGCTTTCCGTTCTACATGCTCGACACGCGCAGCACGCGGCAGCGGCGGGCGCTGCGCACCGACGCGCAAGCCACGCCGCTGGACCAGGCGGCGATCCGTGCCGGGGCCGACATGGGCGACCTGAAGAAGTGGCTCGAGGCTGCGCCCGCCGAGCTGCCCAAGTTCATCGTGTCGCCGGTGGCGCTGTTCCCGATGCCGCGCGCGGCGGTCTTCGGCGACCCGGCGCAACGCCTGGGGATGGACGACTGGAGCGGCTACCCGGCCTCGCAGCGCGCGCTGCTCGAACTGCTGCGCGACACCACCGCGCGCCACGTGGTGGTGCTGTCGGGCGACCGCCACATGTCCAGCGTGTCGAGCCTCTGGCTGCAGGCGGCGGGTGGGCCGGTGGAGGTGATCTCGGTCGTGTCTTCGGGCCTGTATGCACCCTGGACCTTCGTCAATGCGCGGCCCGACGCGTTCTGGCTCGACGGCCAGGTCGAACTCGGCACCGTGCCGGGTGCCTTCGGCGCCACCATGGTCACGGCGGCCGTGGGCACCGGCAACGGCTTCGCCGTGCTGCAGGTGGAGCGCGGCGCCACCGGGCATTGGCGGATCGGCGTCACCCTCGATCTGGACAACGGGCTCACGCAATGCTTTCGCGACCTCGATCCGGCCGGCGGTGGCTGGACGGTGCAGGGGCCGGCGCGCTTCGAACGCAAGCAGCGCCTGTGATCCGCGACAGCCGGCAGGCGAAACGGGCCCGCAAAATCGACAGGCCGTTTACAGGCACCGTACGCACGACACAGTGCCATACAAGCCATTGCACAGCTGCCTTCACAGTGCTCTTCCGCCGTCGCCGGCGCCGTTGCCACGGAGTTTGCGTAGGCCACCCACAACGCCCTTCGGCCACCTTGCCGAGGGGCCATCGGAGCACAAGCCGTGTTGTCGCAGAAAAAGAACGCCGCCTTCCTCGTCTCGACCTCGGGCCACCGCCTCCCGGCGTGGCCGTGGCGCGCAGGAAGAAGCAGGCCTCGTTCGCGTACGCCGGCTGGATCTGGCGCACAGAAAAGTAGCGCTTTTTAGTTAATGCCATGTAACGCCATCGGGCGTTACCGACAGGCCAACCAGGCGCTTGGACGCACGCGCTCGGCTGAACGCGTGCCGACTGCGCGACGTCAGAGAGGCATGTCATGTTCACCCGTTACGCCATCCGCGCGCTGCTGTGCATCGCCGTCGTGCCGGCCATCTCCGAGGAGCCCGCACCCATCCATGGCCGCGTGTTCCTGAGCAAAGCCGAGGTCGAGAGCACCTTGATCGGCAAACCCATCGTCTCGAGCAATCTGTCGACCGGCATGGTCTCGCGCTGGCAGTTCTATACGGATGGCCGCGTCGACTTCGTCAACCAGAGCGGGCCCGGCAAGGCGTCGGGCAAATGGGTTCTCAACGCCGACGGCTCGATGTGCGTGACGATGATTTCCCGAACCGGGTGCCGCTACTGGTTCAGGAACGAAAAAGACGGTGCCATTGCGAATGCCAGGACCAGGGAGCCGAATGCGCCGACCGTGGCCGAGATACGGTTCGAGTGATGGTGCGAGACAGTGTCCTCAACGCCCTCAACGCGCCGGTGATGAAAGCGCACGCATCCAGCGTTCGCGCTCTTCGTCTTCCAGCGCCAGCAGGCGCTCCGGCGAACCGCCGCCGCCGACCACGCGAAGGTCTTGCAGCTGCTTGCGCACCTCGGGCGTGGCAAGCACCTGGGCCACGGCTTCCTGCAGGGTGCGATTGGATTCGGCCTCCGAATTCGCGGGCGCCCAGAGGCTGAAGTGGTCGTAGGTCGTGTAGCCGGCCAGGGGCGCGCTCGACGCCAGCGTCGGCCATGGCACACCTTCGAAGCTTTGCGGGTGCGCCGGGTCGGCGGTGGTGCCCAGCACGCGCAACTGGCCGCGCCGCACGGCGACCGCCACGCCGTTCACGGGCGCGAACAGCAGGTCCACCGCATGCTCCTTGGTAATGACGTCCGAGTCGGGGTACATGCCCTTGAAGACCACACGCTGCACGTCGACGCCGCTCGCTGCGCGGAACTGGCCGAAGGCGAGGTGGCCCGTCCAGCCGTCGTCGCCCGTGCCGATGCGCAGGCTGCCCGGATGGGCCCGTGCGTAGGCCAGCAGGTCGTCCGTGCTGCGGATGCCCAGCGTGTCGGCCTTCGTGCTGTCGATGGCCAGCACCAGAGGCTCCGATGCCAGCAGCGTGACGGGGCGAAGGGAATGCATCAGCGCATCGATCGGAGCGGCCTGGTGCACGCCCTCGATGCCTCCGCGCGGCAGCCGCAACGCCGCGAGCAGGACCTTCTCGTTGCCGCCCTCCGTCATCAGCCGGCGATAGTCGGCCTCGGTGGCTGTCGGCACGTGATCGACCTGCACGCTGCGTCCCAGCAGGGTGGGCAAGTGGCTGGCCAGCATCTCGGCATAGTGGCCGCTGCGGCCACCGGGCGGAACCAGCACGGTGACGTGCAGCGCGGGCTGCGGCACGGCGGCAAGCCATTGCCCTGCATCGTTCATCAGGCCATAGCGTAATTCCCACGCGCCGCCCGTGGATGCGTTGCGCACCAGGGCGTCGACCACCCAATGGCGGCCCACGCGGTGGAACTGCCGGATGATCGGCCGTTCGTCCTGCCACCCGGGCGGCCGCCAGTCCTGGGGGAACGCACCCGAGACGACGGCGTAGCCATGACGGAACCGGCGCGCCGATTCGAACTGCGGCGCGATCGCCCATTGGCCCTGCGCGTTCTGGTAGCCCCATCGGCCGGTGGCCGCGTCCTTGACCGGCCGCAGCGCGGCGCCGGCATTGCTGCTGCCGTGCAGTCGTTGCCAGCGACACACCTGCGGCGTGCCGGCGTTGCGCTGCAGATCCAGCCCGGTGGCGGTGCACAGCTGGATGCGCCGCTGGGCTGTGGCGTCGGGCCGCTCGCCGAAGATGAACGGAATCACCATGCGTCCGCGCGCGTCGATCAGGCCCGAGCCGGTGGAGCCAGGCGTCACCATCTGCCGCTTGTAGTCCATCCACCGTGCAGTGGTGATGTCCCGCGGCGGGGCGGGGGGGCGCCACTGTCCCCGTGCATCGCGCAAGCCGGGCTGTGCGAACACCGTGTCCACCTGCAGCTCGGAAGGCACGGGCCTGGATCCTTCGGGCATCAGGTAAGAGAGGGCGGCGGGGGAGTCGGCGGAGATCGTGTCCTTGCCATCGCAACTCACGGGCGGAACGGCCCACTGGCCTTGCGCATCGATGCGCCCGTTGGCCGTGGTGGTGCGCAGTCCGCCGCCGGGCTTTCGCTCCACCAGCCACACCCGGTGCAGCGGCTGCAGTGCGGGATTGAGGGAGATGTATTCCTGCCGCACGACCTGCCAGCGTCCGTCGCAGAAGCTGCGCGCGGTCGGCGAAAGGAAAAGCACGCGCCCGTCGAGGCCGTCGAACAACGCGGGGGCGCGCTCGCTGTGCTTGCCCGGATTCAGGCTCAGCCAACGCGCCCGTTCGATCAGGTTGGGGGCGATGCCGATGGTGAAGGTGAAGATGTCTTCCCACGGTGGCGCCTGTGCATCCACCGGCTGCAGTTGCCAGGTCGGCTGCATCGGCAACGCGCGTTCCGGGTTGGCGTACAGCGCCTGGTAGGTCGGTGGCGCTGCGCGGGCTGGACCGAGGGCGATGCCGAGCCACAGCAGGGCGGCAAAGAGACGCAGCCGCTTCATCGGGCGAGCAAGAAACAAGGGTTCAGCCTCGGGTCGTGGCCGCAGATGGATGCCATTCCATCGCAGGCATCGCGGTTCGCCGAGGCGCTCGCGGTTGAACGCGCGGCGGCTGTCTGCCTGCTTGAACGATTTGTGGGCCCACGCTCAAACTTCGTATGCATAGATGCAAGTGAGCTCGGCCCCTTTCAGCGCGGATTGAAAGGGCTCAGGCGCATTCTTGAGGATGGCGCCAAAGCTGGCGTTGAGTTTGCCGGCACCCATGCTGCCTTTGTACTTGATGCTCTTGGGCTTGGCTTGAAGCTGGAGCTTGTTCGAACCGGACAGCGCAGCCTCCAACCTGAAGATGCCATGGCGGAAATCGGTGGACTCGGAGGTTTCCGCCTGGGGCGAAACCAGGCGCATAGTTTGCCCGCCGTAGGAGAGCTTCAGATCGACCTCCACGATGGAGGCGGGCACATCACCCACCAAGGTGAGTGCCTGCCCCGCGTGACTTCCGGTGCAGTTCAGTCGCGCCGTGTTGGCACCTGCGAGGGCCTGACCCGAGAGGGCGGACAGCAACACGAGGGTGCAGAGAGGAAAGATTTTTCTCATAGGTTCTCCAAGGCACTGACGCGATGTGTCCCGCACGACCTGCGAGGCAGGCTGGGCAGCGCGAACATGCCGGTCACGGGCTCCTCCACAAAAACGTTTCTGATCATAGGCGGAGCCATTCGCCGCGGATGCTCCGCTTCTCATCGCTTTCCGCGCGCCCACTGGTCCGCCCAGGCTGACAACGGCTTCAGCGCCTTCGAAAGCCGCCGTCCTTCGTCCGTCAGTCGATAGCCACCCTCGGCATGTTCGACCAGGTCGACCTCCCTCAGTTCGGTGAGCCGCGTGTTGAGCAATCGGGTGTTCGTCTCGCACGCGTCCTGCAGGGCTCTGAAGGTCAGCGAGCCCTCCCGAAGTTCCCAGAGCACGCGCAGCGCCGTGCGCCGGCCCAGCAGGTCCAGGGCGACCATGAGGGGGCGGCCAGTGGTGGAGCCGCGAACTGGGTGGCCGATGCGAGGTGTCGTCATGCTTTACTTTATACAGCAACGGACCTACGATGGCGTGGCCCTTGAATCAGGAGTCTGCATGCCCGCACGCATCGAGCCAGCAACGCCACCATTTGGTGAAGACATTTCCAGGTCACTCGACAGGGTGATGAAGGGACAGCCCCCCTTGCGGCTGTTCACGACCTTGGCACGCGACCCGCGTCTGTTTCAGAAGTTCTTTGCCGGCGGGTTGCTGGACAAAGGCCACTTGAGCATCCGGCAGCGCGAGATCGTGATTCACCGCACCACGGCATTGTGCAAATCCGAATACGAATGGGGCATCCACGTCACGGTCTTCTCGAGGCTCGCTGGCCTGACGCCAGAGCAGGTTCAGGCGAGTGTCACGGCTTCGGCGAACGACGCCTGCTGGTCGGCCGAGGACCAGGTGCTTCTGCGCCTGTGCGACTCCTTGCACGCGCACGCCGACATCGACGATGGCCTGTGGGACGCGTTGCGAACGTACTTCAGCGAAGAAGCCATCATCGAACTGCTGATGCTGGCCGGCTTCTATCGCACCGTCAGCTACCTCACGAACGGGCTGCGCCTGCCCCTGGAAGCGTCGGGCGCACGATTCCCCGCGTGAGGCTGTCAACCAGCGTGCAACCCCAGGAGAAATCTCGATGATCAAGGTCAGTGTCATGTACCCCTACGCCGCAGGCGCGCGATTCGACCACGCGTACTACCGCGAGAGGCACATGCCCATGATGAAACGACTGCTCGGCGCTGCGTGCCTGTACTACATGGTGGACAAGGGCATCTCGGGGCGTGGTGTGGGCACCGACCCTGCGTACATCGCCAAGTGCGACTTCGTCTGCACTTCCGTCGACGCTTACCGGGCAGCCTCTGCCCAGCACCAGGAGGAGATCCGGGGCGACATCGCCAACTACACGGACATTCAACCCATGGTGCAGATCAGCGAGGTGGTCGTGGAGCGTTCGGAGGCCTGAGTTCTCTCCGAGCGCGGGGCGTCGGCATGGAGGACAAGCCAATGAGTACGGACAGCCGCATCATCGTTTCGCTCGACTTCCCAGCCGCCGCATTGGCGGCGGACCTTGTGAAGCAGCTGGGCGCAGCGACCACGCACTACAAGGTCGGCCTGCAGCTTCTGACAGCGGCAGGACCTTCGGTCGTCCGCGAGCTCGCAGAGGCAGGAAAGAGTGTCTTCCTCGACCTCAAGCTGCTGGAAATCCCCAGCTCGGTGGCGGGCGCAGTCACCGCAGCCGGACACCTGGGTGCGTCGATGGTGACGGTGCACGCCTCAGGCGGTTCCGCCGTGCTTCGCTCGGCCGTCGAGGCCGCGAGCCCGTTCCCTCAACTGAAGGTGCTTGCGCTCACCGTCATCACCAGCATGGGTGACCAGGATCTGAAAGAGGTGGGCGTTGCCTCGACGGTTCCAGAGCAGGTCGCACGGCTGGGCCGTCTGGCCGCCGCGGCCGGTTGCCATGGCGTTGTGTCGTCGCCATTGGAGGTGAGGCTGCTTCGCGAGATCCTGCCGCCCGATGCCCTGATCGTGACGCCAGGCACGCAGCTCCCAGGCGATGAAAAGAATGACCACGCGCGGGCTGCGACGCCCTCGCAGGCCATCGGGGCTGGCGCGACGCACGTGGTCATCGGCCGCCCCATATCGCGTGCCCCAGATCCTGCGGCCGTGTTCGCCGCCGTGCGCGCAGAACTGGCTACCGCCATCCAATAACACTGACGCGGTCGGGCGGGTTGGGGCTGGCACTTCGCCGCAGCGCCTGAACGGCCAGCACCACAGCCACGCTCATCGTGCGCAGGACACCGGGTGCTTCCCGCAGCGAAATCAAGGAGGAGGGCGAAGCCCGGGGGACATTCGCGGAGGGAAGTACCCGGTGGCCTGCGCACGCGCCCCGAAGAGTTTCAGCGCAGCGCTTCGACCAGATCGAGCACCATGCGATCCGGCCCGAACACTTCGACCCCGTGCGCCAGCAAGGCATCCACAGCCTGCGCGATGCCATGGCTCGAAGACGATTGCTCCGCCATGTCGTTGTAGTACCCCAGGTCCTTCTTCGCATTCGCCATCGAGAACTTCAGCGAATCGGTGCTGCCCGTCAGCAGCTTGGGCTTGAGGCGTTCCAGCGCCACGCCGTTGCCGCCGCCCTTGGCGAGCACGTCCACGAACACCTCGGGCTTCACGCCGGCGCGCTGCGCGCAGGCCGCGGCTTCGCACAGCAGTGCCACGGTGCCCAGTGACACGAAGTTGTGCAGCAGCTTCATCGCATGGCCCGCGCCCACATCGCCGACGTGCGTGACGTTCTCGGCAAAGCAGCGCAGCAGCGGCAGGCACGAGGCCAGCACGTCGGCGTCGCCGCCCACCAGCAGGTTCAGGCGGCCTTCGGCGGCCTCCTTGGCGGTGCGGGTCATCGGCGTGTCGAGGAAGCGGCCGCCCTTGGCGAGCACGGCCTGCGCGACCTTGGCGGTGGAGGCGGGCACGGCGGTGGAGCAGTCGATCACCACGGTGCCGGGGCGCAGCGTGGTCAGCGCGCCGTTGTCGCCGAGCATCACGGCCTCGACCTGCGGCGTGCCGGTGACGCACAGGATCAGCACATCGACCTGCGCGGCCAGCGTGGCCACGTCTTTCACCGAGGTGGCGCCGGCCTTCAGCAGGTCGTCGATCGGCTGGTTGCCCGCGTGCTCCAG
The DNA here is from genome assembly GCF_058796495.1 of Variovorax sp. GW823-FHT04B03. Taxonomy (NCBI): domain Bacteria; kingdom Pseudomonadati; phylum Pseudomonadota; class Betaproteobacteria; order Burkholderiales; family Comamonadaceae; genus Variovorax; species Variovorax sp. GW823-FHT04B03. The sequence goes on from NZ_JBXAIT010000001.1 coordinate 1,597,178, forward strand.
CACGGTGAGCTGGTGGCCGTGCTTGACGATGTTGCTGGCGATGCCGTGGCCCATCAGGCCGACGCCGACGAGGCCGACTTTGCGCGAGGTTTGTGGTTGCTGTTCAGTGGTGGTCATGAATTCATCCGTGCTTGATGGCGATGGTCTTGAGGGTCGTGAAGCCGAGCAGGGCCTCGAAGCCCTTCTCGCGGCCGAAACCGCTCGATTTCACGCCGCCGAAAGGCAGTTCTACACCACCCGCCGCCCCGTAATTGTTCACGAACACCTGGCCGCAATGCAGCTTGTGCGCCATGCGCAGCTGGCGCCCGCCGTCGCGCGTCCACACGCCGGCCACCAGGCCGAAGTCCGTGCCGTTGGCCAGGCGCACCGCCTCGGCCTCGTCGGCGAAGGGCATCACGGCCAGCACCGGACCGAAGACCTCGCGTTGGGCCAGGTCGCTGTCATGCGGCACGTCGCGGAACAGCACGGCTTCCTGGTAGTAGCCGGTGGACGGTGCCTGCGGCGACACGGTGCCGCGCGCCGCCACTTTCATGCCGCTGGCCTCGGCGGTCGCGACCATGTCGCGCACTTGGCGGAACTGCTTCTCGTTGATGAGCGGGCCCATGTCCAGGTCTTCGGCGGGCGTGCCCGCGCGCACGGCCGTGAAGCGCTTCGCGAGGCGCTGCACGACTTCTTCATAGATCGATTGCTCGACCAGCACGCGGCTGCCCGCCGAGCAGGTCTGGCCGGCGTTCTGGATGATGGCGTTGAGCAGCACGGGCTCGGCCGCGTCGAGGTCGGCGTCGGCGAACACGATCTGCGGCGACTTGCCGCCCAGCTCCAGCGTCACCGGGCAGTGGCGCTCGGCCGCGGCCAGGCCCACGCTGCGCCCGGTCATGGTCGAGCCGGTGAACGAGATGTGGTCGATGCCCGGGTGCGCGCACAGCGCGGCGCCGGCTTCCTTGCCGTAGCCCGTGACCACGTTGAGCGCGCCGGCCGGAAAGCCGACTTCGGTCGCGATCTCGGCCAGGCGCAGCAGCGACAGGCTCGCGTCTTCCGCCGGCTTCACCACGCAGGCGTTGCCTGCGGCGAGCGAGGCGCCCACGCTGCGGCCCGCGATCTGCATCGGGTAGTTCCAGGGAATGATGTGGCCCGTCACGCCATGCGGAATGCGCACGGTGAGCACGGTGTAGCCGCGCTCGTAGGGCAGGGTGTCGCCGTGCAGCTTGTCGCAGGCGCCGGCGTAGTACTCGAAGTAGCGCGCCAGCGCGGTCGCGTCGTTGCGCGCCACGCGCAGCGCCTTGCCGGTGTCGCGCGCCTCGAGCTGGGCCAGCTCTTCGTGGTGCTGCATCACGGCGGCGCCGAGCTTGGCGAGCAGCCGGCCGCGCTCCAGCGCGGTGGTGGCGCCCCAGGGGCCGTCGAAATGCTCGCCCATGGCCTGGCGCGCGGCGCGCACGGCGGCGTCGATGTCGGTGGCGGTGCCGCGCGCGATCTCGCCGAATTTCTGGCCGTCGCTCGGGTCGATCACGTCGATGGTGGCGTTGCCTTCGGACGCCACGCGGCGGCCGTCGATGTAGTGGGTGGCGGTCATGGAAGGTGTCTCCGTGTGGCGGGTCAGATGGGTTCAGGCCAGGGCTTCTGGGCGTCGCGAATCTGCTCGAAGGCGCGGCTGAACTGCAGCACGCCCAGGTCGTCGAAGCGGCGACCCGCCACTTGCAGGCCGATGGGCAGGCCTTCGGTCGAGTAGCCGCAGTTGACCGACGCGGCCGGCTGCTCCGACATGTTGTAGGGCACCGTGAAGCCGATGTGTTCCAGCGGCCGCATCGGGTCGTTGGTGGGCGAAGCATGGTCCGCGGGCGCGGGCATGTTGGGCGACACCGGCGAGATCACGAAGTCGTAGGCCTTGGTGGCGGCGACGGTGGCCGCGCGCGTGGCGACGAACTGGCTGTAGCCGTCGAAGACGTGCGCGCCCGAGAAGCCGGCCGCGCTCTCGGCCCATTCGCGGATGTACGGCAGGATCTTCGCGCGCTGTTCTGCGCTCATCGCCTGCATGTCGAGGCACGAGCGCATGCGCCAGAAGTGGTCCATGCCCTGCAGCATCTGCGGCGTCATGAAGGCCGGGATTTCCTCGACGTGCGCGCCGGCCGCTTCGATGCGTTTGGCGGCATCGCGCACGGCCTGTGCGATCTGCGGATCGAGCGGCAGGCCGCAGCCCGCGTCCATGTGCAGCGCCACGCGCTTGCCCTTGAGGAACGACGGATCGACCTCGAAGGCGTTCCAGTCGATCACGGGCGGCGGCAGTTCCGAATAGTCGCGGTCGTCGGGCTGCGCGACCGAGGCCATCATCAGCGCCGCATCGGCCACGGTGCGCGTCATCGGGCCGGCGCAGCGGCCCATGTAGGGCGAGCTCAGCGGAATGCGGCCGAAGCTGGGCTTGAGCGTGAAGATGCCGCTCCAGCTCGCCGGCAGGCGCAGCGAGCCGCCGATGTCGGTGCCCACGTGCAGCGGGCCGTAGCCGGCAGCTGCGGCGGCGCCCGCGCCCGCGCTGGAGCCGCCCGGCGTGCGCGAGGTGTCCCACGGGTTGCGCGAGAGGTCATGAAAGCTCGACAGGCCCGACGACAGCATGCCCAGGTCGGGCATCGTGGTCTTGGCGACCATCACCGTGCCGTCGGCCTTCAGGCGCGCGGCGGGTGGCGAGTCGTAGCTCACCGGCACGAGCTCGTAGGCGGCGGTGCCCAGCGGCATCGGGTCGCCCTCGGTCGCGAGGTTTTCCTTGATGGTCACGGGCACGCCGTCGAGCGTGCCGCGCGGTGTGCCGGCGCGCCAGCGCGCCTCGGAAGCGCGCGCCTGCTCGAGCGCGGCTTCGGGGCGGAACAGCCAGGTGGCGCGCAGCTGCGGCTCGCAGGCCGCGATGCGTTCGTTGACCGCGCGCGTCACCTCGACCGGCGAGAGTTCCCTGGCGGCGTAGGCGGCGTGCAGTGCCTGCACGCCCAGGGCGTAAAGAGGTTTCGTCATGGCCGCATCAACCCCACGAAATGGCAGCCAGGTCGTTCGCGACGATCGGCATGTTCGGCCACAGGCCCTTCACTTCCTTGCGCGCGACCGTGGGGAACACGGCCTGGAACAGGAAGCCGTTGACGGCATCGTTGGCGAGCATCTTCTGCGCCTCGCCGAGCAGCGCGTTGCGTTTCTTCTCGTCGGGCTCGCTCTGGACCGAGGCGTACAGGTCGCGGAACTTCTTCGAGTCGTAGCCCCAGTAGTAATCGGGCTCGGTGTACTTCACGAGGTCGAAGGGCTCCACGTGCGCGACGATGCTCAGGTCGAAGTCGTGCCCGCCGCCGAAGGTGCCGCTGAGCCACTGGGCCCATTCGACGTTCTGGATCTTCACATTGATGCCGATGGCCGCGAGCTGGGCCGCGATCACCTCGCCGCCCTGGCGCGCGTACGAAGGCGGCGGCAGCGTCATGCGCAGTTCGAGCGGCGTCTTCACGCCCGCGTCGGCCAGCAGCTTCTTCGCCTTGGCGATGTCGAAGGGGTTGATGCCGGTGGTGTCGACATAGCCCGGCGCGCCGATCGGGTAGTGGCTGCCGATGGCCTTGCCGAAGCCGTCGGCCGCGCCCTGGATCACCACGTTGCGGTCCACCGCGGCCAGGATGGCGCGGCGCACGCGCACGTCGTCCAGCGGCTTGCGCTTGTTGTTGATCGCCAGGATCACCTTGCTGCGCGTGCCCACTTCGAGCACGCGGAAGCGCGGGTTGGCGCGGAACTGGCCCACGCTGCGCGTGCCGGCGCGCGGGAAGATGTCGATGTCGCCGGCCATCAGCGCCGCGGTCTGCGCCGCCGAGTCGGACATGAACTTGAAGACGAACTTGTTGACCTTGGCCAGCGCCGGGTTGCGGTACGTCGGCGACTTCACCAGCGAACAGGCCGAGCCGCGCTGCCAGCTGTCGAGCTTGTAGGGGCCGGTGCCCACGGGCTTGGTGGCGTTGGTGTCGGCGCTCTTGGGCTCGACGATGCAGGCGGTGGCCTGGCCGAGCATGAAGAGCAGGTCGGGGTTGGGCTGCGCGGTGGTGATGACCACCGTGTCGGCGTCGGGCGTCTTCAGGCTGATCTCGCTGAAGAAGCGCTTGTCCTTGTTGGTGCTCTTCTCGCCGGCCGCGCGCTCGAAGCTGAACTTGACGGCGGCGGCGTCGAAGGCCTCGCCGTTCTCGAACTTCACGCCCTTGCGCAGCTTGAAGGTGTGGGTCTTCAGGTCGGGCGACACGGTCCAGCTCTCGGCCAGGAGCGGCGTCACGCTGCCGTCGGCGTTGATCTTGGTCAGCGTCTCGAAGATGTTGTAGTGCGCGATCTCGGCAATGGCCGAGGCGGCGGCGGTCGTCGGGTCCAGGCCCGGCGGTTCCAGCGGCATGCCGATGGTCAGCATGTTCTTGCCGGTCTGGGCTTGCGCGAACAGCGGGAAGGCGCCGGGGATCGCGGCGGCGATGGCGGTGCCCATGAGGGTGCGTCGCTTCAACATTCGGGGGTTCTCCTGGAAGAAAAAAGAGGCTGCCGGTTCGACCCGTTCGGGCCTACCGCGATGGCGTGTGCAGCACGGCCGACAGCAAGGTGCGTGTGTATGGGTGTTGCGCGTGGGCAAAAAGTTCGGCGGGTTGGCCGCGTTCCACGATCTGGCCCTTGAACACCACGCACACCTCGTCGCACAGGTGGTTGACCACGGCGAGGTCGTGGCTGATGAGCAGATAGCTGATGCCGAACTGCTGCTGCAGGTCCTGCATGAGGTTGAGCACCTGGGCCTGCACGGATACGTCGAGCGCGCTCACGGGCTCGTCGGCGACGATGAGCTTGGGCCGCGTGATGAGTGCGCGCGCGATGGCGATGCGCTGGCGTTGGCCGCCGGAGAACTCGTGCGGGTACTTGTCGAGGTCGGTGGTGCGCAGGCCGACGGCGGCGAGCGCTTCGGCGGTGCGCTCGCGCTGCTCGGCGCGGCGCGTTTCGGCCAGGGCTTCGAGCGGCTCGGCGACGATGCGCGCCACGGTCTGGCGCGGGTCGAGCGAGCCGTACGGGTCCTGGAACACCATCTGGAAGTCGCGCCGCGCGGTACGCAGCTCGGCCTTCGAGAGCGCGTGCAGGTTGCGGCCTTCAAGGGCGACGCTGCCCGAGGTGGGCGTGTCCAGCGCCATCACGAGGCGCGCGATGGTCGATTTGCCGGAGCCCGATTCGCCGACGATGCCCACGCTCTTGCCGGCCTGCACCTCGAAGCTCACGCCGTTGAGCGCCTTCACGGTGGGCGGCGGGCCGAAGAGCTTTTCGCGCGGCAATGCGTAGTGCCGCACGAGGTCGGTCACCTGCAGCAGCGGGGGGGAGGCAGAAGACGTCGAAGTCATCGGGGTGCTCATGCGGCGGCCAGCGTGGCGTGCGCGGCGACGGCGTCGAGGTGCAGGCAGCTCACTGAGTGGCCGTTGGGTTGGCGGGCCACCGGCGGTTTCGTGGTGTGGCAGGCGTCGGTCGTGAAGTCGCAGCGGCCCGCGAAGCCGCAGCCGCGCGGAATATCGACCAGCTCGGGCACGCTGCCGCGGATGGTGGGCAGCCGGCCCGCGCGCACGGTGCCGAGCGCGGGGCGCGCCGCGAACAGGCCGCGCGTGTAGGGGTGGGCGCGGTCGGCAAAGACCGTCTCGGTCGGGCCGCTTTCCACCGCGCTGCCGCCGTACATCACGAGCATGCGCTGCACGCTGCTGGCGATCACGCCGAGGTCGTGCGAGATGAGGATCAGCGCCATGCCCATTTCGGCGACCAGACCCTGGATCAGGTCGAGCACCTGCTTCTGGATCGTCACGTCGAGCGCGGTGGTGGGCTCGTCGGCAATCAGCAGGTCGGGGCCACATGCCAGGGCCATCGCGATGCCGATGCGCTGGCGCTGGCCGCCCGAGAACTGGTGCGGGTAGGCGTCGAGGCGCGAGGCGGCGTCGGGAATGCCGACGCGGTCGAGCAGGTCGAGGGCTTCCTTGCGCGCCTGCGCCTTGGTGAGGCCGCGGTGCAGCATCAGCGGCTCGCCGACCTGGCGCGCGATGGTGTGCACAGGGTTCAGGGCCGTCATCGGCTCCTGGAAGATCATGCCGATGCGGTTGCCGCGCAGCTGGCACAGCTGCTTTTCGGGCAGGCCGACGAGTTCCTGGCCGTCGAGCTTGATGCTGCCCGTGACCTTGGCAGTGGACGGCAGCAGGCCCATGAGCGACATGACGGTGATCGACTTGCCGCAGCCCGATTCGCCGACGATGCCCAGCGTTTCGCCGCGCTCCAGCGAGAAGGAAATACCGCGCACGGCTTCGGCCGGGCCGCGCTGTGTCTGCAGGCCGATGTGGAGGTCGTTGACTTCGAGGAGGGGCATGGCGGTCTACCTTGCGCGGGCCAGGCGCGGATCGAGCAGGTCGCGCAGACCGTCGCCCAGCAGGTTCAGGCCGAGCACCGCGAAGGCGATGGCCATGCCCGGGAAGACGGCCAGCAGGGGCTGCTGGAACATGAGGGTCTGGGCTTCGCTGAGCATGCGGCCCCAGGAGGGCTGCGGCGGTTGCGTGCCGAGGCCGAGGTACGACAGCGCAGCTTCGGCCAGGATGGCGATGGCGAAGCGGATCGTGATCTGCACGATCAGCACGGCCGAGATGTTCGGCAGCACGTGTTGCATCGTGATCGCGAAGCTGCCCTTGCCGCAGGCGCGTGCAGCAGCCACGTACTCGCGCGACCAGATCGCGTTGGCCGAGGCGCGCGTGATGCGCGCAAACGTCGGGATGTTGTAGATGCCGATGGCGATGATCGCGTTGACGATGCCGGCGCCGAACACGGCGGTCATCATGATGGCCGACAGGATCGCGGGGAAGGCCAGCGTGAAGTCCGACAGGCGCATCACCGCTTCTTCGACCCAGCCGCGTCTCGCGGCAGCGAGCAGGCCCAGCGCGGTGCCGACCACGAGGCCGATGCCCACGGCGATCACGCCCACGAGGATGGACGCGCGTGCGCCCACGAGCAGCAGCGAGGCCACATCGCGCCCGAAGGCGTCGGTGCCGAGCCAGTGCGTGGCCGAAGGACCCTGCATCTTGTTGGCCATGTCCATCGCGTAGGGCGACCACGGCGTCCAGACGAAGGAGATCAGTGCCGCCAGCAACAGCAGCAGCGCGAACACGCCGCCGATGACGAAGCTGCGGTGCTTGACCGCGCGGCGCCAGAAGCCGGGCGCGAGGGGCGCAGCGGATGCGGGCACGGAAGGGGAGAGGATGGCGCTCATATGTCGCTCGCCTTGATGCGCGGATCGATCACGGCATAGAGCACGTCGACCACGAAGTTCACGATGACCACCATGGCCGCGAGCAGCATCACGCAGTTGCGCACCACGATCAGGTCGCGGTTGCTGATGGCCTGGAAGATCAGGCGACCCAGCCCGGGCAGGTAGAACACGTTCTCCACCACGATGGTGCCGGCCAGCAGTTCGGAGAACTGCATGCCCATGACGGTGATGACGGGGATCATCGCGTTGCGCAGCACGTGGGTCCACAGCACCATGCGCTGCGACACGCCCTTGGCGCGCGCGGTGCGCACGAAGTCTTCGCGCATCACCTCGAGCACTGCGGAGCGCGTGATGCGCGCGAGGATCGCGGCCTGCACCACTGCGAGCGACAGCGCGGGCAGAAGCAGGGACTTGAGCCCCGCGAAGATGCCTTCGCCCCAGCCCTCGAAGCCGCCGGCGGAGAACCACTGCAGCTGCACCGAGAACACGAGGATCAGCAGGATCGCGAACCAGAAGTTGGGAATGGCGATGCCGACCTGGGCCATGCCCATGAGGCCGACGTCGCCGAGCTTGTTGTGGCGCGCCGCAGCCGTCACGCCCACGAGCAGGGCGATGACGACAGTCAGGGCCATGGCCATCACGGCCAGCGGCACGGTGAGCGCCAGGCGCTCCAGGATGAGGTCGATGACGGGCGAGCTGTAGGCGTAGCTGTCGCCGAGGTTGCCGGTGAGCAGGCCGCCGATCCAGTGCCAGTAGCGCGTCCACGCGGGCTGGTCCAGGCCGAGCTTGGTGGCCAGGGCGGCGACGGCATCGGGCGAGGCGTCGGGGCCCATGAGCATCTGCGCGGCGTTGCCGGGGAGAATTTCGAGCACCAGGAACACGATGACGGACGCGCCGATCAGCGTGCCGATGAGCGTCAAGGTGCGCTTGAGCAGGAACAGGCCCATGGTTCAGTGGCTCCGTTGTTTGTCGCTGTTCAGGGCGTGTGCCCAGGCCACCGGGTACTTCCCTCCGCGAATGTCCCCCGGCCTTCGGCCTCCTCCTTGATTTCGCTGCGGGAAGCACCCAGTGCCCTGAGCACGGGGGCAGGCTGCGGGTGTGCGCAGCGCGTTTCGCTTCCTGCGAAAAAGAGGGTCGGGAGGTGTCATGCCGAAGCGATGCACTCGGCAATCGCGCGGCCCACGTCCACCGTGTTGGCGGTGCCGCCCATGTCGCGCGTGCGCGGGCCTTCGCTGAGCACGGTCTCGATCGCCGAGAGCACGGCCGCCGAGGCCTGTGCGTACACGGGGTCGTTGTCGCCCAGGTGGTCGAGCATGAGTGCGGCCGACCAGATCTGGCCGATGGGGTTGGCGATGCCCTTGCCTGCGATGTCGGGCGCCGAACCGTGCACGGGTTCGAACAGCGAGGGGAACTTGCGTTCGGGGTTCAGGTTGGCCGAGGGCGCGATGCCGATGGTGCCGGTGCAGGCGGGGCCCAGGTCGGAGAGGATGTCGCCGAACAGGTTGGAGGCCACGACCACGTCGAACCAGTCGGGGTGCTGCACGAAGTGCGCGCACAGGATGTCGATGTGGTACTTGCTGGTGGCCACGTCGGGGTAGCGCGTGGCGATCTCGGCCAGGCGCTCGTCCCAGTAGGGCATGGTGATCGAGATGCCGTTCGACTTGGTGGCGGCCACCAGGTTCTTGCGCTTGCGGCGGTTGGCGAGCTGGAACGCGTAGTCGATGATGCGGTCGACACCCACGCGGGTGAACACGGCTTCCTGGATCGCCATCTCGCGCGGCGTGCCTTCGAACAGGCGCCCGCCCACCGAGGTGTATTCGCCTTCGGTGTTCTCGCGCACGACGAGGAAGTCGATGTCGCCGGGCTTGCGGTGCGCCAGCGGGCCGGGTACGCCGGGCATCAGGCGCACGGGGCGCAGGTTGACGTACTGGTCGAAGTCGCGGCGGATCTTGATGAGCAGGCCCCACACGGCGATGTGGTCGGGCACCTTGGCGGGGTCGCCCACGGCGCCGAAGTAGATGGCGTCGTGGCCCTGGATCTTGTCGGCCCAGTCGGCCGGCATCATCAGGCCGGTGCGCACGTAGTGGTCGGAGCCCCAGTCGAAATGGTCGTACGCGAAATCGATGCCGAAGCGCCGACTGACCGCGTCGAGCACCCGAAGGCCCTCGGGCATGACTTCGACGCCGATGCCGTCTCCGGGAATGACGGCAATCCTGTGCTTTTGCTTCTGCTGCATTGACTCAACCTGTTCCTGAACCGTTTCGATAAGAGCGCCGACGCTTGTGACACCGGGCCGTCAAAAAATTCTAGGAGCGGGTGGGGCGCGCGCGATGGGGGTTGGCACCCACCAGGCATTGACAAAAAGCGAAGGCCAAAACGCCAGAACACGGCGGAAGATAAGCAATTGATGGTCATCGAACTGACTTGAGCTTCGAAAAATTAGAAGGCGACGGGGCGGAAAACCCGCACCCGGGCACCCGCCGAAAGGGCCTGCGTACCATCGTGCCCATGCGAACACTTCCACTCCCCACCGGCGGCGAGATGCCGGTTCTCGGTCTCGGCACCTGGCGCATGGGCGAAGACGCCACCCACCGCGCGGCCGAGGTGGCCGCGGTGCGCGAGGCCATCGGCCTGGGCTACCGCCTGATCGACACGGCCGAGATGTACGGCGAAGGCGGCGCCGAGACCGTGGTCGGCCAGGCCGTGGCCGAGGCGCTGCGCGCGGGCGACGTGCAACGCGACGCGCTCTTCATCGTCAGCAAGGTCTACCCGCACAACGCCAGCCGCCGCGGCACGGGCCAGGCTTGCGAGCGCAGCCTGGCGCGGCTCGGGCTGGAGCGCATCGACCTGTACCTGCTGCACTGGCGCGGCAACCACCCGCTGGCGCACACGGTCGAGGCGATGCACGAACTGGTCGCGGCCGGTCGCATCGCCCATTGGGGCGTGAGCAACTTCGACACCGACGACATGCAGGAGCTGGCGCAGGTCGTGGGCACCGGCCCGGCCTGTGCGGCCAACCAGGTGTACCTGTCGCTCGGCGAGCGCGGCCCCGAGTTCGACCTGCTGCCTTGGCAGCGCGAACGCGGCGTGCCGCTGATGGCCTACAGCCCGATCGACCAGGGTGCGCTGGCGGGCGACGAGGCGCTGGGCCGGCTGGCGGCCGAGCTCGGCGTGAGCGCCGCGCAACTGGCGCTGGCCGCGGTCATCGCGCGCCCGGGCGTGGCGGCGATTCCGAAGGCGGTGCGCAGCGCGCACCTGAAAGAAAACAGGGCCGCCGCCGAGCTGCAGCTCGATGCGACGACCCTGGCGGCGCTGGACCGGATCTATCCGGTGCCGAAGCGCAAGACGCCGTTGGCGATGATCTAGTCAGAGCACGTTCTGGCTTCGGCTCAGTGCGCGTCGGCGTGCTTGGCCGCCGCGATCACCGCCTCTTCGTCGTGCTTCGCACCGTTGAGGAACAGGTTCAGCAGCACGGCCGTGATCGACGCCAGCAGGATGCCCGACTCGATCAGCGAGTGGATCGAGTGCGGCATCCACTGCTTGAAGTTGGGGGCGATCAGCGGAATCATGCCGACGCCGATCGACACGGCGACGATCATCGCGTTGTGGCGGTTGGTCTTGAAGTCCACGCCCGACAGGATGCGGATGCCGGTGGCGGCCACCATGCCGAACATCACGAGGCCCGCGCCGCCGAGCACCACGGTGGGCAGCGACTCGACCAGCGCGGCCATCTTCGGCAGCAGGCCCAGCACGATCAGGATCACGCCGCCGGCCACGCAGACATAACGGCTCTTGATGCCGGTGACGGCCACCAGGCCCACGTTCTGCGAGAAGCTGGTGTACGGGAAGGTGTTGAAGATGCCGCCGATGAGCGTGCCCAGGCCGTCGGTGCGCAGGCCCTTGGCCAGGTCTTGCTGGCTGATCTTGCGGTCGGTCATTTCGCCCAGCGCGAGGAACATGCCGGTCGATTCGATCATCACCACGATCATGATGAGCGTCATCGTCAGGATCAGGATGGGGTCGAACAGCGGCATGCCGAAGTGGAAGGGCAGCACGACGTCGACCCAGGCGGCCTTGCCGACCTTCTCGTAGGTCATGAGACCGGTGATCGACGCCACCACCGCGCCGATCACGATGCCCAGCAGCACCGAGATGTTGGCGATGAAGCCCTTGGCGTACTTCACGATCAGCAAGATCGACACCAGCACCAGCGCGGCCACGCCGAAGCCCGACAGGTCGGCGTACTTGGGGTTGGGCACGGTGGGCATGATGGCGAAGCCCTTGGGCACCGCAGGAATGGAGCTGCCCGGCGAGGTGACCTCGGCCAGCCACTTGGCGTACACCGGGTCGACCAGCGCGGGCGCCGTCGGGCCCACGGGGTTGCCGAAGATCCAGTTGATGCCCACGCGCATCAGGCTGATGCCGATGACCGCGATGATCGTGCCCGTCACCACCGGCGGAAAGAACCGCAGCATGCGGCTCACCAATGGCGCGATCAGTATCGATATGACCCCCGCGCCGATGATGGCGCCGAACAGCAGCTGCGCTCCGTTCTGCCCGGGGTTGGCGTTGGCGATGGCGACCATGGGCGCCACCGAGGCGAAGGTCACGCCCATCATCACGGGCAGCTTGATGCCGAACCACTGCGTGGCGCCCAGCGCCTGGATCAGCGTGGCGATGCCACAGCAGAACAGGTCGGCCGAGATCAGCAGCGCGACCTCGTCGGGCGAGAGCTTGAGCGCACGGCCCACGATGAGCGGCACCGCGACGGCGCCCGCATACATCACGAGCACGTGCTGCAGGCCGAGGGCCGCGAGCTTGCCCGAAGGCAGGCGCTGGTCCACGGGATGGACATTGCTGGAAAGGGAATCTGCCGTCATCGTTGTCTCCTGGCGCGGCGAGGGGAACGGAGCAGTGATGCGCGTCGCAGAGCCGTCGCGCACACCAGTTGTGTACGCGAAACTGTATACAATTTATGCGGCAATCTGGATTCAGGTAAACCCGAATCCGGCGAAGAAGCGCTGTGGGAGGTGCGCGCCGGGGCATCCGGCGTTTCGGCCGGCTCTCAGGTGTTGGGGGTGGGGCGCGTCAGCGACGCACGGGCTCAGAGGCTCAGGCCAGCAGCGCCTTGACCAGGTCGAGCTGGCGGTCGGGCTTCTCGGTGCCCAGTTCGAGGCTGGCCTCGATGCGTTCGAGGTGCTCGATCATGCAGGTCACGGCCGCTTCCACGTCGCCCTTGCGGCACAGGCGCAGGAAGTCGGAATGCTCGTCGGACGAGCAGTGCGGGTCGTTCGACGAGTGATAGAGCATCGCGATCAGCGAGCTGCGCGCCACGAGTTCGCGCACCATCTCGGCCAGCGTGTGGTTGCCGGTGGCTTCGGCCAGCGCCACGTGAAAGTCGCCCAGCAGCTTCTCGCGCACCGTGCCCATGGTGGTGCTCTGGCGCAGCGCGGTGCGTTCGAACTTGATGTGCTGCTCCAGCGTCTGGTAGTCGCGTGGCCGGGCGTTGGCGATGAACAGGCGCACCACCTCGCGCTCGAGGATGCGGCGCACCGCGAACACCTCGCGCGCCTCGTCCACCGTGGGCTGGCAGACGAAGGCGCCCTTGTCGGGAATCATCTCGATGAGCTTGTCCTTCGACAGCATCAGCAGCGCTGCGCGCACCTTGGTGCGGCTCACCGAGTAGACGCGGCCCAGCGCCTCTTCGCGCAGCCAGGTGCCGGGCGGCAGGCGCTTCTCGACGATCGCGGTGGCGATGTCGTTGGCGATGCTTTCGATGGAACTGTTCTTGTCGGCCGGCGCCGCGCCGTTCTCGGCCGGTGCGGCAACGGGGGCGGCGGAAGGGACGGAGGTTTTGGAACTGGCGCGGGGCATCCGTCGATTGTGGCTCAGCGCGTGAGGGTGAAGGCCTCGAGCGCGCCGATCATGGGCTTGGGCAGGGGCCTTGCCAGCTCGCCGCGCTTGCTGGTGCGCAGCTTCAGCGCCACCAGCGATTCGATGAGCTTGGTGCCCGCGGCCACGCCGTCGATCACCGGCACGCCGAGCACCTGCTCGATGTGCGCACACAGGTCGGTCATGCCGGCGCAGCCGAGCACGATGCAGTCGGCGCCGTCTTCTTCGAGCGCGCGCCGGCATTCGTCGACGATGCGCTCGCGGGCGTTGGAGCCCGGCTCTTCCAGCTCGAGCACCGGCAGCTCGCAGGCGCGCACGTTGGCGCAGAAGCGCTCCATGCCGTAGATCTCGGCCAGGTGCCAGGCCTGACCCATGGTGCGGCCCAGCGTGGTCACCACGCTGAAGCGGCTGCCGATCATGCTGGCCAGGTGCATCGCCGCCTCGGCGATGCCGACCACGGGGCCGCGCGCCAGCTCGCGCGCCGCCTTCAGGCCCGGGTCGCCGAAGCAGGCGATCACGTAGCCGTCGATGCCGTCGCGCTCGCCCGCGGCGATCTCCTGCAGCAACCCCGGCACGGCCAGCGCTTCGTCGTAGTGGCTCTCGATGGAGACCGGCCCCATGGCCGGGCTCACGGCCACGATCTCGGTGCCGGCGTGCGCCACCGCGCGGGCGCAGGCACCGATCTTCTCGGTCATGCTCCAGGTGGTGTTGGGGTTGATGATCTTGATGCGCACGGCGCGGTCCCTTTCTTTCTCTCTACAGTTTCAAGTCTTGTTGTTGCGGTTCAGCAGCACGTACAGGATGAAGCCCAGGCCCATGCCGATGAACCACGCATAGTTGGCGGCGCCGCGCAGCGTCGGCACCATCACGCACAGGATGGGCACGAGGGCCGAGGGCACCAGCGCCTGGATCGCCTTCGGGTTGTAGCCGCCGCTGTACCAGTACTTGCCCTGCTTGCTCATGGTGTAGAGCGAGTCGACGTCGATCTGCTGCTTGCGCACGATGTAGTAATCGGCAATCAGGATGCCGAACAGCGGGCCGATGAACGAGCCCAGCACGTCCAGCGTGTAGTGAATGACCTCGGGGCTGTTGTAAAGGTTCCAGGGCGTGAGAAACACCGAGCCCACCGCGGCGATCATGCCGCCCGTGCGCCAGCTGATGTGCTGCGGCGCCACGTTCGAGAAGTCGAAGGCCGGCGACACGAAGTTGGCCACGATGTTGATGCCGATGGTGGCGATCATGAAGGTCAGCGCGCCCAGCACGACGGCCGTGGTGCTGTCGATCTTGCCCACGGTGTGCACCGGGTCGGTGATCAGTTCACCAAAAACGGGCAACGTGGCCGCCGTGGTGATCACCGTGAGCAGCGAGAAGAACACGAAGTTGACCGGCAGGCCCCAGAAGTTGCCCTTCTTCACCGCGTCGAAGCTCTTGCCGTAGCGCGAGAAGTCGCCGAAGTTGAGCATCGGGCCGCTGAAGTAGCTCACCACCAGCGCGATGGCCGAGAGCATCACCGGCAGCGCGTCCCAGCCCTGGAACTTGATGCCGCCCAGGTTCAGGTCGATGTTGCTCCAGCCGGCCTTCCACACCAGCCAGCCGCACAGCACGGCCATCACCACGTACACCGCCGGGCCGGCCCAGTCGATGAACTTGCGAATCGCTTCCATGCCGTGCCAGAACACGAAGGCCTGCAGCACCCACATGACCATGAAGGCGACCCAGCCGAGCGCGGAGAGGCCGACGAAGCCGTACTGCGCCACGTCGGCGTACGGCGCCAGGCCCGGTGCCATGTGCAGCGCCAGCACCATGAAGGCCGCCGACGCCAGGTAGGTCTGCACGCCGTACCAGGCCACCGCGATCAGCCCGCGGATGATGG
The DNA here is from genome assembly GCF_058796495.1 of Variovorax sp. GW823-FHT04B03. Classification (NCBI taxonomy): domain Bacteria; kingdom Pseudomonadati; phylum Pseudomonadota; class Betaproteobacteria; order Burkholderiales; family Comamonadaceae; genus Variovorax; species Variovorax sp. GW823-FHT04B03. The sequence goes on from NZ_JBXAIT010000001.1 coordinate 1,612,198, forward strand.
CCGGGATGTTGGCGCCCAGCACCCCGAACGAGGCGCGGCACACCACGGGGTAGGGCACGCCCGTCACCTGGCTGGGCTTGGCCACCAGGTTGCAGAAGACTTGCACGATCACGATGCCCACCAGCAGCGCCACCAGCACCTGCCAGCTCGACAGGCCCAGCGCGAACAGGCTGCCGGCCGTGATGTAGCCGCCCACGCTGTGCACGTCGGACATCCAGAACGCAAAGATGTTGTATTGCCCCCAGGTCTGCTTCTTCAGCGGGGCGAGGTCCTCGTTGGTCAGGCGCGGGTCGTAGCCCGGCTTGATGAGGGCATTCGATTCCGCGTGCGGCGCGATGCCGGCTTCGCTGGCCCCGGCGGGGGCATGGCTGGCGACTGTGCTCATGGTCTTTCCTCGTACTTGGTTGGGATGAGGGACTTTTTGACGCAAATTTCGCGCCGTCTTTATGGGTTCGTTATTTGTATACAAAAATTGAACCCAATCAAGACCATGCGGGGAATCATATATCCGTAGATTCCCTGATGCGGGGCGGGCCGGGGCAAAGAAAAAGCGCCATGCCCCGCGAGGGGCATGGCGCCTTGGAGGCCGGGGCGAGGGGGCGCCGCCTACTGCGCCGCCACCTTCACGAACACCGGATTCGAATAGAACCACAGGTCGTTGTAGTTGCGCGCATTGATCGCGTTGAAGCGTGTGACCGGGTCGTCGCCGGCCGGCGTGGGCGTGCGTGCATCGAACAGCGGCTCGCCGCCCGCGGTTTCGTTCGGCACGTCGGTGCCCAGGTTGGTGCCGCGCAGGCGGAAGTACTGGTTGTTGCCGGCCTTCACGGTGTAGCTCACCGCGAAGTAGCCTTCGGTGTCGAGCGTCCAGTCGGCGCGGGTGAAGCGCTTGACCACGCGGGTCGTCGGGTTGGTGTCGCGTGCATAGCCGGGGGTGCCCGGGAGTTCGCGGCCGGTCACGTCGCCTGCGATGAGGTCGATGTGGTCGACCACCGGCTTCACATTGGCGTACACGCCGCTGCCGAGCTGGTACTCGAAGTTGTTGCGCTCGGGGCTCTTGAAGCGGATGGTGATCTTCAGGTCTTCGCCGGGCTTGGCGCTCACTTCGGCGCCCATCTCGCCCGCGCCCTTGGCGCTTTGCACCTTGAAGTCGAGCGCGTTGATGAGGCTGCCGTTGACCGCGAAGAGCTTGCCCGAACGCATCGCCGTGAGCAGCGACTTCGGGTCCTTGATGTCGCCCCAGAGGTGGTTCCTGGCGTACTCGCCGGGTGCGTAGCCGCTGCTGTACAGGCCCTTGGAGGTCGTGAAGTGGTAGTCGGAATCGGCCACGTTCCAGATGCGGCGGCCCTCGGACAGCAGGGCGTCCCAGGTGCCGCCGAGCTTGGCGACGAGGTAGTCGACGCCGCCGTAGGTGCGCGAGGGCAGGTTGGCCGGCGTGTAGGCGCTCTCGTAGCCGCCGCGGTCGGGCTCCATCTGGTTGCCGACCATGCCCTCGAGCGAGAACACGATGTCGGGCGCGGCGTCGTTCATCTCGCGCAGCTGGGTGGCCGTGTATTTGCCGGGGCTGCGCGAGGGGTGGTTGATCTGCAGGTAGCTGGAGTCGGGGTAGTTCTTCTTCAGCCACGCGATGGCCTTTAGCACGTCGTCGTGCGTCGTGAAAGCGCGGGCGTCCTTGGCGTTCCAGGCCGCGACGTCGGCGGTGGGGAACAGCGCGGGGTCGCGGTTGGTGAACAGGTATTCGAACTGGCTCACGGCCTTGAGCGCCGCGTCGGACATGGGGCTGTCGGTCAGGATGCCGACGTTGCCGTGGTCGTGCGTGGCCATGTCCCACTCGAAGGACGCGAAGATCGTCTTGTCGGTGTACTTGCCGCCGGCCTGCAGTGCCTTGATGCGCGGCACCTGATAGAGGGCCATGCCTCGCGAGAACGGAATCGCTGGGTCCAGTTTGCGGCCGTCGTTGTCATAGGAAGACATGCGCAGGTGGTCCGACAGCGCGACCCAGTCGAGGCCGAAGGTGTCGAAGGCCTTGGCGAGCACCTGGTCGAGCGTGGAAATCTGCTGCGTGTCCTCCGACTGGATGGTGTGGACGTGCAGGTCGCCCACGGTCCAGCGGCCGGCGGGCTCGGCCGGTGGCGGCGGCGTGGCGGGCGAGGGCGCCGGTGCAGGGGCCGGCGGTGCGATGGGCAGGCCGGCGAACGGCGCACCGCCGCCGGAACCGCCGCCGCACGCGGTCAGCAGGGCCGCGCCGAGCGCGAGGGAAGAGAAAAGCGTGGTGCGAAAGCGGGGTGCGGGAGACAGGGTTTTCATGGCGACACAAGCAGCAACGGCCAGCGCATGGCTGGCCGTCGCATCGGGATTTCAACGAGGCGGATGGCGTGAAAGCGCATCCGCCGGAGAACCCCGGAGTCTGAAATCCTGTCGTGACGCTTCGATGAAACTGCGATGAAAGTTCACGCCCGAAGGCATGCGCTTTCAGCCGTAGTTCAGGGCGCTCAGGCCAGCAGGTCGCTGAGCGTGCGCGCCACCACCTTGGTCGCGCGGCGCAGGTCTTCGAGCACCACGCGCTCGTCGCTGCGCTTGGCGTGCGACTCGAGCACGGTGCGCGGGCCGGCGCCGTAGATCACGCCGGGAATGCCGGCCTCGACGTACAGGCGCACGTCGGTGTACAGCGGCGTGCCCATGGCCTTGATGGGCTCGCCGAACAGCTCGCCGCCGTGCTTCTGGATCGCGTCGACCAGCGGCTTGTTGCCGGCCAGCGGCTTCATCGAGTTGGCGAGCAGCATGCGCTTGATCTCGACCGTGATGCCCGCGCTTTCGGCGGCGGCATCGGCGATCACCTGGCGGATGTTGGCCTCGACCTCGACCGGGTTCTCTTCGGGGATCATGCGGCGGTCGAGCTTGAACACGACCTTGCCGGGCACGACGTTGGTGTTGGTGCCGCCCTCGATGCGGCCCACGTTCAGGTAGGGGTGCGTGATGCCCTCGACCTTCGACGTGACCTTCTGGTAGAGCGTGTTCTGCGCATACAGCGCGTTCAGGATCTTGGTGGCGCCCTGCAGCGCATCGATGCCGGTGGTGGGCACGGCGGCGTGGGCCATCTTGCCGTGCACGGTCACTTCCATCTGCAGGCAGCCGTTGTGCGCGGTGACCACTTCGTAGCTGAAGCCGGCCGCGATCATGAGGTCGGGCTTGGTCAGGCCCTTCTCGAGCAGCCAGCCCGGGCCGAGGATGCCGCCGAACTCTTCGTCGTAGGTGAAGTGCAGCTCGATGCTGCCCTGGGTGGGCTTGGCCACGGCCTCGAGCGCGCGCAGCGCGAAGGTGAAGCTGGCGAAGTCGCTCTTGCTGACGGCGGCGGCGCGGCCGTACAGGCTGCCATCGACGATCTCGCCGCCGTACGGGTCGTGCGTCCAGCCTTCGCCGGGCGGCACCACGTCGCCGTGCGCGTTGAGCGCGACGGTGCGGCCACCGTTGCCGTACTTGCGGCGCACGATCAGGTTGGTGATCGATTCGAGACCGTAGTCCTTCACCTCTTGCGCGGGCACGGCGTGCTTCTCGGCGTCGAGGCCGAAGTCCTTCAGCAGCTCGGCGGTGCGCTCGGCGTGCGGCGCGTTGTTGCCGGGCGGGGTGTCGGTGGGCACCTGCACCAGTTGCTGCAGGAATTGCACTTCCTCGTCGAAGTGGGCGTCGATCCAGGCGTCGAGTTTGGCGTAGTCGGTCATGGTGGTTGTTCTTGTGGGGTCGGTCAGTGGGCTTGTTCGGCGGCGAGGTTGTCCAGCAGCAGCTGGAAGGCCTGCACGGCGAGCTGGATGTCGTCGTTGGTGCTCGACTCGAGCGGGTTGTGGCTGATGCCCGAGTTGATGCCGCGCACGAAGAGCATGGCTTGCGGCATCACCTCGTGCAGCTTCATCGCGTCGTGGCCGGCGCCGCTGGGCATGCGGAACAAGGGAATGCCCAGCGCGTCGACGGCCTGTTCCCAGCGCTGCTGCCAGGCGGGGGCGCTCGGCGCGGCGGCGGCGCGCATGGTTTCCTCGAGCTCGTAGCGCACGCCGCGGCGTTCGCAGATGTCCTTCAGCGCGGCGACCACGTCGTTGGCCAGCGCGTCGCGCTGCGCGTTGTTGGGCGCGCGCAGGTCGAGGCTGAACTTGCAGCGGCCGGGCACGACGTTGATGGAGCCGCTCGGCACTTCGAGCATGCCGACGGTGCCGACCGAGTCGCCGTCTTTCGCGGCGCGTTGTTCGGTGTAGAGGATGAGCTCGGCCACGGCGGCGGCGGCGTCGCGGCGGCGGTCCATGGGCGTGGTGCCGGCGTGGCTGGCCATGCCGATGACTTCGCCCACGTAGCGCACGCTGCCGTTGATGGAGGTGACGATGCCCAGCGGCAGGTCGAGCTCGGTGAGCACGGGACCCTGTTCGATGTGCACTTCGACGAAGCCGAGGTAGCGCGCGGGGTCGCGCTGGATCTTCGGAATGTCTTCTTCCTTCAGGCCGGCGTGCTGCATGGCCTCGCGCATGGTGATGCCGTCGGCGTCCTTCTGGTCGAGCCAGCGCGGATCGAAGTGGCCGATGAGCGCGCCCGAGCCGAGGAAGGTGGCCTTGTAGCGCTGGCCTTCTTCTTCGGCGAAGCCGACGACTTCGAAGGCGAAGGGCAGGCGGCGGTTCTGGCGCTTGAGTTCGCGCACGCAGGCCATGGGCACGAAGATGCCCAGGCGGCCGTCGTACTTGCCGCCGTTGCGCACGGTGTCGTAGTGCGAGCCGGTGAGCAGGGTCTTGGCGTCGGGCGTGGCGCCTTCGTAGCGGCCGACCACGTTGCCCACGGCATCGATGTGCACGGAGTCGAAGCCGCAGTCGCGCATCCAGCCCGAGATGTTTGCGGCGCAGGCACGGTGCGCGTCGGTCAGGTAGGTGACGGTGAGCTGGCCCTTCTCGGCATAGCCGGGGTCGGTGTGCACCGACAGCTGTTCCTGCCAGTCCCACACGTCGTTGCCGAGCGTGATGTCGGCGCCGAACTTGTCGTTCAGGCGGATCTCGGCGATGCGGTGGATGTTGCGCAGCGCCTCGCCAAGTTCGAAGCTCGGGTGGTTGTGCAGCCGGCGCGCGAAGGTCTCGATGATCTCGCGCTTGGCCAGGCCCGTGCCGCGCGGGCCGCGCACGGCCAGGATGAACGGGAAGCCGAATTTCGCGTTGTAGTCGGCGTTGAGCTGCTGGATCTGCGCGAACTCTTCGGGCGTGCAGTCGGTCAGGCCGGCCTTGTTCTGCTCGTTGGTCGATTCGGCGGTGAGCGTCTTGCTGACCATGGCCTTGCCTGCGAGCTCGGGGTGGGCACGGATCAGGCCGATCTGCTCGTCGGCCGACGACGCGGCCAGCGCCTGCACCAGCGCGTGCTTGAGGTGGGCGAGCGAGCGGAAGGGGCGCTGCACCAGCGCGCGCTGCGCGATCCAGGGTGAGTGTTCGTACACGCCGTCGAGCATGGCGACGGCAGCGGCCGGCCCTGCGGCGTTGAGTTGGGCAAGGGTGAGGAGAGGGGTGCTCATGATGCGGCTCCGGCTTCGAAAGGATGTGCCTGCTTCCAGTGGCGTGCGATGTCGACGCGGCGGCAGACCCAGACCTTGTCGTGCGTGGCGATGTGATCGAGAAAGCGCTGCAGCGCCGTGATGCGGCCGGGGCGGCCGAGCAGGCGGCAGTGCATGCCGATGCTCATCATCTTGGGGCTGTCGTCGCCGTTCGGGTCGCCTTCGGCGTACAGCGCGTCGAAGGTGTCCTTCATGTACTGGAAGAACGGGTCGGCGTGCGAGTAGCCCTGCGGCAGCGCAAAGCGCATGTCGTTGCAGTCCAGCGTGTAGGGCACGATGAGCTGGGGCACGACGCTGCCGTCGGTCTTTTGCACCTTCATCCAGAAGGGCAGGTCGTCGCCGTAGTAGTCGCTGTCGTACTCGAAGCCGCCGTAGTCGGCCACGAGGCGGCGCGTGCGCGGGCTGTCGCGGCCGGTGTACCAGCCGAGCGCGCGCTCGCCGGTGAGCTTTTCGATGGCTTCCATGCCCAGGCGCATGTGCTCGCGCTCGGTGGCTTCATCGAGGTTCTGGTAGTGGATCCAGCGCCAGCCGTGGCAGGCGATTTCGTGGCCGAGTTCCTTGAAGGCGGCCGTGAGCTCGGGGTAGCGCTGCAGCGCCATGCCCACGCCGAAGACGGTGAGCGGCAGGCCGCGCTTTTCGAACTCGCGCAGGATGCGCCACACGCCGGCGCGCGAGCCGTACTCGTAGATGCCTTCCATGCTGATGTGCCGGTCGGGGAAGCTCGCCGGGTTGAACATCTCGGACAGGAACTGCTCCGAACCCGCGTCGCCATGCAGCGTGGCGTTCTCGCCGCCTTCTTCGTAGTTGAGGACGAACTGCACCGCCACGCGCGCGCCGCCGGGCCAGCGGGCGTGGGGCGGGTTGCGGCCGTAGCCGATCAGGTCGCGCGGGTAGGGCAGGGTGGTGTCGTAGACGGTCATGGTGTGGATCAGGACAGCGCGAGGGAGATGTCGTTGGTCGGGACCTTGCGGTCGAAGGTGAGGTTGGCCTCGACGTGTTCCAGGTGCTCGGTCATGAGGCGCACGGCGAGCTCCTCGTCGCGCGCGGCCAGCGCCTTCACGATGTCGGCGTGCTCGTCGTTGGAGTGCTCGGCGGCGCTGGTGCTCTGGTACATGAGCGTGATGAGGGCGCAGCGCGAGATCAGCTCGCCCAATATTTGCGCCAGCACCTGGTTGCCCATGAGCTCGGCCATGCGCACGTGGAAGTCGCCCAAGAGCTCGGTGCGGCCCGACACGTCTTCGCCGCCGACGGCCGATTTCTCGAGCGCCACGTGCTCCTTGAGCGCCTTGATCTTGGCGGGCGTGACGCTGCGCACGAAGGCGCGGGTCATCTCGGCCTCGAGCATGCGGCGCACGGCGAACACCTGCTTGGCCTCGTCGACGGCGGGTGCGGCCACGAAGGCGCCTCGCGCCGGCTCGAGCCGGATCAGCTTGTTCTGCGAGAGCTGGAACAGCGCCTGGCGCACCAAGGTGCGCGACACGCCGAAGTGGTCGGCCAGCTTCTGCTCGGCGAGCTTGGTGCCGGGCTGAAGGCGGTGCTCGACGATGGCCTTCGTGAGGGCATCGACGATCGAACGGGTGGTGGAGGACTCCATGTTTTTCATGATAGACCCAAAGCCGGTAACTGTATACACTTTTGTCCACCGGAATTTCCCGCACACGATCTCACCGATCCGACACCCTTTGAAGGAGGCCCCATGGGCTTGAGCACTCACGTACTGGACACGATGCACGGCGGCCCCGCGGCCGGCATGGAGGTGGCGCTGTACACCACCGACGGCGACGCCGCGACGCTGGTGAAGCGCTTCACGCTGAATTCGGACGGCCGCAGCGACGGTCCGCTCTACGACAACAACTCGATCAAGGTCGGCACCTACCGCTTGGTGTTCGACGTGGCGGGTTACTTCAAGGCGCGCGGCGTGACGCTGCCGGAGCCGAACTTCCTGAACAAGGTGGCGCTGGACTTCGGCGTGGCGCACACCGACCAGCACTACCACGTGCCCTTGCTCGTGAGCCCGTGGAGCTACTCCACGTACCGCGGGTCTTGATGCTCGCCCCCAGGCTTCGCGCACTTCGTGTCGCTTCGCCAACCCCCTACCGGGGGCGGGCCGGCCGCTTCGGGCGGCCGTGCGCGGCGGCCCTCTCGCAAATTCCTCCGGCCGCGTTCTCAGTCGCCTTGCTGTTGGCCCTCAGTCAGCGTGTCGAGCTGGAAGCGTCCGCTCTTGTCCCACAGCCAGGTGTCGGTCCAGGTGACCGCGCCCAGGCGCTGGGCGGGCGGGAAGGGCGCGGCCTGCAGCACGGCGCGCTCGATCTCGGCGATCACCTCGGGCGCGTGCTTGGGCGCGCGCAGCCAGTGCATCGAGACCACCTTGCCGCCTGTGTCGAGGTTCACCTGCAAGGTGCCGACCGCGTACAGCAGGGGCGGCATCTGGCCCTTGTAGATGCGCGAGGCGTTGGCGTTGTAGATGTGACGTGCGGCGTCGCGGCGGTACTCGCGCGCGGTAGCCGCACTGGAGGCACGCGGCGCGGGGCCGCTGCCCTGTGCGCTGCTGGCACCGCTCAGCTGGCCGGGCACCGAGCCCGTCGAGCCGCAGCCGGCGAGCCACAAGGCGGAAAGAACAGTGGCGGCCCAGGCGAGGCGGCGCGGCGTAAGCTGGCGGTTCGTCATCATCGCCGGGGTTATACCGTGAGTTGTTGCTGCCTCGGCAACCGAAGGTTTCGGTCATGAACGGTGCGGTCGATCAATTGCTGGCGCGTCTTCGCACTGAAGACGCGGTTCTGGTTCGGGTCGAATCGACCCAGGGCTCAGCCCCGCGCGAGGCCGGCACCTGGATGGCCGTCTGGGCCGACGGGCTCACGGCCACCATCGGCGGCGGTCAGCTGGAGTTCCAGGCCACGCAGGAAGCGCGCGAGATCCTGGCCGGCACCCGCAGCCTCGACGGCGTGCAGCGCTACCCGCTGGGCCCGAGCCTGGGCCAGTGCTGCGGCGGCGTGATGTTCCTGACCTACCGGCGCATCGGCGCGGCCGACGCGCCCGCGCTGCAAAAAGAACTGGTCGCGCAGCTCGAACCCGTGGCCCTGTTCGGCGGCGGCCATGTGGGTGCCGCGCTGGCGCGCCTGCTGGCCGTGCTGCCGTTCTCGGTGCGCTGGATCGACAGCCGCGACGGCGTGTTCCCCGACGCGCTGCCCGCACAGATCGACACCGAACACTCCGAGCCCGTGCAGGACGCGGTCGCCGCGCTCGCGCCCGGCAGCCGCGTGCTGATCATGAGCTTCAGCCACGCCGAAGACCTGGACATCGTCATTGCCTGCCTGAAGCGCCTGCGCGCGGGCAACGACCTGCCCTACATCGGCCTCATCGGCAGCAAGACCAAGTGGGCCACCTTCCGCCACCGGCTGGAGGCGCGCGGCTTCACGGCCGACGAGCTGGCGCGCGTCACCTGCCCGATCGGCGTGCCCGGCATCACGGGCAAGGAACCCGAGGTGATCGCGGTGGCCGTGGCGGCACAGTTGTTGCAATCGCTGGGCTGAACAGGGTTTTCCCTTGGCGGCGACGCCGCAAATAGCATCCCGCCTCGTGCCAAAACTGTATACACTTTCGGTCCACAACAAGCCGCAGCGGAGCGAGGTCCATTTCAACGGGCCTGCGTTCGCGGCACTTTCTCTGCTTACAGCGCCCGCGGTGGTGAGCAGGCTGAAACCCCTCCTTGGCGCCCCCACGCGCCAACAGGGTTGAGAGAGAGCACATGGAAAGCTACTACCTCGACTGGGCCAACCTGCTGCTGCGCTGGGTCCACGTCATCACCGCCATCGCCTGGATCGGCGCCTCCTTCTACTTCGTGATGCTGGACAACAGCCTCGAGAAGCCGCAGGACCAGGAATCGCTCGACAAGGGCGTGGGCGGCGAGCAATGGGCCGTGCACGGCGGCGGCTTCTACAACAGCCAGAAGTACGCGCTGGCGCCCAAGAAGCTGCCCGACCACCTGCACTGGTCGTACTGGGAGAGCTATTCGACCTGGCTCACGGGCTTTGCGCTCTTCACGATGTCGTACCTGTGGAACGCGAGCACGTACCTCATCGACAAGAGCAAGATGGACTGGCAGCCCGGCGCAGCCATTGCCGTGGCACTGGCCTTCTTCGTCGTGTTCTGGATGGTCTACGACGGCATCTGCCAGATCTTCGGGCGCCGCAAGCACGGCGACACCATCGTCGGCGTGCTGATCGCGGTCTTCATCGCCTTCGCGACCTGGCTGGCCTGCCAGTGGTTCGCGGGCCGCGCGGCCTTCCTGCTGGTGGGCGCCATGATGGCCACCACCATGAGCGGCAACGTGTTCTTCTGGATCATCCCGGGCCAGCGCAAGAACGTGAAGGCGCTGCGCGAAGGCCGCCCGGTCGACCCGGTGCACGGCCAGCGCGGCAAGCAGCGCAGCGTGCACAACACCTACTTCACGCTGCCGGTGCTGTTCGCGATGCTGAGCAACCACTACAGCTTCACCTACACGCACAAGTACAACTGGATCGTGCTGCTGCTGATCATGCTCGGCGGCGCGGCCATCCGGCAGTTCTTCGTGGTGCGCCACCGCTTCAAGCTGGGCAACGCGGGCAACCCGCTGCCCTACGCCATGGTCGGCATCGCGGTGCTGGGCCTGACCATCGTGTGGATGAAGCCCGAGCCGGCCGCGCCCGTGGCGGCCACCGCCGCCCAGGCCGCGCCCGCCGTGGCCTACCAGGACGTGCAGAAGGTGCTCGAGCAGCGCTGCTTCATGTGCCACGGCGCGGCCGTGCAGATGAAGAACGTGCGCGTCGACACGCCCGACCAGGTGACGGCGCACGCCCAGGCGATCTACCAGCAGGTCGTGGTGACCAAGATCATGCCGATGAACAACGCGACCAACATCACCGACGAAGAGCGGGCGTTGATCAGCCGCTGGTTCCAGGCCGGCGCCAAGACGAACTAGAAGACCGTGGCCTGCGAGGGCGGGCCACCGGTCGTCGCACAATCGCCGAATGGAGACAACACGCAAGCCATGACCGCATCGACCTCGCCCTCAGCCATCGCCGCTACTCCCGATCCGCGCGAAGCCCCGCGCGCCTTCCTCGAACACCTGTACCGCGTGGCGGTGGACCGCGCACTGCCGCTGTCCACGCTGGGTGCGCATCTGCCCCAGCCGCCCAAGGGCCGCACCGTGGTGCTGGGTGCCGGCAAGGCCGGCGGTTCGATGGTGCAGGCGCTCGAGGCGCTGTGGCCGGCCGACGCCCCGCTGTCGGGCCTGGTCGTCACGCGCTATGACCACATTCCGCCGCGCCCCGCAGGCGTGCCGCAGCGCATCGAGCTCGTCGAGGCCGCGCACCCCGTGCCCGACGCGGCCGGCCAGCAGGCGGCCGAGCGCATCCTGGCGCTCACGCAGGGCCTCACGGCCGACGACCTGGTGCTGTGCCTCATCTCCGGCGGCGGCTCGTCGCTGCTGGTGCTGCCGGCCGAAGGCCTCACGCTGGCCGACAAGCAGCGCATCAACAAGCAGCTGCTCGACAGCGGCGCCCACATCGGCGAGATGAACTGCGTGCGCAAGCACCTGTCGCGCATCAAGGGCGGCCGGCTCGCGGCGGCCTGTGCGCCGGCGCGCGTGGTCACGCTCACCATCAGCGACGTGCCCGGCGACGACCCGGCCGTGATCGCCAGCGGCCCCACCGTGCCCGACGCCACCACCTGCGCCGACGCGCTGGCCATCCTCGATCGCTACGGTATCGAGGTGCCGGCGCCCGTGCGTGCGCAGCTCGAAAGCGGCGCGCTTGAAACCCCCAAGCCCGACGACGCCGTGTTCGCCGGCCACAGCACGCACCTCATCGCCACGCCGCAGCAGTCGCTCGAAGCCGCCGCCGCGGCCGCGCGCGCCGCCGGCATCGGCGTGCACGTGCTGAGCGACGAAATGGAAGGCGAATCGCGCGAAGTGGGCAAGGTGCATGCGGCGCTCGCCCGCGCCGTGGCCCTGCGCGGCGAGCCCTTCGCCCGGCCCTGCGTCATCCTGTCGGGCGGCGAAACCACCGTCACCATCCGTCCGCGCCAACCCGGCCAGGCCAAGGGCCGCGGCGGGCGGGCCGGCGAGTTCTGCCTGGGCCTGGCCGGCGCGCTCATGGGCCAGCCGCAGGTGTGGGCGCTGGCGGCCGACACCGACGGCATCGACGGCGTGGAAGACAACGCCGGCGCCTTCGTCACGCCCGACACCCTGGCGCGCGCCACGACGCAGGGCAGGAAGCTGTCCGACCACCTCGACCGCAACGACGCCTACGGCTATTTCGACGCCATCGGCGACCTGTTCGTGACCGGCCCCACGAACACCAACGTCAACGACTTCCGCGCGATCCTCGTGCTGTAGGCGCGCCCCGGCCCCTGGCGGGGCCGCCGGCAAGCTTTGTGAACTCAGGTTAATCTACGGCCCCGGCGGCGCTTGGCCGCCGTTGTCGCATGCGCACCCCTACGGGGTGCCGCGCCGCGCGCCCGATTTCCCGTTTCGTTTTCACCATCCAGTCCTCGAAGGAAAGAGTTCGCCATGACCGCCACCTACACCGACACCCGCCTGCTGATCGACGGCCAATGGGTCGACGCCGCCGACGGCAAGACGCTCGACGTGCTGAACCCCGCCACCGGCAAGGCCATCGGCAAGGTGGCGCACGCCAGCATCGTCGACCTCGACCGTGCCCTGGCCGCCGCCCAGCGCGGCTTCGAAGCCTGGCGCGACACGCCCGCCAACGAGCGCGCCGCCGTGATGCGCCGCGCCGCCGGCCTGATCCGCGAACGCGCCCTGGACATCGCCAAGCTGCTGACGCAGGAACAAGGCAAGCCGCTGGGCGAGGCCAAGGTCGAAATGATGGCCGCCGCCGACATCATCGAGTGGTTCGCCGACGAAGGCCGCCGCGTGTACGGCCGCATCGTGCCCTCGCGTAACCTGGCCGCGCAGCAGCTGGTCATCAAGGAGCCGGTCGGCCCGGTCGCGGCCTTCACGCCGTGGAACTTCCCCGTCAACCAGATCGTGCGCAAGCTCGGCGCCGCGCTGGCCACCGGCTGCTCCTTCCTGGTGAAGGCGCCCGAGGAAACCCCGGCCTCGCCGGCCGCGCTGCTCAAGGCCTTTGTCGACGCCGGCATTCCGGGCGGCGTGGTGGGCCTGGTGTTCGGCAACCCGGGCGAGATCTCGAGCTACCTCATCGCACACCCGATCATCCGCAAGGTCACCTTCACCGGCTCGACCCCGGTCGGCAAGCAGCTGGCCGCACTGGCCGGCTCGCACATGAAGCGCGTCACGATGGAACTGGGCGGCCACGCCCCGGTGATCGTGGCCGAAGACGCCGACGTGGCGCTGGCCGTCAAGGCCGCCGGTGCCGCCAAGTTCCGCAACGCGGGCCAGGTCTGCATCTCGCCGACCCGCTTCCTGGTGCACAACAGCCTGCGCCATGAGTTCGCGAGCCTGCTGGTCAAGCACGCCGAAGGCCTCAAGCTCGGCGACGGCCTGGTCGAAGGCACCAACCTCGGCCCGCTGGCCAATGCCCGCCGCCTCACGGCCATGGCCCATGTGCTGGAAGACGCGCGCAAGAAGGGCGCCACGGTCGCGACCGGCGGCGAACGCGTCGGCGACACCGGCAACTTCTTCGCCCCCACCGTCATCACCGACGTGCCGCTGGACGCCGACGTGTTCAACAACGAACCCTTCGGCCCCATCGCCGCGATCCGCGGTTTCGACACGCTCGAAGAAGCCATCACCGAAGCCAACCGCCTGCCGTTCGGCCTGGCCGGCTATGCCTTCACCAAGTCGATCAAGAGCGCGCACCTGCTGAGCCAGAAGCTCGAGCTGGGCATGCTGTGGATCAACCAGCCCGCCACGCCCTCGCCGGAAATGCCGTTCGGCGGCGTGAAGGATTCGGGCTACGGTTCGGAAGGTGGCCCGGAGGCGATCGAGGCCTATCTCAACACCAAGGCGGTGTCGATCCTCGGCGTTTAATCTTCGGCGGAGGCGTTCCAGAACGCCTGCTGGACGCCTTCCAGCGTTTCCAGCTCCGCGATCACCTGGTCGAGCTCTTCGGGCTCGACCGCGGTGGCGTACAGCGTCGCTGCAATCTCCGTGTCGGCCTGCCCGAAGGCGTGCTGGTCGATGTCGCGCACCGGGTAGTTCGCGGCTTCCAGCTGCACCAGCAGCTGGTCCATCACCTCGGGCCGCGCCGCGCGCGAGCAGATCACGCGCACCGTGTAGGTGGCCTCGCTCGATTCCTCGTGCACCGGGCGGCGGTTGATGCGGTTCACCACCGGCCGCAGCAGCGTGTTGCTCGCCAGCACGAAGAGCGCGGCGATCAATGCTTCGCCCAGCAGGTCGGCGCCCGCGCAGGCGCCCACCGCGGCCGATCCCCACAGCGTGGCGGCCGTGTTCAGGCCGGTGATGTTGGCGCCTTCCTTCATGATCGCGCCGGCACCGAGAAAGCCGATGCCCGAGACCACGTAGGCGACCACGCGCACCGCGCCGTCGGGGCCGCCCAGGCGGGCCGCCATGTCGACGAACACGGCCGCGCCCACGGCCACCAGCGTGTTGGTGCGCAGCCCCGCGGTGCGCTGGCGCACCTGGCGTTCGAAGCCGATCAGCGAGCCCAGCAGAAAGGCCGCGCCCACGCTGACCAGGGTGTCGAGCAGCGAGGGCAGGTTGATGTGGCGAATGGCTTCCATGAGTGATCCTCCTGATCCTCTGTGTGCGAAGCAGGGTAGCGGCCTTGTGTGACAGCCGCGACCCTGCGTCCGGACGGTTGTCTGTGTCTCATTGCCAGCCGTACTTGCGCGCGTACCAGCCCTTCACGGCCTGCGTCAGCGTCGCGTAGCCGACCAGCATCAGCACCAGCCACGGGAAGTACGCGAGCGGCAGCGCCTGCAGCTTGAAGTAGTGCGCCAGCGGCCCCATCGGCAGCCAGATGCCGACCGCGGCAATGGCCGCGCCCATGGCCAGCAGCGGCCAGGCCGCGCGGCTTTGCAGGAACGGAATCTTGCGCGTGCGGATCAGGTGCACGATCAGCGTCTGCGACAGCAGGCCCTCGATGAACCAGCCCGACTGGAACAGCGTCTGGTGCTCCACCGAGTTGGCCGCGAACACGAACCACATCACGGTGTAGGTCAGGATGTCGAACACCGAGCTCAGCGGCCCGAAGAACACCATGAAGCGGCCCAGGTCGGCCGGGTTCCAGCGCTGCGGCGTCTTCAGGAACTCTTCGTCCACGTTGTCGAACGGGATCGCGATCTGCGACACGTCGTACAGCAGGTTCTGCACCAGCAGGTGCAGCGGCAGCATCGGCAGGAAGGGCAGGAACGCACTGGCCACCAGCACCGAGAACACGTTGCCGAAGTTCGAGCTGGCCGTGATCTTGATGTACTTGAGCATGTTGGCGAAGGTGCGGCGGCCTTCGACCACGCCTTGCTCCAGCACCATCAGGCTCTTCTCGAGCAGGATGATGTCGGCCGATTCCTTGGCCACGTCCACCGCGCCGTCCACCGAGATGCCGATGTCGGCGGCGCGCAGCGCGGGCGCGTCGTTGATGCCGTCGCCCATGAAGCCGACCACGTGGCCGTTGGCATGCAGCGCCTGCACGATGCGTTCCTTGTGCGCGGGCGTGAGCTTGGCGAACACCTGGCGCATTTCGACCACCTGCCGCAGCTCGGCCTCGTTCATGCGCTCGACCTCGTGGCCCAGCACCATGCGCCCGGCGTCGATGCCGACGTCGCCGCAGACCTTGCGCGTGACCAGCTCGTTGTCGCCGGTCAGCACCTTCACCGCCACGCCGTGCGCGGCCAGCGCCTGCAGCGCGGGCGCGGTCGATTCCTTCGGCGGATCGAGAAAGGCCACGTAGCCCAGCAGCGTGAGCCCGGCTTCGTCGGCCACGCCGTAGGCCGGCTTGCGCGCATCGGCGTGCAGCGTGCGGCTGGCCACGGCCACCACGCGCAGGCCCTGGGCGTTGAGCTCCGAGGCCACGCGGTGGATGCGCGCCATCACGTCGGCGTCGAGCGCGAGCACTTC
Organism: Variovorax sp. GW823-FHT04B03; assembly: GCF_058796495.1. Classification (NCBI taxonomy): domain Bacteria; kingdom Pseudomonadati; phylum Pseudomonadota; class Betaproteobacteria; order Burkholderiales; family Comamonadaceae; genus Variovorax; species Variovorax sp. GW823-FHT04B03. The sequence goes on from NZ_JBXAIT010000001.1 coordinate 1,627,803, forward strand.
GGCGCCGCGTTCGACCGAGGTGCACACCGACAGGATCTCTTCGAGCGCACCCTTGCAGATCAGCAGGTGCTCGTCCTCGCCGTGCGCCACCACCACCGACATGCGGCGGCGCGAGAAATCGAAGGGCACTTCGTCGACCTTGCGCCAGCTTGTCTGCAGCTGCGCATCGAGCTGCACCTCGGCGTGGCTGAGCACGGCCTTGTCGAGCAGGTTCTTCAGCCCCGTCTGGTGAAAGCTGTTGAGGTAGGCCTGCTGCAGCACGTGGTCGGAGTCTTCGCCCCAGGCGTTGGTGTGGCGTTCGAGCACGATGCGGTCCTGCGTGAGCGTGCCGGTCTTGTCGGTGCACAGCACGTCCATCGCGCCGAAGTTGTGAATGGCCTCGAGCCGCTTCACGATCACCTTCTGGCGCGACATCACGACCGCGCCCTTGGCCAGCGTGGCCGTCACGATCATCGGCAGCATCTCGGGCGTGAGGCCGACCGCGATCGACAGCGCGAACAGCGCGGCCTCCCACCAGTCGCCCTTGGTCACGCCGTTGATCACCAGCACCAGCGGCGCCATCACCAGCATGAAGCGGATCAGCAGCCAGCTCACACGGTTGATGCCGGCCTGGAAGGCGGTGGTGCCGCGGTCGGTGGCGCTCACGCGCTGGGCCAGTGCACCGAAGAAGGTGCGCTCGCCCGTGTGCACGATCACCGCGGTGGCGGTGCCGCTGATCACGTTGGTGCCCATGAAGAGCAGGTTGTCGCGCTCCAGCACGCCGGCCTGGTGGTCGGCGGCGGTGGCTGAGAACTTCTCCACCGGCATCGATTCGCCGGTGAGCGCCGACTGGCTGATGAACAGGTCCTTGGCCGAGAGCAGGCGCGCGTCGGCCGGGATCATGTCGCCGGCCGACAGCGCGATCACATCGCCGGGCACGAGGTCGCGCATCGGCACTTCGATGCGTTGCGTGCCGGCGTGCGCGAGGTCGAAGCCGTCGTCACCCGCGCGGCCGGCCTTCTCGCCGGGCGCGGGGCGCAGCACCGTCGAGGTGTTGCTGACCATCGCCTTGAGCCGGTCGGCGGCCTTGTTGGAGCGCGACTCCTGCAGGAAGCGCAGCACGGTCGACAGCAGCACCATGCTGCCGATCACCACCGTGGCCTTCGTGTCCTCGGTGATGTAGGAGACCAGTGCGAGCACCGTCAGCAGCAGGTTGAAGGGGTTGCGGTAGCACTGCCACAGGTGGTTCCACCACGGCAGCGGCTGCTCGTGGCGCACTTCGTTGCTGCCCAGCCGCTTGCGCAGCGCCAGCGCGTGGGCTTCGGTCAGGCCTTGCGACGAGCTGTTCATGCGCACCAGCACCTCGCCCGCGTCGGTGTGCGAGGCGGCGGCCAGCGCCTTGGCGATCTCGGCCGGCATCGCGGCCGAGCCCAGGCTGCTGGGCTTGGCGCTCAGCAGCGTCTGCCAGCGCTCGAAGTGATGCCGCATGTGGCGGCTGCGCAGGAAGCTTTCGAAAAAGGACTTCAGGACGTTCTTCATTGTTTTTCTCCTGTGTGGGGGCGCTCAGCGAGCGAACGCCCAGGTGAGGCCCAGCGTCCAGCCGCGCGGGCCGTCGTGGCGCAGGTCGCGTGCGTGGCTGAGGTCGACGTTGACCGACGGGGTGGCCGTCCAGCGCAGGCCGGCGCGCCAGGCGTTGCGCCCGCCTTCGCGGAAGCGCTCGGCCACGAGCGAGAGCGCGGGCAGGGCGGCCCATTCGAGCGCCGCGCCCGAGTGGCTGGTGCTCGGCTGCGCACGATGGAAGTCGCGGCCCAGGTTCAGGTGGGCGCGCCAGGCGTCGTCGAACTGCCAGGTGACGGGGATCACCACGCTGCTGTCGGTAAGGCGCAGCGAGGCGTGGCCGGCGTCGCTGCGTTGCCACGTGGCCGAGGCGAGCACGCCGGTGCTCAGCGTGTCGGTGAGCGCGAAGGCCCACTTGATCTGCGGGCCGGCGCGCAGCGTGCGGCTGTCGGCTCCGCGCTCACGTTCGAGGTTCAGGCCCAGCTCGATGGGGCCGACACGGCAGGCCGGGCCGAGGTGCACGAGGCGCTGGCCGCCCCAGGTCTCGATCTGGCACTGGCCCGGATCGAGGATGGCGGCGTCGTCCACCGAGTGGTGTCCGCCGGCGGCGTGGGTCTGCGTGGCGGCCAGGCCGCAGAGGGTGGCCAGCCAGGCGCGGCTTGGCGCGGGGCGGCGGGAGGCAAAGGGGCGGGCGGTGGAACGGGCGGCCGTGGCCGTCCGCACGACACGCCGCAGGCGTTCGCGGGTCATGGGAGTTTCTCCTTCGGGTGCGGCGCGCCGCGAAGGAAGGAAACGCCCGTGACGACGTGCTTACTCAGCAGTCAGCCGGCGGGGCTCCTCCGCAGCGCGGCAGGCTGCGAGGTGAATGGGGGATCGATCGGGCAAGGAAGGCGGCGCACAGCGGCGCAAGCAAGGGTCCGGGTCCATGAGGGCCTCCTGTTCTGTGGGGTGGCAGGGGCGGGCTTCAGCGGCGCGTGGTGCCGTGGCCGGGTGGGTCGAGCAGCAGGAAGAAGCTGCGGATGCGGCGCGTGGTCCACAGCGCGGCGGCGCGGTCCAGGGCCTGCTCGTCGTCGACGTGCGGTGCCGGGTTCACGCGCACAGGCGCACCGGCGTGCGCCGACGGACGACCGTGCGACGGTCGCACCTGCGGATGCAGCGGACGAATCTGAAACTGGCGCATGACAAGGCTCCTTCACGCTGAAGGGCCTCGCGCACGGACGCACGCAAGCTGACTGACAAAGTCAGCGACGAAGAACAACGGGAATCGGTAGGGGGAGCCGCTTGCCCGAGGGGCAAGGGGTTCGCGCTGCGGACACGGCGGCCGCCAGCGCGGGAGCTGCCTGCGCTAGAGGGCCGGGGGTGTCACGCCTGCCGAGGCACGCGTCTTGTCACTGATCCAACTGGCACTGTCCACGCACGGGGCTCCGAAATGATGACTTCCGGATTGTTGCACCGCATCATTGCCAGCGTCAACCCTTGGCATGAAGCAACAGGCTGCGCCGGGGCTGCGTGGCGTGGAGCCGGGCCTCGTTCGCGCTGCGTTCGATAGGGGCCGGAAACCAGCGGAAGATGTTCGAGTCGCTGCGCCAGCCGTTGCTGAAGCGCACGAACAGGAAGCCCGAGATGGCATTGCCCAGGTCGTCCACCGGAATGCCAGCGGCGCGCAGGGCCTCGACCTCTTGCGCGGCGCTCATGTCGAAGGGGAGTTTCAGCGTGATGCTCGCGCTGTGAAGACTGGGTCGGGGCATCGTGACCTCCTTTGCACTGACCATGGGCCGTAGTGAAGCGCAAGGAGTTGTGTCAGGCGATACCGAAGATATGGGAGCTGTCCATTGGTGAGGGAGGGTGCGATTCGCCCTCGCTCCCTCGTGGCATCCCCCGACTGGGGGATGCCAGGGGTAGGGCGGCCTATGCCGAATGCCTGCCCTCTGTGCCTATAGTCGACGCGCATGAAACCAAGCACCCCCGCCATCTTGTTCGTGTGCACCGGCAGCACACGTCGATCTCAATTCCCCCTCTGAGAAATATAAATCGGTAGAAACTCGGTCGAAATTCGGTAGAAATCATCCGATATGGACGCGCTGGAATTCGGCGCCTCTGGCATTGCCATACAGCGCGGCGGTCTGCTCGGTCGTGTGCCCAAGCAGCGCTTTCGTGTCCACCCCACCTTGCTCCATGTAGGCCCGCTTGGAGAGGCTGCGCAGCTCGTGGAAGGTTGGCAGGTTCTCGCCTTCCCCGAGCGCAATGACCACGTAGTCGGTGAAGCGTCGGGTCACAGTGTCGCGCCAGATCTTTCGGCCTGGCGGACTGTTGCCATGCGGCTGCGTCTGGTGAACCATGAACTTGCTCACTACCCCAGTTCGGCGGCAGATCGCAATCTGTTCCTTGATGCTCAGGCCGAACCTGTCCATGCGTAGATCGATGGGGATTTCTAGCTTCACCATGCCTCGGTTCTTGATCGGAACCACGCGCAAGTAATCGCCCACCACGTCGCCGAACTGAAGCTCGGCGATGTCCTCGCGGCGCTGGCCAGTCAGCAGAGCAAGGGCTGTTGCATTGCGCAGCCAGACAGGCGCCTGCTGCAGCGCTTCCCACACCTTGGAGAACGTCTCCCATGTGAAGCGCTGGCGCACCACCTCGACCGTTGGGGCCTCTACAACATCCACCGGATTCGATGGCATCAGGCCCTTCGTGATGGCCTTGCGAAACGCTGTGGACATGACGGAGCGCGCGACGCCCGCTGTTCGGTCGCCTCGGCCCTTGGCGATGGCTGTCACCGCCTCGTCGCAGTCTTTCACAGTTAGGCGTGCAAGCGCATGCTCGCCGATTTGCTCCTTGATGGCCTTGACCGTGGATCGATAGGACCTCATGGTGTTGTCGGCATGGGTGAGGGTTTTGAGCCATTCATCCAGCCACCCCCCCACGGTCTTGTCCTGCTGTTGCAGCCGATCAATCAGACGCGCAGCCCCCATCTGCTGGGAGGCCCAAAGATTCGCCTCAATGGCCTGCATCTTCGCGCTGGGGAGCGGGACCCGGCCAATCGAGATGGCCGCCTTGGTGATCGGGTTCATCCAGACGAAGTACCCGGGCCGGGACTCCTGCAGACCACGAGGCCAGTCCTTACGTGACTGCACGCGGGGGCGCGCTGCCATCAGACGGCCCTCAGTCGGTTCATCAGGGATGGGGCGGCCATGGCCTCTTCAATGTGTCGTGCAGCAGGCTCCACGTACCAGGTCTTTCCGATCTTGATGGGGGCTGGGATGATCTGCCCCGCCTTTGCCCAGCGTCGCAGGGTTCGATCAGTCGGGGTTGGATCGAACTGCCGTTCAGCCCACAGCGAAAGGGATACACGTCGTGCGCTCATTTCTTCTCTCTCCCATCCTCAGCCCGGCCGATCTCGGCGGCCAGGGTTTCGGGTTTTCCATCGCCGCAATGCGGGCACCAGTGCACGCCGAAGCCGGGCTCATCGGGGTTGGACGTATATCCGGGGATTGCGGGGCCGGGCAGGATGACGGTCCCACCAAACGGTCGGATGTGCATGTGCGGGCCGATGCCGTACATCGGGAAGCACGGCACGCCGTCGGGGTCGGTGCAGTGTTCGCAGCTCATCCCCTCACCCCCTCGTCTCGCGCTCTGATTGCAGCGGCAATAGCTTCCTCGGCAGTGTCGAAGCGTGCGCGCGCGAGGAATTCATCGTCACGGCCGCTCGGCCTCGGCTCCCATTCCCACTCGCCTTGCTTGTTGAGCACATCGCCAGAGCGTCGAACTGCCCAGAGGGCAGGCCCCTCGATCTGCCGCGCGCGCTCAATGCGCACCTCATCGAGGTCGTGCGGGTCAGTCGGCAAGGCGTAGGAGACGATGCACACGCCATCTTCGCGCTCCTGCTTTGCGGCGCGCTCTGTTGCGGCGTCGAACATCGCGCGCATCTGCTCGGCGGTGTAGAGGTCGGGCGACTTCATGTAGCCGGACATCTCGGTGCCGCTCTTCACTGCTGGCGTGTTCTTCGCAGTGGCGTAGACCGCGTGCACTGCCGGCTCCGGCATCAGCGCCTCGAAGGCTTCGGTGGTGGTCATGAGGGCTCCTTTGCAGCAGCATTGGTCACGCGCGGACCACGCAGCGAATCGATCCAGTAGGGGGCGTTCTGTTCGCCATACTGAGCAACGATTTCGGCGTGAAGTCGCGCGTATTCCTCGCGAGCGGAATTCCATCGGTCACTCGCTTCTCGGCGTGCAGTCGATGCGCGCTCCTGCTCATCATTGATCGCGCCAAGCCTGTTCAGCTTGGCGAGCAAGTCGTTCATCTGTTCCAAGGAGAGGCTGCTCATGCGGCCACCAACTGGAAGCTGTGGGCGCTGTAGCCGTTGCGGGTCTTCCATTCGGGAGAAGCCTTTGCAGCCTTCCCCATGGAGATCACGGCAGCGGTGCTGATGCGCAGGCTCTTGCCTTGATAGCGCTGGCGCAGAACCTTCGACGCACAGATGCAGCCGACGTTGAATTCTTCGCCGTGCTCGTTGCGAACCATCACTGCGCGGGTCAGGTTGGTCTTGCCGCAGCAATCGCACACCGGGTAATCGCTGGTGCCTGCGACGGTGAATGTGGTGCCTTCGATTGCCATGGTGCGCTCCTGTGAATCAGTGCATTGATTATGCGGATGCGAAATCAAAATTGCAAGTTGTTTTTGCATATGCGTTATCATTCGTGCCATGGAACCAAAAACACCACGTCCACCAGGCGATAGGGGGCAGGGCCGAAAGCCTGCGAGTGCCTCGGGCGAACTGATGAAAAACCGGCCCATCCGCATGACTGATGCGGAGTGGGACAAGTGCAAGCGACTAGGGGGCGCCGTATGGGTGCGAGAAAAGATCAAGAAAGCAAAAGATCCAGAGTGACAGCCGGCGGCACATACCGAATCACTCACACCCGAACTGGGCGCAGCTACATCGGCTGCACGCGGAACTTGGTGCAACGTTTCAGCTACCACCGCACGATGCTGAATCGCGGGAAGCATCACAACGCAGCCCTCCAAAGGGATTGGTCTATGGACGGGCCGGAGTCTTTCTCTTTCGAAGTCGTCGCGCGATTCCAGACCGACCGCGAGGTTTGGCATCGACATGACGACGAGAAGGCTCTGATTCGGGCCTGTGGCCCAGCGCTTTCGTACAACCTCATCAGCAGCGCAGAGCGGCGCTCCGACGCAACTGGCGCGGCATTGAAGCAGCGGGTCATCAAGCTCAATGCCGAGCAATGGGACGCCTTTGACGCGCAGGGCGGCATGGAGTGGCTGCGCGCGCTCATAGATCGCGCCCGTCCGAAGGAATAGCGGCCGCCTCCCCGCCCTCTGCTCGGGCCTGATCGATGGCGGCGTCAAGGTAGTCGAACAGCGTTTCAGCCGGTCCGCGCCAGAGGGTGTCTCGGATCGCGCTGAAGACGCCTTTGCGGTTCTCTTGCTCCAGCACGCGGCGCGTCTCGACAACGACGCCCCTCAGCCGCTCGATCTCCGCGTCACGGGACTTGAGGGCGGATTCGGCGTCGGAGAGACGGACGAGACGCTGATCGTCCTCGTCCACGACCTTCGCGTAGGCATGCACGCAATGTGCGTTGCCGGTGGCGAGTCGCGATAGGCCGCGTTCGCTGACAACGGCCACCACCTCCAGGCTCTCGGGCAGCTTCACTTCTGTGGGGTGGGTCATGGGGTGGCCTCCATCACAGCTTCGATCCAGACTTGCTTGCCAAGCAGATCGGCTTCCGTCAGCGGCGTCCGCCCTGGTGCTGGTGATGCAGTGCGCGCTTCGATCCACGTCAGGGCAGCGTCTGCGTCGTCTTGCATCGGCTCTCCGTTGCCGTCTTGGAAGACGCCGAATCCATCGGGCGGATTTCGGTCGGCAACGTCATTCAGCAGGTCAAGGATGCGCGGCGGGAACGGCACGCTGTCTACCATGCCGTAGGTGAACGCCTCTCCAGCGGAGGCAGTGGATAGCTCTGTGGCGCTTTTCATGCATCCCCCTCGGAAGGGCTCGCGCCCTTGAGTGCGGCGCGGATGTACGCCATGGCCTCGTCCTTCGCCTCTTGCTCCGTCGGCACCAGCGCGTTGCAGGTGTTCCGCCATTCGATCCCGAGCGCTGCGTTTTTCGCGGCGGTCCAGTACCACCCGCGCGTCTGGAAGCCCTCGCGAAGGGCCGAGACAGAGGCGAGCTCAAGGTCACCGTCGAGACGTAGCCGGCTGCCTCGTGGGCCAGCCCCGATGCGCCGAAGGCCTGTCTCAGCCGCGTTCTTTTTCCAGCGCAGTGCCATCACGCACCTCCCTTCGCATCTCCCGCCCCTGCCTGAGTGGGGGCGGCGAGTCGATATTCGAGAACGCAATCCCCCGACTCTTTTGCGTTTTCTTCAGCCTTCCATTTTTCTTCTTCATAGAAGAATGGGTGCGGATGAGATTGACCGGGCTTTAAGGTCGCATAGATGACTTGGCACACATCGCTCTCCGCCGCCTGCTGTGCTCCTGCCTGCACGGGCGCGGGCTGTGCGAGGGCGGCATAGGCACGGCTTCCTACCCACCACAGATCGTCCATCGTTTCGCCGTCAAAGGCGCGGCGGTTGTTGGCCCAGTAGCCCTCTTCGAAAGCCGCCCTGATTTCCCCCGCGCTCGGTGCGGCCGGTGTCGCTGCAGGGCGAAGTGCGCGGTCGGCATCGACGTAGGCGCGCATCTGCTCGGCTCTGTAGTAGCTCACGTTGTTCATGGTGTTGAACAACAGGTCTTGAGGAAGAGGCGGATAGCCCCCCTCCATTGCCGCTGCCGCCTCACGAGCATTGAGCCGCGCATCAGGTCGCGACGCATGCCATTCGTTGTAGCGGCGACCATCACGGCCCGAGTTCTCGTCCTGCATGAGCAGGGGTGCCGCTGGTGCGGGCTGGTTGAGGGCGGCAAACTCTCGCGCAAAATCGAGGATGGACTTTCGCTGTTCGCCCCACGTACCGATGCGTGCGTGAATCTTCTTCACCAACTCGTCGGCGCGCTCTCTCAACCAAACGTCGCTCATCGTCACTGTGCCGGGAGCAGGTGCTGCCGCCACTACCTGCTCGGGCGCTACGGGGGAGGTGAGGGCGGTCTTGTCGTTGTTGCTCATGGCTGCATTTCCTCAATGAAGCGGCGAGCCAGCGTCACGAGGCCCCGCTTGGTGTATCCGCGATCAAACATCCGCGTGACCTCGTAGCCGTCATGAATGATCGAGAGGGCTGTGTGCCTGCCTTCCGAGTAGACGGAGACATAGCCGAGCGGAGTGCGAACGACGCCGCGCACATAGGGGTGTTGCTCGCTGCCGCCGTCCTGAAGGGCGTAGCCGTCAGTGCGGATGACCTTGTAGGCCTGATCGCGTTCATTCGCCATGGCTCTGTCCTTCGGGCTGGGTGGCAGGGGCTGCCGAGATGAGTCCGAGGCCGAACCAGCAGGTTTCCTCGCCGCGCACAGAAATTCGTCCACCGCCATCAATACGAATCTCGGAGACTTCGAAGTACTCGGATGGGTTCAGGCAGGTAACAGGGTGGTCAGCTTTGACCAGCGCGCCAATCTTTGGGACGAGCCTCCATCCATCGCTTTGAGGGGCGGCGGGAAGAGCGGCACGGGCTTGCCACGCTTGCCATGCGTAGTCGCTGAACTCAACCCATGGGCGCGGCTTGATCCACGCTTCAAATGCTTCGCGCTCGCTACCGCCCATCCGGGGCAAGTCCTCTCCCTCGTCGTGCGCAGAGATCGTTTCGTTGTTGCTGTTGGTGGGCATGGTGGGGTCCTAGAACGGGATGTCATCGTCCATATCGTCAAAGCCTGACGACGGGCTAGCAGGAGCAGCGGCGGGCGCGGCAGGTGAACTGGATCGCCCGCGTCGTGAAGGCTGGGGTGCTGGTGCAGCGCCTTGAGCGTCCTTCGGATTGCCAATGCTGAGCGACAGAAACTCGCCGCGCTTCCCCTCTTTCCACCAGCCGCTGAACCAGTGCTCAACGCCATTGATGTTCAGCGAGCCGGTCATGTCTGGGTGCTTTTCGGTTTCCTTGCGGTCGTTCTCGAAAAGAACGCCTCGGTTGGTGTTGTCGTACTCGGCCATGGTCATCCTTGAATGGTTTTGAGGGTTTCACGCACGTAGGCGAGGAATTCGGCGCGGCGCTCGTTCAGGCGCTCGATCTCTGCGAGACAGTCGTTGCGATGCAGGCGGTGAACGATCAACTGCTGGTCATCCCGAAAGTCGGCGCAGTAGCTGATGAAGTCCACCCAGTCGCGACCGGTGCAGTCCAGATGGCCGACGAGTTGCCAGCGGTAAGCCGGGTCAAAGCTGCCGCGCCGCAGGGTGGCGTAGTGCGTAGGAGCAATCACCGACTTGATCTCAACCACGCCGTCAACACCCACCAGGCCATCGGGCGAATCGCCGTAGTCCCCGCAGTCGAAGAAGCCTCCGTTGCCAACGTCCGTGAAGTGCTCTTGCTCGTACAGCATCCGGGCAACCGGCTCCTGTTCATGGCCGCGCTCGGTGTGCTCGTTGCCGAAGCTGTACTCAGCCTTGCGCCCCGTATCGATTTCCAGCGCGATCTGCAGTGCGTACTTCTTCGCCGGCTCGCCGAAAGACTTGCCATCGTTCGCCATGAAACATCCGAAGTTGGAGCACGTCACCTTGCCAAGGCGAAGTGCCATCCATTCATCGGTGTTCTGCTGAACGTCATGAAACCGCATCGCTCGGCTCCTTGCATTCGTCCATCAGTTGCTCTTGATGCTCCGGGCTGATGTCCACGCGAGAGAGAACGGCGATCAGGTTGCCATCGCGCTTGTAGGCCGCTTTCGCGTTCTCCCAAGCCTTGGTATGGCTGGGCAGCAAATGCTTCTTCTCGGGCGCATGCGGGCTGATCCGCAGGCCTTCTACAGACTCTTTGCCGAAGCGGACGTTCGGGTCAACGTAGACCGTGATCTGCACGCCCTTCCAGTCGTCAATGAAGGCTGAACCAACGAGGCCCTTCATGGTCTTACTGTTGGTCGCGTTCAATATCATCGGCTTGAGATTTTCGCCAGGACGCAACTCCTTCTCGGCGAAGTGCGCCGTGTTGAACATGTCCTTCGTCTTCTTGGTCTTGTCGATCTCAAGAGAAACATGATGGACGGTCAGCACGGTGGGTTCCACGATGTCGGCACTACTCAGGTAGGGCGAATCGAAGGCCTTGCGATAGTGGGTTTTCTCGGTGGTCATTGCGTCACCCACATGAACACACCCAGCAGCACCAGGCAGACGATTGCTCCAAGGAACACATCGCCAAGCCAAGCATTGGGAGAGTTGTCGCCGATGGGGCTGTTGAGGAAGTTCACAGCTGCTCCTCGATGATGTCGGCGAGCTCGGCGAATGTGCGGGGCCTGATTTCTCGCACCCCATCGTTCAATGCGTCGATGCTGACTGCAACTCCCTCTTCCTCGCAGCGCACCATGGGCGCACCACGAGGGACGCCTGCCCACACTGATACCGCAGAAGGCAATCCATAGGAGCTTCCCTCTCCCTCGCTAATCTCGAACCGCTGGCCGTCGTAGGAGACGCCGACATGGCTGTCATCCCACTTTCCGCCAAGTCCGTCTTTCAAATAGAGGTCGCACAGCACTCCAAGGCAGCAGAACGAATCCTTGGTACGTAGGCGGTTTCGCCCTTGCTTGTACTCGCCGCTGCGCAGTGCAGTAACCCACTTCGCTTTCACTTCTGGATTCATGAGGTCACTCCTTCATTGCGACAGCTTGGTCGCGTGGTGCTTGCAAAACGTCATCAGCAACAAGCTGAAGATCACTGGTAGTAGGACCGTCAGGGTCGTAGCTCATGCCTATTGCTAGAGCTATGGCAGTGAGCCAAATAGCGGTGCGGGTCATGAGTTCCTCGCAAGTCCGGGCCACGGCAGGAAGGCTGCGAACGGCGAGCGGTCGGACGGGTCAAGCGATGCTTCACCAAGCCCATGGAATGCGTCGGCTTCGGGCAACTCCGTATCAAGATCGCACGCCACCGTCAGCAATCCTTCTTTCGATTCCTGCTGCTCTGGAGCGCATTGACCGATGAGGAAATTCACCATGTCGAACAGCTCGCGGTCGCTCATCCCGCCAGCGCGGTAAACAGCGCGCATTTCTTCACGTGCTTTGCGTAGACGCAATTCGCGGTGTTGGAGGTTGGTGAATGCGTTCACGATGCTTCTCCTTGAGCCTTGGCAAGCGCGTCATCAATTCGACGGAGACAAGCGCTGTAGTTCTCGCGCGTCTTCGGGCTGGAGGCGTTTAGAACCGTCGCCTCGATGTAGTTGCGAGCGATACTGAGCATCTCCAGCAAATCAGGTGCTGCAGCTATCAGGCGAGCGTTCGCCGCTTGCATCGCATCCCATTCGGCCTTCGGGAACTGGACCCACTGCTCGTAGGCGATCTGAATTTTGGGCGCTGGCAGCGCACCTTGCCCATAGATGGGGAAGTCCTTGGAGTACTTCTCACCGAGAGCGGGCCGGAGGTCAGCCCAGATGCCAAGGCCAGCGCCTGCAGAGTCTCTTGCCTCCCAAGGTCCGGGCGTGTGCTGCGCGCTCATGCTTGCACCGCCTTCACCACAAAGCGCACGGCGCCGTATGCCAGGTCAAGGCGGTCGCACTTGGCACGAGCTGCCTGCTTGCTCATCGGCTTGCCGACTGGCTGCTTCGTCTGGATGTCGATTACTTGGTAGCTCATGCTGCTCTCCATCAGAGTTGAGGGAGGAGAGCGATGTGATGGACGGGTAGGGCTTGATTCCTACTTGCCTCTCGATAAGCCTTCAGCTACTTGGCCCATCGCATGTCGGCGGAAACAACGTCTGTGCTCTAGAAACATGAACCGTTGTTGCACGTCCTTCCGTGCGGCCGCCCATCACATCACTCTCCACCACACACCAGCGGAACTCAGTTCCTGCCCCTTCCTCACGCTTCCGGTCAGTTCGCCAGCGGGATCGCTACTGGCTTGGGGGTTGGGTATGCGATGGGAGAATGATCACATAAGTGATTGATCTTGTCAACACTCAAGTGATTGAATCGGGTAAACTCTGATCACGCCTCGCATCTGCGAGGGTCCCCAGGCTGGGGTTGATCTTTGGGGAATGGGTAACGATGGGCAGGCGGAGCGAACCCCGCCTGCTTTTCGTCAAACCAGGAGCAGAAGAAGGAAGATGATCAGCTCGGCCGGAACCGAAACAGTCACCTTCATTTTCTCAACCTGGACTGCAATTTGCAGCTTCATGGGGTCTCCCGCGAAGATGCAGTCGCAGCACCGGTGCTCGACCGCGTTTGTGCGTGATCGTGCTTTGGTGGTTACTGGCATCAATAGGCTAGTCCGCAACGTGACTGCGGGGCTTTTCTAGCCATTGACCACCTTACGGAGCGCGGGCCGGCGCTCCGGGGCATAGGAAGGATCGGGTTCCTCGTGTCACGCCGAGAATTGTCCGTCCAGCCTTCCTCCCACTGGTAAGTATCCATGAACCATTGATCAATCCCAACCTGGGGGCACAAAAAAGCCCGCGCTCGGCGGGCTCTAATCTTGGTGGCTCGCCTTGTTACTGGCAGCCGTAGGCGGTGCAGGTTTTGAAGAAATTGTTGCCTTGGGAATCGGTGCCTGAATATGTCGTCATGCCGGGCATTGTCTGAATCGTCTGATTCCAGTTTTGACCATTGCTGGCGTTACCCGATTGATAGGTGGTGCCGCCATAAGTCTGGCTAGTCTGGTTCCAGTTGGTGCCAGTCGCAGCATTGCTTCCTTGGACCTGAGTGGTGTTCCCGTATTGCTGGACGGTGTAGGTGTTCCCGCTGTTGTCCATGCAAGTTCGAAAGGCCCCTGTCCCATAGCAAGCTGCATTTGCAGCGCCCGCAATCAAGAGGAACAGAGAGGCGACCGATTTAAAAGCGACCGATTTCATGACGCATCCTTTCGCGCACCGCGCGTTGCCGAGGGCTCCCATGTTCATGGGATAGTTATAAAGGCGTACTAGTTAGAAACACTTAGAAACAACGACTACCGAACCCTGTAGAGTCGGAACGCAGTCTTTGTGCCTATGCCGCCCGAGGGCTGGGATTGTCCCGCTCGGTGGAGAACTCCCCCGATAGACGTGCAACCAGGACTGGCAGCATGTCGCTATTTGCTGCGGGGTGAAGGATGTAATTGCTCAGCATGTCTGCGGTGCTCTTCCTAACATCGGATGGCAGCGCGGCAGCGATATTCAGGATCTCCGTGGTCTTCGACCGTATCGAGTCGGCTGCGGAGAGTACCAGGGGCGCAACGCCGAGTTCGTCCGTCTCGCAAGCGAGGTAGTAGGGGTCCACGCCGAGAGCCTTGGCGACTTTGAGGACGCCATCGCCATAGCCACGATCACCGGCTTCTATGTTTCCGATGGCGCCTTGGCTCTTGTAGCCAGCGCGTCGCGCGAGCTCGGCCTGAGAGAGGCCTGCCGCCTCCCTTAGTCGCTTCAGCCGAACGCCCACAGTTTCCATGGCTTGGATTTCATCACTTGCGTGAATCACTTTGGTGTTGACTAATTCAATCACTTGAGTGATCATTCGGGGCATGAAAGCCCTTGATATTGCGATTCAACAGGTTGGCGGCGTGAGCAAGCTCGCGGACGCGCTCGGGATCGGGCAGCCAGTGGTGAGCAACTGGAAGGCCAGAGGAACCCTGCCTAGTCCAGCTAGTTGCGTCGCAATCGAGCGACTGACGAACGGGGTGGTTTCGCGCCGCGACCTTCGCCCCGACGACTGGAAAGACATCTGGCCCGAGCTGGCCGCCCCCAAGCGCCGCACCCGCACGGAAGTGAAGGAGGGGGTGTAGGCCATGGACGCTCTGGAACTTCTCAACAAGGCTCACCCGAAGCACGAACGCACATCCTGCTCTGACGAGGATGTGTGCAACGGGTTTGGCACGCGTCTCGGCGATGGATCCGGCTGGGGTCGATGCACGCGCTGCATGTTCCTGGAACTGATTGCTGGCGCCGAAGTGCCCGCCGACATCAAGGGCAGCTACGACGCGCTGTGGGGCTGACCTATGAACCACTTCATAGCGCTCATCTTCGTAGCCGTTGGCGTCTCTCTCTTGTCCAAAGGACTGGGCGAGCTGGGTTTGACCTTCGCCATTGGCCTCATTGCTACGTGCATTGGCCTCTACGGCTTCGCTCAGGAGGACTGATTCATGTCCAACTGCTGCTTCTACCTCCAAGCCGTTCTTGCCCTCATTGGCGCAATCGTCATTGCTGCTGGTGTGCTTGTCGCGCTCAACAAGAAGCCTGACCAACGCGATTAACGCCGCGTCATGAACAGAAATCCAACCCTTTCCATTCCTCCCGCTGAGCGACTCGCGAGCGGGTTCATCCACCTGGGAGCTTGAAAGACCATGTACGCAAATCCGACCCATCTCCGCGTGAAGCGCATCAACCTGTCCTTGAACGAGGTCGAAGACCGCATGGCCGAGGCCGCTGCCGAGTTCAACGGAAAGCAGAAGTCTGCCTTTTTGCGGGAGCTTGTCTTGGAAGGATTGGCGCGTATGCATGCCATGAATCATGAAGACGAAGGCCTCGCAATGCGAGCGCTTCAGTCGTGACTCTTCCCGAGCAAGTTTGCAGCGCAGTAGAGCCTGCCGCGTAACGGAAATGTGCAGTGACGAGAGACAAAACCCAAGCCATCGACTTGACGGAAGCCCAGCTGCTGAACCTCAAGCGATATGCCCGACTGCACGGCATCACTGTCGAGCAGGCGGCCACCAGACTGGCTCAGACCGAGCTTGATGCACGTTATCGACTTCGCAAGATCGGCATCGCTCAGATGCTGCCGCGACGTCGTTGAACAAATCCGTTACGGATTCGGAGGACTAGATGAACTTAGCCGATGACGGATATGGGAACTTGGTTTCGATCAAGAACCCATTCGGAGCAACTACCAACGTCTACGCGCGCGTCGGCGGCACGCTGGCCACCTTCCATGTTGGGACGGCCGACCATCGAGAAGCGATCACTGAAGTGCGTCGGGAACTTCGCCTCTATGGCCGTGCTGCTGTGCTTGCAGTGATCAATGGAGGCTCCCAGTGAACTCTTCCGTAACGGATGAAATGGTTCACGGCATGGACGACATGGCAGATCTGCCGCGCGCTCGTGCCACTGACCCGTCTACGTCACACGCTGCCGCAGCCGAGGCCCAGTGCTTCGCGCATACGCATGCAGGCCGCATCCTCTCCGTGCTTCGCCATGAGGGTTCTGGCACGGCTGAGTGGATCGCAAAGTACACAGGGCTGACTGTTGTGCAGATCGACCGCCGCATGGTTGAACTGCAGCGTCAGGGCCTCGCGCGCGTGATCCAGCTCGGCGGCGATGACCTGGTGCGCAACGGCTTCCGCGTCTGGGAGGCTGTGTAGTGGCCCGTGCTCGGAACATCAAGCCGGCCATCATGGACAACGAAGAGTTGGCCGAGCTTGAGCCCGTGACCCGTCTGCTGTTCATCTACTTGTGGATGCTGGCAGACAGGGAAGGGCGCTTGGAAGATCGACCGAAGAGGATCGCAGCGCAGGCGCTTGCCTACGACCGCGCGACTGATGTTGGGGCTATGTTGGATCAACTCCACAAGGCCGGATTCATCGCGCGGTATGAAGCCAAGGGTGTGCCTTGCATCCAGATCGTCAACTTCTCCAGGCACCAGACTCCGCACGTCCGAGAAGCAGCCTCGGAACTGCCTTGCATGGAACAAGGCACAACCAAGGAAGTGATCAAGCACAACCTAGGCAGTGCCGAGACATCGCCAAGATCGCCTGATTCCGGATTCTCTGATTCCGGATACCGGATTGTGGATACGGCGCCACCGTCGCCTATCGCTGTCGCTCGCTCCCCCTCGTTTCGGAAGAAGTCCGTGAAGACCGCCATGGCCGATGACTTCGGTGTCTCGGATCGGGTGAAGACGTGGGCGAAGGAGAAGGGCTACGCAAACCTCGATGCCCACCTGGACGCATTCCGTCGCAAAGCTTCGGCCAAGGGCTACACCTACGCGAACTGGGATGACGCGTTCATGGAGGCCGTGCGCGAAGACTGGGCGAAGTTGCGAGGCCGAGTGTTCAACGGCGCTGCGCCTCCGCCTGAATCTTCAGGAAATGCTGACCCAGATTCTCGTCAAGCCATCGAGGCCGAAGGTGTCGCCAAGGGCATCGGTGCATGGGATGAGATTGCTGAGCAATGGCATGTCTACAAGGCTCGGGTTCGTGGCCGCTCCATGCCGAGTCTTGGGCTGAACGATCTCGCGGCGCTCGCCGCACAACGTCAAGGAGCGCACTGATGACCCGAGGCCGCGAATCCTCCGACCGCTGGGCTGTCTACGCCCACCGAATCCTTGACCGTGCTCAACGTGGTGCGTTCGTGAAGGGCAATCACGTTGACTGGGCTCTGGCGTACCTCGGTGATGCCACGGGCTGCACAAAGATCCCCGAGGACTTGAGTGGTGGTCATCGCCACAGGAAGGCCAAGGCATGACCCATGACGAACAAGGGGGATAACCGTTGGGTGAATCTCCGAGATGTTGACCAATCGATGAATTCTCAGAACCAACACAAGGCTCATTCAAACAACAAAGCCGGCCTCTTGGGGGTGTCCCTGCATAAGCCGTCTGGTCGATGGCGGTCGCAAATCAGGGCAAACGGAAAGAAGAAGTGCATTGGCTTCTTTGATACGCCGGAAGAGGCCCATGCGGCATATCTGTTGGAAAAACGTGTGCTCCATATCGGATGCACTTTCTAAGGAGCAACCATGTACACCGCCCTCAAACCCCAATACACCTCTGCAGGCTTCTTCACCGAGTACCTGAGAGGCAAGCTGACCAAGGTGGAGTATTTCAACGTCAGTTGGAAGACGCTCGGACCTGCTGACTCGATGGAGGATGCACGCAAGAGGTATGGCGGGCGTCCTGTGCTGGAAGACGAGGAGGAGGAGGCTGTATGAACTGCAAGCCGGGAGATTTGGCTGTTGTAGTGCGTCCATCCTCCAAGGCCGGACAGAGGTCTATTGGCCGGATTGTTCGTGTGACTGAATTGTTTTGCGAAGAAGGTGACCCGCTTTGGTTCTTCGAGCCAGTGATAGATCAATTCATATTGGCATACGACTGGTCACTGCGTCCCATCCGCGACCCCGGAGAAGACGCCCAAGACGAAACGCTGCAACGGCTCCCAGTGCCCAGCCAGCACAAGGAGGTTGCATGAAGCCGAGTGACTACCTCCGAAAGAAGCTGCAAGAGGCTGCACCAGAGCTGAAGATGGTGAGTCCTTGTGGGTGCATCGGCCCACAGAACGGAGAGCCTCTTTGCCCATGTGCAATGCGCAATGTGCATGTAGAGGGTGGCAGATTCATCCAGCGTATCGACCTTGGTCCTGCTTCGCTCGCCCACCAGGTGGCCGCTAGCAAACTGCTTGGGAGAAAGCCATGACCGAGTACGTCATTCAAGCCGTGACCAACGACGCCCAGCGTGCTGCCAAGCTCGGCCAGACCATCCTTGATGCCTGCCCCTACCCATGGTTCACCGAAGAAGGGAAGTTGTGGCGCAAGGTCTACCGTGCAATCGTTGGGGAGGACGCATCGTGACCAATTCACGCCGAGTCCTTGAGTTGCTGATGCAGGGCATTGGCAGTGTCGAAGCGCTGTCCGAGAAAAGCGGCCTGTCACCTCACGACGTGCGTGAAGCGATCAAAACGCTTCGCCGAACAAAGCGCATTGAATCGTTCTTCCCGCCGATCCACTACAGGGTGACAAGCATCGGTGAGCGGGCGTTGAGCAATCCGCCAACTCCCCGCAAGGTGCTGGAGCGCAAGAAGCGCGAAAGACATGTGCGCGAGCAGAGGGCTGAGACGCTGGTAGGCCTTGCAATGGAGCGCCAGCCGATGCTGGCTCAGGTATGGGGAGCATCGCCATGAGATACACCATCGCTCTGTTGCTCGCCTGCTGCCTTGGCCTATTGATCGCTAACACCTTCACGATTGCAGTACAGGGGGTGAAGGCAGAGAAGGCGTCTTGCAAGGTGGGGAGGGCGCTGCTTTGAACACGCTCACCATCGAACTGCACAACCGCCAGCAAGCATGGGCCGCGATCAAGGCTCAGGCCTTCCCATTCCTCGCGCAAGTCCTGCAGGGCGGTCACCGCTGGGTCATGACCATCGGCCCGAGGAAGCGCACCAAGGCCCAGAACCGGCGCTATTGGGGCAACGGCGTGCTGGCGCAAGTCGCGGCCCAAGCAGCCATCCACGGGCGCCTCTACAGCACTGAGACATGGCACGAGCAGTTCAAGCGCATGTTCATCGGCGTGGAGCAATTGCCGAACGGGGAGGTCATCGGCAAGAGTAGCACTGCGCTGTCTACCGTCGAGTTCTCGGAGTTCTGTTCCCAGGTCGAGGCCTATGCGGCGAGCGAGCTGGGTGTGACGTTCTACGAATTGGAGGTTGTATGACTCCGCTTCAGATCGAAATGATCTTGCATTTCCATTGTCATGCCGACCCATGGCCTCGGCGTGATGCTCCCGCATGCATCGAGGCCCTACAAGGGTTCATTCGAGATGGGCTTGTTGAGCCTACCTTCACCCTGGACCGCCCAACTCTGACGAACAGAGGGCGCGCATTTATCCATTTCCTGACAACTCTTCCATTGCCGGTTGAGATGTGGAGCGTTCCGGGGTCCCACTCTATGAACTTCTCATGCCCAGAGGCTGCCATGCGAAGTCTGCCAAGTTGGAATCCAGAACCGGAGGCGCGGTAATGGATTGGGCCATCAAGGTCGGCGCGATATGGCGCGTGTGCAACCGAGGTGGTTGGTACTTTGCGGAGATCGTGGAGATCCATGGTGATCGCGTTGAGATACGGCAGATCGTGCAAGAGCCCGTTGTCAAAGCTACATCAACATTTGCAAAGAGAGAGTTCTTTGTTGGTTCCGTGAAGCCGCGTTCAGCCTACCAATTTGTAGGGTTGCCATGACCCTCTCCCGCCTCCCCACTCGCTGCAAGCACTGCAAGGTGAAGTTCACCGCAGAAGAGCGCGGCAAGCGTCTTCACCAACACTGCATCGAACCTTGGACAGCAGCCTTCCAAGAGAAGCAAAAACGCAAGGCAGATGCGGAACGGAAAGCAAAGTTAAAGGTCGAACGTGCTCTTGATCGAAAGACGAGAGAGCGCCTGAAGAAGACGTCGGAGTGGGAAGCGGAGTGCCGCGCAATCGTTCAGGCAATCGCGCGGATCAGGGACAAGGATGAAGGGTGCATCTCGTGCCACATGCCAGCCAACTATGGGGGCGCATGGCACGGGTCGCACTTCAGAAGCCACGGGGCAGCGTCAGCGGTGCAGTTTCACCTCTGGAACATTCACAAGGCATGCGCACAGTGCAACCTGTTCAAGAGCGGAAACATCGCAGCGTATCGACCTCGCCTGGTCGAGAAGATCGGGCAGGAGAAGGTGGATTGGCTGATGAGCCAGAACCAGATCGTCCGCCATGACGTGGACTACTACAAGCGCTTCAAGTCTGTGATGGGCAAGAGGCTTCGTCGCATGGAAAAGCAACTTAAAGGAAACTGAAGTGAACCAGATGATCGGCAATCAATCGATTCAGGCGGCGTGCCGCGACCCATATTATTCGAGTGCGCAGCAACAGGCGGTGGCGCGCGACTATGGCGAAAAGGTGCTGCAAGACAAGCCCATGCTTGACGTGGAGTACGACCGGCTAGAGCGGGCAGCGCTTGAGCTCGACCAATCGGTGCAGTGGCTAATTCAGCGAATCCAACCGGTCTGCCAGCCAGCAAGCAACACCAAGGCCGCGCAAGGCAGTCAAGAGCCGGAAGCGCCCCGCAGTGAGATGCGCGCCAAGCTCCAGAACCTGCGCATCCTCGTGGAGTCCATCTCGGGCCGCATCTCCGAAGTCCGCTTCTCCATCGAGCTGTGATCGACCCTTCAATACTGGAGGTAGGGGAGTGAAGTGGCTCATCGCGCATGTGATCCTGCTGCCGCTCATCAGGCGCAACTACCGGCTACGTCGCGAGGGCAAGCTTCCTGATGAGTGGTATTGGGCCGACGAACTGGTGTGCGAGTGGAATATCAATTGGCTGAAAGGGCTGTGATGCTGATGAAGACCAAGATCGAGCCAATCGACTTCCACCTGGTGAAGCCGGAGCACTACGCCATCCACAAGAGGTTGGAGAACTGGGCTCGCTACGTCTCGGTCCGCCGACCGTCATGGGTGGGCCCGATCTGGAAGATGGGCAAGTCCCATGGACGCCAGTGGCATGCCCCTGAGCTGAGCGACCCGCTGGATTCTTTGGATGGGCACGTCATGGAGAAAGCTGTTGCCGATCTGCCGGGCAAGAACCGGGATGCCATCCGCTGGAGCTATGTCAGAACGAACGCGCCTCCAGCCGCAGCCGCGCGCGAACTGGCTGTGACCTACGAGGTTCTGGCAGCACTGGTCCACGGTGGCAGGACGATGCTGGTCAATCGAAGAAAGTAGTTGCACACGAAAGAAACATCGTGTAGGATCGCGCGCAATCGACCGCGCAGACGCATAAATCGAACTTTCCGTGAGGATGCTGGGGCGTCGGCGGAAGGGAAAAGCGGCCCATCACGCATGCGGATTGGCAGAGAGAACGGGACGTAGTTCTACTGGAGGCATCCAGAAACTCGGGATACCGTCGTTATCGCACTGGCCAGTGACAGTCCGCAGCCGTGATGGTGAATGAACACCTAGTCGGGTAGCCCGTTAGCTCAAAGTAGAGCATCCCCTGTAAAACGGGGAGGGTTGGCGAGTCAGATAAGTCACGGGCCACCATCAACCCACAAGCCGCTCAGGTTCACGCCTGCAGCGGAGTACAGAGTCCCTCAGAAAGACAATGGTGTCGGAGTGGGGTGGCCCACCCAACCAGAACAAGGCCTCCTTGGAGAAATCCTCGGAGGCCTTTTCGTTTTCGCCGGGCAGACTATCGACCACCACCGGCTTGTATTAGCTCAGGTCTGACCCGGCACCTATCACTGTTGGACCCGGCCACTGTGGCTTTGAACCTCCGGGAATGGCCCCGAGGGGTCGGAGACTTCACATGACTGAGAACGAATTCCGGGTGCGCCCGGTGATGAGATACAACGTGACGCACTACAAGCTAGATGAGTCTGGGGGTAGTTGCACATCGCTGGGCGAGTTCACCAGCCAGGAAACGGCGGAGCGTGTCGCGATGGCTATGCACAAGGCAGAACCTGGGTCGTCGTTTGCGTCGCTTTTCCGGGGCGGAGAAATTGGAGGCCCTAAGTCAGACCGATTCCCACTCAAGCATGCAATCGCT
This sequence comes from Variovorax sp. GW823-FHT04B03, assembly GCF_058796495.1. NCBI lineage: Bacteria > Pseudomonadati > Pseudomonadota > Betaproteobacteria > Burkholderiales > Comamonadaceae > Variovorax > Variovorax sp. GW823-FHT04B03. The sequence continues at coordinate 1,649,661 of NZ_JBXAIT010000001.1, forward strand.
TCATTGAAGGTTGCGCTGGACACGGTTGAGACGAACGAACCCATCAGCCGCGCCGAGGGAAATCACGCTCAGGCCGATTTGCAACTTGCAGTTGCTACAGATATTAGGCAGGCACTTTCGCTGATTGGTGGCGGCTCGGCCTGTTAGCCAGTTTCTATCAGTTGCCACTTTGCCCGCCCTTCGCGAGATCGGCGGGCTTTTTCATTTCAACCATCGAATTAGCCGCAAGGCCTCGAAGGAGTATTCATCATGGCCGCAGGCCGACCATCCAAGTTCAAGCCCGAGTTCGTCGCCCAGGCAGAGAAGCTGTGCAAGCTCGGTGCAACCGACATTGAGATGGCCGACTTCTTCGCCGTTGATGTGCGTACCTTGTACCGGTGGAAAGGGGAGAACGCCAAATTTTGTCAGGCCCTAAAGGCTGGCAAGGAAGAGGCCGACGACCGGGTAGAGCGAAGCCTGTTCGCAAGGGCTAACGGCTACGAGCATGAAGAGGTGGATATCCGTGTGGTCGCTAATGCGATTGTGCAAACGCCGATCCGCAAGTACTACCCGCCCGACACAACGGCGGCCATCTTCTGGCTGAAGAACCGTAAGCCCAAGGATTGGCGAGACAAGATGGAGCAAGAACATTCCGGCTCCGTCAATGTGACTGTCCGCAAGCTGACGCAATGACCGAGATCATTCTTCCAGCTCACGGCTGGGAGCCGCGTCCGTACCAGATGAATGCATGGGCGGCTCTGGAGAGTGGTGTAAAGAGGTTGGCGCTAGCGTGGCATAGGCGGGCAGGCAAGGATGATGTCTGCTTACATTGGACTGCCACTGCTTCCATGGAGCGTGTTGGTCCGTACTGGCACATGCTGCCGCTTGCCAACCAGGCGCGCAAAGCCATCTGGGATGCTGTGAACCCGAGGACGGGACGCAGGCGCATTGACGACGCGTTTCCGGCTGAGATCCGTGAATCGACCCGAGAGAACGACATGTTCATCCGTTTCAAGAACGGATCAACGTGGCAGGTTGTTGGCTCCGACAACTACAACAGCTTGGTTGGGTCCCCGCCAGTGGGGATTGTGTTCAGCGAGTACGCATTGGCCGACCCCGCCGCATGGGCGATGCTGCGCCCCATCTTGGCGGAGAACGGCGGGTGGGCGCTGTTCATCAGCACCACGCGGGGGCGAAACCACTTCCACAAATTGGTTGAGTATGCAAAGAAGGCCGACGACTGGTACGGCGAGACGCTGACAGTCGAGGATACAGGCGCTATCTCGATGGACTCCATCGAAAAGGAGCGCAGAGAGCTTGAGGCGGAGCGCGGCAAGGAAGAAGCAAAAGCCATCATCGATCAGGAGTACTACTGCGATGCAGACGCTTCTATCCCTGGCGCGTACTACGGCTCTCATATGTCGAAGGCGCTAAAAGAAAAGCGAATCGGCTTGTTCCCATGGATTCCGAATGAGCCTGTCGGAACGGCTTGGGACTTGGGGACGGGCGATAGCACTGTGGTCTGGTGCTTCCAACAACCCACAAGCGGGCGGGTTCGCATCATCGATTGCATTTCAGGGTCAGGCGTTGGCATCGACTGGTACGCCAAGAAGCTAGCCGCCCGACCTTACGTTTTTGCAGATCACATCTGGCCTCATGACGGCGGCCACAGGAACATTCGAGACGTCAACGACGCGACTCTCAAGGTCACAGCGGAATCGTTGGGGATCAGGCCTTTGCGAGTGCTGGATAGGGATGCAAGCGTTGAGCATGGCATTCAAGCGGTGCGGGACATGCTGCCGTTATGCGAGTTCAACGAGATCCCGCTGCCTTTTGATGATGAGACACCAGAACAGGCCGAGCAACGAATGACGAGAGCTTTAGATGCGCTGAAGCAATACCGGCGCATCTGGGACGAGAAGCTACAGCGCTTCAGCGACACGCCATTGCATGACTGGGCAAGTGACTTCGCGGACGGGTTCCGCTATCTAGCCCGTGGCCGTAGGCCATTCCCGAGCAAGGACTTCGGTCCGCCAATCGAACAACAGCTACCAGATCAAGACGGACTCTACTTCTAACCTATGGCCGACACGCTCCAAGAAACCACATCGCTAGGCTTGCTGCTTGAGCAACGCCTTGTCGATTGGGAGAACGCTCGCAAGCCGCAGGAACTGAAGCTGCTGGAGTGCTACCAGGACGTCCTCCGCATCCCGCGCGACGACGACACCAGCGGCACAGGTGCTGCACGCTCGCGCAAGGCCAAGGGGCTGTTCATCGGCTCCACGCGCAACAAGGTGCGTGCAGCCCGGGCAAAGATCACGGATGCGCTTTTTGGCAGCGGCCAGATGCCGTTCGACACCACGCCGACCAACGAGAAGCTTGCACCCTTTGCCGACGTGATGGAAGACATCATCACCGAGCAGATGGAGCGCGGGCACATGAAGGAGCTGCTGAAGACTGGCGTGAACACGCTGGCGACCTACGGCACCGGCTTTGTGTTCGGCCCGTTCGTGCGCAAGGAAGTCATCACCGAGACGCTGGCGACGGATGAGGGCCTGACCGAAGAGAAGTTCGAGTTCGACCTTCCTTACTTCGAGCTCGGCAACACGCTGGATGTGTATCCGGACCCGGAAGCCCGCGAGGTAGCAAGCGGCCTCGGCGTGTTCTGGGTCACGATGGAGAGCCCGACAACGGTAGCCGCCTGGAAGAGCGACAAGAGCTACAAGAACGTCGAGATGGCGATGATCGGCCCGGGCGACCGTGGCAATGAGACTGGCTCGGAGCGGGCTTCGCAGATGCGCGGCAACGTTCAGTACTGGTTCAAAAACGACCGCATCAAGGTTGCGCGCTTCTTCGGCAAGGTGCCCGCATCGACCTTTGATGCGTGGTCGAAGAGCGTTGATGCAAGCGAAACGATGCTGGCCACCGAGACTGAAGAGCGCCAGATGGGCGACATGGTGGACGCGATCATCATCATGGCTGGTGGTGTCGTCGTGAAGGCGGTGGAGAACCCCTACAGCGGCAAGAGCCCGGCCCATCGCTGTCTCTATGAGGCTGTCGAGCACGAGATGTGGGGTGTTGGCGTCGCCGAGAACAATGCGCCTCACCAGAAGGTCACGAACGCAGCCTTCCGCCTGTTCATGGAAGGCAAGGGAATGGCCCTTCTTGGGACGATGGCGGTTGATCGCTCGGCCTTTGCTGTGACCGAGGACTTCCGCAAGTACCCCGGCAAGGTCTACCAGTTCAAGCCAGGCCTATCGCCCGAGCAGAAGCAGGCAGCTATCCAGATGCATGTCGAGCCAGACATCACTGGTGGCTGGATTGATGTGATCCGCATGTCTGAGCAGTTCTCGGACGATGACACTGGCATCACCAAGTACACGCAGGGCGACGACTCGCGCAACCTGAACAAGACTGCTTCGGGCATCTCCATGATCATGTCGGCGAGCTCGCTCCCGATGAAAGAGGTGATCCAGAACATCGATTCGATGTGGATTGAGCCTATCGTTGAGTGCTACATCGACTGGAATCTCAAGTACCTGACGCCTGAGACGGTGCAGAAGATCCACGGCGACGAAGCAGCCCAACTCTGGGCGCAGATCAAGGAATTCGGCAAGTCGTCCTTCATGGACTGGCAAGCCACCGGCACGGCCTCGTTCATGCAAAAGGAAGTGCTGACGAACAAGATCCGCGCCTTCTCGGAGTTCGCGCTTGGCAACCCCGTCACCGCGCCGCTGATCGATGCGAAAGAACTCTTGCGCCAGACTTGGGAAGTGATGGAGATCGGCAAGGAGTCGCCCATCCTGGACGACAAGGAAGGCGGCGACATCCCCGAGCCGATGAAGCAGCGAATGATGCAGGTTGCCGAGCAAATGGAGCAGATGGGGCAAGAGCTCCAGAAGACCCAGCAAGACCTGCAGAAGGCTCAGCATAAGTCCGAGGAAGAGTCATTCAAGCGCATGAAGGCCGAGATCGACGCGGACAAGGCCAATGCACTGCTTGCCATCGAGAAGGCTAAGGACAGCGCTGTAGCTGCTGCGCCTGGCATGGATCAGACCGCGCTCACCGACATGGTGAACCAGGCCGTTGCGATGGCGCTGGCTCACATGATGGAGCAACAGCCCCCGCAGCCTGAGCCGGCGCCTGAAGAGCTCGGGCCACCTGAGCAGATGCCGCCAGATCCTGCGATGCCTCCGCAAGATGAGATTTCCCCGAACGAACCGCCTCCTGAAGGCGGTTTTTCTTTGGGCGAACCACCTGTTGAGCCGCAATGAGCGCGGTACGGATTTCCTACATCACCGACTGGCTGGAGCGCACCAAGACCGCGTGGCCGCTGGTGGTGGCTGAGATCGACGCGAAGGTCGGCGAGCTCACTGTGCAGCTCATCAACAACGACAACGAACAGACGCGTGGCCGCATCAAGGCGCTGCGCGACATGAAGGAATTGCCAGAAACGCTCCTGTCGGAGCTTGAAGGCATGCGCGCCCCACTATCCGAAGAGGACGGGGCAGGTTGACGGAAGACGGACTACCCGCAAGGGCCCGAAGGAGCAAATTCGATGCAAGTGAATGACGAGCAATACCAGAAGGAGTACGACGAGGCAGCAGCAAAGCTCGAAGCGGATGCGCAAGCAACTACCGCACGAGGCGCTGACGGCAAGTTCACGAAGGTAGAGACGCCTGAGAAGGCTGTCGAGCCCGAGAACAAGCCGGTGGCTGAAGAGCCCAAGGCCGAAGAGCCGGACCCAATCAAGGTTCTCGAAGAGCGCGTAGCAAAGGCCGAAAAGATCGCCAAGGACAACCAAGCCTGGGCGACCAAGTTGGCGCAAGAGCGTGCGCAGGAACGTCGAGAGCGTGAAGCAGCAGAGCGCGAGGCAAACAAGCCAGCTATTTTGGATGCGAATCCGGAATTGGCCGATGCGATCCGCTTCGTTGCGAAAGATCCGACTCCGCGACATCAGGAAGAGCAGAAGGCGCAGGAATGGCAGGCAGCTATCGAGAAGGTCCACCCGGGCATCTTCGATGTGTCTATCGATCCTGAGCTGGAGAAGGCGATCAAGGCGCGTTTCGACGCACTTGGCCCTGATGTCAATGACCCGCTGGTAGCGATTCGTGAAATCACTGCAGAAAAACTGGCTTTCACAGAGCAACAGGTTGGCAAGCGATTCGCTGCCGAAGTTGCGAAGCAAGCCAAGGTGTCCGCTATGGCCGTTCCAGGTGCTGGCGCTGGTGGAGGCTCCACAAGAGTCGCCCCGGACGATCAACTGGCAATGGCCGAGCGGATGAAAAACATGTCCGACGCCGAGTTCGCCAAAGAGGTGAAGCGCGTCAAGGGCTTCTAGCCCTACAGAAGGAATCCAATGACCAACGTTACCAACCTCGCCGTTCTGCCTCCGGGCGTACAGGCGTACTACGACCGCAACCTGCTGACCCGCGCTCAGCCGAACGACGTGCATGGCCGCTACGGCCAGAAGCGCCCCGTTCCGAAGAACAGCGGAAACCAGATCAAGTTCCGCCGCTACTCGCAGCTCGCCGCCGCGACGACCGCGCTTGTCGAAGGTGTCACGCCTTCCGGCTCGGCTCTGTCCGTGACCGACATCACCTCCACGCTGCAGCAATACGGCGACTACGTGACGCTGACCGACCTCGTTTCGATGACGAACCAGGACCCGGTTGTGACCGAAGCGACCGACGTGCTCGGCGACCAGGCCGGCACGACCATCGACATCGTGCGCCGTGACGTGCTGGTGGCCGGCTCCAACGTGGCCTATGCCTCGGGTGTTGCCGACCGTCTGTCGCTGGTCAACAAGCTGACCGGCCCCGATCTGGACAAGGCAATCCGGTTCCTCAAGAACCAGAACGCCAAGTACATGAAGGAAGGCATCGGGGCCTCGGAGAAGATCGGCACGAGCTCGGTCCGCAAGGCGTTCATCGGCATCGTCCACCCTGACGTGGAATTCGATCTGGAAGCGATCACGGGCTACAAGTCGGTTTCCGACTACGGCTCGCAGGAAGGCCTGATCGAAGACGAAATCGGCGCGTACAAGAACATCCGCTTCGTGTCGTCCACGAACGCGAAGATCTGGACCAACGCCACCACGGCCACGACTGCAGGCTACAAGGCTACTGGCGGCGGCTCGAACGACGTGTACGCCACTCTGATCATCGCCGCAGAAGCCTACGGCCTTTCCCCGCTGTCCGGCGAGTCGATGAACACCTACGTCAAGCCTCTGGGCTCGGCTGGTGCTGCTGACCCGCTGAACCAGCGTTCGACCGTGGGCTGGAAGGCAACGACCATCACCACGATCCTCAACCAGGCCTGGATGCTGCGTCTTGAGTCGCTGGCTTCGGTCTAAGCAAGGAGAAACACCATGGCACTGACCACCAACACGCAAACCGCCAGCGGCGGCGTCGTCAACCACAAGACCGGCATCGTCGTCACCGACGCAGGCGCTGCAGCTGACACCACGTTCACGCTCGGCTTCACGCCGCGCGTCGTGCGCTTCCACAACGTCACCGACCGCATCAGCGACGAATGGCTCGTGGGCATGGCTGCGGCCAGCTCGATTCACACCGTCGCTGCTGGCACTCGCACCCTGGAGACGACCAACGGCGTCACGGTGTCGGGCGCTGGCTTCATGGTGAAGGCCGCGACGATCCTGGCATCCAAGACGTTCGCCTGGGAAGCCATCGGCTGACCTGAACGTCCATCAACCGCAACGAGGCCCGGCTAACCCCCGGGCCTTTTTCATTGGAGAAGAGAAATGCCCCGTGGCGTACCCAACACCCCCCAAGCCGAAGCCCAAGAGGCCCCGGTGAAGAAAGAGCTCAAGAAGTACCGCATCACCTTCCACGGTGAAGGCGGCGACATCGAGGTTGGTCACAACTTCAAGCTCAATCTCTACAAGCGCAACGTCGAAACCATCATCGATGAGAACTACCTAGACGTGGTGAAGCATTCCGTCATCACGACGCAAGTGCAGGAATCGGACGGCAAGTGGAAAGCCGTATCCATCCCGACCTTCCAATACACCGCTGAGCCGATCTGAGGCCATAGGTCATGCAGAAGTACCAGAACAACATCACAGCGCGCAACGGCGATGCAGTAGTCGGCATCGTGGTGCTGATCACCTTCACGGGGACTGCTACTCCTGTAACGATCTATTCAGACAACAGCGGCACGACGACACCTAACCCTGTAGAGACAGACGCTAACGGGTACTTCGAGTTCTATGCTGCTGATGGCAGATACGACATTTATGTGGGCGGGAAACTGGCATACACGGATGTTTTGCTCGCCGATTCCGTAGTTGCAGCAGAGGAAGTTTTTGCTGCGAGAGATGAAGTCCTACCCGCAGCCGCCCAAGCGGTTGCAGCTGCCACTACAGCGACAGAGCAAGCCGGCATCAGCACGACCAAGGCGGGGGAGGCTGCAGCCAGCGCCCAGGCATCCAGCGATGCAAAGGATTTGGCAATTGATGCTGCAGTCGATGCGCAAGCGGCGGCAGGAGCTGGTTTCTTCGAACTGCTATCTGATGCAGTAGCCACCGAGCCGCAACCACTTGGAACTCGCGCAGTAGTCTACGGGGACCCAGTGCCGGCGAACAACGGCTACTACACGTCAGACGCGACTGTCTTTGTGAAGGATGTGCTTCAACCCGCATCTTCGGCGGACATGCTGACGCTGCAAGGTCTTGTCGCCCCAAGCAACGTGTCCACTGCTGACGCGCTGACCCTAACAGATGATTCGGGATGGATTCACAGCCGCATCAAGGTTGATGGAGGCTTGGTGACGCCGGCCTTCTCGCTGTTGCCAAGTGCGGTCACCGAGGGTTTCAAGGTTAGAGACAAATCGGGCTGGGTGATCTTCGACTCGCTCAAGGCTGCAGCTACGCAGGCGCCAAATTACTGGGCTGGCTTGCGTTGGCTTTTCATTGGAAATTCGATCACCAAGACCGGCGAGCCGTCCATAGGGAACTTCGGAACCGGCGTGCGCGCCAACTATCCAGTATTCCTGCAGACATTGATGCAGATGCAGGACCTAAAGAATTACGCGGAAAGCGGAGCGGCGTTTCGCCACCAAGGCCAAACAAGTTGGCAAATGATCGATTACCAGATTGCACAAGCCATCGCAAACGGCGAGACGCCAGATGTAATCGTCATCTCGGCGGGCACGAATGATGCCGTGACAGGTGGTAATTCGGTCTTCCTCGGAAGTTACGCGACGGCGATGGCAAAGAGCACCCTCGGCGCCCTCGATCTCACGCTGACTGCCGAGGCCATGAGGTGGGCTTTCTGGACGGTAAAGACCGCATGGCCGAATGCCAAGTGCTTCTATGCCAATCCACTGCAGCGAGCCGACTTCGAAACATCCGACAAGCAGCCACTGCTAGACCTTGCGTCGCAGATGGCCGGACGTTACGGATTCATCTTGATCGATGCCCATCACGAATCAGGGATCGTCAAAGACTTTGAGGTGAACGGAGGCGCTGGCCGATACCTCTCGGACGGCCTTCACCCCAATTCCGCTGGGCAAGAACTTCAAGCTCGGTATTACTCCAGCGTCATCAAAAACGCGTTCAACTACTGAGGTTGTCATGCCCCTTCTTATTCCTGTTGGCGATTACCAGAACGCTCCCGGTGTTGTTGACTTCGATCCGCCAGATACCGTTGGGCTCACGTACTGGGGGTTCTTTGGTTTCAGCTCGGCCTTCACCATTCGCAACCACGCTGGGGGTGATCTTTCTGCGGTGATCGGGTCGCCGGTCTATCACACGAACTACGCTACGTTCCTGCCTGGGTCGAATTCCCTACAGACCGCCGCGCCTCAGTCTGCGAGTCAGACGGTTATTGCGGTGGCTCGCCCAATCACGGACGACTACACGTACATCTGCAGTACGGAGACTGGCCCGGTCGTAACGCCGCCGCCCACGACCACGCGGGGGGCAACGTTGCGCTTCGAAGCCGGCGTTGCTGCTGACGGCAAGGTGAGCATTGCCTACAACCAAGCCATCAAGGATGGCAGCAATGTTGACCAGAACGCCGCCGCAACCAAAACGCTGGCGTCGAACGTGGGGTCGTGGTCGATCCTGTCGGGCCGGTGTGACTCGGCTACGGGCATTCGCACGGTCAAGGACTGGACGACCAATCAATCGGGGACGGCCACTTCGGCATTCCCTGTGAATCTGGGCTCTAACAAGTTCATCGTCGGCGGCAGCCCTGCGGCGAACTCGGCGTTGTATCAGCATGCGGTGGATATTGCGCTGTTTGCTGTCTACAACGTCGCCAAGTCGGATGTTGAGATTCAAGCCATCGTGTCAGCGATGCGCAGTTACTACGCTGATCGTTCAATCACGATCTGAACCATGCCCATCGTCATTGATTCCAGCTTGGACTGGTCGCTGACCACGATCAAGGTCATCCAAGGCGCGTTGCAGCTCTGCCAATCCATTGGTGTTGGCGAGAAGGTGGAAGACGAGGATGCGGACCTGTGCCTTGACGCGCTGAATGGCGTCATCAAGGAGCTTCCGAGCTACGGCTTCCAATGGCCACGCATCTCGAACACGCCTGTCGCCGTTGTGTGGACCATTGGGACGCCAAGCATCGTCACGCCGCCGACCGACTACTTCGGAGTGCCCCTGCTGAAGTACACAGATGCCTCCGGCTCAGCGCGTCCCCTGAAGCAAGTCCCCAAAGCTATCTGGGAGGCATACGACCTCACGAAGACGGCGGACTACCCGGAGGTGTTCTACGTCTCGCCTGATCTGAGCTTTCACCTGTACCCGGCGCCGACACAAGAGCCGGGACTGACGCTGAGCTATCAGTCGATCCTGCCGGACGTGATCCTTGCGGGGACGACGAACATCCAGCAGCAGTTCGTGAACAGCCTGCAGTACTTCCTTGCCGATGAGATCTCGCTGAAGTACGGCGTTGACCAGACGATCCGCGCGGAAATCTCCGCTCGTGCTGCACAGAAGAAGTTTCTGATGCTGCAATGGGCGACCGACCAGGCGCCGATCAACTTCACGGTCGATGACTGCGCCTATCCGCGCTCGGGGCCGCTGGAATGGCGCTGAGGCCTGTTCCTCTCTTCGGACTTGGCAACTTCGGCAAGTCGTACAACGTCGATGCGCAGAAGCGCACGAACCTGTACGCCGAGATCCAGAAGGACGGAGAGAAGGGCACTCTTACGCTCTATCCGACGCCCGGTCTGACGACGTTCGTCAACTTCGGTGCATATGCGAGCCGTGGGGCCTGGAAGAAGGACGACGTTCTCTACATCGTCAACCGCTTCACGCTGTGGCGCGTCACGAACGATGGGACGATGACCAACATCGGCACATTGCTCACGTCTGCCGGGCGGGTGGACATGTCGGACAACGGTACTCAGATCATCATCGTGGATGGCCCGAATGGGTACATCTACGACACGGGGACTTCGACGTTTGCGCAGATCACCGACCCGGATTTCCCGGGGGCAGACACGGTGACGTTCCTGAACCAGTACTTCATTGTTCAGAAGCCTGAATCTGGCCGCTTCTATGTTTCGGCGCCGCTTGATGGGTTGACTGGCTGGACCTCGCTGGATTTCGCAACAGCTGAGTCGAATCCGGACAACCTGATCCGAGTCATCGCAGACAACGGGCAGATTGTTCTGTTTGGCAGTGAAACGACAGAGTTCTGGAGCGATTCGGGGGCGCTTGATTTTCCGTTTGCTCGCGTAGGTGCTGCGGCGATTGAGTGGGGTCTTGCTGCGCGCTGGTCGCTGTGCAAGTTCATGGACTCGATGATCTTCTTGCGCAAGAACCGTCTCGGTGCTGTGCAGGTTTGCACCTTGTCTGGTTACAGCGCTGTTCCCGTGTCGAACCCTGAGATGGATTACATCTTCAGCCAGTACAGCGGCGTTTCCAACGCCACCGGCTTTGCGTACATGGTGAGCGGGCATCCGTTCTATCAGATCAGCTTCCCCTCGGCCAATGAGTCGTGGGTGTTCGATGGGCTTAGCCGTGAGTGGCATCGCGCCGAGTCGTCGGGCGGTCGCCACCGTGGCGAGATTCAGATCAATTTCCTGGATAGCTCGTATGTCACCGACTACGAGAACGGCAAGCTGTATCGCTTTGAAGACGGCATCTACACCGATGACGGCCAGTCCATTGCCCGCGAGCTCGTGTCTCGCCATCAATCGACCGGTGAATACACGTTCCTGTCGAAGCTCTGGATCGAGATGGAAGGCGGCGTTGGATTGCTGACAGGGCAGGGCTCTCAGCCGAAGCTGATGCTGCAGTACAGCAAGGACGGCGGCCATACATGGTCTGAAGAGATCTGGCGCGACATTGGTGCAATGGGCCAGTTCAAGTGCCGCTCGCTGTTCCTGCGTCTTGGCCGTGGCCGCGACTGGGTGTTTCGCCTTCGCGTCACTGACCCAGTGAAGACCGTGTTCATCGGTGCATGGGCGGAGTTCAACTGATGAAGTCCTACGACATCCCTGGCGGCCAGCCGTTCGATGCCTCCGGCAACTGGACCACGTCATGGGCCCAGTGGATCAGCCGCACGCATCGGGCAGCGTTGTCTGTTCAGCAAAGCGGCCCCACGGCAGATAGGCCCACGTCGCTCCTGTGGGTTGGCCGCTTCTACTACGACGAAGACCTAGGACTGCCCGTCTGGCTGCACTCGATCAACCCGATTGTTTGGCACGACGCTGCAGGCGCACCAGCATGAAGGTCAAGTATGGACAAGGCTTCGCGATGACGAGGCCGGGGGCGCTGCTCATCCTTGTGGATGGTGAAGTCACATTCAATGTGCCCGACCGTTCTCCGGCGGCCATTCGTAAGCAGATCCGCGCATGGACGCAAAGCCTTCTTGATCTGCCGGCTACCGAGCAGCGTGAGTTTGATGTGCAGCACACGCTGATTGACGGTGTTTACACGCGGACCTTGTTCATCCCGAAAGGCTCTCTTTTGGTTGGCAAGTTTCACCTTAAAGAGTGCGTGAACATCGTCGCGAAGGGCGACATCTCGGTGCTCACCGAGACGGGCATGGGGCGCTTCCAGGCGGGGCACGTCGCTGTGTCGAAGCCTGGCATTCAAAAGGTCGGCTACGCCCACCAGGACACGGTTTTTATCAACGTCTTCAGGACCGACGAAACCGACATCGAGAAGATCGAGGCGGAAGTCGCCACCACTGAATATCAGGAGGAATTGTCATGAGCGTTGCATGGGTCGGGGCGGGCATCGCCGCCGTTGGGACTGTTTCCCAGATGAGCGCATCGAAGAATGCGGCTTCAGCGCAGCAGGGTGGCTCTGACGCTGCCAATCAGGCCGCGATCATCGCTCAAGCGCTGATGCGCGAAGACCTGTCGCCTTGGACCAAGGCTGGCGGCGCCGCGCAGAACCTTCTGAGCCGGTATCTTGGCACTGGAAGCCCGAGCGGCGTCACATCGATGGGCCTGCAGACCGGATTGACGCCGGATCAAGTGCGACAACAGTTGATGAGTCGATACACCCGGCAATCGACGGCGGCCAATGCAGCGCCGATGTACCGAACGGGCGCAGATGCCGTTGCCGCATTGGGCGCTCAAGGTGCGCACGATTACTTCCAGCAGCAAGCCGCACGGAACGAGAACCCGGACAGGTCGTCGCTTTGGACTAGCCCAGACAGCCAGGCCAACGGCGCTTCGGCTGGCGCGATGGGCCCCGGCTCCACGATTGACGAAGAGGGCCTGAACGCCGCCATCGCCAAGTACTACGAAGAGCAGGACGCCCAGAACGCTGCCGCTGCCGCCGACCCAAGCTATGGCTCGCTCATGCGCGCCTACCGCAACGGTGAAGAATTCAGCTTCACCGGCAAAGACCTGCTGACGGACCCGGGCTACAAGTTCGGCCTCGATCAGGGAACGCAGGGAATCGAGCGCGGTCAGGCTGCACGAGGCAACTTCCTGTCTGGCGCTGCCATGAAGGAGCTCAATCGCTTCGGACAGGACTACGCCGGCACGAAGTTCAATGAGGGCTTCAGCCGCGCGCGTAGCACCTGGGATACGAACCTTGGTGCATACAACCAGAACCGCAACACGATCTACAGCTTCCTGACTGGCCAGTCCCAATTGGGGCAGAACTCGGCGGCGCAGGTTGGCGCTTCTGGCAACCAGACGGCGGCAACCGTTGGTGGCAACTTGACGGGGGCGGCCAACGCGGCAGCAGCTGGCGAAGTCGCCGGTAGCAATGCTCTGGTGTCGGGCGCGAACTCTCTGGTGAACGCCTTCCGTTCCAACTCAAATCCAAGCGGAGCGGCCAATTGGAATAGCTTGATCTCCAGCGGAGCAACGCCCTATGGAGCGAGCTCGACAAGCTTGAACGGACCAAGTGGATGGAACCCACCCGCAAACGTATTTGCAGGCACAAACGGGATGATTGGATAAGAAATGGCACTTGACCCCAGCATCATTTTGAACCTCGGCAAGGGCGTCACGCCTCTCCTGTCACAGGGGGAGATTGACGACCAGCGCATGCAGCGCGAGCTTGGAGGCCTGAAGCTGTCGCAGCTACGCCAGGGCATGCAGGACGACGCCGAGCAGCGCCGGATTGCGCAAGGCACCGCGCCCGAAGGGCTTGCGAGCGCCTACTACAAGGCCGGCCTTGTGAAGCCAGCGCAGGACGCCCTGAAGTTCCAGAACGAACAAAAGAAGTCCGGCCTTGAGACGATGAAGCTTCAGGTAGAGCAGCACTTGAAGAACTACGAGGTCGCTGGTCAGATCATGAACGGCGTCAGGGATCAGGCTACGTGGGAACGCGCGCGCCAACAGACGGCGCAGATCTTTGGCCCAGAGGCCGCCGCCCAGATGCCGGCCCAGTACGACCCGGCGTTGATTGAAGAGAAGCGGGCGCAGGCAATGAGTGTGAAGCAGCAACTGGAGCAGAAGTGGAAGGAGATGGAATACACCACTCCCAATGCAAATGCGAGGTTGCAAGCCCAGACCTCCGCAGCAAACAATGCCAACACTGTGGCCGCCACGACCCGTGGACAGGATTTGCGCGCATCCACTGCCGCAACGACTGCCGAGCAGAAGAAGGTTCTGAAGCCCCTGCCTGCTGCCGCCCTCAAGATGCAGCAGGAAGGGCTGGATGCCATCGGAACGGCGTCGAGCATCAATGCGGACCTCAGCGCAATCGAACAGCAAATCGGCAGCGGAAAGCTCAAGTTTGGCCCCATCTCGAATCTAGCGAACTCGGCCCTGAATGTCTCCGGAATGAGCACGGAAGAGAGCCGAAACTTCGCCTCGTTCAAGTCGAACCTCGAAAAGCTGCGCAACGACTCGCTGCGCCTGAACAAGGGCGTGCAGACCGATGGCGACGCCCAGCGCGCCTGGAACGAGCTCTTCCAGAACATCAACGATACCGAGGTTGTGAAGCAGCGCCTGGCCGAGATCAAGCGCATCAACGAACGTGCGGTGGAACTGCGCAAACTCGACATTGACAACGTGCGGATCAACTACGGCCACGACCCGATGGACACGAGCGCCTATGCCAAGCAGCCGGCAGCGCTGAACGGCGGGAAGGCTGGCGGCCTCGCTGGCTCGGCTCGAACCGTCACCATCGACGGCAATCAACTGCAGGCACGCCGGGCGCCGGACGGTAAGTTTTACGTCCAGCAGAACGGCAAATACTTCGAGGTGAAAGAGTAATGGCCGAGCTTGTAGCGGTTGACTTCGACCCGTTCAAGAAGTCCACGACGCCGAACGACTTTAGCGCGCGCTATGGCGCGGCTGCCGAGAAGGCGGGGAAGGCTCTTGGCGTTGATCCCGGCGTTGTTCTCGGTCAATGGGGCCTTGAAACCGGATGGGGCAAGAGCGTCATCCCCGGCACAAACAATCTCGGCAACATCAAGGACTTCGCTGGCGGTGGTGTGGCGGCCACGGACAACATGAATGGCAGTCGAGACAAATACCGTGCCTACGAGACGCCCGACCAGTTTGTCGATGACTATGTGAGCCTGATCCAGCGCAAGTATCCCAATGCGGTGAACGCCAAGACGCCCGAGGACTTCGCAAAGGCACTGAAAAGCGGCGGCTATGCCGAAGACCCTGGATACGTATCGAAGGTCACGACGGCGGCCAAGATGACGCCCGTCAAGGCGACGGCGGGGCCGACACTTGTTCCGGTGGACCACGACCCATTTGCGACTGCGCTGGCAAATCCCGAGGATTCGGCTGAGCCAGTCTCCGGAGGGGCTGCGTTCGGCGTCTATCCCAAGGCTCGGCGAGAGGCCAAAAACAACACCACTGACGCGCTCGGATCGGCCGTCAAAGGGGTCGCCAGCGGCTTTGCTGATGTCGGAAATACGATCATCAACAGCGGCACAAAATCCGCAGCAAGCGTCATTCCTTCGCAGCCGAACCTGCTGATCAACCCAGATGTTCAGCGGCCAGCATCAGGCATCACTAATATCGTGAGTGGACAGCCTCCGATGAGCCCTGCTGAGCAGAGCAATGCGGATCGCGCCCAAGGGCTGAAGGACTTCAACGAAGAGAACAAGGGGGCCATTTTTTCTGGCGGGCGACTTCTAGGGAACATCGCAGCTACCTATCCTGTAGGCGGAGCAATCGCCGCGCCAGTCAGAGCAGCTGGCGGCGCGCTTTCGTCATCCGCGCCGGCCATCGGAAACTCGCTCACGAAGTTCGGCAACGCCATTTCATCGGGCGGCATGAGGGTTGGAGGCGCCGCGCCAGCAACACTTGCCCAGGGGGCAGGAAATGCGTTGCTGCGGCTTGGCGGCGGTGCAATCAGCGGAGGTGCAACTGCAGGCATCATCAATCCAGACGATGCGGGGAAGGGGGCGCTCTATGGAATGGCAACCCCGGCTGTTGCGATGCTTGGCGCGCCAGTAGGCCGGGCAGTTGGAAATCGAATGGCAGCCAGAAGCGCTGAAGAAGCCCAGGCGTTCGCACGCAACGCTCCGCTCACGCAGACGCTGAAGGATGCGATTGCTGAAGGGTATGTGGTGACGCCATCCGCCGTAAATCCAACGCTTTACAACACTGTCAAAGAGAGTATGGCGGGCAAGATCGCCACAGCTCAAGTTGCATCAGTGCGCAATCAGGAGATCACGGACAAACTAGTTCGTCGCGCGCTCGGCCTGGCAGAGGACGCGCCCCTTAGCACCGAGGCTCTGAAGGCCTATCGCTCATCTCAAGTTCAGGCTGGTTATGACCCATTACGTCAACTTGGCACGATCAAGGCTGACCCGAAATTCTCCGCCGACTTGTCCGACGTAGTAAAAATGTACACGGGGAAGGGGACGATCCCCGCAGTACAGAAGACGGAAATCAACGATCTCGTGCGCGCTCATCAGTCGGGAGGGTTCGACTCAAGTGATGCAGTTGATGCGATCCGCATTCTTCGCGAGGACGCAGCTGATTCCTTCAGGAAGGGAGATTCGGCGATGGGGAAGGCTCAGCGGGCTGTGGCGAATGCCTATGAAAGCGCCCTTGAGCGATCGTTGCCAAAGGGTAGCGATACCCTAGAAAACTACCGATTGGCTCGCCAGAACATCGCCAAGAGTTTTTCTGTCGAGGATGCGCTGAAGGAGGGTACTGGGGCTGTCGATGCGCGAAAACTTGCTACTGCACTACAACAGGATGTGCCGCTGGAAGGTGATTTACTGACGGTTGCCCGTTTTGGCAGCGCCTTCCCCAAAGCCACACAGCCGCCTTCTATGGTGGCCGGTGCGGGGGTGCACAACCTGAAGGCATATGCATCGTCTGGAGGCGGAGTGCTGGGGACCGTGCTTGGCGGTCCTGTAGGCGGGGCGGCGATGGCAGCAGCCCCTTGGGTGGTTCCGCCAGTCATCCGTGCTCAGATGTTCTCGCAGCGTGCTCAGAACTCTTTGATTCCACGAGCACCTTCCGCTGGTGGAAACCGACTCCTGGAGTTCGCACGCAGCCCCGAAGTGCAGCAGCTCATTTACAAAGCAGCGCCCGTCGCAGCAACTCAATCGCCGTAATCGGTGTAGCCGCGATAGATCCCGTAGAGAACCGCTGCCACCCCTACGACAACCATCTTCCAAAACATGTAGTCGGTGAATTCCACCGGCAGATTTTAGCCACTAGCCACCTTCGGGTGGCTTTTTCATTTCAGGAGCCTGCATGGCATTTCTCGCCCCCCTTATCAATGAGCAGCAGGTAGATGTCAGCGGGAATCCGTTGTCGGGTGGAACTATTTGGGTGTACCTAGCTGATTCCAGCACTCCAGCCGCCACCTACAACGACCGCGACGGCCTGCCAGCGCATGCGAACTCGTTCCCGATCACGCTGAACACCCTAGGGGTGAACTCGCAGGGCGCGGTGTGGCTCGTTGGTGGGCAGGCGTACAAATTCGTCATCAAGGATGCTGATGGCGCGACCCAACGCACCATTGATTACGTCAGCGGCATCAACGACACGACCGTTGCGGCGGATCAATGGGTCGTCTACCAAGGCGTCCCCACCTACGTCAGCGCAACGTCGTTCACGGTTCCAGGAGATCAGACGCAGATTTTCCAGGTTGGTCGCCGGCTGAAGACCACGAACACGGGCGGCACGGCCTACGGCACGATTCTCTCCAGTACCTACAGCGCGCCCAACACGACGGTGACGGTTGGCAATAGCTCTGGCGTGCTGGATTCGGGACTTTCGGCTGTCTCCTACGGCGTCATTTCGCCATTGGATACCGCGCTGCCTGCAGTCTACCCGCAAGGCCGCAATCTGCTGGTGAACGGGAATTTCGCGATCAACCAGCGCGTCTACGCCAGCGGCGCAGCGACGGGCATTGCCAACCAAGTGACGCTGGATCGGTGGCGCGTGGTGACTTCGGGCCAGAACATCACGTTCGCCGCTGCAGCTCCAGATCGCGTGGTAACGGCTCCGGCTGGAGGGCTTGAGCAAATCATTGAAGCTGGATGGGTCGCAGGGGGCGTCTACGCGCTTTCTTGGACTGGCACGGCGACTGCGACAGTCAATGGTGTGTCCGTCACGAAAGGCTCGCAGACGGCATCGCTTCCCGCAAACACAGCGGTCACGGTTCGCTTCACTGGTGGCACTGTTGGTCTAGCCCAATTTGAGCCCACCTACGTCACGCCATTTGAGCGCCGTCCTCCCGGGGTTGAACTGGCACTTTGCCAGCGGGACTATCAGAAGAGCTACGCCATGGGCACGGCGCCGGGAACGACTACCCAAGTTGGCGCGTTTTTCGCAGCGGGCAACGTGGGCGCCGTCATCTCCGCCAACATCCGGCTATCCGTTCCTCTAAAGACAGCGGCGACGGTTCAGCTTTGGGATACCAACAGCAATGCGAATTCAGTGGTCAGCCTCGATTCTGGTGGCACTCCGTCAACTAGATCGGCATCGGCTTCCAATCAATCGGAATCGGCTTTCAACATCAACTCAGGATCACTGAGCAGTGACGTTGTCATCACTGGTCATTGGACTGCTGCGACGGGGCTGTGATGAGCAACGACACCCAACCCGGCGAGCTGCTTGAGGTCGTGAACAAGCGCTTGGACGACGGCGACGCCCGCATGGAGCGGATCGAAAAAGGGCTTGCTACCAACACAGAAGCTACGGCCCGGATCGAGTCCAACACCTCTGACTTGGTCGAGGCCTTCGCGAATCTCAAAGGTGCGTTCAAGGTGCTGAACTGGATCGGCAAGTTCGCCCGACCGCTCGGCTACATCGCTGGCGCCATTGCAGCGGTCGTTAGCCTGTATACCGCCTTCAAGGCTGGGACGAGCATCAAATGAGCGTCAAAACGAGGCTCATTGCCAAGATCGGCGCCGTTGCCGCTGCGTCTGCTGTCTCGCTGGTCGCCTACTTCGAGGGCTACGTGCCCACGGTCTACCGCGATCCGATTGGGCGGCTGGCGGTCTGCTACGGGCATGACGATCAATCCCTGAAGCCCGGTACGACCTACACGCGCGCCCAGTGCGAAACGATGCTGGCCGACGACCTAGCAAAGCATGCTGAGGCACTGAACTGCGTCAAGACGCCCATGACAGACGGCCAGAAGGCTGCTTTCGTGAGCTTTGCGTACAACGTCGGCGTATCAGGCTTTTGCGGCTCTACGCTGGTGCGCAAGGCCAACGCAGGCGACATGGCAGGAGCATGCGCCGAGTTGTCGCGCTGGGTGATGGCTGGCGGCAAGAAGTTGCCAGGCCTGGTGAATCGCCGCGCTGCCGAGCGTGAGCTGTGCGAGAAGCCATGACCAGGATCTGCTGCTTCTGCGGCTCGAAGGACCACGATACGCAGGATTGCAAGTGGAGGATCGCTCGATGACAGCGCTTCTTTCTCCGCGCGTCTGGATCGCCATAGCTCTTGCCGCAGCGCTGGCGTTCAGTCACTTCTTCGTCTACAGGGCAGGGGAGGCGAACGTCCGGGCCGACTTCGATGCGTACCAGATCGCCCAGACCAAAGCACTCCAACAAGCCGAAGCCAAATTCCGCGCAACGGAGCAGGAATGGCAAGCCGCAGCCAACCAGACCACGAAAGCCAAAGATGAAGCCATCCAGAACATCCGTGCTCGCCTTGACGATGCTGTTGGCAAGCTGCGCGACCGTCCCCAGCGTCCCGCCAGTGGCCCAGTGCCCGCGTCCCCCGGCAATTGCCCCAGTACAACCGGCGCCCAACTTCTCAGAGATGATGCAGAGTTTCTTGTCCGGCTCGCTTCCCGCGCTGACACCATCGCCGCCGAGCGTGACGCCTGCTACGCACTTCAAGCCAACCTACAGACTCGGTAGCTGGCCTAAATAGCCTAGTGCGGATAGCCGAGCGGGCCGGTGCGAATTCAGGCGATCCGGAGATGCCCGTCCGCGAAATCGCGCTGTATCGCCTCCCATGTTGCCTGCGCGAGCGGGCCCAGAGGTCGCTTCTCAAGCCACACATCGCCTCCTTTGGAATACAGCGTCTGGTAGGTCATGTCGTCTTCGTTCACGACGACCTTGTAGCCGGTGACGGTGTTCCTGAACTTGTGCTGAGCGCCGTCAGGATCGACCACAACGCTATCGGCCGCGCCGCCGCCTTGCGTGGGCACCATCTCTGCCAGGTAGCGTCCCGGCTGGACTGCATAGAAGATCTTCATGCTGAATCCTATTCTGAAATCATGCGGTAGAAACAGCGCTGTAAGTTGTTGATTTATATGGGCGTCAATGTCCGATATTTCCCTATCGCGTTGACCCCTAAAAACAGAGTTAAGTAGTTGTTTTAATTGAAGAATTTCGCTGTTTTATTTGTCTGCACCGGCAACATCTGTCGCTCGCCGACCGCGCACGCATTGCTGCTTCACAAGGCGCAGCGCGCGGGCTTCGCGGTGGAGGTCGACAGCGCCGCCATCTCCGACGAGGAGCGCGGCAATCCGCCCGACCCGCGCTCGGTGGCCGAGGCGCTGCGGCGCGGCATCGCGATGCCCGCGCACCGCGCACGCCAGGTGCATGTGGCCGACTTCGAGCGCTTCGACTGGCTCATCGGCATGACGCAGCAGCACTGCGCCGCATTGCGCCGCATTGCGCCGACGTGCGCCCGCCGATGCGGGGCGCAAGGTGCGCCTGCTCTCGGAGTTCGCCGATGCCATCGGCGGTGACGTGCCCGACCCGTGGTACGGCGGCCACCAAGCCTTCATCGAGGCCTTCGACCTGATCGACCTCGGCGTGGAAGGCCTGCTCGCGCAGCTGCGTCGCGACGCAGCCTGAGCCTGCAGGCGGTGTAGCTCAGCCCGTGCAGAGCGCGCGGATCGTCGGCGGAATCGGCACCGCGCGGATGCCGCCGCCTTCGCGCTTGGCGGCAAAGATCCGCACCTCTTCGCATTCGAGGATCAGGTCGTCGCCGCGCGTCACGCGGTAGGTCTGCACGAAGCTCTTGTCGCGCCATTCGGTGATGCGCACCGCGATGTGCAGCGTGTCGCCGTAGCTGGCTGCCTTGACGAAGCGCGTGTGTGTGTCGACCAGCGGCGTGCCGATCACGCCGAGCGTCTGGGCCGTTTCCTCCCAGCGCGGCACACCGCACTCGGCGAAGAAGTGGCGCGAGGCCGCGTCGATCCAGCGGAAGAAGTTGGGAAACCAGACGATGCCGGCCGGGTCGCAGTCGCCGAACTCGACGCGTGCGGTGTAGACGACTTCCTTGCCGGAAGCGTCGGTGGGAGAGGGAGTGCTGCTCATCCGTCGATTGTCCCGGCTGCTCAGTCGGCCTTGATGCCGCGCTCGCGGATGAGTGCGCCGAAGCGTTGCGAGTCGGCCGCCGCACGGCGCTGGAAGTCGGCCGGCGTGCCTGGCGCCGGCTCGCCGCCGATGGCCGCGATGCGCTCCTTTACCGCCGGCAGCGCGAGCGCGCGGTTGACCTGCGTGTTGAGCTGCGCCAC
Organism: Variovorax sp. GW823-FHT04B03; assembly: GCF_058796495.1. Classification (NCBI taxonomy): domain Bacteria; kingdom Pseudomonadati; phylum Pseudomonadota; class Betaproteobacteria; order Burkholderiales; family Comamonadaceae; genus Variovorax; species Variovorax sp. GW823-FHT04B03. Next base: position 1,671,013 of record NZ_JBXAIT010000001.1, read on the forward strand.
CACCTCGGGCGGTGTGCCGGCCGGGGCGTAGAAGCCGAACACCGTGTCGGCGTCGAAGCCGCGCAGGCCGGCCTCGTCGAGCGTGGGCACGTCGGGGAACTGCGACGAGCGGCGCGGGCTGCCCACGGCCAGCAGCTTGAGCTTGCCGGCGCGCACCTGGTTCAGGGCAATGCCGGGGTCGAAGGCGTAGTCGATCTGGCCGGCCAGCAGATCCTGCAAGGCGGGCGCCGCGCCGCGGTACGGCACGTGCAGCGCGAACAGGCCGGCCTGGCTCTTGAACATCTCGCCCGCCAGGTGCGGCGAGCTGCCGTTGCCCGGCGAGCCGTACGAGAGCTTGCCGGGGTTGGCCTTGAGGTAGGCCATGAACGACTTCACGTCGGTCGGCGGCAGCGAAGGGCGCGTGACCAAAAACACCAGCACGCGCGCGGCCGCGGCCACGGGCACCAGGTCCTTGGCGGGGTCGAAGCTCATGCGTGCATACAGGTGCGGGTTCACCGACACCATGCCGCCCGAGCTCATGAGCAGCGTGTAGCCGTCGGCCGCCGCGCGCGCCACGGCCTCGCCGCCGACGTTGCCGTTGGCGCCGCCGCGGTTCTCGATCACCACGGGCTGCTTCAGCGCTTCCTGCAGCGGTTGCGAGACGGCGCGCGCGAGCTGGTCGGCCGCGCCGCCGGCCGGGAAGTTGACGATCACCTTGATGGGCTTGGACGGCCAGGTGTCGGCATGCACGGCGGGCGCGCACAGGGCGGTGCCGGCCAACGCGAGCGCCAGCAGCAGGCGGCGCGATGAAGCGGGGGTGGATGGGTTCATGGTTCTTTGTCTCCTCAGATCGTGGTCGTTGTCAGATCGTGGTCGTTGTCTTGGGCCGCTTCATCCAGCGGATGGGTTGCGCCTGCACCGGGCGCGGCGCGGCGCCGTGGCGCGTGAGCGCGGCGTCCAGCGCCTTGCCGCCTTCGTCCGCGAGTGCGGCCTCGCGGGCCGCGGCGATGGCCTCGGCGCGCGCGGCGGGTTGCAGCGTGGCACGGCCCGCGAGCTCGTCGATCACGTGCAGCAGGTTGTGCTTGCCGCGCTCGTTGGTGCTGCCGTAGCCCTTGATGAGCCGGCCGCACAACGCCAGCTCGCGGCCCAGCGCCCAGTGCGCGCGCGTGCCGGTCTCGACGGCGGCGAGCCAGCGCTCGATCAGCGCCTGCTCTTCGGCAAAGCGGCTGCCGCGCCGGCGCAGCCAGGTGAGCGAGGCCAGCAGCCGCAGTGAGGCCATGCCCAGCACCGAATGGCTGCCCACCTGCAGCGGCAGCGCCCACGGCGCGCGCCCGCGCGACTGGCGGCCACGGTCCCAGGCGGTCACGCGGCGCGCGAGCGACGGCGGGAGCAGCGCCGCGAACTCGGGCGCGCCGGGCTTGAAGTGGTCGAAGACCTTCACGAGGTCGTCGTCGCCTGCGCGCACTTCCTGGCGCACGCGCTGCGCGCGGCTGGCGCGACCCTTCAGCGCGGCGACGCGCACGATGTCGTCGAAGGCCATCCACAGCGCCAGCCAGCGCGCCATCTCGCGCGTGACCGCGAAGCCCTGCGCGCCCGACGGATCGGCGGCGCGCTCGGCCTCGAGCACCCGCGCGAGGCGCTCGGCGTACAGCGCGGCGTAGGCGCTGTCCTGGTAGTCGCGCACCCGCGCATGGCCGAGTGCCAGCATGTCGTGCACGGCCGGCGGAAAGCGGCGTGCCACGTCGTCGGGCAGGGCCTGCGGCGGCGGGGGCGCGTCGCGCGTGTCGTCGCCAGCCAGCACGCCCTGCACGAAGGCGGCCTGGGCGCGCGGCGCGCGCACGGCCTCGAAGGCGGCGGCAAAGCCGCGCAGGCTGGCGGCGGCCATCTTGCCGAGCTTGTCGGGCGCGGCCTCGTCGCCGCCGCGCACCGCGCGCTCGTAGGCCTCGCGCGGGAACGGGAACAGGCCGCTGCCCGCGATCGCGCCCAGCATCACGGCGCTGACCACCGTGCCGGCCTCGCGCGCCATGGCGCCCATGTCGAGCACGTGGTGCTCGCGGCTGAAGGCCTTGACCACGTCGAGCAGGCGCTGCGCGTCGGCGCGGCCGTCGCCGGGCACCATGCGTTCGGCCGTGGTGAGCACGCGCGCCGACGAGCTGATGACCAGCGTGCGCAGCGGCGCGCTCATGCCGTTGCCGATCTGGCGCGTGGTCTCCAGCAGCTCCGACGAGACGATCGCGTCGAGCGCGCCCGGCACCGGGCCCAGGCTGAACACCGGCCGCCGGCCGTCCAGCTGCGCCATCGGCACCGGGAACACTTCGAGGTAGTAGGTGGTGGCGCCGGTGCGCTGCGCCACGCCGGGGATCGACGTGCTCTGCGCCGCGTAGCCCGCGTGCCGTGCGGCGTCGACCAGCCATTCGGTGAGCACGCCGCCGCCTTCGCCGCCGAGGGCGCACACGAGCAGGGTGGTGGGACGGTTCTGTTCCATGTCTCGGTTCTTTCTTCTCAGGCCGGGCGCAGGGCGCCGACGATCGCGCTGCGCAGGCCGTGCAGCAGGCGTTCGTGCCACTTCGGGTTCTGCACCACCTCGGCGCGGTAGAAGCTCGGGCACAGCGTGGCCGCGTGCGCGTTGGCGCCGCACAGGCCGCAGCCCACGCAGCCGTCGATGACGACGGCCACCGGGTCGACCTTCAGCGGATCGGGGTTGTCCTTGAGCGTGAGGGTGGGGCAGCCCGACAGGCGGATGCAGGCGTGGTCGCCGTTGCACACGTCCTCGTCGACGCCGTACTTCACGCGCACCACGCGCTTGCCTTTTTTCAGCAGGCCGGCGATCCACGGCTTGATGCGGCGTTGGCGCTCGAGCTGGCACTCGCCCTCGGCGATCACCACCTTCAGGCCGTTGAAGTCGCTCGTGAGCGCCTCGGTGAGCGTCTTGCGCATGCGCTCCACGTCGTAGGTGGTCACGGTGCGCATCCACTTCACGCCCAGGCCCGTGAGCGTGGCCTCGATGGTCTGGTTCTTGTCGACCAGACTCTGCTGCTTGTCGACCGCGCGTTCCTTGATCTCGTCGTCGGGCGTGGAGATGATGTCCTGCGTGCCGGTGGCCGAGGTGTAGCCGTTCTTGAAGATCAGCAGCACCGCGTCGTCGTCGTTGAACAGCGCGCTCTGCACGCCCGTGAGCAGGCCGTTGTGCCAGAAGCCGCCGTCGCCCATGATCGACAGCGTGCGCCGGTTCATCATCGGCGCCACGCCCGCGCGGCTGGCCAGGCTCATGCCGTAGCCGAGGATCGAGTGGCCCATCGAAAACGGCTCGAAGGTGCCGAAGGCATGGCAGCCGATGTCGGCCGCGATGTGCACCGGCCCGGTCTCCTGCTGCGCGAGCTTGAGGGCCGAGAACACCGGCCGCTCCGGGCAGCCGACGCAAAAGCTCGGCGGGCGGTTGGGCAGCGGCGCATCGAGCCGGCGCGCCACCGCCTCGCGGCGTTCGCGGTTGCCGGCCAGCCAAGCCTGCGCCGAGGCTGCCGCTTCGCTCGCGCCGAGGTAGCGTTCGGCAAAGGCCGCGAGGCCCCCCGACAGCACCTCCACGCCGTACTCGCCGGCCTGCGGCAGCAGGTCCTTGCCGTGCAGCGGCGTCTGGATGTCGCGGCGGCGCAGCAGCGTGGCGATGTCCTGCTCGATGTACTCGGGCTGGCCTTCTTCCACCACCAGCACCGCGCGCTTGCCGATGCAGAAGTCGGCCACCTGCTCGGGCACCAGCGGGTAGGTCACGTTGAGCACCAGGATCGGGATGTCGGTGTCGCCGAAGGCATCGGCCAGGCCCTGCTGCTGCAGGCTGCGGATCAGCGCGTTGTACAGCCCGCCCTGCACCACGATGCCCAGGTCGGGGTGGCGCCGGCCGGCCATCAGCTCGTTGAGGCCGTTCGCCACGATGTGGCGGCGCGCGGCGGGCATGCGCTCGTCGCCCTTGAGCTTCTCGTGGCGGAAGGTGACGGGCGGGTGCGCCAGGCGCATGTAGTCGAAGCCCGCGGGCTCGTCCATCAGCGCGCGCGTGGACACGGCGGGCGCGATGTTGTCCTTGCAGTCGAAGCTGCCGCGCACGTGGCAGGTGCGGATGCGCAGCTCCATCAGGCAAGGCATGTTCGACGCCTCCGACAGCTGGAAACCCTGCTCGACCATGCGCACCATCACGCCCAGGTCGGGCCGCGGATCGAGCAGGCACATGCTCGACTTGAGCGCGTAGGCGTGCGTGCGCTCCTGGATCACGCTGGCGCCTTCGCCGTAGTCCTCGCCCACCACGATCAGCACGCCGCCCGTCACGCCGGGCGACGACAGGTTGGACAGCGCATCGGCCGCCACGTTGGTGCCGACGATCGACTTCCAGGTCACGGCGCCGCGCAGCGGGTAGTGGATGGAGGCGCCGAGCATCGCCGCCGCCGAGGCCTCGTTGGAGCAGGCCTCGACGTGCACGCCCAGCTCGTCCATGTAGGCCTTGCCCTGCACCATCACGTCCAGCAGGTGCGACACCGGCGCGCCCTGGTAGCCGCCGACGTAGGCCACGCCCGATTGCAGCAGGCCCTTGGTGATCGCGAGGATGCCCTCGCCGTGGAAGGTGTCGCCCGCGCCCAGGCGCAGCATTTCCACTTCCTTGCTGAATGAAACTTCCATCGTGTCTCGTGCTTCTTGTCGTGGGGAGAACGCGGGAGTGTGGGCGGGCCTGCGTCATACTTCAATGCAATGAGCCAGCTATCGAATATGAATGGGGTGCATATTGATTCGGTCGACCTCAACCTGCTCCGGTTGTTCGACGCCGTCTACCGCACCCGCAACGTGAGCCGCGCCGCCGAGGCCCTGGGCCTCACGCAGCCGGCGGCCAGCCACGGCCTCACGCGGCTGCGCCTGCTGCTGGGCGACGCGCTGTTCACGCGCAGCCTCGGCGGCGTGGCGCCCACGCCGCGCGCCGAGCGGCTGGCGGTGCCCGTGCAGTCGGCGCTGGCCATGTTGCAGCAGGCGCTGGCCGAGCCCGAGCGCTTCGACCCGGCCGCCTCGCGCAAGCTCTTTCGCATCCACATGAGCGACATCGGCGAGGGCCGCTTTCTGCCCGCGCTGATGGCGCGGCTGCGCGAGCTGGCGCCGGGCGTGCGCGTGGAGACCATGCCGCTCGCGCCGGGCGAGATCGCCACCGCGCTGGACAGCGGCAGGGTTGACTTCGCCTTCGGTTTTTTGCCGCATGTGGAGGACACCCAGCGCACCCAGCTGCTGAAAGACCGCTACATCGTGCTGCTGCGCCACGACCATCCCTTCGTGAAGCGCCGGCGCAGCGGCCAGGCGCTGCTGGCCGCGCTGCACGAGCTCGACTATGTGGCCGTGCGCACCCACGCCGACACGCTGCGCATCCTGCAGCTGCTGAACCTCGAAGACCGCCTGCGCCTGACGACCGAGCACTTCATGGTGCTGCCGGCCATCGTGCGCGCCACCGACCTCGCGGTCGTGATGCCGCGCAACATCGCGCGTGGCTTCGCGGCCGAGGGCGGCTACGCCATCGTCGAGCCGCCGTTTCCGCTGCGCGACTTCACCGTGTCGCTGCACTGGAGCAAGCGCTTCGAGGCCGACCCGGGCAACCGGTGGTTGCGGCAGGTGATCGTGGCCCTGTTCTCGGAGCGCGGCTGACCGCGACCGCCGAACACCCGCAGCGTGCCCCGTGCACAGGGCACTGGGTGCTTCCCGCAGCGAAATCAAGGAGGAGGGCGAAGCCCGGGGGACATTCGCGGAGGGAAGTACCCGGTGGCCTGGGCACGCACCCCGGACACACGCGTTATTCTCAAGCGTCCCCGCCTCGCGCCCCCGTCCCCCGATCCCCGTCCGAATGTCCGTCCCGCATCCCCTTTCCCCCGTCTCCCTTCACCGTCCCGCAAGCTTCGGCGCGCGCTGACGACACCCCGGTGCAAGCGATTCTTTCCGGGGCCGTCCCGGTCCTGATCTTCATGGCCTGCGTGGGCCTGGCCACCTACGCGCAGAACCTCACGGGCTTTGCGTTCAGCCTCATCCTGCTGGGCCTCGTGTCGGTGTTCGACATCGCCAGCGTGAACGACGCGGCCAATGCCGCGACCGTGCTGAGCCTCATCAACGCCTGGACCTACTTCCGCGCGCGCCCCGGCCCCGTGCCCTGGCAGCTGATGAAGCCCGCGCTCAACGGCAGCACCGTCGGCGTGATCGTCGGGCTCATGCTGCTCGTGTGGCTCAGCGGCAGTGCCGTGGACTGGCTGCGGGGCCTGCTGGGCGTGTCGATCCTGATCTGCGCCGTGCTGCTGTTGCTGCAGGGCAAGCCGCTGCCGGCCGTGTCGGGCCGCACCAGCTTCGCCCTCATCGGCGGTCTCTCGGGCGTGCTGGGCGGGCTGTTCTCGGCCTCGGGCCCGCCCATCGTCTTTCACATGTACCGCCAGCCGCTGGACCGCGAACTCGTGCGCCGCGCGCTGCTGCTGATGTTCGCCTTCAACTCGCTCGTGCGGCTCGTCATCGTGGTGCCCACCGGCCACTTCTCGTGGCACTCGGCGTTGCTGGCCGGTTGCGCCATGCCCGTGGTCTACGCCGCGACGCGGCTGCACCATCGCCTGCCGAACAAGCTGCAGCCGCGCACGCTGCAATGGCTGGTCGCCGGGCTGCTTTTCGTGGCCGGCGTGACGCTGCTCGCCACCGCCTGGACCGCGATCGCACACGGCTGAAAAAGGCTGAAAACCCTCGGTTTCCGGCATGGCCCGGGAATTGCAGCGTCAATCCAAGGGTTTCCCCGGACGTGGCATACCGACCCTCACATACGCGTTATGGGCGTGCCCGTATGCAAGACCCCACGCAAGCCGCTAACGTCCATGACTGGCCCATGACGGGCCGCCCACGAGCCTGAAAAAGCATGAGCACCGAGAGCAGTAGCAATCCGATTCAACCGATCCGCTTCTTCCATCGCGGAAAGATCGTCGACGTCAGCGGGGTCCATCCGACCCGCTCCGTGCTCGACTGGCTGCGCGAAGACGCGCGCTGCACCGGCACCAAGGAAGGCTGCAACGAAGGCGACTGCGGCGCCTGCACCGTCGTCATCGGCGAACTCGCCACCGACGCCCACGCACCCGGCGCGGTCGACGGCCTGCAGCTGCAGACCGTCAACGCCTGCATCCAGTTCCTGCCCACGCTGCACGGCAAGGCGCTGTTCACGGTCGAAGACCTCAAGGGCCAGTGCGCGTCGCAGTGCAAGCCCAAGACGGAAGCCCCGGCCAAGCACGCCGTCCACCCGCTGCACCCCGTGCAGCAGGCCATGGTCGACTGCCACGGCTCGCAGTGCGGCTTCTGCACGCCGGGCTTCGTGATGTCGCTGTGGGCCACCTACGAACACCACCAGGCCGAGGGCACGCAGCCCACGCGCCAGCAGCTGGCCGACGACCTGTCGGGCAACCTCTGCCGCTGCACCGGCTACCGCCCCATCCTCGACGCCGGCCAGCGCATGTTCGATCTGCCGGCCGTGCGCCTGGACACCGCCCCCGTGGTGGCCGCGCTCACCGCGCTGAAGAACGACGGCCTGGACTACGCCGCCCCGCTGGGCGCCCGCATCGACCACTTCCACGCCCCCAAGACCCTGGCCCAGCTCGCCGCACTGCGCGTGCAGAAGCCGCGCGCCCAGCTGCTGGCCGGCTCGACCGACGTCGGCCTGTGGGTCAACAAACAGTTTCGCGACCTCGGCGACATCATCTATGTCGGCGACGTGGCCGAGATGAAGACGGTCGAAGAGCGCGCCGACGAGCTCTACATCGGCGCCGGCGCCTCGCTCGAAGCCGCCTTCGGCGCGCTGGTGGCCCGCGTGCCCAGCCTGGCCGACGTGTGGCTGCGCTTTGCCTCGCCGCCGATCCGCCACGCGGGCACCATGGGCGGCAACGTCGCCAACGGCTCGCCCATCGGCGATTCGCCGCCGGTGCTGATGTCGCTGGACGCCGAGATCGAGCTGCGCCGCGGCGACGTCGTGCGCCGCATGCCGCTGCCCGCGTTCTATCTCGACTACATGAAGAACGAGCTGCAGCCCGGCGAGTTCGTGCAGGGCCTGGCCGTGCCGCTGGCCGCCATGCGCCGCCAGGTGCGCGCCTACAAGATCAGCAAGCGCTTCGACTGCGACATCTCGGCGCTGTGCGCGGGCTTCGCCATCGAGTTGGAAGCCGGCAGCGACACGGTGAAGGCCGTGCGCCTGGCCTTCGGCGGCATGGCCGCCACCGTCAAGCGCGCCGCCAACGCCGAAGCCGCGCTCGTGGGCAAGCCCTGGACGCAGGCCAGCGTGGCGACCGCCAAGCTGGCGCTGGCGCAAGACTTCAAGCCGCTCTCGGACATGCGGGCCTCGGCCGACTACCGCCTGCAGGTGGCGCAGAACCTGATCCAGCGCCTGTGGCTCGAAACCCGCACGCAGGACGCGCTGTCCATCGAAGAAACCAGCGTCTGGAGCGTGATGCCCCATGTCGTTGCCAAGGTTGCGGCGGAAGGACTCTGACCATGAACAAACCCATCGACGCCCGCCTGCTGCAGCCCGCCGAGGCCTTTGCCGACTACCTGAAGAACACCGCCGCCCGCATCGACGTGGGCGCCGAAGCGCTGGCGCACGGCCGCGGCATGCGCGTGGGCATCAGCCGCCCGCACGAGTCGGCGCACCTGCACGTGGCCGGCGAGGCCACCTACATCGACGACATTCCCGAACTCGCCGGCACGCTGCATTGCGCGCTGGGCCTGTCGCCGGCCGCCAACGGCCGCGTGACGGCGCTGTCGCTCGACGCCATCCGCGCCATGCCCGGCGTGGTCACGGTGCTCACCGCCGACGACATCCCCGGCACCAACGACTGCGGCTCGATCATTCACGACGACCCGATCCTGCTGCCCGTGAACGACGGCGGCCAGATCCGCTACCTCGGCCAGCCCGTGTTCGCCGTGATCGCCGAAACGCGCGACGCCGCGCGCCGCGCCGCCGCCAAGGCCAAGGACGCGATCACCCTCGAAGCGCAGCCGCCCGTGCTCACGCCGCAGGACGCGCATGCGCGTGGCCAGTACGTGGTGCCGCCGATGCACATCGTGCGCAGCGGCGGGGCCGCCAACGGAGGCGACGAGGCCGCCGTGCGCGCCGCCATCGCGAAGGCACCGCACCGCCACAGCGCCACGCTCGACGTCGGCGGGCAGGAACAGTTCTACCTCGAAGGCCAGATCAGCTACGCCATCCCGAAGGAGGGCGGCACGCTGCACATCCACTGCTCGACGCAGCACCCGAGCGAGATGCAGCACCTGGTGGCGCACGCGCTGCACCTTTCTTCGAACGAAGTGCACGTCGAATGCCGGCGCATGGGCGGCGGCTTCGGCGGCAAGGAATCGCAGTCGGCGCTGTTCGCCTGCGTGGCGGCCATCGCGGCGCGCCAGCTGCAGCGCCCCGTGAAGCTGCGGCTGGACCGCGACGACGACTTCATGATCACCGGCCGGCGCCACTGCTTCTGGTACGAGTACGACGTGGGCTACGACGACGAGGGCCGCATCCTCGGCGCCGAGATCACGATGGTGTCGCGCGCCGGCCATTCGGCCGACCTGTCGGGCCCGGTGATGACGCGCGCGCTGTGCCACTTCGACAACGCCTACTGGCTGCCCAACGTGAGCATGCACGGCTTCTCGGGCAAGACCAACACGCAGAGCAACACGGCCTTCCGCGGCTTCGGCGGCCCGCAGGGTGCCATTGCCATCGAGAACATCATGGACTCGGTGGCGCGCGAATTGAAGCGCGACCCGCTCGATGTGCGGCGCGTCAACTTCTACGGCAAGGGCGAGAACAACGTCACGCCGTACCGCCAGACCGTGACCGACAACATCGTCCACGAACTCGTGGCCGAGCTCGAAGAAACCAGCGACTACCGCCTGCGCCGCGAAGAGATCGCGGCCTTCAACGCGAAGAGCCCGGTGCTCAAGCGCGGCCTGGCGCTGGCGCCGCTGAAGTTCGGCATCTCGTTCAACGTGAAGCACTTCAACCAGGCCGGCGCGCTCGTGCACGTGTACACCGACGGCTCCATCCTCGTGAACCACGGCGGCACTGAGATGGGCCAGGGCTTGAACACCAAGGTGGCACAGGTGGTGGCGCACGAACTGGGCGTGAGCTTCGAACGCGTGCGCGTCACCGCGACCGACACGACGAAAGTGGCCAACACCTCGGCCACGGCCGCCTCGACCGGCGCCGACCTGAACGGCAAGGCCGCGCAGGACGCCGCCCGCCAGATCCGCGAACGCCTGGCCGCGTGTGCCGCCGAGCGCCATGGCGGCAACGCCGCCGACGTGCGCTTTGCCAACGACCAGGTCGAAGTGAACGGCCGCACGCTGGCCTTCAGCACCGTGGTGGGCGAGGCGTACCTCGACCGCAAGCAGCTGTGGTCCGACGGCTTCTACGCCACGCCCGGCCTGAGCTGGGACAAGGACAAGATGCAGGGCCGTCCGTTCTACTACTACGCCTACGGCGCGGCGGTGAGCGAAGTGGTGGTCGACACCCTCACGGGCGAATGGAAGCTGCTGCGCGCCGACATCCTGCACGACGCGGGCAAGTCGCTGAACCCGGCCGTGGACATCGGCCAGGTCGAGGGCGCCTTCATCCAGGGCATGGGCTGGCTCACCACCGAAGAACTGGTGTGGCACCCGGCGAGCGGCAAGCTCACCACGCACGCGCCCAGCACCTACAAGATCCCGACGGCCAACGACTGCCCGCCGGTGTTCAACGTGCGCCTGTTCGAGGGCCAGAACTTCGAAGACTCCATTCACCGCAGCAAGGCCGTGGGCGAACCGCCGCTGTTGCTGCCGTTCTCGGTGTTCTTCGCGATCCGCGATGCCGTGTCGGCCGCGGGCGGGCACCGGGTCGATCCGCCGCTGAAGGCGCCGGCCACGAGCGAATCCATCCTCCGCGCCCTGACCGCGGTGCAGGCAGCCTCTGGCGAATGAGCACCGGCCGTGCTCGCACGGTCCGAGCGTCCTTCCGTTCTCCAAATGCTGCGCTGTATAACTGTTCGCACAGACAAGAAAGGTGTGAACAGCCATGAGAGACCAGGCGCTTTTCGACAAGATCGACCTTCATCTGATTCGGGTGCTTCATACCGTGCTGACCGACCGCAGCGTCTCGCGCGCCGCCATCCGCCTGGGCATGTACCAGCCGGCCGTCTCGGCCGCGCTGAAGCGCCTGCGCGAGCTGTCGGGCGACCCGCTGCTGGTGCGCTCGGGTTCGGGCATGGTGCCCACCGACGCGGGGCTGCGCATGATCGAGCCCGCGGCCAGCATTCTTCGGGCGGCCGAGATGCTGTTCTCGGATGCGCGGGGTTTCGAGCCGCAGTCGGCGGCCACGACCTTCCGCATCGCGGCCAGCGACTACATGGACCCGCTGTTCCTGCCGATGCTGGTGGCGCAGGTCAAACGCGAGGCGCCGCTGTGCCAGATCGAGATCCATGCGCTCTCGCCCGATTCGGACTACCACGGGCACCTGGCGCTCGGGCAGGTCGACCTGGTGATCGGCAACTGGCTCAAGCCGCCGGAAGACCTGCACATGGCGCGCCTCTTCGGCGACGAGGTGGTGTCGCTGGTCAACCAGGACCATCCGGCCGTGCGGCGCGGGTGGGACCTGGAGACCTGGCTGGCGGCCGAGCACATCGCGCCCACGCCCATGCACCCGGGCGGGCGCGGCATCATCGACCAGATGCTCGACGAGCTGGGCCGGCAGCGCAACATCACGGCGCGCTGCGCGCACTTCAGCCTCATCCCGGACATGGTGGCCTCCAGCCTGCTGGTGCTGACCACCGGGCGCCAGTACTGCGAGCGCTTTGCCGCACGGCTGCCCGTGAAGATCCTCGAGTGCCCGGCTGCCTTGCCGCGCCTCATGTACTACCAGCTCTGGCACGAACGCACGCATTCGTCGAGCTCCGCGCGCTGGCTGCGCGAATGCATCAAGGGCGTGGCGGCGTCGCTGCGGCCCGGCTCCGATGCCGCGCCCGCCACTGCCCGAGCCCTGCCGGCTGAGCCGCTTTCCGATCCTCCCTGAGCCCTCCGTCGCGCCGGCGTCGCGACCGAGGCAACGATGAACGAACCGCCACATACAACAGCTGGAGACAAGCGAAATGAACAGGTATGAAGAGGTGCCCAAGGCCACCACTCCCCGGGCCGCCGGGGCCACCGAGGCGGCGCCGTTGCGTGCGGCCACCGCACCGGCCAACGCCGGTCTGCTGGAACGCTTTTTCAAGCTGACCGAGCACAACACCACCGTGCGCACCGAAGTCATCGCAGGGCTGACCACCTTCCTGACGATGGCCTACATCATCTTCGTGAACCCCTCGATCCTCGGGGACGCGGGCATGCCCAAGGGCGCGGTCTTCGTCGCCACCTGCCTGATCGCAGCCATCGGCACGCTGATCATGGGCCTGTACGCCAACTACCCGATCGCCATGGCGCCGGGCATGGGCCTGAACGCCTACTTCGCCTACGTGGTCGTGCTCGGCATGGGCTACACGTGGCAGACCGCGCTGGGCGCGGTGTTCATCTCGGGCTGCCTGTTCCTGATCGTGACGGTCACCGGGTTGCGGGAGCTGTTCATCGCGGGCATACCGCAGTCCTTGCGAACGGCGATCACCGTGGGCATCGGCATGTTCCTGGCGCTCATCGCGCTCAAGAGCGCGGGCGTGGTCGCGGCTTCGCCGGCCACCTTCGTCACGCTGGGCGACCTGCACTCGGCCCCCGTGATCCTGGCGACCATCGGCTTCCTCATGATCGTGGCGCTCGACCGGCTCAAGGTGCGCGGCGCCATCCTGATCGGCATCCTCACGGTGACGGTGCTGTCGTTCTTCTTCGGCGGCAACAAGTTCCACGGCGTGTTCGACGCGCCGCCGTCCATCGCGCCCACCTTCATGCAGCTGGACATCCTGAGCGCGCTCAAGGGCGGCATCCTGAACGTGGTGCTGGTGTTCTTCCTGGTCGAGATGTTCGACGCCACCGGCACGCTGATGGGCGTGGCCAAGCGCGCGGGCCTGCTGGTGCCGGGCAAGATGGAACGCATGAACAAGGCGCTCCTGGCCGACAGCGGCGCGATCTTCGCGGGCTCGCTGCTGGGCACCTCGAGCACCACGGCCTACGTGGAAAGCGCGGCCGGCGTGCAAGCCGGTGGCCGCACCGGCCTCACGGCCGTGGTGGTGGCGGTGCTGTTCCTGGCCTGCCTGATGATCTCGCCGCTGGCGGGCTCGGTGCCGGCCTACGCCACCGCACCGGCGCTGCTCTTCGTGGGCTGCCTGATGCTGCGCGACCTGGTCGAACTCGACTGGGAAGACACCACCGAGGTGATCCCGGCGGCCGTCACCGCGCTGGCCATGCCCTTCACCTACTCGATCGCCAACGGCCTGGCCTTCGGCTTCATCACCTACGCCGTGCTCAAGCTGTGCACGGGCCGGGCACGGGAAGTGCATGCGATGGTGTGGGTGATCGCGGCGATCTTCCTGTTCAAGTTCGCCTACATCGGCGGGCACTAAGAGATTGAGAGGCACTTCGGCATGACCGCTCATCCCCCGCAAACGCGCCCACTCTGCGTTGCAAATGCTCGCCATAGCCCTCGCTATGGCTGCGCTTTGCGCCTTGATTGGGCCCGTTTGCGGGGGCTGCTCGGCCACGCCGAAGCGCCTCCCAACCTCTGAGGGACGCGCCGTCGGGCGCCGATGGTCGCGGGGACGCTATTAAACTTATAGCTGTCCCCGCTTGTTGATGTTGAACGAGACAAACCCACGAAACCCGGCATGACAACCCCCAGACTCCAGCTGGCGCACATCACCAAGCGGTACCCCGCGGTGGTGGCCAACAGCGACATCTCCCTGGCCGTGCAGCCCGGCGAAATCCATGCCGTGCTCGGAGAGAACGGCGCGGGCAAATCGACCCTGATGAAGATCATCTACGGCTCGGTCAAGCCCGACGAAGGCACCGTCACCTTCGACGGCCAGGCGGTGAACCTGCGCAACCCGCAGCAGGCGCGCGCACTGGGCATCAGCATGGTGTTCCAGCACTTCAGCCTGTTCGACACGCTCACCGTGGCCGAGAACGTCTGGCTGGGCCTGGACAAGTCGCTCGCGCTGGCCGAGGTGGCCCGCAGCATCACGGCCAAGGCCAGCGAGTACGGGCTGGACATCGACCCCTCGCGCCCCGTGCACACGCTGTCGGTGGGCGAGATGCAGCGGGTGGAGATCATCCGCGCGCTGCTCACCAACCCCAAGCTGCTGATCCTGGACGAGCCGACCTCGGTGCTCACGCCGCAGGCCGTGATCCGCCTGTTCGGCGTGCTGAACAAGCTGGCCTCGGAAGGCTGCAGCATCCTGTACATCAGCCACAAGCTGCACGAGATCCAGGAGCTGTGCACCGCCTGCACCGTGCTGCGCGGCGGCAAGGTCACGGGCGTGTGCAACCCGCGCAACGAGAGCACCGAGTCGCTCTCGCGCCTGATGATCGGCAGCGAGCCGCCGCCGCTGCAGCACCGCCCGCTGCACGCCGGCGCGGTGGCGCTGCGCGTGCAGGGCCTGAAGCTGGCGCGCGAAGACCAGTTCGGCGTCGACCTGGACGGCATCTCCTTCGACGTGCGCGCGGGCGAGGTCGTGGGCATCGCTGGCGTCTCGGGCAACGGCCAGAAGGAACTGCTGTACACGCTCTCGGGCGAAGACGTGCGCGCCGAGCCCGCCATGGTGCGCGTGTTCGACCAGCCGGCCGGCCGGCTGCGCCCGCGTGCGCGGCGTGCGCTGGGCCTGCATTTCGTGCCCGAGGAGCGGCTGGGGCGCGGCGCCGTGCCCACGCTGGGCCTGGCGCACAACCTGCTGCTCACGCGCAGCAATGCGGTGGGCAAGGGCGGCTGGATCCGCACCGCCGAGCTCGACAAGCAGGCGCGTTCCATCATCGATCGCTTCAAGGTGAAGGCCGGCGGCCCGGGCGCGGCGGCGCGCTCGCTGTCGGGCGGCAACCTGCAGAAATTCATCGTCGGTCGCGAGATCGACGCCAACCCCAAGCTCTTCATCGTCTCGCAGCCGACCTGGGGCGTGGACGTGGGCGCGGCCGCGCTCATCCACGCCGAGATCCTGGCGCTGCGCGACGCCGGCTGCGCCGTGCTCGTGATCAGCGAGGAGCTGGACGAGCTGTTCAACATCTGCGACCGGCTGCACGTGATCGCCAAGGGGCGGCTGTCGCCCTCGATCGACCGCGCGGCGGCCACGCTGCCGCAGATCGGCGAGTGGATGAGCGGCCTGTGGCCGCAGGCACAGCCCCACCAGAACAACAAGAAGGAGGGCGCGCATGCTCAAGCTTGAACCCCGCCCGGAGCTGTCGCGCTTCTGGAGCTATGGCTCGCCGATCCTGGCGCTCTTGATCACCGTGCTCATCGGCGTGGCGCTGTTCGCCGCGCTGGGCAAGGACCCGGTCAAGGGCCTGCAGGTGTTCTTCTACGAACCGATCAAGAGCGGCTACGCCATCGGCGAGCTGATGGTCAAGGCCACGCCGCTGCTCATCATTGCGCTCGGCCTGGCCGTGTGCTTTCGCTCCAACGTCTGGAACATCGGCGCCGAAGGGCAGTTCGTCTGCGGCGCCATCGCGGCGGGCGGCGTGGCGCTCTTGGCCGACAAGAGCACCGGCAGCTGGATCGTCGTGGCCATCCTGCTGGCGGGCATCCTGGGGGGCATGGTGTGGGCGGGCATCGTCGCGTTCCTGCGCGACAAGTTCAACGCCAACGAAATCCTCGTGAGCCTGATGCTGGTCTACGTGGCCACGCTGATGCTGAGCTACCTGGTCTTCGGCCCCTGGAAAGATCCGCAGGGCTACAACTTCCCGCAGACCAAGACCTTCGAGGCGGTGACGCAAATCCCGCGCCTCATGAAGGGCTCGCGCGTGTCGATCGGGCTGATCATCGCGCTGGTCGGCGCGGGCGCGCTGTGGGTGTTCTTGTTCCGCACGCGCGCGGGCTTCGCGCAGCAGGTCGGCGGGCTGGCGCCCGCGGCGGCGCGCTATGCCGGTTTCTCGGCACGCCGCGCGGTGTGGATCGCGCTGCTCACCTCGGGCGGCGCGGCCGGCCTGGCGGGCGCGCTCGAAGTGGCGGGCCCCATCGGCCAGCTCACGCCGTACGTGCCGGCGGGCTACGGCTTCGCGGCCATCATCGTGGCCTTCGTCGGGCGGCTGCACCCGGTGGGCATGATCTTTTCGGCCATCCTGATGAGCATGTTCTACATCGGCGGCGAACTCGCGCAGTCGCGCCTGGGCCTGCCCAAGTCGCTCACCGGTGTGTTCCAGGGCCTGCTGCTGTTCACGCTGCTGGCCTGCGACACGCTCATCGCCTACCGCATCCGCCGCAAGGCCGGCGCCAAGGCGGCGACGCTGACCACAAGCTCGCTGCAGGTCAGCACGCCGATCACCGCGCCGACCGCGCCCGTTGCGCCGACCACGCGTGCCACCGAAGGGGGTCTCTGAACCATGGAAAGCTACGCACTTCTGCTGGGCTCGACCCTGAGCGCGGGCACCGTGCTCGCCATCGCGGCGCTGGGCCTGTTGATCAACGAGAAGGCCGGCGTCGTCAACCTCGGCGCCGAGGGCATGATGCTGTGCGCCGCCATCGCGGGCTTCGCGACGGTGGTCATCACGCACAACCCGTGGCTCGGCTTTCTGGCCGGCATGGCGGCCGGTGCCTTGCTCGCGGCCTTCTTCGGCGTGCTCGTGATCTGGCTCAACACCAACCAGTACGCGACGGGGCTGGCGCTGAGCCTGTTCGGCGTCGGCTTCTCGGCCTTCGCGGGCATCAGCTTCGTGCAGGCCAAGCTGCCCGAGAGCACGCCCTTCGCCATTCCCGTGCTGGCCGACATTCCGCTGGCCGGCCCGGCGCTGTTCCGGCACCACCCGATGGTGTACGTGGCCGTGCTGCTGACCATCGGGCTCATCTGGTTCCTGTACCGCACCCGCGCCGGCCTCGTGCTGCGCTCGGTGGGCGAGTCGCCCGAGTCGGCGCATGCGCTGGGCTACCCGGTGCGGCGCATCCGCTTCCTGGCGGTGATCGCGGGCGGTGCGCTGTGCGGGCTGGCAGGCGCGTACCTGTCGACCGTGTACACGCCGCTGTGGGTCGAGGGCATGGTCGCCGGCCGCGGCTGGATCGCGCTGGCGCTGACCACCTTCGCCACCTGGCGTCCGGTCCGCGTGCTGCTCGGCGCCTACCTGTTCGGCGGCGTCTCGATGCTCGGTTTTCACCTGCAGAGCAGCGGCGTCGACGTGCCCTCGCAGTTCCTCAGCATGGCCCAGTACATCGCGCCGATCGTGGTGCTGGCGCTGATCTCGCGCAACCCTGCCTTCATCCGCATCAACATGCCGGCATCGATGGGGAAACCGTTCTACCCCGGCTCATAATCGCGTTCTCGTTTTTTTGCCAACCCGTCCTTTTCTTCCGAGGATTTCGACAATGAATGATCTGAACAAGCGTTCCCTTCTCAAGCTCGCCGCCCTCACCGCGGTGGCTTCGGCGGCCCTCATCGGCTGCGGCAAGAAGGAAGAGGCGGCCGCCCCCGCAGCATCGCCGGCGCCGGCCCCCGCGGCCGCACCGGCTCCCGCACCGGCGGCCCCGCTGAACATCGCATTCGCCTATGTCGGTCCCGTGGGCGACGGCGGCTGGTCCTTCGCGCACGACAACGCCCGCAAGGCGCTCGAGAAGGAATTCGGCGACAAGATCAAGACCACTTTTGTCGAAAGCGTGCCCGAGTCGGCCGACGCCGAGCGCGTGTTCCGCGACTTCGTGGGCCAGGGCAACAAGCTGATCTTCGGCACCACCTTCGGCTACATGGAGCCCATGCTCAAGGTCGCCAACGACAGCAAGGACGTGAAGTTCGAGCATGCCACCGGCTACAAGACCGCCGAGAACATGCGCACCTACGACAGCCGCACCTACGAAGGTGCGTACATGGCCGGCGTGATCGCCGGCTCGATGACCAAGAGCAACACGCTGGGCGTGGTCGGCTCGGTGCCGATTCCTGAAGTGCTGCGCAACATCAACAGCTTCACGCTGGGTGCGCAGTCGGTCAACCCGAAGATCACGACCAAGGTCGTGTGGGTGAACGAGTGGTTCAGCCCGCCGAAGGAAACCGAAGCCGCCACCGCCCTCATCAACGGCGGCGCCGACGTGCTGTTCCAGAACACCGACTCGCCGGCCGTGCTCAAGACCGCCCAAGAAAAGGGCAAGCGCGCCTTCGGCTGGGACTCCGACATGACCGCCTACGGCCCGAAGGCCCACCTGGGCTCGGCCATCATCAACTGGGCGCCGTACTACATCAAGACCACGCAGGACGCGCTGGACGGCAAGTGGGCCACCGGCCAGACCTGGTGGGGCGTGAAGGAAGGCGCGATCGACATCGTCTCGATCGCCGAAGACGTGCCCGCCGAAGCCAAGGCCAAGGTCGAGGAAATCAAGAAGGGCCTGAAGGACGGCAGCTTCTCGATCTGGAAGGGCCCGATCGTCGGTCAGGACGGCAAGGAGCTGATCGCCAAGGACGCGGTCGCCGACGACAAGTTCCTGTCGGGCGTGAACTTCTACGTCAAGGGCGTGGAAGGCAAGGTGCCGGGCGGCGACAAGAAGTAATCATTGATCGATCGCTTCGGCGATTGCCACGAAAAGGGTCGTCTGTGGACGGCCCTTTTTCATTCAGGAAAGGGATTCACACCATGAAGCTGCAGAGGGTCATGGCGGCAGGCGCGGCACTGCTGGCCGTGTCGTTGTCGTTCGCCGCACCGCCGACGTTCTCGAAGGAAGAGCAGCGCCTGCGCAAGGCTGTGGACGATGCGGAAATGTGCTTTCACTTCGCCGGCGAATTCAACGGCGACGGGTCGGCGCACGACAAGGAAGTGGCGCGCCAACAGCGCCAGCATTGCGGCAAGGAAAGCCAGCAACTGGTGCTGCGCGCCTACCGCAAGAACCCGCAGGACACGCGCCTCTACCCGGCGGTGCTGCGGCTGGACGGGCTGATGCCGGGGCTCACGTTGCCTGCGGCCGAGAAGGCCCGGCTGTGTGCCGTGGCCAGGACGGAACTGGCCTGCCCCTGAGCGCGCTTATTGCTGCGCAGCCGCCTGCAGCTGCGCCGCCATCTTCTGGTGGATCAGGTTCACCGCCTTCAGCGGGCGCAGCATCACCTTGAACTCGGTGATCCGGCCTTCGGCGTTCCACTTCATCATGTCCACGCCGTTGATGGCGATGCCGTCCAGCTCGAGTTCGAACTCGAGCACGGCATCGGTCGGGCCCTGGAGTTCGCGCACGTAGCGGAAGCTCTCGTTGAAGAAGACCTGGAAGGCCGCGGCGAGGTACTGCTTCGTGATGGCCTTGCCGACCTGCGGCCGGTGCACCACGGGCGATAGGAAGACGGCGTCGTCGGCCAGCAGGGCGTCGAGCCCCGCCACGTCGCGTGTCTTGACGAGCCGGTGCCAGGTGGAAAGGGTGTCGATCGCCATGGGTCTCCTCGCGCGGTGGATGGATGGAAGAACGGAAAACCCAGTCTAGCGAAGCGCCTGCGGGCTCGTCGTCGCGGGCGCGACGGGGCCGGCAGGTGGCCGGGCTACGCGCCTTGCCAGCGCTTGAGCACCAGCGTGGCGTTGGTGCCGCCGAAGCCGAAGCTGTTGCTCATCACGGTGTCGACGGTGGCGTTCTCGCGCGTCGCGGTGAGGATCGGCATGTCGGCCACTTCGGGGTCGAGCGCCTCGATGTTGGCCGAGCCGGCCATGAAGTTGCCTTCCATCATCAGCAGGCAGTAGATCGCCTCGTGCACGCCGGCGGCGCCCAGCGAGTGGCCCGACAGGCTCTTGGTGGAGCTGATGGCCGGCGCCTTGTCGCCGAAGACTTCGCGCACGCCCTTCATTTCCATGACGTCGCCGACGGGCGTCGAGGTGCCGTGGGTGTTCAGGTAGTCGATGGGCGTGTCGACGGTCGACAGCGCCATCTGCATGCAGCGCACGGCGCCTTCGCCGCTGGGCGCGACCATGTCGTAGCCGTCGGAGGTGGCGCCATAGCCGACGATCTCGGCGTAGATTTTTGCGCCGCGCGCCAGTGCGTGGTCGAGCGACTCGACCACGACCATGCCGCCGCCGCCGGCGATGACGAAGCCGTCGCGCTCGGCGTCGTAGGCACGCGAGGCCTTCTCGGGGCTGTCGTTGTACTTGGTGGACAGCGCGCCCATGGCGTCGAACAGGAACGACTGGGTCCAGTGTTCTTCCTCACCGCCGCCGGCGAACACGATGTCCTGTTTGCCCATCTGGATCTGCTCCATGGCGTTGCCGATGCAGTGCGCGCTGGTGGCGCAGGCCGAGGCGATGGAGTAGTTCAGGCCCTTGATCTTGAAGGGCGTGGCCAGGCAGGCCGACACGGTGCTGCTCATGGTCCGCGTCACGCGGTAGGGGCCGACACGCTTGACGCCCTTTTCGCGCAGCAGGTCGAGCGCTTCCATCTGGTTCAGCGTGGAGGCGCCGCCCGAGCCGGCGATAAGGCCGGTGCGCGGGTTCGACACCTGCTCCTCGGTCAGGCCGGCATCGGCAATGGCGTCCTTCATGGCCAGGTAGGCGTAGGCCGCCGCGTGGCCGACGAAGCGGTAGAGCTTGCGGTCGATGAGGTCTTCGAGGGGAAGGTCGATGGAGCCGGCTACCTGGCTGCGCAGGCCCATTTCGGCGTAGGCCGGCTGGAACCGGATGCCGGGGCGGCTGGCACGCAGGTTGGCGGAGACGGTCTCCTTGTCGTTGCCCAGGCACGAAACGATGCCCAGACCGGTGATGACGACGCGTCGCATGGCGAAACCCTCAGAAGTTGTCGGTGGAAGTGAACACGCCGACCCGCAGGCCCTCGGCGGTGTAGATCTGGCGGCCGTCGACGCTCACCGAGCCGTCAGCGATGGCCAGGTTCAGCTTGCCCTTGAGCACGCGCTTGATCTGGATGCTGTAGGTGACGAGCTTGGCGGTCGGCAGGACCTGGCCCGTGAACTTCACTTCACCCGAGCCCAGGGCCCGGCCACGGCCCGGCAGGCCCTGCCAGCCGAGGAAGAAGCCCACCAGCTGCCACATGGCGTCCAGGCCCAGGCAGCCCGGCATCACCGGGTCGCCCTCGAAGTGGCAGGCGAAAAACCACAGGTCGGGCGTGATGTCGAGTTCGGCCGTGAGCTCGCCCTTGCCGTAGGTACCGCCCTCGGCGCTGATGTGGGTGATGCGGTCCACCATCAGCATGTTCGGGGCGGGCAGCTGGGCGTTGCCGGGGCCGAACAGTTCGCCGCGGCTGCAGCGCAGCAGGTCTTCGCGGGTGAAGGCGTTTTGTAGGGTCATGCGAGTCGATCAAGGACGGCGCCAGGGGCACGAATGCACGCTGCGCGCGGATTGGAGGGAACACGCCCGATGCCGGGCCTGCCGGGGTCCAAGCCTAGCGCATCCGCCATGGCCCGATTTGACCCAGATCAGTTTGGGGGAAATGGGGCTGGCAGCGTATACGTTTTCGGGGATGCCGCGCAGGGTGTCTGCCCTTATGCTGTGCGCGATCACAACGTCGATTTCCCACGCCCCATGACCGATTCCAGCCGCCCCCTCTTCGACCCCAGCTTCGCGCAGCGCATCCCCGCCGAACGCCTGCCCGAGCTGCTGCGCGCCATGCCCAAGGCCGAGCTGCACATGCACATCGAAGGCTCGCTCGAGCCCGAGCTGATCTTCGCGCTCGCGCAGCGAAACGGTGTCTCGATCCCGTATGCCAGCGTGGAAGAGCTGCGCAAGGCCTACGCCTTCACCAACCTGCAGACCTTTCTCGACATCTACTACGCCGGCGCCAGCGTGCTGCTGAAAGAGCAGGACTTCTACGACATGGCCTGGGCCTACATGGAGCGCGCCGCGGCCGACCACGTGGTGCACACCGAGATGTTCTTCGACCCGCAGACGCACACGGCGCGCGGCGTGGCCATGGAAACGGTGGTCAACGGCCTGCACCGCGCCTGCGTCGATGCGCTGCCGAAGCTGGGCGTGAGCGCCTCGCTCATCCTGTGCTTCCTGCGCCACCTGAGCGAGGAAGAGGCCTTCGAGACGCTGGAGCAGGCGCTGCCGTACCGCGACAAGTTCATCGGCGTGGGGCTCGACTCGAGCGAGGTCGGCCACCCGCCCGAGAAGTTCGCGCGCGTGTTCGCACGCTGCCGCGAGCTGGGCTTCCATCTCGTCGCGCACGCGGGCGAAGAAGGCCCGCCGGCCTATGTGTGGAGTGCGCTCGACGTGCTGAAGGTCGAGCGCGTCGACCACGGCGTGCAGAGCGCCAAGGACCCGGCGCTGATGAAGCGGCTGGCGCAAGACCGCATTCCGCTCACCGTGTGCCCGCTGTCGAACCTCAAGCTGTGCGTGTTCCCCGACCTGTCGCAGCACAACCTGGGCGCGCTGCTCGAGGCGGGGCTGGTCGCCACCGTCAACTCGGACGACCCGGCCTACTTCGGCGGCTACATGAACCAGAACTTCACGCAGACCTTCGCCGCGACCGGCCTGGGCGTGCAGCAGGCCTGGCAGCTCGCGGCCAACAGCTTCGAGGGCAGCTTCATCGACGCGGCGGCCAAGCGCGCCTACGTCGACCGGCTCAACGCCGTCTTCGCGACCTTCTGAGCCAGCTCGGCCGCGCAGGCGCCGGGACCGGCGTCGCGGCGCGGCACGAGCAGCGGCATCGCCACCAGCGCGCAGGCGCTGGCCGCCAGCCACACGACCGGCCAGCCCTGCAGTGCCAGCAGGTGCGGAATCGAGAAGGGCGTGACGAAGCACACGAGGAACACGCTGGTGTTCGCCATGCCCAGCGCGGTGCCGGCGCGCGCCGCGCCGGCCAGCGTGGCCAGCTCGGTGTACGCCACGCCGTGCCAGGCCGACACGCACACGCCGCTCACGGCCAGCAGCGCGATCAGCGCCAGCCGCAGCGGTGTGGAGGGCGCCTCGGTGCCCGCCGTCATCACCAGCGCGGCCAGGCCCGCGAACAGCAGCACGCTGAGTGCGCTGCAGGCGCGCAGGTAGGCCGGGCGGTTGCGGCGGCGGTCGGTCCAGCGGCCGCTCCACACGCGCATCGCCATCGCGCCGACCTGCACGAAGACCATGGCGGCGGTGATCGTGCCCAGGCCCACGTGGCCGAAGTCGTGCAGGAACACCGTGCCGAAGGACAGCACCGCGAACTGCGGCGCGCACAGGATGCCGATGCCGGCCACGATGCGCCACACGCGCACATCGCGCAGCGGGCCGGTCTTCGGCGCCGGCGCTTCCACGTTCGCGTGACGGGGCGCCACGGGCGGCTCGTGCACCCAGGCCCAGCTCATCGCCGCGCTCAGCGTGCACAGCAGCGCCAGCAGGCCGTACAGCGCGGCAAAGCCGAAGTGCAGCGCCACGAAGGGCAGCACCAGCGCGCCGATGCCGCCGCCCATCGGCACGGCGGTCTGGCGGATGCTCATGGCGAGGCCGCGCTCGCTGGCGTCGAACCAGGTCATCACCGCGCGCCCGCTGGCGCCGTTCACGCTGCCGCCGAGCAGGCCCACCAGCAGCAGCCCCGCGCCGAGCACGCCGAGGCCCGGCACATGGCCGGCGCCCGGCGCGGCCCACAGCGCCATCGCCACCAGCGCGATCGCCGTGCTGCCCAGCCCGGCCAGCAGCACGGGGCGGTCGCCCCAGCGGTCGGTCAGCAGGCCCCAGGGCAGCTCGCTCACGGCGATGCCCAGGCCCATGAGGCCGAGCACCAGGCCGAGCGCGGCGTTGTCGAGCTGGTAGCCGGTGCGCATGAGCACGGCGGTCATGGGAATGCCGCTGAAGGCGACCGAGAAGGCCGCGTTGGCGGCCACGCCGGCGGCGAGCACCTTCCAGCGATGGCGGGGCGACAACGGAGGGGAGGAGGGCGATTGGGTCATGTTGCAGCGCAGTGTCCGCCGCTGAAAATGTTTTGAAAATCAGAAAATAATGAGCGGATCGTCCTGAAATTCAGGATGATCGAAAAGCCTCATGCAAGGACCCGCGATGACCCAGGTGATGTTCGATCTCGACGTGCTGCGCACCTTCTCCACCGGCATGGCGCTCGGCAGCTACGCGCGCGCGGCCGACAAGCTGGGCCGCTCGACCTCGGCCGTGAGCGCGCAGCTCAAGAAGCTGGAGTCGCAGGCCGGCACCGTGCTGTTCCGCAAGGAGGGCCGCGGCCTGGCGCTCACCGATGCCGGCGAGACGCTGCTGGCCTACGCGCACCGCATGCTCGAGCTCAACGACGAAGCCAGCGCCGCCCTGCGCGGCGCCGACCTGCAGGGCTGGGTGCGGCTGGGCCTGCAGGAAGACTTCGGCGAGACGCTGCTGCCGGCCGTGCTCGGCCGCTTCGCGCGCGCCCATCCCAAGGTGCGCATCGAGGCCTGCGTGGCGCGCAGCGGCGAGCTGCGCGAGCGGCTCGAGCTGGGCCAGCTCGACCTGGCCCTGGCATGGGACGCGGGCGACCAGCCGCTGTCGCCGCATGCCGAGCGCGTGGCGCGGATGCCGCTGCTGTGGATCGGCCCCACGGCGCCCGAGCGCGTCGATGCGCCCTGGTGGACCGAGCGCGAGCACCGCGCGGGCGTTCGCGCCGTGAAGAGCAAGGAGCCGCTGCCGCTCATCATGCTGGACGCCCCGTGCCCGCTGCGCGAGATCGTCATCACCGCGCTCGACCGCGCCGGCCTGCCGTGGCGCCGCGCCTTCGGCAGCGCCAGCCTGGCGGCGCTGTGGGCCGCGACCTCGGCCGGGCTGGGCCTGACCGTGCGCACGCCGTTCGGCTTGCCTGCGCATGTGCGCGCGCTCGACCGCGCGGTGCTCTCGCTGCCCGCGCTGCCGCAGATCTCGCTCGTGCTGTACCGCGCGCAGGCCCGCGCCGAAGCGCCGGCGAGCCGGCTGGCCACGCTGCTGCTGGAGGCCGTGCGCCAGCATCTGCAGCTCGAGACCGTGCAACCCCGCTGAGCGCAGGCCCTTGCGCGGGCCGCCGCCGCGATGCGTGAGAATCCGCCGCTGGAGACAAGTACAAGAGACAAGACCCAAGCGAGACGGCATGACCACCACGCGGCACAACTCCCTGCACCTGTGGGACGACAGGTTCCTCTACATCACGCCGGCGATCCAGTCGGGGCTCACGGCGCGTTCGTCGGCCACGCTGCTGGCGTCGGTGAGCGGCCATCCCTTCACGCTGGAGGCGGTCGACGGCACGCGCGTGCGCTGCACCGCCGCGCTGGTGGGGCCGCACGTGTCGCGCCGGCTCGATGTCGACGGCTGCGGACTGCTGTCGCTCAACCTCGACCCGGCCTCCAGCGCCTACCGCATGCTCTCGCGGCACCTGGGCGGCCACGGCATCCAGCCGCT
The DNA here is from genome assembly GCF_058796495.1 of Variovorax sp. GW823-FHT04B03. Taxonomy (NCBI): domain Bacteria; kingdom Pseudomonadati; phylum Pseudomonadota; class Betaproteobacteria; order Burkholderiales; family Comamonadaceae; genus Variovorax; species Variovorax sp. GW823-FHT04B03. Next base: position 1,696,381 of record NZ_JBXAIT010000001.1, read on the forward strand.
CGACGCGCGCCGCTTCGGCCGCGCGCGCGACGACTTCGAACCGGCGCAGCACGGCGCGCTGTCCGACCGGCGCCTGCAGCTGCTGAGCTCCAGGCTGGTCACCGCGATCACCGAGTGCCCCGAGATCGAGGCCGCCATCGACCCGCGCATCGAGCGCGTGCTGCAGGCCATCCGCACGCATGCGGGGCAGATCCCGCTGCGCGAGCTGTCGGCGCTGGCCTTTCTCTCGCCCGACCGGCTCACGCATTTGTTCGCGCAGCAGGTGGGCGTGTCGATCAAGCGCTATGCGCTGTGGACCAAGGTGCGCCGCACGGTGCAGCAGTTCACCGCGCGCCGCCCGCTGACCGACGTGGCGCTGGTCAGCGGCTTCACCGACGCGGCGCACATGAGCCGCACCTTCCAGCGCTACTTCGGCCTGTCGCCGTCCTTCCTGTCGAACCAGGTGCGCGTGACGGCCGACGAGCAGGCCTCGCACGCGTGGGGGCGCGGGCTCGCGCACTGAGGCGCCTTCGAAGGTCTCCAGGCGCGGCGCAGGACAGCGGCTGCGTTCAAGCCCCGGCACGCCGGCGTGCCTAAGCTGTGCGGTGCTCCGTCAAGAGAGCGCCCATCCAACTGGAGACAGCATGAGACCTCGGACTTTCCTGCGCGGCGCAACGCCGCGATCACTCTGGCTTGCGCTCGTGGCCGCAGCCGCACTGACCGCCTGCGGTGGCGGCGGAGGCGGTGGCAGCAGCAGCTTTCCCTTCTTCCCCGGCACGGGCGGCAATCCACCCGCAGAGAACAACGCCTACAAGGCCGAGATCCGCCGCACCACGATGGGCGTGCCGCACATCAAGGCCGCCGACTGGCCCGACCTGGGCTACGGCTACGGCTACGCGCAGGCCGAGGACAACCTGTGCACCATGGCCGACTCGTTCCTCACCTACCGCGGCGAGCGCTCGCAGTACTTCGGTGCCGACGCGAAGCTCGTGGCCGGCAGCACCATCGGCCTGCCGAAGAACATCGACTCCGACTTCTTCCACCGCCACGTCATCTCGCCCGATGTGCTGCAGCAGATGACAAATGCCCAGGCCGATTACATGCAGCGACTGGTGGAAGGTTTTGCCGCGGGCTACAACCGCTACCTGCGCGACGCGAAGGCCGGTGGCAGCGCGCACGCGGCGTGCCGCACCAAAGCCTGGGTGAAGCCGATCACCGCCGAGGACATCTACCGCCGCATGTACGCGACCAACCTGGCGGGCGGCTACAGCAACTTCCTGGCGCACATCGCGAACGCGACCCCGCCCGTGCCCGCGGCGCCGACGAAGGTCGCGGCACGCAGCACCAGTAACAGCAAGAAGAAAGCGCCGCCGCTGCAGCTCGCCGCACGCGATCTCGCCGTGCCCTTGCAGGTCGGCGGCGAAGAGGGCGTGGGCAGCAACATGATCGGCTTCGGCACCGCCGCCACCGGCGACGCGAGCCCGCTGCTGTTCGGCAACCCGCACTGGTACTGGCGCGGGCCTGACCGCTTCTACCAGGCGCAGCTCACCATTCCGGGCAAGCTCAACGTGAGCGGCACTTCGTTCCTGGGCATTCCGGTGACGCTGATCGGCTTCAACGACAACATCGCGTGGAGCCACACGGTCTCGACCGCCAAGCGCTTCGGCTTCTACGAACTGCAGCTGGCCTCGGGCGACGCCACCAGCTACATGCGCGACGGCAACGCGGTGAAGATGCAGGCGCGCGAGATCACCGTGCAGGTGAAGCAGGCCGACGGCAGCGTGGTGCCGGTGACGCGCACGCTCTACAAGTCCGAGTACGGGCCGATCATCAACCTGCAGTACCTCAGCGACAAGCTGCCGCCGTGGACCACCACCATGGCCTACGCGATGCGCGACATCAACGATCAGAACTTCCGCACCTTCCGCAACTGGCTGCGCTGGAGCCAGGCGAAGTCGCTCGACGAGTTCATCGCCATCCAGCGCGAAGAAGCGGCCATTCCGTGGGTCAACACCGTGGCCGTGGGCCGGGGCAGCGCCAAGGCCTGGTATGCCGACATCGGTGCGGTGCCCAACGTGTCGGTGGACCAGGTGGCGACCTGTTCGAGCAAGAGCCCGGTCGGCGGGGCGTTGCAAGCCGTGCCGGCGCTGGCCCGCGTGCCGGTGCTCGACGGCTCGCGCAGCGCCTGCGACTGGCAGACCGACCCCGACTCGGCGCAAAAGGGCGCGCTGGGCGCCGCCCGCATGCCCAGCCTGCTGCGCGACGACTACGTGGCCAACATGAACGACAGCTATTGGCTGGCGAATCCGAAGGCGCCGCTCACCGGCTTCCCGGAGATCATGGGACCGGCCGGCACCGACCCCGTGACCTTCCGCACGCGCCTGGGCCACCTGCTCGCGCAAGGCCGCATCAATGGCACCGACAGCCACGGCGCGCGGGGTGCCACGCCCGACACCGTGAAGCGCATGGTGCTGGACAGCCGCGCGCTGACGGCCGAGCTCTTCAAGATGCAGGCGCTGCCGCTGGTGTGCGCGAAGGCCACCATCAACGTCGCCACCGATCCGCTGACCAGCGAGGCCATCGGCCGCGACATCGACGTCACGGCCGCCTGCAGCGCGCTGCAGGACTGGAACGGCACCGGCGTTGCGGGCGCGCGCGGCGCGCATGTGTGGGACGAGTTCTGGAACCGCGCCTCGCGCATTCCGGCGGCCGACCTGTACAGCGTGGCCTTCAACCCGGCCGACCCGGTCCGTACCCCGCGCGACCTGAAGCCTGACGCCGCGCCCGCGCTGCAGCAGGCCTTCGCCGCCGCGGTGGCGCGCGTGCAGGCCAGCGGCTTCGCCGAGAACGCGGCGCGCGGCGATTACCTGTTCGCCACGCGCAGCGGCCAGAAGATCCCGCTGTACGGCGGCTGCGGCGGCCCGGGCTACTTCACCATCGCCTGCTCCGAGAACCGGCTCGACAAGGGCGGCTACACGATGGACATCAACCCGAACGGCAACAGCTACATGCACATCGTGCGCTTCCCTGAAGGCGGCGTGGAGGCCCACACCTTCCTGACGTTCTCGCTGTCGGACGACCCGGCCTCGGCACACAACGCCGACTACACCCGGGCCTACAGCGCGGGGCAGTGGCTGAAGGTGCCGTTCTCCGAAGCGGAGATCAAGGGCGACGCGGCCTACCGCAGCGCGGTCGTCAGCGAATAGCAGACGACGCGGCCGCGCGCTGCGCGAGCCAGTTCCACCCGGCGCCTGCGGCCATGAGCACGCAGGTGCCGAGGAACACCGCGCGCATGCCGATGTGCCCGCCCACGAAGCCGCCCAGCAGCGGGCCCGCCACCTGGCCCGCGTACTGCGCCGACGTCGAGTAGCCCAGCATGTTGCCGGCCACGCGCTCGGGTACGTTGTGGCGGATCACGCTGGCAATGCACGGCAGCAGCCCGCCGAGCGACAGCCCCATCAGGAAGCGCAGCACCACCAGCTGCCAGCCCGCCGTGACGAAGGCCTGCGGAATCAGCAGCAGCGCCGACACTGCAAGACAGCCGACGATCACGTTCCAGTGCCCCACGCGGTCGGCCAGCTTGCCCAGCCGCGAGGCCGAGAGGATGCTGCCGAGTGCGGCGGCCGACATCACGAGGCCGGCCATCATCGTCACGCGCTGCGGGTCGTCCAGCAGCGTGGCGACGTAGACCGTGATGATCGGCTCGATCGACATGTTCGCGAGCATCAGCAGCATGCCGGTGAAGAGCATCGCGACCAGCGGGCGCTTGTCGGGCACGGCGGCCCAGCCGATGTCGTCGGAGGCGCCGTGCTGCTTCGCTGCGGAAGGCGCCTTCTTCTCTTCACGGATGAGAAAGGCCGTCGCGAGAAAGGCGACGAAGATCATCGCGCCCGCCGCGAAGAAGGTGTTGCGGATGCCGACCAGCGGCGGCAGCACCCCGCCCACCAGCGGCCCCACGAGGTTGCCCGCCATGATGGCCGACGACATCGTGCCCAGGGCCCAGCCGGTGCGGTCCTTGGGCGTCTGCGTGGCGACCAGCACCATCGAGCCCGAGGCGTACCCGCCGAGCAGCCCCGCCAGCAGCCGCAGGCCCACGAGCTGCCACACGTTGGCCGCCAGGCCGATCAGCGCCATCGCCACCGCCATGCCGAGGCTTGCGCGGATCAGCATCGGCTTGCGCCCGTAGCGGTCGGCCAGCCGGCCCCACAGCGGCGCGACCAGCGCGGCGCTCAGGAACGTGGCGCCATAGGCCGCGCCCGACCACTGCACGATGGCCGCGTGGTCCTTCACGCCAAGCTGCTCGACGTACAGCGGCAGGAAGGGCAGCAGCAGCGTCATCGCGATGATGGTCGTGAAGGAGCCGAACATGCAGACGGCGAGGTTGCGCTGCCAGTGTGCGTGGGCGCCCGGTTCGGCTGCAGGGGCGCCTGTTGTCGTTGTCGTCGGGTTGGTCATGGTGGGGAACGCCCATTGTGGGACGACCCGCGCGGGCTGGCGCTTGCCGATTGGTGGGGACACCCATCGCCGCGCGGGAAGGGCGCGGGCCGTATCCCTTCCGCTGGCGCGGTGGACCCGGTTCGTCTAGCCTTGCGTCTGCTACCTCGAACAACCCTCTTTTCAGGACATGGCCATGAAACGCATCGGCATGCTCGTCTTCCCCGGTTTCCAGATCCTTGACCTCGCTGCCATTGCCGCGTTCGAGCTCGCGAACATCCATGCCGGCAAGCAGGTCTACCAGGTCGAGCTGCTGTCGGAAGAGGGCGGCCCCGTGACCAGCTCGTCGGGCGTGGTCACCGACAGCAAGCGCTTCGGCACGGGGAAGTTCGACACGCTGGTGATGAGCGGCGCGCTCTTCATCGCGCCCACGTCCGAGAAGATGTGCCGCTTCCTGCGTGCGGGGCTGCGCAACGCGCGCCGCGTGACCAGCATCTGCACCGGCGCCTTCGGGCTGGCGGACGCGGGCCTGCTCGACGGACGCCGGGCGACCACGCACTGGTCCTTTGCGGGCGAACTGCAGAAGCGCCATCCCGCCGTCAAGGTGCAGCCCGACCGCATCTTCATCAACGACGGGCCGGTGTGGACCTCGGCCGGCATGACGGCGGGCATCGACCTCGTGCTGGCACTGGTGGAGGAAGACCTCGGCGTGGAGGCGGCACGGTTCGCGGCGAGGAAGCTGGTCGTGTACCACCGCCGCGCGGGTGGGCAGTCGCAGCATTCCGCGCTGCTCGAGCTGGCACCCAAGTCCGACCGCATCCAGAAGGCGCTGGTGCATGCGCGCGCCAACCTGCGCGAGACGCTGTCGGTGGAAGAACTGGCCGAGGTCGCGCACCTCAGCCCGCGCCAGTTCAGTCGCGCCTTCAAGGCCGAGACCGGGCAGTCGCCGGCGCATGCGGTCGAGAACCTGCGCGTGGAGGCGGCACGCGCGCTGATCGACGAAGGCAGCCTCGCGCTCGGCGTGGTCGCGCGCGAAACGGGCTTCGGCGACCCCGAGCGCATGCGCCGCGCCTTCCTGCGCACGCTGGGGCATCCGCCGCAGAGCGTGCGCCGCGTGGCCCGTCGGGAGGCTGCGACGGCTTGAGCAGCGCATGTCCTGAAAGGTGGCTTATATGACATTTACGCCATCGCCTTGCAGGAAGAGACTTCTCCTTACGGCCACACACCCGTGGCGACGAAGGAAACTCCATGACTGCAACCCAAGCAAATCCGAACAAGGGCACGGCCCTCATCACCGGCGCGTCGTCGGGCATCGGCGCCGTGTACGCGGACCGTCTCGCGCGGCGCGGCTTCGACCTGATCCTGGTGGCGCGCAACCGCGAACGCCTCGCCGCGCTGGCCGCGAAGCTCTCGGACGAGACCGGGCGCAAGGTCGAGGTTCTCCCGGCCGACCTGTCCGACCGGAAGGACATCGCGTCCGTGGAAGCCGTGCTGCGCACGCGCGGCGACATCACCCTGCTGGTGAACAACGCCGGCTTCGGCGCCGCCGCACCGCTGCTCGGCTCGGACATCGACAAGATGGAGGACATGATCGAGCTCAATGTGAGCGCGCTCACGCGGCTCACCTACGCGGCCGTGCCGGGTTTCGTCGAACGCGGTGCCGGCACGCTGGTGAACATCGCCTCCATCGTGGCGATCTCGCCCGAGACGCTCAACGGCGTGTACGGCGGCACCAAGGCCTTCGTGCTGGCGCTGAGCCAGTCGCTGCAGCACGAGCTGAAGGACAAAGGCGTGCGCGTGCAGGCGGTGCTGCCCGGTGCGACGGCCACCGAGTTCTGGGGCGTCGCGGGCGTGCCGATGGCGCACCTGCCCAAGGAGATCGTGATGACGGCGCAGGACATGGTCGATGCCGCCCTTGCGGGGCTCGATCAGGGCGAGCAGGTCACGATTCCGGCGTTGCCTGATCTGGCCGAGTGGGATGCGTTCGATGCGGCGCGGCGTGCGATGTCGGGCCGGTTGTCGAGCACGGCTCCGGCGGCGCGCTACCGGGCGAACGGGGCGGATGCGGCGGCGCGGGCATGACACCTGTGCCTGCGTGGCTGTGGGCGGCGAGCAGGGCTCGCTGAGCCCCGGCGCTTAAAATCTCCACCCCGCAGCAGGGCGTCCCGGCCTGCTGCGGGGTTTTGCTTTTCCGGGGCCATGTAGAGGAACACCATGTACAAAAACCTCGCGGGCCGCGCCGTTCTGGCGTGGGTGACCGCCTGTTTTTTATCCCCTGCCTTTTCACAGACCGCACCGCCGAAGCCGCCCCTGGCCAAGGACGCGCTGAAGATCGGCTTTGTCTACGTCACGCCGGTCACCGATGCCGGCTGGGTGCGCCAGCATGAAGAAGGCCGCAAGGCCGTCGAGGCCGCGCTGGGCCCCCGCGTGAACACCGTCTTCGTCGAGAACGTGCCCGAGGGCGCCGACGCCGAGCGCGTGATCCGCGACCTCGCGCAGCAGGGCAGCCAGCTGATCTTCACGCCCAGCTTCGGCTACATGGAGCCGACGCTGAAGGTCGCGAAGGACTTCCCCGGCGTGAAGTTCGAGTCGATCACCGGCTACAAGACCGCGCCCAACGTCGCCACCGCCAACGCCCGCTACTACGAAGGCCGCTACCTCGCGGGCATCGCGGCCGGGCGCATGACGAAGACGAACGTGGCCGGGTACGTCGCGGGCTTCCCGATTCCCGAGGTGCTGCAGGGCATCAACGCCTTCACGCTCGGCATGCGCTCGGTGAACCCGAAGGCCAAGGTGATCGTGGTGTGGCTCAACGAGTGGTTCGATCCGCCGAAGGAGCGCGACGCGGCGATGGCGCTGTTCAACCAGAACGCCGACGTGCTCGCCTTTCACACCGGCTCCACCGCCGTGATGGCCGCCGCGCAGGAGCGCGGCAAGATGGCCGTGGCCTACCACTCCGACATGCGCAAGATCGCGCCCGACGCGCAGATCGTCGCGGTCACGCACCAGTGGGGGGGCTACTACACGCAGCGCGCGAAGGCCGTGCTCGACGGCACCTGGAAGAGCGGCAACCTCTGGGGCGGCGTGAAGGAAGGAATGATCCGCGTCGGCGACTTCGGCACGAAGGTGCCCAAGGCCGTGCAGGACGAGGTGCTGGCGCGGCAGAAGGATATCGCGGCCGGCAAGCTGCAGCCGTTCCGCGCGGTGGCGGCCGACGTGCGCGACAACGAAGGCCGCGTCGCGATCGCCAAGGGCGCGCAGCTGAGCGACGAACAGATCCTGCAGATGAACTGGCTGGCCGAGGGCGTGCAGGGGCGGGCGACGCGCTGAGCGCGGCCTTTTGTCCCGCCTGAAGAGAGCGTTGCGCGTATAGCACTCATACGCGCAGGGCAATTCCCGCCGTCCGGGGCTGGATTACCCTCCGCATCCACGATGAAAAAAGCCTACCGCGCCTCCCTCCTGCGATTCGACGCCGCCGGCCTGCCTGTCTTCGACGAGGACGGCCTGCTGGTCGTCGCCCCCGACAGCACCGGCCGCCAGCGCGTGCTCGACGCCGGCAGCCATGCCGACGTGTCGCAGCGCCATGCCGGCGCCCACACCACCCACCTGCCGGGCCGCATCCTGGCGCCGGGCTTCGTGGACATGCACGTGCATTACCCGCAGACCGACATCATCGGCGCGCCCGCCGCCGGCCTGCTGCCCTGGCTCGAGAACTACACCTTCCCCGCGGAAGCCAAGTTCGCCGACCCCGCCCATTCGCGCGTGGTGGCCGACGTGTTCTTCGACGAGCTGCTGCGCAACGGCGTGACCACCTCGCTGACCTTCGCGACCTCGCACGTCGCCTCGGTCGACGCCTTCTTCGAGAGCGCGCAGCGCCGCCAGCTGCGCATGATCACCGGCAAGGTGCTGCAGGACCGCAACTCGCCCGACGGCGTGCGCGACGACACCGAGCAGAGCCTGGTCGACACCGAGGCGCTGATCCGCAAGTGGCACAACGTCGATCGCCTGGGCTACGCCATCACGCCGCGCTTTGCGCCCACCAGCACCGACGCGCAGATGCGCGGCGCCGGCGAGCTGGCCGCGAAGTACGGCGACACCTGGATCCAGTCGCACGTGGCCGAGAACCGCGACGAGGTGAAGTGGGCGCGCGAGCTGTACCCCAAGTCGCGCTCCTACCTGGACGTGTACGCCGACTTCGGCCTGCTGCGTGAGCGCGCCGTGTACGCCCACTGCATCTACCTGGACGACACCGACCGTGCGCTCATGCACGAGACCAAGACGGCCGCCGCCGTGAGCCCCACGAGCAACCTGTTCCTGGGCAGCGGCTTCTTCGACTTCGGCGCGGCCGACCGCCTCGAACAACCGTACGGCCTGGCCAGCGACGTGGGCGGCGGCACCAGCTTCAGCCCCTTCCACACCATGCTGGCCGCGTACTACGTGGGCCGTGAGGGCCAGACCAAGACCGGCCTGAGCATCGCGCCCTCGCGGCTGTGGTGGCACCACACCGGCGGCGCGGCGCGCTCGCTGGGGCTCGACGGCGTGGTCGGCAACCTGCAGCCGGGCTGCGAGGCCGACTTCCTGGTGCTGAACCCGTCCGCCACGCCGCTGCTGGCGCGCAAGACCTCGCTGGCCAACAACCTCGAAGAGCTGCTGTTCGCGATGATCGTGCTGGGCGACGACCGGCTGGTCGAGCGCACGGTGATTTCGCAGGCGGGCTGAGCGGCGCCTGCGGGGGGAGGGCGCGCTGGGCGCCCATGCCACAATTCGGCCCCGATTTCCTCCGCAGCAGCATCAGCGAGCGCATATGAGCATCAAGAGCGACAAATGGATCCGGCGCATGGCCGAGAACGAAGGAATGATCGATCCCTTCGAACCGGGCCAGGTGCGCGAGAACGACGGCCACAAGATCATCAGCTACGGCACCTCGAGCTACGGCTACGACATCCGGTGCGCGCCCGAGTTCAAGGTCTTCACCAACATCCACAGCACCGTGGTCGACCCGAAGAACTTCGACGAGAAGAGCTTCGTCGACATGCACGGCGACTACTGCATCATTCCGCCCAACAGCTTCGCGCTGGCGCGCACGGTGGAGTACTTCCGCATCCCGCGCAACGTGCTGACCATCTGCCTGGGCAAGAGCACCTACGCGCGCTGCGGCATCATCGTCAACGTGACCCCGTTCGAGCCCGAATGGGAAGGCTACGTGACGCTGGAGTTCAGCAACACCACGCCGCTGCCCGCCAAGATCTACGCGGGCGAAGGCTGCGCGCAGGTGCTGTTCTTCGAGAGCGACGAGGTCTGCGAGACCAGCTACAAGGACCGCGGCGGCAAGTACCAGGGCCAGCGCGGCGTCACGCTGCCCAAGACCTGACAGCCTGATACAGGCATCCTGACCGCCAGTTACGTTCCGGGCGGCCGGGCCAAGTACCATCCTGCGACGTTCCGGCAAATACGCCGTTCAGCAAGCCGGCAAGGAGACTGCGATGAGATGGGAAGGCAACGAACAATCCGACAACGTCGAAGACCGCCGTGACGGCGGGGGTGGTGGCGGAGGCGGCGGCTTCATCGGCGGGCGTGGCATCGGCATCGGCACCATCGCGGTCGCGCTCATCGCGGGCTGGATCTTCGGCATCAATCCGCTCACCGTGCTGAGCCTGCTCAGCGGCGGCGGCGACCCGGTCCAGGTGCAGCAACAGCAGCAAGGCCCCGCGCCCAAGCCGCCCACCGGCGACCGCGAGGCGGCCTTCGTCTCCACCGTGCTGAAGAACACCGAGGTGGTCTGGACCGATCTCTTCCGCAAGAGCGGCGGCAACTACCAGGCACCCCGGCTCGTGCTGTTCCGCGGTGCCACGCCCACGGCCTGCGGCACCGGTCAATCGGCCATGGGGCCGTTCTACTGCCCGGGCGACAAGAAGGTCTACATCGACCTGGCGTTCTACGACACCCTCAAGAACCAGCTCGGCGCGCCCGGCGAGTTTGCGCAGGCGTACGTCATCGCGCACGAGGTGGGCCACCACGTGCAGGACGAACTCGGCATCACCGCCAAGGTCGACGGCATGCGCGGGCGCCTGAGCCAGTCGCAGAACAACGCCATCAGCGTGCGCGTCGAGCTGCAGGCCGACTGCTTCGCGGGCGTGTGGGCGCACCACTCGCAGGAGTCGAAGAAGTGGCTCGATCCGGGCGACATCGAGGCCGCCATGAACGCCGCGCAGAAGATCGGCGACGACGCCCTGCAGCGCTCCGCAGGCCGCGCCGTGGTGCCCGACAGCTTCACCCACGGCTCCAGTGCGCAGCGCCAACGCTGGTTCGGCACGGGCTACCAGACGGGTGAAATGAAGTCCTGCGACACCTTCAACGCGCGCAATCTGTAAAGATTGTCTCCCGAGAGCCCCGGATTCATTGGGGTTTTTGCTATTGAATAGATAGCAATTCGGCCTGCGCGGATGTTGTCGTTTCGTTGTCACTGCCGTTTTTTGCGGCAATGCGACAATAGAAGGCTCAATGACAATGTCCTTCTCCAATCTATCGCTGGCAGAACCGCTGGCCCGCGCCGTGGCCGAAATGGGCTACGAGACCATGACGCCCATCCAGGCACAGGCCATTCCGGTCGTGCTTTCAGGCCAGGACGTGATGGGCGCCGCGCAGACCGGCACCGGCAAGACGGCGGCGTTTTCGCTGCCTTTGCTGCAGCGCATGCTCAAGCACGAAAACGCCTCCACCTCGCCCGCGCGGCATCCGGTGCGTGCGCTGGTGCTGCTGCCCACGCGCGAGCTGGCCGACCAGGTCGCGCAACAGGTCAAGCTGTACGCCAAGTACACCAACCTGCGCAGCACGGTCGTGTTCGGCGGCATCGACATGAAGCCCCAGACGCTGGAGCTGAAGAAGGGCGTCGAAGTGCTCGTGGCCACGCCGGGCCGTCTGCTCGACCACATCGAAGCCAAGAACGCGGTGCTCAACCAGGTCGAATACGTCGTGCTCGACGAGGCCGACCGCATGCTCGACATCGGCTTCCTGCCCGACCTGCAGCGCATCCTGAGCTACCTGCCCAAGCAGCGCACCACGCTGTTGTTCTCGGCCACCTTCTCGCCCGAAATCAAGCGGCTGGCCAGCAGCTACCTGCAGAACCCGGTCACCATCGAAGTGGCGCGGCCGAACGAAACGGCCTCCACCGTCGAACAGCACTTCTACAGCGTCTCTGACGACGACAAGCGCCGTGCGCTCAAGCAGATCGTCAAGCAGCGCGGCATTACGCAGGCCTTCGTGTTCGTCAACAGCAAGCTCGGCTGCGCGCGCCTCGCACGCTCGCTGGAGCGCGACGGTCTGCGTACCACCGCACTGCACGGCGACAAGAGCCAGGACGAACGCCTGAAGGCGCTCGCCTCGTTCAAGGCCGGCGAAGTCGACCTGCTGGTGTGCACCGACGTCGCGGCCCGCGGCCTCGACATCAAGGACGTGCCCGCCGTCTTCAACTTCGACATCCCGTTCAACGCCGAAGACTACGTGCACCGCATCGGCCGCACGGGCCGTGCCGGCGCCTCCGGCCTGGCCGTGAGCTTCGCCAGCGGCGGCAACGATGCGCGCCTGGTGGCCGACATCGAGAAGCTGATCAAGAAGAAGATCGAGCTCGAACCCGTCGAGTTCGAGGAAGACCGCCCGCGCGGCCGCATCAACGACGGACGCCGCCACTGGCGTGAAGAAGGCGAAGCCGGCGACGCACGCGACGTGCTCGACCAGCCGCGCGAACGCCGCGAAGCCGACACCCGCCGCAGCATGAGCGGCGGTGGCCGCCCGCACCGTGCGCCGTCGGCGCCGCGCGACCCGTTCTTCGACAAGCCCTACGAATCCGGCGAACGCGAAGCCGCACCGGCCTGGGAAGCGTCGGCCAAGGCCGCGCCCGCACGCGGCATCTCGAGCAACATCAAGAGCAAGCGCAAGGTCGCGGCACTGTTCAAGGCGGCCGAGCCGGGTTGAGCCGGGGCTGCGCGACAGCGAAAGCAAAAAGCCGGGCATGCCCGGCTTTTTTTCGTCTGCGCTCTTCGCGCTCAGGCCACGCGGAAGTGATGCGTGCCGTCGCGCCCCAGCTGCTCCACCAGCCCGAACTCCCAGTCCAGGTAGGCCTGCATGGCTTCTGCGGGCGCGTCGGTGCCTTCGTAGGGCCGGCGGTAGCGGTCGGTGCGGGCCGTGGCCAGGCGCGTCTCGCCGGTCTCGGCCGGCAGCCCGGCGGCGAACCAGGCGGTGTTGCCGCCCGTGAGCACCTGCACCTCCACGTCGCGCTGGCCGCGTGCGTCGAGCAGGGCGCGCAGGTCCGCGGCGGCGTAGCGTGCGAGCAGGCTGCTGCCGCAGGTCAGCACGTAGCGCGGCGCGGATGGAAGGGCCTGGCGGTCGATCGCCTGCGCCAGCTGCGCGCGGATCGCGTACCAGGCGCCGGGAATGTGGCGCTTCACGTAGTTGGCGCTCGTGGTCACGTCGATCACGGCGGTGGCGGGCTGCTGCTTCAGCAACTCGGCCAAGGCTTGGGGCGCGATCTCGGTGACCGTGGCCGCGACGGGCGGGTAGGCCGAGGTCGGCGTGCCGGTTTCGCTGAGCGCGGCGGCTGGCGGCACCGCATCGGGCACGTACACCTCCCAGCCCATCTGCGCGAGCCATGAGGCGCTCATCGATGCGCGCACGCCGTCGTCGTCGGCCAGCACGATGCGTGCGCCGCGCACCGGCACCTGGTGATCGGTTTCCTGCACGAGCTGCCCGCCGGGCGCGCTCGCGAAGCCGGGCAGGTGGCCGGCGGTGTATTCCTCGGGCGTGCGCACGTCGAAGCGGTACACGGTGCGGCCCGGGGCTTCGAGCGTGTGGAGCGCGTCGAAGGCGATGCGGCGCACGCCCGCGGCGTCGGCCACGCGGCGCGCGTCGGCCTGTGCCTGCGCGCGGTTCGCTTCCGACACCGCAGCCGGTGCCTGCCGGCCCGCGCCGTGGTCGAGCACCTGGCCCGCGAGCTTCCACCCGATGGTGCCGTTGCGCAGCGCCGCGACCGGATTCGGGACGCCCGCGTTCACGAGCGACTGCGTGCCGATGATGCTGCGCGTGCGGCCCGCGCAGTTCACGATCACGCGCGTGGCCGGGTCGGGCGCGAGCTCGCGCACGCGCAGCACCAGCTCCGCGCCGGGCACGCTGGTGGCCGAGGGGATGCTCATGGTCTGGTATTCGTCGAAGCGGCGCGCGTCGAGCACGACCACGTCGGCGCGGCTGTCGATGAGCGCCTTCACCTCGGGCGCCGACAGCGAGGGCGTGTGGCGCTCGTGCTCGACCAGTTCGCCGAAGGACTTGCTCGGCACGTTCACGTCGCGGAACAGCTCGCCGCCCGCCGCGCGCCAGCCTTCGAGGCCGCCGTCGAGCAGGTGCACGTTGGTGTAGCCGAGCGCGGCGAAGGTGCGTGCCGCGAGGGGCGCGAGATCGACACCGTCGTGCGCGCCGTACAGCACGATGAAGGTGTCGCGCCGCGGAATGCGTCGCCACGCTTCGATCTCGATGCGCGACAGCGGCAGGTTCGCGGCCCACAGCGGGTGCTCCTGTGCGAAGGGGTCTTCCTCGCGCAGGTCGAGCAGCGCGGTCTCCTCGCGCGCGATCAGCCGTTCGCGCAGCGCGGCGAAGGGCAGCAGGGGAAAGGAGTCGGTCGTTGTCGTCGTCATGCGGCAGTGTTTCGGAGTTCGGCGGAGCGGTCCCACAGGTTGGGCAGCAGCGTGTTGGAGTAGCCGGAGACGAAGGGCTTGCGCCCGCCTTCGGCCGGGTAGGTGTGGCGGCGCACGGCGCCGATGTTGGCGCCGTACACGTGGATGCTGATCGACACGCGGTCGGCGTGCGCGTTGTGCACGCGGTGCAGGTCGCCCACGGTGGGCGACACGGCCTCGACATGGCCCGCATCGAGCCGCACCGGCTCGCCCTGGGGCCGCGCGGTGCCGTCGGCGTCGAGCGCGGAGGGCTGGCTGTACTCGGCGCCGCGCAGCATGCCGATCAGGCCCCACACCGTGTGGTCGTGGACCGGCGTGGCCTGGCCCGGCCCCCAGACGAAGCTCACGACCGAGAAGCGCTCGGTGCTGTCGGCGTGCAGCAAAAACTGCTGGTAGTAGGTCGGGTCGGCCACGGCGAAGGCGTCGGGCAGCCAGTCGTCGCGCGCCACCAGCGTGCGCAGCAGCGCGCCGCCTTCGGACAGGATGCGCGGCTCGTCGGGCCGACTGTCGAGCAGCCGGCCGAAGGCGCCGACGAAATCGCGCAGCGGAGCAATCATGCGGGGCGTTTCCAGAGTTGGGTGTCGGTGATCGCGCGCACATCCACGCGTGTGGGAAGGATACCGTCACGCGCCGAGCGGTCGGCCACAGTTTGCAGCGCGGTGATGTCGGCCTCGCTCACGGGCCGCCCCGCCACCGAGGCGCGCGCCGTGATGAGGCGCGCCGACGCGATCGGCAGCCGCGTGAGCTGGCTGTAGGCCTGCGCATAGGCCTCGGGGTTGGCCAGCGCCCAGTCGCCCGCGCGGGCGAGCCGCTCGAGAAACTGCACGATGGCCGCACGCTTGGCCGCATCGGCCAGCGAATGCTCGCTCGCGGTGATGAAGCCCAGCGCCGTGTTGATGCCGCGCCCGTCGCGCAGGATGCGCCCGCCCTGCTGCAGCGCGATCGCGTAGTAGGGGTCGAAGATGGCCCAGGCGTCGATCTGCTTCGACGCGAACGCGGCCGCCGCGTCGGTGGGCAGCACGAACTTCACCGTGACCTCGTCGCGCCGCACGCCGGCCTCTTCGAGCGCGCCGTAGAGCTGGTACTGCGAGATGCTGCCGCGCGCCGACGAGACGACCACCGTCTGGCCGCGCAGGTCGGCCACGCGGCGCAGCGGCGAGTCGGGTTGCACCACGATGCCCAGCGACTCGGCCTTGCCCACGCGCGTGGCGACGATCTTCAGCGGCGTCTTGCCGACGGCCGCCGCGAGCACGGGCAGGTCGCCGGCCATCGCGGTGTCGACGGCGGCGCTGCGCTGCGCCTCGAACAGCGGCGCGGCGCCCTGGAAGTTGGCCCAGCGGTAGGCGAAGGGCGCGTCGTCGAGGGCCTTGGAGGCCTCGAACAGCGAGCGCAGGCCGCCGGCCTGGTCGCCGAGCACCAGCGTGGCCTGGGGTTGCGCCACCGCGCGCAACGGGCCGGCCACGGCCAGCGACAACGCGGCGCCTTGCGCGAGCCAGCTGCGGCGAGAAATTGGCAGCGCGCTCATGCCGCACCTCCCGCTGCTTGCAACGCCCGCTGCCCCGCCGCGACCAGGATCGCGTCGTTCTGCGGCGTGTGGATGCGGCTGCACAGCACGTCGCGGTAGTGGCGCTCGAGCGGGTTCTGGCGCGTGAGGCCGTGGTTGCCACTCAGCTGCAGCGCCAGCTCGACCACGCGGATGGCGTGCGTGGTCACGGTGTGCTTGAGCAGGCCGCTGTCGGTGGCGGGCGGCGTGTGGCCGCTGTCGACCGCGGCGGCGGCGTCGTCGAGCAGCACGCGGTTGGTGCGCAGCAGCGCCTCGATCTCGCCCACCTGCTCCTGCACGCGCGGCAGGCTGGCCAGCGGCGCGCCCAGGCTGCCGGGCGCGCGCCGGTTCAGGAAGTCGACCAGCCAGTCGCGCGCGGCGCGCGCCACGGCGTCGTAGAGGCTGCCCAGCAGCACGACCATCCAGGCCTGCTGCGCCGCATGGGCGTCGATGTCGGTCTGGCTGCCGGCGCCGGGCGCCCAGTCGGCGGGCGCGCGCAGGTCGACGGCGTGGTCGGCGGCAATGGCGACGTCCTCGAACACCACCTCGTGGCTGCCCGAGGCGCGCAGGCCCAGGTGGTCCCAGCTCGCGATCACGCGGATGCCGGGCGCGTCGCGCGGCACCAGGAAAACGCCGGTGCGCGGCGCGGGCTCGTCGGTGCGCGCCCAGACCGCCAGCCACGACAGGCCCTCGATGCCGGTCGTGTAGAGCTTGTGGCCGTCGATGCGCCAGCCCTCGGGCGTGCGCCGCGCCACGGTGCCGGGCAGGCCGCCGCGCGCCGGCGAGCCCAGCGCGGGCTCCACGCGCAGCGCGTTGATGAGCGCGCCATGCGCCACCGCGTCGCGCGCCACGCGCTCGCGCAGGTGCGCGGGCCAGCGGCTCTCACGGCGTGCGAGCGCCTGGTGCTGCAGGTAGGTCATGGTGAGGATCAGCGCGGTGGCGGGCTCGCCGCGCGCCACCGCCGCGATCACGCGGCGTGCCGTGGCCAGCGTGGCGCCACCACCGCCGTATGCGACGGGCGCGACGAGGCCGATCAGCCCGTGCGCCTGCAGCGCCTCGAAGTTCTGGCGCGGAAAGGCGCCGCTGCGGTCGTGGTCGGCCGCCGTGGACGCGAACTGGTCCGACAGGTGGGCCAGCACGGCGGGATCGACGGAGGGCGGGGTGTCTGTGTCGGGAACGGCCGGCGCGCGGCGCAAGGGGAGTGCACTCATGGTGCCCGCACGGTAAAGGCCCGCTGCCAGCGCGCGAAGGATGCATCGCGCATATCCAAATTCGTTTTTCTGCGTTCGTTTTCGGGGCCTGCCTCGGTACGGTCTCGCTTCTCCTCGTGAGTGAGTGAAGAAGAAAGAACACAAGGCATGACACCCGATTTCCCGCTGGACCGACGCCGCCTGCTGCAGGCCGCCGCCGCATGGGGCGTGGCGGCTTCGGGCGTGGCGCAGGCTGCTGCACCTTCGCGTGACCTGTCGGGCGTGACGCTGCGCGTGGGCACCTACAAGGGCCTGTGGCGCCCGCTGCTCACGGCCTCGGGCCAGGCCGACACGCCCTACAAGATCGACTGGCGCGAGCTCAACAACGGCGTGCTGCACATCGAGGCCATCAACGGCGATGCGCTCGACCTGGGCTCGGGCAGCGAGATCCCGCCGGTGTTCGCGGCGCGGCAGAAGTCGAGCGTGCGGCTCGTGGCCGTGACGCACGAAGACCTCAACAACCAGGCCACGCTGGCGCGCAAAGATGCGCCGATCCGCAGCATCGCCGACCTCAAGGGCAAGCGCGTGGGCTATGTGCGCGCCACCACCTCGCACTACTACCTGGCCAAGCAGCTGGCCGAGGCGGGCCTGTCGTTCGCCGACATCCAGCCCGTGAGCCTCACGCCGGCCGACGGCCTTTCGGCCTTTGCGCGCGGCGACCTCGATGCCTGGGCCATCTACGGCTACAACGGCCAGCTCGCGCGCACCCAGTACGGCGCGCGCACGCTCAAGACCGGCGTGGGCTACCTGTCGGGCAACTTCCCCATCTACGCCAACCCGCGCGCGCTCGACGACACGCTGCGCCGCGCGGCGCTGGGCGACCTGCTGCAGCGCCTGCAGCGCGCGTTCGCCTGGATCAACGGCAACTTCCTGGCCTACGCCCGCGCGCAGTCGGCCGAGACGCGCGTGCCCGTGGGCGACCTGGTCGAGCTGTTCAACGGCCGCAGCGGCGACTACAGCCTGGGCCCGGTGACCGACGCCGTGGTGCGCAGCCACCAGGACGTGGCCGACACCTTCCAGAAGATCGGCGTGCTCGACGGCCCGGCCGACGTGAAGCCGCTGTGGGACCGCCGCTTCGAAAACCTGCTGCGGCTTCCTGCCGCCTGACCTCTTCATTCCATCCGCATCCACGAGGACACCATGAGCCAGAACGACGTTGAATTCATCGGCATGATCCAGGGCCAGAAGGTCTCGGAGATCCACGCCGCCAAGGGCCCGGCCATCGACCGCGACTACGTGCGCGCCTTCGCGCAGGCGCACGAAAACGCCGGCTTCGACCGCGTGCTGGTGCCGCACCATTCCACCAGCCCCGACGCCACGCTCACCGTGGCCTATGCGGCCTCGGTGACCGAGCGCATCCACTTCATGCTCGCGCACCGCCCAGGCTTCGTGGCGCCCACGCTCGCGGCGCGCCAGTTCGCCTCGCTCGACCAGTTCAGCGGCGGCCGGCTCGGCGTGCACTACATCTCGGGCGGCTCCGACGAGGAGCAGAAGCGCGACGGCGACTGGCTCGACCACGACCAGCGCTATGCCCGCACCGACGAATACCTCGAGGTGCTGCACAAGGTGTGGACGGCCGAGAAGCCCTTCGACCACGAAGGCGCGCACTACCGTTTCCAGAACGCGTTCTCCGAAGTGAAGCCGGTGCAGACGCGCCACGGCAAGCCGCACGTGCCCGTGTACTTCGGCGGCGCGTCGGAGGCGGCGATCCCGGTCGCAGGCAAGTACGCCGACGTGTACGCGCTGTGGGGCGAATCGCTCGACCAGGCGCGCGAGCTCACGACGCGCGTGCGCGCCGAAGCCGCGAAGCACGGGCGCAGCGTGCGCTTCTCGGTGTCGTTCCGCCCGATCCTGGCGGAGACTGAAGACGCGGCATGGGCGCGCGCCGAGAACATCCTGGCGGAGACGAAGCGCCTGCGCGTGGTGCAGGGCTACAACCGCGGCGGCCCGCAGCAGAGCGAAGGCGCCAAGCGCCTGCTGGCCGCGGCCGAGAAGGGCTCGCGCCTGGACAAGCGCCTGTGGACCGCGGTCGCGCAGGAGATCGGCGGGCGCTCCAACAGCACCGCGCTGGTCGGCACGCCCGAGCAGGTGGCCGATGCTCTGCTCGACTACTACGACCTGGGCGTGACCACCTTCCTGATCCGCGGCTTCGATCCGCTCGAAGACGCGGCGGACTACGGCCGCGCGCTGATTCCGCGCACGCGCGAACTCGTCGCGCAGCGCCTGCAGTCGCAGCGCAAGGCGGCCTGAGCCATGAGCGCCGTCCTGTCCATCGACCGCCACGCGGCCCAACCGCTGAAGCTGCACGCGAACCCGCAGCAGAAGCACTGGTTCGACCCCATCCCGCCGCGCCCCACCGTGCAGGCCGAGCGCCGCCACCGGCAGGAGCGCCTGGCGGGCGCCTTCCGCCTGTTCGCGCGCTTCGGCTTCGCGCAGGGCCTGGCCGGCCACATCACGGCGCGCGACCCCGAGCTGACCGACCACTTCTGGGTCAACCCGCTGGGCGTGCACTTCTCGCGCATCAAGGTGTCCGACCTGCTGCTCGTCAACGCGAAGGGTGAAACGGTCGTCGGCGACCGGCCGCTCAACAAGGCCGCCTTCGCCATCCACGCCGCGATCCACGAGCACAACCCGAACATCGTGGCCGCCGCCCACACGCACTCGACCTACGGCAAGGCCTGGTCCACGCTGGGCCGCAAGCTCGACACGCTCACGCAGGACGCCTGCGTGTTCCACGACGACGTGGCGCTGTTCGACGACTTCACCGGCATGGTGGTCGACACCAGCGAGGGCGATCGCATCGCCCGCGCGCTGGGCGATAAAAAGGGCGCCATCCTCAAGAACCACGGCATCCTGACGGCCGGCCCCACCGTGGAGGCCGCCGCGTGGTGGTACATCGCGCTGGACAACGCCTGCCACACGCAATTGCTGGCCGAGGCGGCAGGCACGCCGCAGCCGATCGACGAGGCCACCGCGCGCCACACGCACGGCCAGATCGGCGGGCCCGAAGGCGCCATCCATTCCTTCGACAGCCTGTACGAAGGCCTGGTCGAGGCCGAACCCGAACTCCTGCTTTGACGATGAACCCCCGGAGCCTTTCCCCGATGAACGCATCCCTTTCCCGCCGCAGCGTGCTGCGCACCGGCGCCGCCGCCGCCGTGGTCGCCTCGGGCGGCCTCATTGCCTCGCAGGCCTTCTCGCAGCAGACGCGCAAGCTCACCTTCGCCTGGAACGCTGCGGCCTTCTGCCTCTCGCCCGTGGTGGTGGCGCAGGAGCGCGGCTACTTCGAGCGCAACGGCCTGCAGGTGGACCTCGTCAACTACACGGGCTCGACCGACCAGTTGCTCGAGTCGCTCGCCACCGCCAAGGCCGACGCGGCCGTGGGCATGATCCACCGCTGGCTCAAGCCGCTCGAATCGGGCTTCGACGTGAAGATCGTCGGCAGCTCGCACGGCGGCTGCGTGCGCCTGGTGGGCGCCAAGGACGCGGGCGCCACCAGCCTGGCCAGCCTCAAGGGCAAGATCATCGGCGTGTCGGACATCGCGAGCCCGGGCAAGAACTTCTTCTCGATCCTGCTGGCCAAGAACGGCATCGACGCCGACCGTGACGTCACCTGGCGCCAGTACCCGGCCGACCTGCTCGACATCGCGGTGAAGAAGGGCGAGATCCATGCCATCGCCGACGGCGACCCGAACGTCTACCTCATCGAGAAGCGCAACCAGGGCACCTTCGTCGAACTCGCGAGCAACCTCTCGGGCGAGTACAAGGACAAGGTCTGCTGCATCGTCGGCGCGCGCGGCGAGCTGGTGCGCAAGGACAAGGCCACGGTCGCCTCGCTGGTGCGCGCCATTGCGCAGGCTTCCGACTACGTGGCCGAGAACCCGAACGAGTCGGCCAAGCTCTTCGCCAAGTACTCGCCCAAGGTGCCGGTCGAAGACCTGCGCGCGCTGCTGGGCACGCTCACGCACAACCATCACCCGCTGGGCCGCAAGCTGCGCGACGAGGTGGAGTTCTACGCGCGCGACTTCCGCGGCGTCGGCGTGCTCAAGAAGACCACCGACCCGGTGCGCTTCGCGGAGCACGTGTCCTTCGATCCGCTGGCATGAGCGCCGTCATCGACCGGGTGCTGGAAGCACCGCCGACGCCGGGGAACTGGCGCCGCCCTGGCATCGAAAAGGCCGCGCCGGCCGCCGTGTTCGCGCGCCCCGCCGAAGGCTTCTGGCGCACCGGCGCGCTCGCGAGCGCGGGCTGGATCGCGCTGGGCCTGCTCACCGTCTACTGGCCCAACAAGGCCGTGGGCTTCAGCGACTGGGCCTACACCGACGAATTCGGCATCGCCGCCATCGCCATCGGTGCGGCGCTGCTGCTCGTGGCGCTGCTCGGCGCGCGCGCGGGCCGCGTGGCGCGCACGCTGCGACCGGCCGGGCCGTGGCTGGTGGCGCTGCCGGTGCTCTTCGCGCTCTGGGAAATCGCGACCGCCAAGCTCGCGCTGCTGCCCACGCCGTTCTTCGCGCCGCCGCAGAGCCTCATCGAAACCTACATCGACGACTGGCGCCGCCTCGGCGAAAGCCTGGCGCATTCGGCGCGGCTGCTCGCCCACGGCTTCGTGCTGGGTGCGCTCGCGGGCTTTCTCACGGGCGTGACCATCGGCTGGTCGCGCATCGCGGGCTACTGGGTGCATCCGGTGCTGCGCTTCGTGGGGCCGGTGCCGGCCTCGGCGCTGCTGCCGCTGGCGTTCTTCTTCTTTCCATCGAGCTACGCGGCGGCCGTGTTCCTCATCGCACTGGCCACGGGCTTTCCGGTGGCGGTGCTGACGTGGTCGGGCGTGGCGGGCGTCAACCGCAACTACTACGACGTGGCGCGCACCATGGGCGCGAGCGAGCGCTTCCTGGTGCTGCGCGTGGCGATTCCCGCCGCGCTGCCGCAGGTGTTCGTGGGCCTGTTCATGGGGCTGGGCGCCGCCTTCTCGGTGCTGGTGACGGCCGAGATGATGGGCGTGAAGGCCGGGCTGGGCTTCTACCTGTCGTGGGCGCAGGGCTGGGCTTCGTACTCGAACATGTACGCGGCGCTGATCGTCATGGCGCTGCTGTGCTCGGGCCTGATCACGCTGCTGTTCAAGGTGCGCGACCGCGTGCTGTCGTGGCAGAAGGGGACCGTGAAATGGTAGCCACCGTTGAACCCCATGTGCGCCAGGCCGGCGCGCAGATCGACATCCAGGGCGTGAGCCACTGGTTCGACGTGCCCGCAGGTCCGCTGCAGGTGCTCGACGACATCGATCTCACGGTGAAGCCCGGCGAGTTCGTCGCGCTGCTCGGGCCGAGCGGCTGCGGCAAGTCGACGCTGCTGCGCCTCGTGGCCGGGCTGGAGCCCGCCACGGCCGGGCGCATCACGCAGGACGGCACACCCATCACGCGGCCCGACCCGTCGCGCATCGTCGTTTTTCAAGACCCGACGCTCTACCCCTGGCGCAGCGTGTGGGACAACGTGGCGCTCGGCCTGCAGGCGCGCGGCGTGCTCAAGGCGCAGCGCGGGCGCGTCGACGAGGCGCTGAAGCTCGTCGGCCTCACCGACTTCGCCAAAGCCTTTCCGCACCAGCTCTCGGGCGGCATGGCGCAGCGCGTGGCCCTGGCGCGCGCGCTGGTCAACGACCCGCAGCTGCTGGTGCTCGACGAGCCGCTGGGCAAGCTCGACTCGCTCACGCGCATCGCGATGCAGAGCGAGCTGGTCAACCTGTGGCAGCGCGCGGGCTTCTCGGCGCTGCTGGTGACGCACGACGTGGAAGAAGCGCTGTTCCTCGCCAACCGCGTGATCGTGCTGAGCGACCGGCCGGCGCGCATCGCGGCGGAGCTGGTGGTCGATTTGCCGTATCCGCGGCATCGCGGGCACGCACGGCTGGCGGAGCTTCGCCACGAAGCGCTGCGCCACTTGGGGCTCGACGCCACCTGGTAGATGTAGCTCGCCCCCAGGCTGCGCGCACTTCGTGTCGCTTCGCCAACCCCCTACCGGGGGCGGGCCGGCCGCTTCGGGCGGCCGTGCGCGGCGGCCCCCTTGAACAGATATGAACGCTCTGCCGGAAGCCGACTGGCTCAATTTCCTGATCGACCTGCTCCAGGGCGCTCAGGTGCAACTGCTGCGCGTGCTCGATGCGCTCGGCCTCGTGCGCCAGGTGCACGGCCAGCCGGCGTGGCCGTGGGCGCACCGGCTCTCGGGCGAGAACCTGCTGATCGACCTGGGGCAGGCGCGCAGCCTAGCGTGGACGCTGGTGTGCATCGGCGTGGCGCTGTTGCTGCTGTTGATTGCGCTGGTCTGGCGGCGCCCGCGCTGGTACCTGCTCGCGCTGGTGCCGATGCTGCTGATCGCCGCGCCCTGGCCCCACGCGAACGTCGTGCTCGTGCCTGCAACGCCGGCGAGCTTCCACGCGTCACCGACCGGCTTCACGGCCGCGTCGATCGCGCAAGGCCGTGTGCTCTACGCGCAGCACTGCGTGAGCTGCCACGGTACCGACGGCAAGGGCGAAGGGCCGCTGGCCGCCTCGCTGGCCGTGTGGCCGCCGAACCTCACGGGCCCGCTGCTGTGGCGCCGCGCCGATGGCGACCTGCTCTGGCGCGTGCTTCACGGCACCGCCGCCATGCCCGGCTTCGGCGGCCCGCTCGACGCGGCCGATGCCTGGGCGCTCATCGACTACATGAAGGCGCAGGGCGCGGGCCAGAGCCTGCGCGCGCAGGGCCACTGGCCGCAGCCCGTCGGCCTGCCCGACATGGCGGTGCGCTGCGGCGCGCAGGCGCCCAAGTCACTCGCGCAGTGGCGCGGGCAGCGCGTGCGCGTCGTGGCGGGCGCGGTCGCGCCCAGCGAAGACCCGCGCCTGGTGACGGTGCAGCTGCTGCCGCCCGGTTTGAAGGCCGCAGGCGTCACCGCCGATTGCGTGGCCGATTCACCGGCCGCGTGGGAGGCGCTGGCGCTCATCGCGGGCACCGACCAGCTCGCAGGCATGCAGCTCATCGCCGACCGCGACGGCTGGCTGCGCGTGCGCGGCCAGCCGGGGCAGGCCGGCTGGTCCGACGACGACCTGCTGTGCCGCAGCGACAGCCCGCCGGCCGCCTCGGCGAAAGGCGCCGTGCTGCCGCCCGATGGCCTGGGCGCGCTCATCGCCCGCATGGACGCCGAGCCGGTGCGCTTCGTCAAGGGCGGCTTCATCCACTGATTTCTTTTCACTGCTTCCACGGAGAACGAACCCATGACCTCACACCTCGACCGATCGCGCCGCCAGCTGCTTGCCGGCGGCCTTGCCGCTGCCACGACCGCCACCTTGCCCGCCTTCGTGCGTGCGCAGGGCCGACCGGTGCTCAAGGCCGGCGACCAGAAGGGCGGGCTGCGCGCGCTGCTCGAAGCGGCGGGCGGGCTCGAGGGCCTGGGCTACGACATCCAGTGGTCGGAGTTCCCCGCCGCCGCGCCGCTGGCCGAGGCGCTCAACGCGGGCGCGGTCGATTCGGGCCCGATCGGCGATGCGCCGCTGATCTTCGCGCTCGCGGCCGGCACGCGCGTCAAGGCCATCGGTGCGAACCGCTCGGACGCCTACGGCACGGCGGTGCTGGTGCGGCCCGATTCACCGCTCAAGAACGCTGCCGAGCTCAAGGGCAAGAGCATCGCCACCAACCGCGGCTCCATCGGCCACTACGTCACGCTCAAGGCGATCACCGCGGCGGGGCTGAAGCCCGAGGACGTGAACATCCGCTTTCTTGCACCGGCCGATGCCAAGCTCGCGCTCACGCAGGGCTCGGTCGATGCCTGGGCCACCTGGGAGCCCTACACCGCGTTGGCCGAAATCAGCCGCCATGCGCGCGTGCTGGTCAGCGGGCGCGGCCTGCTGCCGGGGCTGAGCTACCTCGCCGCGACCGACGCCGCCATTGCCGCCAAGCGGTCGGTGCTGCAGGACTTTCTGCAGCGCGTGGTGAAGGCGCAGCGCTGGTCGTACCGCAACGTCGATGCGTTTTCGGCCACGCTGGCGCGCATCATCGGCATTCCGACCGAGGCGGCGAAGCTGCAGTTCGAGCGCCGCCAGCAGCAGTGGGTGGCCATCGATGCACAGGTCATCGCCGACCAGCAGGGCACGGCCGATTTCTACCGGCAGGTGGGGCTCATCAAGCAGCCGCTCGACGTGAAGGGCACGTTCGACACGGGCTTCGGCACGGCGGCCTAGAACCGTCGTTCGAGCGCCTGCACGCGGAAGTCCTGCGGCGCGATGCCGTAGGCGCGGCGAAAGGCGCGGCTGAAGTCCGAGGCGCTGCGAAAGCCGGCGCCGTAGGCGATGTCGGTCACCATCACATGCGGGTAGCGCGCCAGGTCGCTCGCCGCCTGGCGCAGCCGCAGGCTGCGGATGTAGCTGCCCAGCCCGCCCTCGTGCTGGAACATGCGGTACAGCGTGGGGCGCGGCAGCTGCAGCGCGGCCAGCACACTCTCGGGCGTGAGGTCGGCGCGGTGCAGGTGGGTCTGCACATGGCGGCGCACGCGGTCGAACATGGCGGCGCGTGCCGCCGCGCGCGCGTTGCCGTCGAAGCCGGCCTGCTTGCCGAAGGCCGACACCACCAGCTGCGCGCCCGTGCGCACCGCGCTCTGGGCCGCCGCCGGTGTCATGCCGCCGATGTGGCGCGCCAGCGAGATCGCGTGCCCCGCCGCCAGCCGCGCCAGCGGCGTGGTGCAGGCCAGCGTGCGCCCGTGCAGGGCCTCGGGGTCGGGGAAGCTCTCCTGCACCAGCGCGCCGGGCACGAAGAAGGTGTGGACCCGGCAGTCGTGGCGCCGCATGCGCACCGGCTGGTTCATGTCCAGCGCAAGGATGGTGGGCGTGCCGGTGGGGGCGGGCGGCGGTTCGCCCTTGCGGCGCGCACCCGGTGTGGCGCGCACCCGCAGGTCGTCGACGCCGCCTTCCTCGAACACATGGAACACGAAGTCGCGCACGCTGTCGGTCGACACGCGGGCCAGCGAGCGCTCCAGCACCAGCGTGTCGGAGCGGCATTCGGTGAAGACCAGGCCGCCCACGTCGTAGCGGTCGATCGCGGCGTGGAAGGGGCGCTCGAGCGCGTCGCGCGAGGGCAGGGCGTCCATCACATGGCCGACGCGTGCGCGCCAGGCCAGGAACTGCCGGTCGGGCGGCTCTGCGTGCACGTCGAAATGGCTGTGCGCCACGCCCGGGGGACAGAGGGGGCGTTCGGGGGCCGTGGCGGCGCTGTGCGTCATAGGGCGAGGTCGGAGCGGCGCCAAGGGGCTGGGGGGTCCATGCCCGCCAAATAGTACTAACTAAGCGTTAAAAAATCACAGATTTCGCGAAATTCTCCCAAGAACTGAGACGGAAGGTCAAGGCTGTTTACAAAGCGACCTCAGGCTCGCGAGAGGCGTCCTTGCATTGCATTTCGTGGCAGAGGGACGCCGGGTTTACTTTTTTCCCCTAGCGTTGATCGACCGAGCGAGCATTGACATGTCCAAAGGAAGCGCCGAGCTGCGTGCCATTTCGGAACTGGACGACGCACCGCCCTTGAGCCCCGCCGTGGCCGCGAACGCCGCGGCGCGGCTTTTTGCCCAGGCCAACCAGCTGGACCTGGCCAACTTGATGACGGCGGTCGAGCGCGGCGACGTGTGGGCGGCCGCGCGCACGGCGCGGCAGATCCTGTGCGACATCGAGGAGGCGGCCCTGGCGGCGCACGGGCTCGACAGGGCGCACGAAGAAACCGGCGACGAGGGCTTGCTCTCGCCGCGCGAACTGAAGGTGCTGGAGCTTGTGGCCCAGGGCTGGAGCAACCGGCGCGTGGCCGAGGCGCTGCACCGCTCCGACAGCACGGTCGCCAGCCAGATCAAGAGCATCTACCGCAAGCTGTCGGTCCATTCGCGCACGCAGGCCGTGCACGAGGCCACGCGGCGCGGGCTGCTGCGCCCCTCGGGCGCGACGCAGCGCCGGGTGATCAGCTTCCCGGGGGCCGGGCCCGCGCGCGGCTGAGCTCAGGCGGCCTTGCGCGTGCGTGGCCTGGGCGTGCCGCCGGCCGCCGGCAACTGCTCGCGCAGGTAGTCCAGGAAGGTGCGCACCACCTCCGGCAGCGTGCGGTCGGCCAGCGTCTGCAGCTCGACCGAACGCCCGCGCATGCCGGGCTCGCGGATCTCGGCCGCCACCAGTTCGCCGCGCTGCACGCGGTCGCGCACCGTGATCTCTCCCGTGATGGCCAGCCCGCCGCCCTGCAGCACGAAGTTGGCGAGGGCCTCGAAACGGTTGCTCACCAGCACGGGCTCGAACACGAGGCCGCGGTTGCTGCAGCCCACGTCGAACAGCTGGCGCACCGTGTTCTCGGGGCTGCCCAGCGCGATGGGGAAGGGATGCATCTGCGCCAGCGTCACGCTGCGCGACTTCGCCAGCGCATGGTCGGGCCGCATGATCGCGAACACCGACGCCGCCTGGCGATGCTCGACCCGGATGCCGCGCACCGCCGCGCGGCTGTAGGTGAGGCCGATGTCCGCCTCGCCGAGCAACACGGCATCGCTCACCTGCGTCGGCCCGGTGGCATCGAGCCGGAAGCGCACGCCCGGGTACTGTTCGCGGAACGCCGCGATGGTGCGCGGCAGGAACTCGTTGGCGAAGCCCGAGGAGCAGGCGATGCGCACCCGCCCGCTCAACGGCCCCTGCAGCGCCTGGATGTCCGACAGCACGCGCTCGGCCTCCAGCGCGCCGCGCAGGGCGTGCGCCGCCAGCAGCTCGCCCGCGGCGCTGGGCACCATGCCGCGTGGGCGGCGCTCGAACAGCGGTGCGCCCACCAGCGTTTCGAGCGCGGCCACCTGGCGGCTGATGGCCGAGATGCTGACGTTCAGCCGCGCGGCCGCCTCGGTGAGCGAGCCCGTGCGGGCCACTTCGAGGAAGTAGCGCAGCGAGGTTTCCTGCAGGCGGCGGCTGGGCATGGGGGAGTGTGAGGTTTGCAAGGAATGCAAAGGTAGCTCAAGAAAATAGCAATTGTTGAAAAGGTGCCCGCTTTTTATGCTGCGCAGATCCCCGGTTCGCCGTCCTGCTCCCTTCTGCGCTGCCATCCATGCCCACCCCTTCCCCCCGCTCATCCCGTCGCCTGTTGGCGCTGCTCCCCACGGCCGTCCTGCTGCTGGGCCACGGCCTCGCGCAGTCGGCCGAACTCTCGCCGGCCCAGGCAGAGCGCCATGCGCAGGCCACCTACCGCGAGTACTTCGAGCTGCTGGCCCTGCCCAACGACGCCACCGTGCCGGAGGACATCCGCAAGAACGTCGACTGGCTGGAGCAGGCCTTCCGCAAGCGCGGCTTCACGACGAAGCAGCTGCCCAACAGCGGCAAGCCGATGCTCTTCGCCGAGTTCCCGGGCAGCGACCCCGCGCGCAAGACGGTGCTCTTCTACATGCACCTCGACGGCCAGCCGGTGATCCCCGCGCAGTGGGCGCAAAAGAGCCCGTGGACGCCCGTGCTCAAGCGCAAGACGGACAAGGGCGAGTGGGAAGAGATCGACGCGGCCCCGCTCTTCAGCGGCCCGCTCGACCCCGAGTGGCGCGTGTTCGGCCGGGCCTCGGCCGACGACAAGGGTCCGATCATGATGCTGCTGGCGGCCATCGACGCGCTGAAGGCCGGCGGCGGCCAGCCGGCGGTCAACGTGAAGGTGATCCTCGACAGCGAGGAAGAAAAAGGCTCGCCGTCCATCAGCCAGGTCATGCAGGCGCACCGCGAGCTGCTGCGCAGCGATGCCATCGTGATCCACGACGGTCCCATGCACGCCACCAACCGGCCCACGCTGGTGTTCGGCAACCGCGGCGCGGCCGATGCGCGGCTCACCGTGTACGGTGCCAAGGTGCCGCTGCACAGCGGGCACTACGGCAACTACGCGCCCAACCCGGCGCAGCGCCTGGCCAGCCTGCTGGCCACGATGAAGGACGACACGGGTCGTGTGACCGTGCCCGGCTACTACGACCGCGTGAAGATCGGCGAGGCCGAGCGCAAGATCATGGCCGCCGTGCCCGACGACGAGGCCGCGCTCAAGCGCCGCCTGGGCATCGCCCGCACCGACCGGGTCGGCGCCAACTACCAGGAGGCGATGCAGTACCCCTCGCTGAACGTGCGAGGCATGGCCTCGGCGGCCGTGGGCGACAAGGTGGCGAACATCGTTCCCGACAAGGCCGAGGCCGAGATGGACCTGCGCACCACGCCCGACTCCGACGCGCCCTACCTGGGCAAGCTGATCGAAGCGCACATCGTCAAGCAGGGCTACCACCTCGTGAAGGGCGCACCCACCGACGAGGAGCGCGCCCGCTACGACAAGCTCGCCAGCTTCAGCTACCGCAGCGAGGGCGCCGACGCGGCGGGCTCGCCGATCAACTCACCGATCGGCCAGTGGGCCTACAAGGCGCTGACCGACACCTTCGGCACCACGCCCGAGCCGGTGCGCATCCGCATGATGGGCGGCACCGTGCCGACGGCGGAAATCGTGCGCGTGCTGCAGGTGCCGTTCGCGATCATTCCGCTGGTGAACGCCGACAACAACCAGCACGCGGCGAACGAGAACCTGCGCATGGGCAACTACGTGACCGGCGTGCAGACGGTCTACGCGCTGATGACGCACGGGTTCTGAGCCCCCGGACGGGGCGGGTGCCCGTCAGGCCCCCTTGCCGGGCTTCTGCGCCTGCTCGCAATTCACCTGGACCAGTTCGCGCTGGTCCAGCGTCGTGCCGAAGCGCACCGCGCTGAGGCAGCCGCCCCACACGCAGCCCGTGTCGGTCGACAGCAGGTCGGGCCGCGAAAGCCAGCCCAGCGTCGACCAGTGGCCGAAGGCGACCGTGGCCGCGGCGGTCTTGCGGCCCGGCACGTCGAACCACGGCAGGTAGCCCTCGGGGCCGGGAATGGCGCCGTCCTTGCTCTCGAACTCCATCACGCCCTCGGGCGTGCAATAGCGCAGGCGCGTGAGCGCGTTGACGATCACGCGCAGCCGTGCGTGGCCCGTGAGCGCGTCGTCCCAGTGGTCGGGCGTGTTGCCGTACATCTCGTGCAGGAAGTCGCCCAGCGCGGGGCCGCGAAGCACCGACTCGACCTCCGACGCCAGCGCCAGCGTGTCGCCCACCGTCCACTGCGGCAGCACGCCGGCATGCACCATCAGCAGGTCGCCGCCGCCGATCTGCATGTGCAGCGCCATGTGCTGCTGGCGCAGCCAGTCGAGCATCGCCGCGCTGTCGGGTGCGGCCAGCAGGTCGGCCACGGTGTCCTTGCGGCCGCCCTTGCGCACGCCGTGCGCCACGCCCAGCAGGTGCAGGTCGTGGTTGCCCAGAAGGCTGCGTGCCGAGGCGCCGTAGCCCTGCAGGCGGCGCAGCACCGCGGCCGAATCGGGGCCCCGGTTGACCAGGTCGCCGAGCACCACGAGCGTGTCGCGGCTGGGAGAGAAATCGATCTTGTCGAGCAGCCGGCCCAGGGGGGCATCGCAGCCCTGGACGTCGCCGATACAGTAAAGTGACATTCCCTCATTCTCTCCCCCCGTTCATGGATGTCTTCCTGCTGGCCTTGCTGACCACCCTCAATGCGGTGTTCGCAATGTCCGAAATGGCCCTTTCCACCAGCCGCCGCGCACGCCTCGCGGCCTTGGCCGAAACGGGGGACACCGGGGCGGAGGCTGCGCTGAAGCTGATGGAGTCGCCTACGCAATTCCTCTCGACCGTGCAGATCGGCATCACGTCCATCGGCATGCTCAGCGGCATCGTGGGCGAGGCCGCCTTCGCGGCGCCGCTCGCCGTGTGGATGGAAGGCCTGGGCATGGGCGCCGGCACCTCCAGCATCGTGTCGACCGCGGTGGTGGTGACCTGCATCACCTTCTTCACCATCATCTTCGGCGAGCTGGTGCCCAAGCGCATCGGCCAGCTGTACCCCGAGCCGGTGGCGCGCTTCGTGTCGCGCCCCATGCGCGGGCTGGCCAAGGGCGCCAAGCCCTTCGTGTGGCTGCTGGCCGGCGCCACCGCCACCACGCTGAAGCTGCTGCGCATCGACGCCAACGCCGCGCGCTCGGTCACTGAAGAAGAAATCTCGGCCAGCCTCGAAGAAGGCGTGGACGCCGGCGTGATCGAGCAGCACGAGCACCAGATGGTGCGCAACGTGTTCCACCTGGACGACCGCCGCTTGTCGTCGCTCATGATCCCGCGCGCCGACATCGAATGGCTCGACGCCTCCAACACCGTGGCGCAGGCGCTGCAGAAGGTGGCGGACGCGGCGGCGCTCAACCTCGTGCACTCGTGGTACCCCGTGTGCCGCAACTCGCTGGACGACGTGGTCGGCGTGATCAGCGTGGCGCACCTGCTGCGCCTGGGTTCCGCCCACAAGGGCGTGCTCGGCCAGGAAGCCACGCCCGCCGTGTTCGTGCCCGAGACGCTCACCGGCATGGAACTGCTCGAGCAGTTCCGCACGCGCGCCGGCCGGCTGGTGTTCGTGGTCGACGAGTACGGCGTGGTGCAGGGCCTCATGACCCCGCGCGACCTGCTCGAGGCCATCACCGGCGAGCTGCAGCCCGGCATGCAGGCCGACGCCTGGGCGCACCAGCGCGCCGACGGCATGTGGGAGCTCGACGGCCTCATGCCCGTATCGGAGCTGCGCGCGCGCCTGGGCATCCGCGAGCTGCCCGACGAAGAGCGTGGCCGCTACAACACCGTGGCCGGCCTGCTGATGTCCGTGTCGGGCCACCTGCCCGCCGTGGGCGAGCACATCGATTGCGCCGGCTGGTGCTTCGAGGTCGTGGCGCTCGAAGGGCGCCGCATCGACCGCGTGCTGGCCTCGCCGGACCCGGCCGCGCCGCAAGAAGACTGAAGAGGAGGGCGCGGCCATGCTGTCGCTGCTTGCACTGAGTTGCCCCCAATGCTCGGCCCCGCTGCCGCGCGCGGCGCGCTGGCGCACCGTCAACTGCGGCTACTGCGGCGCCACCATCACGCGCGGCACCGAGACCGTCGAGCGCGAGAGCTTCCGCGCCGCCTGGCGACGCGCCAACGCGGCGCAGCTGTCGGACACAGGTCGCCTCCTGCAATGGCGCGGCGCGCACTACCGCGTGCTCGCGCCGCTGGGCCAGGGCGAACACAGCGAGGTGCTGCTGGCCGAACGGCTCGGCGCGCTGCCCGAGCGCGTGACGATCAAGCTTGCGCGTGACGCGGCCGGCAACGCCGTGCTGGCGCGCGAGGCCGCCGTGCTGCAGGCGCTGCAAGCCCTGTCGGTGCCCGGCGCGGCCTACTTCACGCGGCGGCTGCCGCAGCCGCTGGGCCTGGGCGTGGCGCAAGGCCTGGGCGACGGCGAACGGCAGGCGCTGGTGCTGCGCCACCCGACCGGTTTCTGGGGCAGCCTGCAGGAGGTGCAGCAGGCCAACCCGCAAGGCATCGACGCCCGCCATGCCGTCTGGCTCTGGCGGCGCATGCTCGAGGTGCTGGCCTTCGTGCACGGCGCCGGCTGGACGCACCGCGCGCTCGCGCCCGCGCATGCGCTCGTGCATCCGCGCGACCACGGCGTGCTGCTCATCGGCTGGTCGCAGGCCAGGCAGGACGTGTCAGGCGGCGCCATCGGGCGCGACCTGATGGCGTCGGCGCGCAGCGTGCGCGCGCTGTTGTCCGATGGCGCCGCGCCCGCACCGATCGCCGCCTTGCTGCGCGAGTGCAGCGACGACGCCGTGGCCTGCGAGCGCCTGGGCGCGCAGGGCATCGAGCAGGCGCTGTCGGTCGCCTCGCGCGAGGCCTTCGGGCCGCCGCGCTTCGTTCACTTCGACCCCGCGCCGGCCGGCTAGCCGCCAGCCTTTCACTTTTTCCCCACGAAGGAGCACGTCCATGGGTTACGGAAACTATTCGCACGCCGCCCACGCGGCCATCGTGGCCGACCGCGCCGCCAAGTCCGGCAGCGAAGTCTTCACGCAGACCGCCACGCACGCGCTCATGAACCCGCAGGGGCTCAAGGTGCGCGAGTCGCGCGACAACGCCGACCACCCGAACTCGCTGGGCATCGCCTTCGCGCTCGACGTCACCGGCTCGATGGGCGACATCCCGCAGACCCTCGCACGCCGCGAGCTGCCGACCTTCATGAAGCTGCTGACGGACTGCGGCGTGGCCGACCCCCAGCTGCTCTTCATGGCCATCGGCGACGCCACCTCCGACCAGGCGCCGCTGCAGGTGGGGCAGTTCGAATCGACCGCCAACCTCATGGACCAGTGGCTCACCTGGAGCTACCTCGAAGGCGGCGGCGGGGGCAGCGGCGAAGAAAGCTACGAGCTCGCCTTCTACGTCATGGCGCAGCACACCGACATGGACTGCTGGGTCAAGCGCAAGAAGCGCGGCTACCTGTTCGTCACCGGCGACGAGCTGCCGTACCCGGCCGTGTCGCGCCACCAGGTCGAAGGGCTCATC
The DNA here is from genome assembly GCF_058796495.1 of Variovorax sp. GW823-FHT04B03. NCBI lineage: Bacteria > Pseudomonadati > Pseudomonadota > Betaproteobacteria > Burkholderiales > Comamonadaceae > Variovorax > Variovorax sp. GW823-FHT04B03. The sequence continues at coordinate 1,729,701 of NZ_JBXAIT010000001.1, forward strand.
GGCGAGAAGCTCGACGAGGACATTCCCATCGAAGAGGTCATCGCCGCCGCGGCCGAGACCACGCACCTGTTCTTTTTGATCCCCGACGCGCAGCGCCGCCGCCGCTGCGAGCCGCGCTGGCGCGAGCTGCTGGGCGATCACGTGATCTGCATGGACTCGCCCGACGACGCCTGCGCCGTGGCCGCCGGCATCGTCGCGCTCACCGAGAAGGCCGTGCCCAGCCTCGACGCGCTGGCCGGCGTGATGGCCGCCACCGGCATGCCCAAGGAGCGCGTGGGCGGCGTGCTGCACGCGCTCGATGGCTACGCTGCGCTGCTCGACCCGACCGCGCTGCGCCGCGCCACGCCCGCCGCAGGCAATGGGGCGCGCAGCTCGTGGTGGAAGCGACTCTTCGGCTGACGGCCTGCCGTTGACTTCCACGCGCTACGTTTCGCTGCTCGGCCTCGGTTTCGGCGACTGCGGCAAGGGCCGCTTCACTGACTTCCTGTGCGGCGCCTGGGGCGCGCACACCGTGGTGCGCTTCAACGGCGGCGCGCAGGCCGGCCACAACGTGGTGCTGGCCGACGGCCGCCACCACACCTTCTCGCAGTTCGGCGCGGGCAGCTTCCATGCCGGCGTGGCGACGGTGCTCGCCAGCCCGGTGGTGGTGCACCCGACCGCGCTGCGCGTCGAGGCCGAGGTGCTGCAACGCGCGGGCGTGCCCGACGCCTTCGCGCGCCTGTTCGTCGATGCGCGCTGTCGCGTGACCACGCCTTTTCATCAGGCTGCTGGCCGCCTGCGCGAATGGGTGCGCGGCGCGGCCGCGCATGGCAGTTGCGGCGTCGGCGTGGGCGAGACCGTGCGGCAGGCGCTCGCTGCACCTGAAACGACGCTGCACTACGGCGATCTCACGAACTCCGCGCGCACGCTCGACAAACTCGAGGCCCTGCGCCTCGCGCTGCACCGCGAGTTCGCGAACGCGCTGCCTTCGTCGGCCGAGGCCGCGCAAGAGCTGGCCGTGCTCGCCGATGCTTCACTCGCACGACGCTGGCTCGACGCCGTGCAGCCCTGCCTGCGCCAGTCGCCGCCCGCGAGCGCCGATACCATCGGCGAGCGGCTCGCGCGCGCCGGCACCGTGCTGTTCGAAGGCGCGCAGGGCGTGCTGCTCGACGAGTGGCGCGGCTTTCATCCGCACACGACCTGGAGCACCGTCTCCACCGCCGCCGTCGAGGCGGTGCTGCGCGATGCGGGCATCGCGGCGCCCGTACAGCACCTGGGCGTGCTGCGCAGCCACCTCACGCGGCACGGCGCCGGCCCGCTGCCCACGCACGACCGCGCGCTCGATGCGCGGCTGGCCGAGCCGCACAACGCCGACGACGGCTGGCAGGGCGCGTTCCGCCGCGGCCACCCCGACGCGGTGCTGCTGCGCTACGCGCTCGCCGCCGCCGGGCCGCTCGACGGACTGCTCGCGAGCCACCTCGATGCGCTCGCGCACGCGGACCTGCGCTGGTGCACCGGCTACCGCGATGCCGACGGGCACACGCTGTCATCGCTGCCGCTCGGCGATGCGACCGACCTGGACCATCAGCACGCGCTCACCCGCCTGCTGGAGGGCGCCCAACCTTTGTATGACCCGCAACCCGTCGCCCACGCACCCGAGTGGGTGCGGCGCGTGGAAGCCCTCAGCGGCCTGCCCGTGCGCTTCGGCGCGTTCGGCCCGGTGCGCGAGGCCGTCCGCGCGCGCGACCTGCTGCTCTGATCTCCTGAGAAAGCCCGCGTGACCCCCAACCTCTTCCTGATCGCCGGTGCCGTGCTGAGCGCCATCGCCGCGCTCTTGCACATCTGCGTCATCTTCGGCGGCTCGGCCTGGTACCGCTTCTTCGGCGCAGGCGAGCGCATGGCCGCGAGCGCCGAGGCCGGCCACCTGTACCCCGTGGCCGTCACGCTGGTCATCGCCGGCATGCTGGGCGTGTGGGCCGCCTACGCGCTGGCAGGCGCCGGCGTGCTGCAGCCGCTGCCGCTGCAGGCGCTGGTGCTGCCTGCCATCACCGCCGTGTACCTGCTGCGCGGCCTTGTCGCCGTCGCGATGTGGCTGTTCGACCGGCGCCGCCTCAGCGCTTTCTGGGTGTGGAGCTCGCTCGTGTGCTTCGTGTACGGCGTGGTGCACCTCGTCGGGCTCGTGCAGGTCTGGGACACGCTCTGACCACGACCCGCGACCGGGCCGCCATCGCACTCAAGCAGAATCCGAATCGAAGCAACCTCGTCCTGTTTTCCCTCCCACGATCGACACCATGACCACTCCCGAAGACATCTACACCGAACCCCCCGCCGACCCCGACACGCTCGCCAACCTGGGCCCGCTGCGGCCGCTGGCCGGCATCTGGGAGGGCATGAAGGGCGTCGACGTCAAGCCGAAGAAAGAGGGCCCGAAGACGCAGGTCTACGTCGAACACTACGAGCTGCAGCCCATCGACGCGCAGACCAACGGCCCGCAGCTGCTGTACGGCCTGCGCTACCACACCTACATCCACAAGCCCGGCCTCACGAAGATGTACCACGACCAGGTCGGCTACTGGCTGTGGGAGCCGGCCACCAGCACCGTGTTCCTCACGCTGGCCATTCCGCGCGGGCAGGTGGCCATGGCCAGCGGCCACGTGAAGCCCGGCGATACCGAGTTCACGCTCAGCGCCGAGCACGGCAGCCTGGTGAACGGCATCGTGTCGAACCCGTTCCTGGAGCGCGCCTTTACCACGGTGGCGTGGAACATCACGGTGAAGATCAACGCCGACGGCACCTGGTCGTACGACCAGGACACCGTGATGCAGATCCTGGGCCAGGCCGAGCCCTTCCACCACACCGACCGCAACACGCTCACGCGCGTCGGCGAGCCGGGGCTCAATCCGCTCGCGATGATGGGCTGAGGCCGTTCAGTCTGCGGGCGGCTTCGGCGTGCGCAGGCGCCGCAGCCGCACGGTGAGCTCCTTCACCAGCTGAAGCTCCCCGCGCCGCTGCGCCACCTCCAGCGCCTGCGCGAACGAGGCTTCGGCCTTCGCTGCGTCGCCGAGCGCCAGCGCGAGCAGGCCCTGCAGCCGCCACGCAGCGGTGAACTCGGGGTCGAAGGCGAGCGCCTTTTCGACATGCATCAGCGCCGTGGGCGCGTCGTCGCGCCGGTGGTGCGCCAGCGCCAGGCTCATGCGCAGCAGGGCGCCGTCGCGGCCGGCGGCAAGCAGGCGCTCGAGCGCCTCGGGGGAGGGGCCGGGTGGGGTGGTGGCGTTGTTCATGGCATTCGTTCGACCTTCCTTGAGGGACTTTGAGCGCCGGCCGGCGGGTACGTCAATATCAAAGAATAATCTTTGATATTTAAAAACGCAGGCGCCCCGATGAATCTCCCTACCTCCGTCTGGCTGTTCCAGTCCCTCCACGCGCTGGGCATGGCGCTGTGGCTGTCGATTGCGGTGCGCAACAACTGGCGCGGCTTTGCGGGCTCGGTGTTCGCGGTCGGCGGCACGATGTCGATGGCGCCGTTGCGCGTCGACCCCGCCATCGACACGCCCTTGCTCACGCGCGCCATCCGCTCGGTGGCGCTGCACCGCGCGGCGCTGTGCGTGGTGCTGGCGTTGCAGTTCGGCGCGGCGCTGGCGTTCTGGGCCGGCAGCGCGATGCTGGTGGCCGGCGGCGACCTGGCCGCCGCCCGGCCATGGCTCAACCTGGGGCTGGCCGGCTTTGCTGCCTTCCTCTTCGCGATGCACCTGGGCGGCCTGTGGTTCGGCTACTGGATACGGCAGGAGGGCCTGCAGCTCACGCACCTCGTGCTGCTCCTGTGGGTGCTGGCGGCGTTCTTCCTGTTCAACCTGTCATGGCACTGATGCCGCCTTCGTCCTACGCGCGCGGTGAGGCCGCGCCCACAGCCCGCGCGACGCGCTGCATCCACCATCGGTCCCCATGAACAGAGTGATTCTTGCGTTCCTGGGTGGGGTTGCCTGCGTTGCCGCCTTGGTGGCCATCGCGGAGCCCGTCAAAGTGCCCGTCGACAGCGACGACAAGGGCACGGCCTACATCGCCCCCAACGTCAACTCCACCGAAACCTCCGCCCGCACGAACGGCGCCACGGTCGGCGTGCAGCGCCCCGACGGCAGCGCCCTCGAAGCCGGCACCGACACCTCGGGCAAGCGGCCCACCTATTCGGTGGGCGCCAAGACCGGCGGCGACGTCTCCTTCTCGGGCGGCGCGCATTCGGACGGCAAGGCCAACACCGGCGTGAAGGCCGGCGTCACCATCAAGTACTGATCGATCAGACCATCGTCGCGTAGACGATGAAGCCCTCGTGCTTCGCGACCTTGTCGTAGAGCGTGCGCCCCGCCGCGTTGGTCGTGTGCGTCTGCCAGTACACGCGCTGCCCGCCCGCGCGGCGCACCGCGTCGTACACGCCCTGGATCAGTTGCCGGCCCACACCCCGGCCGCGTTCGGACGACTGCGTGAACAGGTCCTGCAGGTAGCAGGTCGGCTCGATGCGCGTCGTGCTGCGGTGGAACAGGTAGTGCACCAGCCCCACCAGCTGCCCCTCGCGCTCGGCCACCAGTGCATGCACCGGCTCGTACGGATCGAAGAAGCGCTGCCACGTGACCTGCGTGATCGCCTCGGGCAGGGCCGTGGGGCCCTCGCGGCCGTAGAAGGCGTTGTAGCCGTCCCAGAGCGGCTTCCATGCGGCGAAGTCGTCGGGCGTGGGCGGGCGGATCAGGAGCGCGGGCGTGGTCATGGGGTCAGGAGGCCTTTCCGTTGGGTACGGGTGTGTTGCGCGCCGCGATGGCGGCGGCAGCAGCGGCAGTGGTCGCGGCGTTGGCGGGACAAGACGGCAGCGCCACCGGCACCGCCGCGGGCATGGGTTCGGGCACCGGCCCCATCGATTTTTCGAGAAAGTCGAGCATTGCGCGCATCGCCGCGCTGTTGTGGCGGCGTTGCGAGTACGCGGCATACAGCCAGTGCTCGTGCGGCATGTGGTCGCGCAGCACTGGCACCAGCGCGCCGCGCTCCAGGTGCGACTGCGCCAGCGGCTCGGGCACGTAGGCCACGCCCACGCCGCGCAGCGCCAGCTCGATCAGCGCCACCGCGTCGTTGGCTTCCATGCGGCTGTGCACCGCCACGTCGTGCGGCTGGCCGTCGGTTTCGAACGGCAGGTGCGTGGTGGGCATCGGCGAATAGCTCAGCACGTCGTGCCGCGCCATGTCCTCGGGCACCTGCGGAATGCCGCGCTGCGCCCAGTAGGCGGGCGACGCGCACACCACCATGTCGAAGCGCACCAGCCGGCGCACGATCAGGTTCATGTCGTCGATGCGCCCGCCCGTCAGGTGGATGTCGATGCCTTCCTCGATCAGGTCGATGTCGTGGTTGGTGAAATTCAGGCTCACGTACACGTCGGGGTAGAGCTTGATGAACTCCGCGATCACGTCCGAAAGCCAGCCCGCGATGAGCCCGTGCGGTGCGCTCATGCGCAGGCGCCCGCGCGGGTGCGAGCCGTGCGCCTGCAGGTCGTTGAGCGTGTTCTCGGCCATCGTCACCAGCTCGGTGCTGCGCTCCAGCAGCACCTCGCCCGCGTCGGTGAGGCTCAGGGAGCGGGTCGAGCGGTTGAGCAGGCGCACGCCGCTGCGCGCTTCGAGCTCGGCCACATAGCGGCTGACCGTGGCCTTGGACATGCCCAGCGAGAGGGCCGCGCGGGAAAAGCTGCGCCGGAACGCGACTTCGCGGAACGTTTTGATGAGATCGAGACCATCCATAGATCGGCGCATTGTTCCAGCATCGGGGGAGGGGGCACGGGTCGTAGGGGCATCCCGGTTTTGCGCTGCGAAGGGGGTGGGGGTGCGTGGCTATACTGCGGCCGTTGCGCCGCGAAAAGGCGTGACCGGGATTGGTCTCCCGAAGCATCTCTGCGACGAAAGCCGCAGTTCCCCGCAGGGTCTGCGGCTTTGTCGTTCGTGCCTCCAGTTTTGGCGGCTCGACGGGCGGGCGCAAGCCCGGCCGGTTCTCGCAAGAGGTGCCCGGTAGACCAACCCGTCGAGCTGCCGCCTCCGATTGGTCTCGGGAGTGGTGGTTTCAGCAAATCGCACCTCTTGGAGGCCATGCATGGCTCTCGTCACTTCCGTATCCGCCGAATCGCTCGCCTTGCAGGCTTGCGACGATCTCGACAGCTTTCACATGGTGCGCCGCGCGTATGCGTGCATCGAGAAACTCATCGTGCCGCAACATGTGAACGACACCGACGATGTGTATCCGACGCGCACCGAACTCGGCGCGCTCGTGCGGCTGGTCAATGAAGAACTGCAACGGCGCATCGAAACGGCTGAGGCCACGCTGCAGTCGCTGCGTGCTGCCGTGGGCGATGCCCAGCGGGGCTGACTGCTCAGGCGGTGCGCTCGCCGTTCTCCGTCGGTAGCTGCTGTTGTCGCTGCTGCAACGTCGTCGAGATGCCGTAGAGCGCCAACATGCCGAGCACGTGCCCGATGGCAACGCCCGGCTCCCCCGATTCGATCCGCGCGATCGTCTGGACATGAACGCCCAGGCGCGCGGCGGCGACGGCCTGGCCCTCGCCAGCGGTGGTGCGCGCTAGCTTGGCGGCAGCCCCGAACGCCTTGATCGCGTCGATCGCGTCGTCCCCAATGTCGGAAGAGATTCGTTTTCCTTTGGCCATGGGGTGATTGTCTCTGGTTGCCGGGGTACTTCCGAATTGGGTAGGTACCATTGCCCAGGAAGGAGCGATTGCTCGATGCCGCACGGAACCGGCCTTGTTTCCGACGCTCGCCCGCTTGCCCAGACAGTTTGGAGGGGATGACTGGATTGGACTGCTAAGGAGCTCTCCGATTTCAACGCGATGAAGCTGTTCTTGCTTGAAGCCCACGGGTTAATGCGACAAAACGGCCAATACCGGGCTTCGGAAAAAACGCTTGAATCGCTCGATCTCACTATTGGAAAGACGTCGCCCAGTTCGTGGAAAAAATATCTGAACCCATGACACTTCGACAACATCGGCCACAGGGCCGTACTCCTACGAGTCTGGAAGCCAATGTTCTGAAACTCAGGGCATTCGAGATCGTGCTGGTGCTCTTCTACATGGAAGATTTGAAGCGGCACATCATTGACTCCATCACACTCAGCGACTCCCTCGATGGCATGCGGGTTGATCGCCTGAGCGACGGCAAACCCAAGACAAAGGAAGGCAAGAAGATGGAGTTGGCCCGTGCGGCACTCGTAGCCGAAGGAGTCATAAACCAGGCCGAGAGCGACGAAATCAAGAATCTGGTGGACTACCGAAATACCATCGGCCATGAGATTCAGCATTTGACCTTTGATGTCGGGGCCTACTCCGAGTTGATGAGGCTGGCCAACAGTGATCTGGAACCTGTTGTGGGCTATGACAGCACGGCGGCGGAGCGAGCTGCCGAACTGAGACTGAAAGTCATGAAAGGGATGATGGGAAAATTTTCCATCTCGCTGAACTTCAACACACTCGCCTTTGAAGCTGCGGAGACGACCTATATCGTGGAGATCAAAAGACTCAAGGCCAAAGTGGAAAAAGGCATCAGTCAACTCCGCAAGTTCATCGTTGATACCAATCAGTCCATTCAAGATATCCCAATGCCGGTGCTGGAGTCTGCACAGCCTCGTCACCCGAATCACCAGAGGGCCAACGGCAACCTCACCGACTCAGGAAAGGGTTGTATTTTTCAGCTCTTCGATGCGAAGGCGACGCCCTATGCAGCAGCTCACATGATGCGGATTTCGCTGAAGACTGCAAGCCGTTGGTTCAAGCGGTGGCAGGCTAGAAAAGCCTAGGCCATGGTCCCGCTTCGATGAAGCTTCTTTGTTGGCACGCACTCAAGAGCGACCGTCACCCGCTGGGCTCACTGGTCTCGCGAGGAAGCTCCAACGTGATGTTGAATGGGCTTGCCCTTGTAGTCAGCCGGAGAGGCTTGGGATGAACTCGACCGAGAAAAACCGCCCATTGAGCACCGCTGAACGTGCACTCGCCCAGTGGATGTTGGAGAACGGCCTTCCCGAGGCTCGTGCATTTTTGGCGCAGCTGGAGGAGGCGGAAGTGACCCCGTGGCGGTGTCCATGCGGTTGCGCAAGCATCAATCTTCAGATCAAAGGCCATCCTCCCGCACCTCCGGGCGTGCACATCCTCGGGGACTTTCTCTGCGGCCCTGTTGATGCACCGGCAGGCGCCTTCATTTTCGAGAGTGGAGGTCTGCTCGGTGGGATCGAGGTCTATTCGTTGGCCGCCGATGCGCCTTCGGAGCTGCCTCACCCTCCGCTGCGCCCGTTTGGCTAGGGGAGATGAGGCCACTACCATTTGCAACGTACTTGCGCACACCGCGACTGCTTCGCTCAAAGCAACAGAACCGCACCCTCCAACCTAAGCACGGAGACCCGCATGAGAACGCTGAAAATCATGGAGCACATCTCGCTGGACGGCGTGATCCAGACCTCGGGCGAAGACGCGTTCCCCTACGCGGACTGGACCGCGCCGTACCGCAGCCCCGCCGGCCGGGATGAAGTGCTCGCCGCGCATGGCGGGCGCTTCGATCTGCTGCTTGGGCGTCGCACCTACGACATGTGGTCGGACTACTGGCCCAAGGCGCCGAGCGGTGCGATGGCGGATGGACTGAATGCAGCGACCAAGCATGTCGTGACCCACCGCCCCGAGAGCCTGGCATGGGGACCGTTCGAAAGCGTGGGGCCGGACGTCGTCGAAGGCGTTCGCCGCCTCAAGTCGCAGGCGGGCCCGAACCTGATCCTCTGGGGCAGTTCCACGCTGACATCGACGCTGCTCGAGCACGGCCTGGTGGATGACGTCGTGCTGGTCGTCTATCCGGTGCTGCTGGGCGCGGGAAAGCGCTTCTTCGCACAGGGCACTCCACCACGCGCCTTCGAGCTTGTCACCACGAAAGCAATGCCATCAGGCATCCTCCTCAGCGCCTACAAGGTCGTCGGCCCTTTGAAGGCCGGGTAGTCGAACCGCGAAACATCGCGAGCGAAATCACAAGGAGCATCTTGATCCACCGCATCCGCACCGCCCTCGTGGCCTGCATCTTGGGCGCCGCGGCACTGGCCGTTTCCGCGCAGGTCAACATCGGCTTCATCGGCACGCTCTCCGGCCCCGGGGCCGCGCTCGGGCAGGAGCAGTACGACGGCTTCATGCTGGCGGTCGAGCAGCGCCAAGGCATGCTCGGCGGTGTTCCCGTGACGGTCCTCAAGGAAGACGACCAGCACAACCCCGAGCGCGGGGCGCAGCTGGTGCAGAACCTGATCGAGAAGGACAAGGTCAGCTTCATCACCGGCGTGACCTTCTCCGACGTGATGATGGCCATGGCCAAGCCGATGGCCCGGGCGGGCATGCTGTTCGTCGGCTCGAATGCCGGCCCCGCGCCGATCGCCGGCAAGCAGTGCAACACCCGGTTCGTCTTCGCCTCGTACCAGGACGAGTACCAGGCCGGGATCGTGGGACGCTACGCCGTCGACAAGGGCTACTGGAAGACGCTGTTCATTGCGCCTGACAACGTGTCCGGCAAGGACCAGCTGCGGGGCTTCAAGCGCTACTACTCGGGCGAGGTGGTGAGCGAGATCAACGTCAAGACCGACCAGACCGACTACGCGGCGGCGCTGGCGCAGATCCAGCGCGTGGCGCCCGATGCGGTGGTGGCGTTCCTGCCGGGCGACATGGGCGTGAACTTCATCCAGCAGATGAACCGCTCGGGCCTGCTGAGCAAGGTGCCCTTGCTGACGGTCGGCACGGTCGATGGCACGACGCTGCCGCTGCTCAAGGATGCTGCGCTCCATGTGCTGGCCGGTGCGGTCTGGGGCCCCGATCTGCCGAGCCCGACGAGCAAGGCTTTCGTTGCCGCCTTCGAGAATAAGCACGGGCGCATTCCCTCTCAGTATGCGGCGCAAGGTTTCGATGCGGCGCTCCTGATCGACAGTGCGCTGAAGGAGACCAAGGGCTCCGTCGCCGATCGCGGTGCCTTGCGCAACGCGCTCAACGAGGCCGACTTTTCGTCGGTGCGCAGCGGCTTCAAGTTTCTGCGCAACGGTTTCCCGGTGCAGGACGGGCACATCTTCGTGGTCGCGAAGGACGCGCAGGGGCGCGTGTCGCTCAAGCGGGTTGCCACGCCGCTGGAGGCGAACCCGGATGGGTACTGGAACGAGTGTCGGTAGGCAGGGGCTGGCGGCATCTGGCCAAGACCCCGACGTTCGCAGCGCCTATGCTCGGCGTTCAAGAACAAACCCCGTCCGTCCCGGCCACCGCCGCGAGACCACAGCCTGACCATGCACCCGACCGGAACCCTGCGCGGCATCGCCGCGATGCTGTTGGCCTGCGCCTTCTTCGCCTGCATGGACGCGCTGCTCAAGACCCTGGCCGGGCACTACCCGCCGGTGCAGGTGATGGCGCTGCGCGGTCTCACGGCGCTGCCCCTGGTGTGCCTGTACATCGCCTGGCGGCGCGAGGCAGCCGGTGTTTTCAACCGTCGGCTGCGCTGGCGCCTGCACCTGCTGCGCACCGCGCTGAACATGACGATGCTGGTGCTCTTCGTCCACGGCCTGAAGACCCTGGGCCTGGCCGAGGCCTACACGCTCACGTTCATCGCGCCGTTGCTGATGGTGCTCATCGCCGTGCCGATGCTGGGCGAATCGGTGCAGCCGCGGCACTGGATCGCCATCGGGCTGGGCTTCGTCGGTGTGGTGGTCGCGCTGCGGCCGGAGCAGGGGGCCTTCCTTTCGACGGGCGCGCTGGCGATCCTGGTGGCCGCCGTCTGCTATGCGCTGTCGAACATGCTGGGCCGGCTCATCAGCCGCACCGAGCCGAGCGCAGCGCTGGTCTTCTGGACCACGGCGGGCATGGCTGTCGGCGGCAGCCTGCTCGCGGCGCCGCAATGGGTGCCGCTGCAGGCCGGGCACGCGTGGGCACTGGCAGGCCTGGCCCTCAGCGGCTTCCTGGGCCAGCTGGCCATCGCCGAGGCCTTCCGCCACGGCCAGGCCGCGGCCATCGCGCCCTTCGAATACAGCGCGCTCGCATGGGCGCTCGTGATGGACTGGGTGTTCTGGCAGGCCGCGCCCGATGCATGGACGCTGGGCGGCGGAGCGTTGATCGTCGCGAGCGGACTGTGGCTGGCGCGCAGCGAGGCGCCGAGGTCCGTACAGAAAAAGCAGAAGGCCGCCTGAGCCGCTAGAGTCGGCCAGAAGCAGCCACGCGCACAAGACTTCCAATGCCTCGAACCACTTCCGAGATCGCTCACGACATCGCCAACTTCGAACCGCCGGAGGATGGCAGCTGGCGCCACCTGGACTCGCTTCTGGATGAACTCTGGCGGGCAGGCAATCCGGAGCAAGCCATGCCCGAAATGCTGAGCGTTTTCGAGCGCTACCCGGAGGAAGACGGCTACGGGGTCATGTGGACCATCGTTCACGGATTGGAGAGCTTGCCCAACTACCAGCCTGAGCTTCTTCGCTCCCTCGCACGGCAGCCCAGCGAACTCGGCATCACGATGATCGGGCGCATCCTGAACGCCGGCACGACGGAGATCGGCGGCGTCTCATTGCTGCAGACGCTGCACGATCTGGCGAACACGGCGGCCTCTTCGTACATCAGGGAAGAAGCGCTCCGTGTGGCGTCGCGACCGCGCTGAACGTCCCGTCGTGAGGTGCATCGGATAGCCGCTTATTCGCATCGTGCGCCGCGATGCTCCCACGCTGCCCGGCTTAGCGATCCAAGCCCATGACCACAGAGCCTCTTCCAATCACCCGGCCCGCCATCCTCTTCGTCGCATGCGCCGCGGCGGCGGGGTTCTTCTGGTGGGCGTTCCATGAGCGGTACTACAGGCACAGGGACTGCATTGAAGTATCCGCATCCAGCTGTATCGCGCCCGACGGCGCCAATCTGATCGGCGGGGGCGCCGTCTGGTCCGTGGTCGCAGGCCTCTTCACGTGCCTCTCCATCTACTACTTTGGGGTCGTGCTTCGCCGTCGTCGGGCGAATGGCCGCTGATGAGCGGCTGAAGCGAAAGTTCAGGCCCCGCCGTCTTGCCGGGCCAAGACAGGCGCCTCATGCCGCGAGGCCGGCTCCGGCTGGCCGTCGAGCGTGGCCCGCGCCCTGGCAAAGCAATCCACGTCGGCCGGCAAGGCCACGCCGCTTTGGGCGGAGCGGGTCCAGATGTGGCTCGTGAGTTCGACCGCATTGGGGTCGTCATAGCACCCGCGCGAGATGGCGCGCACATCGGGCCAACGCTCGAAGGTCAGGCCCATCGTCGTGCCGCACGAGGGGCAGAAATGAACGAAGACCTGCTTGTGGCTGCCGTCCGATTGGTGCGCGTACTGCCGCAGTTCGCCGTCGTTGAACTGCACGGCGTCCATCGGAAAAAGCGACTCGGCATAGAAGGACGTGCCGGTCATGCGCTGGCAGAACGTGCAATGGCACGCGAACGTGCGCAGCGGCGGCTGGGTCGTGCTGAATCGGACCTTGCCGCAGAGGCAACCCCCTTCAAGTACAGCTGGCATACGGCACCCGGAAAAAAGAGGGGATTCTGCCCCCTCGACCGATGGCGTTCGATGCAGCTGCGCGAACCGCGCGCTCAGGCCAGCCCCAGCTCCTTGGCCTCGGCTTCGTAGTTTGGATACGAAGCCTTCATCGTCGCGCCGTTGAGGATCATCTCGGCCACGAGCGTGCGCGACGGCATCTCGTAGACCTGGGTGCGCACCCACACGGACTCGGTGCGCGCGCTCTCGCTCAGCGCGATGATCTCGCGCTCCAGCTCGTAGTCCTGGTCGACGAAGAGCGGTCCCTTGATGAGGCGAATCTCCTGTCCGGCGAACAGGCCCACGGCCGGCTTGCGGCCATTCAGTTGCGCCTCGGCGCTGGTGGAGCCGAGCAGCACGCTGATCATCTCGGTCGGGATGATGGCCCGGCCCCACGGCGAGCGCTTGCCGCCTTCGGCCGTGTACCAGTCGCAGGGCTCGGTGATGACCTTGAGCTTGTCGGCGAGCGTGAAGGGGTAGTGGTCGCCCATGTGCTGGTCGAAGCCCATGCGGATCTTCTCGACGACCGCGCCGCGCTGGCCCACGCGCAAGTCGCGGTTGATGACCAGGCCCTGGGGCGGGCGCAGTTTCGCGATGCGCTGCGGCAGCTCGTGCGGGTGCTGAGCGGCATCGCCCACCGACGCGGTGCCAGTCAGCACCGGCGTGCCGTCGGCTTTTTCGGCGCGCAGGCGCACGAAGGTGGCGCCGGGCGCGGGCAGGTCGACAAAGGCGCGCACCGACTCGCCTTCCACCACCATGTTCTGGTAATGGGCGCTGATGCAGCCGGTCTCGAACCAGGCCGGTCCGAACACATGGAACAGCAGGGGATCGAACTGGCTGAAGTGCGTCGGCCCTTCGATCGGCCCGGCGCGCAAGCCCAGGTTTTCCGCCGTCGCGTCGTCGTGGATCGATTTGTGGTCGTCGTAGGTCTGGTCGGCCAGCATCTGGCGCGGCTGGCGCAGCGGGCCGCACAGGCCGAGAGCGGTGGTGGTGAAAGGCGAGGTCATGGGGGAGGGCTCCGTGTAGCCGGCGGCGGGCGCCAGTCGAGTTCGCGATGATGGCAAAGTCTCCGCGCCGCGCCTGTCGCCTAGGGAACGCCTGATGCGGCCGGCCACACGGTCACTGGCGGTTGGCGCCCGGCAGATGCATCGGTCGTCCTTGCATGACGGTCCGGGTGGTTGCCTGCCTCATTGCGCCTCGACGCCCAGCTCGCGCATCCGCCTGGTGATCACGTTGAACTCCTCCTTGTACGACACCGCGAACTGCTCGGGCGTGCTGTTCATCACCTCGAAGCCGCGGCTCACGAACAGCTGGCTGACGTCGGGCGAGCCGACGATGGCGCGCACTTCACGGGCCAGCTTGTCGACGATGGGCTGTGGCGTCCTGGCCGGTGCCAGCAGTCCGATCCAGACGTTGGTGTCGTAGAGCGGGTCCTTGAAGCCCAGCTCGCTCATGGTCGGAACCTGCGGGAGCGTGGTGGAGCGCTGGCGCCCCAGCACGGCCAGCGGCACGACCTTGCCCGTCGGCACATGCTGCATCGCGCTGGGCACCGACGACAGGCCGATGTCGATGGTGCCCGACAGCAGGTCGGTCACCACGGGCCCTTCGCCGCGTTGCGGCACATGCACCATGCCGGCACTCAGTCCGCGGTTGAGGCTCTCGCCGGCCAGGTGGCCCAGCCCGCCGACGCCCCAGGACCCGTAGCTCAGCTTCACGCCCTTGGCCACCTTGGCCTTCAGGTCTTCGATGCTCTTGATGCCGGTGCCGGGGTGCGTGGAAATCAGCGCCGGGCTGCGCACCACCTGCGTGACGCCGACGAAGTCCTTCTGCGGGTCGTACGCCAGGGTCTTGAACAGCGCCGTGTTGTTGATCTGCGAATCGGTGATGGTCATCAGCAGCGTGTAGCCGTCGGGCTTGGCGCGGCCGACTTCGCCGGCGCCGATGGCACCCGCCGCACCCGCCTTGTTGTCGACCACCACCGGCTGCCCCATCGATTTCGACAGGCGATCGCCCAGGGTGCGTGCCACGAAGTCGGTCGCGCCGCCGGCGGCGTAGGGCACGACGAGGCGGATCGGCCGCGAGGGGTAGCTCTCCTGCGCGGCGATGGGCAGCGCCAGCGTGATCGCTGCGCATGCGGCAGTCATTTGCTTAAACATGGTTGTCTCCAGTGGTGGGGTTGGGTTGTCTGCTTGTTGTTGGGGGCGTCAGAGATCGAGGACGAGCACGGCGCTGCGCGCGCGAGACACGCAGGGCAGGATGCAGGCGTGGCTGTCGCGCTCTTCGTCGCTGAGCACGAAGTCGCGGTGATCCGCCTCGCCCTCGAGCAGCGGCACCTCGCAGCTGCGGCACATGCCTTCGCGGCACGAGAAGGGAATGCTGACGTTCGCGCCTTCCAGCGCATCGAGCAGGCTCTGCCGCGGTGCGACCTCGATCCTCTGGCCGCTGCGATGCAGCACCACGGTGAAGGTGCCGGCCGGCGCTGCGGGCGTGGCTTGTTCCGGCGGTGCGAAGCGTTCGAAATGGGTGGCCGCCTTGCCGATGCCGACAACGCCTGCGGCCGTGCCGACCGCATTCATCAGCCCTTCGGGGCCGCAGCAGTAGAGGTGGGTGCCCGGGGCCGCACCGGCCAGCCAGCCCGCCAGGTCGGGTGGCGTGCCCGCCGCTTCCTGGTCCACGTGCAGCTGCACGCGGTCATGGTGGCGCGCCAATGTCCACGCATAGGCGGCACGGGCTCGCGTGCGCACGCAGTACAGCAGCTTCCAGGGCCTGGCGTTGGCCTCGCACCAGAGGATCATGCTCAGGATGGGCGTGATGCCGATGCCCCCGGCCACGAACAGATGCTCGGTGGCGGCCGGGTCGATGCCGAACAGGGCGCGTGGCGCGCCCACCTCGAGCACATCGCCCACGGCAAGGCGCTGGTGAACGAAGGCCGAGCCGCCGCGCGAAGCTGGCGCCAGGCCCACACCGAGCACGTAGCGGTGGCGCTCCAGCGGCGAGTTGGCCAGCGAGTACTGGCGGCGGATGTCGCCGGGCAGCAGCAGGTCCACATGGGCGCCCGAGGTGAAGGGCGGCAGCGCGGCGCCGTCCTGCGCACGCAACTCCAGGCCGAGCACATCCTGCGCCTCTTGCGTGAGGCGGGTGACGAGGAGCTTCATGGCTCAGGCCTTGACGGGTTCGGGCGCTGCTGTGGCGGCAGGGCGGGCCGCGGCTTCCTCGAGCGCTTCTTCTTCCAGCCGGCGCGAGACCATCCAGCGGAACTGGTTCAGCGCGGCGTCGATGCCGAAGGCCATCATCTTGAAGTCGGGTGCCAGCGCCAGGCTCTTTTGC
This sequence comes from Variovorax sp. GW823-FHT04B03, assembly GCF_058796495.1. Classification (NCBI taxonomy): domain Bacteria; kingdom Pseudomonadati; phylum Pseudomonadota; class Betaproteobacteria; order Burkholderiales; family Comamonadaceae; genus Variovorax; species Variovorax sp. GW823-FHT04B03. Next base: position 1,745,568 of record NZ_JBXAIT010000001.1, read on the forward strand.
TGCGCGGTGATGATGTCGCGGTCTTCGTCGAAGGCATCCACCACGGCCTGGTGGATCGAGTGCGTGACTTCGGGTTGGTCGATGGCGAAGTTGTGGGGATGCGCGAAGAAGTAGTGGGTGGAGTTTTCCGTCTCGGGCGTGATGGCCTGGCAGCCACGAAACTCGATCGCACCTTCGCGGTTGCCTTCGGCGGCGCCCTGGCCGGTGGGCGCCATGCCGGAGTCCATCAGCAGGATGGCCGGGATGGTGAAGTTGTAGATGTTCCATCGATCGACCCTGCTGCCCCAGTCCTTGACCGCCTGGGCGAAAGGCGGCGGCTCGGTGTCGAGGGCCCACCGGGTGATGCGCACGCCGTTGTCGATGCGTTCGACCTTGGGCTGGGCGGCGGCGTAGTCCGCACTGCCTCCCAGCGTGGTCGGGTGCACGAAGGGCAGGTGGGAAAAGTCCAGCAGGTTGTCGCAGATCAGCAGGTAGTTGACGTCGTAGTGGATGTAGCCGTCCAGGCTGCGCCAGTGCGGGTCGTCCAGCCATGGCGTGTCGGGGATCAGCGCCGGGTCGGCCTTGTCGGGGGCGCCCATCCAGATCCAGACCCAGCGGTGGCGTTGCACCACCGGGAAGGTGCGCACCCTGGCCTGGATGGGAATGCGCTTCTGGGCCGGTGCCTCGATGCACTGGCCCGAGGCGTCGAACTTCAGGCCGTGGTAGATGCAGCGCACGCAGTCGCCTTCTCGCCGTCCCACCGACAGGGGCGCGCCGCGGTGGCAGCAGCGGTCTTCCATGGCGACGATGTCGCCGTCGTCCTTGCGGTACATGAGAACGGGCACGCCGATGATGGTGCGGGCGAACAGGCCCTGCGGCGTGAGCTCGTTGTCCCAGGCAGCCACGTACCAGGTGTTTTTGATGAACATGGGGCGTCTCCTTTGTTGTTCGCCGCGTTCGGGTCACGGCATGGGCAGAGCGTAGGACGAGGGTTCTCATGTATCAATGTCATTTCAGTCATTCCTAGAATGCACAGCATGCATGCGGAAAACCTCGACCTGAATTTGCTGGCGGTCTTCGACGCGATGTTTCGCGAGGCCAGTGTCACGAAGGCCGCGCAGGGCCTCGGGCTGACGCAGAGCGCGATGAGCCATGCGCTCAACCGGCTGCGTGCTTTTTTCGACGATCCCTTGTTCGTCAAGGTCGGCAGCCGCATGGAGCCCACGCGCAAGGCCGAGGGCATGCGCGCCGCGGTGGTGGAGGTGATGACCACCGTGCGCCAGCAGATCCTGGCGGGCGCCCGGTTCGAGCCCGCACTGGCGCGACGCACCTTCACCCTGTGCATGACCGACATGGGCGAACTGGTGTTCCTGCCGCCGCTGCTCGAGCGCTTCAAGAAGGAGGCGCCCGGATGCTCGCTGCGCACGCTGCAGGTGCCGCTCGAGCAGGTCGAAGGGCTGCTTGCGTCAGGCGAGGCCGACCTGGCGGTGGGGTCCATCCGTGCGGCGCCCGAGGGGCTGTTTCATCAGCGCCTGTTCCTGCACTCCTTCGTGACCATCGCCAGCGCGCGGAACAAGGACATCGGCGCCACCCTCACGCGCGAGCGCTTCGAGGCGATGCGGCACATCGTGGTCTCGCTCACCGGCCACTCGGCGGAGAGCTACGACAAGGTGCTGGAAGACCAGGGCATCCGCCGCACCGTGGCCGTGATGACGCCTCACTTCCTGATGGTTCCGCTCCTGATGGACCGGCACGCCGATCTGCTCGCGACGGTGCCGCGCGAACTGGCGGAGGTCTTCGCCCGCATGGGCACGGTGCGCATGTTCGAGCCGCCGGTGCCCGTGCCCCAGTTTCAACTCAACCAGCACTGGCATCCGCGCTTTCACCACGACCCTGCCGTGGTCTGGCTGCGCGATGTGATGAAACATACCTTCGAGCACTACCCGCGCATCACCACGCAGGCCGAGCCTCCGGCCAGGAAAAGTGCGCGAGCCAAGTCGCGTTGACGTGCCGGTAGGCATCGACTTTTCCTCTGCTGCGAACCTCAGCCCCCACCCGTTTCTTCGTGCACGCTTGTTCGAGCGGCCGCGCACTGTTACAAAGGGCGTCTCCATGCGCTCGCCAACCATTCTTTTCGTTTCGCTGCTCTGGCTTGTCGTGGCCGCTCCGGCCGCGCAGGCGGAGGTGGTGCGTTGCACCGACGCCGACGGCCGCATCGTCTACACCGACGGCGCCTGCCCGCCGGGGACCAGGCAGTCGCGGCAGTTGCGCATCGACGAGCCACCGCCTGCGCCGCCGCGTGCCTCCAACGAGGAAGACACGCCGCGTCGGCCGGACTACGCGGCACCGTCCGCCCCACCGCCGCAGCCCGCGCCCTCGGGGCCGGCCATCATTCCGCGTTACCCGGTGGGCGAGGCGCCCGCGGCCGACCCGGGGCCGACCTACATCTGGGGCGGCGATCCGTATTACGGCCCGCCGCGACCGGGGTATCACCCCCGGCCGCCGCGTCCGCCGCGCGACCCCGGGCCTCCGCCTGGCCAGCGGCCGTGCAATCTCGCGGGCATCAAGCGCAGCAACTGCTGAGCGCGTTCGTCCCTCTTCCTCTGCTTCCTGCTTCTTCATGACCGTTGCCGCGCCCGAGCGCCTTTCCCCGTGGGTCGTCCACTGCGACGGCAGCGCCATGCCGAACCCCGGGCGCATGGGCGTCGGCGTCGTCATCACCCAGCCCGACGGCACCCGCCACACCTTCTCGCAGGCCACGCACACCACGGGCTGCAACAACGAGGCCGAGCTGCGGGCGCTGACGCTCGCGCTGCGCGAGCTGCAGGCGCGCGGCGCCACGAGCGTGCAGGCCTTCAGCGACAACAGCACGCTGGTCGAACAGTTGAGCGGCGCTGCCGACGTGCGGCCGATCGTGCGCATGGCGCCGTTGTTCGAGGAGGCACGCATGCTGCTGCAGGGCTTTGACGAGGCGCGCGTGCAATGGATTCCGCGCCACCGCAACGCCGAGGCCGATGCGCTCGCGCGGGCCGCGCTGGGCTTCGGGCCGAAACCGCCGCCCAAGGCCTGGAAGAAGCGGCGCTAGCGGCGCCCGCAAAGGGGCATGCGGCAGGTTCTATCATTCGGGTCGATTCAGACACCCGTTTTCCCATGACCGAAGAAGCCACCTCCAAGCCCACGCTGCCCGACCATCTCTCGACCGATCCGCGCAGCCCGCACCACATCCCCGCCGTGTTCGAGCACCCGATCGGCATCCGCTTCAACGGCAAGGACCGCCTGGACGTCGAGGAATACTGCATCAGCGAAGGCTGGATCAAGGTGCCCGCCGGCCGCACGCTGGACCGCAAGGGCTATCCGCTGCTGATCAAGCTCAAGGGCGCTGTCGAGGTGTACTACCGCGACTGACGGCCCGGGGCACAAGCCCCCACCGTTCCTGTTTTTCTTTCAGCGCCACTGCAGCAGCAGCGACCACGGCTGCCGGCTCATGTGGCGATCGACGCATGCGCTGCCGCCCGCCGTGCAGCCTTCAGGCAGGTAGCTCGGGTCCAGCAGCCGCGTGCCGGGCGCAAAGGCCAGGCGCCGCAAGGTGACCGACTGCAGCACGTTGCCACCCACGGCATCGAAGCCCGCCCCGTCCACACCCACCACCACATCGCAGTGCATCGGCAACGGTGCGCCGCCCGTCGGGCGCCCAGTGAGCCACTCGCCGATCTTGCCGAAGCCGTCGAGCGCGGCACCGCGCGGGCCGCGTGCATGGCAGACGAGATCGCCCGGGCGCGGCGGCGTGCGCATCAGGTCGCAGGCGCGCAAGGCTTGCGGGGTCGCGCGGCCCGCCGCTTCATCGATGCCGGCCTGCCACGCGGCGCCCGCGTAGTCGACGTGGGCCTCGGAGAAGACGAACTCGTCGGCACCGAGCCCGGCCTCGCGCGCGACCCAGCTGATGAACGCGGCGGACCAGGGCGTGTCGATCACCGCGACGCGCTGCAGGGCCACTTCGAGGGCGCGCTGGTCCGACGCGTCCAGCCCCTGGCCGGGGCCGACACCCAGGCCTTGCAGGCGCGCGGCGCTCGCCTGGTTCAGCGCGTCGGTCAATCGCGTGCGGTCGGCCGCGTGCGGGGCGCCGAAGCGAACTAGCGAGGGCAACCGCTCGCTCGACGGATCGACCGCGCGCCAGTAGCGCAGCACGCGTTGCCATGCGGGCTGCGCGTCGATCGGATAGCGCGTGTCTTCTGCTTCCGAATAGCCAGACTCGGTGAGTCGGCCTTCGGCGTCCATGGTCTGGCTGCCGAAGGCAACGTGCTCTTGTCGGGCCAGCGCGGCCATTGCGAGGGCGCGTGGCGGCGGCGGAATGTAGGAGGCCGTGGCAAGGCAGCCGGACGCTGCCGATGCGAGGGTGGGCGCCGCCGCGAACACCAGGGCTGCGCACAGCGTGCGCGCTGCGTGGCGCAGCGGTTGTGTGAGCGCGGAGGAGGGCGCGATGACGGGCGGTGGCGACATGTGAGGCGAGCATAGCGGGGCACTGCCCGTGGCAAGCAGAATGCGGGGCGCTCCCTGAAGCGCCGGGCCGTCCGGTGCAGGCGCTCCACCGTGAAGCTCAAGACCATCCTGCTGCGAATCCTCGGTGTCATCGCCGGCCTCGTTGTCGTGGGCTATGCCGCGTTCCAGTGGAGCCCGTGGCCTTCGGTGCTGATGATTCGTTACGCCTTCGGCAAGGGCTCGGACGCTGCATCGCAGTCGCTGCAGAAGCACGTGCCGCCCGGTATCGCGGCGGTGCTCGACCAGCACTACGACGAGGCCGATCCGGATGCCTACCTCGACGTGTTCCGCCCGGCCTCGGCGGGCGCGCAGCCCTTGCCCACCATCGTGTGGGTGCACGGCGGTGCCTGGGTCTCGGGCCACCGGCGCGACGTGGCGAACTACACGCGCGTGCTGGCGGGGCAGGGCTTCACTGTCGTGGCAGTGGGCTATTCGATCGCGCCGGGCCAGGGCTATCCGGGACCGGTGCGGCAGGTGAACACGGCGCTGGGTTATCTGGTGCGCGAGGCGGTGCGGCTGGGCGTGGACCCCGCGCGGCTCGTGCTGGCTGGCGACTCGGCGGGTGCGCACATCGTTGCGCAGGTCGCGAACGCGGTGGCCGTGCCCAGCTATGCCAAAGCCGTGGGTCTCACGCCCGTCATCGCGCGCGAGCAGCTGCGCGGCATACTGCTGCACTGCGGTGCCTACGACGCGGCGCAGGCCCGGCTCGACGGCGCCTTTGGCGCCTTCCTGCGGACCGTGTTCTGGTCGTACAGCGGCAGCAAGGATTTCCAGAATGCGCCGGCCTTCGAGACCGCATCGGTGCGCCGTTATGTGACCGGGGCTTTTCCGCCGTCGTTCATCACCGCGGGCAACGGCGATCCGCTCGAAGGGCAGTCGCGGTCGATGGCCGAAACATTGGCGGCGAAGGGCGTGCAGGTCGACAGCCTGTTCTTCCCCGCAGACCAGACGCCCGCACTGCCGCACGAGTACCAGTTCAACCTCGACGATGCACCGGGGCGGCTGGCGCTGGAGCGCTCGCTGCAGTTCTTGCGGCGCGTCACGGCGCCGTAGCTAGGTCAGCCCTGGGGCTTGCTCGGCAGGTCGCCTTCGCGCAGCTTGCGGCCGACCCACATCAGGCCGGTTTCATAGTCGGCGCTGCCGACCTGCACGCCGCCCACGGTGCGCAGTGCGCCGGTGCCGTCATCGGTGGCCGGGCCTTCGCCCGTGAGGTCGCCGGGGACCAGCAGGCGGCCGTCCTTCAGGAAGTCGGCGATGCGCAACTGGCGCATGCCGCGGCCCCAATGCCAGTGCTGCTTGAGGTCGAAGGATTTCGGCGATGGCGCGGGTTTGGATTTCTTCACGGGATGTCGGGGAGGGGCTTGCGAAGGGTAGCGTCGGCGCGAGCAGCAAACGTACAAGTGAACGCACCATGAAAAAAGCCTGCTACCTTGTGGGTAGCAGGCTTTCCAGCGTTGCCGCGATGTTGGTTGGTGGGCCCTGAGTGACTCGAACACTCGACCTACGGATTAAGAGTCCGCTGCTCTACCAACTGAGCTAAGAGCCCTTGCTTTGAAAACCGTTAGTGTTTTCTGGCAAGACCACGAGTATATACCAATCTTTTTGGGACTTCAAAAAATTTCTGCACATTTGTACGAGAGCGTTAGGATGCGCGACCGTCGGGGCCCCGCCCCACCCCCTATCCGAGGAGTTTTCGATGAGCGATGCAAGCAACACGCCCCATGTACTGATCACCGGCGCCGCGGGCGCGCTGGGCCGGGCCGTGGCCCAGCACTTTCTTGACCAGGGCGCGCGGCTCGCGCTGGTCGATCACCACGCCGGTCGCCTGGCCGAAGTCTTCCCGGGCCTGGACAACTCACAGCACCTGCTGCTCGCTGGCGACGTGACCTCGGCGCCCGACATGGCCGCGCTCACCGGCCAGGTGCTGCAGGCCTTCGGCCGCGTCGATGCGCTGGTGCACATTGCCGGCGGCTTCGAGATGGGCGAGGCGACGCACGCGCTCACGCGCGCGAGCTGGGACCGGATGATGAACCTCAACGCCTGGTCGTTCGTCGCCGTGACGCAGGCCGTGCTGCCCTCGATGATCGAGCGCCGCGCGGGCCGCATCATTGCGGTGACGGCCAAGGTGGCGGCGCGCGGCCTGCCGGCCATGGCGGCGTACATCGCGTCGAAGAGCGCGCTGCAGCGGCTGGTGGAATCGATGGCAGCCGAGGCCGCGCCGCACGGCGTGAACATCAACAGCGTGGCCCCCAGCGTGCTCGACACGCCGGCCAACCGCCAGGCGATGCCCGACGCGAACCCGGCCGAGTGGGTGTCGACCTCGGTCGCGGCGCAGACCATCGGCTTCCTGGCATCGCCGGGCGCTGCGGCATTGCACGGCCAGCACCTGACGCTCGACGCCTGACATTTCCCGGCGGCAGCGCACAGCTGCAAATGAAAAAGGCCTTGGCGATTGCCAAGGCCTTTTTGCTGGGTCGGTTGGTGGAGAGGAGGAGGATCGAACTCCCGACCTCCGCATTGCGAACGCGGCGCTCTCCCAGCTGAGCTACCCCCCCAACACACTGCACATTTTATCCAGCCGCGCCATTCCATGCACGCGGCCATGCCAAGATGCGCCCCGGAAAAACAAGGAGCAAACACCGCATGGAAGCGCACGACCCCGCCTGGCTGGAAGGCATGTACAACAACCTGGCGCGGGTGAAGGACCACCCCGCCTACTTCGCGCGCTGGGGGCGCGATTCCGCCGCGGCACGCGACACGCTGCCATGCCGCATCGGCGTGCCCTACGGCACCGGCCCGAACGAAACGCTCGACGTCTTTCCGGCGCCCGTGCCCGATGCGCCGGTGCTGGTCTTCATCCACGGCGGCTACTGGCGCGCCATGGACAAGAAGGACCATTCGTTCATCAGCCCCGCCTTCCACGACCGCGGCATCTGCGTGGTGCAGCCCAACTACGCGCTGTGCCCGGGTCCGGTCGACCAGCCGGTGACGGTGCCGGGCATCCTCTTGCAGATGGTGCGGGCGCTCGAATGGACGTGGCGCCACGTGGCGGCGCATGGCGGCGACCCTTCGCGCATCACCGTCGCGGGGCATTCTGCAGGCGGCCACATGGCGGCGGCGTTGCTGGCCTGCGACTGGAAGGCGGTGGCGCCCGATCTGCCCGCGCAGCTCGTGCGCAATGCGCTGTCGGTTTCGGGGTTGTTCGACCTGCGGCCGCTGCAGCGCACGCCCTTCCTCGAGCACACGCTGAAGCTCACCGATGCCGACGCGCGGCGCGCAAGCCCGGCGCTGTGGCCTGCGCCGGCGCGCGGCCAGCTCTATGCGGCGGTGGGGGGCAACGAGAGCGCTGAATTCCTGCGCCACAACGCGATGATCCGCGAGGCCTGGGGCCGCCATACCGTGCCGGTGTGCGAGGTGCTGCCGGGGCTGGACCACTTCGGTGTGGTCGATGCGCTGGCCGATCCGGCGCATGCGTTGCACCGCTACGCGGTGCAACTGCTCGAGGCCTGAAGGAAAAGACGGGCGGACAGACCGCCCGTCGCGCTCACATCAGCAGGTGTTCGCCGGCGTTGTCGCCGCCCAGCGTGACGTAGTTGACCTTGCGGATGTCCATCAGCGTGCGGCCGCCGGCGTAGCTGATCGAGCTTTGCACGTCCTGCTCCATCTCGACCAGCGTGTCGGCCAGCTTGCCCTTGATGGGCTCGAGGATGCGCTTGCCTTCGACGTGCTTGTACTCGCCCTTGTTGAAGTCGCTGGCCGAGCCGTAGTACTCCTTGAAGAGCGTGCCGTCGACGTCGACCGTCTTGCCCGGCGACTCTTCGTGGCCCGCGAACAGCGAGCCGATCATGACCATCGACGCGCCGAAGCGGATGCTCTTGGCGATGTCGCCGTGGTCGCGGATGCCACCGTCGGCAATGATCGGCTTGGTCGCCACGCGCGCGCACCACTTGAGCGCCGACAGCTGCCAGCCGCCCGTGCCGAAACCGGTCTTGAGCTTGGTGATGCAGACCTTGCCCGGGCCGATGCCGACCTTGGTCGCGTCGGCGCCCCAGTTCTCCAGGTCGATCACGGCTTCGGGCGTGCCGACGTTGCCGGCGATCACGAACGACTTCGGCAGCTTGGCCTTGAGGTAGCCGATCATGTTCTTCACGCTGTCGGCATGGCCGTGCGCGATGTCGATCGTGATGTATTCGGGCACGAGGCCTTGGGCCACCATCTGGTCGACGGTGTCGTAGTCGGGCTTCTTCACGCCCAGCGAGATCGAGGCGAACACGCCCTTGCCCTGCATGTCCTTCACGAACTGGACGTTGTCCAGGTCGAAGCGGTGCATCACGTAGAAGTAGCCGTTCTGCGCGAGCCACAGGCAGATCGACTCGTCGACCACCGTTTTCATGTTGGCAGGCACCACCGGCAGGCGGAAGGTGCGTTCGCCCAGCGTGACGCTGGCGTCGCATTCCGAGCGGCTTTCCACGCGGCATTTGCGCGGCAGCAGAAGGATGTTGTCGTAATCGAAGATTTGCATGACCAGGCTCCAAAAAGGAATCGTTGAGTGGAACGAATGAGCGCTTGGTCCGGCCGGCTCTCGTGGTCGCGTCATGAAAATGACGGCCAAAAAAAACCGGACGCAAGAAACTTGGGCCCGGTGATTGATTTTACGGCCATGGCGATGATGCGCAAGTTGCCGGGGCGTATTGACCCTATGGGTTGCAGCGTATACCCGACGACCGCCGTGCGCTTCTTTGTCAGAACCGGTAACCGATGCCCACGCCGAACAGCCACGGGTCGACCTTCACGGTCGACAGCTGCACGCCATTCATGTTCACGGCGCTGCGGATGCGCAGCTTCTTCACGTCGATGTTGAGGTAGGTGTTCTTCGCCACCTCGATGTCGACACCGGCGCCCAGCGCGAGGCCGAAGCTCTCGTTCTGCAGCTGCAGGCGCCCGACCGTCGGCACCTGCAGGTTGACGCTGCTCAGGCGCGTGTAGTTCAGGCCCGCGCCGATGTAGGGGCGGATCTTCGCGGTGGGCATGAAGTGGTACTGCAGCATCAGCGAGGGCGGCAGGTGCTTGAAGGTGCCGATGTCCACCGGGCCGCCCAGCGCGCTCTGTTGCACGGTGACCGTCTGTTTCTGCGGCACCGTCAGCACCAGCTCGGCGGCGATGTTCGGCGTGAAGAAGTAGGTGACGTCCAACTCGGGGATGGTCTTGCTGTTGACCGTGATGGCATCGGCCGGAATCGACAGGTCGGCCACCGGGGCCGAGTGGTTCGCCGGCTTCAGGTACACGGCGCGGGCGCGCACCAGCCAGTTGCCTTGTGCTTCCTGCGCTGCGGCCGGCAGGGCGGCCATGGCGCCGAGCAGGGCGGCGAGGCAGGCGGGGGCGAATTTCTTGGGCATGGGTTCTCCAGTGACGGCCGGCGCGCAGGGCCGGCAACTGAGAGGCAGTCTCCCGCCGGGCACGGCCGTCTCGCTTGATCTGTCGCAAGCGCGGCGGGCCGGCGCACGCGAGCGAGCACTGCCTTGATCCAGGTCATGCCCGCAGGGGCAAGCGCGCTCGGCGAGGCCCTGGGCGGGGCAGCTTTCTACAATGGCACCCATGCTCCCTCACGACCTGTTTTCCGGCGCGTCCGCAGCCGATGCGGGCGGCCCTGCCTCGCCGTTGCTGAACAACCTCAACGCCGAGCAGCTTGCTGCCGTCACGCTGCCCGCGGGCAATGCCCTCATCCTTGCCGGTGCCGGCTCCGGCAAGACGCGGGTGCTCACCACCCGCATCGCCTGGCTGCTGCAGACGGGGCAGGTGTCCGCCGGCGGCATCCTGGCCGTCACTTTCACCAACAAGGCCGCCAAGGAAATGATGACGCGGCTGACCGCGATGCTGCCGGTGAACGTGCGCGGCATGTGGATCGGCACCTTCCACGGCCTGTGCAACCGCCTGCTGCGCGCGCACTGGAAGCTGGCCAACCTGCCCTCGACCTTCCAGATCCTCGACACGCAGGACCAGCTCTCGGCCATCAAGCGCCTGATGAAGCAGTTCAACGTCGACGACGAGCGTTTTCCGGCCAAGCAGACCCAATGGTTCATCGCCGGCGCCAAGGAAGACGGCCTGCGCCCCGGCGACATCGAGGCTCGCAGCGACGACGACCGCAAGAAGGTCGAGCTCTACCAGCTGTACGAAGAGCAGTGCCAGCGCGAAGGCGTGGTCGACTTCGGCGAGCTGATGCTGCGCAGCTACGAGCTGCTGCGCGACAACGAGCCCGTGCGCGAGCACTACCAGCGGCGCTTCCGCCACATCCTGGTCGACGAGTTCCAGGACACCAACCGCCTGCAGTACGCATGGCTGAAGATGCTCGCGGGCCACACGGCGATCGGCGGCCACTTCACGCCGGGCGAGCACAACAGCGTGATCGCCGTGGGCGACGACGACCAGAGCATCTACGCCTTCCGCGGCGCGCGCGTGGGCAACATGACCGACTTCGTGCGCGAGTTCGACGTGCGCCGCCAGATCGTCCTGGAGCAGAACTACCGCAGCTACAGCAACATCCTCGATTCGGCCAACGAGCTCATCAGCCACAACAAGAAGCGCCTGGGCAAGAACCTGCGCACCGACCAGGGGCCAGGCGAGCCCGTGCGCGTGTACGAATCGCCCACCGACCTCGCCGAGGCGCAGTGGATGGTCGAGGAAATGCGCCAGCTGGCGCGCGACGGCTTCGACCGCAAGGAAATGGCCGTGCTCTACCGCAGCAATGCGCAGAGCCGGGTGATTGAAACGGCGCTGTTCAACGCCTCGGTGCCGTACCGCGTGTACGGCGGCCTGCGCTTCTTCGAGCGCGCCGAAATCAAGCATGCGCTGGCCTACCTGCGCCTGCTGGAGAACAAGGACGACGACACCAGCTTCCTGCGCGTCGTCAACTTCCCGCCGCGCGGCATCGGCGCACGCACGCTCGAAAGCCTGCAGGACGCGGCGCGCGCCGCCGGGCGCTCGCTGCACGACGCGGTGAGCGCGGTCGGCGGCAAGGCCGGCTCGAACCTCACGGCCTTCGTCGCCAAGATCGACGTGCTGCGCGAGCAGACCCAGGGTGTGAGCCTGCGCGAGATCATCGAGCTGGTGCTCGACCACAGCGGCCTCGTCGAACACTACAAGGCCGACCGCGAAGGCGCCGACCGCATCGAGAACTTGGACGAACTCGTGAACGCGGCCGAAAGCTTCGTCACGCAGGAAGGCTTCGGCCGTGACGCCGTGGCGCTGCCGGTCGACGAGCTGCGCCAGTCGCCCGCCAGCCAGGGGCTCGACCCCAGCCGGCCGGTGCTCGACGAGCCGCTGGCGCCCGATGCCGAAACCGGCGAAACGCTGAGCCCGCTCGCGGCCTTCCTGACGCATGCGGCCCTCGAGTCGGGCGACAACCAGGCGCAGGCCGGCCAGGACGCGGTGCAGCTCATGACCGTGCACGCCGCCAAGGGCCTGGAGTTCGACTGCGTGTTCATCACCGGCATGGAAGAGGGCCTGTTCCCGCACGAGAACTCGATGAGCGATTTCGAGAGCCTCGAGGAAGAGCGCCGCCTGATGTATGTGGCCATCACGCGCGCACGCAAGCGCCTGTACCTGAGCCATTCGCAGACGCGCATGCTGCACGGCCAGACCCGCTACAACGTCAAGAGCCGCTTCTTCGACGAGCTGCCGGAAGGCGCGCTCAAGTGGCTCACGCCGAAGAACCAGGGCTTTGCGCCTTCGGCCTTCGGCTATGGCGGCGGCTATGGCAGCACGCGCGGCGGTGCCGGCGGCTACGGTGGTGGGGGAGGCGGCGGCAATCGCTACGGTGGTGGCGGCAGCAGCGCCGGCAAGGACACTTTCGCCAGCCCACCCGTGCCGCCGCAGAAGACCGCGCCGTCGCACGGCCTGCGTTCAGGCATGCAGGTGTTCCACAACAAGTTCGGCGAGGGCACGGTGACTGCGCTGGAAGGCACCGGCGACGACGCGCGGGCACAGGTGAAGTTCGCGCGCCACGGCGTGAAGTGGTTGGCGCTGTCGGTGGCGAAGCTCACGCCGGTCTGAGTCTGGCGGTCCCGCTTGCCCGAAAGGGGGCAGCGGGCGATGCCGACTTCAGTTCGCGTCGAAGCTGTCCCGGAAGGTGAACCAGGTCGAGGCCAGCGACATCGCCGCCAGCACCAGCGCGGTGCCGATCATCAGGATGTTGCCGATCGCCAGGGCCGCGCCGTCGGAGCCCATGGCGCCGACGCCGATCAGCACGGTGGCGAGCAGGCCGATGGCGATGCCCGCGAGCATGAACACGCCGAACCACGCCAGGCCGAACAGCGCGTAGGCGCCGAAGTTGCGGAACAGCGCGACGATGCTGAAGAAGACGCTCTTCACCGGTTCCACGCGGTGCCAGTGCACCAGCGCCGGCGCATGCCACATGGCCAGCGACAGCGGCAGGTTCAGGCACATCAGCAGCGTGCGTGCCGTGAGGAACTCGCTGCTCTTCATGACCTCGGGCGTCACCACCTCGTCGAACAGGTAGGCGCGCATGAGCTGGCCGCCGTCGACCAGCGCCGTGAGCGTGACGGCCAGCACGAAGTACACGGCCGAGATCACGCCCAGCACCACCAGCGAGCGCCATTCGGTGCGCATGGCGTCGAACACCGCGATGAACATGGCCGAGCCCGTGGGGCGGCCCAGGTCGCCCGCGTTGCCCAGGCCGTCGGCGTTGTCGGTCGCTGCCACCGAGGTCGCGACCATCAGGCCGAGCGTCATGAAGGGCAGCAGGATCGGGGCGAGCACGCTGCCGAGCAGCGGCAGCATCGACACCGTCGAGATCATCGCCATCAGCAGGAAGAACAGCGAGATGAAGGCCAGCGGCTGGCGCCAGAAGGTCTTGAGTCCGAGGCGGACCCAGTCGAAGCCGGTGCGCGCCGGCACGAGGTGGAGTTTCATGTGTACGGTCAGGCTGCCAGCGCCGGCTCTAAGACGTGGGCGATGGCGTGCGGGTGGGTGGCGCGCTCGCGCAGCACGCGCTCGAAGTGCGTCGGGTCGTGGGGCTTGAGCATGCTGGCCTCGCGCGGCAGGTGGAAGTCCCACAGGCGCGAGATCCAGAAGCGCAGCGCGGCGGCGCGCAGCATCGCGGGCAGCAGGGCGCGCTCGGAGGCGTTCAGCCTGCGCACGCTCTCATACGCGGCGAGCAGGGCGTCGGCGCGGGCGGCGTCATGCCGGCCGCTGGTCAGGTCGATGGCCCAGTCGTTCAGGCACACGGCCAGGTCGAACAGCCAGGTGTCGGTGCCGGCGAAATAGAAGTCGAACACGCCCGTGAGGCGCGGCGGCGCGTCGGGCTCGCCGCCGGTCGCGAACATCACGTTGTCGCGGAACATGTCGGCATGCACTGGGCCGCGCGGCAGCGCCGCGTAGGCCGACGATTCGGCGACATGGTTCTGGTAGGCCAGCTCGGCGCGCAGCAGCGCAGCCTGCGCCTCGTCCATGTAGGGCAGCACCACCGGGGTGGTCTCGTTCCACCAGGGCAGGCCGCGCAGGTTGGGCTGGATGCGCGGGTAGTCGCGCCCGGCCAGGTGCATGCGGGCCAGCATGGCGCCCAGTTCGGCGCAATGGGCGGCCGTGGGGGCCAGCTCGCTGCGGCCCGACAGCTTCTGCACCAGCGCCGCGGGCTTGCCGGCCACGCGGTGCAGCAGTTCGCAGGGCGCCTGCGCGGGGATCGACAGCGCATGGCCGGTCGGCGGCGCCACGGCCGGGTCGGCCACGGGCGCGGGCACCGGCAGGCCGGCACCGGCCAGGTGCTTCATGAGGCAAAGGTAGTACGGCAGCTGCTCGGCGCTCAGGCGCTCGAACAGCGTCAGCACGAACTCGCCCGACTCGGTGGTCGCGAAGTAGTTGGTGTTCTCGATGCCGCCCTCGATGCCGCGCAGCTCGCGCAGGGCGCCCATGCCAAGGCGCTGGACGAGCGCGTCTGCCTCGCCGAACTGGACTTCGGTAAAAACTGCCATGGCGATGCTCAGCGCCGGACGGCGGCTGCGGGAGAAAAGAGGGAGGGCGGGAAGGAGAACGACGACGTCACGGTCAGAACTTCAGCACGTTCCAGACACGCGGGCCGTTGCCGCCGCTGTTCGCGTCGCCGGTCGTGCCGGGGCGGGCGCTGCCGCCGTCGTTGGGCAGCACTTCGTAACCGGGCATGTTCGACTTGGGCTTGACGTTGATGCTCTGCGTGCGGCCGCCGTAGCGCACCTCGTCGACCGAGGCGCCGCTGTCTTCCGTGTGGATGTGCTCGACCTTCTGGTTGCGCCGGCCGTCGGCCTGCTCCTGATTTTGTAGCGGTTCCGCCGGGGCCGGCTTGGCGGCAGGCGCGGCCGGCGCCTGCGCGAGGGCGGCAACGGGGGTGGCGAAAGCCAGCGCCAGCAGGATGCGGCGGGCGACCAGGAGTGGGGAGCTAGGCATGCACGGATTGTAGGCGTGCACCCGCTGGCGGCGTGTCGGCCGCCAGCCGACCCTGGTGTCGTTCCGGACGCCGGTCCGGGCACGGCAAAATGCCCCGATGACCGACAAGAAAACGCTGCTGCTCGTCGATGGCTCGAGCTACCTGTACCGGGCCTTCCACGCGATGCCCGATCTGCGCGCCGTGCCCGGCGACCCCAAGAGCCCGGCCACCGGGGCGATCCGGGGCATGATCAACATGATGACCGCGCTGCGCCGCGAGGTGCGCGCCGACTACGCGGCCTGCATCTTCGACGCCCCCGGCAAGACCTTCCGCGACGACTGGTACCCCGAGTACAAGGCCAACCGCTCGCCGATGCCCGACGACCTGCGCAGCCAGATCGACCCCATCCACGAAGTGGTCAAGCTGCTGGGCTGGCCGGTGATCACCGTGCCCGAGGTCGAGGCCGACGACGTGATCGGCACGCTCGCCAAGGTGGCGGCCGCGCAGGGCGTCGAAGTGATCGTCTCCAGCGGCGACAAGGACCTGAGCCAGCTGGTCGACGAGCACATCACCATCATCGACACGATGAACGGCAAGAAGCGCGACATCGCCGGCGTGACGGCCGAGTTCGGCGTGCCGCCCAGCCTCATGGTCGACTACCAGACGCTCATCGGCGACACGGTCGACAACGTGCCCGGCGTGCCGAAGGTCGGCCCGAAGACCGCCGCGAAATGGCTGCTCGAATACGGCTCGCTCGATGCGCTGGTCGAACGCGCCGCCGAAGTGAAGGGCGCCGCCGGCGAGAACCTGCGCCAGGCGCTCGACAAGCTGCCGCTGAGCCGCCGCCTCGTCACCATCCGCACCGACTGCGACCTGAACGGCTTTGTCGAAGGCCTGCCCTCGCTCGAAGGCCTGCCCGTCGGCGCGCCGCAGACGGCCGAGCTGAAGCCCTTCTACGAGAAGTTCGGTTTCAAGAGCCTGGTCAAGTCGCTCGAAGCGCAGGAAGTACCGCCCGAGCTGATCGAAGAGAACGCCAAGAAGAAGGCCGCTTCCAAGGCCGATCGCGACCAGGGCGGCCTGTTCGACGAGCCCTCCGAGCTGGGCGCGCAAGAGGCCGCCGCGCCCGCGAGCAACCTCAAGTACGACACCGTCATGGAGTGGGCGCAGTTCGACGCCTGGCTCGCCAAACTCGAGGCCGCCGAACTCACGGCCATCGACACCGAGACCACCTCGCTGGACGAAATGGTCGCGCAGATCGTGGGCATCAGCTTCAGTGTCACGCCGGGCGAAGCGGCCTACATTCCGCTCACGCACAACTACCCCGACGCGCCCGCGCAGCTGCCCATCGACGAGGTCCTCGCCAAACTCAAGCCCTGGCTCGAGAACGCTGACAAGAAGAAGCTCGGCCAGCACATCAAGTACGACCGCCACGTGTTCGCCAACCACGGCGTCGAGGTGCAGGGCTACGCGCACGACACCATGCTGCAAAGCTACGTGCTCGAAGTGAACAAGCCGCACGGCCTGTCATCCCTGGCCGAGCGCCACCTGGGCCGCAGCGGCATTTCGTACGAAGACCTGTGCGGCAAGGGCGCGCACCAGATCTCGTTCAGCCAGGTCGACATCGCCAAGGCCGCCGAGTACTCGTGCGAAGACAGCGACCAGACGCTCGACGTGCACCACGCGCTGTGGCCCCTGCTGCAGAAGGAAGAAAAGCTGGCCTACATCTACCAGCTCGAAATGGATTCGAGCGAGGCGCTGTACCGCATCGAGCGCAACGGCGTGCTGATCGATGCGCCCACGCTGGCCGCGCAGAGCCACGATCTGGGCACGCGCATCATGGCGCTGGAGCAGGAGGCCTACGACATCGCGGGCCAGCCCTTCAACCTCGGCTCGCCCAAGCAGATCGGCGAGATCTTCTTCACCAAGCTGGGCCTGCCCGTGGTCAAGAAGACGCCGAGCGGCGCGCCCAGCACCGACGAAGAAGTGCTGGAGAAGCTGGCCGAAGACTATCCGCTGCCCGCCAAGATCCTCGAGCACCGCGGCCTGTCGAAACTCAAGGGCACCTACACCGACAAGCTGGGCCAGCTGGCCAACCCGCGCACCGGCCGCGTGCACACGCACTATGCGCAGGCCGTGGCCGTCACGGGCCGCCTGAGCAGCAACGACCCCAACCTGCAGAACATCCCGATCCGCACGCCCGAAGGCCGCCGCGTGCGCGAGGCCTTCGTGGCACCGGCGGGCAGCGTGATCGCCAGCGCCGACTACTCGCAGATCGAGCTGCGCATCATGGCCCACATCAGCGGCGACGAGTCGCTGCTGCGCGCCTTCACCGACGGCGTCGACGTGCACCGCGCCACGGCCGCCGAGGTGTTCGGCACCACGCCCGACCAGGTGTCCAGCGAGCAGCGCCGCTACGCCAAGGTCATCAACTTCGGCCTCATCTACGGCATGAGCAGCTTCGGCCTGGCGAAGAACCTGGGCATCGAGACCAAGGCCGCGGCCTCGTACATCGATCGCTACTTTGCGCGCTATCCGGGCGTGAAGACCTACATGGACCAGATCGTGGAGTTCGCGCGCGACAAGGGCTATGTCGAGACTGTGTTCGGCCGGCGCCTCTACCTGAGCGAGATCAACGGTGGCAACGGCCCCCGCAAGAAGGCGGCCGAGCGCCAGGCCATCAACGCGCCGATGCAGGGCACGGCGGCCGACCTCATCAAGCTCAGCATGGTCAAGGTACAGAACGTGCTTGACGAAGAGAAGCGCGCCACCAGGATGATCATGCAGGTGCACGACGAACTGGTGTTCGAAGTGCCCGAGGCCGAGATCGAATGGGTGCGCACCGAAATCCCGCGCCTGATGGCCGGCGTGGCGGCGCTCAAGGTGCCGCTGCTCGCCGAGATCGGCGTCGGTCCCAACTGGGACAAGGCCCACTGATCCTCACTGATCCACGTTCGCACGATCCCCAAGAGACAAACGACAGAAAGAAGAAACACGCCCATGAAACTCCAGCCCCGCACCTTCCTGCTCGCCGCCGTCTGCGCGGCCTTCCTCGGCACCGCTTCCGCTGCCCCTGATGCCCGCATCGCCGCACTGGCCGCCAAGGAAAAGCCCGCCCTGCTCGAGACGCTGAAGGAGCTGGTCTCCATCGAGTCGGGCAGCCGCGACATCGAAGGCCTCGAGAAAATCTCCGACCTCATCGCCGCGAAGTTCAAGGCGCTGGGCGGCGAGGTCGAGCTCATCGATCCGAGCGCCGACGCCTACCGCATGGAAGACACGCCCGAGAAGATCGGCCGCGTGGTGCGCGCCACCTTCAAGGGCACGGGCACCAAGAAGATCATGCTCATCGCGCACATGGACACGGTCTACACCGTGGGCATGCTGAACAAGCAGCCGTTCCGCGTCGACGGCGACAAGGCCTACGGCCTGGGCATTGCCGACGACAAGCAGGGCGTGGCCGTCATCACGCACCTGGTGTCGATGCTGCAGGCGCTGAAGTTCAAGGACTACGGCACGCTCACCGTGCTGATCAACGGCGACGAGGAAATCAGCTCGCCGGGTTCGCGCGCCTTGCTCACCAAGCTCGGCGGCGAGCACGACGCCGTGCTGTCGTTCGAGGGCGCCTCCATCAAGGACGACAAGCTCTCGCTGGCCACCGCGGGCATTGCCTCGGTCACGCTGAACGTGGCGGGCAAGGCCTCGCACGCGGGCTCTGCGCCCGAGCTGGGCGTGAACGCGCTGTACGAGCTGTCGCATCAGATCCTGCAGATGCGCGACCTGTCCGACCCGTCCACGGGCCTGAAGATGAACTGGACCATCTCCAAGTCGGGCACCAACCGCAACGTGATCCCGGCCAGCGCCACGGCGGGCGCCGACGTGCGCGTGCTCAAGGTGGCCGACTACGACCGCATCGAGCAGCAGGTGAACGAGCGCGTGAAGAAGCAGCTGGTGCCTGACGCCAAGGTCGAGCTGAAGTTCGAACGCCGCCGTCCGCCGCTCGAGGCCACCGACGCGTCGCGTGCGCTGGCCAAGCACGCGCAGGCCATCTACAAGGACGAGCTGGGCCGTCCGCTGGGCGCCGACGACAAGGCCGCCGGTGGCGGCACCGACGCGGCGTTCGCTTCGCTCAAGACCAAGGCGCCGGTCATCGAGCGCTTCGGCCTGCAGGGCTTCGGCGCGCACACGGCCGACGCGGAGTACGTGCTGATCGACTCCATCGAGCCGCGCCTCTATCTGGGTGTGCGAATGGTGATGGACATCGCGACGGGCAAGACCACCGTCCGCTGACCGCCACCGACCGCTGTCGGCCATGCGGCTGCGCCACATCGAGGTCTTCAACGCGATCATGCTCGCGGGCAGCGTGAGCGCGGCCGCGCGGCTCATCAACATCACGCAGCCGGCCGTGAGCCGCACGTTGCAGCATGCCGAGCTGCAGCTGGGCTTTCCGCTGTTCCAGCGCGCCAAGGGGCGGCTCACGCCGACCACCGAGGCGCTCACGCTGTACCCGCACATCGAGCGGCTGTTCGCGCAGCTCGACGAGGTGCAGCGGCTGGCGGCGAACCTGCGCGCGGGCAACGACACGGGCGAGCTGCGCATCCTCAGCGTGCTCGCGCTGAGCTACGAAATCCTGCCGCGCGCGCTCAAGGCCTTCCGCGAGATGCACCCGGGCTACGCGATCACGGTCGAGTCGCTGCACTCGCCGCAGATCATGTCGGCGCTGCTCTTGCAAGAGGCCGACGTGGGCTTCGCCTTCAGCCCCGCGGTGCACCCTTCGCTCACGCAGGAGACGCTGGCCGACAGCCGCATGGTGTGCGTCGCGCCCAAGGGCATGCTGCCGCGCGCGCTGGTGCGCAACGGCTCGGTGGCACTGCACGATCTCATCGACCGCCCGGTGATCGGCCTGGACGGCCGCGACCCGGTCGGCACCAGCCTGAGCCAGGCCTGCCGGCAGGCGGGCGTGGGCTTCCAGCAGGCCGTGGTCACGGTGCAGACCTACCACGCGGCGCTGGCTATGGCGCACCACGGACTGGGCGTGGCGCTGGTCGACGGCTGCACGGCGCGCTCGGCCGACCGCGCCAAGGTCGACGTGCTGACGCTGGAGCCGCACATTCCCGTGCCGGTGCGCGCGCTGCGCTTCGCAGGCCGGCCCGACTCGGTGGCCGTGCGCGGCATCACGCGCTGCATGCGCGAGGCGATCGAGCAGACCGCCTGAGAAAGATGCGGGGCATTCGCCTCGCGCCATAATCCGCGCCCATGCACACCCTTCGAACCTTCTGCGCAATGCACCGCCTGGTGCTGGCGTGGTTCATGGCGTCGCTGCTGGTCGCGGGCGCGTCGCCGCTCGTGAACCCGCAGGCGATGGAACTCGTGTGTTCCGCCGCGGGCACCGTCAAGCTCATCGTGCAGGGCGACGACGGCGCCACCGAAGTCGGCATGGCGGCCATGGACTGCCCGCTGTGCATGGTCTCCGGGCCGCCGCCCGCCACCGTGCAGGTGACGCTGCCCACGCCGCTGCCGCTGGGCCGCGCGCTGCAACCGATTCCCGCTGCCCGCCTCGCGGCAGCCACGGCCTCGCCGCTGCCGGCGCGCGGGCCGCCCACGCATCTCTCCTGAGCTTCGTCGTTCCTGCACCTGACGCCGCCTGAACGGGCCGCGCGGTGCGTTCCCGGTCGTTGTGCGGCCGGCGCTGCGCTTCATTGTTTTCGCCAGCGCCGTCGCAAGAGAGATGCCATGCCCACCCTTTCCCGTGCCCCCGCTTTGGGGCTGCTTGCCTTGTTCGGCGCCGTCAGTTCGCCTGTCCAAGCCCAGACCACCGTGTCTTCACTGCCTTTGATCGAGGTGGCCGACGACGCCCCGCGCCCCAACGGCCGGCTCGACCTCGACACGCCCGCCGACACCGCGAGCCGCCTGGGCCTCACACCGCGCGAGACGCCCGCTTCCGTCACGGTGGTGAACCGCGCGGTGCTCGATGCGCGCGGCGCGCAGAACACGCAGGAGGCGCTGCGCGCCGTGCCCGGCGTGACCGCGCACGACGCGCCCGGCAACGTCGGCGTGAGCTACCGGGGCTTCGGCAGCGGCTCGATCGCGCAGCTGTTCAACGGCATCAACCTGCAGTACTCGATCGCGGCACGCCCGGTCGACAGCTGGATCTACGACCGCGTCGAGGCCATCGGCGGCCCGTCGAGCTTCCTGTTCGGCTCGGGCGCGCTGGGCGGGTCGATCAACTACATCACCAAGGCGCCCGAGCGCAGCGACTTCACCGAAGCGCAGCTGCGCCTGGGCACGCAGAACCTGAAGGAGGCCTCCTTCGGCCTGAACCGCCGCATCGCCGGCGACGGCGGCGCGGGCAGCCACTATGCGCGCATCGACGTGAACCACCGCGACGCCCACGGCTGGACCGACGGCACCAGGAACAAGTCGACGCAGCTCGCGGCCTCGCTGCTGTCGGACTTCGGCGGCGGCCTGAAGCACACGCTGGCCTACGAATACCAGGACGAAGACGTCACGCGGCCCTACTGGGGCACGCCCGTGCTGAACCCCGCGGGCGGCGAGATGCGCATCGACCGCGCCACGCGCTTCAAGAACTACAACAGCGCCGACGGCCTCTACGCGCAGCGCGTGCAGTGGCTGCGCTCGGTCACCGAATGGCAGGCCAGCGACGCGCTGCAGTTCAAGAACACCTTCTATGCCTACGACGCGCTGCGCGACTACCGCAACGTCGAGAACTACCGCTACAACGCACGCAACACGGCCGTCATCCGCTCGGGCGCCTTGCTGCAGCGGCACGACCAGGACGTGTGGGGCAACCGCGTCGAGGGTCTCTACAGGGGACTGCTCGGCGGGCTGAAGAGCGACTGGTCCTTCGGGCTGGACTTCAGCGTGAACCGGCAGACGCGCTTTCCCAACAGCCTGCCCGGCACCGTGAGCACGGTGAACCCGTACGTCTTTGCCACCGAGCGCTTCTTCGACGTGCCGGGCATGACGCCCGGTTTCCGACCCGACCGCGACAACAAGGTGCGGACCACCGCGCTGTACCTGGAGAACCGCACCGCGCTGCAACCGTCGCTGCACCTCGTGACGGCACTGCGCCACGAGCGCATCGACCTCGACCTGGTCAACCGCCGCACCGTGGATGCGGCGAACCCGGCCACCTTCCATCGCGGTTACCGGCCCACCACCGGCCGCATCGGTTTGGTGTGGGACTTCGCGCCTGGCGCCAACCTGTACGCGCAGTACGCCACGGCGGCCGATCCGCCCTCGGGCGTGCTTTCGACCGCGTCGTTCGCCGACGTGCGCAACAACAGCGAGCTCACCACCGGCCGGCAGGTCGAGGTCGGCACCAAGCTCGACTTCTGGCAGGGCAAGGGCACGGCCACGCTCGCGGCCTACAGCATCCGCCGCACCAACATCGCGACGCAGGACCCGGCCAACAGCGCGCTCACGGTGCTGGTCGGCGAGCAGTCGTCCAAGGGCGTGGAGCTGGCGCTCGGGCTGCAGCCCACGCCGCAGTGGTCGCTGCAGGGCAACCTCACGTACGTCGATGCGCGCTACGAGCAGTTCCGCCAGGGCGGCGTGTCGCTCGCGGGCCGCACGCCGACCAACACGCCGGCGGTGGTCGCGAACCTCTGGGTGTCGTATGCCATCACGCCGCGCCTGCAGGCCACGGCGGGCGTGCGGCATGTGGGCAAGGTGTACGCCGATGCGGCCAACACGATGCACTGGCCCGGCTACACGCTGCTCGACCTCGGGCTGAGCTGGCAGGTGAACCGCAACGTCACGCTGGTGGGCCGCGTGCGCAACGCGACCGACCGCGTGTACGCCGCGAACGTCGGTGCCGGCTTCGCCTACCTCGGCGCGCCGCGCACGGCCGATGTGTCGGTGCGCGTGAGCTTCTGAACCCCGGGAGCGCCGCCATGCATGCCAAACGCTGGTTGTTCCTGATCCACCGCTGGCTCGGCGTGGTCGTCTGCGCCTTCTTCGCGATGTGGTTCGTCTCGGGCGTGGTGATGATGTACGTGGGCTACCCCAAGCTCACCGAGGCCGAGCGTCTGCAGCACCTGCCGGCGCTCGATGCGAAGGCGCCCTTGCTGGGGCCGCGGCAGGCGCTCGATGCGGCCGGTATCGCGGGGCCGCTGCAAGACTTGCGGCTGGCCGTGGCCAGCGGCGGGCAGGCGGTGTACCTCGCGGTGCCGGCGAGCGCGGCAGAACCCGGCGCGCGCCGATCACCGCCGGGGCGCGGCGTGGTGGTCGTCGATGCGCAGAGCGGCGCCGTGCTGCGCCAGGTCGACGGCGCCCGCGCGCTCGTCAGCGCGCAGGCCTATGGGGGCGAGGGCGTGGTGCTCCGGTACCGGGGCACCATCGACGAAGACGCCTTCACCCATTCGCGCGGGCTCGACGCGCACCGCCCGCTGCACGTGGTCGACCTGGCCGATGCGCAGGCCACGCGGCTGTACATCTCGGGCCGCACCGGCGAGGTGGTGCGCGACGCGCCGCGTGCCGAGCGTTTGTGGAACTATGCCGGCGCGTGGATCCACTGGCTGTACCCGCTGCGCGGCACGGGCCTGGACCGCTACTGGGCCGACATCGTCAACTGGCTGTCGATCGTCGGCATCGCCGTCACGCTCACGGGCACCGTGGTGGGCGTGATGCGCTGGCGCTTCCGGCGCACCTACAAGAGCGGCTCGCACTCGCCGTACCAGGGCTTCATGATGCGCTGGCATCACATCAGCGGGCTGCTGTTCGCACTCGTCACGCTGACGTGGATCTTCAGCGGACTGATGTCGATGAACCCCTGGCGCGTGTTCGACAGCGGTGCGCCGGCATTGCGCATGGCGGCGATGCAGGGCGGGCCGCTCGTGGTGAACGCAGGCGATGCGACACCCGCTGCGTTGCTGGCTTCAACGCGTGGCGACATCCGCGAACTGCGCTGGGTGCGCGCGGCAGGGCAGACGCTGGTGCTGGCCAGCACCGCGAGTGGCCGGCCGCTGGTGCGCGATGCGATCAGCGCGCAGCCGCAACAGATCGACCCAGAGGCGCTGCGCACTGCCGTCGCACAACTGCTGCCCGACCCGGTCGCGCGAATCGACGTGCTCACCGCCTACGACAGCCACTACTACACGCGCGAAGCGCACACCATGACCGGCGGCAGCGAGAAGCCGCTGCCCGTCTGGCGCGTGGTGTTCGCCGACGCGCATGCCACCTGGGTCCACGTCGACCCGCAGACCGGCGCCGTGCTCGGTCGCAGCGACAGCACGCGCCGGTGGAGCCGCTGGCTGTTCGCGATGCTGCACAGCTGGGACTGGCTGCCGCTGCTCGAACACCGTCCGCTGTGGGACGTGCTGCTGGTCGCGCTCAGCGTGGGCGGTGCGCTGCTGAGCCTGACCGGCGTGGTGATCGGCTGGCGGCGCCTCGGCCGCAAGCTCAAGAGTGCGACGGGGTCGCGTCCAGCGCCTGCACGATCCGCTGCGCCGAGCCGAAGGCCAGCGTGAAACCCAGCGCGCCGTGGCCGGTGTTGAACAGCATGTTCGACGGCGCGTGCGGCAGCCGTCCGATGATCGGCAGGCCCTTCGGCGTGGCTGGGCGCATGCCGGTCCAGGGGTGCAGTTCGGCCAGGCGGCTGGCGCGTGGGAACACGGCGCGCGTGGCGTCGGCCAGCGTCTCGATGCGCGTGGCCGGAATGCTCGCGTCGTGCCCCACGAGCTCGGCCATGCCGGCCACGCGCAGGCGCGAGCCGATGCGCGCGAAGACCACCTTGCGCGCGCTGTCGGTCACGTTCACGCGCGGCGCCGCGCCGGGCGCGGGGTCGACGTCGACCGTGATGCTGTAGCCCTTGAGCGGATACACCGGCAGGTAGGCGCCGAGCGCGCGACCCAGCTTGTGCGAGGCCGAACCGAGCGCCATCACGAAGGCATCGGCTTCGATGTCGCCCTCGCTCGTCTGCACGGCCGCCACGCGACCTTCGCTGCGCGCAAAGCCGTGCACGTCGGCACCGAGCAGGAAGCGCACGCCGCGCGCGCTCAGTGCGCGCATCAGCTCGGCGCACACCTTGAGGCAGTCGGCCGCGCACTCGCTCGGCGTGTGGACCGCACCCGCCATCTGGCCGCGGTAGTCCGCGAGCGCAGGCTCGATGGCCACGCACTCGTCGGGCGTGACGATGCGCTGCTCGCTGCCCAGGGTGCGCTGCAGTTCGACCTGTGCGCTCGCCCCTTCGAGCGACGCCGCGCTCGCATAGAGCACCAGCTTGCCGGTGGCGGAGAAATCGCAGTCGGGCGCGATGTCGGCCTGCATGGCCTCGAAGCCGGTGCGGCTCGCGGCCGCCAGCGCGAGCAGCTGCGCGGTGGTGTCGCGCGAGGTCGCGGCGTTGCACGCGGCCAGGAAGGCCAGGCCCCAGCGCCATTGCAGCGGGTCGAGCTGCGGGCGCAGCTTCAGCGGCGAAGTGGGGGAGAACAGCAGCTTGGGGAGCTGCGTCCAGATCGATGGATCGGCCAGCGGCTGCACGTACGAGTAGCTCAGCTGCGCGCCGTTGCCGCCGCTGGCGCCCGCGCCGGGCGCCGCGCGGTCGATCACCGTGACCTGGTGGCCCAGGCGCTCGAGTTGCCAGGCGGTCGCCAGGCCCACGATGCCGGCGCCGAGCACGCACACATGCATGGAGGCAACTTTCCGGAAGTGAAGAAGAAAGGGAACAGAAGAGACAGCGTGCGACTGTAGAGGCCCCTCGCCGTGCCCGGAAATGCCAAAAGAACCCAGCCCATAACCTTTGGGCATGACCCCGGGGTTAATTGGAATTGTCCCGATGTGTCACTCCTTCTTACACTGGCTGTCTGTTCAATCCAACCGATGAAGGCTCGAATGAAACTCTCCGTTTTGATGGCGTCCCTGGCTGCCGCGGTCCTCTTCACTGCACCGGCCGCACAAGCTGCCGACACGCTCGCCAAGATCGCCGAGTCCGGCAAGATCTCGCTCGCCTACCGCGAGTCGTCGGTGCCCTTCAGCTACCTGGACGGCCCCAACAAGCCGATCGGGTTCTCGGTGGAACTCTCCAACGCCGTGGTCGAGGCGGTGAAGAAGAAGTTGAACAAGCCCAACCTGCAGGTCTCGCTGATGGCGGTCACCTCGCAGAACCGCATCCCGCTGATCACCAACGGCACCATCGACCTGGAGTGCGGCTCCACCACCAACAACACCGCGCGCGGCAAGGACGTGGCCTTTGCGGTGAACCACTTCTACACGGGCACGCGCCTCTTGACGAAGAAGTCTTCCAAGATCAAGGACTACGCCGACCTGGCGAAGAAGACCGTGGCCAGCACCACCGGCACCACCAACGCGCTGGTCATGCGCAAGTACAACACCGAGAAGAACCTCGACATGAACATCGTGCTCGGCAAGGACCACGCCGACGCGTTCCTGCTGGTCGAGAGCGACCGCGCCGTGGCCTTCGCCATGGACGACATCCTGCTGTTCGGCCTCATCGCCAACTCGAAGAACCCGGCCGACTACGAAGTGGTGGGCGAGTCGCTGCAGGTCGAGCCCTACGCCTGCATGCTGCCCAAGGACGACCCGGCCTTCAAGAAGCTGGTGGACGACACCTTCACCGCCATGATGAAGAGCGGCGAGTTCGAGAAGCTCTACACCAAGTGGTTCATGCAGCCGATCCCGCCGAAGAACGTGCCGTTGAACCTGCCGATGAGCGACCAGCTGAAGGAAAACCTGAAGGCCTTCAGCGACAAGCCGGCCACCTGATCGAAGGCAAGAGAAAAGACATGGTCGCAGCCACACAGGTCGTCGGCATCCTCGGGGGCATGGGCCCCGCGGCGGGCGCCGACTTCGTCCGGCTCTTCGTGCAGGCCTGCGCGCAGCAGATGCGTGCGCGTGGCGAGCCGGTGCGCGACCAGTCCTTTCCCGAACACTGGCTGGCGCAGGTGCCGGTGCCCGACCGCACCGGCGCGCTGGCCTCCGATGCGCAGGGCGCGCACCAGCCGCTCGAACCGATGCTGCAGGCGCTGGGCCGGCTGGCCGCGCTGGGCAGCCGCGCCGTGGCCATCGCCTGCAACACCGCGCATGCGTGGCACGCCAACCTGCAGGAGCGTTTTCCGCAGGTCGAGCTGCTGCACATGGCGCGCGAGACCGCGCAGCACCTGGCCGCGCAGGGCGCGAGCGAGGTGGCGCTGATGGCCACCGAAGGCACCTACCGCGTGCGGCTGTACGAGCAGGCACTGGCCGAGGCCGGCCTGGGCTGCCATGTGCCGTCGGCCGACGAGCGCCAGACGATCATGCGCGGCATCTTCGACGGCGTGAAGGCCGGCAACCTGCCGCTGGCCGAACGCTGCTTCTCCGAGGTCGCGCTGCGGCTGGCCGAGCGGCATGGGCCGGTCACGATCATCATGGGCTGCACCGAGGTGCCGCTGGGCCTGCAGGGCTCGGCCGCGGTGGCGGGGCTGCGCCTCGTCGATCCGGCGCAGGTGCTGGCCGAGGCGCTCGCACGGCGGGCCTACGGCACCTGACCTCAGCCCGAAGCGGCCCGGCTGCTTTACGGTCCGGTCATACGGCCCGGCCCGATTTCGCCTACATTGCGGCGTGCGTTTTTCTACGCCACACCCCCTTGTCAGACGATTCAACCGGAGCCCTTGCATGACCTCCTTCGACGACAACCGTTCCGAATTCGATTCGCTGCGCCCCGGCGACAGCACCGAGCAGGGGGCCACGCGCCGCACCGCGCTCAAGGCCGCCCTCGGTGTCGGCTACGCCGCCGCCGTGCTGCCGGTGGCCGCGCAGACGGCCATCGCCACCCCGGCCGACGGCCTGAAGGCCGGCCCCATCAAGTACACCGTCAACGGCTTCGAGGTGCCTGCCTATGCCGCGGCACCGGCCGGCAAGACCGGGCTGCCCGTGGTGCTGGTGATCCAGGAGATCTTCGGCGTGCACGAGTACATCGCCGACACCTGCCGCCGCTTCGCCGAGCTGGGCTACCTGGCCATCGCGCCCGAGCTGTATGCGCGCCAGGGCGATCCGCGCGGCTACACCGACATTCCCAAGCTGCAGGCCGACATCGTCACCAAGGTGCCCGACGCGCAGGTCATGGCCGACCTCGACGGCGCGCTGGCCTGGGCCAAGGCCAACGGCGGCGACACGAGCAAGGCCGGCATCACCGGCTTCTGCTGGGGCGGGCGCATCGTGTGGCTCTATGCGGCCACGGGCAAGGTCAAGGCCGGCGTGGCGTGGTACGGCCGGCTGGTCGGGCAGGCCAGCGAATTGCAGCCGAAACACCCCGTCGACATCGCCGCCAGCCTGCAGGCGCCGGTGCTCGGCCTGTACGGCGGAAAAGACCAGGGCATCCCCCTTGACACGGTTGATAAGATGAAAGCTGCTCTGGCCACTGGAACTGCAGCGGCCAAGGCATCGAGCTTCGTCGTGTACCCCGAAGCAGGCCACGCGTTCCACGCCGACTACCGCCCCAGCTACCTCAAGAGCGCCGCGGACGACGGCTGGCAGCGTGCCACGGCCTGGTTCAAAGCCAATGGTGTCGCCTGACCGAAGACGGCGCCCGTAGCCACCTGCCGCCGAAGGCCGTCCGAAGTGACGGCCTTTCTCTTTTTATGAACGGAACAAGGCCGTACCGGCCGTCCCTCTTGCGCAAGCAGCTATGAATTTGATAGTAATTCTCGTGGCGACCCTGGTCGCCGGCATCGGTAGCGTCTGGCTCGCGGCCCTGCTGCTGCGCGTGGGCGTGCGCAGCGGCGGCGGTGGCGTGAACCCGCAGCACCTGCTGAGCCTGGCGGCCGGCGCGCTGCTGGCCACGGCCTTCATGCACCTGCTGCCCGAGGCCTTCGAAAGCCGCATCGAGCCCGCGCTGCTGTTCGCGGTGCTGCTGTTCGGGCTGGTGTTCTTCTTCCTGCTCGACAAGGCCGAGCTGTGGCACCACGGGCACGAGCACCACCATGGCGATGCCGCACCGGCGAAAGAGGGCGCGCACGACCACCACGACCACGATCACCACGGCCATTCGCACGCCCATCACCACCACGCACCCCCCACGGGCGGCGGCGGCTGGGCTGTGCTCACGGGCGACAGCGTGCACTGCTTCGGCGACGGCATCCTGATTGCCTCGGCCTTCGTGGCCGACATCCGCCTGGGTCTCGTGGCCGCGCTGGCCGTGCTCGCGCACGAGGTGCCGCACCACATCGGCGACCTCATCGTGCTGCGACAGAGTTCGGCCAATTCGCGCGCGGCGCTGGTGAAGGTGTCGCTTGCGGGCACGATGACCATGCTCGGCGGCATCGCGGGCTGGTGGCTGGTCGACCAGCTGCATGGCTGGCTGCCGTACTTCCTGGTGCTGGCGGGCAGCAGCTTCGTCTACGTGGCGCTGGCCGACCTGATTCCGCAGCTGCAGAAGCGCCTGCCCGCGCGCCAGACCGCGGCGCAGATTGCGTGGCTCGCAGCGGGCATCCTGCTGGTCACGCTCGTGAGCCGGCTCGCGCACGGCGAGCATGGCCACGAACACGGCCATGACGAAGGACACGGCGAGCACGGCCACGTCCACAAGGACTGACGACAACGCGTGTGGGCGGCCTCGGGAGACGGGAAACTTTCCGACACCGACGTCAGCCCGTCGATCCACCGCAAGGGGCAAAACAGGCGCACCATAGAGGGCCGTTCACCCATCTGCCGAGGAATTCGATCATGACGCCCCAAGCCGATGCCACCGCGCGCTCCGCCTCGTCGTCCGAAGACGACGATGACGACAGCACGCCTGCCGACGACTTCGACGAACTCGAAGCCGATGCGTCCGACGACCTGTCGGACGAAACGGGCATCGACCTCACCGATGCCAGCGAGCTCGATGCCGACAACGTGCCGGCCGACGAAGAGTTCGACCGCGTGATGAACGCGCCGGACTGATTCGCCTGACCCAGCCCGGTCAGGCCGGTTCGGGCCAGCGCGCCTGTGCCGGACGCACCGATTCGTAGAAGCGCGCCATCTGCAGCACGCCCAGGTCGTCGAAGCGACGCCCGGCGATCTGCAGGCCGATCGGCAGGCCATTTTTCGCATGGCCGCAGTTGATCGAGGCGGCCGGTTGTTCCGACTGGTTGAACACCGACGTGAAGTGCGAGTCCTTCAGCAGGTTTTCCGAGCCGCTGTTGATGGCGTCCGCCGCGAACGGCAGCACCGGCGACACCGGCGACAGCAGGTAGTCGAAGGGCTGCGTGGCCGCCACGGTGGCCGCGCGCAAGGCCTGCATGCGCGTGAAGGCGCGGAAGGTGTCTTCGGGCGTGAGCGAGGCCGCGAACTCCGCCGCCTGATGGATGTAGCCGGCCGCGAGCTTCGCGCGTTCGGGCGCCATCGCGGCCAGGTCGACGCGGCAGCGCATCGTGAAGAAGTGGGCCATGCCCATGCGCATGTCGAGCGTGGTCCAGTCGGCCAGCGGCTCGACGATGGCGCCGGCCTGCTCGAACAGGCGGGCCGCGGCCAGCACGGCCTCTTTCACTTCCGCATCGATCGGCCAGCCGCCCATGGTCTCGGTCCACAGGCCGATGCGCAGGCCCTTCACATTGCGTTCGAGCCGCTGCCATGCGAAGTCGTTCGGCGGCAGGCTCATGTAGTCGCGCGCGTCGGGGCGCGTCACCACCTGCATCAAGAGCGCGGCGTCGGCCACGGTGCGCGTCATCGGGCCGATCACGCGCGCCGCGGCGGGCGGATCGACCGGGATGCGGCCCTGGCTGGGCTTGAGGCCGAACACGCCGCAGAAGCTGGCCGGGATGCGCACCGAGCCGCCGATGTCGGTGCCCAGGTGCAGCGGGCCGTAGCCCGCGGCAGCCGCGGCGCCGGCGCCCGAGCTCGAGCCGCCGGTGTTGCGCCCCAGGTCCCACGGGTTGCGCGTGAGCGCGTGGAAGCTCGACGGCGCGGCGCCGAGAAAGCCGAAGTCAGGCATCGTCGTCTTGGTCACGATCACCGCGCCGGCTTCGCGCAGGCGCGCGGCGGCGGGGGCGTCGGCCGCGGCGGGCGCCAGCACGGTGGCGGCGCTGCCGATGGGCGTGGGCGTGCCGCGCGTGGCGATGTTCTCCTTGAGCGTGACCGGCACGCCGTCGAGATCGCCCTGCGGCTTGCCCTGTGCCCAGCGTGCCTCGGAGGCGCGGGCCGATGCGAGCGCGGCCTCGGCGTCCAGGCCGTAGGTGGCGTGGATGTGCGGCTCCCAGCGCTCGATGCGCGCAAGCACGGCCTGCGTCACCTCGACCGGCGACAAGGCGCGGTCACGGTAGTGTTCGAGCAACTGGAGGGCACTGAGTTCGTACAGGGGTGTGGTCATGTCTTCGTTTCTTCTTGGGGTGGTGGGATGAAGGTGGGTTGAAAGATGGAGAAGAGGACGGCGCTCAGCCGCCTCCGAACACATAGCCCTGGCCCGGCGCCGCGGCCAGCAGCGTGCGCGTGTAGGCCTCGCGCGGTGACAGCAGCACGTCGTGCGCGCTGCCTTCTTCGACGATGCGGCCCTTGTGCATCACGATCAGGCGGTCGCAGATCTGGCTGGCCACGCGCAGGTCGTGGGTGATGAACAGGATGCCGATCGACAGCCGCTGCTGGATCTCCGCGAGCAGCTTCAATATCTGGTCCTGCACCGACACGTCGAGCGCCGACACGGCCTCGTCGGCGATCAGCACGCGCGGCTCGCAGGCCAGTGCGCGCGCAATGCACAGCCGCTGGCGCTGACCGCCCGAGAACTCGCTCGGATAGCGGTGCAGCACCTCGGGCTGCAGCCGCACCAGCGCCATCAGCTCCTCGGCGCGCTGCCAGGCCTTGGCATGCGGCACGCCGAAATTCACCGGCCCCTCGACGATCGACTGGCCCACCGTGCGGCGCGGGTTGAGCGAGCGGTTCGGGTCCTGGAACACGACCTGCACCATGCGCCGGAACGCCGAGCGCTGCGCGCCGCGCGAGCCCTCGATGCCCGGCACGCGGATGTCGCCGTCGGTCGGCTCGATGAGCCGCGCGATGCAGCGCGCCACGGTCGACTTGCCCGAGCCCGACTCGCCCACGATGCCGACCGTCTCGCCCGCATGCAGCTTCAGCGAAACGTCGGCCGCCGCATGCACCGTGCGGCGCTTGCCGGGCCAGCTGCCCGTGCGGTAGACCTTGCCCACGCCGCGCGCATCGAGCAGCGGCGCCTGGGCGTCGATGGGCGCGCGCAGCACGGGCGCCAGCCGCGGCACGGCGTCGAGCAGCATGCGCGTGTAGGCCTCCTTCGGGCGACGCAGCACGTCGTCTTTCGGGCCGCTCTCGACCTGCCGGCCCAGCTGCAGCACCACCACCTGGTCGGCGATGTCCGCCACCACGCCGAAGTCGTGCGTGATGAACAGCACGGCGGTGCCGTTCTCCTGCTGCATCTCGCGGATGAGCGCGAGGATCTCGGCCTGCGTGGTCACGTCGAGCGCGGTGGTGGGCTCGTCGCAGATCAGCAGGGCCGGGCGCAGGATCAGCGCGATGGCGATCACGATGCGCTGGCGCTGCCCGCCCGAGAGCTGGTGCGGGTAGGCGTCGTAGATGCGCTGGGGCTCGGGCAGCCGCACGCGCTCGAAGATGGCCAGCACGCGCGCGCGGCGCGCGGCGGCGCCCAGCGTCGTGTGCTCGGCCAGGATCTCGTCGACCTGCGCGCCGCAGCGCATCACCGGGTTGAGCGCGGTCATCGGTTCCTGGAACACCATCGCCATGCGCGCGCCGCGCAGGGCCCGCAGCCGCGCCGGGCTGGCCGCGAGCACGTCCTCGCCCTGCACCTCGATGCGCCCGGCCGAGGGCCGCAGCGACGCGGGCAGCAGGCCCATCGCGGCCTGCGCGATGACCGATTTGCCGGAGCCCGATTCGCCCAGCAGGCACACGACCTGCCCGGGCATGACGTCGAACGAGATGCCGTGCACCGCATGCGCGCGGTCGGCGCCGGCGGGCAGGTCGATGGCGAGGTCGCGCACCACGAGACAGGGCGCGGCGGACGTTGTGGAAGGGGTGGATGTCATGCTCAGCCTCCGCGTGCCTTGAACTTGGGATCGAGCGCGTCGCGCAGGCCGTCGCCGAGCATGTTCACGGCCAGCACCGTGAGCGCCAGGAAGAGGCCGGGCAGCAGCACGGTCGAGGGGTGCGAGGTGAAGTGCGTGCGGCCTTCGGACATGATGTTCCCCCAGGTCGGCACTTCGGACGGCAGGCCGATGCCCAGGAAGGACATCACGGCCTCCACCAGCATCGCCGCCGCGCAGATGAAGGTGCCCTGCACGATCAGCGGTGCCACCGTGTTGGGCAGGATGTGGCGCAACATCAGCTTCCAGGTCGGCGTGTCGAGCGCGACGGCCGCTTCCACATACGGCTCTTCGCGCACCGACAGCACCACCGAGCGCACCAGCCGCGCCACGCGCGGCGTCTCGGGCACCACGATGGCCAGGATCACCGTGAGCAGGCTGGGCCGCCACACGGCCACCAGCACGATCGCGAACAGGATGCCGGGGATGGCCATCATCCCGTCCATCACCCGCATGATCACGCCGTCCAGGCGCCGGAAGTAGCCCGCCACCATGCCCACCACGAGGCCGAACGCGACCGAGCCCAGCGCCACCGCCACGCCCACCGACAGCGAGATGCGCGCGCCGTAGGCCGTGCGGCTCCACAGGTCACGGCCCATGCTGTCGGTGCCCAGCGGGAAGAAGCGATCGAAGCTGTCGCCCGCCAGCGTGGTGAACTCTGCGCGCGCGCCGGGCGGCAGGTGCGAGTTCGCGGGGTCCATCGCGTTCGGGTCGATGGTGCCGAGCCAGGGCGCGGCCACCGCCAGCAGCAGCATCGCGGCCAGCAGGACGCCGCCGATGCGCACGCCGCCGTTGGCGAGCAGGCGGCGCAGCAGCGAGCGGGCCGGGGCCCGGGGTGCGGCGGGCGGAACCGCGGCAGAGGCAGGCGCGTCGTCGCGCAGGGAGATCGAAGTCATGGCGGGGCTTTCGAAGGAAGGTCAGTACCGGATGCGCGGATCGAGCAGCAGGTAGCTCAGGTCCACCAGCAGGTTGACCACCACGTACACGAGCGAGAAGAAGAGGGTGATCGCCTGGATCAGCGGGTAGTCGCGCGAGAGCACGGCGTCCACCGTGAGCTGGCCCAGGCCGGGGATCGCGTAGATCGTCTCGGTGACCACCACGCCGCCGATCAGGCCCGCCACGCTCAGGCCGATGACGGTGGCGATCGGCACGGCCGCGTTGGCCAGCGCGTGGCGCAGCAGCATGCGCCACTCGGCGATGCCCTTGGCGCGCGCGGTGCGCACGTAGTCTTCGGTGAGCGCCTCCGACACCGCCGCGCGCGTGACCCGCGCGATGAGCGCCGCGTACATCACGGCCAGCGTGACGCAGGGCAGCGCCAGGTGACGCAGCCACGGGCCCACGCCGTCGCCGATGCGCTGGTAGCCCTGCGAGGGCAGCCAGCCGAGCTGCATCGAGAACAGCCAGATCATCACGTAGCCGGCCACGAACACCGGCACCGAGAAGCCGAGCACCGAGGCGCCCATGATGAAGCGGTCGAGCCGGCCGCCGCGCCGCGAGGCCGCGAGCACGCCCAGCGGCACGGCGATCAGCACCGTGAGCGCCACCGTCACCGCCGCCACCGAGAGCGTGGGCTCCAGGCGCTGGCCGATCAGGTCGGTCACGCGCATCCGGTAGAAGAACGAATAGCCGAGGTCGCCGCGCAGCACCTGACCGAGCCAGTGCACGAACTGCGTGACGATCGATGCGTCCAGGCCCAGTTGGGCGCGGATGCGTGCGATGTCCTGCGCGCTGGCCGCGTCGCCGGCAATGGCGGCCGCGGGGTCGCCGGGCGTCATGCGCAGCAGCAGGAAGACGATGACGGCCACGATCAGGAGCACGGGCGCGGTGGCCAGTCCGCGGCGCAACAGGAAGTGGAGCATGTGAATCAGGTCCTTGACGGGGGGCCGGGCGTGTGGCGCGGGCAAAGGAAGTCCCGCCCGGCTGCCGCGCGAGGCGCAGCCGGTCAGGGGTGGCGATCAGAAAGGGGAGAGGAGCGGGCGCGCGGGCCGGCCTATGTCGCGGTCATGGCGATGGTGCGGACGTCTTGCGCACGTTCCAGTACAGCACCGCCGGCGACGGCAGCAGGCCGGTGATGGTGCCGCGGCGCACGGCCGTGGGCGCCTTGCCTTCGCCGAGCGGGGCGAGCACGCCGTGCTCGAGCACGACCTGCTGGATCTGCGTGGCGATCTCCTTGCGCTGCGCGAGGTCGGCGGTGGCGATGAACTTGGTCTTCAGCGCTTCGAGCTCGGGCACCACGGGCCAGCCGAAATAACCCTGGTCGCCGTTGCCGGTCAGCGGGCTGTAGCCAATGGGGCTGCTCGCGTCCACGCCGCCCCAGAAGGTGATGAAGGCGTTCCAGCCGCCGTTCTCGGGCAGGTCTTTCTTCGCACGCCGGGTCACGAGCGTGGCCCAGTCGGTGGTCTGCACGTCGACGTTGAAGCCCACCTGCTTGAGCAGCTGGCCGTACACCGCGGGCAGCTTGTTCAGCGCGGGCGCGTCGCCCGGCAGCAGGATCACCACGGGCTTGCCGTCGTAGCCCGATTCCTTGAGCAGCTTGCGCGCCTCTTCGAACTGCGGCTTGCCGGTGTAAAAGCCCGTCTTGTCGCTCGCATAGAGCGAGCCGCACAGGTAGATCGAGGCGCAGGGCTTGTAGAAGTCGCGGAAGGTGACCTGCGCGCGCAGCATCGCTTCCTGGTTGATGGCCAGCATCGCGGCCTTCAGCGCCTTGGGGTTGTTGAAGGGCGGCACCTTGTGGTTGTAGAGCACCGTGAAGGGGCCCGCCGGCATCACGTCGACGAGCTCGATCTTGTCGTTGGTGCGCATGCCGGTGTAGCCGGACGAGGGCACGGTCTCGAGCATGTCGACCTCGCCGTTGAGCAGCGCATTGGCCTGCGTCTGCGGGTCGCGCAGCATCACCCATTCGACGCGGTCGACGTGCACCACCTTGCCGCCGGCCAGGCCCGAGGCGGGCTCCTTGCGCGGCACGTAGGCGGTGTTCTTGCGGTAGATGACGCGGTCGCCCGGGCGGAAGTCTTCCTTGGCGAGCGTGAAGGGGCCGGAGCCCACCAGCTCGTCGATCTGCTTGTCGGCGGGCGTGTCGGCCACGCGCTTGGGCATGATGAACGGCACCAGCGGGTTGGGCTTGCCGAGCGCGTCGAGCACCACGCCGAAGGGCTGCTTGAACGTCATGCGAAAGCCGTTGGGGCCGTCGGCGGCGATGCTGTCCATCGCCTCGTACATCTTCTGGCCCAGCGTGTCGCGCTTGGCCCAGCGTGCCAGCGAGGCGATCACGTCCTGGGAGGTGACCGGTGCGCCGTCGTGGAACTTCAGGCCCGGGCGCAGCGTGAAGCTCCACACCTTGTTGTCGGCGCTCGCGCTGTACTTGTCGACCATCTGCGGCTTGATGACGCCCTTCTCGTCCATCGCGAAGAGGGTGTCGTAGATCATCAGGCCGTGGTTGCGCGTGATGTTGGCGGTGGTCCAGATCGGGTCGACGATCTTCAGGTCCGACGAGGGCACGGTGCGAAGCACGGTCTGCGCGGACACGGTGGCGGCGAAGCACAAAGCGAGCGCCGACAGGGAAGCCGCCGCGACGCGGCGCGGTGAAAGGTGGATTGCCATGGAGCCTTACTTCTTTCGGGAGGGAGCGGAAGAACCGGGGGAGGAAGGGGGCGATTCCTTGCTTTCGCGCAACTGCACCAGCAGGAATTCGAAGATGTCGCGCGAACCTTCTTCGGCGTCGATGAGCTTGTGCATGATGCGGCGCAGGTTCTCGATGTCGGCGACGCTCAGGCAGTCGAGAAAGCGCGCTTCCATCTCATGCCCGATGGGCTCGGCGCGCAGCACCATGTCGATGCCGGCGGGGCTGAGGCACAGACGGATCTGCCGCGCATCCTCGGCGCCGATCTGGCGCTCGACCAGCTCGCGCTGCACCAGCGAACTCACCAGCTTGGAGACCAGCGTCTTCTCGATGGCGCAGGTCTGCACCAGCTGGCCCATGGTGATGCCGGGCGCGGCGCCGATCATGCGCAAGAGGCGCACGTCGCGGATCGACAGGCCGAGCTCGATCTCGTAGATGCGCGAGCCGCGGTCGCGCGTGCGCTGCGAGGCCAGGTCGAGCAGGACGTTGAGGTAGTCGTCTTTCAGGCGAAGCGGGGCGTGCATGGCGGGTTGGTAGAAGTCTTCAATAGTTGAAATGTTCAACTATGTGGACAAACTACGCAAGCTCCGGGCCAGCTGTCGAGGGAAATCCCCTAGGGTCGTGCCGCCAGAGGGGGAAAGCGCAAAGGAGAAAGAAAAACCGGGCCCCTGAGGCCCGGCGTGTTCACCGATCCGGTGCTGCGCATGCACCAGGATGCGAAGGCGGGCGCCGTGCAGGCGCCGCCGAGGTGCGCGCTGTCAGGCCGCGTCCTGGCGCACGATCACCTGGCCGTTGCGCGCGCCGCTGTGCACGCCGTGGCGCCAGGTGACGGCGCCGTTCACGATCACCGCGTCGATGCCTTCGGCGGGTTCGGTCGGCGTTTCGTAGTTCGCGGTGTCGCGCACGGTGGCGGCATTGAAGACCACCACGTCGGCGTGGTGCCCGACCTTGAGCGCGCCGCGCTCGTGCAGGCCGAAGTTGCGCGCCGTGAGCCCGGTCATCTTCCACACCGCCGTCTCCAGCGGGAACAGGCCCACGTCGCGGCTGTAGTGCCCCAGCACGCGCGGGAAGGTGCCCCACAGGCGCGGATGCGGCTTGTCGCCCAGCGGAATGCCGTCGGAGCCGATCATGGTTTCGTCGAAGGCGAGCACGCGCTGCACGTCGTCCTCGTCCATCATGAAATAGATGGCGCTGCCGGGCGACAGGCGCAGCGCGGCCTCTTCGCCCGACACGCCCCATTCGGCCGCGATGTCCTTCAGGTCGCGGCCCGCGCATTCGGGGTGCGGCACGCTGGAGGCGATGAGCACGCGCCCGTCCATCATCCCGCGGTCGGTGCGGATCATGGTGGAGCCGGCGGTGTACGGGTAGCAGTCGAGGCCGATGCACTGGTGCTTCATCGCTTCCTGGATGAAGGGCAGCGTGACCTTGGTCTTGCCGAAGTTCTGCGTGTTCTGCACCTTGTGGTGCGACACCACCACGGGAATGTCGAGCGCGCGGCCGATGTGGAAGGTTTCTTCGAGCGACTCCATCACGCGGTCGCTCTCGTCGCGCATGTGCGTCACGTACAGCGCCTTGCGCGCCGTGAGCGGACGGCCGACCTCGATGATCTCCTCGGTGGTCGCCTTCACGGCCGGCGGGTAGAAGGTGCCGGTCGACAGGCCGATGGCGCCGGCCTGCATCGCTTCTTCGACCAGCGCCTGCATGGCGGCGATCTCCTGCGCGGTGGCGGGGCGGTCGAGGTCGGACATGGTCACGGCGCGCAGGGTGGAGTGGCCGACCATCGCCGCCACGTTGACCGACGAGGGCGTGGCACGCAGCGCGTCCAGGTAGGCCGCAAACGTCGTGAAGCGGTCTTCCGGCGGCGTCTCGAGCAGGCTCAGCGGCATCGGCAGGTCCATGTCGGCGCGCAGCGGCGCGGCGCTGATGCCGCAGTTGCCCGCCACCACCGTGGTCACGCCCTGCGACACCTTGAACGGCATCTGCGCGTGCGACAGCACGGCCTGGTCGTCGTGCGTGTGCGAGTCGATGAAGCCGGGCGCGACGATGCGGCCGGTGGCGTCGAGCGTTTGGTCGGCCGTGTGGCCCGCGAGCTTGCCGATGGCGGCGATGCGGCCGTCGACGATGCCCACGTCGGCGTCGAAGCGCGGGGCCTTGGTACCGTCGATCACGGTGCCGCCGTGGATCAAGAGGTCGTAGTGGGGTGTCTTGTCGGTCATGGGGGCAATGCTTTCAACGGAAGTGGCAGGCGACCCAGTGGCCGCCCTGGGAAGTCGAGGGGCGCTCGCTCAGCGCGGGCGTCTTCTCCTTGCACACGGCCTGCGCCATCGGGCAGCGCGTGTGAAAGCGGCAGCCCGAGGGCGGGTTGGCCGGGCTCGGCGGATCGCCCTGCAGCAGCAGGCGGCGCGCGGGCGTGCGCGGGTTGGGCACGGGCACGGCCGACAGTAGGATCTCGGTGTACGGATGGCGCGGCGCCGAGAACAAGGTGTCGCGGTCGGCGATCTCCACGATGTGGCCGAGGTACATCACGGCCACGCGGTGGCTGATGTGGCGCACCACGGCGAGGTCGTGTGCCACGAACAGGTAGGCGATGCCGAACTCGGCCTGCAGGTCCATCAGCAGGTTGACCACCTGCGCCTGCACCGACACGTCGAGTGCCGACACGGGCTCGTCGCAGACGATGAGCTTGGGGTTCAGCGCCAGCGCGCGCGCAATGCCCAGGCGCTGGCGCTGGCCGCCCGAGAACTCGTGCGGAAACTTCTTCGCCGCCTCGGGCCGCAGGCCCACGCGCGAGAACAGCCACTGCACGCGCTCGCGCCGCTCGGCCACCGACACGTCGCCGAAGTTGCGCAGCGGCTCGGCCACGATGTCGCCGGCCGTGAGGCGCGGGTTCAGCGAGGCGTACGGGTCCTGGAAGATGATCTGCAGGTCGCGCCGGCGCTGGCGCATCGCGTTCGCGGGCAGGGTCAGCAGCTCTTCGCCGTTCAGTCGCACCGAACCCGAGGTGGGCTCGACCAGCCGCATCACCGACTTGGCCGTGGTGGTCTTGCCGCAGCCCGACTCGCCGACCAGCGACAGCGTCTCGCCGTGCCCGACGTTGAACGACACGCCGTCGACCGCCTGGATGGCCGGCTTGGCCGGGCGCAGCCAGCGCCGCGGCGAGGTGTAGTGCTTGCGCAGCTCGCGCACTTGCAGCAGCGGCGCCTTGGTGGATGGGGTCGTCGTTGTCGTCATGCGCTCACCTCGGCAGCCTCGTCGGTCCATTGTTCCTGCACCGCGAAGCAGGCGACCACGTGACCGTCGCCCTGCGTGGACAGTGGCGGTGTCTCGCGGCGGCAGCGTTCGCGCGCCTGCGCGCAGCGCGCGGCAAAGGCGCAGCCGCGCCCGAGCTCGTGCGCGGCGGGCACCATGCCCGGAATCTCGTGCAGCCGCGCGCTCGACGTGCTCATGGCAGGCATCGAGGCCATCAGCGCACGCGTGTAGGGGTGCAGCGGGCGGTCGAAGAGGTCGACCACGTCGGCCTCTTCCACCTTCTTGCCGGCGTACATGACGACGACGCGGTCGCAGCTCTCGGCCACCACGCCCAGGTCGTGCGTGATCATCACCACGCCCATGCCCAGCTCCTTCTGCAGCCGCTTGATGAGGTCGAGGATCTGCGCCTGGATGGTCACGTCGAGCGCGGTGGTGGGCTCGTCGGCGATCAGCACCTCGGGGTTGCAGGCCAGGGCCAGCGCGATCATCACGCGCTGGCGCATGCCGCCCGAGAGCTGGTGCGGGTACTCGTTCACGCGCCGCTCGGGCTCGGGGATCTGCACCAGACGCAGCATCTCGACCGCGCGCTGCAGCGCCTCGGCGCGGCTGGCCTTCTGGTGCAGCTGCACCGTCTCGGCGATCTGCCGGCCCACGGTGAGCACCGGGTTCAGCGAGGTCATGGGCTCCTGGAAGATCATCGAGATGCGGTTGCCGCGGATCTGGCGCATCTCGCGTTCGCTGAGCTGCATCAGGTCGGTGCCGCGCAGGCGCACCGCGCCCATGTGGCGACCGGGCGGCGTGGGCACCAGCCGCAGGATCGAGAGCGCCGTCACGCTCTTGCCGCAGCCCGATTCGCCGACCACGCCGAGCGTGCGGCCCGCGCGCACGGTGTACGACACGCCGTCGACCGAGCGCACGGTGCCCGCGAGCGTGCTGAAGTAGGTGCGCAGGTTGTCGACCTCGAGCAAGGGCTCGCCGGGGGCGAGGGTGGCCTGGGACATGGGGATCGTCATGGCGCGTTCCTCTTCATCACAGCTGCCGCGCCAGGCGCGGGTCGAGCGCATCGCGCAGGCCGTCGCCGAGCAGGTTGATGGCCAGCACCGTGGCCGCCAGCAGCAGGCCCGGGTACAGGATGATGTGGAACGCCACGGTCACGAAGTTGCGGCCCTCGGCCATCATGTTGCCCCAGCTCGGCGTCTGCGAAGGCACGCCCACGCCGAGGAAGGACAGCGCGGCCTCGGTGAGCACCGCGGCGGCGGCCACGAAGGTGGCCTGCACCACCAGCGGCGCCACGATGTTCGGCAGCACGTGCCGAACGAGGATCACCGGCAGCCGCGTGCCGACCGCGTGCGCGGCCTCCACGAACAGCTGCTCGCGCAGGGTGAGTGCCAGCGAGCGCACCAGCCGCACCACGCGCGGAATCTCGGGCACGGTGATGGCGATGATCACGGTGGTGAGGCTGGCGCGCGTCACCGCCATGAGCGCAATGGCCAGCAGGATGCCGGGGATGGCCATGAGCCCGTCCATCACCCGCATGATCGGGCCGTCGGCCCAGCGCACGAAGCCCGACACCAGGCCCAGCGCGATGCCGAAGAAGGTGGCGAGCACGGCCACCGAGGCGCCGACGATCATCGACACGCGACCGCCCCACACGGCGCGGCTGAACACGTCGCGGCCCAGCGCGTCGGTGCCGAACCAGTGCTCGGCCGAGGCCGGCTGCATGCGCGCCAGCGGGTCGATGTCCTGCGGGTCGTGGGTGGCGATCCAGGGGGCGGCGATGGACAGCGCGGCCACCGCGAGGAGCAGAAGCGCGCCGACGATCAGCGTCGGGTGCTTGCGCACCCAGCGCCAGCGCGGCGGTACGAAAGGGGCGTCTTCGGCAGAGGCTGCGGCATCGGCAGGCACCGGCGCATCGACCTCACGCAAGGGCAGGGCAGTGGACATGGCGTCGTGGGGCTCGTTCTTTGTTCTAGTACTGGATGCGCGGA
Organism: Variovorax sp. GW823-FHT04B03; assembly: GCF_058796495.1. Lineage (NCBI taxonomy): Bacteria > Pseudomonadati > Pseudomonadota > Betaproteobacteria > Burkholderiales > Comamonadaceae > Variovorax > Variovorax sp. GW823-FHT04B03. The sequence goes on from NZ_JBXAIT010000001.1 coordinate 1,787,403, forward strand.
TCGAACAGGCGGTAGCTCAAATCGATCAGGAGGTTGATCAGCACGTACACCCCCGCCGACAGCAGCAGCACGCTCTGGATCACCGGGTAGTCGTGGCGCTGCACCGAATCGATGACCAGCCGGCCCACGCCCGGAATGGCGAACACCGTCTCGGTGACCACCACGCCGCCGATGAGCAGCGCAATGCCCGCGCCGATGGTGGTGGCGATGGGAATGGCCGCGTTGCGCAGCGCATGGCCCAGCACCGGCAGCACGCCCAGGCCCTTGGCGCGCGCGGTGCGGATGTAGTCCTCGTGCAGCACCTCGAGCACGGTGGCGCGCGTCATGCGCGTCACCAGCGCGATGTACACCAGCGCCAGGTTCACGCAGGGCAGCACCAGCGCGCGCAGCCAGGCGCCGGGGCCTTCGGAGAAGTTCACGTAGCCCTGCACCGGAAACCACGGCAGCTGCACCGCGAAGGTGTAGACCAGCAGGTAGCCCACGAGGAACACCGGCACCGAGAAGGCCAGCACCGCGAACAGCATCACGAGCCGGTCGATCCAGGTGCCCGCGCAGTAGGCCGCGAGCGTGCCCAGCGGCACGGCCGTCACCAGCGTGATGAGCATGGTCAGCGCCGCGATCGACACCGTGGGCTCCAGCCGCTGGCCGAGCAGCTGCGTCACCGGCACCTGCGTGAAGATCGAGGTGCCCAGGTCGCCCGTGAAGATCTTGCCGATCCACAGCCCGAACTGCTGCCACAGCGGCAGGTTCAGGCCGAGCGCGGCGCGCAGCTTGTCGATGTCCTCGGTGGTGGCGAGGTCGCCCGCGATGAGCGCGGCCGGGTCGCCGGGCGACAGGTGGATCAGCAGGAACACCACCACGGCCACCACCGCCATCACCGGCAGCGTGGAAAGAAAGCGTCGAACGATGTAGCCCATGGCGGTGCGCGTGGCTTACTTGTCGAGCACCCAGACGGTGGGCATGCCGGCCCACATCTTGTCCAGCCCCTTGATGCTGGCGCGCGCCGCGAACGCGGCCGAGTACTGGCCCGCGTTGATGTACGGCACGGCCTCGTAGGCGCGCGACTGGAAGGCGTCGAGCAGTTCCTTGCGCTTGGCCGGCACGGTTTCCTTCAGCCAGGCGGTGCGCAGCTCGTCGAGTTTCTTGTCGCAGGGCCAGCCGGGCAGCGTGTTGCCGCAGGCCGCGCCCAGGTAGGCGTTGCTGATGGGCGAGTTCACGTCGAACTCGCCGGCCACGGTGACGTACATGTTCCAGCCGCCGGCGTCAGCTGCATCGCGCTTGGCGCGGCGCGCACCGATCGAGGCCCAGTCCATGGTCTGCGCATCGACGTTCAGGCCGATGCTCTTCATGGTCTGCGCGGCCATCAGCGCCTCGGCGTTGAGGTAGGGCACGTCGCTGGGCACCATCAGCACCACCTTCTCGCCCTTGTAGCCGGCGTCGGCGAGCATCTTCTTCGCCTTGGCGACGTCGGCCTTGCGGAAGGGCTCCGCGCCGGCCGAGGTGTCGTTGGGGCTGCCGCAGATGAACCAGGTGGCGCAGTAGGCCATACGCATGTCCAGCGGGAAGCCCATGGCCGCGACGAAGCGTTCCTGGTTCACGGCCTGCAGCAGCGCCTGGCGCACCTTCGGGTTGTCGAAGGGCGGGTGCAGCTGGTTCATCACCAGGAAGCCCTGGTAGGCGCCGCCGGAGCCGATCTTGATGTTGCTGTCGGTGCGCAGCGGTGCGATGTAGTCGGGCGCCAGCTGCTCGATGTAGTCGACCTCGCCGCGCTTGAGCGCCGAGATCGCGCTGTTGGCGTCGGGCAGGTAGAGCCATTCGACGCGGTCGAGACTGGTCTTCTTGCTGCCGGCCAGGCCGCTCGGCGGCTCGCTGCGCGCCACGTAGTTCGGGTTGCGCACGAACACCGTCTTGTTGCCCGGCACCCATTCGTCACGCTTGAAGATGAAGGGCCCCGAGCCGACGACCTCGGTGAGGGGCGCGGTGGCCGGCAGCTTGGCGATGCGCTCGGGCAGGATCACAGGCGGAAAGCCCGAGGGCTTGGCCAGCGCGTCGAGCACCATGCCGAAGGGCTCGTTGAGCGTGAGTGTGAAGTTGCGCGCGTCGGTCGCCTTCCACTCGGCGCCGACGGCCGTCATGGCGCGGCCCAGGCTGTCGCGCGCCGCCCAGCGCTGCAGCGAGGCCACGGCGTCGGCCGAGGTCACGGCGGCGCCGTCGGAGAACTTCAGGCCGGGGCGCAGCGTGAAGCTCCACTGCTTGCCGTCCTTGGAGGTCGTGTACTTCTCGACCATCTGCGGCTGCGGCTTGCCGGTGGCGTCCTGCGCGAACAGCGTGTCGTACACCATGTGGCCGAAGTTGCGCGAGATGTAGGCCGTGGTGAAGGTCGGGTCGAGGATCTTCAGGTCGGCGTGCGCCACCACCTTGAGTGTCTTGGGCGGCGTCTGGGCGAGCGCGGGAAGGCTGGCGGCCGAAAGGGCCAGGGCAGCGAGGGCAGCAAGCGTTCGTCGGGTCATCGTCGGTTCTCCGGTCGGTGGGGCGAAACAAAAAAGAAGAAGAGGGAGTTCAGGCGGCGACGCCGATGGGCCACTTCGGCAGGCGAGCCTTGCGGTACGGCAGGGTGGTGAGGTCGAGCGTCACGGCGCCCGGTGCGCCGGCGTAGATCACGTGCTTGGCCACCTGCGAGTACGACGCGTAGAAGTGCTGCGACGACTTGACCACGACGATCTTCTTGGCCGCCAGGTCGCAGCCCAGCTGCGTGAACAGGTCGGTGCCCATGGCCTGGTTGCGCCGCGTGATCAGCACGATCTCGATGCCGTTCACCTCGACCAGCGCGCAGTCGCCCATGGCGGTGGGCGTGTTCGACAGGCCCGTCATCACCAGGTCTTCCTGCAGCGCCTTCACGGTGCATTCGAGGTCCAGCGGGTCGCCGGACAGCGGGCTGATCTTGCCGCCGATGCGCATCTGCAGCCTGGCGCCCACGCCGGCGTCGAAGGCGATGCGCACGGCGATCGGGTCCCACATCGGGCCGAGCGCGGCGTTGGTGATGCCGCGCTCCAGCATGCGGCGCAGGATGAAGGTGGAGTCGCTCGCCGCGCCGCCGCCGGGGTTGTCGGCGCCGTCGGCCAGCACCACGGGGCCGCCGTCGAAGGCGAGCGCTTCGTCGAGCGAGTCGTCGATGCTCGGGTAGTTGACCGTGAGGCCGTCGCGCATGCCGATGACTTCATCGGCCAGCTGGCGTGCCAGTGCATTCGCCTTGGCCTGGTCGCCATCGGTGTAGACCAGCACCTTGGTGCCCATCTCGGGCACGTCGCCCCACGAGAAGCCGTGCGTGAGCGAGACCGAGAGCACGCCGTCCTTGCCTTCGAGCGCCTGCATGCGCTGCACGAAGCTGCGCGCCGGCTCGCGCGAGGTGTGGACGGTGACGATGATGTCGCAGTCGACCATCGCGACCACCGGCTTCACCTTGCCCTCGACGGCCGCGGCGCAGATGTCGACCAGCTCCAGCCCGCGTTCGAGCACGTCGGTGTGCGGGTACTCCTTGAAGGAGACCATCACGTTGGCGTTGTCCACCATGGCGGGCGTGAGGTGGTTGTGCGGATCGAGCTCGGCGCCGATCACCACGTCAGGGCCGACGATCTGGCGCACGCGCGCCAGCATGTCGCCTTCGCAGTCGTCGTAGCCGTCGGCCACCATCGCGCCGTGCAGGCCGAGCAGCACCATGTCGACCGGCAGCGCGGCGCGCAGGTCGTTCAGCATTTCGTCGCGCAGGGTTTCGTAGGCGTGGCGCGTGGTGATGCCGCTGGGCTGCGCGCCCGCCACCATGCCTTCGAGCAGCGTCCAGCCCTTTTCCTTGCCGCGGATGCGCGCGGCCCACAGCGGGCCCGAGTAGATCGTCAGCGCATCGGGATGCTGGCCGGCGGGAAAGTAGCCGCGGTCCTTGAAGGAGGCGATGCCGGTCGGCATCGGGCCGAAGGTGTTGGTTTCGGTGGCGAGGGAGGCACTGAAGACACGCATGGTGATTTCTCGTGGGGAAGATTGGTGGGGGAGGGAACGCGGATCAGCCGGCCGTGCGCAGGCGCTGCGGGCCGAGCATCTCGGCCGTGAGCCCGAAGCCCGCGATGCGCTCGGGCAGCGGCAGGCCGCGTGCCAGCGCGGCGCAGGCCTCGCCCATGGCGGCCGAGGTCTGGATGCCGTAGCCGCCTTGCGCCGCGACCCAGAAGAAGCCGGGCGCGTCGGGCGCGAAGCCGCCCACCAGGTCGCCGTCGGCCACGAAGGAGCGCAGGCCGGCCCAGGTGCGCGTGGGGCGGCGGATGGCGAGCGTGGTCGCTTCCTCGATGCGGTGCATGGCGATGGCGATGTCCATCTCTTCGGGCTGCACGTCCTGCGGCTCGACCGGGTCGGCGTTGGCCGGCGAACCGAGCAACATGCCCGCGTCGGGCTTGATGTACCAGCCCTCGTCGGCGGCGAAGACCATCGGCCAGTGCGCCACGCTCTGGCCCTCGGGCGGCGCGAAGATGAAGGCCGAGCGGCGGCGCGGCTCGATGCCCAGCGGGCGCACGCCCGCCAGCTGCGCGATCGTGTCGACCCACGCGCCCGCCGCGTTGAGCACCACGGGCGCCTCGTACACCGTGCCACCCGCCGTCACGCGCCAGCATTCGCCCACGCGGTCCATGGCCGTGACCTCGGCATCGCACACCAGCTTGCCGCCGGCCTGGCGCATGCCGCGCAGGTAGCCCTGGTGGATGGCGTGCACGTCCATGTCGGAGGCGTCGGGTTCGTACACCGCGCCGGCCACCTGCTCGGGGCGCAGCGCCGGCACCATCTCGCGCGCCTGCTCGCCATCGAGGCGCTGGGCGCCGACGTCCATGGCGCGCAGCAGTTCCCAGTGCGCTTCGAGCTCGTGCAGGTGCTCGGTGCCCGCGACCATCATCGCGCCGCGCGGCGTGAGCAGCGGGTGCTCGGCAAAGCCTTCGGGCGGGTGTTCGAGGAAGGCGCGGCTGGCCATGGTGAGGGCGCGCACCTGCGGCGTGCCGTAGCTCTCCATGAAGAGCGCGGCCGAACGGCCGGTGGAGTGGTAGCCCGGCTGGGCTTCGCGTTCGAGCAGGATCACGCGGGCATGCGGGGCGAGCCAGTGGGCCACCGAAGCCCCGGCGATGCCGCCGCCGATCACGAGGTAGTCGGCCACGACGGGAGTGGTTGTGCTTGTTGTCATCGCCGAAAAGTGTAGGTAGAAATTTGCGGATACGCAAATTGATTTGCGCCAACCAAGGGGAAACCATGGGTGCACCACCTAGGTGAAATTTGCGTACACGCAATTTGCGCATACGCAAAACGCATGCCGGGGCTGTCGCGCCGTGCGTGGCCGGCCGGGCGCGGGGCTGGCAGAATCGCCCGGCATACCTAGAGAAAGCCAAGCGTGACTCCACACACAGGGAACCGGGGCGGGGCGAAGCCGAAGGAAGAGCCGCCCACGCTGGACCGCACCACTTTCGGCCATCGCCTGCGCACCGCGCGCAAGCGTTTCGGCTGGACGCTGGCGCAACTGGCCGAGCGCTCCGGCGTGTCGATCACCACCATCTCGCGCGCCGAGCGCGGCCAGCTCGCGCTCGGCTACGAGAACTTCACCGCGCTGGGCCGCGCGCTCGAGATGGACATGAACGCCATGTTCGCGGGCGCCGGCGTCAAGCCCGAGCAGCTCGACGGCCCGGTCGTCACGCGCGCGGGCAAGGGCGTGGTCTACAAGGGGCTGGCCATCGCCTACGAGTTCCTGGGCACCACCGCCGCCGGCAAGCAGATGAGCCCCATCGTCGGCACCGTGCACGCGCGCCGCATCAACGGCCCCGAGGACTTCGTGCGCCACACGGGCGAAGAGTTTGCCTACGTGCTGTCGGGCGAGATCGACGTGTATTTCGACAACGGCGAGGTGGTGCGCCTGGCGCGCGGCGACTCGCTGTACTTCGACAGCCGCCTCGGGCACGCCTACGTGAGCGTGAGCCGCCAGCTCGCGAAGATCGTGGGCATGACCTCGGGGGAGAGCGGGCACATGAAGTCGGCGCGCGAGGCGCCTGCGATGAAGCCGGCGCGCAAGACTGTGGTGGCGAAGAAGACAGCTCGGGGCGGGAAGGGGTGAGGGACGCGGCGCTTCTCGGGCGCCATTTTTCGCTCAAGCGAACACGGAAAGGATTCGAATGGCAGATTGGAAAGGTCGACTCTTCTTTCTCGCCTTCGGCGCACTCGTTGCTGCGGTCGGCTATTTGCTGCACCACTGGGGTGAGCCGATCGGGATCCTGATCGGCCTCGTGGGTGGGGCGTGCATTGCCGTGAGCACGGTGTTTTCGGATCGCCTGTTCGAGAAGACCATCGGCTTCATGGCTCGGTTCTGGTAGCGGCAGAGCGCCGTCAGAATCATTCCGATCGACATGAAGGAGACATGACGATGTCAGAGCACCGGATTTTCGCGATGCCGTTCGCCAAGGTGTACCCCATGTACGTCCAGAAAGCGGAGCGCAAGCAGCGCACGAAGGAAGAGGTCGACGAGGTCATCTGCTGGCTCACCGGCTACGACGCCGCGGGGCTGCAGCAGCAGGTCGACCAGCAGAACGATTTCAGGACCTTCTTCGCGCAGGCCCCGGCGCTGCACCCGAACCGCGCGCTGATCAAGGGCGTGGTGTGCGGCGTGCGCGTCGAGGAAGTCGAAGACCCGCTGATGCAGAAGATCCGCTACCTGGACAAGCTGGTCGACGAGCTGGCCAAGGGCAAGGCGATCGAGAAGATCCTGCGGGCGTAGTGCGCGCCGCTCGATCGCCGGGCAGCCAACGCGCCAGATGGCCCCGGAGCCGAGGCCATCTTGTTATTCGACCATCAGCCCCAGCTCGCGCGTCATCTTCTGGTACGTGGGCCACGTCTGCTGGATGAACTTCTGCAGTTCGACGCCGGTCCATGGCGGGCTCTCCACGCCCAGCTGGGTGAGCACGGTCTTCACAGGCTCCGATTTCGTCGCCGAATCGTGGGCCACCTCGGCGAGCCGCCGCACCACCTCCTTGGGCAGGTTGGCCGGGCCCAGCACCATGTTGCATTCCTTGAGGTTTTCGAATGCCGGTCCCGTGAAGCCTTCGTCGGCCCAGGTCGGAATGCCCGGGAGCAGCCGCTCCGAACGATCGCCCGAGATCACCAGGATCGGCCGGAACGCCCCGCGCTGGATGCCGGCGGCCATGCCGGCCATCGAGCCGGCACCGATGTCGATGTTGCCTGCCATCAGGTCGAACACCATCGGCCCCGTTCCCTTGTAGTTGACGAGGTCGAACTTGGCGCCGGTCTGCTTGGCCAGCTGGCTCATCATCAGTTGCCAGCCCGAGCCGATGCCGTAGTTGCCGACGCTCACCGGCCGCTTGCGCGCCAGCTCGATCAGCTCCTTGAAGTTCTTCACCGGCAGGTCTTTCTTGACGACCATGGGCGACGTGCCGGTGCTGAACGCAGCGATCGGCGTCAGGTCTTTGGTGGTGTCGAGCGGCACCTTCTTGAGCAGCACGGGTGCCTGTGCCAGTTGGCTGTGCAGCGTGATCAGCAAGGTGTAGCCGTCCGGTGCGGAGCGCGCCACTGCGTCCGCCGCGATCATGCCGATGGCGCCGGGGCGGTTCTCCACGACCACGGGAACGCCGAGCCGGCCCGTCATGTATTCGGCGAGCGCGCGTGCGGTCGCGTCGTTCGAGGAACCCGGCGCCTGCGCCGCGATGATCTTGATGGGCCGCGAGGGCCAGTCCTGCGCACGCGCCAGGCCCGGAAGCCATCCGGCACCCAGCAGGCCCAGCCCGGTGCCCAGAAGGCGGCGGCGTTGCGCAGCCTCGGGGGCCAATGTCGATTCGATGCTCGTTGTCATGTTTGTCTCCGTCATTTGTGGGGGATCGGGTGTGCCGGCCCTGCGGCCCAGGGGGCGGGGCTACATGCCGATCTGGTCCGCGCGGTCGACCAGGTTCTTCACGATGCGGACCGAGGCGATGTCGATCATCTTTCCGCCGTACTGGACGGCGCCCAGCCCTTGCGCCAGTGCCGCGTCATAAGCCTGGATCATTTCTCGCGCGCGCGCCACGTCGGCGGCGGCCGGCGAGAAGGTGGCCTGCGCAATCTCCACCTGCGAGGGGTGGATCGCCCACTTGCCGACCATGCCGAGGATCATGGACCTGCGGCACTCTTCGCGGAAGGACTCCGGTTCCTTGAAGTCGGCGAAGGGCCCGTCGACCGCATCGATGCGGTTCGCACGCGCCGCGATCGTGAGCTTGTGACGCTGGTAGCTCCAGATGTCGCCGGGGTAGCCGCTCGGGCCCCCGATGTCGCGGATCGAGACGCCCTGGCTCGCCGAGTAGTCGCCCATGCCGAAGATCAGGCACTCGAGCCGCGGCGTCGATGCGGCGATCTCCTCGACCTGCATCATGGCTTCGACTTCTTCGATCAGCACATCGATGCCGATGCGCTTCTTCAGGCCGAGCTTCTTTTCCATCATGGTGAGCAGCTTGTCGACAAACTGCACGTCGGCCGCACTCATGGCCTTGGGCAGCATGATCATGTCGAGGTTCTCGCGCGCACCTTCTACGACCTCGATGATGTCCTCGTAGGCGTACTCGGTGGTCAGGTCGTTGATGCGCACGCAGCGCGTGGTGCGTCCCCAGTCGAGCGTGTTCAGTGCTTGCACGATCTTGGCGCGTGCGGGTCGCTTCTCGGAGGGCGCGACCGCATCTTCGAGGTCGAGGAAGACGAAATCGACGTCCATGCCGGCGGCCTTCTGCATCATCTTTTCGCTGGAGCCGGGAACGGACAACTGGCAACGGCGCAGCCGCCTGGGTCTTTCTTGCATGGGTTTTCCTTGGGAGATCAAAAAGAGGGAAGGGGTTACTGGATGACGTGCTCGGCGTGCAACGCCGCGATGTCTTCGCTGCTGAAGCCGAAGGTCCGCAGCGTCTCGTCGGTGTGTTCGCCGGTGAGGGGCGCGCGGCGGCGAACGCCGCCCGGGGTGCCGCTCATACGCACCGGCGTGCCGGCCACCGTGAGCGGGCGGGAGGCGCCGGGCTGCTCGACATCGACCAGCATCTGGCGTGCGCGGAAGTGCGGGTCGTCGAAGATGTCGGCCGCATCGAAGACGGGGCCGAACGGAATCTCGCCGCCCAGCAACGCCGAGAGCTCGGCCTTGGTGTGGCGCGCAGTCCAGCTGCCGACGATTTCTTCGACGCTCGCCTTGTGCTTGACGCGCGCCTCGTTGGTCGCATAGCGCGGGTCCGCCGCGAGTTCCGGCTGGCCCATGCGTTGCACGAGGGGCACCCAGAAGCGGTCATTGGGCACGCCCAGGCTCACATGGCCGTCCTTCGCGGGAAAGAGCCCGAAGGGACACAGCAGCGGATGGCCGTTGCCCTCGGGCCCCGGTATGGCACTGGTGGCGCTGTGCTGGAACACCAGCCGCTCGCAGACCGCGAGCACGGCATCGACCATTGCCACGTCCAGGAACTGGCCCTGGCCGGTGCGCTGCGTGCGCCAGCAGGCCGCGGCAATGCCGTAGGCCAGGTACATGGCGGGCACGATGTCGCCCACGCCGGGCCCGATCTTCGTGGGGGCGCCGCCCGGCACGGCGCCAGTGATGCCCATGATGCCGCCCATCGCCTGGGCCACCGGGTCGTAGGCGGGCCAGTCGGCGTATGGACTCTCGCCGCTGCGTGCGTCGCCGAAGCCGCGCAGCGCCGCATACACGAGGCGCGGGTTCTCCTGCGCCAGCGTCTCGTAGCCCAGGCCCAGCCGCTCCATCACGCCCGAACGGTAGTTCTCGACGAGCACATCGGCCTGCCGCACGAGCCGCAACAGCGCGGCCTTGCCGGCGGGATGCTTCAGGTCGAGGACCAGCGAATCCTTGTTGCGGTTGATCGAGGCGAAGTAGCTGCCGAAGCCTTGTTCGTCGATCCGCCTGGCGCCTTCGAGGTGCGGGCCGGTGCGGCGCGTGAGGTCGCCACCCGGCGGCTCGATCTTCACGACGTGTGCGCCCTGGTCGGCCAGCATCATCGTGGCGTACGGGCCCGCGAGCATCTGCGTCAGGTCCAGCACGACGAGGCCTTCGAGGGCCCCCGTCGCGCATCGGGCGGGCGCCGCAGTATGCGTACGCATTACTTGCCTGCCCAGTGGCTCTTGCGCTTGAGCAGCACGGTCCGCTCGGCCTCGACGCAGAGCTTGTCGTCCTGGTTGATGCCGTAGTGCCGGAAGCGCACGATGCCGGCGTCGGGCTGGTCGGCGTCGCTGCGTTCGAGCACTTCGCTGAAGGCGTACAGCGTGTCGCCATGGAAGACCGGGTTCGACAGGCGGATCTTGTCCAGCGTCAGTTCGCGCAGGCACTGTTCGGCCGTGTCCTGCGCCGCCAGCCCGAGCACCATCGACAGGTTGATGCCGCCGAACACCACGCGCTGCGAAAAGATGCCGCGCGCATCGCGCTTCATCGCATGCTCGTTGAAGTGGCCCTCGGCCGTGTTCATGACCATGTTGGTGATGAGCACGTTGTCCATCTCGGTCACGGTCTTGCCGCGGGCGTGCCGGATCAAAGCGCCCACTTCGAAGTCTTCGAAGTAGTTGTCCGTGCTGGTGAGTTCCGACGTCTTCATGCCGTGGCCCCTCCCTTGGCGGCTTGCAGCTTCTCGAAGGCGCGCCCCGCGATCATGGCTTCCACTTCCGACTTGCCCAGCAGGTGCGTCGAGATGATGCGTTGCTGGATCTCCGACGTGCCCTCGAAGATCTTGGTCAGGCGTGCGTCGCGCCAGTAGCGCTCCACCGCAAACAGCTTGGTGTAGCCCGCGCCGCCGAAGATCTGCATGGCCTCGGACGTCACGCGCTCGGCCATCTCGGAGGCGAAGTACTTGACCATCGACGCCTCCTTGTCGCAACGCCTGCCGCTGTCGATCTGGCCGCACACGTAGTACATCAGCTGACGTGCCGCCTCGATCTCGGTCGCCATGGTCGCGATCTTGAAACGGATCGCCTGGTATTCCGCAATCGGCATGCCGAACTGCTTGCGTTCGCCCGCATAGGCAATGGCGTCTTCCAGTGCGCCTTGCGCGAGGCCGATGGCGCGGGCCGCCGTGTGTGCGCGTGCGCCTTCGAGGCCCTTGGTCATCAGGTGGAATGCCTTGCCCTCCTCGCCGATCAGCCCTTCGGCCGGCACGCGCAACCCGTCGAGCGCGAGCTCGAAGGTCTTCCAGCCGAAATAGCCGATCTTCGGGATGGAAGAGCCCGTCATGCCCTTGGGAAAGCAGCCGCGCTCCTTCTCGATCAGGAAGCACGAGATGCCCAGGTAGCGCTTGTCCGAACTCGGCGGCGGCGAGGTGCGCGCAAAGAGCGTGAGGTAGTCGGCGCCATCGGCAAAGGTGCACCAGTACTTGTTGCCGGTGAGCACCCACTCGTTGCCGTCGCGCACCGCGCGGCACGAGATCGAGGCCAGGTCGGAGCCGGTGTCGGGCTCGCTCAGGGCGCTGGCGTTGAGGAACTCGCCGCGCACGACGCGGGGCAGGTAGCGCGCACGCATCTCCTCCGGCATGGCCGACTTGATCCATCCCCCCTGGGCGCGGGCCACGATGGACGCCACCGACATCCAGCCGCGCGCCAGTTGCTCGCAGATGAGGCAGTACTCGAAGTAGCCCAGCCCCATGCCGCCGTATTCCTCGGGGATCATGATGCCGAAGTAACCCATGTCGGCCAGCTTCTGGCGCAGGTCCATCGGGATCTCGCCGTCGGGCCCGTCGAGCCGGTTGGCAACCGGCAGCACCTCTCGCATGGTGAAGTCGCGTGCGGCGTCGCGAATCATGCGACGCTCTTCGGTCATGTAGCCCAGTCCGTCTTCTGACATTCTCAGTTCCTTGTTTTGACGAGGTTGGAGCGCTTGAAGTCGATGACTTCCTCGCCTTGCTGGTTCGACCCGCGCGTGTGCCAGGTCACGATCCCGTAGCCGGGCCGGTTGGAGGCCAGGCGTCGCGCAATGACTTCGGAGCGCGCGTACAGCGTGTCGCCGGGGTACACCGCCTTGCAGTAGCTGAGTTCGTCGACGCCCAGGAACGGGCCACCGCCTTCCGACAGGTCTTCGACCGACAGCCCGAACACCGTGTTGAACACCAGCAGTGGATTGACCGGCGTGGCCGGATGGCCGTGTGCCTTGGCAAAGGCCTCGTTGGTGTAGTGCGGGTTGTAGTGAAGCGTGAGCGTCGAGAAGAGCGTGTTGTCGGCCGCCGTGACCGTGCGGCCCCAGTGGTGCGCAAAAGCGCGGCCGATCTCGAAATCTTCGTAGCGGTTGCCGCGGGGTCGCAGCGTCGCGTCGGCTTTCAGCCGTGCGACCGTGGGGTCGTTGGGAGTCATTGGATGGCTTCGAACAGGGGGTGGAGAGATGGGGAACGGTCGAGTGCGTCGACGGCCTCGACGAACCGGTCGAAGCGGGCGGCACCGAGCACGGGTTCGGCGATCGAACGGGCCTTGGCCAGCAGGCGCGCCCACTGCGCGTCGAGGTCGGTGGCGGGAATCACCACGTTGGCGGTGCGGGAGAGCGTCCGGCCGTCGCGCGTGTGCATCGTCACGGTGGCCGCGTCGCGGTTCTCGGCCTCGACCACGACCATGGACACGCACCGGGCGGCGGCGGCGTAGCGCGCATCGAGTGCGGTGCGGCCCGAGTACAAGCCGAGGTCGGAGGTGTCCGCGCCGTCGAGCGCCAGTGCGGCCAGATGCTGGATCGAGAACTTCACGTTGAGCCCGCTCTGCGGCACCGCGATGTCGCAGACCCCGCGATGGTTGCCGGCAACCTGGAGGGTCATCGACTCCAGTGCGTCGAGATCGACGCCGTCGTGCTGCCGCAATGCGCGGATCGCCTCGATCGTGGAATGGGTGAGGTAGCAGGAGGCGTGGTACTTGAAGAGCGTCTGTTCGACGGCAAAGCCGTGGCGTGTGTCGATCGACGGTGCCACGCCGTTCAGCGCCGGTGCCATGGTGCGGGCAAAGCCCTGTATGCATTCGATCGCGCTGTCGTTCACCGTGAAGCCGCGCGCGGCGAGCTCGGCGGCCATCAGTCCGTTCATCGCGGCCTTGCCGGCATGAAGCGGCTTGCCCATGGTTCCGAACATGCACTTGAGTCCTGCGGCCTGGGTCGCCGCGAGGCCCAGTGCATGCGCTGTCTGGTCGCTGTTCAGGCCGCGCAGGTTCGCGCAGGCCGCCGCGGCGCCGAAGGTGCCGACGGTCCCGGTGGCATGGAAGCCATGCTGGTAGTGGCTTGGACCGACGATCTCTCCGAGCCGGCTTTCGATCTCGTGGCCCACCACCAGGGCACGCAACAGGTCGCGACCGGAGGCCGCGCGCGACTGGGCCATGGCGAGAACGGCCGGCGCCACCGGCACCGTGGGGTGGCCGAACATCCGCGATGCGACATCGTCATAGTCCAGCGCGTGGCCTGCGGCGCCGTTGATGAGCGCCGCATCGTGCGGCGCGGCACGCCGTCCGCTGGCCAGCAGAAGGCAGGGCTGGTCTGCCGACCCCTGGTATGCATCGGCAAGGATCTGCACCAGTGGCTCGGCTGTGCCTGCGATGCTGACGGCGAGCCAGTCGAGCATTGCATGCTTCGCCCATTGGTACGCCGCGGGGGTGAGAGCGGCATCGTCGGTGTGGCTGATCCAGTCGGCCATCAGGTGCGTGACCGCCACGCTGTCGATGCTCTCGTTGGTCTGATTCTTCACGTTGTCTCTTGGCCCCGGTGGGAGGCTCGTTTGGTGGGTTCTCCAAAGTATTGAGCAGGCTCGGGCAAAGATGCATCACATATGTGATGGTTGAAAGATGCGCTTCATCATCACATCCATGATGGAAGTGGTTGTGCATCAGCGCCAGACTCGGAACTCGCGTCGGTTCCTCTGCGACGCGTCTGTTCAACTCATCGATGCCTTGTCATGACATTCACTGCCCAAGCCCGACGACCCCGACGCTCGGCCCTGTACGTTCCCGCCATCAATCAGCGCGCGCTCGCCAAGGTCGCATCGCTCGACTGCGATGCGGTCATCTTCGATCTCGAGGATGCGGTAGCGCCCGACAGGAAGGAAGCCGCGAGGCGCAACCTCGAAGCCTTCTTCGCGACGCCGAAGGAGGGCATGCAGGAGCGGGTCATCCGGGTCAATGCGATCGACACGACGGATTTCGAAGCCGACATGGCAACCGTCGCGGCCTGCCGTCCGGATGTCGTGTTGGTGCCGAAGCTCTCGAGTCCCGATGACTTCGCGGTGATCGCGGGCGCATTGCCGAAGAGTGGCGTGAACGAGGCGATTCGCCTGTGGGCCATGATCGAGACGCCTGCGGCGCTGCTCTCGCTCGACGAGATTGTTCGCACGGGCCTCGCGTCGCAGCCCGGTCTCGACTGCCTCGTGGTCGGCACCAACGACATCGCCAAGGAGACCGGCGTTTTCCCTGGCGATGGACGCGCCTTTCTTCGGCCCTGGCTGATGCACATCGTGCTCTGTGCCAAGCGCCATGGCGTGTGCGTGCTCGATGGGGTCTGGAACGATTTCGCCGACAAGTCGGGTTTCGCAGCGGAAGCGGCCGATTCCGTGAAGATGGCCTTCGACGGCAAGACACTCATTCATCCCACGCAGATCGGCCCGGCGAACGAGGCTTTCTCTCCTTCGGCAACTGCGGTGGCAGACGCGCGGCGGATCGTTGCGGTCTTTGCGCGGACGGAGAACGCCGGTGCGGGTGTCGTCAACCTTGATGGAAAGATGGTCGAACGCCTGCATCTGGCGCAAGCGCAGGCACTGCTGGCCATTCACGACGCCATCGAGAGGCGGACGGTGCACGGGCGCTAGGGCCCGCGCCGATCAGCTGGTGCTGGCGACGGCAAGCACGATGCGCACGAGCTCGGCACGGCGGGCGTGCAGGCGATCGACAGGCCCGCCGACGCCGATGCTCAGGCGCTGCCCCCGGATCGGCGTGGCCAGCAGCGTCGCGATGACGCCGGCGCCCTGTGTCGCGAGGTTGGCCGATTCGTAGTAGCCATGTTCGCGCGCCCATTCGACGGCACGCATGGTCGTGGCGATCTTTGCCACCGGCCCCGTTCTTCCAGGCTCGGCGTTGTAGCGCCGAAGCAGCCGGCCGATTCGCTCGTCGTCCTGGGCGCTGAGCAGCATGATGCCCGTCGCCGTGCGGTGCATCGGACGCATGGTGCCGGGCGAGGGCGAGAAGCGCAGGACGTTCTGCGACTCGATGACCGAGAGGTACTGCAGCAGGATGCCACTCTGGCGCCCCAGCAGCACCGTTTCACCCGTTTCGTTCGCGAGTCGCCGCAACGCATCCTGGACCGCATCGCGCCGGTGCGGAATGCGCGTGGCCCAGTCGCCCAGGAACGCGACGCGCACCGACGGGCAGTACTCGCGCGTGGTCGCATCGAACTCCATGTAGCCGCGGGAAACCAGCGACTTCAGCAGCATGGAGACACTAGACTGAGGGGCTTCCAGTTTTTGTGCAATGGTGGTCACGCGCAACGGTCGACGCTCGGCATCGAAAAGCTCGAGCAGATCAAAGACACGGATGGCTGACTTGACGAGGCCGTTCTGCACTGAAATCTTCTGGTTGATGAGGGGCAGGGACTGAGGTTGCCATTGTCTCAGCCTGTGCGAAACCAGGAGGACGGTCCGTCGAATCGCAGGCGATTTGCGTCTACCCCATCGCCACGATGACATGCGCCTGGATCTTGCCCGCCACCGGCCCGGTGCCATGGCGGCTGGCAATCGCCTCCTCCGCGCGGTCGGTCGCAAGCTGGAGCAGGCTCGCGTCGCGCGCCTCGATCTCGTTGCGCAGCGGCGTGCCCTGGCAGTAGGCCACCGCCACCTCGCGTGCCGAGGGTGAGCGGCTCAGCTTCTCGTGCGTCTGGACCTCGATGTCGGTGAACCCCGCGCGGTGCAGGTCGCCGCGGATCTGCGCGACGTCGTGGTAGCCGTGCGGCGTGCGCGCGAGAAAGCGCGGTGGGTCGTCCGGGAACACGGTGGCGACGGCGCGGGTGACGTCGTCGGCGAAGGCGTTGTCTTCGATGCGGTCCCAGACGCTGAACACGAAGCGCCCGCCGGGTTTCAGCACGCGGCGCGCCTCGCTGTAGCCGGCGACCCGGTCCGGGAAGAACATGGCGCCGAACTGGCACAGGACCACATCGAAGGAGGCGTTCTCGAACGGCAGGGCGAGCGCGTCGGCCTGCTGCCATTCGATGCGGTTGTCAGCCGCTTGGCGGGTGACGGCGTAGTCGAGCATGGCGGGGTTGAGGTCGGTCACCACGTAGCGCGCACCGGCGCCAAGCTGGGGTGCCAGCATCCGCGTGACCGCGCCGCTGCCGGCCGCCGTTTCCAGCACCGCGCCGGGCGAGAACGCAGCGACCAGGGAGGCCACGTCGACGGCGTAGCCCTCGAAGATCAGGGGGACCATCAGCGTGTCGTAGAACTTCGGGATCGAGCCCGCGAACACCTTGTCGCTTTCGGCAGCCATGGGAACTCCTTGAAAGCTCTGAACAGAGCGGGCCTGCTCCCTTGCTCCAACGAGTCCGTTGCCTGTTTGGGCATGCGTGACGGGGACGATGGGCCATGGTGGCCCTGCCAGGCATCGTCGTCAACGCCGTTGCGCGGGCGTCCTCCCCTGTAGTGGGCACCAGAGATGTTGCCGGGCGTTTCGGGTGCGGTGATCGGTCGACCCCTAACGGCCGCGGTCCCCGTCGCGCACCGATTCGATGGTGCCGTTGTAGATGCGCACGATGCCGAAGAAGGTGCCCGGCCCGCGGTCGTAGGTCCATTCCTCCATCGGTACGCATTGATTGGCGAGCACGGCCTCGGGGCTGCCTGGCCGATAGGGCGTGAGGACCCAGCCGAGCTGCACCATCGGCACGCAGACCGCCTGCCGGTAGACCGGCTCGCCGCAGGTCTGGAGCAAGGTCGCGGGCGATGCGCCTTTTCCGACGAGGTAGCCGTTGCAGGCGAGGGACTGGGCTGCCGCGGAACTGGCGATCAGCAAGGCGGCAGTGGCGATCGAAACCCCGGTGGCCAGGCGTGTGAAACGAGTCACACCCGGCATCGTTGACCTTCTTGAATGCTTCATGTGCGCATCGCTCACTCACGAACCAGCTGGGCATACCGCCAGAGGCCCCAGATTGCGCCGACGGTGATGCCGATGCCCACGCTCCAGCCCGCCGGCACGTCGAATCCGATGGCCAGGATCAGCATCAAGCCGACGCTGACCAGCGCGATGAAAGTCAGTGTGACGAAATCGAAACGCGCGACCTCGACGGTGTCTTCCGCCACGCTGCGGTTGCGCTGGCCGTGCTTGCGGCGCAGGCCCCGGAACAGCAGGACATCGAGGATGAAATCGAAGATGCCGACAACAAGGTCGGCCAGGATGCTCCTCATCGGGACGCTCCATTTGCGGTGACACCCTGGGTTGTCGCTGTGCGCTCGAGGGTCCGACCCGGGTGGTGCGGCGGAGCCGGGCGAAATGTTAGCGTGCTTCCGGCAAGGCAGGCCATCGTCCTCCGACCCGCTTCACGCCGGCATCTTCGGCGGACAGTTGTGCGTCTCGCCGCGGCCCTCGCTGCACCAGGCATAGAGCGCGTCGTACATCACCAGCCCGTGCTGCAGCATGACGTGGTCGTCGGCGAACATGCGCGACAGGCCCAGCGAGATGGCGTAGAGCCCAGCCGACTGTGGCGTGAGGTCGAGCCGCGAGGTGTCCGCCCCGCGCACGATGTCGGCCAGTTGGTGCAGCGCAGGCTCGGTGAGCCGGTACTTCGCGAGGAAGGCGTCGAAGCTGCAGCGCTCGCCGACGTGGCTCATCTCCACGCCCGGAATGTCGTAGGGCGTGGCGCCGGTGCTTTGCGCCATGGCCAGCACGTCGGCCGGTGGCACGTAGAGAAACTCGGCCTCGCGGTCGATGAAGCGCAGGATCAGCCACGGGCAGGCGATGCGGTCGATCTTCGGGCGTTCGCGGGTGATCCATTTCATGGCGTGGCTCCTGGGTCGGCAGGCTTGGGCTGGAGCGGCCGGCCGGCGGCCTGCCAGCCGTCGATGCCGCCGCGCAGATAACGTGCATCCAGGCCTGCGGCGCGCAGCCGCAGGGCCGTGCTGCGTCCCACCTCGTGGCCGTACACGCAGTAGACGACCAGCGCGCGGTCGGCCGGGAGCTCGGCGGCCCAGTGCTCGACCGCCGCCGGGTCGCGCCAGCGGGCACCGGGGAGCATCGACGCGGCCTGCGCGAACACGCCGGCGCGGCGCACGTCGAGCAGCACCGAGCCGGCTACGTCGTCCTGCGCCGCGCCGAAGAGTTCGCTGGCGGCGTGCACCGCCTGCTGGTAGCGCGCGTACACCGGGGCCCAGTCGATGTTGGCCATGAAGGCATCGACATACGCACCGGCGGCGGCGCCGTGGTCCAGGTGGTAGGCGTGCTCGTACATGTCCAGCGCCAGCAGCGGCGTGCCGCCTGCCAGCGCATGGGTGTGGTCGGCGGCCCATTGGTTGACCAGCGTGCCCTCGCGCGGCTGGAAGGTGAGCAGCACCCAGCCCGAGCCGCCGCCAAGCGCCTTGCCCATCGCTGCGAATTCCTCGCGCCATCGGTCGACGCTGCCGAAGCTGGCCGCCAGGGCGAGCGCCATGGCGGGCTCCATCGACCGGCCGTCGCCGCCGAGCGATGCGAAGTACAGCTCGTGCAGCAGCATCGAGTTGCTGGCGATGAGCTCTTCGCGCTTGAGGCCGTTGAGTTCGAAGCCGGGCATGGCGGCGAAAGATGCCGTGGCGAGCTTTGCGCGGATGGCGTTGAGGCGCTTGACGGCGCCGCCATAGTTGTTCTGGTGATGGCTGTTCAGAAGTTGCGCCGACAGGCCGCGTAGCGCGGCGGGATCGAAGGGCAAGGCTTGAGTTCGGGCGTCCATGACGACTCCTTCAGCGCAGCAGCGGAAGCAACAGGGTGACTGCCAACCCGATGGCCGCGCAGGCACCGAGCAACGTCATCACGCCGACCTTGAAGCGGAACAGGGCGATGGCCGCGGCCACGGCCATCACCGCCGAGATCGCGTCGAAGCGGCCACCGAAGCCGTGCGGCCAGAGCACGTGGTACGCGAAGAACAGCGCCAGGTTCAGGATCACGCCCACCACCGCCGCGGTGATCGCCGACAGCGGTGCCGTGAAGCCCAGTCGGCCGTGCGTGGCCTCGATGGCAGGCCCGCCGGCCAGGATGAAGATGAATGAGGGCAGGAAGGTGAAGAAGGTGACGACCGTCGCGGCCAGCGCGCCGCCGAGGAACAGCGAGTCGGGCCCCAGCACCTGCGTCAGCCAGCCGCCGACAAAGCCGACGAAGGCCACCACCATGATGAGCGGCCCCGGCGTGGTTTCTCCCAGCGCCAGCCCGTCGATCATCTGCGCGCCGGAGAGCCAGTGGTACTGCTCGACGGCCCCCTGGTACACGTAAGGCAGCACGGCATAGGCGCCGCCGAAGGTCAAGAGCGCAGCCTTGGTGAAGAACCATCCCATCTGCGTGAGCGTGCCGTGCAGGCCCTGGGTCGCGATGAGCACGCCCATGGCCAGCAGCCACAAGCCCAGGCCGATGCCCAGAATTTTGAGCAGGTGCGCGCGGGAAAAGCGCGCGTGCGCCGGCGTGGGCGTGTCGTCGTCGATCAGCGCCGGGCCGTAGTGCTGCTGCGCGCTGCCGTGGCCGCCGCCGAGTGCGAACACCTCGGGCGCCCGTCGCGCGCCGAAGTGCCCGATGAGGCCGGCGGCCAGCACGATCGCTGGAAATGGCGCGTCGAACGCGAAGATGGCGACGAAGGCCGCGGCGGCGATGCCCCACATCCATCGGTTCTTCAACGCGCGGCTGCCGATGCGGTGCGCCGCATGCAGCACCAGCGCGGTGACCGCGGGCTTGATGCCGTAGAAGACGCCCGCCACCACCGGCACGTTGCCGAAGCGCAGGTAGACCCACGACAGCGCGATGAGGATGAACAGCGAGGGCAGCACGAACAGGGCGCCGGCCACGATGCCGCCGCGCGTGCGGTGCATGAGCCAGCCGATGTAGGTGGCCAGTTGCTGCGCCTCGGGGCCGGGCAGCAGCATGCAGAAGTTCAGCGCATGCAGGAAGCGTTTTTCGCTGATCCAGCGCCGTCGCTCGACCAGTTCCGCATGCATGATCGCGATCTGCCCGGCGGGCCCGCCGAAACTGATGAAGCCGAGCTTGAGCCAGAAGCGAAACGCTTCGGCAAAGGAAATGGGGGCAGGGGGCGCAGGAAGCGCAGAGGAGGCGTCAGGCAAGGCGGTGTCCACGGAAAACTCCGTTGAGGGTCACCAGCGCTTGGACGGGACGCCGTCTTGCTTTGCAGCGCGGGAGGCTGTTTTCCCGCGGAAGGGCATCGTAGCAGTGGCCGTTCCTGCTGGCAACGCAGGGCTCTCAGGCCCTCTTCACGTTGCTGGAAAGCGCCTGTGCGTCTTTTCGGTCAGCGCGCCTTCGCGCACACGTGCTTGAACACGATCCCGCTCACCGTGGTCGGGCCGCCCACGGCCTTCCATTCGCTGCGACGGGCGAGGTCGATGTCGTGCACTTCCAGCGGCCCGTTGTGGCTGATGACGCGGCGCATCTTTTCGCGCCGGCCCTTGCAGTCGTAGTCGTAGAGATAGCGCGAGGTGCGAAACGGGGTCTTGCCCACGTCAGTCTGCAACTCGTCGTAGCGGTAGAGCGTCCACGCTTCCACAGCATCGCCATGCGGCTTGACCGAATCGCGTTGCAGCAGCACCTGCTTGCGAGGGGTGGTGGCGATCTCGGTCCAGGTGTCGGCGGCGTGTGTGGGAACTGCAGCCAGCAAGGTCGCTGCTGCGAAGGCGGATGCGACAAGGTGGCATGCCAGCACGGTGCGGTGCTTGGGCAGACGAGGCTTCATTGGTTTCACTCCCTGTGAATCGGTGGCAAGCAGGCGAAGAATGCCATGCATCGCCGTGGGCAGGAACCTCCACCTCAGGCCGCGATGAATGCCGAAGGCTTCTGCCCGAGCCGCTTGCGGAACATGGTGGAGAAGGCGCCCGGGCTGTCGTAGCCCAGCTGAAGCGCCACCGCGGTCACCGGCCGGCCCATCGCCAGCTGGGCCATGGCCGAGAGCAGGCAGGCCTGGCTGCGCCACTCGGCGAACGCCATCCCGGTGTGCAGGCGGAAGAACCGGCTGAAGGTGCGTTCGCTCTGGTGCAACTGCCGTGCCCAAGCCAAGGGAGACGTGCGCACGTCGGGCGCGTGCAGGAAGGCGATGCACAGCGCCGCCAGCCGCGGCTCGCCCGGCAGCGGCGCAAAGAAGGGCAGGGCCGCCGCGCGGCCGACTTCTTTCAGCACCAGCGACATCAACAGGCCATCGCGGCCGCGTTCGTCGTACAGCGCCGGCACGTCGATGGCCTCGATCAGCAACTGCCGCAGCAGCGGCGACACGGCCAGCACTCCGCACTGCGGGCCACCGCGCGGCGCGGCGGCCGGCTCGATGTAGAGGCTGCGCGTGCTGACGCCCACCATCCGCACCCGGTGCGGCTTGCCGGCCGGAATCCAGACGCCGCTGTGCGGCGGCACGACCCAGGCGCCGTCGTCCGTGCCCACCTCCATCAGCCCGGTCGCGCCGTAGAGAAACTGGGCGCGGCGGTGGCGGTGCATTTCCAGCAGGGTGCCGGGCGCGTAGTCGGTGCCGATGGCCAGCACGGCGCGGGGCGTGGGGTCGAGGGTGTCGAGAGGCTGGTTGCGCACGGCAGTGGGTCGGTGGGTTGGCCGGAACGCAAATATTGTTGACCGAACATCGCAAGCGCGCCAGCCCCTCGAACTCTAGCCTCGAGGCTTCTTTCCGTGTCGATGGAGTGCCTTGTGTCGTTGTATGTGATGTTGGTGGTGTGCGGATGCCTGACGGGCGTCACCACCGTGCTGTTCGGTTTCGGCGGTGGATTCGTCGTGGTCCCGTTGCTCTACCAGCTGCTGTCCCAGCTGAACGCGGCCGACAGCGCCGTCGGGCAGTCGGCCATGCAGATCGCGGTGGCCACGTCCACCTGCGTGATGGTCTTTGGCGCGCTGCTGGCCACGTGGCGCCATCAGCGTGCAGGAACGCTGGACTGGTCGCACATCCGGCCGCTGCTGGGCGTCATCGGTGCCGGTGCGGTGCTGGGGGCGCTGGCCGCCACCGCGGTCCACGGGGAATGGCTGCGCTGGGCGTTTGCCGCGTACCTGGCGCTGACGATCATGGACTGCTGGCTGCGGCCCGGCTTTCTTTCGCCGGCCGTGGCGAGCAAGGCGGCGCCCTCTCTCACGGCCACGGCGCTGTCGGGCCTGGCGATCGGCTGGATTGCCGCCTTCCTCGGCGTCGGCGGCAGCGTGATGACGGTGCCGCTCATGCGCCGTCGCGGCATCGAGATGCGCCGTGCGACGGCCATGGCCAACCCGCTGTCGCTGCCGGTGGCGCTGGCCGGCACGGCCACCTACGTGGCCCTGTCCGCCACCTCGACGCCGACGTTCGGGCCGTGGCACGTCGGGTATGTCGACGTGCGCGCGGCGGCGGCGCTCGTGGTGGGTTCGTGGATCGGCATCCGCGTCGCCGCGCTGTGGATCGGGCGCATTCCGGACCGCATCCACGCCAAGGTCTACCTGGCCTTGTTGATCGTGGTGTTCGGGGCGATGGTGGTGCGCTGAGCGCGCGGCACCGTCCCGCTTCACGCCATCGATGCGCCCAGCAGGAAGTCCGTGACCTCGTCCGAGAACACGCTGCGCCGCGCACCGAGGAGCACGCCGTCCGCGTCCTGCGGGTCGGGCCGCGCGGGAGGCATGCCGTGCGCCACCAGGGCCTGGGCACAGCCCACCCAGTCGCCGCCTTCGACGGGCTCGTTGAGCGAGGCCCACGACAAGGAGCCGCAGGCGTTGTCGCCGAAGCCGTGCAGCGCCTGCCAGTCGGCGCCGTGTGCGAGCAGGAACCGGGTGAGCGCCGCATCGCCGCAGAACACGGCGTGGTTGAGCGCCGAGGCGTCCCAGTCGCCGCCACGGACTTCGAGCGGCCAGCCGAGCGTGACCATCGCCTTCACCGCATCGCTGCAGCCCTGCGCTGCGAGCTCGGGCAGCAGGCGAAGCTGCGTGGTGTCGAGCGAGCCGATGAGGCCAGGGTGCCGCGCCTGCAGTTCGCGCGCCGTGGCTTCGTCGCCGCGCGCGCATGCAGCGATGAAGGCTTCGCTGGTGGAGAGCGGCGTCTGCTCACCGCTCGCCGCCTGCAGCAGCTGCGCGACCTCGGTCAGCCCGAAGCGCAGGGCGACCGTGTGGGCGGGCGTGCCATCCGGCGTGGACACGTTCGGTTGTGCACCGGCGGTCAGCAGGGCTTCGATGTGTGCGGGCGAGCGGCGGCGACGAAGGGCCCACAGCAGCGGCGAACCCCAGTCCGAGATGGGCGGGCCCTGCGGCGGTTCGTTCGCGTCGCCGCCGTGTGCGAGCAGGAGGCGCAAGGTCCCGACGTCGTCCAGGTCGAGCACCCGGTACAGCGCGTTGGAACCCGTCACGCGTGCGCCGGCTTCCAGCAGCAGCTTCGTGCAGGTGGGCTGGTCCAGCGAGTGGTACAGCGATTCGCCGTCGTTCGGGTCGGCCCCGGCGTCGAGCAGCAGCTTCGTCAGTTCGGGGTCGTGGTTCTGGCCGGCCGCGCCGTACAGCGCGGACAGCCGCTCGGTGTCGGCAGGCGCTTCGAGCGACGCGGGAGGCCAGCGGTTGCCGGCCGATTGATCGGGGGACGCGCCGGCGTCGAGCAGGAACTTCGCGCACGCGTGCAGGCGTTCGCGATAGCCCGGCAGCTGCATCAGGCCGGAGTGCGTGACGGCCACGAGGGGCGGCAGTTGCAGCGGGCCGCCCGCGCGATGGACCCATGCCGGGTCTTGCGCGGTGGCGTGGCGCAGCGCGGCTTCATCGCCCATGGCGCAGGCCACCCACGGGTCGCCACCCGCCGCGAGGGCGGGGTTCTCGTCGCGCATGCGCAAGGCCGCCGCAGGCCGTGCGCGGTTCGTGCCGCCGGCGATGTCGCCCGCGTACACGAGGCGCAGCCAATGGAGCACTGCTTGGGCCGGGTTATCGACCTGCGCCCTGCGGGCGAGGACAAAGCCCTGCAGGTCGGCCCACGACGCGAAGCCGTACTCGCGCGCCACGCACGACTGGGCATCGTGCAGGCGCAAGCCCTGGGCTGCGAGGGCGGCATCGGTCTTGCCCGACGCAGCTGGCAAGGCACTGCGAAACCGGTGAAAGGCCTCGGGGTCGTTGCTTCGGTAGAGGGCAAGCAGTTCCTTGGCTTGCTTCTTCAGGTGGCCGATGTCGGGCCGGGCGGGAATGCGCTTCATGGAAACCTCCGTGCATCAGGCGCCGATGACCCGCAAATCCGGCTGCACAAAAGGCTGTGGATCGTCATGAAGAAGGCAAGTGGGTTCAACCCTTCCCGCGGGCCCGGGCGCGGCTTGCACCGCGGCTCGGATGGTAGCGGATTGGGGCAGGGCGACGCCGCGCGCCGAAGCCCGTATCACTGCCTGCGCGCCACGATGAAGGGGCGGTTCTCGCCACCCTTCGTCGCGTGGTTCTCAGCGGCAAGCACCTCGAAGCCGGCAGCTTGTAGATGCGCTCCCAGCTCCGCCGCCCGGAACACGCCGGCATGCGGCGCCAGCCCGATCGCGCGCATCGCGGGCAGCAAGGCCAGCCGCAAGAGCGGGGTCATGTCGCCGAGGCAGGGCGTCTTGGAGATGAACAGTCCCTGCGACGCGAGCAGGGCGTGGATGCAGCGCAGCGTGCCGGGCAGGTCGCGCACCAGGTGGAGGTAGTTGAAGCCCAGCACGGCGTCGAAGGGGCTGTCGTCCGGTGCCAGCGTCTCGGCGGTCGCCACGCGGAACGCCAGGCCGGGGACCGGGGCGGCGGCGTGCTTCTCTTCGGCGATGGCGATCATGCCTTCGGCGATGTCCGTCGCCAGGTACGCGCGGGCGTGGCCCGCGAGGCGCAGTGCCGTCGTGCCGGTTCCGCAGCCCAGTTCGAGCACGCGCGCGTCCGTTTTGAAGAGGGCGCGGGTCCGCTCGAGCGTGCGTGCGTAGCCGGCTGCGTCCGCGATGGCGCTCTTCGCGTAGCGGCGCGAGCTGCGGTCCCAGAATCTGGCGTCGTTCGCGAGGCTCATGGTCTTGGATCGGCGGCGTGTGGAAGGATGCGGCGCACTGTAAACCGCCGCCCGGGCGCTGTCGCCGATTTGCGCCGCTTCGCCCGCCATGTCGCTATGCTGGCGCCCGCCAATCACTCCAGGAAAAGAGACTCTCATGACCATGCGTACCTCGTCTTTCTTCTCCCTGCGTTCCGTCGCCCTGGCCTGCGGCCTGGCGCTGGGCGCCGCGGCCACCGCGCAGGCGGCGCCCGATGCGAAGCTGCTGGCCGCTGCCGAGAAGGCGCAGCCCGCCGTCATCGACAACCTGAAGGAGATGGTGTCGATCGAATCGGGCAGCCTGAACGTCGAGGGCCTGATGAAGATGGCCGACGTGATCGAAGGGCGCCTGAAGGCGGCCGGCTTCAAGACGGAGCGCCGCAAGGCCTCGGCCGGTGCGGGGGCCGACATCGTCATCGGCACGATCAAGGGCACGGGCAAGCGCAAGATCATGCTGCAGGGCCACATGGACACGGTGTACGCGCCGGGCATCCTGAACAGCCAGCCCTACAAGGTGGACGGCAACCGCATCTACGGCCCCGGCATCGCCGACGACAAGGGCGGCCTCGCGGTGATGATGGCGTCGCTGAAGATCCTGGCCGACGCGGGCTGGCGCGACTACGACACGCTCACCGTGCTCGTGAACCCCGACGAAGAGGTGGGCTCGGTGGGCTCGGGCGAACTCATCGCCACCACGGCCGACCTGCACGACACCGTGCTGTCCTTCGAGCCGACGGCCGCCAAGGCAGTGGCCAAGGGCGAGTCGCTGCTGCTCGGCGCGGCCGGCATCGCGCAGGCCACGCTCGAGGTGAAGGGCCGCGCGGCGCACGCCGGCGCCGCGCCCGAGCTGGGCCGCAACGCGCTGTACGAGCTGTCGTACCAGATGCTGCAGACCAAGGACCTCGCCAAGGACATCCCCGGCGTGACGCTGAACTGGACCGTGGCGCGCGCCACCGGTCCGATCAACCAGATCACCGAGAAGGCGCAGGCGTTGGGCGACATCCGCATTACGCAACCTGGTGCCGAGAAGAAACTCACCGAGGCGCTGCAGGCCAAGATCGCCAGCGGCAAGCTGATTCCCGACACCGAGACTACGGTGAAGGTCGAGGTGGGCCGCCCGGCCTTCGTCGCGGGCGCCAAGGGCCGCGCGCTGGCCGAGAAGGCGCAGGCGATCTACAAGGAGCTCGACCGCGAACTGGCGCTGACGCCGATGACCGGCGGCGGCACCGACGCGGGCTTCGCGGGCCGCTCGGGCAAGGCCACGGTGGTCGAGAGCTTCGGCCTCGCGGGCTTCGGCTACCACGCGCGCGACGAGTACATCGAGGTCGACTCGATCGTGCCGCGCCTGTACCTCGTGACGCGGCTGCTGACCGAGATCGGCAAGAACTGAGTCTGTAGCGCGCAGTGCGCCCGCGGCAGGGGCCGCGGGTTCACTGTGGTGCGTTGGGATCGCCCGGGCGGCGGCGATGGGCGGCCGCTGCCGCCGCGGCGGCCTGAGCCTGGGCTTGCTGCTGTTGCGCCTGCTGGCGTTGCATCTGTTCCTGTTGGTGCTGCTGCTGGCGCGCCTGGTTTTGCACGGCCTGCTGGCGCTGCATCTGCTCCTGCTGCTGGCGTTGCTGGGCCTGGGCGGCTTGCTGCTGTTGCATCTGCATCTGGCGCGCCTGTTCCATCTGGGCCTGGCGTTGCTGTTGCGCGGCTTGCGCCTGTGCCTGTTGTTGCTGTTGCAACTGCTGCTGGCGACGGGCCTGCTCCTGTTGAGCCTGTTGAGCCTGTTGAGCCTGTTGCTGCATCTGCTGCGCCTGCCGTTGCTGTTGCTGTTGCTGGGCGGCCTGGGCCTGCTGCTGTTCCTGCTGCCGACGTAGCTGCTCCTGTTGCGCCTGTTGCTGCTGCATCTGTTGGCGGCGGCCCTGCTCCTGCTGGTCCTGGCGTTGTTGGCGCAACGCCTGTTCCTGTTGCTGCGCCTGCTGCTGGCGACGCGCCTGCTCTTGCTGGGCCTGTTGTTGGCGCTGCTGGTCTTGCGCGGCCTGCTGTTGCTGCTGCATCTGCTGGCGACGGGCTTGGTCCTGCGGGTCCTGGCGTTGACGCAGTGCCTGCTCCTGTTGCGCTTGCTGCTGACGCCGTGCCTGTTCCTGCTGCGCCTGTTGTTGACGTTGCTGGTCCTGCACGGCCTGCTGTTGCTGCATCTGTTGGCGACGGGCTTGCTCCTGCGGGTCTTGCCGCTGACGCAGTGCCTGTTCCTGCTGCGCTTGCTGCTGGCGCCGTGCCTGCTCCTGCTGGGCCTGTTGTTGACGCTGCGGGTCTTGCGTGGCCTGCTGTTGCTGCATCTGCTGGCGACGGGCTTGTTCCTGCTGATCCTGGCGTTGGCGCAGGGCCTGGTCCTGCTGCATCTGCTGCTGACGCCGTGCCTGCTCCTGCTGCGCCTGCTGTTGGCGTTGCTGGTTCTGTGCCGCTTGTTGCTGCTGCATCTGCTGTCGACGGGCTTGCTCCTGCTGGTCCTGGCGCTGGCGCAAGGCCTGTTCCTGCTGCACCTGTTGCTGGCGCCGAGCCTGTTCCTGTTGGGCCTGCTGTTGCTCGCGCAACTGGTTATGCGCCGCCTGCTGCTGCATCAGCGCTTGCTGCTGTTGCTGTTGCTGGGCACGCGCCTGTTGTTGCAGCTGCTCTTGCTGCTGCGCCGCCTGCCATGCCGCCGCACCGGTCGGCGGGCCGCTGCGATCGCCTGCGTAGTTGTTGTTGTTGTAGACGTTGCGCACGTTGTTGACCACCGTGGTCGAGCGCGACACATACGTGCTGTTGTTGTAGACCACCGCAGGCCGGTAGGCCGGTGGCGGCGGTGCCGCGCGGTCGCGCCAGCGCGGCGCGCCCCAGTTCATGTTCCAGGCGTTCCAGCCCCAGCCGTGGCGCTCCAGCGCCGAGCCGACGATCACGCCGCTGCCGAAGGCCAGCGCGCCCACTGCGGCCACCTGGCCACGGCTGTAGCCGGGCTCGACCACCACCGGCGGCGGTGCATAGGCATAGCCGGGGTAGACGGCCACGGGCGTGTCGTACACGACCTGCGGGTCGTAGCGCGGCACGTACACCACGTCGGCCTGCACGGGCTCGATGGTGATGAGTTCCTCGGGCGGCTCGATCACCAGGGGGCCCGCGTACATCGGCTGCATGTCGGGCGCGGGCGTGTAGTTGGGCGGCGTCGCGGCGCGCGCCACGCGCAGCTTGTCGTTGTTCTTGAGGCGGCCGGCCTTCGCTGCGCGCTGGCGCATCACCTGGATCGCGTTCATCACGTCGGCCGGGTCGTTGTAGTAGGCCTTGCCCAGCGAGGTGGTCCACGCGATGTTGCCGGCCATCTGGTCCATCACGGGCCGGAACGCGGTGAGCGACTTCACGCTCGGGTCCCACGGCTGCTGGTTGGCGGCGTCGGCGAGCGGGCCGGCCTTGAGCGTGGGGTTCTGCTGCAGCCAGCCGTGGGCCGCGGTGATCTGATCGGGGTAGGTGGCACCGGCCAGGATCTGCGCGACGAGCTTGTCGGGGTACAGCGCGATGGGCGCGACCAACTGGTAGAGCTGCTCGGCCGAGGGCGGCGTGTAGGCGGCCGGCACCGGCGCGGCGACGGGCGCGGGGGCCTGGGTGGCCGGTGCTTCAGCGGCGGGAGGCGGTGGTGCGGGCTTGTCGCAGCCTGCAACGAACAACGCTGCGATGCACAGCGAAGCCATGAGGCGCCGCTGAAGGAGGGGGCGGTGGGGAGAGGGTGTCATCTGGCATGTCCTGAAGACGCCGGCAGGGTGCCCGGAACTCCTTCAACGGCGGGCCAGAGCAGGCGATGACACAGCCTGCGCCCCGGATGCAACGGTCTGTGTCGGCGGTGCGCCGCCTGTGCTGTCGGCGCAGGACCACGAGACCATCGGGCGACGTGGCGATCGCCCGGGGAAGAACCTCTGTCGTTACTTGGCGCCGCCCGAATACTTGGTGACGCTGCTGGCCTTCACGTGGTAGCCGCTCACGCCCATCATCGAGTCGTTGCGCAGCGTCTGCAGCTTGCCGGTGACCCACACGGTGTCCATGGCGCGGAACTTGGCGCCCTTTTGCGGAATGACGTGCAGGATCTGGTTGGCCGGCGGCGGCGGCGTGTGGATGCAGGCGCCGAAGTAGGGCACGAGCAGGAACTCGGTGACCTCGCCCTTGGCCTCTTCGAGCGGCACGATGAAGCCGGGGATCTTCACTTCCACGCCGTTGAGCGCGGGGTTGGTGGGCGCGTTGTTCGACACCTCCTGCATCTTCATCAGCAGCTCGTTGGCGCGCGGGTCGCCGTCGTCGAGCGTGCTCAGGTCGATGCCCTTGAAGGCCTTGGCCGGGTCCCAGTCCTTGGGCACCAGCTCTTCCCAGCTGATCTGGCGCGGCTGGCCCGCCGCGGCCTGGGGCGCGGTGGCGGCCGGCTTGCCGCCCAGCGGATTGGTCGCAGTGGTGTCCTTCGGTGCGGGCTCGGCGGCCCAGGCGGCGGCTGTGAGGCCGGCGCCGGCCAGCAGCATCGACAGGGCGGTGAGCACGCGGGGTGTGGAGGTCTTCGTCATGGTCAGATTCTCGGAGAAAGGCCGTCGGCCAGCGACAGTCGGTAGGCCCGGATGCCGGGCAGCAGGCTCGCGAGCCAGCCGGCGACCAGCAGGCTCGCCGTCAGCAGCCATTCGTTCAGTGTAGGTTCGGACAGGCTCAGCGTCAGCCCGAACTGCGCCTGCAGCCATGGCGAGAGCAGGGCGATGCCGAGCACCGCCATCGTCACGCCCAGCAGCACGCCCAGCACGGTGACCAGTGCGCCTTCGAGCGCCAGCAGCGCCAGCACATGGCGCAGGCCCGCGCCCACGGCGCGCAGCACGGCGAGCTCGCGGCGGCGTTCGTTCAGGCCCGCCATCACCACCGACACCAGCCCTGCCAGGCTCACGAGCGCGACCAGGGCCGACATCAGCAGCAGCGCGTTCTCGCCGATGCCGATCACGCTCCACAGTTCGTCGAGTGCCACGCCGGGCAGGATGGCCATCAGCGGTTCGCCGGTGTAGGTGGAGATCCAGCGCTGCACGCCGAACACGGCGGCGCGGTTCTTCAGGCCCACCAGTGCGGCCGTCACGTTCTTGGGCGTGAGGTCGAACTTGCGCACCTGCTCGGCGGGAATCTTCACGCCCGGCATCGGCGCGCCGCCCACCCATTCGAGGTGGATGGCTTCCATGGCCGCCAGGCCGATGTGCACCGTGCGGTCGACCGGCGTGCCGGTGCGCGCGAGCACGCCCACCACGGTGAAGGGCTTGTCGGCATGCTCGGCCACGTTGAGCTCGCCGCTGCCGTGCGCCAGCGTAATCTTCTGGCCCACGTGGTAGCCCAGCTTGTCGGCCACCTCGGCGCCGACCACGGCGTCGAACAGTGCGTCGAAGGGCTTGCCTTCGCGCAGCTTCAAGGTCTGGCGGTCGCCGTAGCGGAAGTGCGTGAAGTACTCGGGCGTGGTCGCGAGCACCGAGAAGCCGCGGTGCGAATCGCCCAGCGACAGCGGCACCACCCAGTCGACACCGGGGTGCGCCTGCAGCGCCTGCACGCTCTTCCACGAGATGTTGTTGGTGGCCGCGCCGATGCGGAACACCGAGTACAGCAAGAGCTGCGTGGAACCGGTGCGCGCGCCCACGATGAGGTCGGTGCCCGAGACCGACGACGCGAAGTTCTCGCGCAGCTCGGTGCGGATGCGCTCGACGCCCAGCAAAAGGAAGGTCGACAGCGCGATCGAGAACACGGTGAGCGCGAGCGTGAAGCGGCGGTTCCAGGCGCTGCGCCATGCGATGGAAAACAAAGCTCTCATCAGTAGACCTCCGCGCTACGCGCTGCGGTATTCGCCTTGGGAGCGGCCCGGCGGCTCATGCGTCCACCGCCATCGCGCTCGACGCCGCACGGTTGATCTCCGGCAGCAGCACGTGCCGCGCAAAGCGTGGTGCGATGCGCTGGTCGTGGCTCACGAACACGAGCGCGCTGTGGTTCACGGCGCAGGCCGTGAGCAGCACGTCGAGAAAAGCTTCGCGCCGGTCTTCGTCGAGCGCGGAGGTGGGCTCGTCGGCAATCACGACCTCGGGCTGGCCGATGAGCGCGCGCGCCGCGGCCACGCGCTGCTGCTGGCCCACCGAGAGCTGCAGCGCCTGGCGCTTCCACAGCCCGCGGTCCAGGCCCATCTGGTCGAGCAGGTGCTCGGCCTCGTCGCGCGAGCTGCCGTTGCGCGCAGCCTGCGCCTC
Organism: Variovorax sp. GW823-FHT04B03; assembly: GCF_058796495.1. Taxonomy (NCBI): domain Bacteria; kingdom Pseudomonadati; phylum Pseudomonadota; class Betaproteobacteria; order Burkholderiales; family Comamonadaceae; genus Variovorax; species Variovorax sp. GW823-FHT04B03. The sequence goes on from NZ_JBXAIT010000001.1 coordinate 1,818,855, forward strand.
GCGCCGCGCCGAGAAGCGGCAGGGCAACAGCACGTTGTCGAGCACGCTCAGGTAGGGCAGCAGGTTGAACTGCTGGAAGATGTAGCCCACGTGCGCCACGCGGGCGCGGTCGCGTTGCGTGCCCGAGAGCTTGGCCCAATCGTGCCCCAGCAGCGTGACGCGGCCTTCGTCGGCCACGAGCACGCCGGCCAGCAGCGACAGCAGCGTGCTCTTGCCGCAGCCGCTCGGGCCGTGCAGGAACACGGACTCACCCGCCGTGATGCGCAGGGCCTCGATGTCGATGCAGGGTGTCTTCACGCCGGGCCAGGTGAAGCGCAGGGCTTCGGCGGCGAGCACGACGCGCAAGTGCGTGGTCTCGGCCTGCGGGAGGGTGCTCACGCTGTCACTTGCCCAGCGTCAGGCGGGAAGGCTGCGCCGCCTGCGCGCCGCTCGGGCGCTTCAGCTGGCGCTTGAACTGGCCTTGCGCGCTGGCGATCTGCACGTCGATCTGGCGTGCGCCCTTGAAGGCCGCAAACAGGTTCAGGTCGATGAACTTCGCGGCGGCGGCCTGGGTGCAGTTGAAGGAAAAGGAGGCGTCGAGGTCCGCGTGCCCGCCCGATTCGGCCGGGTCGGGGTTGCCCAGGCCGAGCGCGCCGGAGCGCAGGTCGACGGGGCCGAGCTTGCAGTTGGCGGCGGGGTCGATGGTGAAGAGCTTGTCGGCCGCGCGCAGCTGGGCGATGGCGGCTTCGACGGTCTTCTTCTCGGCGTCGGTCTTGGGCGCGCGCTCGAAGCCGACGATGTTGTCGAGTGGCGACTCCATGGCGATCACGATGGTGGGCCCGTCGATCGCCACGTCGAGCTTGAGCTGGCCGTGCACATGCGCGTGCTGTTGCTGGGCGTGTGCGGGAAGGGCGGCGGCCGCGAACAGCGCGGCGGCGGTCAGTGCGAAGCCGGAGGACGTGCGTCGAAGTCGGGTGTGCAGGGTGTGCATCATGGTTCTGCGCCTTGCCGGGTCGGCAGCCCCGGCGTGTTGCTCCATTCGCTCCAGCTGCCGGCATAGAGCGCGGTCGTCCCGAACCCCGCGATCTGCATCGCGAGCAGGTTGGGCACGGCGCTCACGCCGCTGCCGCACTGGTGGACGACGGTCGCCGCATCGCGCCCCGCGAGCAGTGCTTCGAACTCGGCGCGCAGTTGCGCGGCGGGCTTGAACTTGCCGTCGGGACCGAGGTTGTCGGCGAAGGGCCGGTTCAGGGCCCCGGGGATGTGACCCGCGATCGGGTCCAGAGGTTCCACCTCGCCGCGGTAACGTGCACCGGCACGCGCGTCGATCAGGTTCTGGTCAGGCTGGCCGAGCCGGCGCACCACGGTGTCGGTGGTCACGAGCCTGGCGATCGGCTCGCCCTGTACGAAATTCGACTGGAAGCGCGCGGGCTCCTCGCGGTCGGTCACTTCGCCGCCCGCGGCCTGCCAGGCCTGCAGGCCGCCGTCGAGCACGGCCACGGCGTCGTGGCCCATCCACTTGAGCATCCACCACAGGCGCCCGCAGTAGTTGGCGCCGTTGCGGTCGTACACCACGGCCTGCATCGTGTTGGAGAAGCCCACGGACGACAGCCAGGCCGCGAACTTCTCGCGGCTGGGCAGCGGATGGCGCCCGCCCGAGGCGGGCACGCCGTCGTCCTGCGCCACCACCACGTCGCCGCGCGCGCCGGGCAGGCCATGCTTGGCGCTGAGGTCGGTGTCCAGGTTGGCGTACTGCGCGCCCGGGATGTGCGCGGCGGCATACAGCTGCGCGCCGGCCTCGGGCTTCATGAGGTCGAAGCTGCAGTCGAACACCATGAGGGGCGAGTCGCCCTCGCGCAGTTGCCTGAGTTGTTCGACGGAGATGAGGGTGGTGTACATGGCGGGAGCTCCTTCGAAAAATGGATCGGCGATGGGTGCCGTGGCTGCTGCGTTCAGTGTTCCTCGGCCGGCGCCTTCGGCACGGCCCGCTGCCGCAGCACGGTGGCCGCGATGCCGCTGGCGATGATCAGCGCCATGCCGGCCCAGCCGGCGGCGTCGATGCGGTCGTCGAACAGCACCACGCTGTAGAAGGCCGCGAACACGATGCCCGAATATTGCAGGTTCGCCACCACCAGTGTGCCGGCCTGGGTCTTGGCGGTGGCGTAGGCGCGGGTCATGCACAGCTGTCCGAGGGCGGCCAAGAGGCCGATCGGCAGCAGCCACAGCGCATGCTGCCACGTCCACGAGCTGCCGCCCGAAAACCCGGTCGCGGCCGTGGCGAAGGCGCCGGCCACGGCCGAGCCGACCGCGAAATAGAAGACCGTGCGCAGCTCGGGCTCGCCGATGCGCGACAGCGCCACCACCTGCATGTAGGCAAAGGCGGCCGTGACGCCCGACAGCAGGCCCAGCATGCCCGCGAAGCCGTCGCCGCCGCCCACCGTGGGCTTGAGCATGAGCACCACGCCGGCAAAGCCCGCGAGCACCGTCATCACCAGCGGGCCCTGCAGCGGCGGGCGCTCGATGCGGCCGTCGCGCCCGGGCACCGGCACCCAGGCCAGCAGCGCGCCGCCGACCAGGAAGGCCGCGACCCACACGCTGCTCATGTAGTTGAGCGTGACGGCCGTGGCCAGCGGCATGTGGGCGATGGCGTAGAACCACGCGCCCAGCGACACCACGCCGATGGTGCTGCGCCAGGCGTGCATGCCGGGGTACTTGGTGGCGAGCGAGGTGCCGCGGTTGCGCGCCAGCAGCCAGAGAAACACGATGCCGATGAGGCCGCGCCCCAGGACCATCTCACCGCTGTTGAACCATTCGGAGGCCACCTTCACGACCACGCTCATGGTGGCGAACAGAAAGGCCCCGAGCACCATCCACAGCGCTTGCATCGATTGACATCCAGATCAGAAAAAAGAAAGCCCCGGCGGGTGCGGGGCGGGGCGGCGTTCAGGCGCGTGGTTGTTGCATCGCGTTGCGGTACCACTCGTGGAACTGCTGCATGCCGTCTTCCATGGGGCTCTGGTAGGGGCCGGTCTCGTTGTCGCCGCGCAGCATGAGCGCGCGGCGGCCGGCGTCCATGCGCTCGGCGATCTCGTCATCCTCCACGCAGGTTTCCATGTAGGCGGCCTGCTGGGCCTCGACGAACTCGCGCTCGAAGGCGACGATCTCCTCGGGGTAGAAGAACTCGACCATGTTGAGCGTCCTGGTCGGGCTCACCGGGTGCAGCGTCGACACGGTGAGCACGTGCGGGTACCACTCGATCATCACGTGCGGATAGTAGGTGAGCCAGATCGCGCCGTACTTCGGCGGCTTGCCGTCGCGGTACTTGAGCAGCTGCTCCTGCCACTTCTGGTAGACCGGGCTGCCCGCGCGGCCCAGGCGGTTGGCCACGCCCACCGTCTGCACCGAGAACTCGGGCTTGAACTCCCAGCGCAGGTCGTCGCAGGTGACGAAGCTGCCCAGGCCGGGGTGGAACGGGCCGACGTGGTAGTCCTCGAGGTAGACCTCGATGAAGGTCTTCCAGTTGTAGTTGCACTCGTGCAGCTCGACGCGGTCGAGCGCGTAGCCCGAGAAGTCGAGGTCGGCCTGCGGGCCCAGGCCCGCCATGTCGGCCGCCACGTCACGGCCGCTGCCGTCGGCGTTCTTCTCGAACAGAAGGCCGTTCCATTCGGTGAGCGGGTAGTTGTGCAGGTTCAGGCACGGGTCCTGGTCGAAATGCGGGGCGCCGATCAGCGTGCCGGTGGTGCGCGCATCTTTCGCGGCGTAGGTCCAGCGGTGCAGCGGGCAGACGATGTTGCCGCCGGTCTGGGCGTCGAGCTGGCCCCGGCCCTGCAGGATCAGGGCCTGGCGGTGGCGGCAGACGTTCGAGATGAGCTCCACGCCCTTGGGCGTGTGGACCAGCGCGCGGCCCTGGTGTTCCTGCGGCAGGGTGTGGAAGTCACCCGGCTCGGGCACGGCCAGTCGGTGCCCGACGTAGCGGGGCCCTCGCGCGAAAAGGTTCTGCATTTCGCGGGCGTACAAGGCCTCGTCGAAATACGCGGTAACTGGAAGTTGGCTCGCGGCCTGCTGCAGTTGAAGACTTAAATCAGACATGGAGGACCTGACCAAGCTCCCCACAGGGAGAAAAAAAGAAAAAACGGAAGGCGCCGTCTGCAAGGGTGACGGCCCGAAGAGGTGTGCCGGTGCGACCGGCGGGGGAAGCGGGGATTGTACCCGGGGGGCATTTTTGCGCCCGCCGGGTTTTTGCCTCGCATGGCCGGGCGCCATACAGGGTGTTGCAAAGGGTCGCGCACGCGTGCGCGGGCTGCCCGGCGGTTCGTTGCGCCCCGCCCTAAAATGTTCCGTTTCATCCACGATTCGTTGCATGCCCAAGGTGCCTTCTCCTTCCACGACCAGCCCGGCGGCCACGCCCGACACCGGGCCGTTGCCCGCCAGCTACGAAGCCGGGCTCCAGGAACTGGAACAACTGGTTGCAGAACTCGAATCGGGCCAGCTGCCGCTGGACCAGCTGCTGGGCAGCTACCAGCGCGGCGCCGCACTGCTCGGCTTCTGCCGCGACAAGCTGCAGGCGGTCGAGGACCAGATCAAGGTGCTCGACGCAGGCAGCCTCAAGCCCTGGACGGCCGAATGAGCGCCGTCCCGATGACTTCCACCGCCATCACCCCCTGGGACGCGAAGACGCTGGCCGGCTGGGCCGAGCCCCATCTGGCCACGGTCGAAGCGGCGCTGTCGCGCTGGGTCGGCGTCGATGCGCCGGTGCTGCTGGGCGATGCCATGCGCTATGCCGTGCTCGACGGCGGCAAGCGGCTGCGGCCGCTGCTGGTGCTCGCGGCCAATGAAGCGGTCGGCGGCAACGCCCACGCCGCGCTGCGTGCGGCCTGCGCCACCGAACTCATCCACGCCTATTCGCTGGTGCACGACGACCTGCCGTGCATGGACAACGACGTGCTGCGCCGCGGCAAGCCCACCGTGCACGTGAAGTTCGGCGAAGCCGACGCGCTGCTCGCGGGCGACGCGCTGCAGGCACTGGCCTTCGAATTGCTCGCGCCCGAGGGCGACGAGGTGCCCGCGGCCATGCAGGCCCTGCTGTGCCGCCTGCTGGCGCGCGCGGCCGGCAGCCAGGGCATGGCCGGCGGCCAGGCCATCGACCTGGCCAGCGTCGGCATCGCACTGAACGAAACCCAGCTGCGCGAAATGCACCGCCTGAAGACCGGCGCGCTGCTGCAGGGCAGCGTCGAGATGGGCGCCGCCTGCGGCACCGTGTCGCCGGCCGCGCTGGCGGCGCTGCGCGACTACGGCGCCGCCATCGGGCTGGCGTTCCAGGTGGTCGACGACATCCTCGACGTCACCGCCGATTCGCAAACCCTGGGCAAGACCGCCGGCAAGGACGCCGCGGCCGACAAGCCCACCTACGTGTCGCTGCTCGGCCTGGACGGCGCGCGCGCGCAGGCGAGCCAGCTGCTGGCTGACGCGATTGCCGCATTGGGCAAGAGCGGCTTGACGAACACCGCCGCATTGCGCGCCCTGGCCCACATGGTGGTCGACCGCGACCGCTGAGAAGAAAAAAGAACCCACCTCCATGGCTCCGCTGCTTCCCACTCTCCACGACCCTTCGCCGATCCGCCAGTACGACCGGGCCCAGCTCAAGCAGCTGTCCGACGAGGTGCGCGCCTGCGTGCTCGACAACGTCTCGCGCACCGGCGGCCACCTGAGCTCCAACCTCGGCACGGTCGAGCTGACGGTGGCGTTGCACCATGTGTTCAACACGCCGCATGACCGGCTGGTGTGGGACGTGGGCCACCAGACCTACCCGCACAAGATCCTCACGGGCCGGCGCGAGCGCATGCCCACGCTGCGCCAGCTCGGCGGCATCTCGGGCTTTCCGCAGCGCACCGAGAGCGAGTACGACACCTTCGGCACAGCCCACTCGTCGACCAGCATCTCGGCCGCGCTCGGCATGGCCATGGCCGCCAAGCAGAAGGGCGAGAAGCGCCATGCCGTGGCCATCATCGGCGACGGCGCGCTCACGGCCGGCATGGCCTTCGAGGCGCTCAACAACGCGGGCGTGTGCGACTGCAAGCTGCTGGTCATCCTGAACGACAACGACATGTCGATCAGCCCGCCGGTGGGCGCGCTCAACCGCTACCTCGCGCAGCTCATGAGCGGCAACTTCTACGCCGCCGCCAAGAGCGTCGGCAAGAGCGTGTTGCGCAACGCGCCGCCGCTGTTCGAGCTGGCCAAGCGCCTGGAGCAGCATGCCAAGGGCATGGTCGTGCCGGCCACGCTGTTCGAGCAGTTCGGCTTCAACTACGTCGGGCCCATCGACGGCCACGACATCGACTCGCTGGTGCCCACGCTCGAGAACCTCAAGCACCTGGACGGCCCGCAGTTCCTGCACGTGGTCACGAAGAAGGGGCAGGGCTACAAGCTGGCCGAGGCCGACCCGGTGGCCTACCACGGCCCGGGCAAGTTCGATCCGCAAGTGGGCCTGGTCAAGTCGACCACGGCCGCCAAGCAGACCTTCACGCAGGTCTTCGGCCAGTGGCTGTGCGACACGGCCGCGCACGACGGCCGCCTCGTGGGCATCACGCCCGCGATGCGCGAAGGCTCGGGGCTCGTGGAGTTCGAGAAGCGCTTTCCTGATCGCTACTACGACGTCGGCATCGCCGAGCAGCACGCGGTCACGTTCGCCGCCGGCCTGGCCTGCGAGGGCCTGAAGCCCGTGGTGGCGATCTACTCGACCTTCCTGCAGCGCGCCTACGACCAGCTGATCCACGACGTGGCGATCCAGAACCTGCCCGTGGTGTTCGCGCTCGACCGCGCGGGCCTCGTGGGCGCCGACGGTGCCACGCACGCGGGTGCGTACGACATCCCGTTCCTGCGCTGCATTCCCAACATGAGCATCGCCTGCCCGGCCGACGAGCGCGAGTGCCGCCAGCTGCTGACGAGCGCCTACGAACAGAACCATCCGGTGGCCGTGCGCTACCCGCGCGGCGCGGGCGCCGGCACCACGCCGCACCTCACGCTCGACGCGCTGCCCTTCGGCAAGGGCGAGGTCCGCCGCGAAGGCCAACGCATTGCCATCCTTGCCTTCGGCACCTTGCTGTACCCGGCGCTCACCGCGGCCGAGTCGCTCGATGCGACCGTGGTCAACATGCGCTGGGCCAAGCCGCTCGACGTCGAGTTGCTGCTTCAAGTGGCGGGCACGCACGACGCGCTCGTCACGCTCGAAGAGGGCGCCATCATGGGCGGTGCGGGCAGTGCGGTGGTCGAGGCCCTGCAGGCCGCGGGCATCCAGAAGCCGGTGCTGCAACTGGGCCTGCCCGACCGCTTCATCGAGCACGGCGATCCGGCCAAGCTGCTCGCATCGATCGGCCTCGATGCCGACGGCATTGCCGCCGCGATCAAGAAACGCTTCGTTTGACAAGAGGTCGCAGGGTAAACCCCCGCCGGCCACCTGTAAGCGCGTTTTTACAATCAAAAGGACTCACAAAAGTCCCTGACGCGGTCACAAGCCGCGTTTTGTTTTTTCCAAAGCACTCGGAGTGAATTCAATGGATCGTCGTTCCCTCATCAAAAACGCCGGCATCGCGGGCGTTCTGGCTGCCGGCATCGCGCCCGCGGTTCACGCGCAAGCCACCGTTCGCTGGCGTCTCGCATCGAGCTTTCCCAAGTCGCTGGACACCATCTTCGGCACCGCCGAGGTGTTCTCGAAGAGCGTGAGCGACATGACGGGCGGCAAGTTCCAGATCTCCGTGCACGCGGGCGGCGAGCTGATGCCCGCCTTCGGCGTGGTCGACGGCATCCAGAGCGGCGCGGTCGAAATGGCGCACACGGCGCCTTACTACTTCTACGGCAAGGACCCGACCTTCTGCCTGGGTTGCGCCGTGCCCTTCGGCATGAACACCCGCCAGCAGAACGCCTGGATGTACGAAGGCAACGGCCTGAAGCTGATGCGCGCCTTCTACGCCAAGTACAACATCATCAACCTGCCGGGCGGCAACACGGGCGCGCAGATGGGCGGCTGGTTCCGCAAGGAAATCAAGTCGGTCGCCGACCTGAAGGGCCTGAAGTTCCGCACCAACCCGTTCGCCGGCAAGGTGCTCGAGCCCTTCGGCGTGATCCCGCAATCGATCCCCGGCGCCGACCTGTACCCCGCGCTCGAAAAGGGCACGCTCGACGGTCTCGAATGGGTCGGCCCGTACGACGACCAGAAGCTGGGCTTCAACAAGATCGCCCCGTTCTACTACTACCCCGGCTGGTGGGAAGGCGGCCCCGAGCTCGACTTCTACATCAACACCAAGGCATGGGAAAGCCTGTCGGCCGATTTCAAGGCCGTGGTCGAAGCGGCTGCCGCGCACGCCAACATCACGATGACGGCCAAGTACGACGCCAAGAATCCGATCGCGCTCAAGCAGCTCGTGGGCTCGGGCACCAAGCTGCGTCCGTTCTCGCAGGACGTGATGAACGCCGCCTTCAAGTCGGCCCAGCAGATCTACTCGGACCTGAACAACAGCAACCCCGAGTGGAAGAAGATCTACAGCGACTGGTCCAAGTTCCTGGCCGACCAGAACGCCTGGTTCCGCTACACCGAAGGCACCTTCGACCGCTTCATGCAACAGCAGAAGCTGTAAGTAAGGCACGCGGCGCCGCAACCCGGCGCTTCGCACCTCACAAGAAAAAAAGCCCCGCCGGTTTCGGCGGGGCTTTTTTCATTTGGACGCGGGGTCGGGGTCGGGGGAGGGCGGCGGCGCGGAGGGCAGCGTGCGCATCGCCACCTGTTCGCCGAACGCGATCAGCACCTGCGGGTCGTAGGCATGGAACCAGGTGATGCCGCCGAAGCGCCGGCGCACCAGCAGGCGCGGTGCGATCACGCGCTCGAGCATGCGGATGTGCACCAGCTTGAGCTGCGCCACGTCCTGCGCGCTCACGCGCTTGTTCCACAGCCAGGTCTGCGTCAGCACGTCGCCTTCGAGGCGGGTGCGGCTGTAGACGATCCAGTAGCCGACCCAGATCACGCACAGGCCCGCCACACCGAAGACAAAGAGGCTGGTGGCCGACCAGCTGGTGGTGCGCAGCGACGGCAGGCTCCACAGCGCGAAGGCGAAGAGATCGACCACCAGCACCACCGCCAGCGTGCGCAGCAGCGGCGGGAAGGCGGCGCTTTCGAGCGGGCCGCCTTCTGTTGTCGCGGGGTGGTCGTTCGGGGCGTCGCCGGGGCGGGCGTCGCTCACGGCTTGGAAGCTTCGCCCGCCGCCGGGGCCGCCGGCGCCGGCGTTTCCTCAGGCGTCTTCTGGTTGCCGAACGGGTCTTCCATGTTCACGCCGTTGTCGGTGGCGGGCGGCGCGTTCGGGTCGACCGGCATGTCGAGGTTGACCTTGTCGATGTCGACGACCTTTTCCTTCTCGAGGAACACGGTCACCGTCTGCGGGAAGAAGATCACGATGGCCACCAGCAGCAGCTGCATCACGACCCAGGGCACGGCGCCCAGGTAGATGTCGCGCGACTCCACCTTCTTGGGCAACGCCCCGTTCTTGAACAGGGTGTCGGCGATGCCCCGCAAGTAGAACAGCGCGAAGCCGAACGGCGGGTGCATGAACGAGGTCTGCATGTTCACGCACAGCAGCACGCCGAACCACACCATGTCGATGCCCAGCTTGTGGGCCACGGGGCCCAGCAGCGGCAGGATGATGAAGGCGATCTCGAAGAAGTCGAGGAAGAACGCCAGGAAGAACACGAAGATGTTGACCGCGATCAGGAAGCCGATCTGGCCGCCCGGCAGGCCCGAGAGCATGTGCTCGATCCACTTGGCGCCGTCCACGCCCTGGAACACCAGCGAGAACACGCGCGAGCCGATCAGGATGAACACCACCATCGCCGTGAGGCGCATGGTGCCTTCCATCGCGTCCTTCATCAGCGCCCAGTTCAGGCGGCGGTGAATGAGCGCCAGCACCAGCGCACCGACCGCACCCATGGCGCCCGCCTCGGTCGGCGTGGCGATGGCCTTGTCCATGAAGGGCAGGCCGCCCATCGAGCCGAGCACCGCGAAGATCAGGATGGCCGAGGGGATGATGCCGCGCAGGCACTTGCCCCACAGCGCCCAGCCGTGCAGCGTGCGCGCCGTGGCGGGCAGGCCGGGCACGTAGTGCGGACGGATGCGCGAGACCAGGAAGGTGTAGATCGCGAAGATCACCACCTGCAGGATCGACGGGCCCCAGGCGCCCTTGTACATCTGGCCGACGTCGGTGCCGAGCTGGTCGGCCATGACGATCAGCACCAGCGAGGGCGGCACCAGCTGCGTGATGGTTCCCGAGGCGGCGAGCACGCCGGTCGAGTAGCGCATGTTGTAGCCGTAGCGCATCATGACCGGCAGCGAGATCATCGCCATCGCGATCACCTGGCCGGCCACCGTGCCGGTGATGGCGCCGAGGATGAAGCCCACGATGATCACCGAGTAGCCCAGGCCGCCGCGGATCGGGCCGAAGAGCTGGCCCATCGAGTCGAGCATGTCCTCGGCGAGCCCGCATTTTTCTAACACCGCTCCCATGAGCGTGAAGAACGGAATGGCCAGCAGCGTCTCGTTCGACAAAATGCCGAACACGTTGAGCGGCAGGTTGGCCATGAAGCCGGCCGGGAACCAGCCCATCTCGATGGCGAAGAAGCCGCAGATCAGGCCGAGGGCCGAGAGCGAAAACGCGACCGGAAACCCGATCAGCATGATCACCACGAGCCCCGCGAACATGATCGGGGCGAAATTTTCCATGTGCATGATGTCTACTTGTCCTGCGGTACGGGCGGTGTCGGGGCGGTCTGGCGAAGCGCGACGAACGCCATCACTGCACCGGCTTCTCGTAGTGCGTGTTCATCTCGATCAGTCCGCGCAGGTAGGCGATGCGCTTGATGATCTCGGCGACACCTTGCAGGAACATCGTGCAGAAACCCACGGGCATCAGCAGCGCGGCGGGCCAGCGGATCAGCCCGCCGATGTTGCCCGACATCTCGCCCGACACCCAGGTGTTCCAGAAGAACGGCCAGGTGAGGTAGGTCAGCAGGCCCATCACCGGCAGCAGGAAGAAGGTCAGGCCGAACAGGTCAACATACACCGGCCCGTGGCCCTTGAGCTTGCCGTAGATGATGTCCACGCGCACGTGCTCGTTGAAGCGCAGCACCACCGGCGCACCGAGCATCACGGTGGCGGCGAACAGATACCACTGGATCTCGAGGAAGGCGTTGTTGCTGAAGTCGAAGCCGTACCGGACGAAGGCATTGGCGGCCGAGATGAGCGATGCGGCCAGGACCGCATAGCCGGCAAATTTGCCGAGTTTTTCGCTGACCCAGTCCATGACGGCCGCGAATTTGAGGAATACAGACAAGGGGTGTCTCCCGCGAAGCCCAAGGTGAAGCGCCGGCCCCTGGTGGGGGCTGCGCGCAAAGCCCGCAATGGTATCTCGGTGAACCTTAGTATTGCCTTGACACAAACTCGGGTTTACCCGGAATCCGCGTCGCCAGAGGGCCTGTCGGGCGGTCGCCATAATGGCCCATGTCTTCGAGCCCGCCGCCTTCGACGCCCTTCGGTGCGGCGAGCCCGCCCCTGTCGATCGACTCCCCCGACATGCGCCGCGCCGGCCGCGACCTGCTCTCGCTGGCCCTCATCGACGCGCGCAACCACACGCTGCACCTGCTGTCCCTGTTTGAACAGGCGTTGGGCGAAGCCATGCGCGTGCCGCCGCAGCCGGGCGTGGTGCCGCCGGTCTGGCTGGCGGGCCACATCGGCTGGTTCGCCGAATGGTGGATCGGGCGCAACACCCAGCGCGCCTTCGGCATCGACTGCCCCGTGCGCCCCACGCGGCTGGCCGCCATCGACCCCGACGCCGACGACTGGTGGAACCCGGCCCAGGGCGCGGCCGATCGCTGCTGGTCGCCCGACCTGCCGGGCCTGGGCCAGACCAAGGCCTACCTGCTCGAAACCCTCGAAAGCACGCTCGAGCTGCTCGAGAACGCCGCCGAGACCGACGCCGGCCTGTACTTCTACCGGCTCGCGCTCTTCCATGAAGACCTGCGCGGCGAACAGCTCGTGGTGCTGGCGCAGACGCTGGGCCTGCCGCTGAACATCGAGCAGCCGCCCACCGCCGTCACGCGCGAGCCGCTGCTGCTGCCGGCCACGCGCTGGGAGCTCGGCCTGCCCGAGCACAGCGGCTTCCTGTTTGCGCAGGAAGGCGCGGCGCACCGCGTCGACGTGCCCGAGTTCGAGATCGACGCGCAGCCCGTCACCTGGGACCAGTACATCGAGTTCGTCGACGACGGCGGCTACGACCGCGAGGAACTGTGGCACAGCGACGGCTGGCGCTGGCTCGCCGCGCAGACCGAAGGCCGGCGCGGGCCGCGCCATGTGGAGCAGATCGGCGTGTCGCGCAACGGCACGGGTGGCTCGGTGCTGCAGCAGCGCTTCGGCGTCACCGTGCGCGCGGCCGGGCACCACAGCGCCGTGCACCTGAGCTGGTGGGAGGCCGACGCCTGGGCGCGCTGGGCCGGCCGGCGCATCGCGACCGAGGTCGAATGGGAGATCGCGGCCCACACGGCCGCGCGCCGCGGCTTTCGCTGGGCCGATGTGCACGAGTGGACGGCAGGCACGCTGCAGCCCTGGCCGGGCTTCCGGTCCGATCCGTGGAGCGCCGGTGGCGAGTTCGATCCGGTGGCCGCCTTCGGCCGTGCGCGCGTGCTGCGCGGCGCCTCGTTCGCGACCCGTGCGCGGCTGCGCTCGCCGCGCCGCCGTGGCTTCGCGCTGCCCGATGCCGACGACGGCTTCTTCGGCTTCCGCACCTGCGCGCTGTAGCCGTCTTCAGGGCCGCTCGCCGCCCGCTTCCGACGACAGCGGCGGCGCCACTTCTTCCAGCGGCTTGCGTTCCGCATCGGCCGCGTAGCGCAGCGCCAGCAGCCCCGCGACGATGACCAGCATGGCGCCGATCAGGTAGCCCACCATCACCGCGCCGCGGCTGCCGGTCTCGATCAGCATCCCGAACAGCACCGGCGCCGCGAAGCCGCCCGCGCCCATGCCGATGGCATAGAAGATCGCGATGGCCATGGCGCGCATCTCCAGCGGGAACACCTCGCTCACCGTCAGGTAGGCCGAGCTGGCCGCGGCCGACGCAAGAAAGAACACCGCCGACCAGCACAGCGCCTGGCTGCGCGCGTCGAGCCAGCCCTGCATGAAGGCCCAGCCCGTGAGCGCCAGGCCCACGCCGGCCAGCACATAGGTCAGCGCGATCATCCGGCGCCGGCCTACGCTGTCGAACAGCGGACCCAGCAGCAGCGGCCCGAGCACGTTGCCCAGCGCGAACGGAAAGATGTACAGCGCCACGCGGCCTTCGGCCACGCCGTAGAAGCGTGTGAGCACCAGCGCGTAGGTGAAGAAGATCGCGTTGTAGAAAAAGGCCTGCGACACCATGAGCGCTGTCGCCACCACGCTGCGCGCCGGGTAGCGCCGCAGCAGCACGCGCGCCACCTCGCGCATCGGCGGGCTGTTCTGGCGCGCGGCGGTGTACATGACGTGGCCTTGCGCAGCGGGCAGCGGCCCGTGCTGCGTTTCGACTTCGCGCTCAATGTTTGCGACGATGCGCTCGGCTTCGTCCGCACGTCCGTGCGCGATGAGCCAGCGCGGGCTCTCGGGCACGTGGCGGCGCACCAGCAGGATCGCCACCGCCAGCACCGCCCCCAGCGCGAAGCCCGCGCGCCAGCCCCACACGGGGCCGATCACGCGCGCATCGAGCAGCACCAGGCTCAGCGCCGCGCCGAGCGCTGCACCGATCCAGAAGCTGCCATTGATCGCGAGGTTGACGCGCCCGCGCACACGCGCCGGAATGAGTTCGTCGATGGCCGAGTTGATGGCCGCGTACTCGCCGCCGATGCCCAGCCCCGTGACGAAGCGGCACAGCGCGAAGAAGGCGAAGTTGGGGGAGAAGGCCGTGGCCAGCGTGCCGAGCGTGTAGACCACGAGCGTGAGCAGGAAGAGCTTCTTGCGCCCGAGCCGGTCGGTGAGCCGGCCGAACACCAGCGCGCCGATCACCGCGCCCGCGATGTAGATCGAGCCCGACCAGCCGATTTCTGCCGCCGTGAGCCCGAGCGTGTCGGGCCGCTCCAGCACCGCGCCGATGGAGCCCACCAGCGTGACCTCGAGGCCGTCGAGGATCCAGGCCACGCCCAGCGCGATCACCACGCGCCAGTGCCAGCGCGACCACGGCAGGCGGTCCAGGCGGGCAGGGATGTCGCTGCGCAGAACCGTCATGCGGGGCATTATGCGAAGCGCATCACCCCCGCGTTGTAGGACCGGCGCTGCAATGCGCCGGTCCGCTCACAGGTGCTTCAGGCCGCGACGGCCGCCGTCACCTGCCGGATGCCCATGGCTTTCAGCGTGTCGGCAATGGCCGCCACCGCGCCCGGGATGCCCGCGTCGCCGAAGTGCCCCATGCAGCCCACGCGGAAGGTCTCGACCTGTGTCAGCTTGCCGGGGTAGAGGATGTAGCCGCGCTTCTTCACCTCTTGATAGAAGGTCTTGAAGTCGTAGTTGGCATCGTCGGGCGCATGGAAGGTGACGATGATCGGCGCCTGGATGGCCGGGTCGAGGAAAGGCCGGAAGCCCAGCGTGGCGAGGCCGTCGACCAGCGCCTTGCAGTTGCGCGCATAGCGTCCGCCGCGTGCGGGCAGGCCACCTTCCTCGATGTACTGCGCAATGGCGGTGTCGAGCGCGGCCACCACGTGCGTGGGCGGCGTGAAGCGCCACTGCGTGGTCTTCTCCATGTAGACCCACTGGTCGTACAGGTCCATGCTCAGCGAGTGGCAGTTGCCTTCGCACTTTTCGAGCGTGCTGCGCTTGATGATGACGAAGCCCATGCCCGGCACGCCTTCGAGGCACTTGCCCGAGGCGGCGACCACGGCATCGAACGGTGTCTTGCGCGCGTCGATCTCCAGCGCGCCGAAGGAGCTCATCGCATCGATGATCAGGCCGCGCCCATGCTTGGCGACGACCAGCGCGATCTCGTGCAGCGGGTTGAGCACGCCGGCGCCGGTTTCGCAGTGCACCACCGCGACGTGCGTGATGCTGGGGTCGGCCGCGAGCGCGCGGTCGACGTCGGCGGGCGAGACCTGTTTTTCTTCGGTGTAGTCGATGGTGGTGAGCTTGCGGCCGAG
Organism: Variovorax sp. GW823-FHT04B03; assembly: GCF_058796495.1. NCBI lineage: Bacteria > Pseudomonadati > Pseudomonadota > Betaproteobacteria > Burkholderiales > Comamonadaceae > Variovorax > Variovorax sp. GW823-FHT04B03. The sequence continues at coordinate 1,834,014 of NZ_JBXAIT010000001.1, forward strand.
CACCTTGCAGATCTTGGCCAGGCGTTGGCAGTAGGCGCCGTTGCTCGGCACCAGCACATGGCCGTTGCGCGGCACGATCGTGCCGATGGCCGCTTCGACCGAGAAGGTGCCGCTGCCTTGCAACGGAACGCATTCGTGCGTGCCCGTGCCGTGCACGATGTTGAGCACTTCCTTGCGGATGCGCGCCGTGATCTGGTTGAAGTCGGCGTCCCATGAGCCCCAGTCGCGCAGCATCGCTTGGCGGGTGCGGTCCGAGGTGGTCAGGGGGCCGGGCGTGAGCAGGATGGGGTGGGCGGCTTGACTCATGGTGTCTCCAGGCAGGGAAAGGGAATGAGGGGCGAGAGGTAAAAGGGTTCGTTCAGCCGCGGCCGAGGTTGCGCCAGGCCTGCGTGCGTGCGAGCAGCACGCGGGTGAGCAGTGCGTAGGCGATGCACACCAGCGTCGAGGTGACGACGATCAGGCTGGCCAGCGCGGCGGCCGGGCCGATGTCGCCGGCGTCGTCCAGGTGCATGATCGCGACCGACGCGAGGATGGTCTCCGGCGTGTACAGGAAGATGGCGCACGACAGGCTGGCCATCGACACCACGAAGAAGTAGCGCCCGATGTCCAGGATGGCCGGCAGGCACACCGGCACCGTCACGCGCAGGAAGGTCTTGAAGAACGGCACCTTCAGCGACGCCGACACGGCCTCGAACTCGTTGTCGATCTGCTTGAGCGCCGTCACCGCCGTGAGGTGGCTCGAGGTGTAGTAGTGCACCACCATCGAGATGACCAGGATCGCCATCGTCTGGTACAGGAAGTTCAGCGGGTTGGACGGATGGTTGAAGAACATCACGTAGCCCAGGCCCAGCACCAGGCCCGGCACCGCCATCGACAGCACCGCCATCAGGTGCATGCCCTTGCGCATGAGGCCCAGGTTGCGCGTCTTCTCGATCAGGTAGGCGCCCACGAACACGATGAGCGAGCCGGCCACCGCGGTGACCATGGCCACCAGCAGGCTGTTGCCGTAGGCGGCGGCCATGTCGCTTTCGACCAGCACGAAGTGGTAGTGCTTGAGCGTGAACGACAGGTCGTACGGCCACAGCGAGATCGCCGAGGTGTAGATCGCCATGCCGATGGTGGCCAGCAGCAGGCTGCAGACCACGGTGCAGAACAGCGTGAGCAGCGCATCGGCCACCTTGCGCGGCTTGGGTGTGTAGGGCACCGAGCGCGCCGTGAGCTGCGCCTTCAGCTTGCGCCGCACCACGTAGTCGATCACGAAGGAGATGATCGACGGAATGAGCAGCAGCATGCCCACCACCGCGCCGATGGAGAAGTTGTGCTGGCCCACCACCTGCTTGAACACGTCGACCGACAGCACGTTGAAGTTGCCGCCGATGACCTTGGGCGCGCCGAAGTCGCTCACCACGTAGGTGAAGACCACGGTGGCCGCGCTGATCAGGCCGTACTTGCACGAGGGCAGGGTGATCGTCATGAACTGGCGCAGGGGCCGCGTGCGCAGCGCGGTGGCCGCCTCGTACAGCCGGCCGTCGGCCAGCGACAGCGCGGTGACCAGGATCATCAGCGCGTGCGGAAAGGTGTTGTAGACCTCGGCCAGGATGATGCCGGGCGCACCGTAGATCGAGGCGCCGCCCAGCAGGAACTTGAGCGCGCCCTGGTTGCCGAACCACTGCACGAAAGAGATGGCCGACAGCAGCGAGGGCGCGAGCAGCGGAATGAGCGCGATGAGCCGGAACACCGCCTTCAGCGGCGCCGGCATGCGGCTGCGCGTGAGCGCGTAGGCGAACACGAAGGCCGTGGGCACCGAGATCATCACCACCGCGGCCGACACCCACACCGAGTTCCAGGCCGCGCGCAGCAGGCTCGGCGTCTGGAAGTAGGTGATGAAGTGGGCCAGGCCGACGAAGCGGCCGTTCTTGTCCTGCACCGCGTGGGCCAGGATGGTCAAAAGCGGCGCGATGAGGAACACGAACAGCATCGCCATCACCACGAACAGGATGGCGCGCGCGATGGTCTCGTCGCGGCTCCAGCGCAAGGCCGGGCGTGCGGCGAGCACAGGGCGGGGATGAGCCAGCGTGTTCATGGCTTGGCGGTGCGCGCGGCAAAGGCGCGGATGCGGTTGGCGCGCAGCGCGATGTCGATCGTGTTGCCCTCGCGGATGTCCAGGTCGTGCAGCTGGTTCAGCGAGAAATGCAGGCCCAGTGTCTGGCCGTGCAGTGCGTCGGCCGTCACTTCGGCAATGCACAGGCCGCCCAGGAACTCGACCTTCGTGACCTTGGCCTGCAGGCGGTTGGGCGTGTCCTCGCGCAGGTGTTCCACCGCGCGGTCTTCGGGCCGCAGGTAGAGGTTGACCGCGTCGCCGGGCTCGAAGGCGCCGTCGCAGGCGTCGCACTGCAGTTCCATGTCGCCGACCTGGAAGCGCTGGTTGCCCAGCGCCATCGCGCGCAGCACGTTGACCTTGCCCACGAAGTCGGCGACGAAGGGCGTGGCCGGCTGTTCGTAGATTTCCATCGGCGTGCCGACCTGCTCGATCACGCCGTGGTTCATCACCACGATGCGGTCGGCCATCGACAGCGCTTCTTCCTGGTCGTGCGTGACCATGATGGTCGTGATGCCGACCTGCTTCTGCAGCCGGCGGATCTCGCCGCGCAGGCGAATGCGCTCCAGCGCGTCGAGCGCCGACAGCGGCTCGTCCAGCAGCAGCAGGCCGGGCCGCGTGGCCAGCGCGCGGGCCAAGGCCACGCGCTGTTGCTGGCCGCCCGAGAGCTGGCTCGGGTACTTGGCGCCCGAGGTCGGCAGGCCGACCAGCTTCAGCAGCTCGTCGACACGCGACTTGATCTCGCCCCGCTTCGCACGGCTGTTGACGAGGCCGTAGCCCACGTTCTCGGCGATCGACAGGTTGGGAAAGAGCGCGTACGACTGGAACACGATGCCGTAGTCGCGCTTGTCCGGCGAGAGCCACGAGACGTCCTTGCCGTTCTGCAGGATCTGCCCGGCGGTCTGCGTCTCCAGGCCCGCGATGATGCGCAGCAGCGTGGTCTTGCCGCAGCCGGAGGGGCCGAGAAAGCACAGCATCTCGCCCGGGTTCACGCGCAGGTGCACGTCGCGCAGCGCGCTGAAGGTCTCGAAGTCCTTGCGAACGCCGACGATCTCGAGGGCCGCGGGCGGGGCCGAGGTGGGAGTCAACTGGCTGGCGATGAAGCGGGTGTCGGTCATGTCCATTTTTCGCACTCGTCGTTGGAGGGCGTCACCAGCTGCGGCGGCACCCTTGAATTGAAAACCGGGGGATGCCGTCGGGCTTACTTGGGTTCGGCCTTGCCTTCGTAGCGCTTGCTCCATTCGGCCAGGATGCGTTCGCGGTTCTTCGCGGCCCAGTTCAGGTCGTTCTTGGCCAGCAGCTTCTCGTAGTTGTCCGGAATGCCTTCCAGCTTGGAGACCACGCCCGGGTAGGCGACCACGGCCCACCAGCGCGCGCTGATCTGGTTGGCTTCCTTGCTCGCCATCCAGTCGGCAAAGCGCTTGCCCTGCGCCAGCTTCGTGCTGGTCTTCATGAGGCTGGTGGCCTCGATGTCCCAGCCCAGGCCTTCCTTGGGGAAGATCAGGTCGACCGGCGCGCCCGACTTCTTCACCTGGTGCGCGCGGAACTCGAACGAGATGCCGATGGGGAACTCGCCCGCGCCCGCCTGCTTGCAGGGCTTGGAGCCCGAGTGCACGTACTGCGCGATGTTCTGGTGCAGCGCGTCCATGTACTTCCAGCCTTCGGCGTCGCCCATGTTCTGCAGCCAGTACGACACGTCGAGGTAGCCGGTGCCGCTGGAGGCGGGGTGCGGCATCGAGATCGTGCCCTTGTAGACGGGCTTGGTCAGGTCCTTCCAGCTCTCGGGCTTGGGCAGGCCGAGCTTCTTGGCCTCGACCGTGTTGAAGCAGATGGTGGCGGCCCACACGTCCATGCCGACCCAGGCGGGCGGGCGCGCGGCGTCGGAGTACGCGGGGTTCAGCTCCTTGAAGCCCTTGGGCTCATAAGGCAGCAGCATGCCTTCCTGCTGCAGCAGCGCCAGGCTGCTGGCGGCCAGGCCGGCCACCACGTCGGCCTGCGGGTTGGCTTTTTCGGCCAGCAGCTTGGCGGTGACGATGCCGGTGGAGTCGCGCACCCACTTCACCTCGATGTCGGGGTTGGCCTTCTCGAACGCGTCCTTGTAGAGCTTCATGGCGTCGGTCTCGAGCGCCGTGTAGACCAGGAGCGGCGTCTTTTGCGCCCACGCACTGCCGGACACGAGGCCGAGGGCCGCAACACACAGGGCGGCCGTGAGACGGCGCGTGCTTTGTTTCATCGTCATCTGTTTCTCCTGAAAGGCTGGCTGTCACTGAAGAAGGGTGAGGGCTGGCGCCGGCGCGAGGGTGGGCAACGCCATCCGGTGTTTGCAATGTAGGTTGCTGATTGATGACTGTCAATAAAAAATTGTTGACAGTTGACGATCCTTCGGGAAAATACGCCCCATGGTCACCAGCAATCACTCCGCCGCCCTCGCGTTCCTCCAGTCCAGCTCGCTGCCGATGCTGATGCAGGAAGAAATCGAGCGTTTGATCATGACGGGCGAGCTCCCCGTGGGCAGCCGCATCAACGAGAGCGAGCTCTCGCAGCGCTTCAACACCAGCCGCGGCCCGATCCGCGAGGCGTTGCGTGCCCTGGAAGAAGCGGGCCTCGTGCGCAACGAGAAGAACCGCGGCGTCTTCGTGCGCGAGATCGCGTTCGAGGAAGCCGACGAGATCTACGAGCTGCGCGAGGCGCTGGAAGAAATCATCGGCCGGCGCGTGGCGCTGGCGATCCAGCCCGACGCGGTGGAGCGCCTGCGCGCCATGGTCGACGCCATGCGCTCGGCGGCGCAGGCGCAGGACGTGGAGCAGTACGCGCAGCTCAACCTGCAGTTCCACGAGATCCTGCTCGACACCGCCGGCAGCAAGAAGCTCACCGAAACCTACAAGCGGCTCGTCAAGGAGCTGCACCTTTTCAGAATGCGCGCGCTCGACAGCGGCGGCGGCCTGCGGGTCTCGGCCGACGAGCACAGCCACATCGTCGACGCCATCGCCAGCGGCAACCCCGACACGGCCGGGCGCGCACTGCGCGAACACGTGGCCGGCAGCCGCGCACGCATGCACAAGGCCTTCGGCCGCATCGACGCCGATGCGGCCACTTCGAGCAACACCACCGCTACCCCGAACCACCCACCCCAAAAGGAAGTCTGAAATGACACCGGAGACACTTGAAGTCAATGCCAGGAGCTATCGCTGGATGGCGCGTCCGATCGTGGTCGTGTGCGTGGACGGCTGCGAGCCGGCCTACCTCGACGCGGCCATCGAAGCCGGCGTGGCGCCCTACATCGCCCGCATGCGCAAGGACGGTGCCGACCTGCTCGCCGATTGCGTCGTGCCCTCGTTCACCAACCCCAACAACCTGTCGATCGTGACCGGCGCGCCGCCGGCCGTGCACGGCATCTGTGGCAACTACTTCTTCGACCGCGAGCTGGGCCAGGAAGTGATGATGAACGACCCCAAGTACCTGCGCGCCGGCACGGTGCTGGCTGCGTTTGCCGATGCGGGCGCCAAGCTCGCGGTGGTCACGGCCAAGGACAAGCTGCGCAAGCTGCTGGGCCACAAGATGAAGGGCATCTGCTTCTCGTCCGAGAAGTCGGACCAGGTGACGATGGAAGAAAACGGCATCGACAACGTGCTCGACATGGTCGGCATGCCGGTGCCTTCGGTGTACAGCGCGGAGCTCTCGGAGTTCGTGTTTGCCGCCGGCGTGAAGCTGATGGAGTCACAGCGCCCTGACCTCATGTACCTGTCGACCACCGACTACGTGCAGCACAAGGCCGCGCCGGGCAGCCCCGCCGCCAACGCGTTCTATCAAATGATGGACGGCTATCTCGCGCAACTCGATGCGCTGGGCGCCACCATCGTGCTCACGGCCGACCACGGCATGAACGACAAGCACGGCGCGGACGGCTCGCCCAACGTGATCTATCTGCAGGACGTGCTCGACGGCTGGTACGGCGCTGAAAAGGCCCGCGTGATCCTGCCGATCACCGACCCTTACGTCGTGCACCACGGCGCGCTCGGTTCTTTCGCCACCGTGTACGCGCCCGATGAAGCCAGCGTGCCGGGCTGGATCGAACGCATCAAGGGCATCCCGGGCATGGAGCTCGTGCTCTCGCGCGCCGAAGCCGCCAAGCGCTTCGAGCTGCCGCCGGACCGCATCGGCGACATCGTGGTGGTGAGCGAACAGAGCACCGTCATCGGCACCGCCGCCAGTCGCCACGACCTGTCGGCCCTCGAAGTGCCGCTGCGTTCGCACGGCGGCGTGTCCGAGCAGAAGGTGCCGCTGATCTGCAACCGCCCGGTCGAAGGCATTGCCCCCGGCCGCCGGCTGCGCAACTTCGATGCGCTCGACCTCGCCCTGAACCACGCACGCTGAAGCCACACGGAGCAAGCACCCATGAGCCAAGCCATCCTGAAGCCAGGCACCGTCCACCGCGAAGCCTTGCGCATCGCCGGCGAGAAAGTCCATCGCGACCGCACCATCGAGGTCACCTACCCGTACACCGGCGAGGTGATCGCCACCGTGCCCAAGGCCACGCTGGACGACGTGCGCCATGCCCTGCGCATCGCCCGCGACTACAAGCCCACGCTCACGCGCTACGAGCGCTACAAGATTCTCATGCGCGCCGGCGAGATCATCGCCTCGCGCCTGGACGAGATGTCGCGCACCATCACGCTCGAGTCGGGCCTGTCGCGCAAGGACTCGCTGTACGAAGTGGGCCGCGCCTCCGACGTGCTGCTGTTCGCCGCCAACCAGGCGCTGGTGGACGACGGCCAGGTGTTCTCCTGCGACCTCACGCACCACGGCAAGAGCCGCAAGGTCTACACGATGCGCGAGCCGCTCTTGGGCGCCATCACCGCCATCACGCCGTTCAACCATCCGCTGAACCAGGTGATCCACAAGGTGGCACCGGCCATTGCGACCAACAACCGCATCGTTCTGAAACCCAGCGAGAAGACGCCGCTCACGGCCTTCTTGCTGGCCGACATCCTGTACGAGGCGGGCCTGCCGCCGCAGATGCTGTCGGTGCTCACGGGCGACCCCAAGGAGATCGCCGACGAGCTGCTGACCAATGCCGATGTCGACCTCGTCACCTTCACGGGTGGCGTGCCCATCGGCAAGTACATCGCGGGCAAGGCCACCTACAAGCGCCAGATCCTGGAGCTGGGCGGCAACGACCCGATCATCGTGATGGAAGACGCGGACATCGAGGAGGCGGCGACGCTGGCTGCCAATGGGTCGTACAAGAACTCGGGGCAGCGCTGCACCGCAGTCAAACGCATGCTGGTGCACGAGTCGGTCGCAGATCGCTTCGTCGAACTGCTGGTCGAGAAGACCCGCGCACTGAAATACGGCGACCCGATGGACCCCGACACCGACATGGGCACCGTGATCGACGAGGCAGCTGCGAAGCAGTTCGAGGCCGTGGTCAACGAAGCCATCGCCGCAGGCGCCAAGCTCCTGTACGGCAACGAACGCCGCGGCGCGCTGTACTCGCCCACCGTGCTCGACCACGTCGATCCCGAGATGACCGTTGCCAAGCACGAGACCTTCGGCCCCGTGTCGCCGGTGATCCGCTTCAGGAACATCGACGAGGCGATCCGCATCTCCAACGGCACGGCCTACGGTTTGTCGTCCTCGATCTGCACCAACCGCCTGGACTACATCACGCGCTTCATCCGCGAGCTGAACGTGGGCAGCGTCAACGTGCGCGAAGTGCCCGGCTACCGCCTGGAGCTCACGCCCTTCGGCGGCATCAAGGACTCGGGCCTGGGCTACAAGGAAGGCGTGCTCGAAGCCATGAAGAGCTTCACCAACACCAAGACCTACTCGCTGCCCTGGTAACCATGAGCCTCAGCATCCCCGACATCGTCGGCCTCTTCGAGACCAAGGGCCATGCGCAGTACGACGGCGAGCCGGTCACGCAGCTGGAGCACGCGCTGCAGTCCGCGCACCTGGCCGAGCAGGAGGGGGCGGACAGCGCGCTGATCGCCGCCGCCCTGCTGCATGACCTGGGCCACCTGCTGCACGACTTCGGCGGCACGCCGACGCAGCAGGGGCTGGACGACCTGCACCAGTACCGCTGCCTGCCGTTCCTGCGCGCGCTGTTCGGCCCGGCCACGCTGGAACCGATCCGGTTGCATGTGGACGCCAAGCGCTTCCTGTGCGCGCGCGTGCCGGGCTACCTGGAGGCGCTGTCGCCCGACTCGAAGCGCAGCCTGCAACTGCAGGGCGGCGTCTTCGACGAGGCACAGGCCAAGGCTTTCGAGACGCTGCCGCATGCGATGGACGCGGTGCGCCTGCGGCAGTGGGACGACACGGCCAAGCTGGCCGATGCCGACATGCCCGGCCTCGCGCACTTCGTGCGCCACCTCGAGATCAGTTCCGCCGAACACCGGCAAGCCCTCACCACCGCTTAAGGCACACGGATGCGCCCCTTCTGGATCGAACAAGCGCTCTTCAACGACGGCGATCTGGCACCGGCGCTGCAAGGTGAAACCACCGCCGACGTCTGCATCGTCGGCGGCGGCTTCACCGGCCTGTGGACGGCCATCCAGGCCAAGCTGCAGGCGCCCGCGCTGGACATCGTCATTCTCGAAAGCGACCTGTGCGGCGCCGGCGCGAGCGGGCGCAACGGCGGTTGCCTGCTCACCTGGTCGGCCAAGTTTTTGACGCTGCGGCGGCTGTTCGGCGAAGACGAGGCGGTGCGCCTCGTGAAGGCGTCGGAAGCGGCGGTGGGGCACATCGCCGACTTCTGCGCGGCGCACGGCATCGACGCCGAACTTCGGCGCGACGGCACGCTCTACACCGCGACCTCGCAGGCGCAGATCGGCACGCTCGATCCGATGATGCAGGCGCTGGAGGCGCGCGGCATCCACTCGTACCACGCGCTGCCGCCCGACGAGGTGGCGCGGCGCTCGGGCTCGGCGCGCAACCTGGCCGGCGTGTACTCGCCGATCGCCGCCACCGTGCACCCGGGCAAGCTGGTGCGCGGGCTGCGGCGCGTGGCGCTGGCCATGGGCATCCGCATCCACGAGCGCACGCCCATGCTCGACTTCAGCACCGACCAGCCCGTGCTGGTGCACACGCCCACCGGGCGCGTGCGCGCGAAGAAACTGGTGCTGGCGATGAACGCGTGGATGGCCAGCCGCTTCCCGCAGTTCGAGCGGACCATCGCCATCGTGTCGAGCGACATGATCATCACCGAGCGCTGCCCCGAGCTGTTGCAGCAGATCGGCCTGACCGACGGCGTGTCGGTGCTCGACTCGCGCACCTTCGTGTACTACTACCGCAGCACGGTCGACGGCCGCATCATGCTGGGCAAGGGCGGCAACACCTTCGCGTGGGGCGGTCGCATGGCCAAGGTGTTCGACGAGCGCTCGCCCTACGAGGGCGAGCTCACGCAGGCCCTGCATTCCTTCTTCCCCGCATTGCGCGACACGCCGATCACCGCGAGCTGGAACGGCCCGTCCGACCGCTCGGTGACGGGCTTTCCGTTCTTCGGCAAGCTCGATGGCGCGCCGCACATCTACTACGGCTTCGGCTACTCGGGCAACGGGGTGGGGCCGACCTACATGGGCGGGCAGATCCTGTCGTCGCTGGTGCTCGACCAGGACAACGCATGGACGCGCAGCCCGATCACGAACGGGCCGCTGGGCTACTTTCCGCCGGAGCCGATGCGCTATGTGGGCTCGATCGTCGTGCGCAACGCGATCCGCCGCAAGGAACGCGCTGAGGATGAGGACCGCCAGCCATGGCTGGTGGACCGCATGCTCAGCAAGCTGGCGAACGCCGCAGGCAAGGCCGACAAGGCTTGAGAAGGTGTGAACGAACCCGCCATGCCCGCTCATCCCGCGCAGACACGCGCCCTCGGCGTTGCAAATGCTCGCCGTAGCTCAAGCTACGGCTGCGCTTTGCGCCTTGAGGGCACGCGCCTGCGCGGGCTGCTCGGACACGGCGGATTCATTCCCACCTTCTGACCCGCGGCTACCGCATCAACGGTTCGAGGGGAACGAGAACATCGTCCCTTCACGCACGCCGGCCGAGGGCCAGCGCTGCGTGACGGTCTTGCGCTTGGTGTAGAAGCGCACGGCGTCGGGGCCGTAGGCGTGCAGGTCGCCGAACAGCGAACGCTTCCAGCCGCCGAACGAGTGGTACGCCACGGGCACTGGCAGCGGCACGTTGATGCCGACCATGCCGACCTGGATGTTGTCGCTGAACCAGCGCGCGGCCTCACCGTCGCGCGTGAAGATGCAGGTGCCGTTGCCGTACTCGTGCGCATCGATCAGGTCCATGGCTTCCTGCAGCGTCTTCACGCGCACCACGCCGAGCACCGGGCCGAAGATTTCTTCCTGGTAGATCGTCATGCCGGGCTTGACGTGGTCGAACAGGCAGGCGCCCAGGTAGTAGCCGCCTTCGTGGCCTTCGACCTGGATGCCGCGGCCGTCGACCACCAGCTTGGCGCCGGCGGCCACGCCCGCGTCGACGAAGGCCTTGACCTTCTCGAAGTGCGGCTGGGTGACCAGCGGGCCCATGTCGTTGCCGTTGTCGGTGCCGGGGCCGACCTTCATCTTGGCGATCTCGACCTTCAGGCCCTCGACCACCGCGTCGGCCGTGGCGTCGCCCACGGCCACCACCAGCGGGATCGCCATGCAGCGCTCGCCGCACGAGCCGTAGGCCGCGCCCATGAGCGCGCTCACGGCGTTGCCGATGTCGGCGTCGGGCATCACCACCGCGTGGTTCTTGGCGCCACCCAGCGCCTGCACGCGCTTGCCGTGGGCCGTGCCCGTGGTGTAGATGTATTCGGCGATGGGCGTGGAGCCCACGAAGCTCACGGCCTTCACGCGGCGGTCGGTCAGCAGCGTGTCGACCGCTTCCTTGTCGCCGTTGACCACGTTCAGCACGCCCGGCGGCAGGCCGGCCTGCAGCGCGAGTTCGGCCATGAACAGCGTGGAGGAGGGCGTGCGCTCCGAAGGCTTGAGCACGAAGGTGTTGCCGCACGCCACGGCCATCGGCCACATCCACAGCGGCACCATGACGGGGAAGTTGAACGGCGTGATGCCGGCGGCGACGCCCATGGCCTGGAACTCGCTCCACGAGTCGATCGACGGGCCCACGTTCTTGCTGTGCTCGCCCTTGAGCAGCTCGGGCACGTAGCTGGCGTACTCGACGTTCTCGATGCCGCGCTGCAGCTCGCCGTGCGCGTCGGCCAGCACCTTGCCGTGCTCGGCGGTGATCAGCGCGGCGATGGTGTCGGCGTTTTCCTCGAGCAGCGTCTTCAGGCGGCTCATCACGCGGGCGCGCTTGAGCGGCGGCGTGTTGCGCCAGGCCGGGAAGGCGGCCTGCGCCGAAGCGATGGCCTGCTCGACCGTGAGCTTGTCGGCGAGCGCCACGCTCTTGGCCGACAGGCCGGTGGCGGGGTCGAACACCGGCTGCACGCGGCTGCCGCCGCCGACGTGCTTGCCGTCGATGAAGTGGCCGATGGTGGCGGTGACGTTCTTGTCGTGTTGCATGTCTTCAGGTCTCGAAAGGGGATCAGTTGGTTTCGGCCAGAGCGTCGGCGAGGGCATTGACCATGCGGTCGATCTCGGCCTTCTCGGCGATGAAGGGCGGTGCGAGCTGGATCGTGTCGCCGCCGTAGCGCACGTAGAAGCCCTTCTTCCAGCAGTTCATCGCGATCTCGTAGGGGCGGCGTGCGGGCTCGCCCGGCAGCGCGGCGATGGTGATGCCGGCGGCCAGGCCGTAGTTGCGGATGTCGGCCACGTGCTTGCTGCCCTTCAGGCTGTGCACGGCGTTCTCGAAGTGCGGGGCCAGCGTCTGCACGCGGCCGATCATGTCTTCCTTCTGGAGCACGTCGAGCGCGGCGATGCCGGCGGCGCAGGCCACGGGGTGCGCGCCGTAGGTGTAGCCGTGCGGGAATTCGAGCATGTACTCGGGACCGCCGGCGGCCATGAAGGTGTCGTAGATGTCCTTGCTGGCCACCACGGCGCCCAGCGGCTGCGCGCCGTTGGTGACCTGCTTGGCGATGTTCATGATGTCGGGCGTGACGCCGAAGGCATCGGCGCCCGTGAGCGCGCCGCAGCGGCCGAACCCGGTGATCACTTCGTCAAAAATCAGCAGGATGTTGTTGGCCGTGCAGATGTCGCGCAGGCGCTTCAGGTAGCCCTTGGGCGGAATCACCACGCCGGCCGAACCGGCAAAGGGCTCCACGATCACGGCCGCGATGGTCGAGGCGTCGTGCAGTGCGATGAGGTCGAGCAGGCGGTCGGCCAGCTCGGCGCCGCTGTCGGGCATGCCGCGCGAGAAGGCATTGCTGGCCAGCTGCGTGTGCGGCAGGTGGTCGGCCTCGACGCCCTGGCCGAACAGCTTGCGGTTGGCCGCGATGCCGCCCACCGAGATGCCGCCGTAGTTCACGCCGTGGTAGCCCTTCTCGCGGCCGATCAGGCGCGTCTTGCCGGCCTGGCCCTTGGTGCGCCAGTAGGCGCGCGCCATCTTCAGCGAGGTGTCGGCGGCTTCGGAGCCCGAGCCGGTGAAGAACACGTAGTCCAGGCCGGCGGGCGTCAGTTCCTTGATCTTGTTGGCCAGTTCGAACGAGAGCGGGTGGCCGAACTGGAAGGCGGGCGAGTAGTCGAGCTTGGCGATCTGGCGGCTCACCGCCTCGGTGATCTCGGGGCGGCCGTGGCCCAGGCCCGAGCACCACAGGCCCGACAGGCCGTCGAAGATCTTGCGACCGTCGTTGTCGGTGAAGTAGGCGCCCTTGGCCTCCACGATGATCCGCGGATCGGCCTTGAAGTTGCGGTTGCCGGTGTAGGGCATCCAGTGCGCCTCGAGCCAGGCGGCGTCGGTGCGCGCGGTGGGCGTGGGTTCGATGGCGGGTGTGGCGAGGGTCATGGCGCATCCCGCGCAAGGCGGGCTCCGGGGGTGAAGGGATGCGCCGATTGTTCGCAACGCCTTCAGTGTGGAGAATGGCGCAATATCAATGTTCACTTGACGATCCATGCAAGTAAAGGCCAAGGCCTCGCCCGCCGACGAAACCGCTGCCCAGGGCACCCGCAACCGCGCCGTGCTGGGGCAGCTCAGCGACATGGACCTGCGCCTGCTCAAGGTGTTCAAGAGCGTGGTCGACTGCGGCGGCATGGCGGCGGCCGAACTGGAGCTGAACATCGGCACCTCGACCGTGAGCCGCCACGTGAAAGACCTGGAAACGCGCCTGGGCCTCGTGCTGTGCCGGCGCGGCCGGGCGGGCTTTGCGCTCACGGCCGAGGGCCAGCGCGTGTACGACGAGACGCTGCGCCTGCTGGCCTCGGTCGATGCCTTTCGCGGCAGCATCGACGACATCCACAACCGCATGGGCGGGCAGCTCGACGTGGCGCTGTTCGACAAGACCGCGACCAACCCGAAGGCGCGCATCGGCGAGGCCATTGCCCGCTTCACCGAGATCGCGCCCGAGGTGAACCTGGCGGTGCACGTGGGCTCCATCAACGCCATCGAGCAGGGTGTGCTGGAGGGCAATTTCCAGATCGGCATCATCCCGGCGCACCGCAGCTCGAAGAGCCTCGTCTACGCCGACCTGTTTGATGAAACCATGCTGCTGTACTGCGGCCAGGGGCATCCGCTGTTCGACAGCCCGCACGGCAAGCTCACGTGGTCGAAGCTGGGCGAGCACCATTTCGCGGGGCTGGGGTATCACTCGCCGAACATGGAGCTGAGTCACCGGGCAAGGCTGTCGCGCAAGGCGACGGGGTTCGACCAGGAGGCGATTGCGACGCTGATCCTGTCAGGGCGCTTCCTGGGCTTTCTGCCCGACCACTACGCGCAGGTGTTCGAGCAGCGCGGGCTGATGAAGGCGGTGCTGCCGGCGCGCTTCAACTATGCGTGCCGGTTCGTGAGCCTGCTGCGGCGGTCGCCGAAGCCTTCGCGGGCGGTGCTGGCGTTTCAGGCGTGCCTGGAGCAGGCGCATGGCGGTGCGAAGATCTGAAGGCACTGAAACCACCCCAGATGACCGAAACACCACTGCGTATTCGCCCTGCACTTGCGTCGGAACACCGGGCACTCGAAGACTTGCAGCGGCGCGCATCGCTCGCGAACCCTGGCGATCGCGAGGCGATTCAGTCCGACCCGGACGCCATCGAACTGCCTCTGGCCCAGATCGTCGATGGCCGGGTGTTCGTGGCAGAGATCCATGGCGTGACGGCGGGATTCGCTGTCGTGCTGCCCAACGATGACGGCAGCGCCGAACTCGATGGATTGTTCGTCGAGCCCGAGGCATGGCGTCGCGGCATCGGCAAGGCATTGGTCGCGCATTGTGTCGAGCTTTCCCGGCGCCAGGGTGCGTCGGCACTCCACGTCACCGGCAATCCACACGCCGGGTCGTTCTACCTTCGATGCGGATTCGAGGCGAATGGCACTGTCGCCGTGCGCTTCGGCAGGGCCGAGCGGTTCCGCAAGGTCTTCTAGACCTTTGTGGTGCTATCGCTGTCCGCTGGGCAGCAACAAATGCTTCGCCCCGATGTGCGCTTCCATCTCATGCATGTGGTGCTCCGCATCCACCATGTGCTCCACCATCAACCGCCGCACCTCGTCCGCATCTTCCTTGCGGTAGGCCGCCAGCAGCTGCGTGTGGTAGTCCACATTGGTCTCGCCGAAGTGGTGGTGGTCCAGCGCCTTCTTGTAGACGACGAGGTCGCGCAGCAGGTCGTTGAGAAAGCGGCACATGAAGGACAGCACCGGGTTGGGGCAGGCCTCGGCCAGCATCGTGTGAAAGGCCAGCTCGGCCTCGCGCTGCGTACGCAATTCGTCTTCGTTGGTCGGCTCGACGGTGCACAGGCGCACGTTCTCTTCGAGCCGCGCGAACTGTTCGGGCGTGAGACGCCCGACCACGCTCACGGCCAGTTCGGGCTCCAGCGCCTTGCGCAGCTGGTAGATGTGGTGGCCGTCCAGGTGATGAAAGTGCAGGAAGTTGCGCAGCGGCTCCGACGCATGGTCGACCGACACCTGCTGCAGGTACGCGCCGCCTCCGGGGCCGGTGCGGATCGAGATCAGCCCGCGCACCTCGAGCGCCTTCAGCGCCTCGCGCACCGTGCTCTTCGAATAGCCGAAGAGCTCGATCAGTTCCTTCTCGTTCGGTAGCCGGTCGCCGGGCTGCTTGCGCTCGGCAACGATCCATCGCTTGACGTCTTCGACGATGACGTCCGAGAGCTTTTGCCGCTTCGGAGGGTTGTGCCCCACTCTCATCAAAACGCTCCATCCATGCACATCGGGAGATGCGCGGGATGCGCAACAGCGCGCGATCTTAACGGCGTCATCGGCAGGGTCGGGTTGGGTTTGGGCACGGGGCTTGCTAACGGGTTTTTACCAACATATTAATCCTATTTATCCGCTTAAATTGCCGGCGATCGCAGGCACTGTGTTTTCTTCCCCACTTCCCACACCACGACCGGAGAACCCCATGCAACGCAGACAACTCCTTCAGCTGGCCGCCCTGTCGGCCGCCCCGGCTTCGCTCCTGATGAGCCGCTCGGTCTTCGCCCAGGCCACCGACGCGATCCGATTCGGTGCACCGGTGCCCATGTCGGGTGCCTTCGCGGCCAACGGCAAGTTCGCCGACCTGGGCACCAAGCTGGCGATCGAGCAGTACGGCAAGGTGCTGAACCGGCCGCTGGCCTACACGGTGCTCGATACCGAGGGCAAGCCGGCCACGGCCGTGCGCAAGGTGCAGGAGGCCTCGCAGCAGCAGGGCGCGAAGTTCTTCGTCGGCGGCATCCTGTCTTCCGAGGCGCTGGCCATGGGCAAGGAGGCCGAGAAGGCTGGCGGCCTGTTCATCACCACCGCGGGCGCCGACGAAATCACCGGCAAGGACTGCAACCCCGCCACCTTCCGCTGGTCGGTGCCCACCTTCGGTGCGATCGAGCAGACGGTGCGCCCGCTGATCGCGTCCATGCCCAAGGCCAAGCGCTGGTACACGATCACGCCGCAGTACGTGTTCGGCGACGGCCTGCTGAGCGCGGCCAAGACCATCTTCCAGGAGAAGGGCATCGAGCACGTGGGCAACAGCTACCACTCGCTCAACGACAAGGAGTTCAGCGGCTACCTCACCAACGCCATGGCCGCCAAGCCCGACGTGCTGCTGCTGCTGAACTTCGGCGCGCAGTCGTCCGCCGCGCTGCGCCAGGCGGTGAGCTTCGGCATGCACAAGAACATGACGATCCTCATGGCCTGGGCCTCGGGCCTGGAGCAGTTCGACGAGCTGGGCGCCGACCTGTGCGACGGCGTCTACTTCGGTGCGCAGTACTGGCACACGGTCGACACGCCGCTCAACAAGGACCTGGTGAAGCGCACTGCCGACAAGCTCAAGATCGTGCCCAACTACAGCCTGGCCGGCTCGTACATCTGCACCAAGATCCTCATCGACGGCATCGTCAAGGCCGGCACGGTCGACCCGAAGGCGGTGGTCGCGGCGCTCGAAGGCATGAAGTTCGACGGCCTCACGGGCGTGGAAGAAATCCGCAAGGCCGACCACCAGGTCATCAAGGACTACTACCTGCTCAAGGGCAAGGCGAAGTCGAAGATGGCCAACCCGGCCGACTACGTGGACGTGGTCAGTTCCGGCAAGTCCTTCCTGCCCGTCGACAAGACCGGCTGCAAGCTGGCCTGACGCCGCCCGGCTTCGCGCCGCGCCCGCGCCGTTTCGAGGCGCGGGCAGGGCGCGTGCCGCCTGCACGTTTGCCACCCCCACGACACCTATGTCCGTCTACCTGCTCCAGACCATCAACGGAATCGGCATCGGCATGCTGTATTTCCTGCTGGCCGTTGGCTTGTCCATCGTGTTCGGCCTGCTGCGCTTCGTGAACTTCGCGCACGGCGCTTTCTACCTGCTGGGCGCCTACCTGTGCTTCCAGGCCATGCAGTGGGGGCTCAACTTCTGGGCCGCGCTCGTGCTGGTGCCGCTGTTCGTCGGCGCGCTCGGCTGGCTGGCCGAGAAGCTGCTGCTGCGCCGCGTGTACGCCAAGGCGCACGAGTTCCACATCCTCGTGACCGTGGGCCTGGCGCTCGCGGTGCAGGAGATCGTCATCGTGTTCTGGGGCCCGCTGGGCAACAGCGTGCCCACGCCCGACCTGCTGCAGGGCGTGGTGATGTGGGGCAGCTTCATCTACCCGAAGTACCGGCTCTTCGTGATCGGCTTCACCGCCGTGCTCGCGGTGGGGCTGTGGTGGGTGCTCGAAGGCACGCGCCTGGGCAGTGCGGTGCGCGCGGGCAGCGAATCGACCGAGATGGTCTCGCTGCTGGGCATCAACGTGTTCCGCGTGTTCAGCCTGGTGTTCGCGCTCGGCGCGGCCACGGCGGCGCTGGCCGGTGTGCTGGCTGCGCCCATTCGCGGGGCCGAGCCCTTCATGGGCGTCGAGGCGCTGGGCGTGGCCTTCGTGGTCGTGGTGATCGGCGGGCTCGGCAGCTTCAGCGGGGCGCTGGTCGGCGGCGTGCTGATCGGCATCGTGCAAAGCCTCATGAGCACCATCTGGCCGCCGGGGGCGAGCCTGATGATCTACATCGCGATGGGCGCCGTGCTGCTGCTGCGCCCGCATGGCCTGCTCGGCCGCAGAGGATGAACGCGCCATGCCAAAGAAATACACCTTCCTGCTGGCGCTGATCGTCGCGCTCGCGTTGCCGCTGTTCATGCGCTCGGGCTCGCTCGCGAGCGAAGTGCTCATCTACGCGCTCGCGGCCCTGGGCTGCAACCTGCTGCTGGGCTACACGGGGTTGCTCTCGTTCGGCCAGGGCATCTTCTTCGGGCTGGGCAGCTACACCATCGCGATCCTGCTCACGCGGCTGCAACTGCCGATGCCGCTCGCCTTGCTCGCCGCCATCGGCATGGGCGCGCTGGGCGCAGCGGTGGTCGGCTGGGTCGCCATCCGCCAGCGCGGCACCTACTTCGTGATGCTCACGCTGGCCTTCGCGCAGATGTTCTATTTCATCGCCTACACGGCCTCGGGGCTCACGGGCGGCGACAACGGCCTGCTCGACGTGCCGCGCCCGGCCTTCATGGACACGCCGTGGAAGTACTACGCCTTCGTGGCGGTGATCTTCTTGGCCGCGTTCGCGCTGCTGCTCAAGGTGACCGACTCGGTCTTCGGGCGCACGCTGCTGGCCATCCGCGACAACGAGGACCGTGCCGCTGCCGTGGGCTATGACCTGAAGCGCTTCAAGCTGCTGGCCTTCGTGATCTCGGGCGCCGTCACGGGCCTGGCCGGCGGCCTGCACGCGATGATGACCGGCATCGCGCCGCTGTCCAACGCCGAGTACCACACGAGCGAGATGATCCTGGTCATCACCGTGATCGGCGGCACCGGCAACCTGTTCGCCTCGGTGCTGGGCTCGGCCTTCTACGTGCTGCTGGCCGACTGGCTCTCCACCCTGTGGCCGCGCTGGCTGCTGCTGCTGGGCCTGCTGCTGATCGGCGTGAGCATCGGCATGCAACGCGGCCTCTGGGGTCTGGGCGAAAGCGCCTGGCGACGGGTGTTCCGCAAGACGGCGGCCGAGGCCAAGGCGCCGGCCGTGCAAGGAGAGCAGGCATGAGCGACATCCTCATCGAAGCCATCGGCGTCACCAAGCACTACGGCAAGTTCGCCGCGCTCGGCGGCGTCGACCTGAAGATCAGGCGCAACACCGTGCACTCGGTGATCGGGCCCAACGGCGCGGGCAAGACCACGCTTTTTCACATGCTCACGGGCACCGGCACCACCACGGGCGGGCGCATCCTGTTCGACGGCCACGACGTGACGCGCGAGCCCGACCACCAGCGCGTGCAGCGCGGCATGGCGCGCTCGTTCCAGGTGACCAGCCTGTTCCCCAGCCTGTCGGTGCGCGAGAACCTGCGCGTGGCGGCGCAGGGCGTTGCGCCGCGCCAGGCCATGAACTGCTGGCGCGCACCCATCGGCGAGCGCGCCTGTGCCGACACGGTGGCCGAGGTGCTCGCGCGTGTCGGCCTCGAAAGGCTGGCCGACACGCCCGCCAGCGTGCTCTCGCACGGCCAGCAGCGCCGCCTCGAAGTGGGCATGGCACTGGCGGCCAAGCCCAAGGCCATCTTCCTGGACGAGCCGACCTCGGGCATGGGCATCGACGACCTCGACGACATGAAGCAGCTCATTCGCGGCCTGCGCGACGCGCACACCGTGGTGCTGATCGAGCACAACATGAACATCGTGATGGACATCTCCGACACCGTGACCGTCATGCAGCTGGGCCGCGTGCTGGCCGAGGGGCTGCCGGGCGACATCCGCTCGGACGCGCGCGTGCGCACGGCGTACCTGGGCAACATGATCACCGGAGGCAAGGCATGAGCGGCGCGAAGAACATCCTCGAAGTCGAAGGCCTGCACGCGCACTACGGCAAGAGCCATGTGCTGCAGGGCGTGTCGCTCACGGTGGGCGAGGCCGAACTGGTCACGCTGCTGGGCCGCAACGGCGCGGGCAAGTCGACCACGCTCAAGAGCATTGCCGGCGCCGTCACGCCCACGAAAGGGCGCGTGCGCTTCCAGGGCGCGGACATCGCGGGCCAGCCGCCGCACCGCATCGCCACGCGCGGCGTGTGCCTCGTGCCCGAGCACCGCGGCATCTTCAAGCTGCTCACGGTGGAAGAGAACCTGCTGCTCGGCCTGCGGCGCGATTCGCCCTGGCAGCTGGCCGACATCTACCGCATCTTTCCACGCCTGAAGGAGCGCCGGCGCAACGGCGGCGGGCAGCTGTCGGGCGGCGAGCAGCAGATGCTGGCCATCGGCCGCGCGCTCATGAACCACCCGCGCCTGCTGATCCTCGACGAGCCCGTGGAAGGCCTGGCGCCGGTGATCGTGGAAGAGATCGTCGCGCAGCTCAAGACCATCAAGGCCGCGGGCGTGGCCATCCTGCTGGTCGAGCAGAACCTGGAGGTCTGCGTGCAGCTGGCCGACCGCCACTACATCGTGGAGCAGGGCGTGATCGTGCACGAGGCTGGCAACGCCGCCTTCATGGCCGATCACGACGTGAAAGACAGATACCTCGGCGTCGGGCTCGCCTGACCCCGCCACTCATTCGTCGCAAAAACCATGAACACAACGAACGAACTTTCCGCCGCGCCCGACGTGCGCGCCCTGCGCGTGAACGGCCAACGCCTCTGGGACTCGCTGATGGAGCTCGCGCAGCTCGGCGCCACCGAGAAGGGCGGCGTGTGCCGCATCGCGCTCACCGACCTGGACCGCCAGGGCCGCGACCTCTTCACGCGCTGGGCCCGCGAGGCCGGCTGCGAGGTGCGCGTGGACGCCATCGGCAACATCTTCGCGCGCCGCGCCGGCCGCAACAACGCGCTGCCGCCCATCACCACCGGCAGCCACATCGACACGCAGCCCACGGGCGGCAAGTTCGACGGCAACTACGGCGTGCTCGCGGGGCTTGAAGTGATCCGCAGCCTGAACGACGCCGGCATCGCCACCGAAGCACCGGTCGAGGTGGCGGTGTGGACCAACGAGGAAGGCTCGCGCTTCGTGCCCGTGATGATGGGTTCGGGCGTGTTCGCCGGTGCCTTCACGCTGGACCACGCGCTCGCGCAGCGCGACACCGAAGGCGTGAGCGTGGCCGAGGCGCTGTCGGCCATCGGCTATGCGGGCGCCGTGCCCGCTTCGGCGGCGGCGTCGCCGGTCGGTGCCTACTTCGAGGCGCACATCGAGCAGGGCCCGGTGCTCGAAGCCAACGAACGCGTCATCGGCGTGGTCGAGGGCGCGCTGGGCCAGCGCTGGTACGACGTGGTGGTGCAGGGCATGGAAGCGCACGCCGGCCCCACGCCGATGGAGCTGCGAAAAGATGCGCTGCTGGCCGCCGCCGAACTCGTGGTCGAGGTGAACCGCATCGCGCTCGCGCATGCGCCGCACGGGCGCGGCACGGTCGGCTGGATCGACAACTACCCGAACTCGCGCAACGTGATCCCGGGCCGCGTGAAGCTCAGCGTCGACCTGCGCGCGGCTGACGACGTGGTGCTGTCGGCCATGAACGCGGCACTGAAAGAAGCTGTGCAGCGCATCGCCACGAAAGGCAAGGTCGAGGCGACGGCCGAGCAGGTCGTGTACTTCCCGCCGCAGCCGTTCACGCCCGCACTGGTGACGGCCGTGCGCGAGGCCGCGCAGGACCAGGGCATGACGTGGATGAACGTGATCAGCGGCGCCGGCCACGACGCCGTGTACCTCGCGCGCGTGTGCCCCGCGGCGATGATCTTCGTGCCCTGCCTGGACGGCATCAGCCACAACGAGATCGAGGACGCGCAGCCCGACCACCTCGAAGCCGGCTGCAACGTGCTGCTGCAGGCGATGCTGCAGAGCGCGGGAGTGGCCGCGTGAGGGCGGCGCTTCGCCGCATCGGCCTGCACTGCGTGCTGGCGATGGGCATGGTCGCGGCGTCGACGGCGGCCCTGGCGGCCGCAGAGCCGATCCTGGTCGGCCAGTCTGCGGTGCTCACCGGCCCGTTCACGCCGAACAGCCTCGCGTTCATGGAAGGCCAGACGCTGTTCCTCGACCAGTTGAACAAGGCGGGCGGCGTCGGTGGCCGGCCCGTCAAGATGATCACCTACGACGACGCCTACATCCCCGAGAAGGCCGCGGCCAATGCCGAGAAGCTGCTCGGCACGGACCGCGTCGTCTGCCTGTTTGGAACCATGGGCACGGGCATCGGCGCGGCCATGGTGCCGGTGGCGGCGAAATACGACAGCTTCATCTTCGGCGGGCTGACCGGTGCGGCGGTGCTGCGCGGGCCGAAGGTGCCGATCTTCCACGTGCGGGAGTCGTATGCCGACGAGGTCTCGCGTGTGATGAACCACCTGACGACCGTGGGCCTGACGCGCATCGCCATCGTCTCCAGCGATGACGCCTACGGCAAGGGCATCGAGAAGGACGCGCTGGCCGCGCTCGAGAAGAACAAGCGGCCGGCCCTGCTGTCGCTGCGTTTCGATCCGAAGGAAAGGGACCATCCCGCCATCGCGCAGCAGGTCATCGCGAGCGGTGCGCAGGCGGTGTACGTCATCGCGGCCGGCACGCCGGCGATCAACATCATCCGCTCGCTGGTGGCCGCGCCCATCCATCCGCAGATCTACACGAACTCGGTGGCGAGCTCGTTCCTTCTGTACAAGGAACTCGGCGACAAGAGCCGCGGCATCGTGCTGTCGCAGGTGGTGCCGCCGTTCTGGAAGACACGCTTTCCCATCGTCGACGAATACCAGCGCGCGCGGAAGGCCGCGGGCAGCGAAGGCGAAGGCTCCTACCTGGGGCTGGAGGGCTACATCACGGCCAAGGCCTTTGCGGAATCGCTGCAGCGCGTGAAGGGGCCGATCACCACCGAATCGCTGCGCCGCAGCATCGAGAACTCGCCGCCCATGAACCTGAATGGCTTCACGGTCGCGTTCCGTCCCGACAACCGCAACGGCTCCAGCTTCGGCGACATCACCATGCTGGGCAGCGCCGGAAAGTTTGCCCAATGAAAGTCCTGATCGCACGTCTCAACCACGAGACCAACACCTTCTCGCCCGTGCCCACGCCGCTCGCGGCCTTCGGGCCCGACGGCCCGACCTTCGGCGCACAGGCCTACACCGACAACAAGGGCATGCGCACCGCGATGTCGGCCTTCATCGACCTGGCCGAAGCGGCGGGCGCGCAGCTCGTCACGCCGGTGTCGGCCTCGGCCAACCCGAGCGGGCCGGTCGATGCGCAGGCCTACACCACGCTCACGCAGTGCATCGTCGATGCGGCGCCGGGCTGCGATGCGATCCTGCTCGACCTGCACGGCGCGATGGTGGCGCAGAACAGCACCGACGGCGAAGGCGACCTGCTGGTGCGCCTGCGCGCCGCGGCGCCCGGCGTGCCCATCGGCGTGGCGTTGGACCTGCATGCCAACGTGACGCCCGCGATGGTGGACAACGCCGACGTGATCGTCGGCTTCAAGACCTACCCGCACGTCGACATGTACGAGACCGGCGAGCACGCCGGCCGCCTGCTGTTCGACCTGCTGGCCGGGCGCAGCCAGCCGCACATGCGCTGGCGCCAGCTGCCGCTCATGGCGCACACGCTGCGCAGCGCCTCGTTCACCGGTGCGATGCAGCGGGCCATCGAGGCGGCGCGCGCGGCGGAGGAATCCGAGTCGCTGGCGGTGTCGATCCTGGCGGGCTTCTCGCTGTCGGACATCACGGCGCCGTGCATGAGCGTGATCGTGGTCGATGCCCAATCGCCCGCGCGCGCACAGGCCACGGCCGACCGCATCGCGGCGCAGATGTGGGCCGAGCGCGAGGCCTTCATCTACCGCAGCGAACCGCTGGCTGCATCGGTCGCGCGCGCGAAGCTCATCGCGGGCGGCGCGACGCGCCCGGTGCTGCTGCTCGACCATGGCGACAACTGCATGTCGGGCGGCAGCTGCGACACCATGGACGTGCTGCAGGAGGCGCTGGCGCAGGGCCTGGACGGCATCGGCGTCGGGCCGCTGTGCGACCCCGAGGCGGTGGCCGCGCTGGTCGCGGCAGGCGAGGGCGCCGAGGTGACGGTGGCGCTGGGCAACAAGGTGTCGCTGGAAGGTATCGGGCTGAAGAAAACGCCGGTGCGGCTGACCGGCATGGTGCGAACCATCAGCGACGGGGAGTACGTGATCACCGGCCCCACCTACACCGGCCAGCGCAGCAGCATGGGCCGCACCGTGCTGTTCGACATCGGCGCGGCGCGCATCGTCGTCACCGAGCGCACGCAGGAGCCGTGGGACATCGGCGTGTTCGAGTGCGCCGGGCTCGACCCGCGCAAGGAGCGCTTCCTGCTGCTGAAGTCGCGCATGTACTGCCGGCCGGTGTTCGAGCCGCTGTCGGCGGCGCTGGTGGAGTGCGACAGCCCCGGCGTGACCAGCTCCGACTACAGCCTGTTCCCGTTCAGCCAGGTGCGCCGGCCGGTGTTTCCGCTCGATGCGAACGCGGCGATGGACGCGCCGGCATAACCTGCCACGTCATCGACGCGCGGCGCGTGCCCCGCGACCATTCCTTCACCCCGCGCTGTTGCGGGTCGAACCCTCGAAAGGAACAGTCGCCATGAACACCGCCGCCCACGACGCCCATGCCATCGCCACGGGCTACATCGCCGTCTGGAACGAGACCGACGCCGCGCGCCGCGCCGCGCTTATCGACGCCGGCTGGACCGCCGACGCCCGCTATGTCGACCCGATGGCGCAGGCCAGCGGCCACGAGCAGATCAGCGCGCTGGTCGGCGCGGTGCACCAGCGCTACCCGGGCTTTCGCTTCCACCTGCTGGGCAAGGCCGAGGCGCACGGCGACAACCTGCGCTTCTCGTGGACCCTGGGCCCGAGCGGCGCCGACGACCTGATCCAGGGCACCGACTTCGCACAGGTCGACGCAGGCAAGCTGCGCGCGGTGACGGGTTTCCTCGACAAGGTGCCCGTGGGCGCCTGAAGGGGTTAGGGCCTGTTCACACTATTTCTAGCGTCGCGTTGGCTGGCCAAGGGGCTGGCTGCAAGGCGCCCGTGCGCAGCAAGGCTGAAGCCTTGCAAGCGCGGGCAACGCCG